>NZ_JNXY01000003.1 GCF_000717135.1 Catenuloplanes japonicus
TCTACCACCTCCTCATGCCACCAAAAGATCTTGAAAACACCCCTGGACAAACATAGGAGCATCGCTCCGCTTCGGCCCGCCGATCGGAGCCGGTTCCGCGCGGCTCGGCCCAACCCCGCGCGATGTCCGCCGCCACTCGCCACGCCGTCAGCGCGTTGCGCCGGCCGGTGGCCGCAGGCGAGCGCGATGAGGCTAGCCTCCTAGGAAGCCCTAGGCGGTGTGGCCGGGGCGAGATGGTGCAGGCGGGCGGGCGGCCACGGCACAACGCGGGCGCATGCGGCGCGGGCGGATTCGGCACGGAACGGCGCGGCGGGACCGGCGCGGTAGGCCGTGAGGGCGGGCGCGGCGTGCGTACCAATGCGGGGTTGATCGGGTTTTGTGGCCTTGTAGGCCGCCTGCGGAGCACCGGATTTCGAGGGAAGGGCCGATAAAGAGCAGGCGAAATGAACGGAGAGCCACCGGGTCGCACCGAAAAGCGACCTTGAATGCGTTGCCGACGGTTGTTAGCCTCGGGCCCGTTCAGGGTAACGGGCAGGCAACGGGAGGGTTGGCGGGTGGCGTCCAAGCGTCGCAAGGATCCGCTGTGGGCGCGCATCGTTCTCGTCTTCGGCGCCGTATTGGTGGTAGCGAGTGGTGGCACGCTGGTCGCCGCGCAGACGCTGATCGCGAAGGCGAACGACTCGATCACCCAGACGTCGCTGCTGAACGGCGACGCGGGCGGTGACGGCGGCAACAACATCGACGGCGCGGTCAACCTGCTGCTCGTCGGCATCGACGCCCGCGAGAAGGGCTCGTCCGTCACGTCGGTGCTCTCCGACACGATCATCATCCTGCACATCCCGGAGTCGCACGATCAGGCCTACCTGATCTCGATCCCGCGCGACTCGCGCGTGAAGATCCCGGCGTACCCGAAGACCGGCTTCCAGGGCTCGACCGAGAAGATCAACTCCTCCTTCTCGTACGGCTACCAGGGCGACGGCACCGAGCTGGAGAAGCGCGCCCGGGGCATGGACCTGCTGTCCAAGACGCTCAACGACCTGACCGGCATCAAATTCAACGGTGCCGCGCTGGTCGACTTCGGCGGGTTCGAGAGCATCATCCACGCGATGGGCGGCGTCGACCTGTGCGTCGACGAGAAGGCCACCTCGATCCACCTCGGCATCAACAAGGAGGGCCACCTCTACCAGGGGTGGTACGACGAGGCCTACGACGCGGTGCGGGGCCTCCCCGCCGGCTACGAGCCGTACGTGCACGAGCTCGGCTGCCGGAAGATGTCCGCCACGCTGGCCCTCGACTACGCCCGCATCCGCAAGAGCCTGAGCGACGGCGACTACGGCCGCCAGCGCCACCAGCAGCAGCTGATGAAGGCGATCGCGAAGCAGGCCACCTCGTCCGGCGTGATGACCGACCTCGGCAAGCTCAGCGCGCTGATGGACGCGGCCGGCGACGCGTTCATCCTGGACACCGGCGGCATCACGGTCGCGGACTTCATCTTCACGCTCAAGGGCGTCGCCGCGAACGACCTGATGCTGATCAAGACGAACGCGGGCAACTTCCACTCGGTCAACGTCGGCGGCCAGGAGTTCGAGTCCATCGACGAGGAGTCGCTGGAGATGCTGGACGCGGCCAAGAACGGCACGCTCGGCACGTTCCTGATCGAGCACCCGCAGTACATCGCGAAGTCCGGCTGAGCCGGCCCGGTCACCGCAGATACGCGAGAACGGCCCGGACCCGGCGATGACCGCCGACGTCCGGGCCGAGCTGTAATTTCGCGAAGATGTTGCTGATGTGCTTGTGCACGGCGTTCCCGGTGATCCGCAGCCGCACCGCGATCTCCTGGTTGTCGTGCCCCTCCGCCATCAGCGCCAGCACCTCCCGCTCCCGCGGCGTCAGCCCGGACAGCGGATCCCGCAGGCCGCGGACCAGCAGTTGCGCCACCACGTCCGGGTCGAGTGCGGTGCCACCGGCCGCGACCCGGCGCAGCGCCGCGACGAACTCCTCCACCCGGCTGACCCGGTCCTTGAGCAGGTATCCGACCGCGCCCCCGGACGAGAGCAGCTCGGCCGCGTAGTCCCGCGCGACGTACTGGGACAGCACCAGCACCGGCAGCCCGGGGAACTCCTGCCGGGCACGCAGCGCGGCCCGCAAACCCTCGTCCCGGTACGACGGCGGCAGCCGCACGTCGACCACGGTCACGTCCGGCCGGTGGGCGCGGACCGCGTCCAGGAACGCCTCGCCGTCCCCGGTCGCGGCCGGCACCACGCAGCCCGCGTGCCGCAGCAGCAGCGCCAGCCCTTCCCGCAGCAGCGCGTCGTCCTCCGCGATCACGACGCGCACGGCACCTCCACGGTCACGATCGTCGGCCCGCCCGCGGGCGAGTGCACGCGCAGCGTTCCGTCCAGCGCGGCCGCCCGGCGCGCGAGCCCGGCCAGCCCGGTGCCGCGCGCCGGATCGGCCCCGCCGGTACCGTCGTCGCTGATGGTGGTGGTGAGCGTCCGCCCGTCGTGCCGGACCCGGACGGAGGCGTGGCGGGCGTTGCCGTGCCGGGCCGCGTTCGTCAGCGCCTCCACCACGGCGAAGTAGGCGACCGCCTCGACCGCGGCCGGCAGATGCACCACGCCCGGCGCGTGCGCGCTTCCCGGGCCGGTCACCGGCCGGCCGGCACCTGCCGCATCCGGACCAGGACCCGGCTCGCCGCCGCTCGTCGCGGTCGGTCCGGGCGCGTCGCCGCTCGTCACGGCGAGTCCGGGCGTGTCACCGCTCGTCGCGGTAAGTCCGGGCATGCCGCCTCTCGTCACGTCGAGTCCGGGGACGTCGAGTGTGACGTCCAGTGGGCAGCGTGCTGCCGCGTCCGTCAGCGCGCCCGCCAAGCCGTGGTCCGCGAGGATCGGTGGGTAGACGCCGTGGATCACCGTGCGCAGCTCCGTCATCGCGCTCTCCGCCGCCTCGTGTGCCTCGCCGACCAGCCGCCGGACCAGCGTGAGGTCGCCCTCGCCGACGCCGTCCAGCACGCGTTCGGAGATCGCCAGCCGCATCGCGATCGCGACCAGCCGTGCCTGCGCGCCGTCGTGCAGGTCGCGCTCGATCCGCCGCAGCTCCGCGCCGTGTGCGTCGAGCAGGTCCAGCCGTGCCCGGGTGACCCGCTGCGCCGCGGTCGGCCCGAGCGCCCACCGGCAGAGCCGCGCATGCCCGCGCGCGAGCGGGCGGGCGGCCAGCAGCGCCGCGACCGAGAAGACCGCGATCTGCAACGGACCGAGGGTCAGCGCGGCCGGCCAGTCGTCCACCAGGATCTCGAAGAACAGCCGCGTCTCGACGTGCGGCCAGACCGCGATCGCCACGCCGCCGGCCACCGCGTTGCCGATCAGGAGCACGAGGATCAGCGTGTACGCCGGGCCGAGCACCAGCCCGGCCGCGGACCACAGCACGGCACGCCACGCGGCCGGCGCCGTGCCCTCGGACGGCGGCAGCCCGAGCAGTCGCCCGGCCCGCTCGCGCTGCCGGGCGGCCCACGGGACCGCCAGCGACGGCAGGCACGCGACCGGGAGCGCGGTCAGGCCGGAGCCGCAGACACCGAGCAGATAACGCCACACGCGGTCCAGTCTGGAGCGTGCATGATCGGCGCGCACTACCCCCAGGGGTACCGATCGTGCTGCCGCCTGCGGTATCGGCTTTGCTCGATGACCGTCCTAGCGTTCCGGGCATGACGATGTCCCGACGTGAACTCCTGCAAGGCGCCGCCGTGCTCGCCACCGTCGGCATGCCCGCCCCCGGCCCGCTGTCGCCGCTCGTCGCGCTCGGCGTGACCGGTGCGCTCGCCACGGCGTACCCCCGGAGATTCAAAGCTTTTCATGGGGTACGACCGGACGCGCGTTTCCGCATCGCCAGCGCGCGCAAGGCCTTTCTCGCCACGGTGGTGCTGCAGCTGGCCGCGGAGGGCCGGCTGGCGCTGGACGGTCCCGCACCGGACGCGCGGTTCACGATCCGGCAGCTGTTGCAGCACACCACCGGCTTGCAGGATGACATGCCGGATTGGAGTACGCCGGAGGAGTATCTGGCGCACCGCTTCGACGTGCACACCCGGGAGGAGTGGATCGCCCGTGCGCAGGCACGCCCGCCGGCCTTCGCGCCCGGGGACGGCTGGCTCTACTCGAACGCGGGCTATCTGCTGGCCGCGCAGGCGGTCGAGCGGGCCACCGGTCGTTCGCTGCGGCGCGAGATCACGGATCGGATCCTGCGGCCGCTCGACCTGCGCGGCACCACGTTCCCCGGCCGGTCGCCGTATCTGCCGTCGCCCCATCCCCGGGCCTTCCAGGATCTCGGCGGCGTGATGACCGACGTGACCGTGCAGGCGCCGACCGACCCGGACTCGATCGTCTCCACCGCCGACGATCTGTCCCGTTTCTTCCGCGCGTTGCTCGGCGGTGAGCTGCTGCCCGCGCGCTGGCTGGCCGAGATGCAGCGCACGGTCCCGGTCAGCCCGGATCTCGAGGCGGTGCTGCCCGGCCTGCGGTACGGCCTCGGCCTGATGCGCCGGCCGCTGCCCGGCGGTGGTGTGCGGTGGGGCCACGACGGCGGCGATGCCGGCTTCATCATCGTGACCGGCGTGTCGTCGGACGGGGCTCGCAGCGCGGTGGTCCTGATGTCGACCGCGCTGGCCGGCGATGCGGCGTTCCAGCAGCAGCACGAGGCCGACTGGCTGGTCGAACGCTTTCTCTAGCCTCGGCGGACCGCGGCGCGCAGCACGTCGAACTCGCAGCCGGGGGAGTCCGGGTCGAAGCCGTGGGTGATGAGCCAGCGGGCGATCGACAGGCTGCGCAGGGACCACCAGGCGCGGATGATGCCGACGTCGACCGGCCTGCCGTACCCGGTGAGGAGGTCGTCGAGGCGTTCCTCGTGCCCGAGCGTCAGCGTGGCCAGGTCGAAGAGGGCGTCGCCGCGGGCGCCCTCGGACCAGTCGATGATGCCGGTCAGTGCGTCGCCCTCGACGAAGACGTGGGTGATCTGCAGGTCGCCGTGGATGAAGACCGGCGGGTACGGCCGGAGTGCCGCCACCGCGATCTCCCGGTTGCGCGCGACGAGGCCGGCGGGGAGCGCGCCGCTGCTGACGAGCCATTCGCACTCGCGGTCCAGTTCGGCCGCGAGGACGTCGTTGCTTTTCGTGGCCCGTGGCGGCAGCGGTGCCTCGTGCAGCGTCCGGACGGCGGCGCCCGCGGCGGCCCAGGCCTTCGCGGACGCGGTGGACGGCTCGCCGAGCAGGCCGAGTGCGGTGCCGGGGACCGCGGCGAGCGCGAGTACCGGCGGCTTCCGCCACAGGATCCGCGGTGTCGGGACCGGTGCCAGCGCCATGATCTCGACCTCGGCGTCGATCCGCGCGTGATCCGGGTCGATCTTCAGGAACACGTCGCCGACGCGGAGGGTGGCCCGCTCGTCATGCGCGACGACGACCTCGACGTTGTCCATGCCGGTCATCATCGCGGGGCGGTGGCCGGCGTCGCCACGGATTACCGCGCTTCCGACGTGGCCGCTGTCGGGCGCTGAGGCAGTTCTGGACGTCGATCCTCGGTGATCACCGGTAGACGCCGGCCTCGGCGGCGGCCGCTGCGGCGTCGGCGGCCCGGTCGGCGGCGGGCTCGTCGAGGGGGTCGCCGCTCATCAGGAAGCGGTAGTACAGCGGCGCGGAGACCGCGCGGATCACCTCGTCCGCGTCGGTGCCGGCGGGCAGCTCGCCGCGGGTGACGGCCTGCGTGACGCACGGGGCCCATTCGGCGATCCGGATCGCGTAGAAGCGGCGCAGCGCCTCGGCGGCGCGCGGGTCGGCGGTGGCGGCCACGATCACGGCGCGGAACAGCGGGCCCTGGCGGGGGTCGGTGAGCGTGCGCCGGACCAGTCTCGCGTTGGCGCGCAGGTCGCCGCGGAGCGTGCCGGTGTCGGCGCGCGGGAGGGACTGGGCGGCCATGTCGTCGAGCAGGTCCGCGACGATCGCGGCCGGGGTGCCCCAGCGGCGGTAGACGGTGGTCCGGCCGACCTCGGCGCGCCGTGCCACGTCCGCGAGGTCGAGCCGGTCGAAACCGTCCGCGACCAGTGCGTCCCCGGCGGCCTGCAGCACGGCGGCGCGGATCCGGGCGGTCCGGCCACCGGGCCGGGCGACGACGGCGGCGGGCTCGGGAGTGACGGCGGGCATAACGGGACTCCCGTTCCATTAGCGGTGAGCTCCTGCTAGCGTAACGGACACCGCTAACGGGATATTCGTACCATTAAGGGGTGGGAACGCATGGAGTACCGACAGCTCGGCGCCTCCGGGCAGGCCGTGTCCGCGCTCAGCTTCGGCGCCGGCACGTTCGGCGGTGCCGGGCCGCTCTTCGGGGCCTGGGGCAGCACCGACGCACGCGAGGCCCGGCGCCTGGTGGACCTCTGCCTCGACGCGGGCGTCACCATGTTCGACACCGCCGACGTCTACTCCGACGGCGCCTCCGAGGAGGTGCTCGGGCAGGCGGTCAAGGGGCGGCGGGACCGCGTGCTGATCTCCACGAAGAGCGGGCTGCCGACCGGCGACGGGCCGTCCGACGCGGGCACCTCCCGCGCACGGCTGATCCGGTCCGTCGAGGCCGCGCTGCGCAGGCTCGGCACCGACTACCTCGACCTGTTCCAGCTGCACGCCTACGACGCGGCCACGCCGGTCGAGGAGGTCGTCTCCACGCTGGACGACCTGGTCCGGGCCGGCAAGATCCGCTATCCGGGCGCGTCGAACTTCTCCGGCTGGCAGCTGATGAAGTCGCTGGCCGTGGCGGACCGCGACCATCGGACCCGATACGTCGCGCACCAGGTCTACTACTCGCTGATCGGCCGCGACTACGAGTGGGAGCTGCTGCCGCTCGGCCTGGACCAGGGCGTCGGCGCGGTGGTGTGGAGCCCGCTCGGCTGGGGGCGGCTCACCGGGCGCGTGCGGCGGGGCGCGCCACTGCCGTCCGGCAGCCGGCTGCACACGACCGCGGAGTTCGGGCCGCCGGTCCGGGACGAGGATCTGTTCACCGTGGTCGACGTGCTGGACGCGCTGTCCGCGGAGACCGGCCGGGCGGTGCCGCAGATCGCGGTGAACTGGCTGCTGCACCGGCCCACGGTCGCCACCGTGATCATCGGCGCGCGCACGGAGGCGCAGCTGCGGCAGAACCTCGGCGCGGTCGGCTGGAGCCTCACCGGCGAGCAGCGCGCGCGGCTGGACGCGGCCAGTCACCGGGCCGCGCCCTATCCCTACTTCCCGTACCAGCGGCAGGAGGGGTTCGCCCGGCTCAATCCGTCGCCGGTCTGACGTACACGCTGACCTGATTGTCCGAGTCGTCCGTGTACGGCTCGCCGGACAGGCTCTGCGCGCGGTGGACCAGCTCCAGGCCGGCCAGCCGCGCCATCAGGTCCAGCTCGGCCGGGAGCACCCAGCGCAGCCGGTTGCGGCGGACCGCGACCGTGTCGCCGTCCAGGTCCAGGCGCATGGTCTCGATCGTCTGCGCGGCCCGGTGCAGCACACCGGTGCTGACGCCGGCGTCCGTGGTGTCGACGGAACGGCCGTTGTTCCAGCGCTGCGGGTTCAGCACGAAACCCTCGATGATCACCACGCCGCCGGGGAGCGTATGCCGGGCCGCGGTGGCCAGGCAGCGGATCTGCGCCTCCTGGTCCGGCAGCAGGAACAGCGAGCTGAACAGGCAGGTCACCACGCCGAACCGCTCGCCGAGCGCGAAGTCGCTCATGTCCGCCTCGGTACGCGCGACGCGGTCACCGCCGGGTTTGCGCGCCAGCCGGGCGAGCATCTCGCCGGACGCGTCCACGCCGTGCACGCGGTACCCGGCGCGGGCCAGCGGGAGCGCGACCCTGCCCGTGCCGACGCCGAGCTCCAGCACGCTGCGGTCCCGGGCGAACCGGTCCACGAACGCGACCAGGTCCGCGGGGGAGTCCCGGTCGTCGAACCACTCGTCGTAGCGTCCGGCCCACACCTGTCCGTACGCCGTAGGATCTGCCGTCACCGTCATGGCCCGGGACGTTAGGCCGCGAGGATGAGCGGATCATGTGCCGATCATGTAGCCGTCTACATGATCGGCAGCACGAGCCGGACCGTGGCGCCGCCGGTCGGATTGTTGACCGCGTCCGCGGCGCCGCCGTGCGCGACCGCGATGGACCGGACGATCGCCAGGCCGAGCCCGGTCCCGCCGGTGTCCCGGGCGCGGGCGGTGTCCGCGCGCCGGAACCGGTCGAACGCGGCCTCCGGCGGCAGCACGTCCGGGAATCCGGGGCCCTCGTCCCGTACCGTGACGATCAGGTTGTGGTCGTCCGCCACCGCGCGGATCGCGACCCGGCCCTGCTCGGGGGAGACGCGCAGCGCGTTGTCCAGCAGGTTGTCCAGCGCCTGCCGGATCCGGTCCGCGTCCACGGCCGCGGTCACGTCAGGCGGCGTGACGTCCAGCGTGAGCGTGATGCCGTGCGTGGTGGGGCGGCGCGCGGCCGCGGCCAGGATCGGCGCGACCGGCTGGCGGACCGGGCGGCAGAAGGCCTGGTCGCCGTCCGCGCGCGCGAGTAACAGCAGGTCATCGGCGAGGCGGGCGATCCGGGCCGCCTCCGCGGAGGCCCGGGTGACCGCGTCGGCCAGTTCCTCGCGGGTACGGCCGGGGCGGTCGGCCAGCTCCAGCTCCATCCGCAGCACGGTCAGCGGCGTGCGCAGCTCGTGGCTGGCGTCGGCGACCAGCCGGCGTTCGCGGGCACGGGCGAGGCTGACGCGTTCCAGCAGTGTGTTGAGGGTGCGCGCGAGCGCGGCGATCTCGTCCCGGGTGCCGGGGATCGGCACGGACTCCGCGGCGGACAGCCCCTGGTCGGACAGTGCCGCCACCGCCCGCCGCAGCCGCTCGACCGGCCGCAGTGCCGCCCCGGTCACCAGCCACCCGCCGATCGCGCACAGCGCCACCGCGATCGCCCCGCCCGCCACCACCGTCACCATCAGCCGCCGCTCGGCCGTGTCCAGCGTGTGGATCGAGCTGCCGACCACGATGACGTAGCGCCCGTCCGCCCGGTCCACGCGCACGGCCAGCAGCCGGACCAGCAGCCCTTCATGCGGCGGCGGCCCCGCCCCGTCGAACCCGACCTGACCGTGCTCCTCCAAGGCCCGGCGTACGTGAGAAGGGAGGATCGACGCGGACCCAGCCGTGTGTGACGCCACCGCCACGGTCCCGTCCGGCGCGATGACCTGCCCGAACGTCTCCAGTGACCCCTGCAGCAGCCGCGCGGTCCGGGCCGGCGCGGCCAGCCCGTCCGCGAGCACCTGCGACGACACCGGCCCGGCCTGTGCGGCCAGCGCGTCGTCCACGGTCTGCAGCACGCTCGCGTGCACCAGCGCGAGCCCGGCCAGCGCGGCCACGGTCACGATCAGCGCGGAGACGCCCGCGATCAGCGCCGCGATCCGCAGCCGGATGGGCACGGGCTCAGCCGTCCGGGTGCAGCCGGTAGCCGGCCCCGCGGACGGTGCGCAGATTGGCCCGGCCGAACGGATGGTCGATCTTGCGGCGGAGCGCGGCCACGTGCTGGTCGATGACGTTGGAGACCGGGTCGCTCTCCAGGTTCCACAGCCGCTCGCGGATCACGGTGCGGGACAGCACCTGGTCCGGATGCTGCATGAAGATCTCCAGCAGCGCGAGCTCCCGGGCGGACAGGTCCAGCTCGGTGCCGCCGCGCCAGGCCCGGCGGCGGACCGGATCGAGCCGCAGGTCGGCGACGCGCAGCTCCGGGTCGGGCGCGCCGGTGCCGCGGCGGCCGAGCGCGCGGACCCGGGCCGCCAGCTCCGCGAAGCTGAACGGCTTCGTCAGGTAGTCGTCCGCGCCCGCGTCCAGGCCCGCGACCCGGTCCGGCACGGCGTCGCGCGCGGTCAGCAGCAGCACCGGCGTGGTCCGGCCGGAGGTGCGCAGGTCACGGGTGATCCGCAGGCCGTCGCGGCCGGGGAGCATCACGTCCAGGACGATCACGTCGTACGGCGCCTCCGCCGCCATCCAGGCCGCCTCGTCGCCGTGGCCGGTCACGTCCACGACGTGCCCCTCCTCGGTCAGGCCGCGCTGCAACAGCTGCGCCAGCCGCGGCTCGTCCTCCGCCACCAGCACCCGCACCGCCTCAGTATGCCGCCCTGAGCAGCGCCGACGGCGTCGCGTGTGATTTTCCGGCCGGGCGGGGAAAACACGGATCGAGAGCCAGAGGAGGTACGCCATGCCGGCCCGTGAGGACATCCCCAGCACGCTGAGGCGGTCGTCGAAGAAGGCGCAGGACACCTACGCCAAGACCCACGACTCGGCCGTGGACCAGTACGGCGAGGGCGAGCGCGCGCACCGCACCGCGTTCGCCGCGGTCAAGCACTCGTTCGAGAAGGTCGGCGACCACTGGGAGGCGAAGGCGGAGAAGGGCCCGAGCGACGACAAGGCCGCGGGCGGGAAGAACTCGCGTGCGAAGACCGCGGGCGGCGTCGACGCGAACGCGAGCAAGCAGCACCTGATGGACGTGGCGAAGCGTCTGGACATCACCGGCCGCTCGCGGATGACCAAGGCGGAGCTGGTCGACGCGATCCAGAGGGCGAACGCGGCCAGCACGCGCCGGGCCGCGGCGAAGTAGCCGTCACGGTTATGTCATGAACCCGGGCAGGTTCCGTCAACCGCCCCGCGCAGTCTGGGTCCGGTGACCCTGCCAGGAACGCCGGACCCGGACGACCGGCGCACGCCGAATCCACGCGACCGGCGCACGCCGGACCCGGGGGACCTGCGGCTCGCGGCCCGGGTCGCGCGGGAGCTGCTGGCGGACGCGCGGATACGCGACGAACCGATCCGCATCGCGGTACAGAACCGCGTGGTGATCCTGACCGGCGTCGCGGGCGCGCACGTGCGGGACGCGGCCGGCGCGGTCGCCCGGGGCAGCGAGGGCGTGCGGGACGTGTGCAACCTGATCCGCCCGCCGGATGGCACACCGTCGGACTTCGACGAGATCGTGGCCGGCTTGAGAAGCGCTCCCCGCCCGTACCCCCTGAGGGTCTTCGCTCTGGTGTCCTTTGTGCTCATCGTGGCGTGGACGCTGCTGCTCATCGCCGTGTTCCGTCTCGGTTGGACCGCGGCCGTGCTCGCCTGTGCGGTGCTGTTGATCCCGCCCGCGGCACACCTGCTGACGCGCCGGTTGAACCGCAGACGCTAGCGCATATGTGTCCGTCTGTGCACGGTTGTGTTTCCTTCTGTTGACATCGTGGATAAAGATCAGTCAATGTGGACCGGCAACGTCGTCCCCGGAAGGGAAGCTCGATGCCGCGATCCCCCCTGCGACCGCTTCTGCTCGCAGCCGCCTTGGTCCTGTCCACGTTTGCCGTGCCACCGAGCCCCGCGTCAGCGGCTGAGAGCGCTCTCGTGCACGGCCTGAAGGGTGAGTACTTCCGGATGTCCGCGCCGGGCGCCCGCGACTTCGCCGAGCCCACCGGCGTGCTCCTCGACCCGAACATCGACCTGCCCGGCCTGGCCGGCACGTTCGAGTCGCTGGGCGGGCGCACCGAGCACACCACCGCCCGCTGGACCGGCAAGCTCACCGCGCCGGCCACCGGCGACTACACGTTCTACATGATCGGCGACAACGGCTTCCGGTTCTACCTGGACGGCGCCCCGGTGATCGACCACTGGGTCGGCGACTGGGACGTGGAGCAGACCAGCGCCGCCGTGCACCTGACCGCCGGCGAGGCACACGACGTGCGCGTCGAGATGTTCCAGGACATCGGCGGGGCCAACCTGTTCCTGCGCTGGGCCGGCGCCGGGCTGGACAAGCAGATCGTGCCCGAGTCCGCGTTCACGCCGCCGGACGGCTTCCAGGTCTACCCGGTCACGTTCGCGGTGGACAAGAGCGGCAAGGTCGTCACGGCCGACTTCGAGAAGGCTGTCGGCACCCTGCCGCAGCTCTCCAGTCTCAAGGTTGAGGTCGACACCACGCCGATCCCGGTGAAGTCGGTCAGCGCCCGGGGCAAGCGGCTGACGATCACGCTCACCGAGCCGGTGCTGAAGGACCAGCGCGTGCGCGTGTCCTACGACGGCAACGGCGGCCTGGCCGTCGGCGGCGAGACGGTCCCGCAGATCTTCCGGTCCGCGACCAACGCCTCCACCCAGCGCCTCACCACGCCGTGGGGCGACAAGGTCGACAAGAACCACCCGCTGCCGGAATACCCGCGCCCGCAGCTGGTCCGCAAGGACTGGGTCAACCTGAACGGCCCGTGGGAGTTCGCCGGCGTCGAGGCCGGGGCGCAGCCGGTCTTCGGCAAGAAGCTCGACGAGCGGATCACCGTGCCCTACCCGGTGGAGTCGCTGCTGTCCGGCATCGAGCGCCGCGAAGAGCACATGTTCTACCGCAAGCTGATCACGGTGCCGCGCGACTGGTCCGGCAAGCGGATCAAGCTCAACTTCGGCGCGGTCGACTACAAGACCTCGGTCTGGGTCAACGGCACGCTGGTCACGGAGCACACCGGCGGATACACCGCGTTCACGGCGGACATCACGGATGCGCTGCGCGGTAAGGGCCAGCAGGAGATCATCGTCGGGGTCAGCGACACCACCGGCTTCGACCAGCCCAAGGGCAAGCAGTCCACCAGCCCGGGTGGCATCGTCTACACGCCGTCGTCCGGCATCTGGCAGACGGTCTGGCTCGAGCCGGTCGCGACCGCGGCCATCGACGAGGTCGTCTCCACGCCGGACGTGGACAACTCCGCGCTCACGGTGACGGTCAAGTCCGCTACCAGCGCGAAGGTCACCGCCACCGCGCTGGACAAGAAGGGCCGGCGGGTAGGCACCGTCACCGGCGCAGCCAACACGCCGCTCACGCTGAAGATCGCCAACCCGCACCTGTGGAGCCCGGACGACCCGTACCTCTACGACCTGGACGTCACGCTCGTCCAGGGCCGCACGTCCGACACCGCGCGCAGCTACTTCGGCCTGCGCAAGGTCGAGGTGCAGACCGTCGGCGGCTTCCCGAAGCTGGTCCTCAACGGCAAGCCGGTCTTCTCGCTGGCAACGCTCGACCAGGGCTTCTTCCCGGACGGCCTCTACACCGCGCCCAGCGACAAGGCGCTGCGCTTCGACCTGGAGGAGACCAAGAAGCTCGGCTTCAACGCGGTCCGCAAGCACATCAAGGTCGAACCCGCCCGCTGGTACCGGCACGCCGACGAACTCGGCCTGCTGGTCTGGCAGGACTTCGTCTCCGCCACCATCCGCACCACGGCCGGCCAGGACGCGTTCCTCAGCCAGGGCCGCGAGATGATGAACCAGCTGCACTCGTACCCCTCGGTGATCGGCTGGGTGGTCTTCAACGAGGGCTGGGGCGAGTGGGACCGGACCGTCACCGGCCAGATCGCGGAGCAGGTCAAGGCCGCCGACCCGTCCCGGATCGTCAACGCGCACAGCGGCGTCAACTGCTGTGACTCGAAGGGCGACTCCGGCAAGGGCGACGTCATCGACCACCACGACTACAACAACACGGACCCGGCCTGGCCGGACTCCACCCGCATCGCCATGGACGGCGAGCACGGCGGCTTCACGCTCCGCACGCCCGGTCACATGTGGCCCGGCACGCCGGCCGTGATCTACTCCGGCGTCGCGGACAAGGCCGCGCTCACCGCCAAATACGTCCAGAACACCGAGACGTTCTACCTGGAGGCGGCCGGCGCGGAACTCTCCGGCTCCGTCTACACCCAGATCACCGACCTGGAGAACGAGCTCAACGGCCTCTGGACCTACGACCGCCGCCAGATCAAGGTCGACCCGGCCCCGGTCACGGCGATCAACCGTCGCGTGATCGCGGCCGGTGCCTCACCCGCAGCCGGGGCCGGATTCCCGGGTCGCGGTGACTGGGCGCTGGACGAGAACACCGGGACGACCGCGCGCGACTCCAGTGGCGGCAAGGCCGACCTGACGCTGACCGGCAACACCCGCTGGGTGCCCGGTGTGACCGGGTCCGCGCTCGCGTTCGACGGTGACGGCGACTCCGCCGAGACCGCCGGGCCGGTGCTGGACACGGCCGGTGCCTACTCGGTCGCGGCCTGGGTCACGCTGGACAAGCTGCCCGGCAACTACGCGTCCGCGCTCAGCCAGGACGGGCGGCGCACCGAGAGCCCGTTCTACCTGCAATACGGGCAGGGCGCGTTCGCGTTCAGCACGCCGGGCGGCAACCGGGCGCGGCTGGCGATCACGCCGGAGCTCAACCGCTGGTACCACCTGGTCGGCGTCCGCGACGGCAACACGGTCCGGCTGTATGTCGACGGTGCGCTGGCGGCGACGACCACGGCCGGGCCGGTCGTGGTCAGCACCGGGCCGTTGGCGCTCGGCCGCGCGAAGTACGCGGGCAACAAGACCGACTGGTGGTCGGGTGCGGTCGACGCGGCCCACGCGTACAACCGCGCGCTGACCGACGCCGAGGTGACCGCGCTGTTCACGGCACGCGCCTGACACGGTTCTCTGACGCGCGGGGTGCCCGGCCGGTCTCGATCGGCCGGGCACCCTTTTGCGCTGCTTGCAGGCATTCGGCGCCGGCACGGTCTCGGCGCCGGTCCGCCGGGTGATCGAGCGGGCGCTGCGCGCCCGAAATTTCGCGAGATAGTGCCCCCTGGTGGTCGCAGTGGATCGTGCGGACGGCGAAAGCCCACAAGCACAGATCCAGATATTCCCGCTTCCAGCGTGGTCCGGCAGCGTTGCTCCCGCGGGCAAACCTCGCGGCGAGCTCCACCTCCGCTGCGCTCCGTTCCGCACGCCGCGTCGGAGCCGGTTCCGCCGTGGCCGGGAACAACCGGCGCAGGCCGGTCGCATCCCGCTCCGCGCCGGCCGCCGCCGGGCAGCGCGTACCCAATCGGGGTTGTATATCGCTTTTATGCTGATAATGCGTGACGGTATTCGCGTGGAGTAGCCGGGCGGCCGTGGACGGGTTGGGGGAGTTCCTGCGGGCGCAGCGGGCACGCGTGACACCGGCCGAGGCCGGGCTGCCCGCGGCGATCGGGCGGCGGGTGGCCGGGCTGCGGCGCGAGGAGGTCGCGGTGCCGGCCGGAGTGAGCGCGGACTACTACACGCGCCTTGAGCAGGGGCGCGAGCGGAACCCGTCGGCCCAGGTGATGGACGCGCTGTGCACGGCGTTGCGACTCGGGGCGGATGCGCGAGCACGCGTTCCGGCTGGCGCGGCTGTCACCGAGCGGGCCCGGCGCGGAGGAACGCATCAGCGCGGAACTGCTCCAGATCATGGAGGCGTTCCCGCACATGGCCGCCTACGTCACCAACCCGGCATTCCGGGTGCTCACCGCGAACCCGGCCGCGACCGCGCTGATGGCCCCGCTCCAACGGCCGGACGGCATCCTGGCCGGCATCTTCCTCGACGGGACAGCCCGGGAATACTTCGTCAACTGGGACGACGTCGCCCGCGCCGCGGTCAGCGCGCTGCGGCACTCGGCCGGCTTCACGCCTGTCCATCCCGAGGTGTCCCCGCTGATCGCCCGCCTCTACGACGACAGCGCCGACTTCCGCCGCCTGTGGGACGACCGGACCGTCTCCGGGCTCGCGCTGACCCGCAAGACCATCCGGCACCCGCGTGCGGGCCTGATGCAGCTGAACTATCAGACGTTCGACGTCCGCAGCGCCCCCGGCCAGCAGCTCACGGTCGCGACCGCGGACGCCGGATCACCGAGTGCCGCGGCACTCCGCGTCCCCGGTGAACAGGGCCGTGATGTCGGCGGGATCGTTGGTGCGCCAGGTGTGCTCATACCGCGCGACCCACCCGGCGACGACATCCTCGGCGGGCAGTGCGGCTGCTTCCGTTGTCATGCCCCCATGCTTCGCCACCATGCACGCCCGCGGCAGGCCGAGCCGGCGCACCCAGGCTGCGGTCTTCGGCGTCAGGGTCCATCTCCATCAGCCACCCGGCGTGCCTCGGCCGCGGCTACGGCGTGCCGTACCCCCTCGATGATCTTTTGGGGTCTTTTGAAGACGTCGTCGGCGGTGAAACGGAGCGTTGCCCAGCCTGCCGCCTGTAGCCGGTTGAACCGCACAATGTCCTTCCGGAACGTCGCCCGGTCGCGGTGATGATCGCCCTCGTACTCGATGGCGATTCTCCATGCGGGATACGCCAGATCCACCTGGCCGATGAACGATCCGGCGTCGTCGTGGATCCGATGCTGCGCTACCGGCCGCGGCAGCCCGCCGTCGATGATGACCAGCCGCAGCCGGGTCTCCATCGGTGATGCCGCTCCCGGCTCGGCGAGGCGCAGAATGTCACGAAATTTCATGACACCGCGCCATCCGGGGTGCGCGTCCGCGGCCCGGTGCAGCTCCGCCGGCGACACCAACCGCCGATGCAGCATCGCATCCACCGCGATCGCCGCCTGGATTCGATCGGCGCCGCGTCCCAGGTCGAACGCCGTCCGCGTGGGTGTGGTCACCCTTAGCCCGGTGAACACCTCCACATCCCCGCGTGGCAGCTCACCGTGCACGACCCGGAGCATCGGCTGGCCCCGGGTCGACTGTGTTCCCGGCACGATGATCGAAACCGGTTCGGACGCGTCGAGGAGATCAATGCCCCAGAGGTACGCCGCGCTCCGCTCGCCGATCGCGGCGCGGGCGGGCATCATCAGCTGTGCGGCAGCGCACCACATCCGGTGATGCTCCGGGGCGTACGACGCTCGCTCGATGTAGATGCCCCGGTAGAGGCGTTGCCAGTGCGGACCTCTGAGTTCGGCGAGCGTGATGAGGCCGGCGCTGAGCGCGTCCCGGCGCCGGAAGGGCACGGAACGCAGGTGCCGGGGAGTCAGGGCCATTTGCTCATGATGGACGGGCGCATCAACACCTGTGGATCATTGACGCTGGCGAAAGTGCGGTCGGCGGGCGACTTCGGCCGCACTTTTGCCGACGTCAATGATCCACACGCGAGAGCGAGCTTCTGGGGCCGCGTTGGTTGCAATGGCAGGCAGCCGCCTTATCGCGATATTTCGGGCGCGGAGCGTCCGGCTGCCATTGAGTCGCGGCGTGTGGCGGGCGCGGAGCGCCCGCGTGACCGCAGGCGGCGGGTCGATCGGGCCCGATGTCGAAGGCGAATGGCGTCGGGTGGGGAAAGAGAGATCCCCGCCGCTGGAGGCGGCGGGGATCATGGGTGGGAGTCCGGCCGGGGCCGGTCGGTCGCCGGGTCCTTGGTGACGTTCGCGGCGGAGGACTGGCGCCCGCCCCCACGAGGCGAGGGCCAGGCCGCCGGCACCGGTGGCGCCCGCGGGAGCGAACGGTCAGAACCCGGCGGATCTCAGGACGTCGCGGCTTTCGCCTCGGTCGCCGAGGTTTCGGGGGTCTCGTGCGGGGTGGAGGGGTGGCGGCGTTCGAGGGCGGCGCCCTCGACGTCGACGTTGGGCAGGATGCGGTCCAGCCAGCGGGGGATCCACCAGGCGGAGCGGCCCAGCAGGTGCATGATCGCGGGGATCAGCAGCATGCGGACCAGGAACGCGTCCGCCAGCACGCCGAACGCGAGCCCGAAGCCGATCGACCGGATCATCGTCGTGTGGCTGAAGATGAAGCCGCCGAAGACCGAGATCATGATGATCGCGGCCGCCGTGACCACGGTGCGGCCCGCGTGCACGCCCTGCCGGACCGCGAGCCGGGCCGGCGCGCCATGGGCGTACGCCTCACGCATGCCGGAGACCAGGAACAGCTGGTAGTCCATGGCGAGGCCGAACAGGATGCCGATCAGGATCGTGGGCAGGAAGCTCAGGATCGGGCCGGGGTCGTGTACGTCGAAGATCGCGCCGAGCCAGCCCCACTGGAAGATCGCCGTGATGCCGCCGAACGTGGCGAACAGCGACAGCACGAAGCCCAGTGTGGCCGTGACCGGCACCAGGATCGAGCGGAACACGAAGATCAGGATGATCAGCGAGAGGCCGACCACGACGCCCAGGTAGAGCGGCAGCGCGTCGGAGAGCTGCGCGGACACGTCGATGTTGCCGCTGGCGCTGCCGGCCACGCCGAGCGTGACGTCGCCCGCGACCGGGGACATCGCGCGCAGGTCGCGGACCAGCTGGCCGGTGGAGACGCTGTTCGGCCCCTCCGCGGGCACGACCTGGAACGCGATGAGCGTGTCGTCGTCGGACATGCCGATCGGCGCGACCGCGGTGACGTCCTTCTGGCCCAGGATCAGCTGCCCGATGCGCACCTGCTCGGCGCGCTGGGCGTTCTCGTCCGTGACGGCGGCGGGCAGTGAGGCGACCACGAGCAGCGGCCCGTTGACGCCGGCGCCGAACTTCTCCTCGATCAGCTGGTACGCCTGGTACTGCGTCGACTCCTTCGACTCCGACGACCCGTCCGGCAGCCCGAGGCGCATCGACAGCGCCGGAATCGCGAGCACGAGCAGCGCCGCGAGCCCGCCGATCAGCGTGAGGATCGCGCGCCCGGTGCCCATCGGCGTGGTGGGCGTGGTGTCGTGGTGTGGCTGGCCGATGCTGGCGCGGGCCTTGCGGCCGAGCACGCGCGGGCCGAGCAGCGCGAGCAGGGCCGGCGTCATGGTGACCGCGATGACGACCGCGACCGCGACGCAGATCGCGCCGACCGTGCCCATCAGGCCGAGGAAGCCGATGCCGGTGATGTTCAGCGCGAGCAGCGCGACCAGCACGGTGGAGCCGGCGAACACGACCGCGTTGCCGGAGGTGCCGTTGGCCAGGCCGATCGACTCGTGGACGTCCATGCCGGTGAGCAGCTGGCGGCGGTGCCGGTTGAGGATGAACAGGCAGTAGTCGATGCCGACCGCGAGGCCGAGCATCACGCCCAGCACCGGCGTGATCGACAGCATGTCCACGACGCCGGACATGGCCAGCGACGCGGTGACGCCGACGCCGACGCCGACGAGCGCGCTGACCAGCGGCAGCGCGGCCGCGATGAGCGTGCCGAGCATGACGATCAGCGTGAGCGCGGCGACGATCAGGCCGATCGCCTCGCCGACGCCGAAGACCTGCGGCACGGTCTGGGTGATCTCGTTGGAGAAGTCGGCTTCGACGCCGGCCGGTACGCCGTCCGTGACGTGGTCGACGACGCTGGTCTTGATCTCCGGGGTGACGTCGAGCTGCGCCTCCTCGAAGATGACCGCGCCGACCGCGGTGCTGTTGTCCTCGGAGACCTGGCGGATCTTCGAGGCCATGTCGAGCAGCTGCCGGCCGGTGTCGGCCTGGGCGGCCCCGGCTTCCAGCTGCGCGCGTCCGGCGTCGAGCTGTGCCTTCTGCGTGTCGAGCTGGGCCTGCTGGGCGTCGAGCGAGCCGGCCGGCGCCTGCGTCTTGGCCGCGTCGAGCTGCTGCTGGGCCGCGTCGAGCTGCGCCTGACCGGCGTCGAGCTTGGCGCGCTCGCCCTCGATCTGCTGCTGGCCGGCCGCGAGTTGCCCGGCCTGCGCCGCGATCTGCGCGGTGGTGGCGAACGGGTCGTTGGTGGCGGAGACGCCGGGAAGCTCGGCTGTGCTGGTGAGCAGCGCGCCGACCGTGGCCTGCTGCTCCGCGGTGAACGCGGAGCCGTCCGTGGTGTGGAAGACGATCGTGCCGGTGCCGCCGCTCGCGGCCGGGAACTTGGCGGCCAGCTGGTCGGTGACCTTCGCGGTCTCGGTGCCCGGGATCGTCACCTGCGAGGACAGCGCGCCGCCGGCGACGAAGTACGCGGTGACGGACAGGCCCAGGATCACCAGCCAGGTGATCAGGACTGCCCAGGCTCGCCGGGCGCTGAAGCGTCCCAGGCGATACAGCAATTCGGCCATGGATCCTTAACTTTCTAGTAGCCGGTGCGGATGGTGGTGATGAGTCGTTCGAGCAGCCGGCCCCACAGCGCGCGGGCGTCGGCGCCGGTGGTCGCTCCGGTCTCGGCGATCCACCGGTGCGCGATCACCTCGATGCCGTGCATCAGCGAGCTGACCAGCAGTTCGGCGTCGAGGGAGTCCTCGTCCGCATGCCGCTGGGCCAGCTCGCGGGCTATCTCGTCGGTGGTGCGGGAGAACGTGGCCTGGAAGATCTGCTGCGGGCGCTGATCGGCGGCGTCGAAGCCGCCCAGCGCCTGCCAGAGGAACGCGATCACGCTCGGGATGTCGGTGGCGCGCAGCGCGGTGGTGACCGCGTCGAACATCGAGGCGCGGCTGCCGGGCTCGACCGGGCTGGCGCTGAACGCGGCCCGGAAGTCCTCGATCACGATGCCGAGCACGTGCGTGCACGCGGTGGTCACCACGTCGTCGATCGAGGCGAAGTGGTTGAAGATCGTGCGCCGGGAGACGTCCGCGCGCGCGGCCAGCTCGTCGACGCTGAACCGGGCCGTGCCGCCCTCGGAGATCAGCGCGGTGGCCGCGTCGATGATCGCCTGCCGGTGGCGGGTCTTGATCGCGGTACGCCGGTCGGTGGTGCTCACGATTTTTACACTAAGTGCACCGTTGCACCGCGTGCAAATTGTGTGACGAAGTCGCAACAGCGCGGAAATTCGTCGGTAAACAGACGTGAATCAGCGCGGATGTCCACTTCGGAAGATAGTCCGTACGCCATTGACATATAGATCAATTAGCGGATACAAGATTCATGATGTGCCCTGTATCCCAGGGCCCCGTCCACCAGAGGACCCTCTCATGAGTCACCTCTTACGCCGGAGTCTTGCCACACTCCTGGCCTCCGGCCTCGCGGTCGGCACGGTTCTGCTCCCGGGTGCGAGCCCGGCGAGCGCGGATCCGATAGAGACGGACACCCCCAAGGTCGCGCCGGCCGACACGCTCGGCGCCGAGGACGCGAAGCTGCTCGCCGAGGCCGAGGCCAGCGGCAAGCCGACCGTGACGGTCATGGTCGCCACCGACACCGGCAAGGCCGGCGCGGTCGCGGGCGAGCTGGAGAAGCTGGGCGCCTCCGTGTCGCGCAGCGTCGACAAGCTCGGGTACGTGCTGGCCAAGGTCCCGACGTCCGCGGTGGTGCGCGCGGCCCAGGTCTCCGGCGTCACCGCGCTGGACCTGGACCGGACCATCGCCCAGCCCGACCCGGCCGAGGGCCTGGCGTCCGGCGCCGCGTCGAAGCAGGCGGTGCCGTACCCGGCCCCGGGCGCGACGACGGCGGCGAAGAACCCCTACATGCCGACCGTGGACACCGGGTCGGTCGACTTCAAGAAGAAGAATCCGGCGTACGACGGCCGCGGTATCACGATCGGCATCATGGACTCCGGCGTCGACCTGGACCACCCGGCGCTGCAGACCACGTCGACCGGCGAGCGCAAGATCGCCGACTGGTTCACCGCGACCGACCCGCTGGAGGACGCGACCTGGCGGCGAATGTACCTCTCCGTCACCGGCCCGAGCTTCACGGTCAGCGGCGCCACGTTCACCGCGCCCGCCGGGACGTACTACTTCAACTACTTCTACGAGTCGATCACCGCGGCCAGCGAGCCGGGCGGCGACGTGAACCGGGACGGCGACACCACCGACGCGTTCGGCGTGCTCTACAACCCGGTCACGCACGACGTCTGGGTGGACTCGAACCTGGACCGTAACTTCACCGACGAGGCCGCGCTGCGGCCGTACAAGGAGAAGTTCCAGGTCGGGCACTTCGGCGTGGACAACCCGGCGACCGCGATCGCCGAGCGGATGCCGTTCGTCGTGGAGTACCGCGAGGACGTCGACTACGGCGGCACGCCGTTCGACTTCGTCAACATCGGCATCGTCGAGGGCGCGCACGGCACGCACGTGGCCGGCATCGCGGCGGGCAGCAACCTGTTCGGCAACGAGGCCTACGACGGCCAGGCGCCGGGCGCGAAGATAGTCTCCGGCCGCGCCTGCAGCTGGGGTGGCGGCTGCACCGCGGCGGCGCTGTTCGACGGCATGGCCGAGATGGTCATCAACCGGCGCGTCGACGTGATCAACATGTCGATCGGCGGCCTGACCGGCCTGAACGACGGCCGCAACGCGCGCGCCGTGCTCTACAACCGCCTGATCAACGACTACGGCGTGCAGATGTTCATCTCCGCGGGCAACTCCGGCCCCGGCCTGAACACGCTGGGCGACCCGTCGGTCGCGGCCGACGTCGTCTCGGTCGGCTCCAGCATCAGCAAGGAGAGCTGGGCCGCAAACTACGGCTCCGTGGTCAACACGGCCTACCAGATGCACCCGTTCTCCTCGCGCGGCCCGCGTGAGGACGGCGGCTTCAAGCCGAACATCGTCGCGCCGGGCTCCGCGGTCTCCACGGTCCCGACCTGGCAGCCCGGACAGCCGAACGCGCAGGCCGGCTACGCGCTGCCGCCGGGCTACGGCATGTTCCAGGGCACGTCGATGGCGTCCCCGCAGGCCACCGGCGCGGCAGCGCTGCTGCTCTCCGCGGCCCGCGCCAACGACGCCGGGCTCACCTCGGCCCAGCTGCGCCGCGGCATCTACAGCACCACCACGTGGATCAAGGACGTCACCGCGTACGAGCAGGGCTACGGCCTCTTCGACGTGCCGGCCGCCTGGGACCTGCTGAAGAAGGACGTGGAGACGCGTACCTACACGTCGGTCGCGCCGGTCTGCACGCCGCTCTCGGCGTACCTCGGCGTCAACGACGAGCCGACCCCGCACCAGGGCCCCGGCCTCTACAACCGGTGCGCGGCCACGGACGGCGGCCAGAAGCCGGGCCAGGCCAAGACGTACCAGATCAAGATCACCCGGACCAGCGGGCCGGCCAAGGCGGTCACCCACAAGCTGAGCTGGGCCGGCAACGACGGCACGTTCAACACGCTCGGCTCGGTCTCCGTGCCGCTGAACAAGACGATCACGGTGTCGGTCACGGCCAAGCCGACGGCCGGCGCGCACTCCGCCATCCTGAAGATCGACGACCCGGCGACCCCGGTCATCGACTTCGAGGTGATGACCACGGTCGTCGCCGCGACCGAGCTGCCGAAGCCGAGCTACACGTTCAGCACCTCCGACAAGATCGACCGCAACGACACCCGGTCCTACTTCGTCACCGTGCCGGCCGGCGCGGCGGCGCTGCAGGTCAACCTGTCCGGCATCGCGGCGGGCTCGCAGACCCGGTTCATCGCGATCGACCCGAACGGCGTGCCGGCCGACCCGACCGCGACCACGGAGTGCTACACCAACTACGTGCCGGTCTCGACCTGCAAGGGCATCGAGCGCGACTACCGGAACCCGCTGCCGGGCATCTGGGAGATCGAGGTCGAGTCGCGGCGCACGTCGCCGATGCTCGCCAACCCGTACACGATCACCGCGGTCGCGCAGGGCGTCACCGTCACCCCGGCGCTCACCGAGCTGGCCTCGGTCAAGGCCGGCGTGGCCACGCCGATCACCTGGACCGGCAAGAACGCGTTCGGGCCGGTGAAGGTGACCGGGCAGGGCGGCGCGCTGGGCAGCATCGCCAAGAGCCGCCCGGCCATCGCGGACGGGCAGAACCTGGAGTACACGATCGCGGTCCCGGCCGGCACCACCCGCCTGGACGTGGCGATCGGCAACACCAGCGACGTCGGCGCCGACCTCGACCTCTACGTCTACCTCGGGGCCGGCACCACGCCGGTCGCCTACAAGGCGGACGGCGACTCCGAGGAGGCGGTCTCGATCGCCAACCCGGTCGCGGGCACCTACCGCGTGGTCGTCGAGGGCTACAGCGTGCCGGCCGGCACCACGCAGCTGGACTACCGGGACGCGTACTACGCGCCGTCGCTCGGCGCGCTGACCGTGCCGGAGAAGTTCACCACGCTGGCCAACGGCGCCTCGCTCACGGTCACCGGCGCGATCACCGCGGCCACGGTGCCGCCGGCCGGCCGCTCGCTGACCGGTGAGCTCAATGTGGTCAGCGACCAGGGCGCCATCGTCGGCGCCGCGGTCGTGACGGTCGCGTCGGTGAGCTGACGCCGCCACTCCCCAGTTCGTGCCAGTCCCGGAATTCGTTCCGGGGCTGGCACGACTGTCTTCAATAGACTCCCGCAGGTCAAGACCACGATCACGGGGGTACGAAGAAGATGCGCACGATCAATCGAAGGCTGCGCGCGGCCGGAGTGTTCACCGTTGCCGCGCTGACCGTGGCGGGCCTCGCGTCGATGCCCGCCTACGCCACACCCGGCCCGGCCACGACGGCCACGTCCACCCCGGGCCCCTCGGACTCACCGTCCGATCCGGGCACGCCGTCCGATCCGGGCACGCCGTCCGATCCGGGCACGCCGTCCGATCCGGGCACGCCGTCCGATCCACCCGGGCCCGTCCGCGCCAGGAGCGGCGATCACCGCGCCCGGCGAGGCGAGCTTCACCGCCGCCGCAGGCCAGATCAACAACCTGACGATCACCTCCGCGGGTACGGTCGTGCGCTTCGACGACGTGCTCCCGGTCACCGCCGGTGAGGGCTGTGTGGCGGACGCGGCCGACGACACCGTCGCGTTCTGCGACCTCGGCGCCGTCCCGGCCACGGAGCCGGTCGTCGTGCGCCTGCACGACGGCGACGACGCGGTCACCAACGACGCCGCGTTCCGCATGCTCGCCCACGGCGGCGCCGGCGACGACACCGTCATCGGCGGCGCGGACCGGGACACGCTGGTCGGCGACGACGGCGACGACCGCCTGTCCGGCCGGGGCGGCGACGACCACCTGCAGGGCGACCTCGGCGACGACCTGCTCGACGGCGGCGACGGCAACGACGGCCTCTACGGCAACGAGGGCAACAACATCGTGCGCGGCGGCGCCGGCGACGACACCATCGGCAACGAGCTGTGGCTGCCCGACCTGACGCCCGGCACGGACACGCTGGACGGCGGGCCGGGCCGCGACTACGTCTCCTATGGCGGCAGCCGCATCGTGCCGGTCCGCGTCGACCTGACCGCCGGCGTCGGCGGCGAGGCGGGTGAGAACGACACGCTGATCGACATCGAGGACGTGCTCGGTGGCGAGGGCGACGACGTCCTGATCGGCAACGCGGAGGACAACCTGCTGCTCGGCAACCGCGGCCGGGACCTGATCCACGGCCTGGGCGGCGACGACACGCTGTTCGCCTACCAGGGCGAGGATCTGCTCGACGGCGGCGACAACCGCACCGAGGCCGGCGACCTCTGCGAGACCGGCCGGGACGAGGTCGTCACGGTCGGCTGCGAGCGGGTCGTCCGCGAGGGCGCGTTCCCGACCCCCACGGCGTAACACTGCGGCGAAGGGCTCTCGGCGGACGCCAGCCGGGGGCCCTTCGTCATGAGTTCCCGGCGAACGCGGCCCGGTGCGCGATCGCCCACTCGGCGTAGGTGCGGGCGGGCCGGCCGAGCAGGTCCCGGACCGTGCCGGTGGTCGGGCCGGCCGCGCGGGCGTAGTCGGCGAGCGAGCCGAGGAGACGGTCGGGGATCTCGTCCGGCAGCCCGGCCGCGCGCATCCCGCGCCGCACCGCCTCCGGGCCGACCTCGGTGAACGTCAGATCGCGGCCGGTCGCGGCGCCGATCACCGCCACCTTCTCCGGCTGGCTCAGCGATTCCGGGCCGGTGAGCGTGTAATGCCGGCCGGCGTGGCCCGGCGTGGTCAGCGCCAGGACGGCCACGGCCGCGATGTCGCGCTCGTCGACGGTCGAGGTCCTGGCCAGGGCGTATGCGCCGCGCACGGTCCCGGTCGCGGTGAGTTGCCCGGCCCAGGCCAGCGTGTTCGCGGCGTAGTCGGCGCCGCGCAGGATCGTCCACGTCCGGGCGGCGGCGGTGACCGCGTGCTCGGCCGCCTCGAAGCCCGCCCGGAACCGCGGCTCGCCGGCCGGGGACGCGACGGTGAGTGCGGAGAGCAGCACCACCCGGTCCCGGGCCCGCGCGAGCAGCGCGCCGAGATCGGGGCCGGCCGCGCGCGGGCTGATCAGCGCACCCTCGATGCCGTCGAGCGACAGGGCCTCGGCCGGGCGGACGAACCGCACGCCGTCGACCGGTGCCGCGGCGGACGGGTCGCGGGTGACGGCGGTGACCTCCGCGCCGGCCCTGGCAAGCAGGTGGACCGCCTCCCGGCCGACGCCGCCGGTCGCTCCGGTGATCAGGAACATCGCACACGTCCTTCCGTAGTCATATGATACGGAAGTCATAGTAAATTAATTCGAGAGTCAGATGATATGAGTTCCGTAACACCTGGGGATCCGCGTGCCCGGCGGCGGCTGGCGACCGAGATCAAGGACGGGCTGCGCACGCTGCGCGGTGAACTGTCCGCGTTGAACCGGCAGGTCGGCGCGCGGCTCGCGCTCAAGGACGGCGACCTGGACTGCCTCGACGTGATCGGCCGGCACGGGCCGCTGAGCCCCAGCGCGCTCGCCCGGCGGGCCGGCCTGCATCCGGCCACCGTCACCGGCGTGCTCGATCGGCTGGAGCGGGCCGGGTGGATCGCCCGTGAGCGTGACCCGCAGGACCGGCGGGCGGTGCGGGTGCGGGCGCTGCCGGACCGCGGGCGCGAGGTGCTGGGCCTGTACGGCGGCATGGGTACCGCGCTGGACGAGATCTTCGCCGGGTACGACGACGCGCAGCTCGCCGTGCTGGCCGACTTCCTCCGCAAGGCGACCGAGGCGGGGGAATCGGCCACCCGCGGCCTCGCGGACGGCACGGATTGACTCCGCGCCGTCCGCGAGCGCGCACGGCGTACCGTGGCGGCGGTTGTTGATCTGGGGGTCAGCTGCCCGTGATGGTGAACTGTGACCCCGGCTGGATGACGATGTTGCCGTCGGCCGAGTTGGTGATCGTGACGTTGGAGAGGACCGCGTTGCCGCGGGCGCCGGACATGGCCAGGATGCCGGCGCCGTTGACGGAGCGGTCGATGCGGACGTTGGTGATCGCGACGTTCGGCATGTTGCCGCCGCCGTTCTTGAACTGGATGCCGTCGTAGGTGGAGTCGATGATGTCGGTGTCCCGGATGGTGACGCCGGTGATGTCCTTCGTGGACGGGAACAGCGTGATCGCGCCGAACTCCTGGTCCTCGTTCCAGAACGCGCCGCCGGTCCGGTAGAGCCCGTTGTTGGCGATCAGCGTGGTCCCGCCGAACGGCAGCGGGCTGTGGTCGGTGGCCAGCATGATGCCCGGGTAGTTCGCGGTGTCCGAGACCAGGTTGTTCTCGATCGAGTTGTTCGAGCCGCCGTAGATCGCGATGCCGTTCGCCCGCCACGGCAGCTGCACCGTGTTGTTGACGAAGCGATTGTTCGACGCGATGTCCACGGCCTGGTCCTTGACGTACGGGTTGGCCCAGACCGCCAGCGCGTCGTCACCGGTGGTCCGGAACGTCGAGTTGAACACGCGCGAGTTCTTCGTGCCGTTGCTGAAGTTGATGCCGTCCGCGAACGTGTTCCGGATCCGCATGTTCTCGAACTGCAGGTTGTTCGCCGGGTTCCAGTAGGCGGGCGTGTCCGAGTAGTCGCGGCCGACCCAGGCGCCGACGTTGACGTGCTCGATCCACACGTTGCTGACCTTGGTGTTCGCGCCGAACCGGCCGTTGAGCCCGTGCCCGCGGTTGGCCCGGTTCTGTGTGTTGCCGAAGATCGCCAGGTCGGAGATCTGCGTGTTGTCCTCGATCTCGAAGCCGACGTTGCCCTCGTGCGGGTGGTTGATGCCGCCGGTCGCGTTCTGCGGCTGCGTGTCGGAGTACAGCTCGGTGTGCCACATGCCGGCGCCGCGGATCACGACGTTGCGCAGGCCGCGCTGGTTGTACTGGCCGCGGTTCGGGTCCGGGGACAGGATCTTCGCCTCCTGGCGCCACCGGCCGGCCGGGATCCAGACGCAGCTGATCACGCCGTTCTCGTCGTCGGTGACCGCCCGCTGGATCGCGGCGGTGTCGTCGAGCCCGTCGTTCGGCACCGCGCCGTAGGACGTGATCGAGGTGCAGCCGGCCGGCTGGGAGGCCGCCGGGGCCACCTGCTCCAGGTCGATGAGGTCGATGATGTAGAACGACGCGCTGTCCCCGGCGTCGCGCTGCAGCTTGAAGCGGGTGCCGGGCGGGTACGACGATGCCAGCAGCGCGTGCGACTCGTCGAAGAGCCGCCGGGCGTCCGCGGACGGCGTGTTCTGCAGGCTCTCCGTGTCGTCGGAGGTGCCGTAGAGCCAGCTGTTGCGCGAGGACAGCGTCAGCTTCCGCACGAACTGGTCGTTCACGTAGAGGCTGATCGTGTAGTCCTGCCCGCCGCCGTTCGACGCGTCCGGCACGGAGTTGCGCACGACGATCGAGTTCGCCTCGTTCGTGGACGTGAACTCCACGAACTGCCCGCTCGTGTTCAGCCGCACGGACTTGCGCCCGGACGACTCGGTGCCGAAGTTCGTGTGCCCGAACGTGCGCAGCGCGTCCGCCTCCAGCAGCACGCCGGAGTAGCGCGCGGCCTCGGCCTCGTACTCGGTGTACGGCGTCGCCGCACCCCGGCCGACGACGATCGCCCTGGTCAGGACGTTGTTCGTCTCGTTGGTCTCGGCCACGGCGCCGGTCGCGTCCGCGGTGGCGGTCACGGTCGCCCCGCCGCTGGTCGCGGTCCAGGTGCCGGAGATCGCCACGGTGGCGGTCGCGCCGGCCGCGATCGACGGCGTGCTGCCGTTGAGCGTGGTGCTGCCGACCGTGACGCGCGTGGTGGACGCGCCGGCCGCGCTGGTGCCCCGGTTGTTCACCGCGACCGTGAACGAGACGGCCGCGCCGACCGCCGGGTTCGACGGGTTCGTGGTGATGCCGGTGACCTGCAGGTCCGGGCCTGGCGCCTGGCCGACGACCAGCGGGGACGCGGCGGTGAACGTGTTGTTCGCGTCGTTCGTCTCCGCGACCACGCCGGCCGGGTCGGCCGTGGCCGTGACCGTGTATGAGCCCTGCACCTGCGCCGCGGCGGTGGCGGTGACGGTGGTGGAGGCGCCGGCCGCGAGCGCGCCGACCGTGGCGGTGCCGGCCACGACGCCGTTGAGCGCGAAGTCGACCCGGTTCGCGGCCGCGGCCACGGTGCCCTGGTTGCGGACGGTCGCGGAGAGCGTGATCGCCGTGCCCTCGGTCGGCGCGGACGGCGTCCAGGTGGCCGCGGTGACGACCAGGTCCGGGTTCGGCGCGGCGGTGCCGAAGACCTGCAGGTCCGCGATCTGCGCGCCCGGGGCGCCGGTGTTGCTGAAGATCTGCAGCTGCACGTCCGCGACCCGGCCGGTCACCGGGATCGTCACCGTGTTCTGATTCGTCGCCGGGTTGAACGTGTAGTCCGCGCGCGCCTTCAGCGAGGTGAAGCCGGTCGCGGTCTGCGCCTTGCCCAGGACCTGGATGCTCTGGGTACGGGTGCCCCACACCGGATCCGGGTTGAGCTTGACGACGACGCCGCTGAGGTCCGCGTCCGCGCCGAGCTTCACGGTCAGCGTGGCCGGGAAGCCGTTGGACTCCCAGTAGCTGGTGGCGCTGGCGTCGTTCGCGTTCCCCGCGACGAAGCTGAAGACGCTCGAGGACGCCTCGATCGGCTTGCCCGCGGCGAGGTTGGCGCCGGTGGGCGGGTTTTCTTCACCACCCGCGACGCCGTAGACCTCCAGCTCGGCGAGCTGTGCCGCGGGCCAGCCAGTGTTGGCCGTGATGGTCACCCGGACGTAACGCACGGTGGCGGCCGTGAAGTCGATCGTGGCGGCCGGGCTGAAGACGCGGCCGGACGAGGCCGCGAGCGTGCTGAAGCTGGAGCCGTTCGTGCTGCCCTGCACGGTGAGCGTCTGGGTGCGCGACTCCCAGCCGGACGGCAGCCGCAGGATGACCTGGTCGATCGCGACCGCGCTGCCCAGGTCGATCTGCGCCCACTGCGGGAACGCGTTGTTCGGCGACTCCCAGTAGGTGCCGGTGTTGCCGTCGTTGAGGTTGGCCGCGGTGTACTGGCCGTTGGCCGCGCTCGCGGAGGCGGACTTGCCGAGCGCGAGGTTGGGTCCGCCGGCCGCGTGCGCGGGGGAGGAGACGAGGGCCGCGGCAGCGACCAGACCTGTCGCGATAAGTCCGCTGAACAGTCGTTTCATGGCATCCCTGCATCCTGTGAGTCGCATAATTACGCTCAGCGCCACGGAAATTGCGTGACTTTGCCAACTTCTTGCGGCGAGGGCATTCAATGTTTCAGATGCGTCACCGTCTCGTCAACGGGCGGGTTTTCGGGACCTCCTTGACTACGTAGTCAGGGGTGGTTACGGTCCGCTGACTACGTAGTCAGAGGGCGGTTTCCCGATGGTCTCGATGAACGATGTGGCCCGCGCGGCCGGCGTCTCGCAGAAGACCGTCTCGCGCGTGGTGAACGGCGAGCCGCACGTGCGGGCGGACGTGGTGGCGCGGGTGCGGGCGGCCGTCGAGGAGCTCGGGTTCCGGCCGAACGCGGCGGCGCGGGCGCTGGTGACGCGCAGGTCGCGGCGGATCGGGGTGATCAGCATCGGCGGGCTGCTCCACGGGCCGGCGGCGATGCTGGCCGCGCTGGAGCGGGAGATCCGCGAGGCGGGGTACGCGGTCGCGCTGATCCGCACCGCGGCCTCGACGCCGGCCGAGATCCAGGCCGCGATGGACGCACTGGCGGCCGAGGGCGTCGACGGGATCATCCTCTCCGAGCCGGTCGACAACGCCACGATCACCGCCGCCGGACCGGAAGGTGACACCGAGGACCACGGCGAGGGCGCTGTCGCTGCCCCGCCCGGCATCCCGCTGCTCACCGTCGCCCCGGGCGATCACGACGACCCCGCCGCCATCCAGGTCGGCGTCGACCAGAGCGGCGGCGCCCGCCAGGCCACCGCCCACCTGCTCGCCCTCGGCCACGCCACGGTCGCCCACATCGCCGGCCCGCAGGCCTGGGCTCCCGCACGCCAGCGCCTCCACGGCTGGCGGGCAGCGCTCCTCGACGCCGGCGCCCCCGTCCACGACCCGGTCGAGGGTGACTGGAGCCCTGCCTCCGGCTTCGCCGCCATGCGTGAGCTGCTGGAACGCCGGAAGCCCACCGCCGTCTTCGCCGCCAACGACCACATGGCGATCGGCGCGCTCCGGGCGATCACCGAAGCGGGCCTCGGCGTACCCGCTGATGTCTCCGTGGTCGGTTTTGACGACCTCCCCGAGGCGGAGTTCCTGTCCGTCTCGCTGACCACGGTCCGCTACGACCCGGCCGAGGTCGCGCGGCACGGCGTGCGCCGCCTGATCCAGGCGATCGCGCGCGGGGCCGGCAGCCCGCCACATCTGACACGGACCGAGTTGATCGTCCGGGAGAGTACGCAGAGATGAACCACGAGCGGGTGCTGTTCGGCGCCGCCTACTACCACGAGTACCAGCCCGCGCCGCGCCTCGAGGCCGACCTCGACCTCATGCAGGCGGCCCGCTTCAGCGTCATCCGCGTCGGCGAGTCCGTCTGGTCGACCTGGGAGCCGGAGGACGGCGTCTTCGACCTGGACTGGCTGCAACCGGTGCTGGACGGCGCGCACGCGCGCGGCATCGCCGTCGTCCTGGGCACGCCGACCTACGCGGCGCCGCCGTGGCTGGCCCGGCTCTACCCGGAGATCAACGCGGAGGCCGCGACCGGCCGCCGGGTGGGCTGGGGCGCGCGGCAGGAGATCGACTACACGCACCCGGCGTTCCTGTTCCACGCGGAGCGCGTCATTCGCAAGATCATTTCGCGGTACGCCGCGCACCCGGCCGTGATCGGCTTCCAGGTCGACAACGAGCCCGGCAACGTGCTGCTGCACAACCACGCGGTCTTCCAGCGGTTCGTCGGTCACCTGCGCGCCCGCTACGGCTCGGTCGAGCGGCTCAACCAGGAATGGGGGCTGACGTACTGGTCGCACCGGCTGTCGCGCTGGTCGGACCTGTGGACGCCGGACGGCAACGCGCAGCCGCAGTACACGCTGGCCTGGCGGCAGTTCCAGGCGCAGCTGACCACGGACTTCATCGGCTGGCAGGCGGAGATCGCGCGCGAGTACGCGCGGCCCGGCCAGTTCGTCACCACCTGCATCGCCTACGAGCGCCCCGGCATCGAGGACCACGCGCTCGCGGCCCGGCTCGACGTGACGGCCGGCAACCCGTACTACCGCATGCAGGACGCGCTGACGCTGCCGCGCACCCGCGTGGACGATCAGGACTGGACCACGTCCGGCGTCTGGGCGCTCTACCAGTCCGCGGACCGGATGTTCTCCTCCCGGCAGGAGCCGTTCCTGGTCACGGAGACGAACGCGCAGGCGATCAGCCACCAGTGGATCAACGAGCCGGCCTACGACGGGCAGTGGCGCCAGGCCGCCTGGGCGCTCGTCTCCCGCGGCGCCTCCATGATCGAATACTGGCACTGGCACACGCTGCACTACGGCACCGAGACGTACTGGGGCGGCGTGCTCCCGCACAGCGGCGAGCCCGGCCGCGTCTACCGCGAGCTGGCCGCGCTCGGCGCGGAGCTCGACCGGGCCGGTGCCGCGGTCGCCGGGCTGACGCCGGACGCGGACGTGACCGTGCTCTGGTCGCAGGACACCAAGTGGTCGCTGGAGGAGACACCCGCACTCGACGACGGCGCCGGCAACCCGGACCGCCGCTCCTACCAGTCCATCGTGGACGCGTTCTACCGCGGTGCGTTCGACGCCGGACTCCAGGCGCGTTTCGTGCACCCGGCCCAGCTGTTCACCATGTCCCCGGCGGAGGCGGTCGCGGCGCACCCGATCCTGGTCGCGGCCGGTTTCCTCATCGCCTCCGACGATCAACTGCAATGGCTCCGGGGGTACGCCTCCGCGGGTGGGCACCTGATCGCCGGGATCCGCACCGGGTACGAGGACTCGCTGGCCCGAGCCCGGGTCGAGCGCAAACCGGCGTTCCTCGACGCCGGCGTCTGGTACGACGAGTTCAGCACGGTCGGCGCGGTGCCGGTGGCCGCGGAGCCCGGGTCGCCGCTGCGTGTGCCCGCGGGGGCGTGCGGCACGCGGTGGATCGACGGCCTCACGGTGGAGGACGCGGACGTGCTGGCCCGGTACGTGCACCCGCACTTCGGGCGCTGGCCGGCGATCACCACGCGGGCGGAGGGCGACGGCCGGGTGACCTATGTCGGGACGGTGCCGGACGAGGCGCTGGCGGCGGCGCTGTTCGGCTGGGTGGCTTCGGAGTCGTCGTCGGCGTGGCGTCCACAGGCCGGGACGCAGACCGTGACCGGGGCGACCGCGCGGGACGGGTCGCGGCTGCGGTTCGTGCACAACTGGTCGTTCGAGTCCAGCACGTTCACGCTGCCAGGCGCAGTGGTGGACGTGTCCTCCGGGGAGCGGTACGCCGAGGGGGAGGTGCTGGCGCTCGGTGCCTGGGATGTCCGCATCCTCCGGATCGTCTGAGTTCCGGCCGTACCATGTGATGATCTTGAATTTTGGGGTGCAACCGGATCCGGGGTTGTGGCGTGTCCTCCATGCGGGCGGCTGACACACGGGGATCAGTCGCCGCTCCAGCAGGAGGAACAGCGATGCATCGTCCACTTAGGATATTTGCGGCCGCCACTGTTCTCGGCGCCCTTGCCGTCGCCTCGGATCCGGCCTCGGCCGCCGCGCCGGCCCGCTGCGGCGTGACCTACCTGCCGCTGCCCGCGAACGCGGCCGAGTACACGACGTGGGTCGCGGGCGCGGACGTCACCGGGCGATGGGCGGTCGGCAGCACCGAGATCAACGGCTGGACCGAGCAGGTGATCTGGCAGAACGGCCGGGTCAGCGTGCCGCCGCTGCCGTTCGGGTCGGGCGGGCTGGAGGACATCAACGCGTCCGGCGTCGCGGTCGGCTACGGGCTCGACATGCAATACCGGTCCTCGCCGGTGTCCTGGTCGGCGCAGCACGGCCTCGAGGTGCTGCCGGTGCCGCACGAGGGCTGGGTCGGGCGCGCGACCGGCATCAACTCGCACGGCGACATCGTCGGCGCGGTCAACGACCCGGCCGAGTTCGACTCACCGCACGCGGTGCGGTGGCCGGCCGATGCGCCCGGCACGGTCGAGATGCTGCCGGGCGACGTGCCGCAGACCGCGATGGGCATCGACGAGGACGGCCTCGTGCTGGTGCAGCAGGGCGTGATCGGCCTGCCCGGCCCCGCCCTGATCTGGGACCCGGCCGCGGACAGCGTGGAGTCGCTGGGCGAGGGAACCCTCGCGCACGCGATCAGCGGCGGCTACGTGATCGGCTATCGGAACGACGCGGCCGGCGGTCAGAAGCGGATGCTGTGGAACCTCCGCGGCCCGGACCGGGAGATCACCCGCATCGACGCCCCGGCCGCCGTCAACAAGCAGGGCAGCGTCGCCGGGCAGGCCGAGGTCGTCCTGCGGCGCGACGGCAGCACGATCCGCCTCCAGTCGCCGGCCGGATATCCCTACGTCTCCGAGCTCAGCGACACCGGCGTGGCCTACGGCTCGTCCGGCGGCAAGGCCGCCAGGTGGACGAACTGCGGGTAACTCAGTGAACTTCTCAACCTGGCGAGGGCCCGCCGAACCGCCGCCTGGCGACGGCCCGGCACCCTCTGGCCCGAGGCCAGGTTGAGACGGGTTCAGTCGTCGTCACCATCGTCGTCATCGTCATCGTCGTCCTGCTCGCCACCCGGGCAACCGGTCAGGCCGAGCAGGACGACGGCGGCGCCGGCCGCCAGCATCGTGGTGCGGCCGAAGAGCGCGCGACGGCCGATCTTCTGGTCCTCGTCCATGCGGGTCATCATCGCAGCTGAGTGGGTGTATCGCACCCAGGCGGACGTGCCACGCCCGGAATTACAGTGGGGCTCATGGCACCCACCCCGCTCGGTGACTTCCTGCGGCGCAGCCGCGCGCTGCTCCAGCCGGAGAACGCCGGGATCTGCAGCATCGGCCGCCGCCGCGTGGCCGGGCTGCGCCGCGAGGAGGTCGCGATGCTGGCCGGTGTCAGCGTCGACTACTACGTGCGCCTGGAACAGGGACGCGAACGCACGCCGTCCGCGCAGATGCTCGACGCGCTCAGCGGCGCGCTGCAGCTCGACGAGGACGGCCGCCTGCACCTGTTCCGCCTGGCCGGGCTGGCGCCGCGTTCTGTTGCCGCCGCCGTCGAACGTGCCGATCCCGCGCTGCTCCAGATGATGACCACCTGGCCGGACTCGCCCGCACTGCTGCTCGGCCGCGCCTACGACGTGCTCGCGGCGAACCCGCTCGCGGACGCGCTCTTCGGCGGCTTCGCCTTCTCCCGCAACCTGATGCGGGTGATGTTCCTCGACCCGGCCGCGCGCACGTTCTACCCGGAGTGGCCGGCCGCGGCCGCCAACGCGGTGGCCGGCTTCCGCCTGGCGTTCGGCGCGGCACCGCACCACCCGCGCATCCGTGCCGTGCTGACCGAGCTGCTGGATCTCAGCGACGATTTCCGTGAGTTGTGGACCCGGCACGAGGCCCGCGGCAAGACGCTGTCGTCCAAGTCCTTCCACCATCCTGAGGTGGGCGCGCTGACGCTGCGGATGTACTCGTTCGACGTCCGTTCGGCGCCCGGCCAGGAGCTGGTCGTCTACCACGCGGAGCCCGGCTCCCGCGAGGCCGGCTCGCTCCGCCTGCTCGCCTCCCTGGCCGCCACCGAGCGGGCTTACTGAGCGCGTTACCGACCTTTCGGCGTCGAGGTCCGGATCGGGGAGGTCGTTGTTGCGCTCACTGCTGTTTCAGGACACCGGGAAGAGCAGTGAGCGCAACAACGATCTCCGCCGCCCTCGGCGGGCGTCGTCTCCGGCTCAGGGCCGGAGACCTGTGCATTCTTCGGGCAGGCCGCGGTGATCTGATCGTGAGCCGCGCCGCCTCAAGGAAGCAACGACGGGAATCGCGGCCGTGGGCCGGCCCGCGCGAACCGGCTCCGACGGGACGGGCAAAGCGAAGCGCCGGCGAAGTCTTGCCCGTCCCGAGGTTTGCCCGCGGGAGCATACGGGCCGGACCACGCCGGAAGCGGGAAAATGATCTTCTGAATTTTGATGTCGACGTCCGGCCCGCCGCGGTCGACCGGGCACTCCACGCCGGAAATATCGGGATAAGGCGGCTGGTGGTGTGTGCAAGCATTCCGTACGGGCCGCCCGCCGTCTCACTCTGACGCCGAGAGGTCAGTGGGGCTTGCGGGCCACGCCGATCAGGTTGTCGAGCGGGGCGGCCGGGGTCTCCGGGTGCCAGAGCGTGACGTCGACCAGGCCGGGGGCGATCAGGTCGAGGCCGTCGAAGTAGGAGCGGAACTCGGCGGGGGAGCGCATGGCGTAGGGCGGGTCGGCGGACTCGTTCCAGATGCGCATCACGTCGTTGAGCGCGGGGTTGGTGTCGACGCCGTCGATGACGACCAGGTGGCTGCCGGACGGGAGCGCGGCCATCAGGTGCTGGGCGGCGTCGCGGGCGCCGGCGGCGGTCGGCAGGTGGGCCAGCACGCCGGAGAGGATGACCGCGACCGGGCGGGTGAGGTCGAGCGTGCGGGCGGCGGCGCGCAGCAGCGCGGCGGTGTCGCGGACGTCGGCCAGGATGAACGCGGTCGCGCCCTCGCGGCGGCTGGTCAGCAGCTCACGCGCGTGCGCCTGGACGTGCTGGTCGTAGTCGACGTAGACGATCCGGGACTCGGGTGCGACCGCCTGCGCGACCTCGTGCGTGTTGTCGGCGGTGGGAAGGCCGGCGCCGACGTCGAGGAACTGGCGGATGCCGGCCTCGGCGGTCAGGTGCCGCACGGCGCGGATCAACGCGGCCCGGTCCGCACGCGCGATGTCGACGATGATCGGGAAGACACGGGCTATCTCGTCGCCGAGCGCGCGGTCGGCCGGGAAGTTGTCGGTGCCGCCGAGCCAGTAGTTCCACACCCGGGCGGTCTGTGGCGAAGGCATGTCGCAGAGTACCGCTGCCGCTACCGTCCGCGCTTCCCCCGTTGGGGCCGCGGTCCTCGTTGGCGACCGTTGTCGCCGCTGCCCGCTGCCCGCTGCCCGCTGCCTGCTGCCTGCTGTCTGCCTGCGGGGTGCGGGGTGCGACCGCGTTGCCGGCCGCACCCCGCGAGGTCACCGCACGTGTGCGTGCGGCCGTGACTCCGTGCCGCCCGGCTCGGAAGTGCCGTCGGGCTCGGAAGTGTCGCCCGGCTCGGAGGTGTCGTCGGGCGTGGGCGTGCTGACCGGCTCCGAGGTGGCGCGTGGTCGGCGGGGTGTCCACCAGTTGGCGTCGCCGAGCACGGTCATCAGCGCGGGGACCAGCAGGCCGCGGATGACCGTGGCGTCGACCGCGATCGCGACGGCCAGGCCCAGGCCCATCATCTTGATCACCGGCTCGGGGCTGAGGACGAAGCTGGCGAAGACGCACACCATGATCAGGGCGGCCGACGTGATCACCACGCCGGTCTCGGCCAGGCCGTCACGAACCGACAGGCGATTGTCGCGGGTACGGTCCCAGGACTCGCGGACCGCGGTCAGCAGGAAGACCTCGTAGTCCATGGACAGGCCGAAGAGCAGGGCGAACAGCATCATCGGGACGTACGCCTCGATGGGCACCGGCCCGTCCAGGCCGATCAGCGCGACGCCCCAGCCCCACTGGAACACGGCGGTGAGCGCACCGTAGGCCGCGGCCACGGACAGCAGGTTCATCACGGCGGCCTTCGCGGCCACGACCGGCGCCCGGAACGCGACCAGCACCAGGATGCCGCTGAGCAGCACCACGATGACGATCACCAGCGGCATCCGGTCCGCGACGCGGGTCGCCAGCTCGCCGCGCACGGCGGTCTGGCCGGTCACGTAGACGTCGACGCCGTCCAGGTCCAGCGCGTCCAGCCGGTCAGCGGTGTCGAGCGTGGCCGGGTCGCTGGGCGCGGTGTCCGGCGTGACCCGCATTGACGCGACCAGGCCGTCCTCGGAGAGCCGGACCGGCCCGGTCTTCACGACACCGGGCACGGCCGCGACCGCCTCGGCCAGAGCGGCCAGCCGCGGATCGCCGACCGGCCCGCCGCCGGTCGGGCCCGGGGCAGGGGTGGCATCGGCAGCCGAGGCACCGGTGTCCGCGCCGCTCGAGGCCGGGTTACCGGAGGCCGTGGCACCGGGAGGTGTGGCGCCGTCAGATGTGCTGCCGGGAGCCGTGGCATCGGACGGCACACTTCCGGCGGGTGCGTTGCCGGGAGGCGTGGCGCCGGCGGGTGCGTTGCCGGGAGGCGTGGCGCCGGGAAGGACACTGCCGGCGGGTGTGCCCGGGGACGCGGCGGGCGAGAGTTCGGCGACCACCGTCAGCGGCCCGTTCGCGCCGGGGCCGAACGCGGTGGCCATCGCGTCGTAGCCGGCGCGTTCGGCGGAGGAGGCGGGGCGGTCGCCGGCGTCGGTCTGGCCGAGCGTCATCGCGGTCAGCGGCGCGGCCAGGACCAGGAGCAGCAGGCTGCTGGCCAGGACGTATCGCCACGGGCGCCGGATCACCCGGTCGGCGAGGCGGCCCCAGAACGAGGCACGGCCGGGGCGGGAGCGGCGGACCGGGAGCGCGGCGATGCGCGGGCCGAGCACGGTGAGCAGTGCGGGGAGCAGCGTGGTGGCGGCCGCGACCGCGACCACCACGACCAGGCCGGACGTCCAGCCGAGCGTGGCCAGGATCGGCACGCCGGCGACGCCGAGGCCGGCCAGCGCCACCACCACGGTGGCGCCGGCGAACACGATCGCGCTGCCGGACGATGCCACGGTCTCGGTGATCGCGTCGCGGGTGTCGCGGCCGCGGTCCAGCAGTGCGCGGTAGCGGGTGATCAGGAACAGCGCGTAGTCGATGCCGACGCCGAGCCCGATCATGGTGGCCAGCGTGGTCGCCACGGACGGGATGCCGGTGAGGTGGCCGGCCAGGCCGATCCCGCCGACGCCGATGACCAGCACGATCGCGGCCGTGACCAGCGGCAGTGCGGCCGCGACCAGGCCGCCGAACGCGATCACGAGCACCGCCAGCGCCACCACGATGCCGATCAGCTCGCTGTGGCCGGTACCGCCTTGCGCGCGGGTCAGCGCGCCGCCGGGCAGCACCTCCAGGCCGGGCGTGACGGCCGCGTCCATCACCTCGACGGTCATCTCCCGGGTCAGCTCCAGCGGGCTGACGTCCAGCGTGACGTCCAGATATCCGGTGGTACGGTCCGGGCTGAGCACCAGCGTGCCGACCTCGCTGACGTGCGCGGTCGTGGACAGGCGCGCGGCGGTGTCCGCGACGGCCGCGTCGTCGAGCGCGGCGCCGGAGGTCTTGAAGATCACCTGGCCGACCGCGTCGTCCGAGGCCGGGAAGTGCGTCTCCAGCAGGTCGCGGCCGTGCTGGCCGGCGCTGCCGGGGAGGGTGGCGTCCTCGTCGATCGGCCGGCCGCCGACCAGCACGAGCGCGGCGACGACGGCGGTGAGCAGCAGCCAGGCGGCGATCACCGGCCACGGGTGGCGGGTGGTGAGGCGGCCGCAGCGGGACATCAGGCGGTGCATCGCGCCGGACTCGATCGCGCTCACTCCGTACCCTCGCAGGGGTTGATCGTGGTCATGGTGTTGCCTTTCACGACGGTGACGGCCACGGACAGGCCGTCGGGGGTTGCGGAGACCTGCTGGTAGGTGACGCCGGACGGGAGCGCGGGCAGCGTGACCGTGCGCGGCCCGGCCAGGTCGCCGGGGAGGCGGGAGGCGGGGACGCGGATGCCCAGGCCGGCCAGCTCGACCTCGCTGGGGGCGATGGTGAGCCGGTCGCCGGTGACGGTGAGGTCGGCGTAGGCGGTGGCGGTCATGGTCAGGCCGCGGACCGGTACGGATGCCGTGATCACGAGCCGGCCCGCGTCGTCGCCGCTGAGCTGCGCGGACGCGAGAGCGCTGTCGCCGAGCCGCGACGACAGACTCGCGTAGTCGATCACCGCGCTGGCGGCGACGGATTCCGCGCTGCCGTCGCGTACCCCGGTGGCCGTGATGTTCAGGTTCTTCAGCGTCGTGTCGCGGATCCCGGCCGTGTCCGCGTGCACCCGGACCTCGCCGAACGTGCCGGACGCGAGCTGGGTCAGGAACGGGAAGCCGGCGATGGTGACGTCGACGTCGACGACGCAGCTCAGGCGGGTGGCGAGCCGATGCTCGGCGATCGCGGCGGCGGCACGATCCACCAGGGTCGCCGCCAGCAGGACCGCGCCGGCCGAGACGGCTGCGATGACGGTCCGCCGCACAGGTTTTCTGGGCACGGCACCATGTCAGCAGCCGCGGGTGCCGGGCCGATGCGAGGAAGATGAGAGTTCGTCGTGAACTCAGGCGGGCAGCGTGAACCAGACGGTCGCGCCGGAGATGCCCACGTCGCCGCCGTGCGCGCGGACGACCTCGGCCACGATCGCCAGCCCCAGACCGGCGCCGTCCCCGGCGGACCGGGCCGGACCGGCCCGCCAGAACCGGTCGAACGCGTGCGCGGCCGCCTCCGCGTCCATGCCGGGGCCGTCGTCGCTGACCTCGACCGTGACTCGGCTTTCCGGCTGATCGGCGACCGTCACCCGGGCTCCCGTCCCCGGTGGCGTGTGGGCGCGCACGTTGGCCAGAAGATTGGCCATGACCTGCCGCAGCGTGTCCTCGTCGCCGGTGATCACGCACGTCTCCGGCGCGTGCGCGGTCAGCGGCCGGTCCGGCGCGACCGCCACGGCATCCGCGACCGCGTCCCGGACCAGCGCGGCCAGATCCACCGGACCGTGCCGGGTGGGCGGCTCCGCGTCCAGGCGCGCCAGGTAGAGCAGCGAGGTGACCATCGCGGCCATCCGGTTCGCCTCCTGCTCCAGCCGGCGCAGCACGTCCGGGCGTTCCGCAAGATCCACCACGCCGGTACGGACCAGCTGCAGATAGCCCCGGACCGTGGTCACCGGCGTGCGCAGCTCGTGCGACGCGTCCGCCACGAAGTCCCGCATCCGCCGCTCCGAGCGCTCCCGGGCCGCCAGCGCGGCCTGAATGCGCGACAGCATGCCGTTGACCGCGGACGTCAGCCGCCCGACCTCCGTGTGTGGACCGTGCGGCGGATCCGGCACGCGACGATCCAGGTGCCCGTCGGCCAGTTCGGTCGCGGCCTCGGCGATCGCGTTGAGCGGGCGCAGCCGGCGGGCGACCAGCCACCGGGCGAAGAGCGTGAGGACCGCGAGCGCGAGCAGCGACGTCACGGACGCGACCGTGGCGAGCTGCCGCACGGTCGCGTCGACCGGTTCCAGTGACAGCGCGACCAGCACGGTCATCTCCGCGTCCCGCACCACCACCACGCGGAAGCCGTCCACGTCCTGCGGATCCGGATCGCCGAGGTCCGCGCGGTCGAGCAGCGGCGTGGCCGGCAGCGGCACGGTGCCCATCATGCGCAGCGTGCCGGCCTCGGGACCGCGGACCTCGATCAGCATCTCGGTGACGGACACGACGTCGCGGATGGTCCGCGGCCGGTCCTCCGGATTGATCACCTGCAGCGTGTAGCGGTGGCGGGCCAGCTCGGCCGCGGCCTGCAACTGGTCGTCCGTGCGGTCGATCAGGTAGGCACGCAGCATCAGCGCGGCCGTGCCGGTCACGACGAGCAGGCCGAGCGCGGTCAGACCGGCGATCGCGAGCAGCAGCGAACGGCGCAAGGTCATGACGGGGTACGCCTCAGCGCGTAGCCGAAGCCGCGGTGCGTGACCAGCAGTGGCGGGCCGAGCGGGTCCAGCTTCCGGCGCAGGTAGCCGACGTAGGTGTCCACGACGTTGGAGCTCGCGCCCAGCTCGAACTCCCAGACCGCGCGGTAGATCTGCGCGCGGGACAGCACGCGGTGCGGGTTCTCCAGGAAGTACCGCAGCAGCCGCAGCTCGGTGGGGGACAGCGGCACGACCGTGCCGGCCCGGCGCACCTCCAGCGTGTCCGGATCCAGCTCCACGTCGTCGTAGCGGAGCAGGTTCGTTGTGGTGGTCCGGGTCCGGCGCAGCACCGCCCGTACCCTCGCGAGCAGCACGTCCATGTCGAACGGCTTGGTGATCCAGTCGTCGCCGCCGTACGCCAGCCCGGCGATCTCGTCCGCCCGCGCGTCCCGCGCCGTGAGGAACACGACCGCCGCCTCCGACCCGGCCGTCCGTAGCCGGCGGCACACGTCCATGCCGTCGCCGTCCGGCAGCATCACGTCCAGCAGGATCAGGTCCGGCCGCTCCCGGGCCGCGGTCTCCACCGCCGCGGCCGCGGTCCCGGCCGCGCTCACGGCGAACCCGTGGAACTCCAGCACCGTGCGCAGCAGATCCACCAGATTCGGCTGGTCGTCGACGACGAGGATGCGGGCGCTCATGATGTCCCGCATCAGATCACGGGCTCATGTGAACGCGATGAGAAACCCGTGGCGTGCGTTACCTAGAGTGTTACCTGCCGTGTGTCCTCCGCGGGCGGACGAGGACACTGGAGTGGATCGCCGACCCTGGAGAAGCAGCAATCGTGACGGACGCAGACGGCCAGAAGGTCAGCTTTGACCGGTACGCGGGCGCGGCGCTTGCGCTGCCGGACACGCAGCCCGAGACGCTGCACGAGCTGATGGCCGAGTTCAACCGGTTCATGATGGTCTACCGGTTCGGTCTCGCGGAGATGAGCACCAAGGTCAGCATCCTGGCCGAGGAGCTCTCGCACCGTACGGCCGGGAACCCGATCGAGCACGTCAGCACGCGGTTGAAGACGCCGGCCAGCCTCACCGCGAAGGCCCAGCGCATCGACTGCCCGCTCACCTTCGACGACCTGCGGGAACGCATCCGCGACATCGCCGGCATCCGGATCGTCTGCAGCTTCGCGTCGGACGTCTACACGGTCGCGGGCATGCTGACCCGCCAGCCGGACGTCACGCTGGTGCAGACGAAGGACTACATCGCGGAGCCGAAACCGAACGGTTACCGCAGTCTGCACCTGATCGTCGAGATCCCGGTCTTCATGTCCGAGCGGGTGATCTCCGTGCCGGTCGAGGTGCAGCTGCGCACCGTCGCGATGGACTTCTGGGCGAGCCTCGAACACAAGATCTATTACAAGCACGGGCAGGACATCCCGGCGCCGCTGCGCGCGGAGCTAATGGCGACGGCGGAGGACGCGGCCCGCCTGGACGTCCGGATGGAACGCCTCCACCAGCAGATCCACGGCCCCCGCCACTGAGCCTTTTTCAACCTGGTCCCCGCCCGTGCGCGCCCGTCCCGATGACTCCTTCGTGGCATCGACCCGATCGCCAGGTGGAAAACTGCTCACTGATTTTCTAGCTGTCCGCGGTCTTGGTCAGGACCGTGAGCGCGGTGTCGAACTCGAGGTCCCAGTCGGCGCCGGCCGGGTCGCGGACCTCGGCCTCGAAGGCGACGCCGGGCTTGTCGCTCGCCTCGACGTCGGAGACGGTGCCGCCGGGGACGGCCGCGAGGGCGGCCTCCGTGACGGAGGTGCGCTCGGCGTCGGTGAGGACGCGGTCGTCGGCGTCGTTCTGGCCCTGGTCGCCAGCGCCGTCCTGGTCGTCGGCGTCGGTCTCCTGGTTCACTACCGCGAAGTTCTTGTCCAGTGCGACGTCGACCTCGGTGCCGTCGGCCTTGCGGACCTCGACCTCGTAGGCCTCACCGGCGTCGTCGCTGCTCTCGACGTCGAGGACGGTGCCGTTGCCGCCCACGGCCTGGATCGCGGCGGCGCCGGCCCGGTCACGGTCGCCGGTGCCGACGTCGGCGCTGGCCACGGAGGCCCAGACGCCGCCCCCGACGCCGAGCGCGGCCACGATCGCGACGGTGCTGACGATGACCCGCTTGCTGCGGAGCCTGGCGATGTTCATGAGCACGATGCCCTTCCGGTCGTTTTCGCTGTCGGAGGACAGACTGCGCGAAGCCACCTGAATCCCGGCTGAACGGACCGCCTGCTCATTCGACCGGCAGCCGGACCGTGAACCGGGCGCCGCCCAGCGGCGAGTCCGTGATCGTGACCGTGCCGTCGTGTGCGCGGACCAGCTCCGCCACGATCGCCAGGCCGAGGCCGCTGCCGCCGTCGTCGCGGGCCCGCGCCTCGTCCAGGCGCACGAACCGTTCGAAGACGCGTTCGCGCTGCTCGGCCGGGATGCCGTCGCCGTCGTCCTCGATGATCAGCTCCACGGCGCCGCCGCTCTCGCGCACGGCGACGGCCAGCCGGGAGGTGGCGTGGCGCGCGGCGTTGTCCGCCAGATTCCGGACCACCTGGGCGAGCGCGGCCGGATCGGCGCGGACGCGCCCGGCCCCGACGCCGGTGGTGTCCACCGTGAGCCCGCCGCGTCGCACGCGCGCGGCCTCGGCAAGAACAAGATCATCACAATCCACGTCCTGCCGGGTACGCGTGACCGCCCCCTCCCCGGCCCGGGTCAGCAGCAGCAACTGGTCGACGAGCCGGGACATGCGGGCGGACTCCTCCAGGACCGTCTCCGCCAGCTCACCGTCCGGCAGTGCGCCCGGATGCGCCCGGGACACCTCCGCGGCCTGCCGGATGCTGGTCAGCGGCGACCGCAGCTCGTGCGAGGCGTCCGCGACGAACTGCTGCTGCCGGTCGCGCGAGGTCTGCAGGCGGGCCAGCATCCGGTTCATCGTGCGGGCCATCCGGTGCACCTCGTCGCGCGACGCCGGCACTGGCACGCGGCGGTCGAGCCGGTCGCCGGTGATCTCCTCGGCCTCGCGCCGGATCCGCTCGATCGGCGCGAGCGCGCGGGCCACCACGGTCCAGGTGACGCCGCCGACCAGCAGCAGGAGCAGCGGCAACCCGACCAGCAGCGGCCTGACCAGCGCGGACGTCGAGTTGTCCACGTCCTCCAGCGAGACGCCGACCGCGACCGTGAAGCCGGCGTCGCGGCCGGTCGCCACGAGGTAGTGATGATCGGCGCCGGGGAGCGCCACGTCGCCCGAGTCCTCGGTCGGTAGTGACCGGTCGAGCGGCTGGGAGGCGCGCACCACGGCACCGTCGGCGTCGATCACCTGCCAGACGACGTCCTCGGGTTCGTCGTCATCGTCGTCCTCCGGTTCGGCCGCGTCCTCGACGGGGCCGGCCGGCCCCGTCGGGCTGCCGCTTGCCGGGCTCTCGCTTGCCGGGCTCCCGCCTGTCGTCTCGTCGTTCGCCGGTGCGGCGGCGATCGTCGCCAGGCCCTGCGCCACCAGCGCGGACACCCGCTGCTCCGCCTGTGTCTCCAGCCCGTCGCGCAGCGACTCCCGGACCATGAGCACCAGCCCGGCGGCCCCGGCCGCCAGCGCTACCGCGACCACCAGCACCGCCCCGGTGGTCGCCCGCATCTTCACCGAAGCCCGGCCCGGCCGCCCGCCCGCCGCGCCCGGTGCGGGCCGCCGGTTCGTGCCGTCCGGCACGGATCGGTTAACGGTCGCGCTCGGTGCGGTCAGCCGGCTCGCGCCGTCCGGTGCGGATCGGTCGCCGGTCGCGCCCGGTGCGGGTCGACCGTCGTCGGCGACCGGGTCATGCCGCCCGCTATCCACCGTCGCTCGCCAGTCGGTAACCGGCACCCCGTACCGTCGCGATGGCTTCTCGGCCGAAAGGCCGGTCGATCTTGATTCTGAGGTGGCGGATGTAGACCTCCACGATGTTCGGGTCGCCGTCGAAGTCGAAGCCCCACACGGTGTCCAGGATGTCGCGTTTGGAGACCACGTCGCCGCGGTGCCGGGCCAGGTGGCTGAGCAGCGCGAACTCGCGCGCGGTCAGCTCCACCTCCACGTCGCCGCGCCATACGCGCCGGGCGGCCGGGTCCAGGCGCAGGTCGCCGGCGGTGATGTCGACCGGGCGTTCGCGGGCGCCGCGCCGGGCGATCGCGCGCAGCCGGGCCACCAGCACCGGGAACGAGAACGGCTTGGTCAGGTAGTCGTCCGCGCCGGTGTCCAGGCCCTCGACCTGGTCCCACTCGCCGTCCTTGGCGGTGAGCATGATGATCGGCGTCCAGTTCCGTTCCTCGCGGAGCGTGGCGCAGACCTGGTAGCCGTTGAGGCGTGGCAGCATCAGGTCGAGCACGATCGCGTCGTACGTGTTCTCCCTGGCCAGCCACAGTCCGTCGACGCCGTCGGCGGCCACGTCCACGGTGAACCCCTCCGCGGTCAGGCCGGCGCGCAGCGTACCCGCAAATCGCTTTTCGTCATCGACCACCAGCACACGCACGGTCACCATTGTTCCGCTCGCAGGCTGAATCCGGGCTGAAGGCGATCCCGTTGATAGGATTCGGCGCCCGTCCGATGCTGGAGGAACATGTGGTGATCGCCCGCCCCCGGACGCTGCTCACGGCGGTCCGGCCGGAGACGCAGCGTCACCTCTACGAGTTCTACGACCAGCTGCGGGACGCGGATCCGTGCGTCTGGGACCGCGCGCTCAACGCCTGGGTGGTCACCAGCCACGAGCTGGTCAGCGCGGCCGCCGGCGACCCGCGCCTGTCATCCGTGCGCTGGTCCGACCCGGACGGTGTCGAGGACGATCTGCGCCAGGTCGCGTCCGTGCTCAGCAGCACCATGCTCTACCGGGACGCGCTCGAGCACACCCGCCTGCGCAAGGCCGCCGGCCGCACGTTCACGGCCCGCTCCGTGGAGGCGCTGCGTGCGCCGATCACCGCGGCGGTGGACGAGATCATCGACCGGGTGCTGCCGTCCGGGACCATGGACGTGGTCGCCGACCTGGCGGTGCCGCTGCCGTTCAACGCGATCTGCGCGCTCATCCACGTGCCGGAGGCGGACCGTGCGCAGATGCTGAGCTGGTCGAACGATGTGGCGGTCGCGTTCGGCAACGCGCGTCTCACCCCGGACGAGAAGGCCGCGGCCGACCGCGGCATGTCCGGCATGGTGGGATATTTCGACTCGCTGATCGACCGGCCCGAGGCGCTGCTGCAACCCGGTGCGCTGAGCCGGGACGAGACGATCGCGAACACGGTGCTGCTCCTGCTGGCGGGCCACGAGACCACCACGCACTATCTCGGCAACGCGGTGCTCGCGCTGCTGCAGCACCCCGACCAGGCGAAACTCCTCGCCACCTCGCCGTCGGTGATGCCGACCGCGGTCGAGGAACTGCTCCGCTGGGACAGCCCGCTCCAGGTCATCCTGCGCCGCGCGACCACGGACCTGACGTTCGGCGGCAAGGACATCGCGGCCGGTCAGACGATCCTGCTGGTCACCGGCGCGGCGAACCGCGACCCGGCCGCGTTCCCGTCCCCGCACACGCTCGACCTGGCCCGTAACGGCCCGGCCCGGCACGTCGCCTTCGGCCACGGCCCGCACTTCTGCCTCGGCTCCAGCCTGGCCCGGTTGGAGGGCGAGATCGTCCTCGGGGCGCTCCTGACCCGGCTCCCGGCCCTCCGCCTCAGCCAGCCCGGCCTCGCGTGGCGTCCCAGCCTGAACTTCCGCGGCCTCGACCAGCTGACGATCTCCTGGGACGTCTGACACCGGATCCAACGGTGGGGCCCGGATGGTGATCTCGGTGATGAGACTGCCGGTGACCTGCTTCCCCGTCCCGCGCGGCCGTTGCCGGGCCGTCCGCCGTCGGAGCAGTGGACCAAGCCTAGAACAGGGACATCTGGCCCGGCGTGGGCTCGCGGCGGTGGCGTTGCGGGCGGCGGAAGACGGGCGGGTGCGGTTCGGCCGGGCGGGGGATCGCGCGGCCGGCCGTGAGTGCCCACAGCGCCGGCCCGAGCGTGAGTGACCCGCCGGCGGCGGCGGCGAGTGCGGCACGGACGGTGGAGGAGGAGAGCGGCAGGCGCGCGCCGTCCAGTGACGGGATGGGCAGGTCGGCGCGCATGCGCATCAGGCGGCGGTTGCGGTCGACGATCTCGCGCGCGGCCGGGTCGGCGAGCCGGTCGGCGCACTGGCCGCCGACCGCGTCCCGGACGGCCCGGCCGCCCGCGGAGAGGTCGGCCCAGGCGGCGTCGATCGTGCCGACCGCGGCGAGGAGCCGGGCGGACGTGGCGGCGCCGAAGCCGCGTACCCCCGGGAGGTTGTCCGAGGGGTCGCCGCGGAGTGCGGCGTAGTCCAGGTACTGCTCCGGGTGCACGCCGCAGAGCTCGTGCAGGCCGGCGGGGTCGATCAGGACGGCCTCGTCGAAACCGCCGTTGCGGATGCGCAGTACCGATGTGTGCGCGTCGATCAGCGCGAACGCGTCGCGGTCGCTGGTCATCAGGATCGAGCGCCAGCCGGAGCGACGTGCGTGCGCGGCGGAGCTGGCCAGCACGTCGTCGGCCTCCCAGCCGGTCGGGACCACGGTGCAGAGGCCGGCGGCCTGCAGCAGCTCCGGGGCGGCGGCGAGCTGCGCGACCAGGTCCTCCGGCTTCGGCGGGCGGTGGGCCTTGTAGCCGGCGAAGTCGGCGCGGCGGGTGGAGGTCTGCGGGCAGTCGAAGCCGACCACGAGCGCGTCGGGGCGTAGCCGGGAGACGGCCCGCGCCGCATAACGGGCGAAACCGCGCAGCGCCCACGCATCCTGGTCCGCGTCGCCCGCGTGGTACGTCCGGTGGATAAGACTGTTCCCGTCCAGCACGAGCAGCAGCGGGGACGAGTTCGGCACCAGGAGAGCGTAACGGGCACATCGGCGGCGAACACGGACGTACCCTCTCGGGCATGACGACACAGACTCTGGGCGTGGACGGGGCCGAGCTGGTGTACGACGTGCGCGGGCCGGTTCCCGCGGCGGACGGGCAGCCGCTGCTCTTCATGATCGGGCAGCCGATGACGGCGGAGGGCTTCGAGGATCTCGCGGGGCACTTCACGGACCGGACCGTGGTCACCTACGACCCGCGCGGGCTCGGGCGCAGCGTGCGCACGGACGGCCGGACGGACAACACGCCGGAGCGGCAGGCCGACGACCTGCACCTGCTGATCGCGCACCTGGGCGCGGGGCCGGTCGAGGTCTTCGGCAGCAGCGGCGGCGCGGTGACGGGGCTGGCGCTGGCGGCCCGGCACCCGGACGACGTGGTCACGCTGGTCGCGCACGAGCCGCCGATCAACGGGGTGCTGCCGGACGCGGCGAACGCGACGCGGGCCCGGAACGGGTTCAACGAGGCCTACGAGAAGGGCGGCCGGGGCGCGGGCATGGCCCAGTTCATCGCCATGACGGCGTGGCAGGGCGAGTTCACCGAGGAGTACTTCGCCCAGCCCGCGGCGGACCCGGCGATGTTCGGCATGCCGGCCGAGGACGACGGGCTGCGCGACGACCCGCTGCTGTCGAAGCAGTCGTGGGCGATCACCGACTACCGGCCGGACCCGGACGCGCTCGGGAAGTCCCGGGTCGTGATCGCGGTGGGGGAGGAGTCGGCCGGGACCTACACCGCGCGCACCGCCGAGGCGACCGCGCAGCTGCTCGGCCAGACCGCGACCGTCTTCCCGAGCCACCACGGCGGCTTCCTCGGCGGCGGGTTCGGCTACGCCGGCAAGCCGGCCGAGTTCGCCGCGCGGCTGCGGGAGGTGCTGGCCGGCTGAGCCGCCTTTTCGTCCACCTGGATCGCCTCACTTGCTAAAATTTCTCGCATGTCGGATTTATCCGGTGACGAGTTGCCGGGAATCGACTTCGAGGCGCTTTTCCGGTCTCTTCCCGCACGTTTCGCCGTGCTCGACCCGCAGTTACGGATCATCGCGGTCAACGATGCCTACCTCCAGGCGAGCATGGCGGTGCGCGAGAAGATCATCGGCCGGAACCTGCTCGAGGTCTTCCCGGACAACCCGGACGATCCCGAGGCGACCGGCGTCGCCGACCTGCGCGCCTCGCTGGACCGGGCCGCACGCACGCTGACGCCGGACGCCATGGCCGTGCTGAAGTACGACGTGGCCCGCCCGGACGGCAGCGGCTTCGAGGAACGGTACTGGAGTCCGTGCAACACGCCGCTGACCGGGCCGGACGGGAAGCTGGCGTACCTCATCAACCAGGTCGAGGACGTCACCGAGTTCGTCCGGATGCAGCGGGAGCATGCGGAGAGCCAGACGGCGGAGCTCCAGGCGCACACCGAGCAGATGCAGGCCGAGATCCTGCGCCGGTCCCACGAACTGCGCGACGCGAACCTGCGCCTCCGGGCCGCGGACGCCGCCAAGAACGACTTCCTGTCCCGGGTGAGCCACGAACTCCGTACCCCCCTGAACGCGATCCTGGGTTTCAGCGAACTGCTCAGCATGAGCGCGCTCGAGCCGGAGCACCACGACTGGTCCGAGATGATCCTGAAAGCCGGCCGGCATCTGCTGGTGCTGCTCGACGACGTGCTCGACATCTCGCGCATCGAAGGCGGTCACCTCACGCTGCACGCGGAGCCGGTCCCGGTCGGCGCGCTGATCCGCGAGGTGCTGGACATCATCCGCCCGATAGCCGACGCGGCCGCGGTGCATCTCACCGTCGCGCCCGCGCTCCCCGACGACCTGGCCGTGCTCGCGGACCGCCACCGCCTGCGCCAGATCCTGATCAACCTGCTGTCGAACGCGGTCAAGTACAACCACCCCACCGGCACCGCCGGCGTCACGGTCGGTCACCGGCCCGGCGACACGCTCCGCCTCCGCGTGGTCGACACCGGCCGCGGCATCGCGCCGGACGCGCTCGGCCGGCTCTTCACCCCGTTCGAACGCCTGGACGCGGCGCAGGCCGGCTTCGAGGGGACCGGGCTCGGGCTCGCGCTCTCCCGCAACCTGGCGCTGAGCATGGGCGGCACGCTGGACGTGGCCAGCATCCTCGGCCGCGGCAGCACGTTCTGGATCGACCTGCCGCTGACGACCATGTCCGCCTCCGCGCATGAGAGCCGCACCGACCTCGCCCCGCGCACCTATGCGCGCACCTGCACGGTCCTCTACGTCGAGGACATCGAGGCCAACCTGCGCCTCGTCGAGCAGATCATGGTGCTGCGCCCCTCCGTCCGGCTGCTCGGCGCCATGCTCGCGGCCACCGGGCTGGAACTGGCCCGCGAACACCGCCCCGACCTCATCCTGCTCGACCTGCACCTGCCCGACATGCCCGGGGAGGCGCTGCTCGGCCTGCTCCGCGCGGAACCGTCCACACACGACATCCCGGTCGTCGTGCTCAGCGCGGACGCCACCCAGCACCACATCGACCAGCTGCACGCGTCCGGCGTCGCCGCCTACCTCACCAAGCCGATCATCATCCGCAACCTGCTGGACACGCTCGACTCGCTGCTCGACGCATCGCCCGAGTCCGAGGCGTCGGCGGCGGTTCAAACCCAGAAAACCTTTTAAAAGCGGATATTCCCGCTTCCGGCGTGGCCCGGCAGCGTTGCTCCCGCGGGCAAACCTCGCGGCGGGCTCCGCCTGCGCTCCGCACGCCGCATCGGAGCCGGTTCCGCCGTGGTCCCGGAAGAGCCGCGAGCCCCGCGGCGGGTCGCGTCGATCGCGCGGCCGACGTTCCGCGGTGGGGCGGGCCGATCACCCGGCCGATCTTCCACGGTCGCCGCCGCTGATCGGCGGCTGCCGTTCCGCCGTCGCGCTCCGGCCGGCGTGGCGGCTTTCCTTTGCTCCGGGCCGTTCGGGGGCATACGCGGTGGTGCCGCGTCCGTATCCTGTGGTGGGTGACCCTCGCCCGGCTCGGCATCGATTTCGGCACCTCGCACACGGTCGCGTTCATCTCGATCGAGGGGCGCGCGCCGGTGCCGCTGCTCTTCGACGGATCGCCGCTGCTGCCGTCCGCGGCCTGGGCCGACCCGACCGGCCGGATCGTCGTCGGGCGGGACGCGTGGCACGCCGCGCAGTCCGATCCGTCCGCGTTCGAGCCGTCGCCGAAACGGCGCATCGACGAGGACACGCTGCTGCTCGGCACCGCGCAGCCGCCGGTGGAGGACGTGATCGCGGCCGTGTTCGCCCGGGTCGCCGCGGAGGCGCGGCAGGTGGCGGGCGGGACGGTCACCAGCGCGGCCGTGACCTACCCGGCCGCCTGGGCCGCACCGCGCCGCACCCGCCTGGAGACGGCCGCACGCCGCGTCTTCCCGGACGTCACGCTGGTCAGCGAGCCGATCGCGGCCGCCAGTTACGTGGTGGTGCGCCGGGCCGGCACCACGATTCCGCCGGGCGGCGCCGTGCTGGTCTACGATTTCGGCGCCGGCACGTTCGACGCGTCCGTGGTCCGCGCGGACGCGCACGGCGGCCTGACCGTGGCCGCGACCGAGGGCCTGGACGACACCGGTGGCCTGGACGTGGACGCGGCCATCGTTGCCCACCTGGAGCCGCTGCTCGACCCGGACGCGCGGGCCCGTCTCGCCTCCCCGGCCACCCGTGCGGACCGTCGCGCGCGACGTGCGTTGTGGGACGCGGCGCGTACCGCCAAGGAGCTCTTGAGCCGTTCGCCGTTCACCATGATCGCGCTGCCGGCCGGGGACAGCGAGGCCCCGCTCGGCCGCGAGCAGCTGGACGCGCTGGCGCTGCCGATCCTGGCGCGCACAGTGGACACCGCGGTCCGGGTCGCCACGGCCGCGGGCCGGCAGGCCGGCGGAGGCCTTCGGGGCGGCTCGGTCCCGGGCGGCGGGATTGCTGGTGGCTCGATCCCGGGCGGCTCGGTTCCCGGCGGCGGGCTTCCGGGCGGCGTGCTGCTGGTCGGTGGTGCCAGCCGGATGCCGCTGGCCGCGTCGCTGCTGCACCGGGCGCTCGGCGTGCCGCCGTCGCTGCTCGACCAGCCGGAGCTGGTGGTGGCGGAGGGGGCGATCTACGCGACGCAGCCACCGGCGGCGGTGCGGGCCGCACCGGTGTCGCCGGTGCCGCGCGGGCCGATGGCCGCGCCCGTATCTCCCGTGTCGGCCGGATGGCCCCCCGCGCCTGGATCCCCGCTCCCGCCGGGCGCTCCCGGGTTCCCGCTCCCGCCGGGAGCTTCTGGATCCTCCCGTCCGCCGGGGCCGGGCGCGGTGCCCGGAGGCCCGGTCTCGTCCGGGGTGCCGGCCGGGTCGCTGCCGCCGGTCGTACCGACGCATGGTTTTCGGTATTCCGCCCCGGGATTCCCATCCGCGGCGTCCGGGGTGCCGCCCACCACCTCGATTGGCCCGTCCCCGGCGCGGCGGTTCGCCGTCTATCTCGCGGCCGGCGTCGCGGTCATCGTGGTCGCGGCCGCGATCCCGCTGCTCCTGAACAGCGGCCTCCCCGGCTGGCTCGTCGCGCCGTCGCCCTCGGACTCCGCATCCGCGTCACCCTCCGCCACCCCGTCCCGCGCGCCGTCGCGCACGGCCGGCCCGCTGCCGACGCCGCCGGCGGGTACGGACCGGGCCGATCCCTGCCTGGTCGGCACCTGGACGAAGGTCCGCCAGGAGATGGACGTGGAGATCGACGGCGAGACCGTGGAGGTCGCCAACCAGGGCGGCGGCACGATGGTCTTCCGGGAGGACGGCACCTACACGGACAGCTACGAGGGCAGCCAGGTGCTGGGCGCGATCGTCGGTGGTGTGGTCCAGGAGTACCAGATCACCGGCGAGATCTCCGGCCGGTACGAGACCCGCCTGGGCGAACTCTACGTCTCCGGTGCGACGACGCAGGCCGAGCTGACCGTGCGGCGCGGCGGCAAGACCGCGGAGACCAGGCCGTTCGCCGCCTCGGACGTCGGCGTGGACGCCGACTACTACTGCGAGCCCGACGAACTCGAGACGTACTGGGGCGACACCCAGATCTTCCTCACCCGCTCGTGACGCCCGATCATCGGGCGTGGGTGCAAACCGTCCGCCGGCGACCTGATGTCGTTCCTGGACCGCATGACGGGCAGCCCGCCCCGCAACGACGCGTAGATCGCCGGCGCCGGCCGCTCCGGGCCCGCGTCCCGCGCACGTCGGCCGCGACCGACGAGCTCCACCAGGAGACCACACGCGAGGACCGGCCTGGATCGGCGACGCCGCCGGCCTGCTGCTGGAGCCGGCCGGCGGCCGGGACGACCTGCCCGCGTACCGGCCGCGGGCAGGAGGTCACGCCACGTCGAGCTACAGCCCGAACGCCAGCAGCACGTTGCCGTGCTCGCTCGGGTAGAACGGCCAGTAGCCGGCCTGGATGTAGAGCATGCCGTCCGACACGACCGCGCCACCGCCGCCGGAGATCGAGCTGCCGAAGCCGGTCACGCCGTTGACGCCCCGGAACTCGCGGATCGTGTCGAACTCCCAGACCACCGCGCCGGTGCGCGCGGAGTAGATCCGCATCTTGCCGTCCGTGCTGCCCTCGTAGACCAGGCCGGGACTGGTGGTCACGGCTGGCGTGTGCGCGAGCTGGCACACGTCCGGGAACGCGGCCGCGCCGCCGGTGGTGCAGCCGTTCGCCGGGTGCGGCGTCTGCCACAGCACCTGGCCGTCGGACGGGTTCACGGCGAAGACCGTGCCGGGGCCGGCGAAGTACGACGCCACGTACAGCCGCCGGCCGTCGAAGCTGGTGCCCCACTGGATGCCGGAGATGCCGCCGCTCGGCAGCGGCACGCCCAGCTGCCGCCGCCACTGCACCGTGCCGGTCCGCGCGTCGAACGCGTGGTAGACACCGCTCTTCTGACCGACGCCGACCAGCGTGCGGTTGCCGAGCCTGATGATGTTCGGCGTGGCGCCGATGTCGTAGTCGAGCGCGCTGCCGTCCTCCAGCCCGGGGCAGTAGCCCTCCGGATTGGGGTCGTTGCACAGGCTGCGCCACGTGTCCGAGTCGGTCACCTGGTTCTTCCACCGGACGGCGCCGCTGCGCGCGTCCAGCGCCAGCAGCGAGTCGAAGTCGCCGGCGCTGCCGGTGTAGTTCTGGCCGGTGCCGACGTAGAGCGTGCCGGTCGCGGGGTCGATCACCGGGGAGCTCCACACGCCCGCGCCGGACGGCTCGAACCGGGCGGCGCCGCTCGGCCACGTGCCGACCTGCACCGGCTCCGGCACCGTGTAGTAGCGCCAGACCTGCGCGCCGGTGCGTGCGTCGAGCGCGTCGATGTGGCCGCGGAACGTGCAACACGGATAGTCCGCGCCACCGGTGTTCTCCCCGCTGGAGGCACCGATGTAGATGCGGCCGTCGTGGTAGAGCGGCGAGCTGGTGTGCCCGCCGGCCGGGTGCGACTCCGTGTCGCGCGCCCAGATCAGGCGGCCGGTGCGCTGGTCGAGGGCGTACACGTACCCCCGGGAATCTCCGAAGAAGACCTTTCCGGCCGCGACCGTGGGACCGTCCCACACCAGGCCGGCGCCGGCGCCGGGGTCCACGGAGGAGAGCGCGAAGGCCCAGCGGGCGGCGCCGGTCCTCGCGTCGCGTGCGTAGAAGTTGCCGTCCGGGCCGCCGAAATAGACGACACCGTCGACCACGGCCGGCTGGCTGCGCACCGGCGCGTCGGACTTCGCATAGCCGAACGCCCACTTGAGCGTCAGACGGCCGGCGGTGGCCGGGTTGATGCGCCGCTCGGCCGCGTTGTGCCGCGAACCGAGCGAATCGCCCTGCCAGGTCGGCCAGTCGCCGTCCCGCTGGTGCGTGCCGGCACTCGCCGGCCCCGCGGTCACCACGATCAGCGGCAGCACGGCCGCGACCAGAGTCAGAAGGCGGAAAAGGACATGACGTCGCACGTCAATCACCCCCGTGCGGCGGTGTGGCAGGTGCCACTCTGGACCGCCGGTTCCTACCCTAAGTGATGATCTTCGTCGATGTCAGCCCCGCGTGCCTAAAGGGCCACGTAGTCCAGTTTGACCGATTGCCCGTCCGTGCCGGCCGCGCCCGCGCCGTTGAACACCTCCAGCACCACCCACCACGTCGTCGAGGCCACATCCTGCGGCAACATGCCCAGCTCGGCCGTGAACGACCGGCAGTCGCGGTAGATCGTGAGGTCGTCGACCGGCCCCGGATGCGGCACGGAACTGCCCGTGCACAGCGTCTTCTTCGCGCCGCCGGTGCCGTAGGCCGTCCACCGGAAACGCGTGCCCGGCACGGCTTTCTTCGCCTCGACACCCTTGCCGGCGAAGGAGATCTTGACCGGTTTCCCGTGCAGCGACTGCAGCGTCAACGGCGACGCGGGCGTGGTGATCGTGGCCGTCGGCACCGGCAGGAACTGCGCCTTGATCGTGCCCGCGCTCGCCGGATCCCCTGCCCCCAGCGCCGCCGCCATCGTGGCCACCGCGATCCCGGTTACGGCTGTCATCTCGTCCCCCCATGCGTTTCTGCTGGTGCCGGGCGATCCCGGCCCCTCACAGCCCAGCCCGGCCGCGCCCCACGTGCGCCGGAAACGCCGAAGAACTGGCCGAAGGGACGATGCGCCGCCGACCCCCGCGTCGGTGAACGCGCCGTGCACCGGGACTTCTACCGTTCCCGGCCGCCGGGCCGTGCCGTCGGGGCCGGTTGCCGGCGCCGGCTGAGATTCCCGCGCCCGGCCAGCAGCGTCGCCGCGCCCAGCACGAGCAGCAGGACGCCCACCGCGAGCGGGATCAGCACCCGAACCCCCGTCACCGGCAGCCCGCCACCGCTCCCGGACCCGACCGCCGCCACCAGCGCCCGCACCTCCCCGTCCGGGCCGACGCCCTGCGCGAGCAGCGTCCGCGTGCCCGGTGGCAGCGTGATGGAGGCCGACACCCGGCCGTCCACTCCGGCCACCGGCAGCGTCACGGTCGCGTGCCCATCCGCCCGATAGGCCGCCAGCGCCACCGTCGATCGCGGCAGGAACCCGTCCCCGCGCACCGCGGCCCGGCTGTCCGCCACCTCAACACCAAGATCAAGAGCATCCGTGGGTACGTCGTGAGGGGCCTTCGGCGCGCGCGGCGTGACGCTGCCCGGCGCGTAGGCGGGCACGCTCGTGCCGTTGCTGCGCACGAAGACCCGGTACGACACCCCCGCCGTCGCACCCAGCACGCACCCGAACGTCCGCCAGTCCAGCGTGTCGCAGGTCGCGCCGCCCGGCTCCGCGTAGGCGACGTAGTTCGCCACCCCCAGCTCCATCGGCGGGTTTCCCCAGCTCACCCGGATCGACGACACGCCCGCCACCGCCACCACGTCCACCGGCGGATCCGGCACGGCGGTCGTTACGGTGCCGGCGGGCGACGGGCTGAGCGGGGAGGTGGTCAGGACGAGCGCGAGCGCGGCACCGAAACGAAGGATCACTCTCGACAAAATAGGGCAAATTTGCTTAAAAGCCCCCGGATGGGCCGCCGTGTCGCCGGCCCGTCAGCCGCCGGCGCCGCCGCTCGCGCCCGCGGCCGCCGCCTGCTCCGCGTTCCACATCGTGATGACGACGCCGAGCACGAACACCTGCAGTGCCGGCTCCAGCCCCGGAAGATCCGCCTCCACGCCGGTGCGCCAGAACCCGGTCCGCCGGATCACGCCACGCCGCCCCGCGTCGTCGTGCAGCTCCTGGTCACCGCTCCAGAACGAGGTGCGCCGGAACTGGTACACCCGCCCGTCCGCCTCCACGGTCCACCGCTTCCGCCCGACCTTGCTCGCCTCCGCCACGGTCCGCCCGTCCGCGTCCGTCATGTGGAACGACCGTCCCCACACGCTGCTCCGCACCCGGTAGCCCCGCCCGCCCAGCGCGAAGTCCCCGCCCTGCCGCCAGAACGAACCGCTCCAGGTGGCGACGACCCCGCCGTCCGCGCTGATCTCGTATCGGTCCCGCCAGAAACTCGCCTTCTTGGCCGTCAACATCCCCCGATGCTAAGTCCCGCCGTCTCGTCCCGCCCGCCACCGCCGCGCCCCCGATCAGGCATGCCTCACTCGGTCGCCGCACCGGTGGCATTGCGTGTAGTCACGACAATGGCAAGATCAGCATCGAAGCGGAGGATTTCTCTGAACGGCGGTCCGGGTGTCCCGGCGGCGCCCCACAGAGATCAAGGCCACCGCATGGCCCGATCCGCAAGTCACCGGCTCCACGCGTAGCCACGATCCGTGCGGCTTCCGATTCGCCCGGTTTTCGGTGCGTGCGGTTTCCGGTCTGTGCGGCTTCTGATTCGTCCGGTTTTCGGTGCGTGCGGTGTTCGGTCTGTGCGGCTTCTGATTCGTGCGGCTTTCAATGCGTGGGGACTCCGGCCCGTGCGGTTTCTGATTCGTGCGGTTTCCGGTCCGCGTGGTTTTTGATCTGCGCGGCTTTTGATTTGTGCAGCTTCCGACTCGCATGGCTTCTGATTCGTGCGGCTTCTCCTCTGTGCGAGTTGACTCGCAGGTCCGGTTCCGGCAGGCGCCGCCGGGCGCTCCGCGCCCGAAATTTCGCCATTTATCGCTGCTGCGGATGCGTCGCCACGCTGGCGATCAAGGCGGAGATCGAATGGCCATCCGTGACAGATACGTGAGGCACCTTATGGGTCACCCATAAGGTGCCTCACGTATCTGTCACCAGGATCGGGTCTCGGGTTCCGGTCGAGATCAGAGCTCCAAAGCACGCGGCGAGGCTGCGGAAGGGCCCGGGTAGCTATTTCATGAAATTTCGGGCGCGGTGCGCCCGGGTCGTGCGCCCGGGTCGTGCGCCCGGGTCGTGCGCCCGGGTCGTGCCTGGCCCGGCTCCGATGTGGAGACCTCCGGGACGGCGCGGAGAACCCCGGCGGGTCGTCTGCTGCCCAGGGACAACGACGCCCCCGGTGGTGCTGGTCGGTGGCGTCAGAGTGCGCTGAGGAGCGCGGCCCTGTCCGGTTTGCCGGCGGCGGTCAGCGGCATCTCGCCGATCACCGTGATGCGGGCCGGGACCGCGGCCTCGCCCAGCTCGGCGCGGACCAGGGCGCGCAGAAGATCAAGATCCGGAGGCCCATCGGCGGGTACGACGAACGCGTGCACCGCCTCGCCCGTCTCCACCGACGGCACGCCCACGACCTGCGCCTCGGCCACGGACGGATGCGCGGACAGCACCCGGGCGATCGGCACCGCGTACTGCACGTTCGCGTTCACGATGATCACGTCGCGGGTGCGGCCGGCCAGGTGCAGGTAGCCGTCGGGGTCGAGGAAGCCCAGGTCGCGGGTGCGGACCCAGCCGTCGGTGAAGACGGCCGCGCTCTCCTCCGGATCGTCGAGGTAGCCGCACGCCTGCGCGGGCGTCCGCACGAACACCTCGCCGATCGCGCCGGCCGGGCACTCCGCCCCGTCCGCACCCCGGATCGAGATCGTGGTGACGGACGGCGGGCGGCCGACCGACGCCCGTACCCCCGGGGTGGTCATCTCCTCCGGCGCGGTCATCGTGATCATGCCGGTCTCGGTCTGGCCGTACCCGTGGAAGACCACCGGGCCGAGCACGTCGATCGCGGCCGAGAGCAGCGCGGGGTCGAGCGGCGAGCCGGAGACCATCAGCGCGCGCAGCGACTCCGGGCCGGAGCCGTCCGCGCGGGCGGCGGCCACCAGCGCGCGCAGCTTCGCGACGGTGATCACGGTGGAGGTGGCGCGGTGGCGGATGATCGCGCCGGGCAGGTCGGGGCGGGCGGCGACGAGCGTGCCGCCGGCGGCGAGCGCCATGACGCCGTACTCGATCATGACCTGGCTGGACAGCGTGCCGAAGAGCAGGTGGCGTTGCAGGCGGGGTGCGAGGCTGCGGATCGCGTGCGGCCACCGTTCCGGGTGCGGTGCCCAGCCGGCGCCGAGTGCGGCGTAGGTCTGGAGGCAGCCCTTCGGCAGTCCGGTGCTGCCGCTGGTGTGGATGACCCGCGCGATGTCGCCGGGCCGCGCGACCGGCACCGGCGTCTCCGGCGGGCCGCCCAGGAGGTCCGGCAGGAGCAGCAGCCGGTCCGCGTCGGACAGTTCGGCGGCGCGGGCGGGATCCGCGATCACGGCCGCGTCGCCGTTCTTCAGCAGGTGCGCGAGGTGGGACGCGGGCAGGCCGGGCCGGATGCCGGTCACACGCGTGCCGGCCACGTGCGCCGCGACGATCGCCGCGAACGCCTCGGCCGTGACGCCGACCGCGAGCGCGAGCCCGTCACCCGGACCGATCCCGGCCCTGGTCAGGCCGCCGCCGATCCGGCCGACGAGCGCCAGCATCTCCGCGCCGGTGGTGTGCCGCTCGCCGTCCTCGAACACCACCCGATCGCCGGCGGCACGGAGCAGATCAAGGACCACCTGGGGGTACGGGCGGTCAGCCATCGGCCAGCGCCTGCTTCACGAAGACCTCCAGCGGCATGCGGTGCACCGTGGGCAGATCCCAGTGGTTCTCCAGGTTCTCGGCCAGGTGGTGCTCTCCGGCCGGCGCGCCGTCGCGGTAGTGGCGGACCACCGGGTGCAGGTAGCTGGCGTCGTGCGCGGCCAGCGGGTCGTTCTCCGCGATCCGGGGCACGGTGACGTCGAACGGGTCGACGGTGTCGTGGTCCGGCCCGTACTCCAGCGTCACCACGAACGCGTGCCGGTGCGCGCCCAGCCCGCCCTCCCGGTGGTACGCGACCGGCACCTCCTCGTGGTACCGCGCCTGCGCGCCGTCCACCGTGACGATGTCGCCGAGCACGCCGAACTGCTGCCACAGGCCGGAGGAGCGGTTGACCCGGTCGATGATCGCGTCCGCCACCCCGGCCGGGCCGAGCGGCGTGGCGGGCCAGGGCGCGTCCTCGTACCGCTGCATCAGGATCCGGTGGAGCGCCCGCACCGCGTACCGGAAGCCGTGGATGAAGCCGTTCGTGGAGCGCTTGAAGTCGCGCTGCTGGCTGAGCGTGCCCGCGACGTAGAGGCCGGGCACGTTCACCGACTCGAACGCCGGGGTCTGCGCCGGGAACCGGTCGTTGATCGCCAGCTCGGGGCGGGCCGTGCCGTCGAAGATCGAGGCGTCGAAACGGAAGCCGGTGCACAGGATGACGCGGTCGTAGTGCAGCACCCGGATCGCCTCGGTGGTGCGCGCGTAGCGGAACTCGACCCGGAATCCGCCGTCCGGCCGCCGTGCGATCAGCTCGACCGTGCCGTCCAGGACCGCGTTGCCGGACTTCAGCTGGTACGTGTCCAGGAAGTTGTTGTTGACGGCGCGCAGGTGCCCGACGTAGTGCGTCTGCCAGGCGAACCGGATCGAGTGCGGCCCGGCCACGTGCACGGCCGCGGTGGTCTCCACCAGCGCGTCCGCGGTCTCGAACGCGGAGTTGCCCTTGCCGATGATGAGCACGCGCTGGTCGACGAAGTCCTCCGGGTCGACGCTCACCGTGTCGTAGCGCTCGGCCAGCTCCACGCCCGGGATCGGCGGCACGTACAGCCGCGAGACGCCGGTGGCCACGATCACCCGCCGCGCGCGATGCTCCACGCCCGATCCGTCGGTCAGCGTGAAGACGTCGTCCGCGCGCGCGACGCGTACCACCTCGGTGTGGTATTGGATCTTGTCTTTGAGCGGCGCGGCGAAGCCGGCCAGGTAGCGCAGCAGATCGTCCGCGCCCGGGAAGTAGCGGCGGCTGTAGTGGGCGAAGCGCAGCGCCGGATCCTCGGTGAGCAGCGAGTTCCAGTCCATGCGCAGGGCCCGTTCCGGATCCGGCTGTCCGGTGTAGACCTTGTTGATGGAGATGAGCTGCCGGTGCCGCGGATAGGTGCGGAAGAACGTGCCCGGCGCCGGTCCGGCCTCCAGCACCGCGAAGTCACGGCCGTCGCGCTCCAGCAGCGCGGCGAGCTGCAATCCGGCGGGCCCGGCACCGATGATCAGATAGTCGCGCGTCATGCCCGGCGAGGCTATTCGCGCCTTTTCAGAGCGGCTCTGAGATTCGGCGCCTAGCCTCGCCGGACATGGCGCTCGACCTGCCCGGCCCGCTGCACCTGGACGACCTGCACGCGGCCGCGTCCCCCATCGCCGTCGGCCTGCCCGCGCCGGCCCGCGCGGCCGTGACCGAGGGCCGCGCGTTCCTCGCCGGCGCGCGCGGCCCGATCTACGGCTCCACCACCGGCTTCGGTGCGCTGGTCGGCTATGCCGGGCGGGCCACCGGCGCGGACCAGGCCGACAACACGCTCGCGCACCTCGGCGCCGGCCAGGGCCCGGACCTGCCGCTGCCGATCGTGCGCGCGGCGCTGCTGGTCAGGGCGGGGTCGCTGGCGCGCGGGCTGTCCGGCGTCTCCCCGCACGTCATCGACGCGCTGACCGCGGCGCTCGGCACCACGTTCACGCCCGCGGTGCCGCGGTACGGCTCGGTCGGCGCGTCCGGCGACCTGATCCCGCTGGCCTACGCGGCGCAGGCGTTGCGCGGGCGCGGGCACGCCTACCTCGACGGCGCGCGCCTGCCCGCCGCGGACGCGCTGGAGAAGGCCGGGCTCGCGCCGCTGACGCTGGACGGGCGGGACGCGCTCGCGCTGGTCAACGGCGTGTCCGTGACCACGGCCGCGCTCGGCCTGGCGCAGCGCGCGGTGCATCGCTCCCACCGGTCGTTGCAGCTGCTCACCGCGCTGCTGGCGGACACGCTGGGCTGCGACCCGCAGTTCCTGGACGCGCGGCTGATCGCGGCCTACTCACATCCGGGCGCGGCGCGCGTGGCGTCGTTCATGCGCGCCCGCCTGGCCGGCGCGGTGCCGTCGGGGGACCGGCCGCTGCAGGAGCCCTACAGCATCCGGTGCGCGCCGCAGCTGCTCGGCGCCGCGTCCGACGCACTGTCCTACATCGACGGCGTGCTGGCCGCGGACCTGGTGTCGGTGAGCGACAACCCACTGCTGTTCCCCGGTACGGACGGGGCGGTGCTGCACGGCGGCAACTTCTTCGGGCAGCCGGCCGCGTTCGCCGCGGACCATCTGGCGCTGGTGATCGCGCAGCTCGCCAACCTCGCGGAGCGGCAGCTCGATCTGCTGGTCGACCCGGCCCGCAACACCGGCCTGCCGCCGATGCTGGCAGCCGGACCGGGGCAGCAGCACGGCCTGCAGGGCGTGCAGCTCGCGACGACCGCGTTCGCCGCCCACATCCGCCGCGACGCGACGCCGGCCGGGATGCAGAGCCTGCCGACGAACCTGCACAACCAGGACGTGGTGCCGTTCGGGACGCAGGCCGCGCTGCGCGCCTACGACCAGGCGGAGCTGTTGCACCTGCTGTGCGGTTCGCTCGCGCTGGGCCTGCGCCAGGCCGCCTACGTGGGCGCCCGCAACCCGACCGCCCCGGCCTGCGCCGCCCTCCTCGACCGCCTGGAAGCGGCCGTCCCGCCCATCGATCCCGACCGTCCGCTCGACGCCGACGTGCGCGTCGCCGCCGACCTGGTGGCCGCCACGACCTGAGCCGGTGGCCCGGAACACGTCGCACAGGCGCGACGGGCCGGCGTGAGCGGCCACAGGGTGACGTGATGCCCGAACGAGGAGCGGCCGGGCCGGCGCGGCCGGCCGCCGCCGATGCGACGCTGCGGGACCTGATCCTGGCCGGGGACCGCTGAGCGAAGGGTCAGGCCAGCAGCCGGGAGGAGCGGTTTCCCGGGTGCGCGGCGAGCCGGTCCAGGAGCACGCGGGTGTCCTCGGTCCAGTCCGGGCCGGGGACCAGGATCTTCGACGGGGGCACGTCGTCCTTGCCGTCGAGGGCGAGCGCCGCCGCGCGTACCCCCTGGTGGTCCAGATTGTGCGCGCGGAGCGCGTCGCCGCCGCCGTAGTTCTCCCAGAAGATCCGGGACATGTGGGGGTACGCCTCCGCGACCGCATGCGTGATCAGGAGCGCCAGCAGCACGTCGTCGGTCCGGGTGGCGCGGTGCTGCTCCCTGGCGATGCGGTCGGCCTCGAGGCGGGTCCACATCACCGGGCGCTGCGCGTGGTTGACCTCGCGGGCGAGCACGGAGAACAGCACCCGGTCCTTCAGGCCGCGACCCCGGTAGCGGCTGCGGCACAGCAGCGCGTCGCGGGCCGGCCGCAGCTCCGGCTCCAGACGATCCGCAGTGGACGGTGCGGCTCCGGCGAGGACCGCCTCCGGGTCCGCGCCCGCGTCCCGGACGACCGCGCACGCCTCGGAGGCCGGGTCCGCGAGCAGCGCGGCCAGCAGCGTCTCGCGGGAGTCGTCCGTGACGGCACGCAGCGCGGCCGCGGCGGCTTCGGAGAGCGGATACACGTGGTCGAGGGCGTCGCGGACGGCCGGGTACTCGTCGAACGGGCCCTCGGCCGGCTCTCCGTCCGCGGTGACGACCCGGTCCGCGCCCGGCTCGGCCGCGGCCCGCCCCGGCGTGACCAGTACGGTCCGGACCACTATCGGCGTGATCTCGAACGCGTCCAGCAGCGGCGACGTCTCCCTGTCGTGCGCGGCCGCGTAGAGCAGGTGCCCGGTGCCGATCGGGCCGCCGGCCGCGAAGCCGCGCGCCCTCGCGATCGTGCCGGTGATCCTGTCGCCGGCCGCTACCTCGTCCGCCATCGCCGTCTCCTCGTTCGTACCTGCGTCGACCTTGACGGTAGGGCCCGCGGAGTCCGGTCCCATCGCCCCGCCGGTCGATCTCCGTCTCTACCGATGGTTAGAGGGAGGCCGGATGCCGTCCAGCGCCATGGTGAGCACGCGGTCGCGCTGCGCCTCCTGGACGAAGTTCGCCCCGCTGACGCCGTTGACCAGGAAGAGCACGTCGTCGAACGTGACGTCGCCGCGCGCCAGGCCGGCCTGCTGGGCGCGTTCCAGCAGCGGGCGCCCGGCGGCGTGGATCATGTCGCGGCCGGACACGAACATCTCCTCCCGGTGCGCGATGGCGTCGTAGATCGCCTTCTTCGTGGTCGCGTAGCTGACGAACTGCCGCAGCCAGCTCTCCAGCGCCTCCCACGGCTCCAGACCGCCCGGCTCGGCCGCCATCGTGGCGAGCGCCTCGACCTCGTCCAGGTAGACGGCCTCGAACAGGTGCCCGCGGGTGGGGAAGTTGCGGTAGAGCGTGGCGATGTTGACGCCGGCCAGGCGCGCGATGCCCTCCAGCGACGCGCCGGCGCCCTCGGCCGCGAAGACAGTGCGGGCCGCGTCCAGCAGCGCGTCGAAGTTGCGGCGGGCGTCCGCGCGGGCGGGGCGGCGCACGACGTGGCGGGGCTCGGTGGCGGCCATCACACATCACTCCAGGAGCAAGTCAAGGGGGTCCTGCGCTAAAGTCAAGGCGGTCCTTCGCTTATCTGAAGGGCCCCCTTACTTTATCCGGCATCGGAGGAACACCATGACCACCATCGGTTTCATCGGCAGCGGCAGGATCGGCGGCACGCTCGCCCGACTCGCGGTCGACGCGGGCCACGACGTCGTCCTCAGCAACAACAGCGGCCCGGACAGCCTGCGGGACCTGGTCGCTGCGCTGGGCCCGCGTGCCCGCGCGGCCACCCCGGACGAGGCTGCCACCGCGGGCGAGATCGTCGTGGTGACCATTCCGATCAGGGCGTACCGGCAGATCCCGGCCGCGGCGCTGCGCGGGAAGACCGTCATCGACACGCTCAACTACGACCCGGCCCGGCAGGGGCACGTCGCCGAGATCGACGCCGCCGGCACCCCGGCCGAACTGCTGCTGCAGCGCCACCTGACCGGCTCGCACGTGGTCAAGGCGTTCAGCACCGTGTTCTTCGCGCACCTCGCCACGCTCGGCCGTCCGGCGGGCGCGGCCGACCGCAGCGCGCTGCCCATCGCCGGCGACGACGCGGACGCGAAGAAGGCCGTCACCGCGCTGATCGACTCGCTCGGCTACGACGCCTACGACGCCGGCCCGCTCGCGGAGAGCCGCCGGTTCGCGCCCGGCACGCCCGCGCAGCTCGCCCACCTCGACCCGGACGGCATGTTCGCCGCACCTGGCCGTCCCGTGTCCCCGGAAAGGCTCGCCACCCTTCTCGAATCCTGGAACACCGGCGTGGAACGCCGGCTCGTCGAGACGCTCTACCGCGCGATCGGCGGCGAACCCGACCTGCTCGACGACGTGCTCGCGCCGGACTGGGAGGACATCCCCAGCATCCCCGGGCAGCCGCTCGGCCCCGCGGGCATGAAGCCGCACATCGCCGACTTCCACCGGGCCTTCGCGGACGCCCGCGTCATCATCCACGACATCGTCGCCGTCCCGGGCATGGTGGCCGTGCGCGGCGCGCTGGCCGGCACGCTGCGCGCCGAGTTCCTCGGCGTCCCCCCGAACAACCGCTACGACGAGATCACCATCCACGAGTTCCACCAGATCGAGAACGGCCGGATCCGCCGCAGCTGGCACCTGGAAGACCTGCACGGCTGGAAGTCCCGCAACGCGCTGTGAGTGTGGAGGCGGGAGCCTCCGAGTGACGGAGTCACTGTTGCCACGCCGTTGATGCTCCATTTAGCCCTTTCGGGCGACCACCGGCGAATGAGGATCACCCGAAAGGGGCGCAGAGGAATTCGAGAGCCTCGTTAGCCCGCATTAATATGACGACCGTGACCCCTGATCGTCATGCTCGGCGTAGCCGGGCGCCGCGAAGCGCTTCCATATCCGGAATTCCTCGGGAGATCCGGCACCAGCGCTCCTCGGACGATTCACACGTGATCGTTTATTTTCAGCGCCACGTCGACGACGATCCGACCCGCTGTTCCCCGGGGCGGGATTTTCTCCTCGGATGTCAGCCGACCGTGCGTGCGAAATTCAGCGCTGCCCTGATCGCCGTGGCGACCGCGCCGCCGAAGCGGTTCGCAGGTGGTGGCTACTGGGAGGCGATGCACGGCGAGATGGGCGGCTGGTACGAGATGCGCATCGACGGGCCGGGGCGTCGGCATCATCGGCTTTTCTGCCTGATCGACATGGAGGCCGAGGGCTGGCGTCAGCCTCTGCTGACCGTGGTGGCCGGACTCGCCAAGCCGTTTCGTACCACGTTCACCGACCGCGACTACAAGAATGTCCGGGAACTGGGTGAGGAGTATCGGTCGCGTAATCCGCGATCGCTGCTGGAGCGCTGAGATCTGCTTGCCGAAACCGGCCGATCAGGCGACGGCGATGTCCTGCCGCTTGACCCGGAGCCAGTCGGTGAGAGCTTTTATGTCGCCGTGCATTCCGCTCAGCAGTGGCTCGACGGTGTGAGCGTGTTCGTCCTCGGGAATCGGCTCCAGGGTGAGCCGCAGGCCGAGCGGCGCGGCCAGTTCCGCGACCGTGCCCAGGGTCGGATTGCTTCCTTGAGTGGTGGTCAGCAGCCGGCGGACGGTCTGGGGAGCGGTGCCGGATGCCCGTGACAGTGCGGCCTTGCTCAGACCGGCGGCGGTGCGTGCCTCGTCGAGCTCGTTGACGATCCGGTCCACCGCTGCGATCCGCAACGTTTCGATGATGAACGCGCGCAGGAAGTCGGGGTCCTTGAGATCCTCGGCGAGATCGTTCCAGAACACGTCGCCTGCGTCGCCAACATCACTCTGAGTCATGTCTGGCCCTTCGGTCGGCGGCAGCAAAACTGTAGCATAAATACAACAACTGCTTGGGCTGTCAAGGGGTGCGGCACACGAACGAGCGGTTGGATGTCGATGGATTGTCGTTGCGATGCCTTTGAAGATCATAAGAATCGGACACCGGTGAGGGTGAGTCGTAACCGGGCATCAAACGTTCGTTCCTTGAGCGGCCGTGCGAGGTGCGGTGAGCGTGGGATGCGGCGCGTTCTCACCCTGGGTAACCGCACTGGGGTGCTTGCCGTACCCCTGAGTTTTTTCTGAAACCGGCTGCCTAGCGTCGCCCGGGTGACGGATGCGACGCGGGATTACCTCGTTCTCGGTGCGGGGCCGGCCGGGCTTCAGCTGGCCGCGCTCATGGAGGCGGGCGGCGACGACTACCTGGTGTTGGAGCGGGCGGCCGCACCCGGCGCGTTCTTCGCGCGATATCCGCGCCACCGGACGCTGATCTCGATCAACAAGCCGCGCACCGGGTCGGAGGATCCGGAGCTGAACCTGCGCCTGGACTGGAACTCGCTGCTGTCCGCGGATCCGGCGCTGCGCTTCACCCGGTACAGCGACCGTTATTTCCCGGACGCGGACGACCTGCTCCGCTACCTGGCCGACTTCGCCGAGCCGCTCAAGGACAAGATCCGATACAACGCCGACGTGGTACGGGTGGAGCGCGCCGACCACGGGTTCACGCTGACCGACGGGTCAGGCAGGGAGTACCGCGGGCGGCGGCTGATCGTCGCCACCGGCGTCTCCAAGCCCTATACCGCCCCGATTCCCGGGATCGAGCTGGCGGAGAACTACGCGGACATCTCCACCGATCCCAAGGACTACTGGGACCAGCGGGTGCTGATCATCGGCAAGGGGAACTCCGCGTTCGAGACCGCGGACGCGCTGATGGAGACGACCGCGCTGATCCACGTGGCCGGGCCGAGTCCGGTCCGGTTCGCGTGGCGCACGCACTACGTCGGGCATCTGCGCGCCGTGAACAACAATTTTCTGGACACGTACCAGCTGAAGTCCGCGAACGCGGTCCTGGACGGCACGGTCCGCGGCATCGAGCGGGACGGTGACGGGTTCCGGGTCGCGTTCGCGTTCTCGCGCGTGAACGAGGTGGTCAAGGAACTGCGCTACGACCGGGTGATCGCGTGCACCGGCTTCGCGTTCGACGCGGGCATCTTCGCGGGGGCGGCCCGGCCCGAGCTGACGATCAGGGACCGGTTCCCGCGGCAGACCCCGGCGTTCGAGTCGGCCACGGTGCCGGGGCTGTACGTCGCGGGCACGCTGTCGCAGGAGCGCGACTTCAAGAGGTCCACGAACGGCTTCATCCACGGCTTCCGTTACGCGGTGCGGGCGCTCCACAAGATCCTGCGCCAGCGGTACGCGGACGAGCCGTGGCCGGCGACGCCAGTGGAGAAGGACGCGATCACCGACGCGATCATCGCCCGCGTCAACCGCTCCTCCGGCCTGTGGCAGCAGTTCGGCGTGCTGGCCGACGTGGTCACGGTGGACGGAGAGCAGGCCGGTTATCACGAGGAGGTCCCGGTCGCCTACCACCTTGAGGGCGGCCTGGGCGCGCACCGGGACGCGTTCGTGGTCACGCTCGAGTACGGGCCGGACCACGACGCGGTGGACCCGTTCGACATCGAGGTCTCCCGGATCTCGCAGGACACGCCCGGCCAGGCGCACGACGCGGCCTACCTGCACCCGGTCGTCCGCCACTACCGGGACGGCGCGCTCACCGGCACGCACCACCTCGCGGAGAACCTGGAGAATCGCTGGGACCGGCCGGACGTCCACCGGGAACCGTTGCGGGCCTTCATCGCCGCCATGGTCGCGCCATGACGACGGTGACGCTGCACGACGTCGCCGAGAGCGCGCGCCGCCGTCTGGAGCCGGCCCGCTACGACTTCTTCGCCGGCGGCGCCGGTGACGAGCGCACGATCAGGGCGAACACGGCCGCGTTCGACCGGTGGCGGCTGCTGCCCCGCGTGCTGCGCGCGACCGGCGTGCCGGACCCGTGCCTGGAGATCCTCGGCGTGCGGACCCGCAACCCGGTCCTGATCGCGCCGACCGCGTTCCACCTGCTCGCGCACCCGGACGGCGAGGTGGGCACCGCACGCGCGGCCCGGGACGCCGGCACGATCATGACGGTCAGCATGGCGTCCACCCAGTCGCTGGAGGAGGTCGCGACCGCGGGCGCGCACCTGTGGTTCCAGCTCTACCTGCAGCCGGACCGGGACTTCACCGCCCACCTGGTGAAGAAGGCCGCCGGCTGTGCCGCGCTGGTGGTGACCGTGGACTCGCCGGTCTTCGGGCGCCGCGACCGCGACCTGCGCAACAACTTCCTCGACCTGCCGGACGGCTTCGCCTGCGAGAACATGCGCGACCCGGCGACCGGCGAGGTGCGCGGCATCGTGATGGACCCGGCGCTCGGCTGGGACGACATCTCCCGGCTGCGCGACAGCACCACGCAGCCGATCCTGCTCAAGGGCGTGGTGCACCCGGCGGACGCACGCGAGGCGGTCGCGCGCGGCGTGGACGGGATCATCGTGTCGAATCACGGCGGCCGCCAGCTGGACAACGCGGTCGCCACGCTCGACGTGCTGCCCGGCGTGGTGGACGCGGTGGCGGGCCGGGTGCCGGTGCTGATGGACGGCGGTGTCCGGCGCGGGACGGACGTGGTGACCGCGCTGGCGCTGGGTGCGAGCGCGGTCCTGATCGGACGGCCGGTCATCTGGGGCCTGGCCTGCAACGGGGAGCAGGGGGTGCGGCACGTCCTGGAGCTGCTGCACGAGGACGTGGTGAGCGTGATGACGCTCGTCGGCGCGGCCCGGCTCGCCGACCTCGGTCCGGAGCTGCTCACGACATGAGCGCTCTCCTCGTACCCCCGCTGCTGTTGATCGTGTGGTTTCTGCCTGGTTTTCTGCCGCCGCTGGTGGTGCGGTTGCGGGAGTGGATCTTCACGCGGGTGAACGGGGCCGAGGGCATTCCGGTGCCGGGCCCGCTGGTGGACGCGGAGCATTTCGCCCGGGTGTACGAGGATCCGGCCGCGGACGGGCGCAGTCGCGGCGCCGGACTGTCCGACCTGTTCTGGTACTGGCTGGCGCCCGGTCCGCAGATGCACCAGGAGCACCTGGAGCCGGGGGAGCGGTACGCCGCGGTCGCCAAGGTCAGCCGCCGCGTGCTGGCCGTGCCGCACTCGCGGTCGGAGCAGCTGGCGACGGACGCGACACGACGCGCGCTCGACGAGTTGCCGCTCGGGAGATCGAGCCACGTCCGGTTGCGGGACGCGATGATGCCGATCTGGGCCGAGGTCTACTACGAGCTGGTCTTCGACGAGCCCTGCCCGCCGGAGACGCGCGCGATGATCGTGGCGAACGCGCACGACGTGGTGACCGCGCTCAAGGGCTGCGGGCTGCGGCACATGGACCGCCGCGACCGGCTCACCCGCTATCTGCAGGCCAGGATCGAGGACGGCAGCTGCCCGGTCGTGCTCCCGCCGCCGTTCACCGCGCGCGAGACCGCCTGGTACCTGCAGGGGGCGTTCTTCAACACCGCGGTCGTGCAGATGTCCGAGGCGGCCGCGCACGTGCTGCTGGCCGTCGCGCAGCACCCGTCGGCCATCGCGGAGAGGACGGACGACGCGCTGGACCGGGTCATCGACGAGACGCTGCGCGTGCATCCGCTCTTCGGCGTCGCGCACCGGATCACGTCCGCGCCGATCGAGGTCACGCCGCGGGTCACGCTGCCGGCCGGTTCCGTGCTGCTCTTCAACTACCTGGCGTTCCAGCGCACCGGGCCGGCCGCGGACGACACGTTCGACCCTGATCGCTGGCTCAGTCTGAAGCGGCGGGACGCGCACTTCATCCCGTTCGGCGTGACCGCGAACCGGGCCTGCCCGGCCCGCGGCTCCGCGCCGGTGATGCTCCGCGCGGCCGTCCGCGAGGTGGTGCGGCGCTTCACGCTCGCGTCGTCCGTCACGCACAGCCGCTCGCTGCCCTCGCGCGGCCCCTGCTACCTGACGCCGGCCGGCGTCCGCCCGCCGGGCCGGGCCCGGCTGACCGCGATGCGCTTCCGCGACCGGTGGGCGGACGTGGGCCGCAGCCTCACGCAGCTGACGCTGGGCAGCTGGATGGTCGTCGACGCACGCCGGCAGCGGTTGTGCGCCACCTACTTCGAAGGGGGAGGCCTGTGAGTCCCGTCGATCTCGCACCACGGTTCTTCATCGCGGTCGCGGTGATCCTGCTCTTCTGCAGGCTCGTCGCCTGGCTGCTCGGCAAGGCCGGCCAGCCCGCCGTGGTCAGCGAGATGCTGGCCGGCGTGCTGCTCGGCCCGTCGCTGCTCGGGCTGCTGCTGCCGGACGTGCAGGCCGCGCTGTTCCCGCGCGAGCTGTATCCGGTGCTCTACGTGGTCGGCCAGGTCGGGCTGGTCATCTTCATGTTCGGCGCCGGGTACGCGTTCCGCTCGCACCGCATCGACGGCCTGGCCGGCACCGCGGGCGCGGTCTCCGCCGCCGGCGTGATCGCACCGCTGATCCTCGGCGTGCTGCTCGTGCTGGTCGCCGGCGACCACGTGGCCGTGCTGAAGGAGGGCGTGCCGATCGGCGTCTCCGCCACGTTCGTGGGCGTGGCGCTGGCCATCACCGCGTTCCCGATGCTGGCCCGGATCATCACCGAGCGCGGGCACGCCGGCACCCGGCACGGCTCGGTCGCGCTGGCCAGCGGCGCGATCGACGACGTGGTGGCCTGGATCCTGCTGGCCTGCGTGCTCGCGGTCGCGTCCGGCGCGGTGACGCCCGCGCTGATCACCGTCGGCGGTGCGGCGCTGTTCGCGGCCCTGATCTGGTACGCCGCCCGCCCGCTCACCCGCGTCCTGATGGCCACCGACCGGATCGGTGAGAACGTGCGGTTGCTCGCCATGGTCGCGCTGCTGTTCCTGGTCGCCTGGTACACGGACGAGATCGGCCTCTACGCGGTGTTCGGCGCGTTCTCGATCGGCGTGATCATGCCGCGGACCGCGCGGACCGAATCGGTCGTCGGCACGCTCAATCCGATCTGCCAGATCGTTTTCCTGCCGCTGTTCTTCACGTATTCCGGCCTGCGTACCGAATTCGCGCTGCTCTCCGATCCGGCCGTGCTGCTCTTCGCGCTGGCCTGCGTGGCGCTGGCCGTGGCCGGCAAGTTCGGCGGCTGCTGGGCCGCGGCCCGGTTGCGCGGGGAGTCGCAGCCGGTGGCGCTGCGTCTCGGCGCGCTGATGAACGCGCGCGGCCTGATGCAGCTCATCGCGCTCAACGTGGGACTGGAGGCCGGTATCGTCGGCCCGGCGATGTTCACCGCGCTGGTCCTGGTCGCGCTGGTCACCACGCTGATGACGACGCCGCTGCTGTCCCTGCTGGACCGGCGGGACGCCAGTCGCGCACCTGTATCCCCGGCGGTCGTGATCGGTTCCCGTTGAAATCAGAGACATTTACCACTGTCGTTGAGTATTCAACCTGTGCGATTCTCTGGAAATGCGCAGTACCAGATCTTCTGCCGCGCATCGCCTTCTGCTCGTCGAAGACGACGCCGACCTCGCGGAGACCCTGACCGAGGCGCTGGCCGGCGAGGGATACCTCGTCGACCACGCCCCGGACGGGCACCGCGGGCTGCACCTCGGGCTCAGCCGCCCGTACGACGTGATGGTGATCGACCGCGGCCTGCCCGCGCTCGACGGCCTCGGCCTGCTCGCCCGGCTGCGACAACGCGCGGTCCCGGCCCGCGCGCTGATCCTGACCGCGCTCGGCACCGTCGACGACCGGATCGCGGGCCTGGACGCCGGCGCGGACGACTACCTGGTCAAACCGTTCGACCTGGACGAGCTCAGTGCCCGGCTGCGCGCGCTCTGCCGTCGCACCGCGGACGCCACCGAGGCGCTGCGGATCGGCGACGGCCTGCTCGACCTGTCCCTGCGCGACGCGGTGCTGCCGACCGGCGACCGGGTGCCGCTCTCCGCCCGCGAGTTCGAGCTCCTGCGCATCCTGGCCGCCCGGCCCGCCACCGTGCACTCCCGCGCCGAGCTGCGACGACGCGTCTTCGACGAGGCCCACGCGGCCTCCATCGTGGACACCTACGTCTACTACCTGCGGCGCAAGCTCGGGCGCGCGGCGGTGCGGACCGTGCACGGCCTCGGCTACCGGCTCGGTGAGCTGTGACCGCGCGCCGCGAGGGACGGGCCGCGCGTCGCGACGGGTGGACCGCGGCCGACCGTGCCGCCGTCACCCGGGCCCGCCGGCAGACCGGGCTGATCGTCGGCGTGATCGTCGCCGGCCTGGTCGCGATGGTCGGCGGCCTCGCCTACGCCGTGCTGGTCCAGGGCCAGGACACCCAGATCCGCCGCGAGCTGCACTGGAACGCGCAGCGTGCCGACCCCGGCGGCCCGCCCGGCTGCACCTGGCTGATCGTGCTCTCCGGCGGCGTCCAGGACACCGGCGCGATCCCGCCGCCGCCCGGCTTCCCGCTGCGCGACCAGCTCGACACCGTCGCCGCGTCCGGCGGCACGCTGCTGACCGAGACCGCGCGCAACGGCACCGTCTACACCGTGCTCACCGAACGTCGTGGCACCGCCACCGTCCAGGCCGTGTTCGACACCCGCTACCAGCGCGCGGACCGGGAACTGCTGCTCAAGGCGATCGGCCTGGCCGAGGCGATCGGCCTGCTCGTCGCCCTTCTCGTCGGCCTGTTCGCCGGGGACCGCGCGGTCGCGCCACTGGCCGACGCGCTCAGCCGCCAGCGCCGCTTCGTCGCGGACGCCAGCCACGAGCTGCGCACGCCGATCGCCCGCGTGCACACGCGCGCCCAGCTGCTGGCCCGGCGCGCCTCACTGCCACCGGAGCACCGCACCGACCTGGACCGGCTGATCGGCAACACCCGGCTGCTCGGCGAGATCGTCGACGACCTGCTGCGCTCCGCCCAGCTCGGCAACGACCTGCCCGCCACCGCGCACGTCGACCTGACCGCGCTGGCCCGCGACGCGGTCGCGCTCGACACCGACCGCGCGGACGCGCGCGGCGTGCTGCTCCGCGCGGTCGTCGCCGCCGAGCCGGTGATCGTGTGCGGGGTGCCGTCCGCGCTGCACCGGGTGGCCGGCGAGCTGATCAGCAACGCGCTCGCCCACACGCCGCCCGGCGGCACGATCACGGTCGCGGCCGGCACCGGGCCGGACGGGTCTGCCGTGCTCGAGGTGACCGACACCGGCGCCGGACTCGGCCCGGCCGGCGCCGCACACATCTTCGACCGCTTCCACCACGGCCGCGCCGCAGGCTTCGGACTCGGGCTCGCACTGGTCCGCGAGGTGGTCGAGAAGCACGGTGGCGACATCCACGCGGGCTCGCGGCCCGGCGGCGGCGCGGTCTTCACCGTGCGGCTGCCCTACGTGAGTGGTGCGGCCGTGGCCGGCCAGCCGGTGGAGACCTCAAGATCGTCGTAGAGGATGTGGCTGTCCGCCGTCGGCGCGAACGTGGTGTCACCGCCACCGGCGAACGACGAGAAGTACGCGCTGTCCACCTGATCGCCGTTGCTGACGAACCGCAGACCGGTCACGTTCGCGGTGCGCACGCCGTCGACCCACACCTCGATCGCGCCGTCCGGGTTCGCCGTGCCGCCGGAGACCGTGTTCACGGTCAGGCGCTGCACCACGTTCACCCAGCGGTCCTGCGGCCAGGTCAGCCTGATGTCGGCGGCGTCGCCGTACTGGCTCTCGTGATCCATCGAGTAGTAGTAGATCGAGGCCTTGCCGTCGCGGCCCCAGATCAGGCGCGAGCTGAACCCGTTCGTCCCGTCGCAGGCCTGACCGCCGGAACAGGAATCGCCGCCGGCCAGCCCGAGACCGACCTTGCCCGCGAAGTTCGTCGTCCCGAAGCTGAAGCCCGGCCCGAACCGTACCCACTGCGACACGTAGTAGCTGCGCCGCGGCTCCAGCGTGAACGGCGCCTGCGCGCCCGAGTCCTCCGGGCCGATCGTGCCCTTCGGGTAGTCCACCCGCAGCGCGCGCGAGCCGGAGTGCGCGGTCGCGGCGTCCACCCGCGCACGCGTGCTCATTCCCAGCTCCCAGCGCGCGTTCCAGCCGTCGCTCGTCCACTGGCCCTTGCCGTAGGCGGTGCCGGCGGCCGCACGCTCGAAATCCGTGGCCAGGATCGTCTTCCCGTCCCGGACCGGCGGCGCGGTGCTCGTCGAGGGCGTCGCGCTGGGCGAGGGGGAGGCGCTCTCCGACGGGCCGGCGCCGAGCCCGGCCGCGAAACCGGGCTCCGCCGCGGCAACGGCTGCTGAGGAGGGGACCTGCGCCGGCGCGCCGCCGTCATCCGTGGCGCAGGCGGTCAGCGCCGCGAGCAGCACCACCGTGACAGCGGACATTCCGCGCATACCCGGACCCTCCTCGTGACGGCAACGTGATCAAGCTACCTGCGAGCAGGCCAAAGCCACACCCCACGATCATTTTCCCGCTTACGCCGGGGTACAGCAGCGTTGCTCCCGCGGGCACCGGTCGTCGCTGGCGCTCCTCCCTGCCGGTCCCGCGTCACACGGTCAACACCCGTGCGGGCGTCGCCCTGATCATGCGTCACCGACGACGGCGGCGGCGCATGCCGAGGGCCATGCCGCCGAAGGCCAGCACCGTGACCAGGACGGCGAGGAGACCGGTAGGGGTGGCGGCGGTGAACGTGGACGGCGGGCGGGGCGGGGTCGCGTTGACGGCGGCGGCCGGGTTGATGACGCCCCAGCCGTACCAGGCGTCGGGGGTGGTGGTCTCGCGCTCCGCCGTCGTGCGGATGCGCTCGGCCACGGCGGCCGCGGGCAGGGACGGCTCGGCCGCGCGGAGCAGCGCGACCGTGCCGGCCACGAACGGGACCGCGAAGCCGGTGCCGCTGCCCTCGATCTCGCCGCCGCCCAGTCCGAGACCGGTTACACCGGCACCGGGCGCGACCACGTCGACCGCACCGGCCGCGTAGGCCTCGGTGAGCCGGTCGTCCGGGCCGATCGCGCCGACGCGCAGCACACCGTCCGGGATCGTGCCGGCGGCGGCCGACTGCGGCGGCGCGGCCAGCACCACCACGACGTCCGCGGCCACGGCCGCGGTCAGCGCCGCGCTGACGCCGCTGTCCGTGACGTCGACGGTGGCGCCGAGCATGGCGACCCCGGCCCCGGCCGCCACCGCCAGGTCGAGCGCGGTCGCCACCTGGCCCGGATCGGCGATGCCGTCCGCGTGACGGACCCGGATCGGCACGATCGAAGCCTCCGGCGCGACGCCGACGAACGCGCTGCCGTCCCGCTCCGCCGCGGCCAGGATGCCCGCGACCGCGGTGCCGTGCCCGAGACAGTCCGCGTCGCCACGCCCACGCGTACCGGCGTCCGCGCCGGGGCCCACGCGTCCGGCCAGCGTCGGTGCGGACGCGTCCACACCGGAGTCGATCACGGCGACGGTCACGTCCCGGCCACGGCTGCGCGTCCAGGCCGCCTCCGCGCCGAGCCGCAACTGCGCCCACGGGACGCCGGCGGAGAGCCGTCCGGGCGCGGCACCGCACGAGACCGTGCCGGTGGCCGGCGGCGCGGGCGGCAGGACCGGACGGCCGGCCGGGGACGGCGGCGCGGGCGGCTGGGCGGGCGGCGGGCCGTAGCGCACGTCCTCGCCGACCGCGTCCCAGGGCAGGACCATGGTCCAGCCCGGGTGCAGCGCGGCCGGGTCGGTCAGGCGCGCGCCGTCCGGCTGCACGCGGTCCCGGTTCAGCGCGAAGATCTCCAGGTATCGCCGCTCGTCGCCGAGCACGCGGAGCGCGACCTCCCACAGGTATTCCACGCGTCCGCCGGCGTCCGTGCGGACCGGGACGTACTTGACGAAGTCCTCGGTGGTGCCGCTCGGTGCGGGCAGTGGCGCGCCGGCGGCAGGTGGTGCGGGCACGGACACGGTCGTCAGCAGGCAGAACACGGCCAGGACCATGCTGCGGCGTCGCCATGCCGTGCTCCGCGTGGATGGGCGGGCCAGCGGAACCTCCGGAAGTCGATACGAACGCTACCGCGCCCGGTCTCGCGCGCGCCTGTCCACGGGCGGGGAACAATATGAACGAATCCGCGCCGCGACCGTAGTAGTCCCGCAGCCGGCGGGAGGAGACGACGATGAGGTTCTGGTGGCGTGCACTCCCGGTGCTGGTGGTGGCGCTGCTGGCGCCCGCCGCCCCGGCCTTCGCGGCGCCCGGCGATCAGGGGCGCTACTACGTGGTGGGCGAGCCGGTCGGCGGGCAGCGGGAATACCTGTACGAGATCGCCCGCGAGACGCTCGACAACGGCGACCGCTACCTGGAGATCTTCGCGCTCAACAAGGACCGGGTGCAGGCGGACGGCGGACGGCTCACCGACCCGATGGAACTGCGCCCCGGCTGGGTGCTGGAGCTGCCGCCGGACGCGGAGGGCGAGCGCGTGCAGGTCGGCGAGGTGCCGCTGCCGTCCGCCCCGGCCCAGGCGGCCCCGGCCCGCCCCGACGAGGGCCCCGGCATCGACTATCCGATGCTGATCGTCGGCCTGGCCGCGACCGCGCTCTTCCTGGTGGTGGCCGTCTTCCTGCTGCGCCGCTCCCGCCCGTCCCCCGCGAACAGGGTCGCGGTGCCGGCCGGTCAGGTGCCGGGAGATGCGGAGGCCCCGGGCCGTGCACCGGCAGGGGCGAATCCGGGCGGCGCGTCCGTTTCGCGCCGGCAACTCGGCGATGCGGCGGTTTCCAGCCCGTTACTCGACGGCGTGGCCGTTTCCGGTCCGCCACTCGACGACGCGGCCGCTCCGGGTCCGCTGCTTGGCGCGGCGGCTGCTTCGGGCTCGGCGCGGGCCGGCATGGCGGCGGGCGTTGCGGCCGAGACCGGTCCGGTGCCGGACGACTCGTTCCCCGCGGGCCGTGTCCTGCCGGGCCCGGCCACGAAGCCCCTGGCCACGGCCTCGCATCGAACGGCGCCGGAAGCCCGCACCCCGGCCTCGCCCCCGCCACGGTACCCGGCTCAGGCGCCGGCGATCCCGGCCGAGGAGATCACCGGGGACGTGCGGATGACCGTCGAGACCGCGGACGGGCCGCTGGAGGTGCGGCTGGCCTCCGGGGGTGCGCAGATCGCGATCGGCGGGGAGACGCCGCCGGCACGCATGCGCATCCCGGTCATGCTCGGCAGCGTGGACACACGCCGGCTGTGGCTGGACCTGTCCGGCACGCCGGACGTGCTCACCGTGGCCGGGGCGCCGGAGGCGGGGCTGGCCCGTGCCCGCGACATCGCCGGCCAGCTGCACGCGGCCGGGCGGCGGGTGCTGTTGCTGCGTGACGTGCTGGGCGACGAGATCCCGGACGGGTGGGAGCGGGCGGAGACGCTGCCCTCACCCGTACCCGCGGAGGGGTCCGGGGTGATTCTCTGTGCCGGGCTGCAGGGGGCGGAGTTCGCGGTGGCGCGACGGATGGCGGCGGAGAGCGGCGGCCGGTGGATTCCGGTCGTGCTGGGGCGGGCGTTGCGGGCCCGCTGGTCGATTACGCCGGAATCCCGGTGAACTCCGGACCGGACCGCCTCGTTGTGGGTTCCGGGCGTGAACGCGCCGGAGTGGGGGAGACGCACGTGCGGCACGGCATCCGGGTAACGATCGCGAGCCTGCTGACCGTCTGGCTGGTCGCGCTGCCGTCCGCGGCGGGCGCCGCGCCGGAACAGGCCGACTACGTGAAGTACTACGAGGTGGCGGGCTCCTATCAGGGCCGCCCCGAGTCGCTGCCGGAGATCGCGATCCGGTTCCTGGACGACGCGGACCGGGCCGGCGACATCCTGGCGCTGAACGCGGGCCGCACCCAGCCGGACGGCCAGGCGCTCACCGACGCCGGCCAGCGGCTCAACCCCGGCTGGCTGCTGGTGCTGCCGTGGGACGCGTACGGCGACGGCGTCCGGGTGGAACTGCTCCCGTTCGCGCCCGGCAACGGAGCAGCGCCCGGTGGGAAATCCGCGCCGGGCCAGGAGAACTGTGTCGCCGCGGCCAGCACCGCGCCGAAGTCGGACTGGGCCCGGCAGGAGCTCGCGCCCGCGCAGGCCTGGGAGAAGACCCGCGGCGCCGGCGTGCTGGTCGGCCTGGTCGACTCCGGTGTGGACGCCGGGCTGGCGCAGTTCGGCGACCGGATCGCGGTCGGCGTGGACACCACGAACGGCACCGGCCGCGGCAACCTGGACTGCCTCGGCACCGGTACCGGCATGGCCGGCCTGATCACGGCGGACGACCCGGACACCGGCGGCATCGCGCCCGCGGCCCAGGTACTGCCGATCCGCGTGGTGACCACCGGCCCGACCGCGGACGCGGCGAACGTGGCCACCGGCATCGAGGTGGCCGTCTCCGCGGGCGCGAAGGTGATCGCGCTCGGCTCGTACGCGGACCTGCGCTCCCCGGCCGTGGCCGGCGCCGTGCGGGTGGCGCTGGAGCACGACGTCGTGGTGGTGGCCGGCGCGGTCACCGGCACGGACGACGGCGGCCTGCCGAGCATCCCCGGCCTGCTGCGGGTGGCCGGCGTCGGCCCGGACCGCCAGCCGGCAGCGGACTACACGCCCGGCGCGGTCGACGTGATCGCGCCCGGGATCGACGTGGCGACGCTCGGCATCGGCGGCAGCGGGCGGCGCGCCGGCAGCGGCACCCAGTACGCGGTGGCGATCACGGCCGGCGTGGTCGCGCTGGTCCGCGCCGGCCTGCCGAACCTGGACGCGGAGCAGGTCACGAACCGGGTCCGCAGCACCGCGAACCCGGGCTCGCAGAGCAACCCGACGGACGCGCAGGGCTGGGGCATGATCAACCCGCGGGCGGCCGTGCTGGTCAGCCTGTCCGAGGAGAGCGAGGCGGTCGCGCCGGTGGCGGACGACGGACTGTCGTCCATCCGTCAGGCCCTGATCGCGGTCATCATCGTGGTCGGCGTCGCGGCCGCGGGCCTGCTGGCCTGGCGCGTCCGCAACGATTCCCGCTTCGACGGCGACGCCACCCAGCAGCTGGAACAGACGGCCGGACCCGCGCAGGTGATCGATGGATGAACGCGTGGTGATCGACGTGCGCGCGCCCCGACAATTCGGCGACATCCCTATTGGAGGCCGTTCGCGGCCTTCGTATACTTCCCCGGTCCGGCCGCAGGGCCGGCGGCCGCCACACATCACCGTCCCGACCGGGCGGCCGGTGCCGGCGACGGCGGTGCTGGGGAGGCGCGCGGTAGTGGAGGTCTCCGACGGTCGGAGCGACGGGGCCGCGCCTCCGGACACGCGGATGCGCGCGCTGCACGACGCGCACGCGGAGCCGTTGCTGCGCTTCCTGCTGAAACTCACGCTGGGCGAACGGCATCTGGCCGAGGACCTGCTGCAGGAGACGCTGCTGAAGGCCTGGCGGCGGATCGGCGACCTGGACATCGACCATGAGAGCCAGCGGCGGTGGCTGTGGACCGTGGCCCGCCGCGTCGCGATCGACGCGGCCCGCGCGCGGCAGAGCCGGCCCACCGAGGTCGGCGCGCTGGACCTGACCCGGGTGCCGGACGACAGCGACGCGACCGAGGGCGTGGTGGCCACCGAGACGCTGCGCAAGGCGCTCCCGCGGCTGACGCCGGAGCACCGGACCGTACTGGTGGATCTGTACTTCCGTGGCCTGTCCACAGTGGAGATCGCGGCCCGGCTGGGCGTGCCGGAGGGCACGGTGAAGTCCAGGGCGCACTACGGGCTCCGATCGCTGCGTGCGCTCGTCGGCCCGGTGGACGGTGATTGATATGCGGCAATGGGGCACAATCGCTGTGACCATGAACACGCGTAACGTGGTGCCGCGATGACGGATCTGGACCGGGAGCACGCCGAGCAGCAGTCGTGTGCGCTCTACCTGATGGGCGGCCTGTCGCCGGAGGCCGAGGAGGAGTTCGAGCTCCACCTGCTCCGCTGCGACACCTGCCAGACCGAGTGCGAGCGCCTGGGCCCGCTGGCCACCGCGATGTCGCACCTGACGGCGGCCGAGTTCGCCGAGGTGCTGCGCGAGCAGGACGAGGCCGAGGCGGCCGGGATCGGGCCGCGCGCGGAGGTTGCGGGCCTGTCCGACCCCGCGCGGCCGTCCGAGTCCGGGCGCTCGCCCGGCTCCGCGCGGCCGTCCGAGTCCGCGCGGCCGTCCGAGTCCGCGCGGCCGTCCGAGTCCGCGCGGCCGTCCGAGTCCGCGCGGCCGTCGGGATCCACGCGACCGTCCGGGGCCTCGCGGCCCGGGGGCAGGCCGTTCCGGAGACCGCGGCGGTCCACGATCGCGCTGGGGGCGCTGGCGATCATCGCGGCTGTGTCGCTGGGCGCGGTGCTCGGGCTGAATCCGACGACGAACACGCCCGGCGGGGATCCGACCGTGGTCAACCCGCAGGACGTCGGCGTCACCGCGGAAGGCGTCGGGGACTCGGCCCGGCTCACCGTGGCCGCGTCCGGCGCCGAGAACGCTTCCACGATCAGCGCCAGCGTCTCCGGGCTGCAGGTGGGCGTGGACTACACGCTGTTCGCGGTCACCTCCACCGGCGACACCCACGACATCCTCGGCTGGACCGCGAAGTCCGGCGCCCGGGACATGACCGGCGAGGTTCCGGTCCCGGTCGGCGACCTGTCGTTCTTCGCGGTCAAGGAACAGGACGGCCCGACCGTGGTGATCGCCCGCATCCGCCGCGATCCGCTTCCCAAGACCTCCTGAGACGTGCCCGCCCCGCGCGGATCCGGCGAGGGGGGAACGTCAGCGGCAAGCCACCGGAGGCCCGCGGGGAATAGGCGGGCGGGAGCGCTACCGACCTCTGGCGTCGATATCTGGGCCTGCCGCGGGACGTGACCACGCCGAGAGCGGGAAGATTCGGATCTTCCCGTTCTCCGGGACGGCGGGTCAGGCGCTGGTCCATTTCTGGTTGTCGGTGCCCTCGCAGGTCCAGAGCTGGAGGGTGGCGCCGTCGGACTCGTTCCAGTCGCGGACGTCGACGCACTTGCCGATCACGCTGTTGACCAGGTCGTGGGAGCTGTTGATCCAGAACTTCTGGGCCCAGCCGCTGTTGCAGGTGGCGATCTGGATGGCGGAGCCGTCGTCGGACGAGGCCCAGGCGATGTCGATGCACCGGCCGAGTGCGCGCAGCGAGCCGTCGCCCGTGGTGGACCACTGCTGGCTTGCGGCGCCGGAGCAGGTACGGAGCGTCAGCGGCGTGCCGTCCTTGCCGGAGCCGGCGTCGATGCACATTCCGCCGAGGCCCTTGATCGCGAAGGTGGTGACGGCGGCGGGCGTCGTGGACCTCGGCGGCGCGGGCGGGGTGGTGCCGCCGGTGGACGTGGCGGTGGCCGGACGGCCGCTGGTCGCGGACGGCGTGGGGGTGGACGTGCCGGGTGTGCCGGTGGGGGTACGGCTCGTGCCGGGATTCGCGGCGCCAGGCGTGCCGAGCCGCGGGTCCTTGCCGTAGTAGTCCGCGTAGGCGCGCACCCGGTCCGCGAAGTCGGTCACGCTCGGCGCGTCCGGGACGCCGCCGGCCTGCTGCACCGCGGTCGGTCCCCATTGGAACGCGGCGAGCGCCACCGGGTACGGCTCCTTGCCCAGGCCTCGCAGGTCCGTGCTCAGCGCGCACATCGCCTTGCCCAGCGCGGGAATCGCGGCGCCCGGGTCCCACGGTGACTGGCCGGGCACGCCGTACGCGGTCCAGACCTGCGGCAGGAACTGCGCGATGCCCTGTCCGCCGGACGCGCCCAGCAGGTTCGGGTTGAACTCGGACGCGGCCATCAGCTGCGCGGCGACCAGTGGCGCGGTCACCGCAGGGCAGACCTTGCCGGCGGAGACGACCAGCGGCACGTACTCGTCCGGGACCGGCTTCGGCGCACCACCGGCGGGCGGCGGCGCACCGGTCGGGGCCGGCGCCGTCTCCGGCGGGCTGACCCGGAACTCAGGCTGGTCCGCGTACCACTCCGCGTAGCGGGCGACGGTGCGCACGTAGTCGGCGGACGTGTGCGGCACGCCGGCGGACTCGCGCACGGCCGGCGCGCCCGCGTGCCGTGCGGCCAGCGCCAGCTGCCACAGGTCGCCGCCCAGGTCCGCGTCGCGCAACTGCCCGACCAGGTCGCACATGAGGTGGGCGAGCGCGGTGATGTTCGCGGACGGGTCCATCCGCTGCGCGGTCGGGCCCGGCGCCCAGGTCTCCCACAGCGTGTCGTCGAGCCCGGCGACGCCGACGCCGCCGTTCTCGGTCCGCGCGTTCGGGTTGAACCCGGACGTGGCCATCAGCTGGCCGGCCAGCCGCGGCGCGGTCAGCTGCGGGCAGGAGAGCGAGGCCCGTGCGATCGCCGGCACCTGGTCGGCAGGGACCGGCAGACCCTCCAGCGAGTCGGCCGTGGCCAGCCCGAAACTCGACGCGGCCAGCGCTCCACCGGCGCCGGCCAGTGCCAGCACCGCGACGAGCGCGGTCACACGCCGTCCACGGGTCGCCGTGGTGGCCCGCAGCGCGCGGGAGCCGAGATCGGTCGGGAGCCTGAATCGCACGTGTGCACTCCATCAGCAGGGCTTCGGTCCGTTCCCACAACGGCGACGCACACGCCTGAGTTCACCGCCGTCGGCATTTTTCCATCTGCCCGGGACGGGCGGCGTCTCAGGACCAGGAGACGCGGACCGGGAGGCGGAGCGTGCCGGCCGACGGGGAGGTGAGGAGGTCCATGGCGGCGCGGCCGAGGGACTCGCCGTCGACGTCGATGGCGGGGATGCCAGGGGCGCCTAGCGCGTCCGTGACCTGGGTTTCGGCGCTGACCACGATGTCGTCGGGGACGTGGAGGCCGCGGCCGCGGAGCGCGAGCATCAGGCCGAGCGCGAGCGCGGTGGCGTACGGCACGACCGCGGTGGCGCCGGACGCGAGCACCTCCTCGGCGGCGCTGACGCCGGCGGCGAACGTGGCGGGGAACGGGCCGTGCACGGAGAGCGTGACGCCGGCGTCGAGCGCGGCGGCGCGGGCGGCGGCGGCCCGGCCGGGGTCCTGCCAGGAGCCGGACGGGCCGCCCAGGTAGGCGATGCGGTGGTGGCCGCGGGCGGCGAGGCCGGAGACGACCTGGCCGATGGCGGTGGCGGTGTCCGCGACGACCGAGGGCAGGCCGGGGATCTCGCGGTCGACCAGCACGATCGGCTTGGTGGCGCCGATCGCGGCGACGTGCGCGTCCTCGCCGCGCGGTGCGGCCAGGATCAGGCCGTCGACCTGTCCCGCGAGCCGGGTGAGCGCGGCGACCTGGGCGGGCGTCTCCAGGGTCGCGACCGCGACGGTGAGGTGCAGGTCGGAGGCGGCGGCGCGGGCCTGGGCACCGCCGATGATCGGGGCGAAGAACGCGTTCTCCAGCGTGGGGACGACGAACGCGACCAGGCCGGTTCGGCCCCGGGCGAGGTGGCTGGCGGTGCGGTTGAGCACGTATCCGAGCTGCTTCGCGGCGTCGTGGATGCGGGCCAGCGTGTCCGGCGCGACCATCTCGGGGCGGGTCAGCGCACGCGAGACTGTCGACTTGTTGTAACCGGCCAGTGCCGCTACGTCGGCAAGAGTCGCCACGTCGGGTGTCCTCCAGGGCTCGTTACACAGAGTTAACCGAATCCGGTGCGGTTACATCATCGTCGGCGTCGTACTCTGCGTGCAACCGGTTGTGCAACCGGTTGCACCGCCGACTATCACGCCAGAGACGGAAGAATGTCCAGGAAAACCGCCCTCCTCCTGCTGCCGGGGTTCGCGTTCCTCGCCGCCGGATTTCTCGTGCCCGCGGTGGCGATGCTGATCGCGCCGCCCGGCGAGGAGCCCACGGCGGTCCTCAGCCGGTTCGGCGAGATGATCACCGATCCGTACGAGCTGCGCATCATCGGCCGGACCGTCACGCTCGGCCTGATCGTCACCGCGCTCTGCGTCGGCCTCGGCTTCCCGATCGCGTATCTGCTGGCACGTAGCCAGGGCAGGTGGGGCGGCATCCTGCTCGCGCTCGCGATCTTCCCGCTGCTGCTCAGCAACGTGGTCCGCACGTTCGGCTGGCTGGTGCTGCTCGGCGCGAACGGCGCGATCGGCAAGCTGCTCACCGCGACCGGTCTGACCGACGACCCGCCGCAGATGCTCTACACGCCGCTGGCCGTCGTGCTCGGTCTCACCCAGCTGTTCCTGCCGCTGGCGATCATCTCCTGCTACTCCGCCGTGGCCCAGGTCGACCCGGGGCTGGACGACGCGGCGCGCGGGCTCGGCGCCGGCCGCACGCGGGCGTTCTGGAGCGTGGTGGTGCCGCTGTCCGGGCCCGGCATCGTGGTCGCGGCCACGCTGGTCTTCGCCGGATCGGTCACCGCGTACACCACGCCGTACCTGCTCGGCGGCTCCAGCCAGCGGATGCTCGCCACCCAGCTGTTCAGCTACGCGTCCGTGTCGGTCGACTGGGCGGCCGCGTCCGCCACCGCGCTGATCATGACGATCCTGGTCTTCGGCGTGTCCGGGCTCTCCGCGCTGGCCGGCCGCAGGGGAGCGACCGCGTGAGGGCGCGTCCGGTCGCGGCGAGCCTGGCCGTCCTCGGCTACATCATCATGATCGTGCCGATCCTGTTCGTGGTGGTGACCGCGTTCAGCGCCGGGCGCACGCTGCGATTCCCGCCGCAGGGCTTCTCGCTGACGTGGTTCGAGGCCGCGGTCACCTACGACCCGTTCATGGAGTCGCTGGTCTCCAGCCTCTACCTGGCGGCCGGCGCGACCGTGCTGGCGCTGCTGCTCGGCGTGCCGGCCACGATCGCGATCCACCGCGGGAAGATCCCCGGCAAGGGGCTGATCGAGGGGCTGTTCCTGAGCCCGCTGATCGTGCCGGAGCTGGTGGTCGGCCTCGCGCTCTACCAGCAGCTGATGATCGGGCTCGGGCTGGACAACCTGAGCACGCTGCTGCTCGGCCACACCGCGCTGCTGCTGCCCTACGCGGTCCGTGTCACCGGCGCGTCGCTCGCGCTCGCGGACCCGGCCGTGGAGGAGGCAGCGCGCGGGCTCGGCGCGGGCCCGGTGCGCGCGTTCCTCACGGTGACGCTGCCGCTGCTGCGCCCCGGCCTCTTCTCCGCCGCGCTGCTCGGCTTCGTCACGAGCTTCAACAACGTGCCGCTGTCACTGCTGCTGCAGGACCGGGAGTTCCGCACGCTGCCGGTGACGATGCTCGACTACGTCCAGCAGAGCTACAACCCGCGGATCGCCGCGATGGCCACGCTCATCCTCGCCGCGACCGTGGTGGTCGCCGTCATCGCGGAGCGCACCGTCGGCTTCGCCCGGATCTTCGGAGGAATCAACCAGTGAACCATTTTCAACCTGGCCGTGGGCCAGAGAGTGCCGGGCCGTCGCCCGGCGGCGGTGTGGCGGGCCCTCGCCAGGTTGAAAGAGGTTCAATGAGCCCCGCTGCCGAGTTCATCGGTGTCACCCAGCGGTTCGGTGACTTCACGGCCGTGGACGCGATCGACCTGGAGATCCCGGAAGGGAAGCTCACCACGCTGCTCGGGCCGTCCGGCTGCGGCAAGACCACGTCGCTGCGGATGCTGGCCGGATACAGCCGTCCCACGTCCGGCACGATCCGGATCCACGGCGTGGACAGCACGACGCTGCCGCCGGAGAAGCGCGGGCTGGGCATGGTCTTCCAGTCCTACGCGCTGTTCCCGCACCTGACCGTGGCCGAGAACGTGGGATACGGCCTCAAGCTGCGCAAGCTCCCCAGGGCCGCCGTACAGCAGAAAGTCGAGGAGACGCTCGAACTCGTCGGACTGGCGCACCTGCACAAGAGCAAGCCGAAGAAGCTCTCCGGCGGGCAGCAGCAACGCGTCGCGCTGGCCCGCGCGATCGCGATCCGCCCACGCCTGCTGCTGCTCGACGAGCCACTGTCCAACCTGGACGCCCGGCTGCGGGTGCAGATGCGCACGGAGCTGCGCCGCATCCAGGCGGAGACCGGACTGACCGTCGTGCTGGTCACGCACGATCAGGACGAGGCGCTGGAGATGTCCGACCTGATGGTGCTGATGCGCGGGGGGAAGATCATGCAGACCGGCACGCCGCGCGAGGTCTTCTCCCGGCCTGCCAACCGATTCGTCGCCGACTTCCTCGGCTACGAGAACTTCCTGACCGATCAAACACACACCTTCTCCACGGTACGGCCGGAGCACCTGATTCTCGGTGCGGCTTCCGACGGGAGCGCGGCGCTGCGCCTGGACGCCACCGTGGTCTCCACCGCCTACCGGGGCGTGGACCTGCTCGTCACGCTCGACGCGGTCGACGGCGCGGGGGAGACGGTCCGGCTGCTCGCCGACGTGCGCGCCGGTGACGGCGCCGGCCTGACGCCGGGCACGCGCACCACGGTCTCGGCGGCCGCGGCGCACCTCGTACCCATCGCGGCATAGCACTTGATCTTGCTTTTGACCCTGAGAAACACATTGTGAAACCCCTGGAAGGAAACATCATGCGCTCCATACGCCACGCCCTGCTGGCGGTCGGCACCGCCGCGGTCGTCGCGGCCACGGCCGGCTGCTCCGGCGGCGACTCCGGCACCGCCGCCGGCGACGCCGGAAAGCTCGTCCTGAGCACCTTCCCGTTCGGCGTGGAGGAGTTCACCGAGGCCGTGCTGGACCCGTTCACCGCGAAGACCGGCATCGAGGTCGAGGTCGAGACCGGCTCCAACGCGGACCGGCTCTCCCAGCTCCAGGTCGCCGGCGACAAGGCCGGCGCGGACGTCGTGCTGATCTCCGACTACTACGCGGCGCTGGGCCAGAAGGACAACCTGTTCCAGCGGGTGCCCGCGGACAGGGTGCCGAACCTCGGCCAGATCGCCGCGTTCGCCAAGGACGGCGCCTACTGGGGGCCGGCCTACAGCTACCAGCTCAACGGCATCGTCTACAGCACCGAGGCGATGAACGCGGAGGCGGCCTCGACGTGGGACGTGTTCGCGGGCGCGCACAAGGGCAAGGTCGCGCTGCCGGACATCTCCGTCACCGCGGGCCAGCTGATGATCTCCGGTGTGGCCGCCAGCTACGGCTCCGGGCCGTACGACGTGGACACCGCGTTCACGAAGCTCGGCGGCTGGAAGCCCGGCGTGCTGCAGTTCTACAGCTCCTCGACGGAGGTCACGAACCTGCTCACCCAGGGCGAGATCGTCGCGGCCGACACGCTCAACGGCTTCGCCACGAACCTGATCGCGGACGGCGAGAAGATCGCCTGGACGCCGCCGGCCACCGGCCGTTACATGGCCACGAACCGCGCGATGGTCTCCACGCACGCGGGCAACGCGGACAACGCGTACGCGTTCATCGACTACCTGCTCTCCGTCGAGGCGCAGACGAAGTCCGCCGAGCTGGTCGGCGACCTGCCGGTCAACCCGGGCGCGACCGTGCCGGCCACGCTCACCGCGGTCGTCGGCGACATCGCCAAGGACCCGGTCGCGGCCGGCTACACCGCGCTCGACCCGACCCAGCTCGTGCCGACGCGCAAGGACTGGGTCGACCGCTTCGCCCGCGAAGTCACCGGCGCCTGATGTTTTCGGCCGGGCTCCTTCTCGAAGGGCCCGGCCTTCTCCTGAACTTCGGATGGACATGTCTGACATCGACTATTTGCGGGCGATTCCCAAGGTGGAGTTGCACTGCCACCTGATCGGCACGGTCCGGTCCTCGACCTTCGCGGAGCTGGCCCGCCGCGCCAAGCTCGACCTTCCGGACACGCCGGAGCGCATCTACGCGGACATCAACTCGCTGCCGCCCGACCCGGCGCTCTACGCGAACACGCGCATCCCGGTGCCGCTGACCCGGTCCGCGGACGAGCCGGACGTGTCCTACTCGCTGTTCCGCGTCTCCGCGTGGGTGATCGAGGCGTTGCGGGACGCGGACGACCTGACCCGGATCGTGTACGAGGCGTTCGAGGACGCGCACGCCAACGGCGTACGCCACCTCGAAATGTCCTTCGACGAGGTCCCGTCACACCTCTCGGCCCTGGGCTACCGCGGTTCGGTCGAGGCCTATGCCGAGGGCATCCGGATGGCCGAGCGTGACTTCGGCATGTCCGGGCGGCTGCTGGCCGCGATCGACCGGTCCCGTTCCGGCGACGAAGCGCTGGCCCGGGTGCGGACGGTCGTGAACGACCCGCACGACTACGTGGTGGGCGTCGGGCTGGACAACCTGGAGACCGCGGGTCCGCCGGAGCGTTTCGCCGAGGCCTACCGGCTGGCCGGCGAGGCCGGTCTGCGGCGCACCGCGCACTCGTCCGAGCACGCGCCGATCGCGGCCAACACCATCACCTGTCTCGACGAGCTCGGCTGTGACCGGATCGACCACGGCTACTTCGTGCTGGAGGACGACGCGGTGGTGTCCCGGTTGCGACAGGAGAACACGCCGTTCCTTGTCGCATCGACCACGTCCCGCCGGTCCTGGCGGCCGTGGCGGCGCGCGTCGATCGCGGCGATGATCGAGGCCGGGCTGAACGTGATCCCGTGCGCGGACGACCCCGGCATGTTCCCCACCAGCCTCACCGAGGAGTACCGGATCCTGCACCAGGAGCTGGGCGTGCCGCGTGAGCGGCTGCACGCGATGGCACTGTCCGGTGTGGACGCGTGCTGGTTGCCGGCGGCGGAGAAGGCGGCACTGCGGGCACGCTTCGCAAAGGAACTGGCGGCGCTCTGAGCGTTCCCCCATAATCGGCCGGTCGCAAGGTCGATCATGGGGGATCCCGACATGTCTCGTTTGACCGGTGCGGTCGCGTTCGCGCTCGCCACGGTGCTGCTGACCACCGCCGCCTCTCAAGAACAACCCACCACCTCCTCGCCGGTACGGACAGGGAGCGCGGTCACCGACTCCCGTGCCACGGTTCCGGCGCCGGCCCCGCAGGCCAAGGGCGTCCCGGCCACCTCGTCCGGCGCCGCCGCGGTCGCTCCACCCGGCGCCGCCGCGGTCGAACTGCCCGGCGGCGCGCCGGTCGCCGACGCCGTCCCGGCCGGACGGCAGTCCTCGGTCGTCGCCGAGAGCGGTTGCAACGGCGGCCTCGTGGAGTTCGGGACGCTGATCTCCTGCGATGCGATCACCGGCGCCGAACGGCACGTCTACACGCTGACCACCACGAAGCCGGGGCCGATCTCCTACCGGTACGTGGAGGGGCGCGGCGTCCGGGACGCCGTGCTGAGCGCGTTGATCACGAACGCGGCGGGCCAGTCCGTGTGCGGGCCGAGCAACACGTCGATCACGACCTGCGATCCAGGTCCCGCCGGGACGTACACGCTGACGGTGAAGGTCTACTCGGGAAGCGGCACCGGGAAGTACTCCATCATGGTCGACTACGCGTTCGACCCGGTGCGGCCCTGCCGAACCCTTGACGAGGGCTTCCACGCCTTCGGCGCGCCCGGCGTCACCGGCGTGCTCGACTACCGGACCATCGGTGACTGCTTCACGATCACCCAGCCGGAGGGGAGCCGTCTGCTGTCCGCCGACGGCGGCAACGGGAACCCGGCCGTGCCGATGACCGTGTGGGCCGCCGATCACCACAAGATCTGCTCGGTGGGGGCCGGCCAGAACTATCCCGACAGAATCTGCACGCTGGCCGGGCCCGGACCGTACTTCGCGGTCGTGGATCAGTTCTTCAACGAGCCGATCGCGTACACCCTGCGACTTCCTCGACTGTCGAACCCGGTCGGTTGCGCGGAGCTTCCGGTCGGCGGATTCGGCGAGCAGGGCCTGCAGACCCGGGACGGTGTCGCGGACGGTGATCTGGCCAACTGCCACACGGTCACCGCGCGGGCCGGCAACCACCTGATCCGCGTCCTCAGCGCCGGTAACCCCCGCTGGGTGCTGCACGACCTGGCCGGCACGGAGATCTGCCGGGAGTGGAAGATCCGGACCTGCACGCTCCCCGCCGACGGCACCTACACGCTGCTGGTGACGGACCTCGGCTCGGCACCCGCCGCCTATCAGGCCGGGGTGACCAGCCTCGACGGTGTCACGGGCTGTGCGGCCCCGGTCCCGCCCGGCTTCGACGTGCCCGCGACCCGCGGCATACTCGCCTCGGCGCCGCAGGTGAACTGCCACGTGATCGACGCGAGGCCCGGAGACCGGGTCCTCACGACCTCCACCGGGACCGGCTACACCGGGATCGACCACCAGACCCGGATCGAGATCGTCGACGGCGCCGGGACCGCGCAGTGCGTGCCCGCCGCCGACCCGTGCGTGTTCACCGGATCCGGTCCGTACCGGGTGATCGCCACGCCGCTGACCTGGTCGGCCGGTCACTGGTACGACGTGCGGGTGTCCCGGGTCAACGGCGCCACCGGATGCCGCGAGGTGGTGCCGGGCGCCTACGGCACGGCGGGAAAGGCCGCCGACGGGTACTGCCGCACGCTGCGGATCCCGGCCACCGGCTTCTACAAGACCAGGATGTTCACCCCGTACAACGTCTACACCACCGGCTCGATCTACGACGCGGCCGGCAACGTCGTCTGCGCGCTCGGCAAGCTGGACTGCTACTACCCGGCGGCCGGCACCTACACGGCGGTCGTCACACCCGAGCGCTACCTGGAGACGGAGTACGAATGGGTCACCGTGCTGCTGTCGCGGGCGTCCGCCGCGGGCTGCGTGGACGTCCCGGACCAGGGCACGTCGACGTACCGCGGTAGCTTCACCCAGGTCGGCGAGTACGACTGCCTGCGCCTGCCCACCCCGGAGGGCGCCGCGATCGCGGCCGCGCTGCCGGACGACGCGCTCATGGCCCGGTCGCACCTGGACGGCCTGCTGGTCGACGCGTCCGGCGCGGTCCAGTGTGACCTCGAGACGCTGCGCACCTCGTCCTGCCTGCCCTACGGGCCGGCGCCGTTCCGCCTCCTGCTCAACTGGACGTATCAGCAGCCCGCCGACACCTACGCGATCTCGTTCATCCGGGTGGACGGCGGTGCGAACGCCTGCGAGCCGCTCCCGTCCGGCGATCCGGGCCTGACGGTCGCGGCGACCAGGAGCCGGAACCTGGGTTGCGTGACCGTCCCGGCCGGCGCGCACGCGGCGACCGAGAAGATCCAGTGGCGGCGGCTGAGCAACGCGGGCGACACGACCGTCCGGGTGTTCGACGCGGCCGGCGAGCAGGTGTGCCAGACCAAGACCGCGTCCGCCTTCGGCGAGCTGTCCTGTGCGCTGCCGGCCGGCGCCGCGACCGTGGTGCTGGCGCCGGACGACCGGGACGCGAGCTACCGGGTGAGCCGCAAGCCGGCCTGACCTCGCACGTGCGTGATCCCCGTGGTCAGCCGGCCACGGGGACCACCGGCTCGGCGAAGAGCCAGGTGTCGTACTCCTCCGTGGTGACCGCACACCACGCGCTCCCGTCCACCGCCATCGCCACGAACTCGGGATCCCCGGCGCCGTCGTCGCACAACCGGTCGATCCGGAAGGGGACGTCGCCGGTGCGGACCTCCAGCCAGGGCAGGCCGCCGTCGATCGAGAGCAGGAAGCGGCCGCCCGCGCCGATCGTGCCGTTCGCGGTCGCGAGCCGCAGCCAGGCCTCGCCCACCTCGTCGAAACGCTCGTCGGGAATGCGGATCAACGGTTCGCCGAAGCGCTTCCACATCTCTCTCGGTCCGGGAAGCCCGGCCGGTGCGGAGAACTCACCGACGACGAGGCCGGCGTCGGCCGCCGCGTCCCTGATCAGGGCCGGGTCCACGGGCACGATGCTCAGTCTCCGCTCGGGTAGAAGTAGTGGTGCTTGCCGTCGAGTTGACGGTAGCGCTGCGCGCCGCCCGGTTCGAACGGGCGCCCGGACCAGCCGAAGTCGACGCCGGTCTCGTCCGCGCTGCTCTTCGGCCGGCCCGCGTGGAAGTGCGGGCTGGCCGCGTTCGGGTCGTTGGTGTGCTCGACGATCACCCGGGAGCCGTTGTCGGTCTCGTACTGGCGGTAGTAGCCGTGCCCGCCGGGGTCGTCGGAGTACCGGTACCCGTCCGTGCCCCGCCGGTCCCGGTCGTCGCCCACCTCCCAAGACAGGTCCGGCTCGGTGTCCGGGTCGATGCCGGCCCGCTCGAAGATCGCGGCCTCGGCCTCGGCCCGGCTGGTGAACGGCCGGTTGTCGATGCAGTCGGCCTTCGCCAGGCCGAGCGGGTCGATCTCGACCGTGGGGTTGCCGACGTAGGCGACCGGGTTCGGCGACGGCGCCAGGCCCAGCGGGTCCCGGGACAGGTAGCGGGCCGTGGCCGGGTCGTAGTAGCGCTGGTGGTTGTAGTGGTGGCCGGTCTCCGGGTCGTGGTACTGGCCGGCGAGCCGCAGCCGGCAGTCCGCGCCGTCCGTGCTCACCGACGTGGTCGTGCCCCAGATGGTGCTGGTCATGCGCCAGGCGACCTCGCCGTCCGGCGTGACCAGGTGGGTGGGCGCGCCGGCCAGGTTCGCCACGATGAGGTGGAAGCGGCGGTCGATCTCCGTCTGGGACGCGCCGGCCAGCCAGTGCCGTGCGGTCTGGACGATCGGCGTGTACGTCCCCGGCTGATACTCCCAGGTCGTCGCCGTACTCCCGGCCGGGCCGTGGTGGATCTCCTCGGCCGTCCGGTTGCCGTCCCACACGAAGTCGGTCTGTTCCGCGACCGAACCGTCCTCGGCCAGGCGGTACTTGGCGGTCCGCCGGCCCATCGGGTCGTACCGGTAGGACCAGATCGTGCCGTCCGGCGTGCGGACGCCGGCCAGCCGGTCCTCGCTGTTCCAGGTGTAGTGCCAGGTCGCGGGCTTCTCCGAGTGGCGGGCCCGCTGGCGCAGGATCACCCGGCCCGCGGCGTCGTGCTCGTAACGGTAGCGGCCCGCGCGCAGCACCCGGGTCCCGGCATACTCACGGTCGCCCCGAGCGTCGTCCTCCGGGTCTTCCCAGTCCGCGCTGGTGACGTTGCCGGTGACGTCGTAGGCGTACCGCTCGGTCCAGGTCTCGGCCGTGGCCACTCCGACGATCCGGCCGGCCCGGTCCAGGCTCATCGCGCGGGTGGCACCGGTCTCGTCCGCTATCGCGGTGACCAGCCCGTCCGGGCGGTACGCGTACCCGGCGTGCGTCACCAGGTCCGTGCCGGCCCACAGGGTCCGCGCGATGATCCGCCCGGCCGGGTCGTGCGCGGTGCGCAGCGTGTTCGCGCCGAGCACGCTCTCGATCTGCCGCCCGGCCGCGTCGTGCGTGAACGCCAGCTCGCGGCCGTCGACGGTCAGACCCACCGGCAGCGGCCCGTCCGCGTACCGCCACTGCGACACCACGCCGCTCGGCGTGGTCCGGGTGAGGCGGCGGCCCGCGGCGTCGTAGGTGAACGTGATCGTGCGCCCGTCCGCGGTCTCGGACAGCAGCCGCCCGGCCGCGTCGTAGGAGCGGGCCAGCCGGGCCGTGCCCGACTCCGCGGTGAGCAGCCGGCCGGCCGCGTCGTACGTGTAGTCGGCGCGCCCGTCCGGCCGGATCCTGCTGGTCACGCGCCCGCCGGCGTCCCGTTCCACGCGCAGGTCGTCGCGTGCGATGAGCCGCCCGTCCAGGTCGTAGCCGTAGGTCACGGTCCGGCCGTCGAAGTCGGTCTCGGAGACCAGGTTGCCGCCCGGATCGTAGGCGTAGCGCCAGGTCTGGCCGAGCGGGTTGCGCACCTCGGTCAGCCGCAGCTGCGCGTCGTAGGCGAACGTGATCCTGGCCCCGTCCGGATCGGTCCGCGCCGCCAGCAGGTCGAATCCGGTGTACTCCAGCCGGGTGACCGCGCCGGCCGGGCCGGTGTGCTCGCGCAGGTTGCCCTCGGCGTCGTACCGCCAGGTCTCCACCGAACCGTCCGGCCTGGTCCGGGACGCCGGCTGCCCGTCGCGGGTGTAGGTCGTGGTGGTGACCGCGCCGTCCGCCTCGGTCACCCGGATCACCCGCCCGGCCGCATCCCGGTCGTAGGTCACGCCGCCGATCCGCACCGGCAGGCCCGCGCCGTCGCTGACCACGCGGACCGTGGTGCCCGCCGGATCCGTGACGGACGCGAGGTGGCCGGCGCCGTCGTAGCCGTACCGGGTGGTGCCGCCGAGCACGTCGGTCACGGTGCTGCGGCGGCCGCGCTCGTCGTAGCCGAACCGGCGGGTGGCGCCGTCCGCGCCGGTCAACGCCGTGATCAGGCCGTCCGGGCCGTACTCCGCGGTCGCGGTCGCGCCGTCCGGCGAGACGACCTCGACCAGGTTGCCGCGCGCGTCGTAGGCCATGCGGGTGCGCCGACCGGCCGGTGACGACTCGGCGACCAGACGGCCGTCGTCGTCCCACTCGCGCAGCGTGGTGCCGCCGCGCGCGTCGGTCACCCGCACGATCCGGTACCGCGCGTCGTAGGCGTAGACCGTGTCGTGCCCGAGCGCGTCCGTGACCGTGGTGGTGCGCGCCTCGTCGTCGTAGGCGAAGCGGGTGGCGAGGAACCCGGCGGACCCGTCGGAGCTGACACACCGGCCGCGCGCGTCGTAGCGGTAGCCGTACGAGTGCGCGTTCCGGTCGGTCCACCGCGCGAGGCGGCCGTCGTTGTCGTAGGTGTACCGCATCGCGCGGCCGGAGCCGTTGACGTGCGCGCTGACCTGACGGTCCTGGTCGTACCGGTACCGCGCGACGACCTGCCCGCCCACGGACAGCGCGGTGACCCGGTCCTCGGCCCAGCCGACCTCGACCCGGTAGCCGCCGCTGTGCGTCAGCGCGCGGATCAGCCCGTCGTTGCCGGCGTCCGCGACGATCCGGTCACCGCCGGCGTGCACGATCTCGGACAACGGCAGCCGTCCGTCACCGGCCCGGAAACGCCACCGGGTGCCGTTCTGCGGGTCCGTCACCACCAGCGCGCCCGGCTCCGCGGTCAGCGGCCAGCGCGGCCCGGTCGCCGGATGCACGGGAAGATCCCCGGCGGGTACGCCCGGGTAGATCAGGATCATGCCGTCCTGCGCCACGAACAGCACACCGTGCGCGTCGATCTCCAGCCGCACGTCCAGCGTCGAGGCCCAGCTGTGGCCGAACGCGCGCCCGGCCGCGTAGACGGACTGGTGGGTGCGGCGCAGCACCAGCGGCAGCACGCCGGGCAGCTCGACGTCGGTCTCCGTCATGATCACCCGGCCGGTGACCACGTCCACCGGGTCGCCGGCGGTGGTGTTGCGGTCGGTCTCCCGCCCGTACCCGTCCGGATCGTTGCGGGCCTCGCCGGCCGGGTTCGCATCCTCGCCCCGGCCCGGCTGCCGTCCGCCGGGCCTGTTCCGCCCGGCGCCCGGACCGCTGCTCCCCGCGGGTGCGCGGCCGACGTCCGCCTCGGCACGGGCAAGGCGCTGACCACCGGCGATGCTTTCCGCACGGCCGCCACCGGACCCGCGACGCCGTGGTGACGACGACCCGTCGCCGCCGTCACCACCGTCACCGCCGTGCGGTCCTCTTGGTCTCGCCATGCCGCCCCACCCGTGATCGCCGATCGCTGCGGGGACGATCCTAGGCGAACCGCTACAGGTGGACCTTCAGGCTGCTCGGGCCGCGCATCATGCCGCCCGGGATCCACGGGATCTCGTCCAGCGGGCCGGTCGCGCGCAGGTCCGGGAAGCGGCGCAGCAGCGAGCCGATCGCGGTCGCGGCCTCGATCCGGGCCAGTGGCGCGCCCAGGCAGTGGTGGATGCCGTGGCCGAACGCGAGGTGCCGCGGCGTCGCGCGCGCGACGTCGAGCGTGTCCGTGGGCGCGCCGTCCTGCTGCGGCGTGTCCCGGCTGGCCGAGCCGAGCGCGACCACCAGCACGTCGCCGCGCGCGATCGTGACACCGTCGAGGTCGATGTCCTCGTGGGCGTAGCGGAACGTGGACTGTTCCACGGACGGGTCGTACCGCAGGAACTCCTCGACCGCGTTCTGGATCAGCTCCGGGTGCTCGCGCAGCACCGCGGCCTGCTCCGGCGCGCGCAGCAGCGCCACCACCGCGTTGCCGATCAGGTTGACGGTGGTGTCGTGCCCGGCCACCACCAGCAGTGCGGCCGTGCCGATCAGCTCCTCGCGGGTCAGCCGGCCGTCCTCCTCGTTGGACTGCTGGGCCAGCGCGGAGAGCAGGTCGTCGCCGGGCGTCTCCCGCTTGCGGTCGACGAGCGCCGCCAGATATCCGGTCAGGCTGGCGGTGGCGGCGCGCTGCTCCTCGGACGGCGGGCTCAGTGCGAGGCTGGTCCACGCGCGGAACTCGCCGCGCTCCGCGCCCTCGGGCACGCCCAGCAGCTCGCAGATCACGGTGACCGGCAGCGGCTCGGTGAACGCCTGGACCAGGTCGACGGTCGGAAGCGGCGCCATCGCGTCCAGCAACTCGTCCGTGATCTGCTGCACGCGCGGCGCGAGATCCTGGCTGCGGCGCGGGCTGAACGCGCCCGCGACCAGGCGGCGCAGGCGGGTGTGCGCGGGCGGGTCCGACTCGAGCATGTTGCCGCCGAGCCCGACGCCGGCCTGGTGCACGGTGAACCCGAGCGCGGCCAGCGACGCCTGCGCCGGCGCCGGGTCCTTGCGCAGTGCGGGGTGGGTCAGCGCGGTGCGGGCCGCCTCGTGGCCGACCACGATCCAGGCCTCGACCCCGCTGGTCAGCCGCGCCCGGTGCACCGGGCCGTGTTTACGCAGCTCCGCGTACCGATTGGGGGAATCGGCCTTGAACTCGGGGGTGATCGCGAACATGGAAAATCCTCTCGACCGTCGATCGTGCACAGTGGAGACGAGCGGAACGGCTTCCAGGTTCAGCGACAATTCACATTCTATTGTCAGGCTGCTTTCAGGAACGGGAAAAGCCCGGCCGACAATTGTCGGCCGGGCCCTCCGTCATTGCAGGTTAATGCGTCAGCACGCGTACGCGGTCGGCTCCGCCGCCCAGCGGTTCAGGTGGCTCCAGGTGATCGGGCCGACGCGGCCGTCGACACCGATTCCGACGCAGCGCTGGAACTTGCGCACCGCGGCGTCCGTGAGGCCGCCGAAGTCGCCGTCCTCGTCGAGGTTCGTGTTCCGCATCGCGTAGTTGAGCTCGCACTGCACCTGCCGGACCGCGGTGCCGGCGCTGCCGCGGTAGACCTCCGGCTGGCTGCTCGTGTACTCACAGCGGCCGCTGATGATGGCCGCCTGGGCCGGCGTGGCCACGACGCCGCTCAGGGCGAAGGTGGCGAGTCCGGCGACGAGAAGGGCGGCACCGCGCCCAGCGGCCTTGCGGGTTCCCGTGTTCATGATCGATCTTTCCCCGTTCCCCGTAGATGATTACCGGATTTTCAGTGGCTCAGGTCAATCATTTGGCGCGCCGGGAAGGACACTAAACGCATTCCCGTCGTCCATTCAAGACGTTTGCACTATCCGAAAACCCGGCATTACGGGGCGTGGAATTTATTATTGACGTGCCATTGTCAATGGGCATTCGAGCGTGATCTAAATAGCGAGCGTGTGGCGTTTTCGCATTTTTGATGATCTAGCTAGTCCTGTTTCATGATTTCGTCGTGCCGCGTGCTCATGCGGTGAAGAGCACCACGGCCACGCCCAGGATCGCGGCGCCGAACACGCCGTAGACCACGGGCAGCACGAACCGCGTCACCAGATCGACGCCCAGCTCACGGCGGCGCGACAGCAGCACCACCAGCGGCAGACCCACCAGGTAGGACAATTCAAGACCCCAGGCCGCGAGGGTACGGGTCCCCGTAGCCGCCCCGAAGGAGTCCGCGAGCCAGCCGCCCAGCAGGTAGGGCCACCCCAGCACGACGATGCCCAGACAGAGCGCCGCCACCACGGCGCCGATCGCGCCGATACCGCCACCGCTTGCTCGTGCCATGTCCGGTCCGCCGATCAGCTGTAGAGGTCGCGGCCGTACCGCGTGGCCAGGTCCCGGTACGCGGTCGCATAGGCCTCCGCGCCCAGGCCGGTCGAGGGGGCCGGCGAGTCCGGCGCGCCGAGCGCGTCCAGTGCCACCCGGGTGCGCCGGGCCGCGTCGCCCAGCGCGATCTCCCGCAGCAGGCTCGCGCCGGTCTCCGCCGCCGCGTGCAGCGACCCGAGGTGCCGCTTCACGTCGCGGTCCAGCTCCGCCCAGAGCGCGTCCGCCCGCTCGCCCTGCTGCCGCGCCGCCAGCACCGCCGGCGAGTCCTGCGGCAGTCCGGCGTCGTCGTGCCGGTCGATGCCGTTCCAGATCTCCCGCAGTCGCTGCCGCTGCACCAGCACCGCCGCCAGGTCCCGCACCGCGTTCCCGAGCAGCACCCCGGTCCCGTCCCCCAGGTTCAGCGCGGCCCGATCCGCCCAGATCCGCTCCGTCAGCCGCAGCCCACGATCCAGATCGTCCCGCTCCTCGGCCGAGGTCAGCACGATCACGTCATCGGCGGCCGGCTCGCGGGCGGAGCCGGCGTGGATCAGGGCGGCCAGGCGGTTCGTCCGGTGGTAGGCGACGCCGGTCCAGGCGAACGCGGCCAGCAGCGCCAGGCAGGCGATCCGCGCCGGGACCAGCAGGTCGGCGACCGTGAACACGGCGCAGAGCAGCCCGAGGCCGAGCACGGTGACGACCCGCGCGGTCAGCAGGTTGCCGTGCCGCCCGAGCCGGTTGCCGGCGGGCGGGGAGACCTCGACGAGCCAGCCCCGGCGGGTACGCCGCCCGCCCGGCACGGCCACGGACCGGCCGGACACGATCGTGCGGTCGGCGTCCGACAGCAGCCAGGTCTGCGATGCCACCGGAACCCCTCCCACCGAAGTGCCGGGCGCGGAGCGCCTGCGGCCGACCAACACGAGTGCCGGTCAATCGGTGCGCCCGGCCCTCGCCGGAGGTGTTGTGGCCTGGCTCACAAACCGCCGGCCTGGCTCACCACCGCCGGCCGGGTTCGGAGCCGCCGGCCCGGCTCACCATCGCGCGGATTCGGTCAGCCGCCGCAGGCGTGCCTCGTCGTCCGAGCCGGGCGCTGCGGTCAGGATCACGATCTTCAGCTCCGCGTCGCCGTCCGTGACCACGTCGCAGTCGACCGTGATCGGCCCGTCCGGATGATCGATGATCTTGTGTTCCTCCCGGTGCGCGCCGACCGCCCCCTCGGCCCACAGCGCCGCGAACCGGGCATTCCCCTCGGACAGCGCCCGGACCAGCACGGCCAGCCGCCGGCTCCGCGGAAACCGCCCGGTGGCCCGCCGCAGGTCCGACACGATCGCCGCCTCCACCGACCCACCGCTCAGCGACGTCACCCGCCGCCGCGACAGCCACGGCCCGGCGGTGCCGGCCGCGGCAGCGGCGTCCGGGACGGTGCGGGCCCGGGTCGCCTCGGCCGGGGGCGTGTCGCCCGGACCGGCGCAGGCCGGGGGCGTGTCGCCCGGACCAGCGCAGGCCGGGGGCGTGTCGCCCGGACCGGCGTCGGCCGGGAGCGCGTCGGCCGGGATCGGGCCGGTGAGCGGGTCGCCGATCGGGAACACCTCGCGGGCGAAGTTGCGCAGTTCGGGTGGCGCGGCGGCCGGGTCGCCGAGCAGTTCGGCCCAGGTCCGGTTCCATCGGATCAGCTGCCAGTCCGCCGCGAAGATCGCCACGGCGGCGCCGCCGAGCCGGTCGGCCATGCGCGCGAGGCCGGCCGGGACCCGGTCGGAGACCTCCGCGCGCGACGGCGGGACCAGGCCGGCCAGCCGGTGCAGGTGGTCGCGCTCCGCGTCGGTGAGCTGCAGCGCACGGGCCAGCGCGCCCACGACCTGCGCGGACGGCGTGGTGAACCGCCCCTGCTCCAGCCGCACCACGTAGTCGATCGAGACGCCGGCCAGCTGGGCCAGCTCCTCGCGGCGCAGACCGGGCGCACGTCGCGCGAGCCCGCGCGGCAGGCCGGCCGCGGCGGGGGAGAGGCGGTCACGCCACGACCGGAGCGTCACACCAAGCGTCGGTATCGGAGCCGGGTCCAGTCCGGGTGCCGCCTGGACGCGCGGCACGGGCGTGTCGCCGGCCGACGACCGCGCCGGCCGGTCCTGCGCCGCTCGGTCCTGCGCCGCTCGGTCCTGAGGCGGCCGGTCCTGCGCCGTGCCGTCCTGCGGAGGCCGGTCCTGCGGCGGCACGGCCGCGCCGCGGTCCAGGTCCCACGCCGGTACCGGCCCTGGTGCGCTCATGCGATCGATTGTGCCGCGCGGCGGCGTACCCATGGTGGTAAGGATCTTCCCTGGTCGTCGCGGGCCGGCGGGGCGAGTGTTCGGGGCATGACCATCACGTTCATCACCGGGGCCAACAAGGGCCTCGGCCGGGAGACCGCCCGCCGGCTCGTGGAGGCGGGACACACCGTGCTGCTCGGCGCCCGTGACCAGGAGGCCGGCACCGCAGCCGCGGAGGCGCTCGGTGCCCGGTTCGTCCGGATCGACGTCACGGACGAGGAGTCGGTCCGGGCGGCCGCGGCCGACGTCGAGGCGCACGAGGGCGCGCTCGACGTCTTGATCAACAACGCCGGGATCCACGGGCCGTTCGGCGACCCGAGCACGCTGACCGGCGCGCAGGTGCTGGCCGTGCTGGACGTCAACGTGGCCGGCGCGGTGCGCGTCTCCACCGCGTTCCTGCCGCTGCTCAAGCGCTCGGCGGACCCGGTGATCATCAACGTCAGCAGCGCGATGGGTGATCTCGGGGCCACGCACGACCCGGCCCGGCCGGAGTCCGGCGCGATCACGCCGGTCTACTCCGCGTCCAAGGCGGCGCTGACCATGCTGACCGCGATCTACGCGAAGGCGCTGCCCGGCATCCGGATCAACGCGGCCGACCCGGGCTACACCGCGACGGACCTGAACGGGCACAGCGGCCACCAGACCGTCACCGAGGGCACGGACGCGGTCGTGGCGCTGGCCACGGAGGGTCCGGGTCACCGGTCGGGCCGGTTTGTCGCGCGGGACGAGGAGATCATCTGGTGAGACGGGAAAATCGCCCAATAGTGGTTAAGTCAACCACTCACCGGTGATTTTCTGGATCTTGTTGATCGGAGCGGCCCCGGGCTGCGTACCTCCAGCAGACGGCCCCTGAAAAGCGGGCGCGGACGACTGTTGGGGGTAGAGAGAACAGTGGCGCAGGGACCGCCGACGACCTCATGGGTACGGTACGACGACACCGGGGGCGGCGCACGCCGATCCTCCCGCGGCAACGACAACGACGATCGCGGCGGCCGGGGCGGCTACGACGACCGCGCGGGCTACGAGGAGCGTGGCGGCTACGACGAGCGCGGCGCGTACGAGGCCCGCCGGTACGACCAGCCCGCTGCCGCCTGGGAGGCCGGCTCCGGCGCGTACCAGCAGGCCGGCGGCTACCAGACCGGTGGCTACCAGCAGGTGCGCGGCCGGGAGCGGTCCGGCGGTGACCAGCGGTCCGGCGGTGACCAGTCGTGGCGCCGTCAGCCGCAGGACGGCTACGACGACGCGCCCGCCGCCGGCCGCTACCGCAACGACACCCGGACCGTGGACGCGCCCGGTGACGAGCCTGCCAACCCCTTCAGTGGCAACCGGCTCTTCACCGTCCTGCTGTTCCTGTCCGGGCTGGGCGCCAGCGTGTCGCTCTGGATCTTCGACACGCAGCCGGGCGCGATCAACGACCTGCCGACGCTGATGCTGGCGATCGGGCGGATCACCGGCCTGATCGGCGGCTACCTGCTCTTCATCCAGCTGCTGATGATGAGCCGCGCCTCCTGGCTGGAGGACTGGGTCGGCGCCCGCGACCTGCTGCGCTGGCACCGCTGGCTCGGCACGTCGCTGTGCGTGTTCGTGGTCGCGCACATCGTCTTCATCGTCTACGGCTACGCGCTGACGGCCGAGACGGACGTGGTCAGTCAGACCCTCACGATCATCACCACGTTCCCGAAGATGATCGAGGCGCTGGCCGCCACCGGCATCATGATCTTCATCAGCCTGATCTCGATCCGTGGCCTGCGACGGCTGCTGCCGTACGAGATCTGGCACGGCATCCACCTCAGCGCGTACCTGATCCTGCTGCTCGGCTACGGCCACCAGGTCGCCACCGGCGCGGACCTCAGCGGGAAGTTCGCCTCGTACTTCTGGCCCGGACTGACCGCGCTGGTCATCTCCGCCGTGGTCTGGGGCCGGATCATCGAGCCGCTCTGGATGAACCTCCGGCACCGGTTCGAGGTCGTCGAGGTGGTCAGCGAGGGCCGCAACAGCTTCTCCGTGTACGTCGACGGGCGCGGCCTGGAGAAGCTCGGCGCGCAGGGCGGCCAGTTCATGCGCTGGCGCTTCCTGGCCGGCGGCGCGTGGTGGCAGTCGCACCCGTTCTCGCTCTCCGCCGCGCCGAACGCGCAGTGGCTGCGCCTCACCGTCACCGCGGTCGGGCGCTACACGGAGAACCTGAAGGAGCTGCAGCCCGGCACACGGGTGTGGCTGCAGGGGCCGTACGGCACGTTCACGGCGGAGCGGCGTACCCAGAAGCGCGGGCTGCTCATCGCGGGCGGCAGCGGCATCGCGCCGATCCGCGCGCTGCTGGAGGAGATGCCGGCCGGGACGATCGTCATCTACCGGGCCGGGCGCCAGGACGAGGTGGTGTTCCGCGACGAGCTGGAGGACCTGGCCCGCAAGCGCGGCGCGCAGGTGTTCTACGTGGTCGGCTCGCGCAACGAGCCCGGCCCGCGACGGCTGTTCACCACGGACGGCATGCAGGAGCTGGTGCCGGACGTGGCACGGCGTGACGTCTACCTGTGCGGGCCGCCCGGACTGGTCGACGCGGCCGTGGACACGCTGCGGCAGCTGGAGGTCCCGAAGAGCCAGATTCACCTCGACCCGTTCGAGTTCTGAACCTCCGGGAGCTCACGCCCGTACCCCCTGATGACCTTGTTTTTGACGTTAAGGAGATCGTCCGGTGCGACGCAGTACCGCAGCAGTCCTCGGCACCCTGACCGGCGTTGCGATGATCGCCGGCGTCCGGATGACCGTGCCCACGCAGATCGTGCCGGTGGCGGAGGACGCCCCCGCCGATGCGCCCGCCGACGCCCCGGCCGATGACGACGCCGCGCCGGCCGACCAGGGCGGCGCCGCCCCGGCCGGTGACGAGGACGAGGGTGGCGACGGCGGCGGCGCCGCATCGGACACCGGCCTGACCGACGGCACGTTCAAGGGCACGGGTGCGAAGAACGCCTACGGCACGATCCAGGTCACGATCACGGTCAAGGGCGGCAAGATCACGGCCGCGGACGCGACCTACCCGACGGCCGGCAACAGCGCCACGATCAACCCGGCCGCGATCAAGAAGCTCAACGCGTCCGCGCTCAAGGCGGAGAACGGCGACGACGTCGACGCGGTCTCCGGCGCCACGTTCACCACCGGCTCCTACCGCGAATCGCTGCAGTCCGCGCTGGACAAGGCGAAGGTCTGAGTTCGGATGCGCCACGTCGAGCAGGTGATGGGCACCGCGGTCAGCATCGAGCTGGCCGACGACCGTCCGGACGAGGAGCTGCGCGCTCTGGTGGCGGACGTGTGCGGGTGGCTGCACGAGGTCGACGCGCGCTTCAGCACGTACAAAGAGGACAGTGAGGTCAGCCGCCTGCGCCGCGGCGAGCTGACCTATGCCGACAGCCACCCGGATCTGCAGCACGTGCTCGGCGCGTGCGCCGATCTGTGGCGCGCCACGGACGGCTACTTCGACGCCTACGCCGGCGGCACGATCGATCCTTCCGGGTACGTCAAGGGGTGGTCGGTGGAGGTCGCCTCCGCGAGGCTGGCGGCCGCGGGCTGTCACACGCACTACATCGGCGCGGGCGGCGACATCCGCGCGCGCGGCGACCGGGTGTGGCGCGTCGGCGTCCGGCACCCGTGGCAGGCGGACAAGGTCGCCTGGAAGCTGGCGGTGACGGACGGCGCGGTGGCCACCTCCGGCACGTACGAGCGCGGCGGCCACGTCATCAACCCGAGGACCGGGCGGCCCGCGACGTTCCTGCGCTCGGTGACCGTGGTCGGCCCGGATCTCACGCTCGCGGACGTCCATGCCACGACCGCGCTGGCGATGGAGTCCGAGGCACTGTCCTATCTGGAGAAGCTGACCGCCGAGGGGTACGAGTCCGCCGCCGTCACCGAGGACGGCCAGGCCTTCACCACACCGGACCTGCCGGTCGTCGCCTGATCACGCTGGGTGGATCTCGCGGGCGGAAAACCGTGACGCGGTGTGAAGAAGATCCGATGGACGGACTAAGATTTCTCAATGCATCTGGAGCCCGGACAACTGCGCCTGCTGTCCCTCATCAGCCGGCACAGCTCCACATCGGCCGCCGCGAGCGAACTGCGGATCACCCCGACCGAGGTCGCGCAGCAGCTCGCCCGCGCCGAGCGGGACTGCGGCGTTCCCCTGGTCAGGCGCGGTCCGCGCGGTGAGTCCCTGACCGCGGCCGGCCACTTGCTGGCCCGCCACGGCAGCGAGATCGACCGCCACACCGCCCAGGCCACCGCCGGGCTGGAAGAGCTGCTGGGCAGGATGTCGATGCGCCTGCGCCTCGGCGCGTCCCAGACCGCGGCCATGCACCTGCTGCCGCCCGCGCTCCACGGCCTGCGCCACCACCACCCGGACGCGGACCTGTCCGTCGTGGACCTCACCACCGACCAGGCCGTGCCGATGGTCGACGACGGCGAGCTGGACCTCGCCGTCATCGCCACCTGGGACGGGCCGCCGAAGGCGTCGGACCACATCACGCTGCACCCGCTGATCACGGACCCGCTGGTGGTCGTGCTGCCGGAGTCGCACCCGCTCGCGGCCACGGACAGCGCGATCGGCCTGGAGCAGCTGCACGCGGAGCCGTGGGTGGCGATCTCGCCGGGTGCGGACGCGCGCGAGCACTTCGATCGGGCCACGGCCGCGGCCGGCTATCGTCCGGACATCCGGTTCCAGGCCGCGTCCTACGACGTCGCCCAGGCCTTCGTGGCCACCGGCGCGGGTGTGACGCTGGTGCCGAGGCTCGCGCTGACCAACACGGCCGGCATCACGCACCGTGAGCTGGAGGCGTCGGATCTGCAGCGCACGCTGTACGCGGTGACGCTCGCGGACACCCGGCTGGCGCCGCTCACCGACACGTTCCTGCACCTGCTGCACGACTCCGCGGCCGGACTGTCCAACCGCTAGGTTCAGGCGAACGCCAGCACGAAAGCGAGACCGCGCTCGTAGTACTCGTCCTCGTCCGGCAGGTACAGGAAGTAGTCCGCGGTTTCGGTCAGGTGCGGAAACGTCTCCGGCGGCAGCGACTTCAGCCGGGCGCGCTTCGCCGCAACGAGCTTCTCGCGAATCGCGGTGTTGTGGACCTCGACGTCGCCGGGACGGTTGAGCACCAGGCTGGTGACCGCGTTGATCATGATGGAGCTGAACTGCGCCGCGGCGACGCCGGAGTGGCCGGCCGCGCGCAGCAGCCCGAGGATGCGCTCGCCGATCTCGAGGCCGATGTCCGTGCGCATGAACCGGACCGGCGTGATCCCGGCGAGCGACGGGTGCGCGCGCAGCACGGCCAGCACCGCGGCGACGATCGAGCGCAGGTCGCCGCTCTCCGCCAGGCGCGGGTCGATCTCGGTGAACATGTGCTCGACCAGCGCGTCGAGCAGCGCTTCCTTGTCCTTGAAGTGCCAGTAGAGCGCCATCGGCGTGACGTTCAGCTCCGCGGCGATCTTCCGGAGCGAGAGCGCGTCGAGGCCCTCGCGGTCGGACAGCGCGAGCGCGAGGGTCAGGATCTGGCCGCGGTCGAGCCGCGCGGAGGCGGGTGGGCGAGGACTCACACTTTACACCGTACAGGGGGCGGGTCTATGGTGCTGAACTGTACGGCGTAAATTTACGCCGTACAGTTAACGCTGTGGAGGTACGCGTCATGGCACAGACTGTGCTCATCACCGGAAGCTCGTCCGGCATCGGCCGGCGCGCGGCCGAACGGTTCCTCGCCGAGGGCTGGAACGTCGTGGCCACGCTGCGCGACCCGTCCGCCTGGGACGGCATCCCCGACGGCCGCCTGCTGATCCACGCGCTCGACGTGCGCGACGAGGCGTCCGTCGAGGCGGCCGTGGCCGCGGGCGTGGAGCGCTTCGGCCGCCTCGACTGCGTGGTCAACAACGCGGGCGCGGGCCTGTTCGCCGTCTTCGAGGGCACCCCGCAGGCGGTGGTCGAAGACCTCTTCGAGACCAACGTGTACGGCCCGATGCGCGTCATCCGCGCCGCGCTGCCCCACTTCCACCGTCAGGGCGGGGGCCGGATCGTCAACGTCACGTCCACGAGCGCGACCGTCCCGCAGTCGCTCCAGGCCGTCTACACCGCGACCAAGAGCGCGCTGGACGGCTTCTCCGAGGCGGTCGACCACGAGCTGCGCACCCGCAACGTCGACGTGAAGATCGTGGTCCCCGGCTTCGTACCCAGCACCAACTTCGTCGCCCAGAACTACACGCGCTTCGCGAAGGTCCAGACCCCGCCGGAGTACGCGTCCTACCTCCAGCAGCGGATCGCCGTGTTCGACGCGGAGATCCCGGCCGGCTACGTCGCCACCGAGGTCCAGGCCGCGGCCGCGGTGTTCGAGGCGGCCACCGACACCACGGGCCGGCTGCGCTTCCGCGTCGGTCAGGACGCGTTCGGCGCCGCCACGAGCCGCCGCCTCCCCGACGCCGACTACGAGTCCTGGCGCCGGTCCACGTTCGACACACCCTGCCCGAGCTGACCGTTCTCCGGCCCCGGATGCGTCCGGGGCCGCAGCTCGGCCTGCGCTACCGCTGCCGGTGAGCCCTGCGGGAACTCCGGAGACAATCTGCCCGGCGGCGCAGGCTTCAAGCGGCTGTCAACACCCGCGTACCACCATGATCGCCATGACCATCACCGCCGGCCCGCTGCCGACCCGGTCCGGATTCCAGATCAGGGTGCGCGACGCGGGACTTGACGACCTTGAGGGCGTGAACGCGTTGCATGCCCGCTGCTCGGCCGCGACCCGACGCGCGCGGTACCTGGCCAGCCGCACCAGGCTGACGCTGCGGGAGTGGCAGCGGCTGACGGATCCGGCGCGCGGTCACTGCCTGCTGGCGTTCGCGCCGTGGGCGATGGGCGATCCGATCGGGTACGCCACGCTGTCCCGCACCGCCGAGCCGGGCGAGCGGGAGGTGGCCGTGCTGGTCGAGGATCTGTGGCAGGAGGTCGGCGTGGGCACGGCGCTGGTGGCCCACCTGACGCGGCTCGCGGTCCGGGACGGCGCCGGGACGCTGGTCGCCTATGCGGGCGCGCGCAACGAGCGGGCGATGCGCATGTTCCAGCGTCTCGGCGCGGACGTCACGGTCACGCAGGGTGAGATCCGGGCGCACCTGCCGGTGTGATCACGCTGTCCAGGATGGTGGTGCGCGCGTCACGGGGGCGCCAGCCGAGCGCCTTCGCCCGGTCGTTGTGGATGACCGGCCGCCGCGGCTCGTCGCCGGGGGCCTCGGTGACCTGCCGGCCCAGCACGGCCGCGACGTCCACGTAGCTGGTCGCCGGGTCGTCGCTGACGGCCAGGAATCGCCGCCCGGCGGCCTCGGGCGCGGCCATCACGCGCAGATGCAGGTCCGCGACGTCGCGCACGTCCACGATGCCGAACCGGGCCCGGGGCACGACCGGCATCGTGCCGTCGAGCAGGGCCTTGATGAGCTGCAAGGACGAGCCGGCCGTGGTGGTCAGCGCCGGCCCGAGCATGAACGTCGGATTGACCACGGCCAGCTCCACGCCGTCGACCTCCCACGCGGCCCGCTCCGCGATCGTCTTCGACCGCGGGTAGGGCGCCAGGCCCGGCGTGTCCGGATCGGTCCAGTCGTCCTCGGTGAAGTCCGGGACCGGCTTGGGCGAGTAGCCGACCGCCGCGAACGACGAGGTCAGCACGGTCCGGCGGACGCCGGCGTCGCGCGCGGCCCGCAGCACCCGCAGCGTGCCCTCGCGGGCCGGGACGATCAGGTCGTCCGGGTTGTCCGGCTGCGCGGCGGGGATCGGCGAGGCGACGTGGTGGACCTCCGCGACGCCGTCCATCGCGGCGGCCCACCCGTCGTCGTGCAGCAGGTCCGCGACGACCACGGAGAGTCGCGCGTCGTCCGCGCCGCCACGCCGGACCGCGTCGCGCACGTCCGCCTCACGGGCCGCCGACCGGACCGTGGCCCGCACCGCCTTGCCCTCGCGCAGCAGCGCCGCGACCAGGTGCGTCGCGAGATAGCCGGACCCGCCGGTGACCAGGGTTTCCATGTGTTCCATGCACCCAGCTCACCAGCCCTCAAGCGCTTGAGGTCAAGTCCTACCGGTGCGGCACCTGACCCAAGGTCACGATCAGGAGCATCACACGGTACGCCTCCGGCAGGTCCCGCGCCGTGAACGAGATCGTCCGCCCGCCCGGCAGCCGCTCCACGCCCGGGACCAGCGTCGCCAGATCGACGGTGGCACCCCAGACGTCCATCTCCAGCGTCACCGGCCCCCAGATCCGGAACGGCGTGATCTCGGCCGCGCGCCGGGTCGCCTCGATCGCGCCCGCGCGCAACCGCTCGCGGGCCACGGCCGGGTGCAGGGTGACGGCCGCGGCCTGGCCGAGCGCCTCCTTGACCGGCACCGCGACCGTGTCCGGCGACAGTTCGGCCAGTTCGGCGCAGGCCGCGTCGTCGCCGGCGATCAGCGCGACCGGTGCGCCGTGGTGGCCGGCCATCGCCGCGTTGAAGCCGATCTCGCCGAACGTCCGCCCGTTCATCCGCGCGGACAGCACGCCGTCGCTCATCGTGTGGGCCAGCACGGCCGGTCCGGCCCCCGCCCGCGCGTGGTAGCCGACGAACATCACCGCGTCCGTGCTCTCGTCGAGGCCGCCCAGCATGCCGAGCGGGCGGGGGCGGCCGCGGACGAGTCGTACCCTCCGGTCAAGGTCTTCGGTAATGATGTTCCGGAACGGCCCGTGCGCGTCCGCGACCAGTACGTCCGCGTCCGGCTGTGCTTCCAGGACGCCGTCGATCACGGCGTTGACCTCGGCGGTCATCAGCGCGCGGCCACGCGCGTAGTCATACTTGTCCGGATTCGTCTCCGTGGTGTGCACGACGCCGGAGACGCCTTCCATGTCGGCCGAGATCAGAATGCGCATGACCCTCTCCTACCCGAGTTGTGCGAGGTCGTCGGCGGTGAGCCGGATCCCGGCCGCCGCCATGTTCTCCCGCAGGTGGACGTCGCTGCCGGTGCCGGGGATGGCGAGCACGTGCGGCCCTTGGTGCAGCGTCCACGCGAGACGGATCTGCTGCGGCGTGGCCCCATGATCGCGCGCGATCCTCCGTACCGTGGGATCGCTCTGGATCTGCGCCCCTGACTCCCGGCCGGGGCCGGCCAGCGCGAAGAACGGCACGAACGCGATGCCCCGCTCCCCGCAGACGCGCAGCATGTCGTCGTTGCGCCGCAGATCCAGCGCGTAACTGTTCTGCACGCAGACGACCGGCGCGATCGCGGACGCGTCGTCGAGGTGCGCGATCCGCGCGTTCGACAGGCCGAGCTGACCGATCAGCCCCTCGTCACGCATGGCCGCCAGCGCCGCGAACTGCGCGGCCGACTCCTCTCGCCCGAGCCCGGTGAGCCGCAGATTCACCAGGTCCAGCCGCTCCACGCCGAGCCGCCTCAGGTTCTCCTCCACCTGCGCGCGCAGGTGCCGCGGAGTCGCCGCCGTCACCCACCGGCCGTCCGCGTCGATGCCGGGCCCGACCTTGGTGGCGACAAGCAGACTCCGGGGGTACGGCGAGAGCGCGTCCCGGATCAGCTCCGTGGCATATCGGACCGGCCCGCTCCCGCCGCCGATCACCCCGCCCGGCGAGAAGTAGAACGCCGCCGTGTCGATGTGGTCCACCCCGAGCTCGACGGCTTGCCTGAGCAGTGCTTTCGCCGCCTCGGTGTCCGGATCCCGGGTAATCCGCATCGACCCGAAGCCCACCCTGCCGACCGTCCGATCACCCAGCTGCCAGGTCACCCGATCATCCTGCCACGCTTTCCCGGGTGCGGATTTCAGGAAAGACTGGGAGGGTGCCACGCACGTGGTCGCCACCCTCGGACAGGAGTATCAGCCATGATCGACTTGACCGCCGCGGCCTGGCGGACGTCCAGCCGCAGCAACTCTCAGGGCAACTGCGTCGAACTGGCCACGAACGTTCCCGGTGTCGTTCCGGTCCGCGACTCAAAGGATCGCGAGGGCGGCACGCTGACAATCGGCACCGCAGCCTGGTCGGCGTTCATGGGCGCGACGAAGCGGACCGCGCTCGACCACTGAGTTCTTGCCGTTGAGGTCCAGACCTCACCCTCCGAGCGCGCTGCCCCGGGCGGCACTTGCTGCGCGCCCGGGGCCGGCATGAGGGCCTGAGCGGCGTATGAAGGATGCTGAAACCCCGTAGAGGGCTCTCGCGCGCATTAGGTTGCCTGCCTGTCCGACATATCACCGGCGATAGACCTGCGTCGAACCTCGCTTCTAGTCTTTCCTCCTCCGATGTGGAGCTTCATCGGCCAGGGAGGACGACATGGCACCGATCAGCCGCCGCACGCTGTTCACGCTCGCCGCCGGAGGCGCCGCGGGCGTGGCGCTTCCCGCGCCTGCCTGGGCGGTCGGTGACCGCCGCCCCGGCTCGGTGCGCCTCCCGTCGCTGACCCCGGACGATCGCGAGATCGCCGGCCAGGTCGAGGCCGACCGCGCCCTCCAGCACCTGCGCGTGCTCGCCGACGGCATCGGTGCCCGCGTCGCCGGGACGCCGGGCGAGCGGCAGGCCGCCGACTACCTGTCCGGCGTGCTGGACGGCCTCGGCTACCGGGTGACCCACCAGTCGTTCCCGGTCCAGGACCAGCGTGTCGGCACTCTGCACGCGCCGGGCGGCCTCCCTGCAGATGTCGGCTGGCAGGTCGGGGCGTCCTGGCAGGCGGGGCTGGACGTCTCGGCCCGCGGTGGGGTGGTGGACGTCGGCGAGGGGGACTTCTCCAAGGATGTTGCCGGCAGGGTCGTGCTGATCGATCAGTCGTGGCTGGACGACCCGACCGTTGCGGTTCGCGCGGCGATCGCGGGCGGTGCGGTCGCGGTGGTGTTCCTGGGGAAGGATCACCTCGACGGGACGCAGTCCCCGGCGTACGGGCCGTGGCTGGAGGAGACGCTGCCGATTCCGGTGGTGGGCACCGGGCAGTCGCAGAAGTATGCGCTGCGCGAGCTGCTGGCGGCCGGTGCGCTGCCTGAGCTGATCGTCAGCACGGCCTGGCACCGCGGCCTGACCTCGCACAACGTGATCGCCGAGCGCCCCGCCGAGAATCTTGGCCCGGTGGTCATGGTCAGCGCGCACTACGACACCGTGCTCGGCGCGCCGGGCGCGAACGACGACGGCTCCGGCACCGTGCTCACGCTGGAGCTGGCGCGCGTGCTGCGGCACCTGCCGGTCGACGCGACGCTGCGGTTCGCGCTCTGGGGTGCGGAGGAGGAGGGCCTGATCGGCTCGCGGCACTACGTGGAGCAGTTGCCGCAGGCGGAGCGGGAACGGATCGTCGCGGTTTTTCAGAATGACATGGTCGCGACCAGCTCCGCGCCGGCCACCCGGTACTGGCTGCTGTCGCTGGACGGTGAGCCGAACCGGGCCACGGACGAGGTCGCCGCGGCGGCGCAGCGCCTCGGGTACGCGCCCCGGATCTCGCCGGTGACCGCGCGCGGCTCCAGCGACCACCAGTCGTTCCAGGAGGCGGGAATCGCGGCGGCGAACTTCTCCTGGCGCGGTGAGGACGGCCCGTGGCACCTGGAACCGCCCTACCACAGCCCGCTGGACACGATCGCCCGCAACATCAGCCTGGAGCGCCTCCAGGTCTCGATGGAGTTGATCGGCGCCGCCTGCTACGCCACCGCCCGCCGGCCCTGAAGACCGGCTCGGCCCGTTACAGTCGGCACCGATCGTGATCGGCTGACGGGGAGCGACCGCACGTGGTGTCAAAGATCAAGAGCACGAACGGCATCGAGGGTACGCCCGAGAACTCCCTGCGCCCGCCGGAGTCCTGGCGCCGCACCCTCCTGCTGCGCCGCGGCGGATGGTTCACCCGGGGCCGCGCGGCCACACCGGACCCGGATCGGGCCGCGCTGACGTTCGCCGGGATGCTCGCGGCCGACCGGGCCACGCTGGAGAGACGCCTGATCGGCGAGGGCGCGGACACCGCGCTCGGCGAGCGGGCGCTGGTCGCGATCGACGCACCGGACGACGCCGGCCCGCTCGTGGTCGCGGCGCTGGTCGCGGGCGTGGCACGGGCCCTGCACGGCTGGCAGGCGGACCCGCGGCTCGGCGACGCCGCCGACCACTGGGCGGCGCGGCGGGGGCTGCCGTTCGCGGCGCAGGTGGCGGTCGAGCTGGCGGGGCTGAGCGCGGCCGCCGGGATCCGGCCGCTGACCGGCGACGACGGCTCGATCTTCCAGGACTGGGCCGATGCCCCGGACATGCCGTTCACGGCCAGGGTGCGCAACCGGCTCGCGGTCGCGCCGGACGCGGACCATGCGGAGACGGAGGCGCTGCTCGCGGCCGGCCGCGGGACCGGTCCGGTGATGCGGGATCTCGTGGCCACGTTCCTGATGCCGGCGCGTGCGGACTGGGTGGAGCGGGACGTGGCCGCGCTGGCGGCGGCGCCGATCGGGAGCGCCGTGATCGTGCTGGCCTCGGTGAGCCGGCCGGAGCAGGTCGAGGCGATCGCCCCGACGCTGGACCGCACCTCGATCGACCTGTCCCCGCTGCTGCCGACCATGATCGAAGGGGTCGGCGTGGCCATCGCGCCGGTCCTGGCCGGCTGGCTGGAGTCCTACCGGTGGCGGCACCCGGCCGATCGGGAGCGACGGCTGCTCGCGGCGATGTCCTGGATGCCCGCGGACGAGACGTTCACCGCGCTGCTCGACGCCGGGCTCCGCAAGACCGTGCGCCCCACGCTGCTCACCACGGCCGAACGCTTCCCGCGCCGCGCGCTGCGCCTGGCCGCGGAGTCCGGCAGCCCGATCGCCACGGACCTGCTGCGCGGCCACCTCGCCCGCCATCCGGAGCTGGCCGGCATGGACCTGCTCGCCGAGGCCCGGCTGCGCGTCGACGCGCTGCTGAACACGATCCCGGATGCGCCCGCGCACCGCCTGCCCCCGATTCTCGTCAGTCCACCGTGGAGCGCGCCGGACCGGGCGGCCCGCCCGGTGACCGTGCCCGGCCTGGAGAACACGGCGCCGGCCGAGGTGTTCTGGCGGCCCGGTGAGCGGGAGGAGTTCGCGGCCTCGTTCACGGTGCCCGGGGCGGATCTGGACTTCGCCGCGATGGCCACGCGGATCACCGAGTCCAGCGGCCGGTACCGCCACCAGGACGAGGACGCCCGGTTCTTCGTGCTCGGCCCGGAGGAGCTGGTCCGGCCGCTGCTGCCGGGCTGGAACGCGCGGGGTGCGGAGGGCGCGGAGGTCTGGCTGCGGTCGCTGCTGGCCCGGTACGGCACGGACGCGATCCGGCCCGCCACCGCGCTCGTCACCCGCAACCCGGCGACGGCCGCGGCGCTGCTCCCGTTCACCGGCCCGGAGACGACCCGGGTCATGCGACGCCTGATCAGCGCCCGCGACCCCGAGTTCCGTGCGCTGGGCCGGCGCTGGCTGAACCGGCACCCGCAAGCCGCGGCCCGTGACCTGATCGTGGAGGCGCTGCACGAGCACCGGTACGGCAGCCTCGGTGCCTGGCGCGCGCTGACGACGCTGGAGAGCGCCGACCACCGGGACGTGATCATCGAGACCGCGCGGGAGTCCGGCGTGGAGGCCGCGATCGTCGCGCTGCTCGGCACGGACCCGCTCACGGTGCTCCCGGCGCACGTCCCGAGCCTGCCCCGGTGGACGGATCCGGAGTCGCTGCCGCGCGTCCGGCTCCGGGACCGGTCCGGCGCGCTGCCGCTCGCCTCGGTCCGGCACCTGCTCACGATTCTGGCGCTGGAACGGCGGCCCGGCAGCATCAACACGCCCGCGCAGCTGCCGCACCCGCGCGTGGCGGTCGTGCGGGACCTGCTGGACCCGGACGACCTGGCCGCGTTCTCCTGGGCGCTGTTCCAGAAGTGGCTGGGCGCGGGCGCGCCCGGCCGGGAGGACTGGCCGCTCACCACGCTGCCGATCTGCGGCGACGGCGACACCGTGCGCCGCCTGGCACCGCTGATCCGGGTGTGGCCCGGCAGCAGCGGGCACGCGCGCGCGGTGACCGGCCTGACCGTGCTGGCCGAGTTCGGCACCGACGTGGCGCTGGCCGAGCTGCACCGGATCGCCACCACCGTGAAGTACAAGGCGCTGCGGGAACGCGCGGCCTCGGACCTGGCGGAGCTGGCCGCCGCGATGGGCCTGGACTCCGAGCGGCTGGCCGACCGGCTGGTCCCGGACCTGGGTCTGGACGCGGACGGCACGATGCGGCTGGACCGGTACACGGTCGGCTTCGACGAGAAGCTTCAGCCGTTCGTGCGCGACGAGAGCGGCAAGGCTCGCAAGACGCTCGCCGACGCCCGGTTCACCGCGCTGAAGAAGGCGGCCCGCACGCTCGCCGCCGAGCAGCTGCGCCGCCTGGAGAACGCGATGATCACCGGCCGTCGCTGGACCGGCGCGGAGTTCCGGGATCTTTTCATCGTGCACCCGCTGCTGCGCCACGTGGCCCGGCGGCTCGTCTGGGCGGTCTATGTGGACGGTGCGCTCACGCGCGGCTTCCGGGTGGCCGAGGATCTGAGCCTGGCCGACGTGCACGACGGGCCGACCACGATCCGGGACGACGCCGTGATCGGGCTCCCGCACCCGCTGGAGCTGCGCGAACCGTGGGCCGGGGTGTTCGCCGACTACGAGATCGGGCAGCCGTTCCCGCAGCTCGACCGCGAGATCCACACGCTGGGGCCGGGGGCGGTCGAGGGCCGCGAGGTGCTCACCGTGCGGATCCTCGGCCTGGAACGCAAGGGCTGGACGCGGGACCGGGCCGAGGACCGCGGCATCGTGCGCCGCATCGTCCGGACCATCGGCGCGCACACGGTCACGGTGGAGCTGGATCCGGGCCTGGCCCCCTACGGCGGCGCGGAGACGCAGTGCCTCGGCCGGATCGAGATCGTCGCGCGCCGCACCGGCGGGCTCGACGCGTCCCGGCTGGTCCCGCTCGCCGGCCTCGACCCGATCACCGCGTCGGAGGTAGCCCGGGAGCTTTCTGCACTGCGCGGATAGGTTTTCGCGGGCCGGACCACCGCGAACGGTGAGCCCGCGGGAGCATGCGGGCCGGACCACGGCGGAAGCGGGAAAATCAAAGATCTTGATCTTCGGGGGTACGCTGCGGCGATGCGAATCCTGACCTTCAACACGCTGTTCAAGGGGGAGGTCCGGGCGCGGCTCGGCGCGCTCGGCGCGCTGCTGGAGGCGTCGGATCACGACGTGGTGTGCCTGCAGGAGGTCATGCTCCGGCGCGGTGCCGCGCTGCTGCGGCGGGCCACGCCGAGCTTCCGTCATCACGCGTATACCGGCGGGCCGCTGCTGCGGGGCGGCCTGGTGCTGCTGTCCCGGCTGCCCATTGTGGAGGGCCGGTTCACGCGGTATCCGACCTCCGGGCATCCGCGCGGGGAGTGGTTGATGCGCAAGGGTTTCCAGAGCGCGACGATCGGCGGTCTGGTCGTGGTGAACACGCACCTGTCCGCGAACCGGGACGACGACTGGTCGGACGGCAACCGCTACACCCGGCTGGAGCGTGCGGAGCTGGAGTTCCTGGCGGCGCGTCTTGACCCGTCGCGTCCCACGGTGGTCGTCGGGGACCTGAACGTGCCGCGGAACAAGCCCGTGCTCCAGGACTTCCTGGCCGCGACCGGGCTACGCGACGTGCTGGCCGGCGACACCCGGCCGACCTACCGGCCGACCGCGCAGTTCCCGTCGCCGCCCGCGTTCGATCACGTGCTGGCTTCGCCCGGTCTCGCGGCGACTGCGGATCTGGTCCTCCAGGACGCGGTAAGTCTGGCGGACGGGCGGTCGAGGTTCCTGTCCGACCATTACGGCGTGGCGGCCGACGTCCGGGTTTGAGTAGCGCTACTCATGGCCTGAGCTGCTGATTCGTAGAGGCTGTGTGCAGCGCCGGCACGGGGCCGGCCACCTTCCCCCACGGAGACGCCGCCATGAACACTGCCAAGCCCACTCCCGCGTTCATCGGCGCGTCCTGGGCGGCGCTGCTGCTCGGCATCGTCTGCTTCGCGGTCGGCCTGTGGAACTCCGGCATGGTCCGCAGTGAGAAGGGCTTCTACGCCGCCGTCCTCATCCTCGGCGTCTTCGCCGCCGTCTCCGTGCAGAAGTCGGTCCGCGACCGCGCCGAGGGCATCCCGGTGTCCGTGTTCTACCTGGGGCTGTCGTGGCTGGCGATGGGCCTGGGCGTGGTGATGCTGGTGGTGGGCCTGTGGAACGCCGGCATGACGCTCAGCGAGAAGGGCTTCTACGGCCTCGCGTTCGGCATGACGCTCTTCGCCGCCGTCGCCGTCCAGAAGAACGTCCGCGACTCCCTCGCCGCCCGCAACACCCCGCCCACCTACGCCGTCCCGCAGGAGCCGTACTACCCGCAGACCCACGTCTGACCGCCCTGCGCCCCGGGTCTCATCGGCCGGGGCGCAGGCCGTTCGATCAGGGCCAGGCGCAGTGGATGTGCGTGGCGTGGTCGGCATCGTCGCCGGGGCCGCGCACATACGTCGCGCCGTACGCGGTGCACGCGTTCTTGAACGCCTGGTTCAGCGGATTCGCGGTGGTGACCCGGACGTTGTTGATCGTGTCGATGTCGAACGCCTTGCCGGTGTAGTGCGCGGAGGTCGCGCTGTGCCGCCCGCCCGCGATCGTGGTCACCCGGAACGTGTAGCCGTTCACCAGGTTGATCTCGAGGATGGCGCGCAGCATGTTCGCGTCCAGCGTCACGTTCGTCGTACCGACGTGGCTGTTGTCGCTGGTCTTCGCGGGCAGCCCGGCCGCGGCGTCGACGATGTTCTGCCGCGCGGTCGACGCCGGATCGACGTGGCCGCTGACGTGCGCGTTGAACAGCGTGATCCCCGGCTCGTCCCGGATGAACGCGGCGCGGTTGAAGGGCGGCAGCGTCGTCCCGAACACGCCGGACCCGAGCCACCGTCCCAACCCCCACTGGAACGCCACTGGATCACCGCTGGACCGGGCCAGGCGTTCTTGAACGGAGTGCGGAGCGATGCGCCGAGGAGGGCGTGCAACTCCCGGTGGGAGGAGATCATTCCCGACGGGCTCGGAGTGTGAACAGTGCGGTAAACCAACTGTTCCTATCGCCGATGATCGGTAGCCCGTCATAGTCTGCGCGGGTGACCACCGTAGATTTTTACTTCGACCCGGCCTGCCCGTTCGCCTGGATCACGTCCCGGTGGATTCTCGAGGTCCAGAAGCACCGCGAGATCGACCTGCGCTGGCACGTGATGAGCCTGTTCGTGCTGAACGAGGACCGCGACATCAGCGACAGTTACCGCCAGACCACCAACCGCTCCCTGGGTACGGTACGCGTCGTCACCGCCGCCTGGCAGCAGCACGGCGACGCGGTGCTCGGCCCGCTCTACACCGCGCTCGGCACCCGCATCCACAACCAGGGCCGCAAGAAGGACCTGGACACGGTCATCCCGGAGGCGCTCGCCGAGGTCGGCCTGCCCGCGTCGCTGATCGAGGCGCGCACCAGCGACCAGTGGGACGCGGCGCTGCGCAAGAGCCACCACGAGGGCATGGACCCGGTCGGCAACGACGTCGGCACCCCGACGATCCACATCGACGGCGCCGCGTTCTTCGGCCCGGTCCTCAACAGCATCCCGCGCGGCGAGGACGCCCTGAAGATCTTCGACGGCGCGGTCGCGCTGGCCGGCTTCCCGAACTTCTTCGAGCTCAAGCGCACCCGTAGCGGGGAACTCGACTTCAGCTAAGGTCCGTCCGGAACGTGCCGATCGGGCGTGCATGTGGCGTCGGTTGCTGACCGGACTCGCCGTGCTCGCCGTGCTGGCCGGGTGCGCGTCGCCGCCGCAGTACGCGCTGGCGACCGTCGACGTCCCGGTGGGCATGTGCAAGGACAAGACGCTCGCGGAGGAGATGGCCGGCTTCAGCGACAGCGCGCCGGCCGTCCCCTGCACCGCGCCGCACACGCTGGAGACCTACGGGAGCGGCACGCTGCCGGAGGTGGTCAGCACGCTCGGCCCGGAGCGCCCCGGCCCGGAGATTCTCGCCGGCGTCACGGACGCGGCCTGCTCCTACGACCCGATCCGCCCCTACCTCGGTGCCACCGCGCTGGATTCGACCTGGGGCATCGAGGTCTTCGTCAAGTTCCCCACCCGGGCGGAGTGGGCGGCCGGCGTCCGTACCGTGTTGTGTGATCTTGCAGTGGGCACGTCGAGACCGCCACGGGCAACCCTGCCGCTCAAAGATGCGCTGAAGTACACGGACTCGGCGCGGCTGCGGATGTGCCGATCCGGCACCACCGTGGTCACCTGCGACCAGCCGCACGACGCGGAACGCGCCGGCGACGTGGACGCCTCCGGCGCGGACGCGGACCGCACCGCCCGCTGCCAGGCCGCCGCGCTGACGTATGCCGGCGCCGCGAAACCGTCGCGCGTGGTCCTGAACGACGGCACCGCCGAGTGCTGGGTGACAGGTCAAGAACAGACCACCGGCACGGTACGCACCGGGCTGGTGGCCCGATGAGCGACCACTTCACCACGACCGGCCGGCACGCGGGCCACCGCGGCGAGTCGATGTATATCGACGCCCGGCCGCCCACGCTGCACCACCGGACGCGGGAACCCCGCCGCAGGCCCGCCGGGCTCGTCTTCGCCGGGCTGGCCGCCGCCGCGACCACCGTGCTGCTGGCCCGGCTGTTCGCGGGCGGGCCGATCGGCCTCAGCGACCAGGGCGACGGCAACCGCCTGCTGTGCAGCCTCGGCCTGCGCCAGGGCAACCCCTACAACAGCTCGACAACCGACTACCTCTACCTCATCTGGTACGACCACACCTGGTACGGCGAGGACTGCGGCGCGACCGGAACCGGCGAGCCGTACCACTCCACCCAGCTCTGGCTCGCCTGGCCGGCGAAGTGGCTCACCCACGCGCTCACCGCCACCGACGGCCTGGACCTGCGCGTGCTCGGCGTGATCTGCGCGCTGCTGACCGGCCTGGCGATCGCCGCCGTGGCGATGGCGGTCCCGCTCCGCACCGTGGGCCGGTCCGTGGTCGCGGGCGCACTGACGCTGATCATGGCGGACGGTACGTTCGCCGGCTACCTGATCTCCGCCTACAGTGAGCCCGCCGGTTTCGTGGGCCTGCTGGCGCTGGTCGCGGGCGTACTGCTCTACCTACGGCATCCGCGCTGGTGGGGACTGCTGCTGGTGGCCGGCGCCGCCGCGTTCACGATCGGGGCGAAGACGCAGACCGTGTCGTTGCTGGCTTCCGTCGTACCCCTGCTGCTCCTGGTCCGTGGTCCTCCCGTCATCGGGCGGCTCGTCGTCTCGATCGCGCTGTGCGCCGGCACCGCCACCTACCTCGGCGCCCAGCCGGAACGTTTCACGGTCCAGAACGACTACACCGCCGTCTTCGTCGAGATGCTCCCGAACAGCCCCGACGCCGCCGCCGACCTGCGCAGACTCGGCTTGCCGGAACGCTGGACCTCCTCCGCCGGCCTCCCGGTCAACGCGACCGGCAGCGCCGCCTACGACCCCGAGTTCTACACGTTCTCCGCGCACGCCGGGCTGGCCGACCGCCTCGGCGTCTACGCCGCGGATCCTTCTCGTCTGTTCGGCATGCTCGGCCGCGGCCTGGACGGCATGGGCAAACTGCGTGCCATCTACGTCTTCTCCTACCCCGAGTCCGCCGGTCGCGGTCCCGAGGCGACCGAATGCCGCGTCTGCGTGATCCAGATCCTCTGGAAGAACACGTTCGGCAAGGCCGCCGCGCTGCTCGTCGCCGCCGTCCTCGCCTGCGCCGCCATCTGCGCCTTCGGCGCCGTCTCCGCCGATCGCCGTCGCCGCGCCGCCGGCGGCACCGGCCTGTTCCTGGCCTCCGCCGTCATCGCCCAGTTCTGGGCCGTCATGCTCACCGAGGGCGCCTCCGACCTGCTAAAACATATGGTCTTCGCCAACCTGCTGTGCCTGATCCTGTTCGTGGTCACCGGCGCCGCCCTGGCCACCTTCCGCGAGCCCGTCGAACGCGACCCCGACCTCACCTACGCCCGCGCCTTCGGCCACAACTACGGCCGCGACCTCCGCACATAGCCCCTCGTCCCGCGCCCGCAAGCCCTCTCACCCGATGCCATCCCCGCCGGCCGGACCCCGCCCGGACGTCGGTCAGGATTCGAGAAGTCTCCGCACCCCGGCCCTGCCTAGCATGGGTCAGGACCTGCGGAAAGGAACACACGCACGCGGGACTGACCGACCCGAAAGTCGAGTTATGTAGACTTTCGAACCATGCCGAGACTCCCGCACTCCTCGCCCCAGACGTTACGGCTGCTCAGCGCGTTGATCGCGGACCCGCAGCAGTGGCGCTACGGCTACGAGCTGAGCAAGGAGACCAACCTGGCCTCCGGCACGCTCTACCCGATCCTGATGCGCCTGTCCGACCAGAAGCTGCTCGAGACGAGATGGGAGCCGTCGGACGAACCGGGCAGGCCACCGCGCCACACCTACCGCCTGACCGCGGACGGCGCCGCCCTGGCCGAGCAGCGCCTGCGCACCACGTCGACGGCACCGGTGCTGAAGCCGAGGACCGCCTGATGGACCCGCTGATCCGCCGCCTCGCGGCGAAGACCTTGACCATGGCGGTACGCGGCCGCAAGGAGCACGGCGGCGAGTGGGGCGAGGCCGTGCTCGCGGAGTTCGGCGAGACGACCGGCACCTGGGAGGCCGTCCGCTGGGCCGCGGGCGGTCTGCGCACGGTGTGGCGCGAGCGCCGCGGCCGGGAGCTGCCCCGCCCGGTGCGGATCCGCCGTCGCGCCGTGCGGACGCTGGTGATCGGCCTGGTCGCGGGCCTGGCCGTCAACCAGTGGGTGATGACGGTCGGCGTGATGGCCAGCGGTGCGATGGAGCCGACGATGCTGATCGCGGACCGCTACCTGATGGACAAGGCCGCGTTCCGGCTTTCCGGGCTGAAATATGACGACATAGTCGTCTACGCCATGCCGGAGAACGGCAACAGCACGGTCAAGCGCGTGATCGGCCTGCCCGGCGACGCGATCGGCTGCCAGGACGGCCGGATGATCCGCAACGGCGTCCCGATCGACGAGCCCTACCTGGCAGGCAACGGCGAGGAGGGACCGGAAGCGGAAGCGATAGGCCCGGTCCCGTACGTGGTGGTGAACGGGATCGCGGACTGCCCGACCGTCACCGTGCCACCGGACCAGCTCTACCTGGTCGGCGACCATCGCCTCGTCTCGCTCGACTCCCGGTCGAACGGACCGGTGGATCTGTCCGCCGTTCAGGCCAGAGTGCTCGGCACGGTCTGGCCCCTGAGCAGGTAGTGGCCCTAATGTGACGCGGTGATCTCGTGGAACGCCCCCGCGCCCTCGCCCGCCCCGCAGCCGTGGACCCCCGCGCCGCGCGACGACGAGGCGCGGGACGGCGTCCACGTCACCCGGTGGCTGCGCGACGTGCTGCACCCGCGCCGGGGCGGCATCGAGATCGACCCGCGCCCGCTCGCCTCGCTGGACGAGGCCTGGGCCGGTCTGCGCGAGCACGTCTGGTCCACGGACCGCCTGGTCGTCAGCCACAAGTCCGACCCGTCCCGGGTGTGGGGCTACGTCACCTCGACCGGTGCGCAGGACCGGCGCGTCGGTGAGCGCCTGCTCGACCCGCGGGCCCGCGTCACCACCGAAGCCGACGACCACGCGCTCGTCCGGGCGGTCCGGGACCGGTTCGCCTGGTACGGCGCGGCCGAGCCCGGCGAGGACTGGCTGGCCGACTTCCTGACCGCCGCGCACGGCCTGCCCGAGGCGGCCCGGCGCATCGTCGGCGGCGTCGACAGCGACCTGCCCTACGTCGGCGTCGGCGTCTTCGCCCGGCTCCGGCAGCTGTTCGTGCTCGCGGACGACGCCACCTACGCGGCGGCCCGGGACGCGCTGCTCGACGCCCGCGACCGGCAGGCCGCCGCGCTCGACGGCAGCCGCCTGGCCGACCTGTCCTGGGCCGTCTCCTTCGTGATCCCGTTGACGAGAAGCAGCGGCGAGGCGGAGCGGCGGGCGCACGAGGACGCGATGCGGCACCTCGGCGAGTTCGGCAACTTCAACGTGCACGCGTCCGGGATCGCCGCCGGCGACGCGGAGACCGTGGAGCGGTTCCTGCACGCGAACCCGCGGGTGCGGCACGAGTTCTTCGGCACGTCCGGCGGGCGGATCTACCTGGCGAGCCTGCTGGACCTGGCGGACGGCGCGCGGGCCGGCGAGATCCTGAGCCGGATGGCGCCGGGCTACCCGTTCCAGGACCACGCGCACTACAACTCGGTCTGGGTGAGCCTGCTCGCGCACGTCGACCACGACGACGCCCGCGCGCGCCTGGCCGAGCTGCGCCGCGAGAAGGCGCCGTGGGCGGACGCGCGGTGCGTGCCCGTGGAGGATCCGGAGTACCTCACACCCGTACCCCCGGGAACGCCTTTTGCCTATCAGCCGCCGCAGGCGGCGCATCCGGTGCAGCGTAAGCCGTTGACGCCGGTGGAGCCGGAGACGGACTGGCGCGAGCACGAGCGGGCCGCGGCCGAGGGCATGAGCGTCTACGAGGACGCGGCGCAGTGGGACGGCGTGGCGATCGGGCGCTGTGACACCGTGGCCGTCACCGCGTGGCTGGAGCATCACGAGCACTGGGCGATCCCCACGCCGCTCCCCGCGCTCGTGCTGGCGCCGCGCTGGACGCACGAACGCCTGATGGCGCTCGGCTTCGCACAGCATTCCTACTGGGTACGGTGGGCACTGCCGCCGATCCTGGTCCGGCACGGCGTGAGTCACCTGCCCGCGCTGCTGGCCGCGTTCGACGACCGGGACGCGACCGAGGCCGCGCTGCAGGCGGCGCAGCCGATCGGGCACACCGCGCTGGCCGGGCCGGTCGCGCGCGCGTTCGCCGGCAAACGTCACCGCAGGCTCGCCCGGTCCTGGCTGCTGCGCCACCCGCGTCAGGCCGCCGCGGGCATGGTCGCGGAGTGGACGGCGAACCCGGCCGAGCCGTCGGTCGGTCGCGCGCTGCGCTGGCTCGACGCTCAGGGACACCGGGCGCTGCTGCTGTCCCACAGCGCAGAACTCGCCGCGTTCCTGGACCAGGACCCGCTGACCGCGCCCAAGGCCAAGCAGCCGAAGGTCCCCGCCTACCTGACGAAGCCGCCGTTGCCCGGCGCGGATGCGACGCTGCTGGTACGACTCGCGTCCTGCGACGCCGATCAGGTGCACCCGGGCGTGCTCGCGGCCCGCACGACCATGTCCGTCGAGGACCGTGCCGCGCTCACGAACGCGCTGCTGGACCGCTGGCTGGAGGCCGGCACACCGCCGTCCGAGGCGTGGTGCCTGCACGCGGTCGGCCTGCTCGGCGACGACGCCGGCGCCCGCCGCCTCGCGGGCCTGGCCCGGCAGTGGGCCGGCACCGCCGCGAGCGCCCGCGCGCAGACCGCGCTGGACGCGATCCGGCACCGCGGCACGGACGCCGCGCTGATCGAGCTGAACCTGCTGGCGGAGCGGTCCCGGTTCCCCGCGTTCGCGAACGTGGCGCGCGGGCACATCGAGGAGATCGCGGCGCTGCGCGGCCTGACCACGGACGAGCTGGCCGACCGGCTCGTCCCCACGCTCGACCTGTCCGGCGCGGAGACCGTGGAGACGGACGCGGGCGTCTACCGGATCGCGTTCGACCACCGGATGCTGCCGGTGGTCCGCGACGCGTCCGGCCGGGTCCACGCGGAGCTGCCGCGCGCCGGGCGGGGTGAGGACAAGGCACGCCACAAGGCCGCGAAGGACCGGCTCGCCGCGCTCCGCAAGGCCGCCCGCGCGTCCGCGTCGCTGCACGTCACCCGGCTGGAGCGGGCGATGTGCACGTCCCGCCGCATCCCCGCGCCGATCTTCCTGGACCGGTTCGCGGCGCACCCGTGGATGACGCACCTGGCCCAGCGCCTGGTCTGGGGCGTGTTCACGGACGGCGTGCTCCGGGCGACCGCGCGGGTGGCCGAGGACGGCTCACCGGCCACCGTGGACGACAAGCCGCTGACGCTGGAACCGTCCGATGTGGTCGGTGTGCTGCACCCGATCGAGGCGCCGCTGGGGGAGTGGGCCGAGGTCTTCGCCGATTACGAGCTGCTGCAACCGTTCCCGCAGCTCGACCGGCCGTACTACACCGATCGCTCCACACTGGACCGTTTCGCGGGCCGGCCCACGAGCTATGCCGTGCTGCGCGGGCTCGAGCGTCACGGGTGGACGCGGTGGTACGACGCCTCCATGGTGCAGATGGCGAAGTCGCTGCCCGGTGGCGGCTGGGCCGTGCTGCACACCACGCCGGGCTGGCACGCCTCCGACACGGTCGACTCCGCCCCGGAGCAGACCGTCGGCACCGTCGAGTTCGACGCCACGGGCCTCCCGCCGGTCGCGCTCTCCGAGCTGATCCACGACCTGCGCGTGCTCGACTGAATCCTTACGCGCGGATCACTCCTGACCTGCACCCCGGCAAGCCCATGGACGGGAACGATGCGGCCGCTGGCGCTCGCGGTCGCGCGACGCTCCCGGCCCCGCAACGAGCGCTTCCGCCCGGAGACGGAGGTGTTCGCCGCGCGCGTCGGCGAGATGGCCTCGCTGATCCCGGTCACCCGCGCGCACCGCCTCTCCACGATCCGCCGGGCCGACCGGATCGTGGTCCTGGACCACGGCCGGATCGTGGAGATCGGCGGGCACGAGCACCTGATCGCGCGCAACGGCCGGTACGCGGCGCTGCACGCGGCTCAAGCCGCCTAGCGCACCAGCGTGACCACGCCGGTGTCCAGGTCGTAGCGGGCGCCGACCACCGCGGTCGCGCCGGACTCGACCCGCTCGCGCACGATCTCGCTCCGCGCGACGATCGCGGCGGCCTGGGCCGTGACGTTGGCCTGCACCGCACGCTCGACGCCGTCCGGCGCGGACGCGAACGGCGTCACGATCGGCCGCAGCGCCTCCACGATGGTCGCGATGTGGCCGGGCGCGTGCGCGCCGGTGTTGATCGCGTTGATCGTGGCACTGACCGCGCCGCACCGCTCGTGGCCCAGCACCAGGATCAGCGGCGGCGCGAACTCCTCTCCTCCACCGCGTACTCGATGCTGCCCAGCAGCAGGTCGTCCACGATGTTGCCGGCCACACGGTCGTCGAACAGGTCACCGATGCCCTGGTCGAACAGCAGCTCCGGCGAGACGCGCGAGTCGGCGCACCCGAGCAGGACCGCCCACGGGTGCTGCCCGGCGGCGACCTCGTGCAGGCGGGCCAGAGTCTGGTGCGGGTGGCGGGAGCGCCCGGCGGTGAAGCGCCGGTTGCCCTCCAGCAGCTGCCGGATCGCGGCGGCGGGCGTGGTGGGCGCGGCTTCGGAAGCCTGGGCAGCGGCGGCCGGGAAGGCCAGCGCGCCGGCCGCGACACCACCGGCGGTGAGCAGTGAGCGACGGCCTATGGCAGGGAGCGACATCGACGTTCTCCACGTCTATCGGTTGCGGGACCCGAGCATTCTTCGCCCGGACTCCCGTCGATGTCTGCGACGCAGGCCACACGCCGGAAAGGGTCAGTCGCGCCGCGCCATGATCAGCGTCCACACCGCGACCGCCAGCACCACGCCGATCACGAACTCGCCGACCAGCAGCAGACCGCTGACGATCCAGGTGCGATCGACGCCGCCGAGCAGCACCTCGACCACCGTGACGGTGACGAACACGCTGCCGATCAGCAGGATCAGCGGGACCGGGCGCTGCGGCTTGGGTTCGGCGCTCATCGGCCCACGATAACGCCCGCCGTGCGCGCGAACCTGTGGGCCAGCTGGGCGAACGCGTCCCGCAGCTCGGGTGGTCCGACCACCTCGATCTCGGCCTCGAACCGGCCCAGCGTCGCGGCCATCGCCGGCCACGACCAGGAGCCGACCAGCATCCGGCAGCGGTCCGGGCCCAGCGCCTCCACGATCGCGTCGCCGGCGAACTCGGCCACGCGCGCGGCCGGCTTGTCCAGGATCACCTCGCCGCGGCACTGCCACCCGGTGTCCGATCCCTGGAACCGTGCGGTCACGAACGCGGCCACGTCGCCGCCGGGCACCGCACGCGGCGTGAACCGGGGGCCGGTCGGCGTGCGCGGCGTCATCCGGTCGATCCGGAACGTGCGCCAGTCGTCCTTGTCCAGGTCCCAGGCGACCAGGTACCACCGGCCGTACCGGGTGACCACGTGGTGCGGCTCCGCGCGGCGTACCCCCTCGCCGTAGTCGAACCGGAGCACCTCCTGCCGCCGCACCGCGGTGCTCACCTCGACCAGCACCGCGCCGTCCACCTCCGGCGCCGGGCGCGCCACGGACGTCACCCGCACGGTGTCGATCCGGTGCCGCAGCCGCGTCGGCATCACCTGCCGGACCGTGTTCAGCGCGCGGCCGGCCGCGTCCCCGATGCCGCCGCCGCTGCCGGCCGCGACCTGCAGCGCGACGGTCAGCGCCACGGCCTGCTCGTCGTCGAAGAGCAGCGGCGGCAGCTCCGTGCCCGCGCCCAGCCGGTAGCCGCCGTCCGGGCCCTTGATCGTGGCGATCGGGTAGCCCAGCTCGCGCAGGCGGTCCACGTCCCGGCGCACGGTGCGCGGGCTGATCTCCAGCCGGTCGGCGAGCAGCGCGCCCGGCCAGTCGCGGCGGGCCTGCAACAGCGACAGCATGGCGAGCAGTCGTGCGGAGGTTTTCGGCATGCCCACGATCATGCCGCGAGTAGAGGCCACATCCTGGCCACTACCGCTGCGAATCTTTCTCCTGTCAGACGTTGTCAGCGCAGGGAGAAACCCATGAGCCTCACCACGACCACCCACCTCAACTTCCGCGGCGACGCCCGTGCGGCGCTGGAGTTCTACCGGTCGGTCTTCGGCGGCAACCTGGTGATCGTGACGCACGCGCAGACGTACCCGGCGTTCGGCCCGGACGAGGCCGACCTGGTCGCCTGGGGCCAGGTCCAGGCGCCGAACGGGTTCCACGTCATGGCCTACGACGTGCCGGCCGGCCAGACCTACGACGCCGGGGACAAGCCGGTCTTCGTCTCCGTCCGCGGCACCGACGAGGCCGAGCTCAACGCACACTGGAAGGCGCTCGCCGACGGCGCCACGATCATCGCCGACCTGGCGCCGTCCGGATGGGCGCCGCTCTACGGCATGCTCAAGGACCGTTTCGGCGTCACCTGGACGCTCGACATCGCGGTGGCGTACCCCGCGGCCTGAGCTTTTCAAAGATCCAATTCCGCCCATGGTACGGCCGGAGCTTCCACGCTCCGGCCGTGTCCCGCGTTTCGCGACGCTTGCCCGCGGGGGCTACCGTCATCACATGCTCGGAACGGTCCTCACCCTGGTCATCGTGGGCCTGGCGGCGCTCATGCTGCTGGCCTTCCGGTGGCACTGGTGGGTCACCGACCGCACGATCGACCGCGCCGAGGCCGACCACGCCCGCATCGACCGTGCCGCGCTCCGCCGTCGCCTCGGCGGCGGCCACCACCGGGACACGCCGTGACGATCCCGGTCCCGGACGACTTCTCCGGCGTGGTGTCCGTCGACCGCGGCGGCGAGGTCGAGTTCGCCCGCGCCTACGGCCTGGCGCACCGCGCGCACGGCATAGCGAACACGCTCGGCACCCGGTTCGCGATCGCCAGCGGCACCAAGGGCCTGACCGCGCTGGTCGTGGTGAGCCTGATCGCGCAGGGCCGGCTGGAGCTGTCCACCACCGCGCGATCGGTGCTGGGCGCGGACCTGCCGCTCATCGACGACCGGGTGACGGTCGAGCACCTGCTGGCCCACCGCTCCGGCATCGGCGATTATCTCGACGACGACGCGGACGTGAACGGCTATCTGCTGCCCGGCCCGATGCAGCACCTCGCCGCGCCGGAGGACTACCTCGCGGTGCTGGACGGCCACCCCGCCGCGTTCCCGCCCGGCGAGCGCTTCGCCTACTGCAACGGCGCCTACGTGGTGCTGGCGCTGATCGCGGAACGGGTCGCGGGCGTGCCGTACCACGACCTGGTCCGGACCGTGATCTGCGACCCGGCCGGCCTGCACGACACGATCTTCCCGCGCGCCGACGAGCTCCCGGCCCGGACCGCGACCGGCTATCTCGACCTCGGCGACGGCCGGTGGCGCAGCAACGTGTTCCACCTGCCGGTGCGCGGCGTCGGCGACGGCGGGGCGTACAGCACCGTGGCCGACCTGAGCTCGTTCTGGCGGGCGTTCTTCGCCGGCCGCATCGTGCCCGCATCGTGGGTGTCCGAGATGACGCGCCCGCACAACGACGTCCCCGGCGAGCGGATGCGCTGCGGGCTCGGCTTCTTCCTTCCGTCGGCTCGCGACCAGGCCATGCTCCTCGGCCACGACAGCGGCATCTCCTTCGCGTCCGTCCACGACCCGGCGTCGTCGCTCACCTACACGGTCATCTCCACCACGTCGCCCGGCGCCTGGCCGATCTTCCGGCACCTCCGCGAGCGCTTCTCCGGCTGACACGGCTACTGACCTTTCGGTGCCGAGGTCCGGAACCGCCGCGATCTGCGGGCACCTCGTGCCCGAAATTTCGTGAAATAGCAGCCTGGAGGCTTACGCGTCGTCACCTCGACACCGAAGGCTCAGGATCCGACCGGTGCCGGCCGCCGCTCGTACCGTCGCAACAGGACGGACGCGCACAGCAGCACGCCCGCGGCCCCGGCCACGACGAACCCGGCCGCGGGACGGTCCTGGATCACCCACTCGACGAACCGGCCCTGCGCGTCGCGGCCCGCGGCCAGGCCGGTGCTCCGCGAGATGCCGACCGCGTAGTATACCGGGCAGATCGCGAGCGCCGCGACCGCGGCCGGGAACGCCACCCACCATCGGCGCACCGTGCCGGCCACCGCGGTGGCCCAGAGCGCGAGCAGCAGCGCGCCGAGCAGCGGCTCGTGGTCGTCGGAGAACAGGACGGTCGCGCCGGGGAGATATTCGTCGTTCCAGTTCAGGATCCAGGGGAGCGCGAGCGACACCACGAACGCCGTCACGGCCGTCGTCAACACGGCCGTCCAGGGCCGAACCCTCATCATCCGCATGACCGGTCCGACGCCCGTGGCGCCGGTGCGGTTCCCGCGCTCAGACGCCGTCCTGCGCCGGGAGCAGCTCCAGGAAGCGGGCCAGCGGGCGGGACGGGTCGGCCGCGCGCCACATGACCGCGGACGTGATCGCGCGGTCCGCGTCCGCGATCGGGACGTAGGCCAGGCCGTCCGTGCGCAGCAGCCGCGCCGACTCCTGGACCAGCGCGGCGCCGAGCCCGGCCGTGACCAGCGTGAGCTGCGTGCCGAGCTCGCCGGCGTGCCGGACGGACCGCGGGGTGAGGCCGGCCCGCGCGTACATGGCCGTCAGGTCGTCGTGCCAGGCCGCGCAGACCTCCCGGCCCAGCAGCACCAGCGTCTCCCCGGACAGGTCCGCCAGGCGCAGCCGCTCCCGGCCGGCCAGCGGGTGCGCGGCCGGCAGCACGACCAGGAAACGCTCGGTGGACAGCGTGCGCGTGCGCAGGTCGGCGGTGCCGTGGCTGACGTCGCCGAGCGTGCTCAGGAACGCCACGTCCACCAGGTCGTCGCGCAGCGGCTGGCCGAGCATGCCCATCGGCAGCTCGCGCAGGCTCAGCTCCACGTCCGGCGCGTCCCGTTCGAACGTCGCCAGCGCGGCCAGGAACCGCTGCGACGACGCCGTGGGGTGATAGCCGACCCGCAGCCGGCCCAGCTCGCCGCGCCGGATCCGGTCCGCGACCGCCTCGGCCGCGCGGGCCTGCGCCAGCGTGCGCCGCGCCTCGACCAGGAACAGCCGGCCGGCGTCGCTGAGCGCGGTGCGGCGTCGCTCCCGGACCAGCAGGCCGACGCCGAGCGCGGACTCCAGCCGCAGGATCTGCTGGGACAGCGCGGGCTGGGCCAGGTGGAGGCGGGCGGCGGCGCGGGCGAAGTGCAACTCCTCGGCGACCGCGACGAACGCTTCGAGGTGCCGCAGGTCGAACTTCATGCGCGTACGCTATCAAGCCATTGATCTTTGGTCTTTGATCTTATGAGCCGTGATTCCTACGGTCGACGCATGGATCTCACCGGGAAAGTCGCGATCGTCACGGGCGCGACGGACGGCATCGGCGCCGTGATCGCACGCACGCTCACCGAGGCCGGCGCCGCCGTCACGATCACCGGACGCCGGACCGTCGCAGGGGACCTGCCTCGGTCGGTGTTCGTCGGCGGCGACCTGACCGACCGTGACGTGCGGCAGCGGATCGTCGCGACGACGCTGGACACGTTCGGGCGGCTGGACATCCTGGTCAACAACGCGGCCGTGCACAACCGCGGCCCGGTCACCGAGCAGGACTTCGACCGCGTGGTGGCGCTCAACTACCGTGCCGCGTTCTTCCTCACGGAGGCCGCGATGCCGGCGCTGATCACGTCCGGTTCCGGGCGGGTGATCAACGTCAGCACGATCGGCACGATCAAGTCCTACGCGGGCGGCGCGCTCTACAACTCCTCCAAGGCCGCGCTGGACAGCCTCACCAGGTCCTGGGCGTCAGAGCACGGCCATCAGGGGGTACGGGTGAACGCGGTCAATCCCGGCCTCGTGCAGGACGGCCCGATGTCCGCGCCGAAGCGGGCCGCACTGGACATCGCGCGACAGGTCCTGCCGTCGATCCCGGCGGGCAGACTGGCCACCGCCGCGGACGTGGCCGCGGTCGTGACGTTCCTGGCCGGCCCCGGCGCGGACTACCTGAACGGCGTGATCATCCCCCTCGACGGCGGTGCGACCGCCTGAGGCGTCAGGCGCGGGCCCACCAGTCATAGGGGCGCGGCCCCGGCCGGAACCCGTGTGCCTCGGCCATGGCGGCGGCGTCGGCGAACCCGCGGGCGAGATCCTCGGGAACGTGGGCGTCGCTGCCGAACGTGACCGCGCCGCCGCCCTCCTCGTGCCACCAGCCGACGATGGTCGGGTCCATCGGCAGCCGGGTATTGATCTCCAGCGCACGACCGGTCCCGGCGAGCGTGCGCAGCGCGGCACGGAACTCGTCCTCGAACAGGTAAGGATCGAACGGCCCTTCGTCGGCGGGCCAGCGGCGGGCGGGGTAATCGATGTGGGTCAGCGCCTCGAACGCGTCCGACCCCGTGATCAGCTTGGGAAGCTCGGTCAGGTAGTCACGGACGACCTCGGCCGCCGGGCGGCGCAGATATTCGGAGCCGGCCTCGGCGATCCCCTCGGTGACCGGCAGCGAGTGAAGCGAGCCGAGAACCCGCTCGAACCGCCCGCCCGCCAGGATCTTGCCGACCTGCTCCGCATGCCAGTGCGGCTCGCCGACTTCGAGCCCGGTGAGGATGCGCAGGCCGGGGAAGAGGGTGCGGCAGCGATCGACCGACTCCAGATAGCCGTCGACGTCCAGCGCCGGGGCGGTGAAGTGCAGCCAGGTGGTGTGATCCAGGTGCTCGGTGAAGGCGAGGGCCGGGAGCCCGATGTCGACCGCGCGGGCGCAGGTCAACTCCATCGAGGCACCACCCTTACGCCGGGCGTCCCAGGAGAACTCGCTGTGTACGTGGCTGTCCGCGGGTATCAGGGTGATCGCCTCGTTCCGTTCCGTATCGCCGCCCACGATTAGGTTCCATGATCAATGGCCGGGGTGGCCAGCGGTTGTGGGCGCGACCACCCGCGACGGCGAGTCCGGCCACCGCGCCCCGGCCGGTAGTGCCGTTGCGATCGTCCGGTGGGCCGGATCGGTTTCGGGGGACCACGGATCCGGCAGGGAGGAGCGCCGGCGGCGACCGGTGCCCGCGGGAGCGTGCGGACCGCGACCACCGCGAAAGCGGGAAGATCCAGATTTTGGTCGTGGCCCGGCTTCGCGGAGAGCCGGACCACGAAGAGCACCGTCAGGACAGGCGGCTGCTGGGGATGGACCATTCCGCGCGGGCGCGGCCCAGGAAGCTGAGGGCCCAGCGGAGCATGGCCGTGGTGCGGTTGCGGCCGCGCTGGAGGTAGAAGACGTGTACGGCGAGCCAGGTCAGCCATCCGAGGGGCCCGCCGAGGTTGAACGGCCCGATCGCCGCGACGGCGTTGAAGCGGGAGACCACGGCCATGTTGCCCTTGTCGAAGTAGGCGAAGGGCTTGTCGGTGGGCTTGCCGGCCAGGCGCCGGGCGATGGTGCGGCCGGCGTAGGTGCCGCCCTGCATGGCGACCTGGGCGACGCCGGGGAGGCGGTTCAGGGTCATGGACTCGCCGACGACGAAGATCTCGGGGTGGCCGGGGATGGTCAGGTCCGGCTGGACCAGGATGCGGCCGCCGCGGTCGGTCTCGGCGCCGGTGAGTTCCGCGATGCGGCGGCCGAGCGCGGTGCCGGAGACGCCGGCGGCCCAGATCTTGGTGGCGGCGTCGATGTGCTCGACACCGTCCGCGGTCTCAATTTTGACATCCGTGGTGTCGACGTCGACGACCTTGGCGCCCAGGCGGATCTCGACGCCGATCTTCCGGAGGCGCTTGGCGGCGCTGGCGGAGTTCTGGGGGCGGAAGGTGGGGAGGACGCGGTCGACGGCGTCGATCAGGACGACGCGGGCGGAGGCCGGGTCGATGTTGCGGAACTTGTCGCGCAGCGTGCGGGTGGCTATCTCGGAGATCGAGCCGGCCAGCTCCACGCCGGTCGGGCCGGCGCCGACGATCACGAAGGTGAGCTTGCGCGCGGCCTCCTCCGGGTCGTCGGCGAGTTCGGCGGCCTCGAACGCGCCGAAGAGCCGGCCGCGCAGGTCGAGCGCGTCGTCGAGCGTCTTCATGCCGGGGGCGTGCTCGGCGAAGCCGTCGTTGCCGAAGTAGGACTGGTTGGAGCCGGCGGCGACGATCAGCGTGTCGTAGCCGACCGTGTACTCGCCCTCGGGGCCGGTGGCCGTCACCACGCGAGCAGCGGGATCCACGTCGGTGACCCAGCCGAGGCGGACCTCGGCGTTCTTCTGCGTGCCGAGCAGGTCGCGGACCGGGGTGGCGACCTCGCCGGGGGACAGGACACCGGTCGCGACCTGGTAGATCAGCGGCTCGAACACGTGGTGGTTGGTCCCGTTGATCACGGTGACCGAGACCGGGGCCTTGCGCAGCGCCCGTGCCGCGTTGAGGCCGCCGAAACCGGCGCCGACGATGACGACCCTGTGTGCGGTGTTCTGTGTCATTCTCCACGCTCCCGTTCCATCCTGATCAACGGACGGTCGTGGACCGGAAGTCCCGTTTCCGGCTATGTCCAGGGTCACCGGAATGATCTTCCGGAACCCGTCACGAACGAGCCTTCTACCTCGTCCCACAGCACCCGGAACGGGTTGCGCAGTCCGTCGTCAGGGGTGTGCAGCGTAGGACGCTAACTGATCATGAAATCCGGAGGTGAGGCGGCCTGCTACGGTCCTCGCCATGGGAGCCCTGACGCCGCTGCACGTGCTGTTCCTCGGTTCGCCGGTGCTGATGTTCCTGCTCGGCGTGGTGCTGGCCGGCGTGCAGGCGCTGCGGTCCCGCCGGCGCGGTGGAGTCCGCGCCGGCGGTGAGCGTCAGCAGGGGGTCTCGTAGAACTCCTGGTAGCCGGTGCGGCGGCCCCACGAGGCGGTGTCGCCCTCGCAGTAGGTGCGGATGCCGCCGACCAGCGTGGTGTGCGCGGAGTCGGAGTAGAAGTACAGGTCGCAGGTGTGGCCGATCTGGCAGGCGCGGGCCTGGGCGGAGGAGCCCGGGACCGCGAGGAACGCGGTCACGGCCAGGACGGTGGCGATCAGAGCGCGTCGGAGCAGCATGCGGGTGGCCTTTCCGTAGAGGGGGTGCCCGCAGCATCGCGCCACAGTGGACGGTGGGCAATCGATTGCCGTCGCTTCTGACTCCATTCGGCAACCCACCGCAACGGGGCGGGAGGGGACTCTCCCGCCCGCCCCGGTCGAAATTAGTTACTACTGGACCACTTTGCGTAATCGAGCGTGCCCAGCCGGGCCGTTCCCGGTGCCGGGACCAGGCCGTCGTCCGGCAGTGCCGCGCCGAAGTAGCCGACGGCCGGGTCCTCGACCACGGTGCGCGGGTCCTGCGCGTCCGCCAGCACGCGCGCCACGATCTCGGCGAACCGGAACACCTCCGGGCCCGCGACCTGCACGGTCTCGTTCGCGGCGGGGCCGGTGGCCGCGTCCGCGACGGCGGCGACCACGTCGTCCACCGCGACCGGCTGGAACTGCGCCGGCGGGATGTGCACCTCGGTGCCGACCGTGGAGTTCTGCGCGATGCCGGCGATGAACTCGAAGAACTGCGTGGCCCGCACGATGGTGTACGGCACGCCGGACTCCTTGATCAGGTTCTCCTGCGCGACCTTCGCCCGCAGGTAGCCGGAGTCCGGCATCCGCTCCGCGCCGACGATGGTGAGCGCGACGTGGTGGCCCACGCCCGCCTTCTGCGCCGCGGCCAGCAGGTTGCCGGTCGAGGTGGTGAAGAAGCGCAGCACCTCCTCGTCGCCCCAGGCCGGCGCGTTCGTCACGTCGACCACCACGTCCGTGCCGTCGAGCGCGGCCTCCAGGCCCTCGCCGGTGATGCTGTCGACGCCGGTCTTCGGGGACGCCGCGACCGCCTCGTGCCCCTCGGCGGTGAGCCGCGCCACCAGCCGGGAGCCGATCTGTCCGGTGCCGCCGATCACTACGATCTTCACTGTCGTGCCTCTCGTCGAACGGTGTGTACGTAGGGAGGACCGGGCAGGCCGGGCGATCGTGACAGGAGACCGAGATGGATCCGCTGAACGACTTCCTCGGCACGCGTGACCGGCTCTTCGGCATCGGCTACCGGATGCTGGGCAGCGTCGCGGAGGCGGAGGACCTGGTCCAGGAGACCTGGGTGCGCTGGCAGCGGGTCGACCACCAGACCGTGCGTGATCCGGTCGGCTTCCTGGTGACCACGATCACCCGGCTGGCGATCAACGAGGCGACGTCCGCGCGGGCGCGCCGGGAGACCTACCCCGGGCCCTGGCTGCCGGAGCCGGTCGCGACCGGGGAAGACCCCGCGCTCGGCGCCGAGCGCGCGGAGGCGATCGAGCTGGCCGTGCTGATGCTGCTGGAGCGGCTCGGGCCGCGGGAACGGGCCGCGTACGTGCTGCGGGAGGCGTTCGACTACCCGTACCGCCGGATCTCGGAGATCGTCGAGGTCACCGAGGCGAACGCGCGGCAGCTCGTCACGCGCGCCCGCGCCCACCTGGCCGCGCATCGCCGCACGCCGGCCGATCCGGAGACGCACCGGCGGCTGCTGGAGGCGTTCCTGGCCGCGGCGCGGGACGGCGACGTGCGGCGGCTGGAGGAGGTGCTGGCCGGCGACGCGGTGTTCCGCTCCGACGGCGGCGGCCTGGTCAGCGCCGCGACCCGGCCGGTCACCAGGCATCTGCCGGTCTTCCTGGCCGGGCTCGGCCGCAAGCTCGGACGGGGCGCGGTGACCTGGTCGATCGTGACCGCGAACGGCGGGCCGGCGATCCTGGTGCAGGCTGCGACCGGGCCGCGCATCCTGATGGCCGCCGAGGTCGCGGACGGCCGGATCCACGACATCCTGGCCGTCCGCAACCCGGAGAAGCTCACGGCGTTCGCATGACCTTCACCGTCCACCAGGCTGCGGCCAGGCCCACGACCAGGAGCACACCGCCGACGACCGCGTAGTACGTGCCGAGCGTCTCCGGCCGGGGCGTCACCCAGAGCGTCGCCACCCACCACCAGACGTGGAATCCGCCGTGCACGGCCACCGCGGGCCAGACCGAGCCGGTGCGCAGCCGGAACGCGGTCGCCAGCAGCGCGAACCCGATCGGCAGCAGCAGGAACAGCGCCTGCTGCCCGAACGACGACGTGCCGGCCGAGGAGAGCAGGTGCGGCACGCCGAAGACCAGCACGGACAGCGCGGTCACGCCCCACAGCGGCAGCCGCCCGACCGCGGACTGCACCAGGTAGCCGCGGAACAGCACCTCCTCCGGGAAGCCCTGCATCAGGAACGCCCGGACCAGCACCAGCAGCACGCCGCCCAGGAACGTCCACACGGACACGTCCGGCATCTCGGACCGCGTGGTCAGCCCGAGCACGACGGCCAGCCCGGTGCCGGCCGCGGTGCACCCGCCCATCACGGCCAGCGCGAGCAGCGTGGCGCCCCAGGCGGGCCGGCCCAGGCCGAGCGCGGCCACCGGGCGCCGGTCGATGCCGCGGACCAGCGCGATCGCCAGCCCGAGCCCGGTCAGCGTCGCGCACACGCCGAAGAGCACGTTCCGTGCCGGGCCGTCCGGCAGCACCATCGCGACGCCGGGGGAGAGCGCGGCCGTGAGCATCGCGAGCAGCGTGAGGACGGCACGGACCGGGAGCGGCAGGCGGGGACGGAGGTCAGTGGAGGTCGTCATGCCAGGAACGCTAGGGAGACGGCGGCGCGAGCACATCGCACCGCGGTCATGACCGGCACCATGACTCCGGTCATGGTCACGGTCATCCTCGCGCCGGTCGACCCGCCCGCCGCGCGCTCCTAGGCTGGACCGGTGAACAAGGATCGTCCGTGGCTGGTCAGCGTGTTCTTCTGGGGCTGCCTCGCCTCCGTGCTCGTGCTGGACACGGTGGTGTGGCAGCGGCCCGGCATCATCCGCGTGCTGATCGTGCTGCTGGTGCCCGCGATCGCCGGTGTCTGGCTCGCGCTGCGGTGGCGGCGCGGGCACGGCCGCCGGCTCGCCACGGCCGCGTTCATGGTGCTCGCGCTCGCGATCTGCCTGGTCGACGGCTCACCGGTCAGCCTGTTCCTGCTGCTGGTGGCGCTGTGCAACATCACCATCGCGTTCGGACTGTGGCCCGGGGTGATCACCACGACCGTGCTGGTCCTGCTCCAGTTCGCCGCGCAGCTGTGGCTGGTGGACCGATCACTGGCCCGCTCCGCCTACGAGGCGTTCTCGATCGTGCTCTACGGGGCGTTCGTGATGGCGCTGGCGACCGCGGTCAACGACGCGTGGGCCGCACACGCCCGCGCCGACCGGCTCCACGAGGAGCTCACCAAAACCCATGAAGAGCTGCGACGGTACGCCGAGCGCGCCCACGAACTGGCCGTGTCCGAGGAACGGGTGCGCATGGCCCGCGAGCTGCACGACTCGGTCGGCCACCACCTCACCGTGGTCAAGGTCGGCCTGGAGAACGCGGAACGCTGGCGCGAGCGCGAGCCGGACACGGCCTGGCAGGACGTACGCCAGGCCAAGACGCTCACCGGGGACGCGCTCCAGGAGATCCGCCGGGTGGTCCGCGCGCTGCGCCCACCGCAGCTCGACGGCCGCCACGGCAGCGAGGCGCTGCGCGAGCTGGCCGGCACGTTCGACGGCACCGGCCTGGACGTCTCGCTCGACGTCGACGGCGAGGAACGCCGGCTGGACGACGCGCGCGAGATCGTGCTGTTCCGCGCGCTGCAGGAGAGCCTGACGAACGCGCTGCGGCACTCCGGCGCGCACCGTGTCGCGGTCCGGCTCGGGTTCGCGCCGGAGACGGTCCGGCTCAGCGTGACGGACGACGGCCGCGGCGCCGGCGGGGCCGGACACGGATTCGGCCTGACCGCGCTGGCCGGGCGGGTTCGCGACGCCGGTGGCGAGCTGCACGCCGCGGACGTGGACGGCGGCGGCTTCCGGGTCCGCGTCGAGCTGCCGGCATGATCCGCGTGCTGCTGGTCGACGACCAGGATCTGCTGCGCCGGGGCCTGTCCCGGCTGCTGGAGCTGGAGCCGGACATCGAGGTGGTGGGCGAGGCCGCGTCCGGGGCGGCCGCGCTGGACGTGCTGGCCACGGTCGTGGCGGACGTGGCGCTGGTCGACGCGCGCATGCCGGGGATGAGCGGCGTGGAGCTGATCACCCACCTGGCCGCGCGCTTCCCGCACGTGAACGCGTTGCTGCTGACCACGTTCGACGAGGACGAGTTCGTCTTCGGGAGCCTGCGGGCCGGGGCGCGCGGGTTCCTGCTCAAGGACGCGTCCCCGGAGACGCTGGTCGCGGCGATCCGCACGGCGGCCCGCGGCGGCACGGTCATCGACGGGCAGGTCTCGGCGCGGGTGATGGCCAGGCTGGACGCGGGGCCGCCCGAGCCGGGGCCGTCCGCGCCGTCCGCGCTCTCCGCGCGGGAGGAGGAGGTGGCGCGGCTGGTCGCGACCGGAGCGTCCAATCAGGAGATAGCGCGCACGTTGTTCCTGACCGAGGGCACGGTCAAGAACCACGTGTCGGCGGCGCTGCGCAAGCTGGGTCTGCGGGACCGGACCCAGCTTGCGCTCGCCTTCGCGCGCCGCCCCTAGCCGTAGAACCAGTCCTCGGACACGCCGGGGACCGCGTCGATGCCGGCGATCGGCGGCTCGGGCTCCGGCTCCGGCCGTGGCTTCCGGTCGAGGAGGGTCTGCAGCGCGGTGGTGACCTGGTCGCTGCCCGGGTTGGCGAGCGCGGCCTCCCACGCGGCCAGGTACCTGCGGAGAGCACTGGCCGGGTTGCCGATCTGCTCGCGGAAACGGCGCAGCTGCGCGACGTCCGCGTCCTGGGGCATGCGCTGGAGCCCTCTCGCGGCCGCCTCGATCAGCGCGCGGGCCTCGTCGTGGTCACCGTCGCGTACCGTGGCGGGCTCGTTGTCCTTGACCCACGGTCGTGTGGTGTTCTCGGCGCCGACCGCGGCCGACAGCGTCGGCACCCCCAGGCTCAAAGCCTCCTGCCAGGTGTTCGCGCCCTCGGTGACCACGAACCGGGCCTTCTTCTGCAACGCCGTGACCAGCGCGGGGTCCACGCGTCCGAGCCAGGCCGCGTGCGTCGGCGCGGTCGGGACACCGTCATCGGGCAGGTTCGTGCCGGGCGGCTGCTTGCTGCCGAGGAACACCGCGACGGTCTTCCGGCCCTCCGCGTGGAGCTGCCTGACCAGATGCTCGTGCCGCACCGCGCCGTCGATCTCGCCGTAGTAGACGAGGACGACGTCCACCATGGACGCCGGGTCGTCGGCCAGCTCCAGCAGCGTGGTCAGACCTTTCTTGGAGAGCGCGCCGTCACCGGGCCGGTAGAGATCCGCCACGGTCCCGGCGGCGGACGACCTGGGGTAGACAGGAACGCCGCCCTCCTGCTGGACCAGATCGTCGAGGCGGACCGGAGTCCGGTCACCGAGGATGAGCTGACGTGGGTGCTTGTCCCAGAGGAACGGTTGCAGGATCAGCGCATCCGGCGCCGCGGTCTGCTGATTGCCCGCCTGGATGCGCTCCTTCCAGAAGTTCCCGTAGACGCCCTCTCTGTCGTCGAGCGCGGGGAACACGGTGAGCGTGCGCGGCCCGGCCGGCGTGACGACGCCGTGCGGACGGTCGTTGCCGGCGTCGGCGATCATCATGGCCTTGAAGTCGCGCTGCTTGTCGTGGAAGCCCTTGAGCTGCCAGGGCCTGGTGATCCCGCTCAATTCCGCCGTGTTCGAGCCCGGCCAGTTCCATATCGGGAAGGTGTTCGGGTTGTTGGGCTCGGCGGGCACCATGCGGATGATCAGCTGTCCACGCCGGACGGTCCACTCCTGCTCGTAAAGCGCCCGTGCGTCCGCGTCCGTCTCCATCGACCGGCCGAACGCGTCCGCGTAGAACGGCGTCTTGTTCCGCGGGTAGGTCAGCACGACCTCGCCGGTGTAACCGGTCTTCTCCAGGCTGTCCAGCATGCTCAGCGTGGCCGTCTGATGGCCGGTGGCCAGGCCGCCCGGATCGATCACCCGGATCGTGTCGTAGCGTTCCCGCAGCTCAGGACCCATGTCCGCCAGGCCGGCGATGGGCGGGAACGAGACGGCGGGGGCCGGCGACGACGGATCGGGGAAGCCGGGAGAGGTGGGGACGAAACGGAGGATCGTGGGGTCGCGCGGGAGGTCGGCCTGGCGGCCGGTCTGGCCGTCGATGAAGACGATGCCGTCCGGGTGGTGGACCACGTTGAACGCGTGCGTGACGTTCCGGTCCCGGTTGCCGGCCACCACGATGCCACGCGCGCCCGGACCCGCCTCCGCCATCAGCCGGACCAGGTCGGCATAACCCTCCAGCCGCCGCGGCGGCCGGCCCGTCACGTTGGTCAGGAAGCCGGGCTCGGCCGGTGCACTGCCGCCGACCTGGTAGCGGTACTCGCCGTTGTCCGCGAGCGCCCAGTCGGTGGCGATCGACGCGATCAGGCAGTTGTCGCGGGCCTGCCGCCGGGTCAGCGGATCCGCGTGGTGGCGGTCCGGGTTGATACCGGCCAGCCACGGGAAGGTGCGCCGCACGCGGTCGCTCGACCAGCGCGGGGGCAGCCCGTCCCGGCCGGCCGTGAGCTGCTGGGCCACGCCTTCGGCGAGGCCGTCGTAGGTGCCGGCGACCGGTGTGCGGGAGACGTGCGGTGGCTGTGGCCGGTGCACGTCCACCGTGACCACCCGATTGTCCCTGGGGCGGCGGAGGGTGAACAGGTTCCGGCGGGGCGCGACGGTCGTGATGACGATGTCCGCGGTCGTCACGTTCCCGTTGCCCGGCTGCAGCCGGTTCAGCTCGGCGCCGATCAGCGTGGTCAGCTCGTTCTGGACCGCCTGGGCCCGCAGGAGGCCGGTGCGCCGACCGGCCCAGCCGTCGTGCACGTTGCCGTTGCCCCGGCCGGTCACCGTGACCGTGGGCATCGGCAGCCCCTGCGTGCGCCGCCACACCGCGGTGCGGGCGACCTCGCGCGCCACGGCCTGGAGCGCCAGCCTGTTGACCTGGCCCCGCTCGTGGTGCCGCCGGAGACGTTGCTGATCTCCATCCTGATCGGCCGGCGGGTCGGCCTGCTCCCGGTACCGTTCCCCGCTCCGTCGTGCGAACGTCACCCGGGCGGGGTCGCGCGTCCGGTCGGGCCGGGGCTCCCGCATTTCCCCGGAGACCACGACCGTGAGCGGGTTGGCGTGCTGCTGCGCAGCGGACTGGCGCTCGTGGAACGTCTCCCCCTCGCGCCGGCTATACATCTTGAAATGCCAGGTCCGGTTCGGGTTCGGTAGGCCGGCGACCTTCCGGATGATGCGCGTGGCGGTCTCTCGCGCCTCCGCGGCACGTGCCGTCGAGGCCTCGTCGGTCAAGCCCTCGAGATCGGCCAGCGTGCGGAGCGCGGTCACCAGCGCGATGCGCTGCTCCAGGCCCGTGTCGCCGGTCAGCGCGAGCTCGCCCTCCAGCGCGCTGATCACGGAGTCGAACTCTCCGCGGAACGCGTCGACGTTCGCGTCGACGGCATCGTTCAGCGCGCGTTGCACGTGACCGGACGGGTTGTAGTTCTGCAGCGTGACGTGCGAGGTGCCGTCCGCGCTGGCCGCGACCACGCCGGCGTAGTGGTAGCCGAACGCGTTCGGCAGCGTGGTCTGCGCGCCGTGCGAGTGGTCGACCGGCGCCGCGCCGGTGCCGGTCCGGATCGAGCTGCTCACGTAGGCGTCGCCGACCCGAGGCCAGGCGTGCTCGTTGATGCCGAGCCGCTCCGACACCTGATCGAGCCGGTCCCGGGTGGTCGCGTTCGCGTCGCCGTACCGCAGCGCCTCGCCGTAGGCCCGGCCCGGGGCCGGGCTCTCGCCGGTCGGGCCGGCCTGTGCCCGGCGGTCGCGCCCGACCGCCTCGGCCGCCCATGCGGGGCCGACCTGGCCGAGGTCGTCGTCGCTCTCCGCGATCCGGGCGATCGCTTCCGCGAGGTGGTGGGTGCCGGTGAGTTCCAGACCGTCCTGGCTGCTGGTGCCCGCGGGCACGGCGTGGTCGATCGTCTCGTCCCGGAAGAGCATCGTGTCCGGGCTGCCGTTCATCACGTACTGCGCGACATCGCGGCAGATCGGGCTGTGCGGGTGCGGCCGCCGCTGTCCGTCCGCGATGAACTCCGCGGTCACGTACAGCAGACGGCGATCCGGCGCGGCGGCCAGCGTGATGTACGTGTCCTGGTGGACCACCAAGCGCACGCGGGAGCCGTGCGCGGCCAGGTCCCGCCGCGCTGCCTCGATCACGTCCTCGGTCGCGAAGAACTCGCCCGCCTCGGTCTCCGGCTGTGCGCCCGGCACCGCCGTGGTGCCGTTGACCGCGAGCGTGCCGTCCGCGGAGACGTTCAGCGGCGGGTGCGCGTCCGTGAGCAGGCGTCGTTCCGGCAGGTCCAGCTGTGCGTCGGCGCGGTGCGTGACGGTCAGCGGCGCGTACTCGCGGAACGGCACGTCCTCGGTGCCCCCGGGGCCGAAGCGCCGGTACGCGGTCGTTACCGTCGGCCGCGGATCCGGCTCCGCGCGGCCGATCATCGGCTCCACGTCGGCCGTGGGCAGCCACTGGCGGATCGTGGTGATCGCGGCGGCCGCGCTCGCCGGGTACCGCAGCGTGGACGGCACGCCGAGTCCCCTGGTGAGCTTCCAGGGCAGCGCGATCTGGAACAGCGCCGTGTCGCTGACGACGCTGACCAGCAGCGGGAACACGGTGGCGGCCATCTCCATGAAGTCGGCGGCGTCCGCCACCGCGCCCGCACCGGTCCGGCGGTAGAACGCGCGCAGCGTCTGCAGGTGCGCGACCGCGTTCCCCGGATCGGTGTGCACCGCCACGATCGCGTGGAGCGCGCCCAGCCGGTCGGCCGTGCTGAGCTCGTGCAGCGGCAGCGCGTCCAGGCGCAGCGTCAGCCCGTTGTCGCCGGGAACCGGGCCGAGCGGCCAGGTGCGGACCGCGTGCTCCACCGTCGCCGGGTCGAGGTCCGGGAAGCGGCGGGCCACGTAGTCGAGCGCGTGCCCGACCGCGAGCGCGACGGACGGCTGCGCCGGCAGGTCCGCGAACAGCGCGTGCAGCGCGGCCGACCGGCCGTCCCGGTCCGGGTGCGACCGGGCCGTGGCGGCCAGCGTGTCCCGGTGGCCGGCGGCGTCGCGCAGCGCCAGTTGTGCCGCGGCCAGGTCCGGTGCCACCGGCAGACCGAGCAGAGTCCGCACCGTACGCCCGGCGCCGTTGATGTGCCGTTCGAGCACCGCCTGCCGGATCACCGGCCAGCGCGCGGCGGTGAGCGCGGGGAAGAGCCGTCCCAGGCTCTCCAGGTAGAAGTCGAGCGCGCGGGCCAGCTGTGTCGGGTCCAGCCGGGACCGCGGCGTCACGTCGACGTCCAGCAGCTGGCGCACCGCCCACGCGATGACCTCCGGGTCGGCCTGCGCCGGATCCCGCTCCGCGGCGGCGAGCGTGCCGAGATGGATGGCCTCCGCGTGCCCGGACGGCGACTGACCGGCGTCCTCCGGGCTGGCGTAGGCCGCCGAGCCCGCGCTCTGGTGCGCGATCGCGTACAGCCGGACCAGTTCGCTGGTCCGCATCGCCCACTCGTGCGCGGTCACCGGCTGCGTGGCCAGCAGCGCGCGGGCGTGGCCGATGACGGTCTGGCGGTCCGGCTCCAGCGCGCCGCCGGGCTCGACGTCCACGGCCAGCTTGTCGAACCGGCGGCGCAGCCAGGTGGTCAGCTCCCGGGCGTCATGGTTCTCGAACGTGCCCAGGACCCGCCGGAACATCGTCCACGGTACGGTGTGCGACTTCTGCTCACCGCCGAACTTGGTGTTCGGGCGCGCGTCCCGGTTCAGCCGGATCGCCTCGACCAGCACCGCGCCGGAGGCGTCCCGCCGGACCGTCACGTCCGCGGCGAGCCCGGTGTCCAGCGGGCCCGGCACCGGCGCGTAGACGGGCAGCGCGGTGTCCGGCAGCGTGGCGGCCGGTCCGATGGAGACCGGCGCGGCCGTGATCGGGTTCGTCGCGGTCACCCGGTCCAGCAGCGCCGCGCCGTGGTGCGCCCACAGCCTCGGGAACGTCTCGGCGATCGCGTCGCGCCAGTGTGCCCGCGCGTGCTCCGCCTCGTCCGGGGTGAGCGCGCCCGCGTTGACGTCCAGCAGCGTCGCCACGCTGACCTGGGCCTCGGCGAGCGTGGTGATCGTCGCCCGGACGCCGGGCTTCCGGGCGGTGATCGGGGTGCCGGGTGGCAGCGCGGTGCCGCGCGCGTCCGCGTCGCGCAGGCCGGCCATGGCCGGCCCTTCCGCGTGACCGGTGGCCCGGCCGTGCATGAACGTGGTCGCGGTGGACAGCTGCCGGGCCTGGGTGTAGAGCGTGACCAGGCGGTTCAGCTCCCGCTGCCAGGCGCCGGCCGAGTCGGCCACGCCGTCCGTGCCGAGCTCCGCGGCGAGCCGGGTCGCCTCCTCGTGCAGGTCCCGCATGGCGATGCCGGACGCGGTGCCCGCGGCGGGGAAGAAGCCGGCCAGGTGCGCCAGGTTGGTGGCGATGAACGTGACGGCCTGGGCGGCGGTGCGCTTGCGGAGCGCCGCGGCCAGGTAGGCCCGCTCCAGCGTCCAGGCGACGGTGTGCGACTTCTGGTCCGGGTAGAAGCGGGTCGCCATCCGCTCGTCCGCCACCACCAGCTCACTGACCAGCACCTGATCGCCGGTGTAGACCGGCTCGCCGGCGGAGTCGAACTGCCCGGTGACCGCCTCACCAGGAAATACGCGCGTGTGGACGGTGAAGCCGGTGTCCTTGCGGGCCTGCACGTCCTCCGCGAGCCCGGCGATCGGCGGGATCGGGCGGACCGTGCCCGGCGGCGGCTCCGGGAAGCCGCCCGTGGTCGGCAGGAACTGCAGCAGCTCCAGATCCTCCGGCAGCGCGGCCTGCCGCCCGGTCTGCCCGTCCAGGAACACCACGCCGCGCGCGTCGTGCACCACGTTGAACGCGTGCGTGACGCTGCCGCCGCGCTCCCCGGCGACCACGATGCCGCGGCTGTCCGGCCCGGCCGCCTCCAGCAGCGCGACGATGTCCGCGTAGCCGTCCACGGACCGGGCCGGCTTCCCGGTCACGTTGCCGAGGAACTCCGGGTCCGCCGCGTCGCTGCCGCTGATCCGGTAGTAGTGGACGCCCTTCTCCGCCAGGGACCAGTCCGTCGCCATGGCCGCGATCAGGCAGTTCGTCCGGAACTGCGCGTCGGTCTCCCGCATCGGGTTGACCTTCGCCAGCCACGGGTACGCCCGCGCGACCTCCACCTCCGGCCGCGCCCACGCGTGCGTGACCGCGGCGGGCCGCTCCCCACCGGCGATCGCGCGCTTCCGCTTTCTCTTGAGCTGGTTGACGGCCTCGCTCGCCTTGACCTCCGCGAGCCGTTTCTGTGCCGCGTTCTGGCGGACCGGGCGGTTCTCCCGGCTGGCGAACGCCTGGAGCGCGTGCAACGGCCGCTGGCGTAGCTCGTGGTCGCTGACCTGCCGGCGGCCGAGCGGCGGGAGGTTGCCGATGGCGGCACGCGCGGAGTCCGCGACGTCGCCGAGCATCGGCCAGCCGAGGACGGCGTCGACGATGAGGCCGGGCCGGTGCTGGCGAAGTCCGCGGAACCGTCCCGTGAGGTAGTCGAGCGCGAACCTGAGCGCCGCCTCCGGGTCGACGCCGTGCGCGGACGGCACCTCCTCGTCGAGGTGTCTGCGGAGCTCCTGGACCGCGGCGGCGTCGTCCTGCACCGGCTCGCCGTCGACCTGCATCGCGTCGTCGTCCGTGCCCGGCGCGTAGGCCTCCAGCCACCGCAGCGCGTCCTCCCCGGCCTGCGCATAGTCGTGCAGCAGGGTCCTCGTCGCGTCCACGTCCGCGGGGGGCGTGTCGATCTCGAAGACCTGTGCGATGGTGAGCGTCGCGCCGGTCAACCGGTGGTCCTTCACCACCTCGCGCCCGCCGATCGCGGACCAGATCGTGTCCCAGTGGGCCGCGACGAGGTTCGGGAACAGCCGATCCAGGGACTCCAGGTAGAACTCCGTCGCGCGGGCCAGCTCCACGGTGGACAGTGCGCTGGTCGGCGTGATCTCCACGTCGAGGAGCGCTTCCAGCGCGTCCCGCAGCTTCGTCTCGTCCGTCGGCCGGTCGCCTCGTTCGAACGCGCGCAGGTTCGCCAGGTGGGTCGACTCGCCCCGGCCGGCCGGCTGACCGTTGCGCGCGTCGACCGGGTTGACGTAGGAGGCCGAACCGGCGCTCTGATGCGCCACCGCGTACGCGCTGACCAGCGCCGTGACGACGTCGCCCCACTGGTTCGTCGGCATGGTCGTGCCACCGCCGAGCCCGGCGACGGTCTCCCGGGCCTGCCGGATCAGCTGCCGGCGGCTCGGCTCCAGTGGCCAGCCGAGGTCGCCGTCGCGCTCGAGCTCCTGGAAGCGGGTGTCCAGCCAGCCGATCAGCTCCTGGGCCGGCCGGTGGTCGAAGGACCGGAGCACATCCTGGAACATCGACCACGGTACGGTGTGCGACTGCTGCAAGCTGTCGAACTTCGTGCTCGGCCGGCCGTTGCCGACCGTCATGGCGCCGATCCTGACCTGGCCGATGGTCCGCTGCCCGCCGGGTGCGGCCGGTCCGTGCGGGTGCACCGGCACATCCGCCACGAACGGGCTGGTCAGCGCCTCCGGGATCGGCGGCAGCGGGGGCAGGCCGGGCACGGCGCGGTCGGCGACCGGCCCGGTGCCGAGCATGGCCTGGTCGACCGCCGCCACGAGATCGCGGACGGTACTGCCGTAGGCGGTGTTCGTCCTGGCGGACAACGGCTGCTGCAGGACGGTCCGGGTCAGCGCCGTCCCGTGCTTCTTGTGCAGGTGCGGGAAGACCTCGTGGATCGCGTGCTGCCAGTGGGCGACCGCGTGCGCGTACTCCTCCGCGGTGAGCCTGCCGAACTTCACGTCGAGCATGGTCGAGACGGCCGCCTGGACGCCCGCCAGGTCGTCCGTGACCGGCACCGTCTGCCCGGTCCCCGCCGCCGCCTCGATCGCCGCCGCCTCCACCGCGGCCACCGCGTCCGCGGCCCGCAGCACGGCCATCGCGCTCGACTCGCCGTGCCCGATCGCCTTGCCGTCCGACATGCTGGCGGCCGTGGACAGCTGCTGCACCTGCACGTAGAGCCGGGCCAGCCGCCCGAGCCCGACCTGCCAGTCACTCATCGTGCGGATGTTGGTGCGCGGGTTCGGGTCGCCGGCGTCCGGGATCTCGCCGTGGCGGAGCGTGTCGATCAGCGCGGTCGCCTCCGCGTGCAGCGCGGGCATCGCCTGGGCGGCCTTGGCCTGGGCCGTCGGCACGAAGTGGCCGAACGCGGTCAGGTTCCGCTCGAAGAACCCGATCGTCTCGCTGATCGTCCGGCCGGTCATCGCGGCCCGGAGGTAGGCCCGTTCCAGCGTCCAGGCCACGGTGTGTGACTTCTGGTGGGGGAACCACCGGGTGGAGACGCGATCGGAGTCGACCAGGACGTCGCCGATCAGCACCTGCTCCGGGGCGAGCAGCTGTTCGCCGTCCGCGTTCGTCGGCGCGCCGTCCGCCTCGAACGGCAGGAGCCGGCCGCGGGCGCTGAACGACGTCTCGTCGATCCCGCCCGCGATCGGCAGGTCCGAAAGGTCCACATCGGACGCCGTACCCTCGGGGAAGTTGTCCGTGGTGGGCAGGAAACGCATCATCTCGACGTCGGCGGGCAGGGCCGCCTGCCGGCCGGACTGGCCGTCGAGGAAGACGATGCCGTCGCCGTCGTGGACCACGTTGATCGCGTGGGTGACGGTACGGCTGCGTTCGCCGATGACCAGGATGCCGCGGCTGTCCGGGCCGGCCGCGCGCATCAGCGACAGCACCTCGTCGTAACCACCCACCCGGCGGGCCGGCTTGCCGGTGATGTTGTTCAGGAACGACGGGTCGGCCGGGTCGCTCCCGCTGACCTGGTAGCGGTACGCGCCCTTGTCCGCCAGCGCCCAGTCGGTGGCGATCGAGGTGATCAGGCAGTTCGCCCGGAACTGCGGGTCGGTCTCGCGCAGCGGGTTGATGCCGCGCAGCCACGGGTAGGCGGCGTCCACGGCCGCGTTGTCGCGGCGCGGGGGCAGACTCTCGTGCGGGGCGAACAGCAGGTCCTCGAACCCGGCGATGGCCAGGCCGGCGTCGTCCTCGTCCTCCTCCGTGATGGTGTCGAGCGGGGCCGGGGGCGGGGGCGGCGGCAGGGCCCGCCGGACGATCGGCGGCGCGTCCGCGGGGAGCAGGCCCTGCAGCACGTTCACGTCCGCCTGCGGCCAGCCGGTCAGGTCCAGCGACGTGGGCGGGTCACCCTGCGGCAGCAGCCCGAGGAGCGCGACGACCTGCGCGGGCGTGACGGTGGGCGAGACGCGCAGCGGCGTGTTGTCGTCCGAGGGGAGCAGCGTGATGTCGGCCGGGCCCCACCGGTCCGACACGCTGCTCAACCGCAGCTCGCCGTCCTCCACCTCGAGCCGGGTGCCGTCCGGGACCGGGACGTCCTCGAGGCGCTTGGTCCGGCCGAACCGCTCGCGCCAGCCCCACAGGCCGAGCGCACGGGCGTCCGCCTCCCAGAACCGGACCAGCGCGCCCTTCTCCACCAGCGTCGACGCCGGCTGCCCGGCCGCGCGGCGCTCGCGCAGCGGGATCGTCCGCCCGTCGGCCGGCGCCGCGAACAGCTTCAGGTCCACCAGGTACAGCGCGGACGTCTGCTTCTGCTTGAGCTTCACGCCGGTCGAGTCGGCGGTGCCCGCGGTCTGCGACTCGGCGAGGACGGCGCCGCCACCGGCGTCGGCCTGGCCGCTGTTCTGCGCGAAGTCCAGCGGTGCACGCGGCGCCCCCGGCTCCGGCGGGCTGCCGCCGAGCAGGCCCAGCGTCGCGTTCCCGGCCACGGCCGCGCTGTCCGTGCCGCGTTCCCGGTGCGAGGTGCCCTTCTCGGTCTGGTCGACCTGCTCCGCGTCCGAGACCGCGACCAGCAGCGGCCGTCCGGAGAACCGGGCGTCGAGCGCCACGGTGGCGGCCTCGGTGCGCAGCGTGGCGTCGTCGATCAGCGTGGTGGTCTGCCGCGCGCGCAGCAGGTTGCCGGCCACGGCCGGGGCCGGGCCCTTGGTCAGCCCGTCCAGGTGGCCGGTGCGCAGCGTGTGCCGGACCGCGGAGGAGTTGCCGAACGCGCGCGTGATGGTGCCGTCGAGCGACTCGACCAGCGCGCCCTCCAGCGAGTACGACATGCCGGGCGGCGGCCGCCAGTCGGCGCCGGGCGCGATCGTGCCGTCCGCCGGGGTGTCCTGCCCGATCCTGGTCGTGCCCTGGCCGGTCAGCCGCGCGGCCATGCCGGCCGGGGGATCGGCGAGCACCTCCGGCACGCCGATCGTGACCGCGCCCGGCACCGGGATCACCGCGCTGCTCTGCGGCACCGGCGCGGCGGGCGTGAGACTGTCCAGCGTGACCGGCACCCGGGTGACCGTGACCGACACGGTGTAGTCGTGATCGAGCTCGAACGTGGTCGCCTGGCCGGTCTTCTCGACGTACCCGGACGTACCCTCGAAGGCCGTGTCCTGTGTGGAGCGACCGTGGCCCCGCACGTCGGCCGAGGTCCCGGCGCCGACCGGCACGGACTGCAGGCCGCTGTCGCCGCTGTTCCCGGTGGTGAGCCGCTGCCCGCCGCCGTAGGCGAACGCTCCGCCGGCCCGCAGGCCCTCCTGCAGGTAGTCGGTGTGCTTCTCGGTGCTGACCGTGGCCGTGTAGTACGACGCGTGGGTGCCGGCCGGCAGCCCCGGCCCGGGTCGCAGGCCGGTCTGCGCCGCGTGCACCGTGACCGTCACCGTGTCGGTGTAGAGCGCGTGCTCCACCACGAACGAGTCGGACAGCCCGGCGTCGTAGAGGTTGTCGATGCCCCCGGCCAGCTTCGACCTGGTGATCAGCCCGGTCGCGACGTCGGCGACGCGCTCCCGGTCCACCCCGGCCATGTCGTCGACCGCGGTCCGGAAGCGGCCGCGCAGCGTCGTGCTGTCCACCGCGTCGTGCACGAAACCGGTGCCGATCATCTTCCCGAGGTACGGCGGCGGCCGGCCGATCGTCGACCTGGCCGTGGACACGGTGCCGTCCACCAGCCGCGCGGCCTCGTCCGCGGTGACCAGGAACGCCACCGAGTCCGGCGCCTCGACGCGCACCGTGACCGGCGGCGTCTCCGGCGACAGCGTCAGCGTGCCCGGCGTGGAGACCCGCCCGGTGAACGTGACGATCAGGTCGGACATCAGCAGCTCGGTCGGGCCGTCGTTCGTCACCCACCGCGCGCCGGTGCTGCCGATCTCGTTCTCGTCGCCCCTGCCCGACCGGCGGGTGTAACCCGCGGTCAGCGTGCCGGTCGCCCGGTGCACGTCCCGCGGATCGCCCTCGGCCGGGGTCTTCAGCTCCGGCGCGAGCGCGGCCGCCGCGCCGATGTCCACCGCGACCTCGCGGCTCAGACTGGACTCGACCTTCGTGGCCACGCCGTCCGAGTTGATGATCGCGTAGCCCTTCTCCGACCGCTGCGCGCGGCGCGGATTGGCCAGCTGGACCGTCATCTCCAGGTCGCCGACCAGGTCGGTGAACGTGCCGCCGCGCATCAGCTCGATCGGGTCGGCCCGCTCCGCCAGCGCGTCCAGCGCGGACCGCATCGCGTCCGGCGTGAGCCGGTTCCGCAGGTGCGTCTCGCTCGCGGTGCCCGGTTCGGTCAGCGCGCTGGACGTGTAGGTGTACTGCCCGCCGGGCGCCTCGGAGCTGCGCCACGGGCCCCACAGCCGGCCCGTCCAGTTCAGCGTGCGCCGGGTGCCGCCGGCTCCGGGCGTGAGCCTGTCGCTCAGCGCGATGTCCGCGGCCGTGAACAGCACGTCGTCGGCCACGTGGAGGTCGACGAACTCACGCGGCCCGGAGATGGTGAACGTGCCGGCCGGCGGCTGCACGGCGTCCAAAACAGACACGACGGGCGTGCCTGCCCGTGCCGGGGCCGCCGGGGCGTCGGAGTCGTGCTCCGGCACGTCGAACAGGAACCCGTCCGGCACCGTCATCGTGGTCCAGGGCGTCCGGATGCTGCGCCGGTGCACACCGCGCCAGGACACCAGCGTGCGCGGGCGCTCGACACGCTCGGTCCGGACGAAGTACTCCAGGTCCGCGGCGTAGCCGGTCATGTCCCGGCTCACCTTGACCGTGTGCTCGGAGACGGCGGACCGCCCGGTGCCCTGCTGCCGGCGCCACCGCACGTTCGCGGTAGCGCCGACGCGCAGGTTGAAGCCGCGCAGCCGGTGCCGCACGCTCCTGCCGACCAGGCTCATGCCGCCCTGCACCTGGACGCCGCCGCCGATCCCGGCCGTGCGCGTCCGGCCGCGCGAGCGGCCCCGCACGTCCTGCGTCGTCTCCTCGAACTGGGTGTAGTTGTTCGCGTTCTCGCCGACGGACAGCCTCGGCGCGGAATGCCGGGCGCGGACCGCCACCGTCACGTACTTCGACGTCGTCCAGGACGACCGGTAGGCCGACGGCGGACGCTCCAGCGACACCCGCAGCCCGCCGCCGAACAGCCGCCGCCAGTTCGCCCGCAGCGCCGAGGGTTCCACCGCGTCCTGCAGCCGCTTCAGGTTCCGCAGCTGCCGCCGGGTCGGCGTCTCGCCGGACCGGGGGAGCAGACCCGGCTCCGCGTCCGCGGCCTGGGCGATCATCAGGTCCAGCAGGCGGCCGTCGGTGTTGTGGGTCCGCAGCCCGCGCACGTCCGGCAGGACGAGCGGCTGCCAGGTCGACGGCCCGGCCACGGTGTCCGAGGCCGGCACCGCGACCGTCGGCGGCAGCTGCCGCTCCGGCGACCGGCCGTCCCGCGGCGCGCCCGGGTAGCGGAACCGCCGGGCGTCGTCCGGCGTCAGCCACAGGTGCACGTAGGCGGGCTCGCCGACCGGCCGCGGCCGGCCCACCGGGTTCTTTCCCACATGAGCGGTCGCGGCCAGGTGCAGCGGCACCCGGTACAGCATCCGCTCGCCGTTCACCTTGCTCTTCGCGTCGACCCGGGTCGACTGGTCCCGGCCCTGCTGCGTGCCGGACCCGATCTCGGCGGTCGCCACCGCGTTCACACCGAGCGTGCCGTGCACCTGGCCCCGCTCCGGCGTCGCGCCGATGCCGAACGACGGGCCGGCCGTGCCGGTCAGCCGCGCGGTCTGCGTGCTGCTGTGGCTCATGCCGCCGGAGCTGGCGCCGCGCACCGACGACTCGGCCCGCACGTCCTTCAGCGCCCGCGTGCCCACCAGCTGCGGCGTGCCCACGGTCGTGGACAGCGTCACGTACCCGCGCCGCTTGTGCAGCCAGTTCCGCTTCGTGACGATCTTCTCGGTGCTGACCGTGCCGGTCGCCAGCCGTCGCAGGTCACCGGTGATGCTCGCCGGATCGACCAGGTCCAGGATCGCGTCGCGGTGCCGGCTGCCCACCTTCGTGAAGCTGTCCGGCAGACCCAGCGTGTCCTTCAGATCCCGGAGCAGATTAGGGGGTACGGACACGTGCTCGACGAATGCCTGAGGCGGGATCTCGTGGGAGGCGGCCGGCGCGGCCGCGGCCGGGTCCAGGTTCGCCACCATCAGGGTGTCGAACGTGTCCGGCGCCAGCACGGTCATCGTCACGTTCCCGGCCGGTTGCGGGGCCGAGGGCGGGTGGTCGCGTCGCTCCATGGTCATGCTGAGCGCGCTCTTGACCGTCCACTGTGTGCCGTCCTGGGTGGTGACGCCCGGGAGCTCCTCGTTGGCGCGCACCGACTCCGAGGCGGACTGGCTCAACTGCTGCTGCGAGGAGTACTGCCCGACCACGGAGCCCATCGGCGCGGCCCGGACCGTGCCGCTCGGGTCGCTGTCGACACCGCTGTAACCGGCCGCCACGGAGTAGCCGCCGGTCGACGTCTCGCCGATCGCGGACTCGTCCACGTGCCGGCGCGGTGCGCGACGCTCCGGCGTGGGTCCGGGCGACACCTCGGTGACGGTGGTCCTGTCGCCGGTCGGGCGCTTCTTCTGACTCCACCCCGGCCTCGCGCCGTGGAGCACGATCTCCACCGCGTGCGTGCCGGTGCCGACCACCACGCGGTAGCCGGAGCCGTTGAACAGCGAGGCGGCATCGTCCTTCAGCGCGGCGTCGGTGACCTGTGCGTGCAGGGCCTCCCGCTCGGCCGTGGTCAACTCCCGGCCGCGGAACGTCGCCACCCGCGCCGCGATCGTGCCGGCGAGGCCGGCCGGGTCGGTGGCGGCGCGGGGACGCCAGGCGGCGTCCTGCACCGGGACGGAGGTGCTGCCGACCACGCCGGGCAGGTTCCGGTACAACGTTCGCGGGACCGCGGGCGGAGGCGGCGGGGGCGCGGGCGGCGGGACGTCGTCCTTCGTCTCCGGCGGTCTGACAAGCGTCTCCGGCGGGATGGCGGGAGCTTCGGGCGAGCTGGATGGTCCCCCGGCCGAGCTGGAGGACGCGGCCGGCGGGCCGGCGGGCGGCAGTGACGGCCCCGCGAACGGCCTCCGCGCGGTCGTCGCCGGCTGATCGGTCAGCCAGGCCTGGTAGTGGTTGCCACCCTCGTGCCACAGCCGCAGCACCGGTCCCGTGACGTCGCTGTTGCGGGTGTCCGGGTGCACGTAGCCGCCCCGTGCGTTCCGGGTGCCGATGACCAGCGGCATCCCCAGCGCGTCCGCGAGCAGCACCCCGTAGAGGTCGCCGCCCAGGCTGTTCCAGGTGCCGCCCCAGTTCCGCACCGCCAGGGCCAGCCTGCGCCGCTGCACGGTCGGTCCCGATGCGGACGTGGTGGCCTGCGCGCCGTAGACGGCGCGCAGGGCGACGTCACCGAAGCCGGCGTGCGGCGGATTGAGCACCATCTCCGAGAGCACCCTGGTGATCTCCGTCAGCGTGTTCGTCACCCGCGGATCGTTCAGCACCCGGTCCCGGCCCCGCGGCGTGTCGATCCGGCCCGGCACGCTCCGCAGGAACTCGCGGACCGGATGCGACAGGCCCTTGAGCCCGGCGAGCGCCAGCGGCGCGGTCAGCATCGACGATCTGAGCATGCACAGGCCGTCCCCGGTCACGTTCTGCAGGAGGCCGTGGGCCGGCGTGTTCGGCGGGAGCACCGTGGTCTTGGCCTCGGCCGGCTTCTTCGTCAGCGCCGCCCGGTACCGCTCGGTGAACTCCTCCGGGAGACCGTCGATCAGCATCACCACGTCCGAGACCGGATCCGCCGGTGAATCCAGCGCGGTCAGCTGGGTCGTCACGAAGTCGGCCAGCGCGGCCGGCGTGAACGAGGTCCCGGCCGGGGCGAACGCGAGGTGCACCACGTCCGCGGTGCCGTCGTACACGCCGGTGAGCACCACCGCGGACGGCTTCTCCTCCTTCGCCTTCCCCTTGTCGCCGGATTTCTCCGGCGACGGCTCACCGGATTTCTCGGGCGACGGCTCGCCGGACTTCTCCGCCGTCGGCTCGCCGGACTTGTCGCCGTTCGTGTCGCCGTTCGGCGTCCCACCGCCCGGCAGTCCTGAGACGATCGGCGGCGTCCAGGCCGCCCGCTGGTGCTCCGCGAACCGCGTCACGTCCGCGCCGCCGTACCGGTGCAGCACGTAGGCCAGCTCCAGCACCGCCGGAACATCCGACGGGCTGCCGTCGATCGTGAGCGGCAGCCGTACCGGCACGCCGTCGCCGAGCAGCGCCAGCGCGTCCGTGACCAGCGCCTCGTACCGCCGCCGCCCCTGCTTCTCCAGCGTCGCCCGGATCCGCCCGATCGGCGGCAGCACCGGCATCCCGCCGTCCCACTCCAGCCGATCGACGCCTTCGGCGTCCTCATCAGACACCCGCGCCGCCGCCGGATCCGTCGTGGTCCTTTTCTCAGAAGGCAGCGGGGGTACGCCCGAAGCCTCCCGCACCACGCTCAGAGGAGCCGGCCCGGTCGTGGCGCCGGGCGTTACGGACGGCGTGGCACCGCGCGCACCGGTGGTCGTCGGCATGCCGGTGGCCGGCGCGGTGGTGGCCGACGCCGTGGTGGCCGAGGGCGTGGTGGCCGAGGGCGTGACCGGTGTGCCGGCGGTGACCGTCGAGGCCGCGACCGGCGTGGCCACCTTGCTCGCGCCCGCCGGCGAGGTCGCCGCGGTCGGGGTGCCGGTGGCGTTGGACGTGGTCGCACCCGGCGTCGAGGCGGCCGTCGTGGCCGCGGACGGCGTGGACGACGACGTGCCGGTCCCGGGCACGGACGGGTTGCTGCTCCCCGGCACCGACGACTGACTGACCGGGGCCGGCCCGTTCGTGGACGACGCCGTGCTGCCCGGCGTCTGCGCCGCACCGCTCGCGCTCGCGCCCGCGGCCGCACCACTCGCGCCCGTGACCGCAGTGCTCGCAGGCGTCGCGCCCGGCGTGTTCCCGGCCTGCGCGCCCGCCATCGGCGCCGCCGCGACCGGCCCACTCACGACCGGCCCACTCGCGACTGGACTGCCGCCTGCGACCGTGCCACTGTTCCCGACCGCGCCACTGTTCGCGACCGTGCTGCCCCCGCCCGATGTCCCGGCGTTCGTGTTCCCCTGCGACGCGCCCCCGAACCCGCGGTCGCCGGATTCCGAAGCGCCACCGCTCGTCGTACCCTCGGCGGAGGTTTGTCCTGGAGACGCCCAGGAGCCGCTGCTCCCGCCGGTGGCGCCCCGTGCCGGAGAATCCGCCGTCGCGCCCGTGTCCTGGTGTCCCGCGCCCGATCCCGGTTCGTCCTTCGACGCGGTGTCGATCTCCGGCGCCTCCGGAATCGGCGCCACCACCGGTGCCGGGGCCGGTGCGGCCGGCACCTCGACCTCCACGTCCGGCCCGTCGTGCTTCCTCTGCGGCGACGCCCCGTCCTGTGTGGACCTACCCGGACCGTACTTCTCGTTGAGCACGTGCCCGGCGCCCGAGCCGCCCGCGGAGATGAGCGCGGACGCGCCGCCGCTGACCGCCGCGCCCCAGCCGACCTGCCAGCCCTCGCCGGTCATCAGCCCGTAGAAGCCCTCGGTCAGGTACTCCGACAGCGTCTCGGACGTGACCTCGCCGCCGGTCTCGAGCGCCTCCCGCAGCCCTCGCTTCCCGGGCGTGTCCGGTTTCGGGACGGGCGCGGGTACCGGGACATCAGGTGTCGGCTTGGGCGTCGGCACGTCCGGAACCGGCTTCGGTGCAGGCGTCGGTGTGTCCGGCTCGGGCTTCGGCTGGGGGACGTTGAACAGGTCGTTGCCGATGTCGGTCTTCTTGGCCAGGAACTGGAACAGGTCGCCGAGCCCGCCCAGTCCCAGGCTGATCGCGCCGCCGAGCGCGCCCACCTCGGCCGAGCTGCGCGTCTTGCTGTGGTCCCACTTCGAGCGGGTGCCCATGTCCAGCTGGTACTTCTGGATGAAGACGTCCATCAGCACCTGCATGGCGATGCCCATGACCATGGAGACCGCGATCTCCATCAGGATGCGTGCCCACAGCGTCTTGGCCAGGAACGTCATCACGATCTTGGCCTTGGCCATCTGGGCCAGTGCCTGCCCGGGGTTGATCCAGGACATGGCGAGCGCGATCAGCAGCTCGATGACGAGCTGGATCAGCGACGCGATGATCATCAGCTTGGCGTACTCGACCTCGGTGGAGAGGTCGCGGTGCGCGGAGCCCATGCGGCGCACCAGTTTGGCGGTGACGCGCAGGTAGCCGCGGTCGCGGACGTACTCGTCCATCGACCGCACGAACGCCTCGGCGGCCGGGCCGTCGAGGTTGTGGCGGAGGCGGTTCACGCCGCCCATCAGCTTCGGCTCGGCCGCGATGATGCCGTCCGCCAGCTGGTCGTAGACGTCCTTGAGCCGGCGCAGCTTGTCCTCGTCGGTGGCGGGGAAGTCCTCGCCGGAGAAGATCTTGAAGAAGTTCGACAGCTCGTCGTTGATCATGATTGCCATGCCGGACCCCCTCCCCGTCCCCGCCACCGGTCCATCAGTGCGCCCGTCCCCAGTTGGCCTCGCCCACGTTGTCCGACTCCTGGCCGAGCATGGTGTGCGCGAACTGCTCCAGGATGTGCGTGTCGCCGTCGGTGATGACGCCGAGCACCCGCATCGTCGCGTCGACGGTCTCGCGGGACTGCTTCATCAGCTTCAGCACCTGCTCGTCGACGTCGGCGCGCGCGCCACCGGGGACGACCGGTGTCTGGTACGCCAGCCCCTCGTCGTAGCCGGCCGTGATCGCCTCGATATGCGCGTTGTAGTCCAGGAACGGCTCCCGGGGGATCCCGTCCGTGTCCACCTCGTACCTAGGCATCGGCCTCGCCCTCCCGCATCAGCGGCCGGTCCGCGAACGCGACGGCCTCGCGGACCATCGCGTCCAGGTCGATGCCGCCGCTCTCGCTGTCGCCGGTGAACAGGTCCAGCATCGGCAGCCCGCTCGGCATGATCGACTCGAACCGGCCGACCAGCGCGTGCATCGCGTCCGTGCGCGCCTGCTCGATCGTGTCGATCAGCAGGCCGGCCAGCTCCGCGCCGGCCATCGTCCGGTACGCGTTGCTGGGGAACACGATCGAGGTCAGCCGGCCCTGGCTGTTCACGGTCACCGAGAGCGCGCGGTTCTTGGACGTCACGGTGGTCTGCAGGTCGCCCAGGCCGCTCTGGACCTCGGCGAGCTCCTCGCGCTGGCGTTCCAGCTCCGCGTACGCCTCTTCGATCTGGTTGTGCAGTGGTCCGGTCATCGTTCCTCCCTCAGGTCTTCAGTGGGCTGTCCACCTGGCCTTCCGGTGTTCCAGGCGTCGTTCACGCGGTTCTGGTGACGTGAACGACGCCTGGATCACGGTCGTGGTCCGGTGGACACCGCGCTAGCCGCGTCCGGTCTGGCGGGTGGTGCCGCGCGCCGGCGTCGTGGGCGTGGTGCCGGGCGTGCCGGTCTGCCGGCCCCGGTCGCCGCCGGCCGGGATGTTCTCGCGCCCGACCACGGCGGGAGCGACGTCCGGGTCGGTGCCCCAGACCTCCTCTTCCTCCTCCAGCCAGGTCTTGCGCTCCCGTTCCTTGTCGTCGCCGCCCTTGCCACCGGGCATGCCGCCGCCCATGCCGCCCATCATCGGCATGCCGCCCATACCGGGGGAGCCGATGCCGCCGCTCCCGCTGGCGCCACCGGTCCCGCCGGTGCCGGGGATCGGCACGCTGGTCGCGGTCAGCTGCGCCGGGCCGAACGGCGAGCTGATGTCCGGGGGCATGGTGACGCCGCCGGTCGCGGACATCGCGCCCTCGCCGATCCGGCCGATGTCGACGGCGTCGACCTCGGTCGGGAACTGCGACAGGCCGCCGTCGTCCTCGCCGAAGCTGCTTCCGCCGCCGAGCGAGACGCCGTCCCGCCCGCCGCCGACACCGCCGGAGCCCAGGCCGCCGAGGCCGGACCCGCCACCACCGACGTTGCCGAGGCCGCCGAGGCCGAACCCCGGAAGCGCGCCCAGCCCGCCGCCGATGCTGCCGATGCCGTCGCCGCCGCCGAGTCCGCTGCCGCCTCCGCCGCCGAGCCCGAAGTCACCGCCGCCGGTACCGCCGCTGCCTCCGCCGCCGAGATCGCCGATGTCGAGGCCGCCGCCCCCGCCGCCGCCGCCGAGGCTGAAGTCGGAGCCGCCGCCCCCGCCGGTCAGATCGTCCGCGCTGAAACCGCCGCCTCCGCCACCCCCGCCGCCGTCCCCGAACAGCGAGTTCGGGTCGAAGTTGGCGCCTCCGCCACCCCCGCCGCCGCCGGACTCGTCGCCACCGCCGAAGAGGTCGTTGAGCAGGTCGTTCGGGTCGAAGTTGCCGCCGCCCTCACCGTCGCCGCCCCCGCCACCCTCGGGCGGCGTGGGCGTGGGTGACGGCGCCGGCGGTCGCAGCGACGTGCCGAGCTTCGAGTCGAGCTTGTTGAACGCGTCGAACAGCGGCGGCACCTGCGCGCGGCTGACGTCGTCCAGCGACTTCAGCCCGTGCAGCCAGCGGCTGCGGATCAGGTTGTCGATGAACGTCCAGCCGGCCTTGGTCGCCACGTTGAACGAGCCGGTGAAGCCGTCGCCCAGGTTGACGGTCGCGGTCCAGTGCACGCCCTGCCAGTCGCCGCTGGAGCCCACCGCCTCCTGGCCCTTGAACGCGTCCAGCACCTGGTTGAACAGCAGGTAGTGCAGGTGCTGCGGGCTGACGAAACCGCTGAGCGGTGTCTGCCCGTCCTCCGGCGTCGTGGTCTTGTCGCGGTGCCAGGCGTTGGCCATCCCGGCGCCGAACGCGCCGATCTGGTTCGCGGCGCCGATCAGCGACTGGCTCCAGCTGTCCGGGTTCGGGCCGGAGCCGAACGTGGCCCGGCCGAAGTCCTTGCCGAGATCCTCCGCGTTGCGGACCTGGTTGTTGAGCCGCCACCGGAACATCTCGGCCGCGGAGCCGCGGAAGCCGGAACCCTCCACGTCCACGCCGTCGACGGTGGTGGAGAACTCCTCGGCCATCCGGGCGGTCGCGGTCTCCACGTACGCCATGGTCTGCGCCGCGTTGACGAACGTCTGCCGGCTCAGCACCGGGTGGTCGTGCGACTCCCAGAACGGCCGCGTCGCCGTGTCCGAGATGGTGGTGTAGTTGCTGTAGGCGGTGAGGATCTCCTTGTTCTGCCAGACTCGGACCATCAGGCAGTCGTCGTCGTGGACGTAGCCGGTGTTGCGCCGCACCCACCGCCACAGGTAGATGTACCCGGGCTTGTTGTAGTTCTCCGGCTTGAGGTCGTGCCACACACCGGTGGTGATGTGCTCGTCGATCCAGGTGTTCTGCCAGACGTACCACTGCGGGATCGCGATCAGGTTCCGGTCGATCGTGGTCACCGCGTTGCTGTTGCCGGTGTCCGCGTTGTCGGAGACCAGCACGTGGTTGATCGTCTGGTCCCAGTTGTACGTGTTGTCGACCGGCAGTTCCTGCGGCGGGGGCATCTGCCCCTCGGGCGTGGGCGTGGTGTCCTCGTCGCCCGGCTTGTTCTGCTGGGCGTTGCTGTCGTACGCGTTCGCCTCTTCCTGGGTCGGCATGTCAGACCGTCTCGGGCGCGGTGAACGTCTCGGCGATCGAGGCCGCGGTCACGTGGTTCAGATCCTCGATCTCGCTGTTCCGCTCCAGGAACGTCAGCAGGTCGACGCCGAACTGGTCGGACTCCAGAGACATCGGCTCCAGCCGCTCCAGCACGTGCGTCGCGCCGGACTTGATCTTCTGCTCGAGGCTCGTGCTCAGCACGAAGTCGCCTCCGGCGCGCAGCACCAGCTCGGCCAGCCCGAGCGTGTTGTTCGGCTGGACCGCCGCGTAACCCGTTCCGGCGGGCGAGGAGACCGCCGGTGCGTTCGCGAGCTCGGCCGGCCAATCGCCGCCGGCCACGGTCTCCAGGTGGGCCGCCCATGTGGTCAGCCGGTCGCTGATCCCACGGAGAACCTCGTCGGTGATGACGATCGGCACGGTCTCGCCGCCTTTCGAAAGAAGAGAGAGGGGTCAGCGGCTGCCGAACAGGTTCACGCCCTGCTGCTGCCCGAGCTTGTAGTTGCCGTCGATGTTGCTCAGGCTGGTCTGCGCCTTGCCGAGCGCGCGCTGCATCTGCGCCAGGCCCTCGTTCCACTCGAGCTGCGCGCTCTGGTATTCCGTGACCGCGTCGCCCTGGTTGGCGTTGATGAACGCGGACACGGCCTGGTTGAGCGTGCCCATGGACTCGTCGATCTGGTTCTGCAGGGTCTGCATGTCCTCGAGCGCACCGGCCACGACGACCGGGTCCACACTGAAGCTGACCATGATGATCTCCTTTGCTCTCTCGGGAAGTGGTGTGCTCAGGTCCAGGAGGCCGGGGCCTCGGAGATCCAGGTGCTGGCGTCCTGGAGGTTGTCGTCCTCGGTACGCGTGTTGGCCTTGGAGAACTCGACCATGTTGTCCTGAATGGTCACCAGCGCGTTGCGTACCTTCGCCAGCCCGGCCAGCCACTCGTCCACGTTGTTGGTGAACGCGGTGCTGGCCGCACCCTGCCAGCCACCGGCCAGCACGGCCTGGATGTCGCCCATGTTGCTGCCGGCGTTGCGCTGGTCCTCGGCCGCGGCCTCGAACGCGTTGATGAGGGCGGTGGTGGTCTCGGCATTGACGTCGATCGCCATGGTTCCTCCTTCGAAATAGGGCGGTCAGCCCCGGACCTGGCGCGCGTCGAGCAGCGTGCCGGTCGGGAGCAGGTCGAGCAGTTCGGCCGGCACGAGCGCGGCACGTCCCGCGTCGTAGCCGAGCTGCCCGGCGTTCTCGTCGCCGGCTACCGGGTACTTCACCCCGGAGTCGACGACCAGGTAGAGGTTCGCGCCGGGCGCGCGGCCGGGCCGTCCGGCCCGCACCAGCCCGCCCGCGCCGGCCGCGATGCGGATCGCGTCCGCGGTGTTCACGGTCCGGGTCACGCCCGGCGCCGCCGCGGTGACGGTCATCGCCGGTGAGGCCGCGAGGATCCGCGGCTCCTCCCCGGACGGCTGGGTCACGCACCAGCTCTCGCCGGCGGCCGGGCCGGTCAGCTCCGGCAGCGTCTCCGGCAGCCCGGCCGGGACCGCCTGTGGCGCCGCGCGGGGCAGTTGGGCCAGCGCGGCCGGGCTGAGCGGGACCGGCGTGACCGGCTTGCCGTTGTACGCGTCGAGCGTCGCCGGATCACCGGCCGCGATCGCGTATCCGGTCGCGGACAGCGCCTCCAGCCCGTCGCGCTGGAGCAGGAAGTACCGGTCCGGGCTGCCGGTGCTGCGCGACACGAACAGCTGCCCGAGCCGCGCGCGCCGGCCGTCGATCTCCGGGCCGAACTCGCCCCGGCCGGGCACGACCGCGCCGCCGAGGTCCGTGCCGGCCGGTACCAGGTCCAGCCAGGCGGCCTCGACCGGCTCCGGCGCGCCGTTCAGGCCGAAGATCTTGGCCAGCCAGGATGCGGCCAGCCGATGCCGGTGACCCTGCCAGATCAGGAAGACCGCGTCGCCGGCGCCGGCGATGACCGCGCGGTCACCGAGCGGCACGCCGTCCGGCTCCCGGTCCACGGTCACGCTGGTCGCGGTGGTCCGCGCGCCGGCCTGGTCGCTGACCGCGATCGTGCAGACCGTCCACCACATGCCGTCCAGGCCGGACGGGAGCGGGAGCGCCTCCGGGGCACCGAGGATGCCGACCGGCGCGCCGTGCGGAACGCCACGCAGCGACTTCGCGGACACGCGGACCTGCTTCGGTGCCGGGCCGAGCACCAGCCGTACCGAGGCCTGGTTGAGGAACGGACGCAGCGTGCCGTCGAGGTAGACGTAGCGGCTGCCGCTCTCCTTCTCGACCACCAGCATGCCGGGCTCACGCCACGCGGTCGCGCCACCGGGCGCCAGGAAGCCGTAGACCGCGAACCCGCCCAGCACCAGCGCTGCCACGAGGATGCCGGAGACCATACCCACGATCAGCCGGCGGTACGGCGACTCCGCTGCCTCCGGCTCGGCCGAGACCAGCGCGGAGGTGAGGCGGCCCAGCACGTACGACTGCGCCTGCACCTGATCACGACGTGACTGCATCGCGCTCAGCCCCCCAGCGCCCGCACGGCGGCGTACAGGTCGAACACGCCCAGCAGTACCGGCAGCACGCCCACGCCGGCCGCGGTGAGCACGATGTCGCCGACCCGCCCCCAGTACGGCATCAGCCGTCTCCCGGGCAGCAGCACCGAGACCGCGATGAGCGCCGGCACCGCGATCAGCACCACCGCCAGCGCGATCGGCCGGAACGCGTCCGGGCAGGCCAGCAGCCCGGTGATCGCGAGCGCGACCAGCGCGGCCACGGCCGGCACGGTGAACGCCACCCGCTGCCACGCGCCGGTCATCGGCCGGACCGCGAGCAGCCGGACCAGCGCCAGCAGCCCGGCCAGGCTCAGCGCGGCCCAGTGCCGCCCGGTGCCGAGGATCAGCAGCGCCGCGGTCGCCGGCAGCGCCAGCCCCACGTGCAGCGCGGTCATGTAGCGCGCGGCGAGCGCGGCACCGGCGATCAACGGCTCGCTCGGCACCGGATCGATGTCCTCCTGGAGGTGCTCCGCCTCCGTGGGCAGCGGCGTGAGCTGCAGCTTCGCCATCCGGAACGCGGTGAACGGCACCAGCGTCACCGCGACCGTGGATGCCACCGCCACCACGGCGGCGGACTGCTCCCCGGTGAATCCCGCGTAGGCGGACAGCGCGCCCGCGGTGGCCACCAGCAGCCCGGCGACGGATGCGGCGGCCGCGTACGGCCGGAGCCGCTCCGCGAACGCGGCCACCAGCAGCCCCGGCAGCGCCACGGCCAGCGCGCCCGCGAACAGCTGCGGCCCGCCGAAGACCAGCGGCGCGCTGTCCCGGGTGAGGTCCGGCGCGACCATGCCGGCCAGCGCGAGGTAGCTGAACCCGGCGGCGCCGAGCAGCGCGGCCGGCGCGCGGTAGGTGGTGAACCGGCTCGCCACGAACGCGCCCAGCAGGCTGACCACCGCGGCGCCGGACGCGGTCAGCACCCGGGCCGGCGGCGGTCCGGGCAGGCCGAGCGCGACCAGGCCGAGCAGCAGCGTCACCGCGGCCAGGCCCCAGGCGGTCCAGCGGGTCATCGCGGGCGTCCAGCGCGGCGCCTTCTCCCGGATGCCCTCGGCCACGCCGTCGATCAGGTCGTCGAAGTCGACCACCGGGTACTGGTCCGCGCGCGGTCGCAGGTGGACGGTGTCGCCGTCGTGCAGGCCCAGCGTGGCGACGCTGGCCTCCTCGTCGAACGGCGCCGAGCCCAGGCGCTGCAGCACCCACCCGCCGTGCGTCAGGCCGGTCTCGGCCATCTGCTCGCCGTGGTGCGAGACCAGCACCGGGAGCAGGTCGGCGATGACCACGTCGGTGGGCACGGCCAGCTCCAGTCGCCGGTCAGGTCCGACCACGACGAGCCGGCACACATCCGTTGCCGCGGCAGCATTCACGGATTGCACGACGGACGCGGCCGGAGCGAGTTCAACGGAATTCCGGAGTTTTTCGCGACGGCATGACCCAGGCGGGCTTTCCGCCCGTCGTAGGCGGCATGGCGACAGTGTTGTTCCGGCGGCCCGCGCGACGCAGCGGCCCGGAGATGCCGACCGGCGAGATCAATCTGCAGGAACCGCCCGAGCTCGCCGAGGCCCAGTCCAACGGCATGCGCGCGGCGATGATGTACCTGCCGATGGCGCTGATGTCCGGCGTGATGATGCTGATGTACTCCGGCGGTGCACGCGGCCCGATGAGCTACCTGATGTCCGGCATGATGGTGGTCGCCATGGGCGGCATGATGCTCGGCCAGGTCATGTCCGGCGGCGGGGGCGGCGGCGACCGCAAGCGCCGCCTCGACGCCGAGCGCCGCGACTACCTGCGCTACCTCGGGCAGAACCGGCGCCGCGTCCGGAAGTTCGTGGTCCAGCAGCGTGACGCCACGCTGTGGCGGCACCCGGACCCGCGCTCGCTGTGGTCGCTGGCGATGACGCCGCGCCGATGGGAGCGCCGCCCCACCCATCCGGACTTCCTGGAGATCCGGGTCGGCAGCGGCGAGCAGCGCCTGGCCGTGCGGATCAACCCGATGCAGACCAAGCCGGTCGAGGACCTGGAGCCGCTGTCCGCGAAGTCGCTGCGCCGCTTCACCCGGGCGTACACGACGCTGCCGGACCAGCCGGTCGCGCTGTTCCTGCCCGGCTTCTCCGAGATCCGCCTGTCCGGCGACCGCGAACGGGCCCGGTCCGTCACCCGCGCGCTCATCGCCCAGCTGGTGGCGCTGCACGCACCGGAGGAGGTGTGGCTGGCGCTGTGCGTGGCCGACGACGGCGCCGAGGCGTGGGAGTGGGCCAAGTGGCTGCCGCACGCGCAGCACCCGGCCGACCGGGACGCGGCCGGCCAGTCCCGCCTGGCCGCGGACGCGATCGACGGCGTGGAACGGCTGCTCGGCGAGGAGTTCCTGGAGCGCCCGCGGTACGAGGCCGGCGCCACCGTCAGCCGCGAGGAGCCGTACGTCGTGGTCATCCGCGACGGCGGCCGCCTTCCGCACGGCAACCGGTTCGTCAACGGCGGCTACCGCAACGCGCTGCTGATCGACCTGGAGGACCCGCAGCTCACCCCGGCCAAGAACCTGCTCTGCCTGGAGGTGACCGCGGACGAGCTGACCATGGTCCGTCAGGACCGGATCGGCGCGGCCGTGCGCTCCAAGCTCGCCGACCCGGACCTGCTCGGCCCGGCCGCCGCGGGCGCGCTCGCCCGGGTGCTCTCGCCGTACCGGATGGGCCTGACCGGCGCCGAACCGGCCCGCGACGCGCTGAGCAGCGACTTCGACCTGGGCACGCTGCTCGGCATCGCCGACCTGGCCCACCTGGACCTGGGCGTGCACTGGGCGCCGCGGCCGGACGCGACCCGGCTGCGCGTGCCGATCGGCGTGGACGAGCACGGCGTGCCGGTCGACCTTGACATCAAGGAGTCCGCGCTCGGCGGCACCGGACCGCACGGCATGCTCATCGGCGCGACCGGCTCCGGCAAGTCCGAGCTGCTGCGCACGCTGGTGCTGTCGCTGGCCGCCACGCACTCGTCCGAGACGCTCAACTTCATCCTGGTCGACTTCAAGGGCGGCGCGACGTTCCTCGGCCTGGACGACCTGCCGCACACGTCCGCCCTGATCACCAACCTGGCCGACGAGGCCGCGCTGGTCGGCCGCATGCAGGCCGCGCTCAACGGCGAACTGGTCCGGCGGCAGGAGCTGCTGCGCCAGGCCGGCGGCTACACCTCGGTCCTGGAGTACGAGCGCGCCCGCGCCAAGGGGGCCGCGCTCGACCCGCTGCCCACGCTGTTCGTGGTGGTCGACGAGTTCAGCGAGCTGCTGGCCGCGCACCGCGACTTCATCGACCTGTTCGTGATGATCGGCCGGCTCGGCCGCTCGCTGGCCGTGCACCTGCTGCTGGCCAGTCAGCGCGTCGACGACGGCCGCATCGGGCAGCTGGAGTCGCACCTGTCGTACCGAATCGGCCTGCGCACGTTCTCCGCCATGGAGTCCCGGTCCGTGATCGGCGTGCCGGACGCCTACCAGCTGCCGTCCGCGCCCGGCAACGGATACGTCCGGATGGACGTCACCACGCTGGTCCGGTTCAAGGCCGCCTACGTCTCCGGCCCCTACCGCCCCAAGGCCGCGCGCGTCCGGCAGGAGGTGGTGGAGCAGCAGGTCGTACCGTACGAACTGGAGCATCTGCCGTTGCCCGCCGCCCCGGTCGCACCCGTCGTCGAGGAGGAGAAACCCTCGGACGACACCGCCCCGAGCGTCATGGACCTGGTCGTCTCGCAGCTGCAGGACCAGGGACCGCCCGCGCACCAGGTGTGGCTGCCGCCGCTCGGCGCGTCCCCGACGCTCGACGAGCTGCTGCCCGGCCTGGAGCCCGACCCGCAGCGCGGCCTCTCCGCGACCCGGTGGCCGGGCAGCGGCGCGCTGGTCGTGCCCGCCGGATTCGTCGACAAGCCGTTCGAACAGGTCCGTGACCTGCTGCTGGTCGACCTCTCCGGCGTCGGCGGGCACGTCGGCGTGGCCGGCGGCCCGCAGAGCGGCAAGAGCACGCTGCTACGCAACCTGATCTGCGCGATCGCGCTCACCCACACGCCCCGCGAGGTGCAGTTCTACTGCCTGGACTTCGGCGGCGGCACGCTCGGCGCGCTCACCGAGCTGCCGCACGTGGGCAGCGTCGCCGGCCGCCTCGACGCGGACCGGGTCAACCGCACGGTCAGCGAGGTCACCGCGCTGCTCACCGCGCGCGAGCGCCGGTTCGCCGAGCTCGGCGTGGACGACATCGCCGGCTACCGGCAGCGCCGCGCGGACGGCCGGATCACGGACGACCCGTACGGTGACGTGTTCCTGGTCGTCGACGGCTGGTACACGGTTCGCCAGGAGTTCGAGGCCGCGGAGGCCGCCATCCGCCAGATCGCCTCACGCGGCCTCGGCTTCGGCGTCCACCTGATCCTCAGCGCGGCCCGCTGGTCCGAGGTGCACCACTCGATGCGCGACCAGATCGGCACCAAGCTGGAGCTGCGGCTCGGCGACGCCATCGACTCCACGATCGACCTGCGCCTGGCCGCGACCGTGCCCGCGCTGCCCGGCCGCGGCCTCACGCCGGACAAGCTGCACTTCCTCGGCGCGCTCCCGCGCATCGACGGCCTCGCGGACCCGGCCACGGTCTCCGACGGCGTCCGCGATCTGGCCGCCACCGTCGCGGACTTCTGGACCGGACCGTCCGCGCCCTCGGTCAAGACGCTGCCCGCGGTGCTGCCGGCCGAGGATCTGCCCGCGCCCGAGGGGGACCTGCGCGTCGCGCTCGGCCTGGACGAACAGCAGATGCTGCCGCACTGGCACCATTTCGGCGAGGTCCCGCACCTGACCGTGCTCGGCGACGTGGAGAGCGGCAAGACCAACCTGCTGCGCCACCTGGCACGCTCCATCATGGACCGTTACACGCCCGCGGAGGCCCGCATCATGGTCGTCGACTACCGGCGCCAGCTCTTCGACGCCATCGACGAGCCGTACCGGCTGGGCTACTCCGTCTCCGCCGACTCCACCCGGGCCACGGTCGCGGACGCGGTCGCCGGCCTGCGCCCCCGCCTCCCCGGCGCCGACATCACGCCGGAACAGCTGCGCCGGCGCGACTGGTGGACCGGCCCACGCCTGTTCATCCTGGTCGACGACTACGACATGCTCGGCGGCATGGACGGACCGCTGCAGCCGCTCATCCCGTTCCTCCCGCAGGGCGCGGACATCGGCTTCCACGTGATCCTGACCCGCGGCGCAGCCAACGTGTCCCGCATGTCGATGGACCCGCTGATCCGCCGCATGCAGGAGACGAACAGCCCCGACGTCGCGCTCTCCTGCCCGCCCACGGAGGGTTCGCTGCTCGGCGGCGTCAAACCCCGCAACCTCCCGCCGGGGCGCGCGCTCTTCTGCACCCGCCGCGGCAGCAAACTCATCCAGACCGCCTGGGCCGACCCGGATCGCGTCCTCACACCCACCACCTAGAACCGGGGCCGTCGCTGCTCACCGAAGACCACGCGAGTTCCCGTGCACTCCTGTCCCTGCCGTGGCGCGATCGCCGCGGCGGGGACAGGTAATACGCAAGAGCCTCGCCACCCAGGAGGAGGCGAGGCTCTGCGGTGTCTCGACCAGGCCTGATCGTGCGATCAGAGGGCTGAGTCAGGGATCAGGTGACTGTGCCCGGGATCAGGCGGCTGTGTCTGGACTCAGGGCGGGGGAGCGGCGGCCACGGACCGCGGCGGCGATCGCCAGGCCGATCAGGCAGGCGCCCGCGATGACCATCGCCACTACGCCCGCGATCGGGCCGGCCGGGTCGCGGACCGGGGGAGGCGGCAGCACGGCCGGCTCCGGGCGGACGTCCGAGGTCACCGGCGCGTCCGCGGTGACCAGCGCGGTCACGGCGGCGTAGGGGTCGACCACGCCGGCGCCGGTCAGCGGCGACGGGCCGCCGGGGGCGGGCTCCGCGGTCTGGAGCAGCCGTGCGGCGACCTCGGCGGCCGCCAGGTCCGGATGGTAGGCGCGGACCAGCGCGGCCGCGCCCGCCACGTAGGCCGCGGCGACGGCCGCGCCGGTCACGCTGTAGTGCCCGTCCCCGGCCGGTGCCGGGCCGACCGCGCCCTCGGCGGGGCCCAGCAGGTCGATCCCGGCCGCCTCGCCGTGCACGGCCGCGGGCAGGCCGGCCGCGGTGACGCCGGCGACCGCCAGCACCTCCGGGTAGGCCGCGGGGAACCAGGCCGTCCCCACCGGGTCCGCGTCGCCGGTCGTCTCCGGCACCGCGGCCACCACCAGCACGTTCGAGGCCAGTGCGGCCTGCACGGCGGCCCGCAGCGACGCGTTCGCGGCCGGGACGCCGGCACCGGACAGCACCACGTCCGCGCCGGCCGCGGTCGCGGCGCGCAGGCCGTCCGCCAGGCGCGCGGGCGTGATCTTCCCGTCCCTGTCCGTGATCCGGATCGGCAGGATCTGCGCGCCCGGGGCCATGCCGACCGGGCCGGCGCCGGAGACCGGGCGCGCGGCCACGATCCCGGCCAGCGCGGTGCCCCGGCCGAGACAGTCGTTGTCCGCGGCGCCGCCGCCCGCCAGGTCGGTGCCGCGCCGGACCGCGCCGGTCAGCGACGGCACGGTGGCGCTGACGCCGGTGTCCAGCACCGCGACCAGCACGCCCTCGCCGCGGGTGAGCGGCCACAGCTGGTGCGGCGCCATCCGTTCCTGGGCCCAGGACGGCGTGCGCGCGACCTCGGGCGACGCGCCGACGCACCCCTTCGAGGTCGAGGGCAGCGGCGGGATCTCCACCGGGACCGGGGCGACCAGCAGCAACGACACCAGCGCGGGTACGGCCTGCAGCATCATCGCCCCCGCGCCTGGAGCAGCACCGCGGCCCGGAAGAGCGCGACCGTGCCCGGCGCCGTGAACCGGTGACCCCGGGCTCGGATGTGCGCCAGCAGCCCCGGATCCGCGACCTTGCCGTACCGGTCGAGGTAGTGCCCGGCCGCGTCCGTCCACACGTACCGCCCGTCGGTGCGGAAGCCGATCGCCACCCGCACGCCGGAGTCCGGCGCCAGCACGTCCGGCATGGTGGCGGTGGTCCGCAGCACCGGCGCGCCGGCCCGCAGGTAGGCCAGCACCAAGCCGCGTTCGGGCTCGTCCAGCGTCTCCCGCTCGGCCGCGAAACCGGGCCGTCCGGCCACCTTGTCGAACAGCGCCGCGATCCTCACCGGCGGGTCGGCCGGCTCGCGGCTCCACAGCAGGTGCGCGAGCGCCAGCACGCCCGGCTCGTCGCCGAGCGGCCGCACACCGAGCTGCCGCAACGGTTCCGGCACCTCGTCCGTCAGCGCCAGGTAGCGGTCTCCGGTGCGCCAGAGCGCGTCCACGCCGCCCTCGGTCGCGCAGGCGGACGCCATCGCCCGGTCCGCGTCGTTGAGGTCGCGGCCCGCGGCCACGCTCAGATCCCGGCTCACGACCGGCCCTCGCCGTCACGCGCACGCCCGGTCATGACGCCGGGATCCCGGTCAGGTGCGGTGCCACGTCCTGGACCACCAGCATGCGCATCTCGTCCACGCTCGGGCTCCGGAGCGTCCGCATGCGGCCGGCCTGGCGCGTCACGGCCTCGTCGAACACCTGCCGGGCGTACCGTGCGTTGCCGAAGGTGTGGTCCTTGGGCACCCGCTCGAAGTGCTCGCGCAGCGCCACCAGCGTCCCTCCCGGACAGTCGTAGCCGCTGGACTGGGCGAAGCCCTCGAAGATCGCGACCAGCTCGTCCGGCGTGTAGTTGCCGAAGTGGATGTGCCGGGTGAACCGCGACGCCATGCCCGAGTTCGCGGCCAGGAACGTGGCCATCTCCCGCTCGTAACCGGCCGCCACCACCACGACCTCGTCCCGGTGGTCCTCCATCAGCTTGACCAGCGTGTCCACCGCCTCGCGGCCGAAGTCCTGGCCGCCACCGGCGTTCGTCAGCGTGTACGCCTCGTCGATGAACAGCAGCCCGCCGCGGGCACGCTCGAACGCCTCCGTGGTCCGGTGCGCGGTGTGCCCCAGATATTCGCCGACCAGGTCCGCGCGCGACACCTCCACGACCTGACCCGACGGGAGTACGCCGAGCGCGGCCAGCAGCCGGCCGTACAACCGGGCCATGGTGGTCTTTCCGGTGCCGGGCGGGCCGGAGAAGACCAGGTGCCGGGAGACCGGCGGTGCGGGCAGCCCGGCCTCGACGCGGGCCCGGGACGAGGCGAGCAGGTCGATGAGCTCCGCGACCTCGCGCTTCGCCTCGGTCAGCCCGACCATCCGCTGCAGCTTGTCCAGCAACGCGTCCAGCTCGCGGCGCTGCTCGCCGAGCCCGGACACCTCCGCCTCGCCCAGATCCTGCGGCATCAGCCGGGCCAGCTCGACGCCGTCCAGCGTGCCCTCCTGGGACAGCCGGAACGCCTGCCGCCCGATCATGTCCTCGAAGACCTTCCGGGCCACGCGCGCGTTGCCGAACGACTCCGTGCGCGCCATGCCGTCGAACAGCCGCTCCAGCGCGGTGCGCGTGTCGTACTCCAGCGCGTAGTGGTGCGTGCGGCACAGCGACTCGACGATGCTCACCAGCTCGTGCGTGGCGTAGCTCTCGAACTCCACCGTCTTCGCGAACCGGGACGACAGGCCGGGGTTGGAGTCCATGAACGCGCGCATCTGCGGCGAGTAGCCGGCCACGATCACCACCACCTCCTCGCGGTGGTCCTCCATCAGCTTGACCAGCATGTCGATCGCCTCGCGGCCGAAGTCGTGCCCGCCCCCGCCACCCTCCACAGGGGACAGCGTGTACGCCTCGTCGATGAACAGCACGCCGCCGATCGCCTCGGTGAACCGCTCCTGCGTCTTCACCGCGGTGCCGCCCACGTGCTCCGCGACCAGGTCGGCCCGGGACACCTCGACCAGCTGGCCGCCCGGCAGCACCTCCAGCGAGGCCAGGATCTTCCCGTACAGCCGCGCCACCGTGGTCTTACCGGTACCGGGCGCGCCCGCGAACACCATGTGCCGGGACATCGGCGGCACCGGCAGCCCGGCCGCGGACCGCTGACGGCTGATCCGGTGCAGGCCGACCAGCGTGGCGATCTCCCGCTTCACCCCGGCCAGGCCGACCAGCCGCTGCAACTCGTCCAGCAGTGCGGCCGCGGCGTCACCGGTCCCGGCGTCCTTGACCGGCACCTCGTCGGCCGGGCGCTCGGCCGGGGCCGCGGCAGGGCGCTCCACCGGCACGAGCGGGGCGGACGACGGGCCGCTGTCGCCCGCGCCGTTGCCGGTCACCTCGCAGCCGTCCAGCGTGCAGTGCGCGCCCGGCGCCAGCCGTACGCCCATGCCGCCGTTGCCGGTCACCCGGCTGCGGACCAGCGTCAGCGTCGCGCCCGCGTCCGCCCGCGCGCCGTCGGTCCTCGCGCCGCGCAGCTCGCAGCCGGTCCCGCGCGCGGTGCCGGTGCCGGTCACCAGCAGGCCCACGGCGGCGTCGCGCAGCGTCGTCTCCTCCAGCACGACCGTGCCCGCGGCGCCGACCAGCACGGCCGCGACCCCGCCGCCACGCACGTCGCCGCGGCGTACCGTGGCGTCACCACCGTCCGCGACCTGCAACCCGGCCCGCGTGCAGCCGTCCACGGTCACGTCGTCCAGCGTGCCGCGGCCGCCGCCGTCGATCGCGAACCCGAAGTCACCACCGTCCACGGCCGTGCCGGCGAACGTGCCGTGCGCGTCGTCCCGGATCAGCACGCCGGTCGCGCCGCCACCGTGCACGGCACCCCGCGTGAACACCGGCGCGGACTCGCCGCTCAGCACCACCGCGGCCGCGGAACCGGCCGTGAACGTGCAGCCCGTGTAGCGTCCGGCCGCGCGCTCCACCAGCACCAGCGCGTGCCCGGCACCGCCGCTGACCGTGCAGTCGGTCAGCACCGGCCCGGCGTCGCCGGTGACCACGACCGCGTGACCGCCGGTCCCGGACACGGTGCAACCGGAGAACTCCGGCCGTCCGTCCGTGACCTGCAGGCCGCCGCCCGGTGTGTCGTGCACGGTGGTGCCGCGCGCGGTCAGCTGCCCGCCCTGCTCGACCGCGATCGCCGGGCCGGTGGAGGCGCTGATGTCACAGTCCTCCAGCGTGGCCCGGCCGTCGCCGGCGGTCAGCACCGCGGCGCCGCCGGTCTCCCGGACCGTGCACGTGCGCAGCGTCAGTTCGCCGCCGTGCGCCAGCACCACGCCGGTCGTACCGATGCCGCTGACCACCGTGGAGTCCAGGATCCCGGTGCCGGACCGCTCCGCCAGCACGCCCACGCCGTCCGGGTTCGTCACCGTGCAGCCGCGCGCCGCGATCCGGCCGGACGGCACGTGCAGCGCCACCACGCCCGCGGCCTCGATCGCGCAGTCGTCCAGCGCGAGCGTCCCGGCGCCCACCTGCACGGCCGGGAAACCGGGGCCGCCGCCGCGCAGCACCAGGCCGCGCAGCGTGGCCGTACCGGCCGAGGCGAAGACCGCCACGCCGTCGCCGCCGTCCACGATCACGCTGCCGCGACCGTCCTCGGCCAGCAGCGTCACGTCCCGCGGCAGGCGCAGCTGCTCCCGGTACGTGCCCGGCTGCACGAAGACGGTCGCGCCCGGCCCGGCCGCGGCCAGCGCCGCGCCGATCGTCGGCAGGCAGTCCGGCTCGGTCTGCGAGACCGTGATCATCAGTTGCCTCCAGCAGGGGGAGTGTCGGAGAAGCCGCGGCCGCGCTCGTCGAGACCGACCGGGAAGTCCAGGGGGAGCGGCGCGCCGCCGGACCGGGCCGCTGCACGCAGCCGGGTCAGCATCCGCTCCGGCGCCGCGGTCGTCGCGGACTCGGACAGCAGCACCCGGGCCGGGCGCCCGTCCTCGGCTGGCGGGTCGACCGCCAGCACGGTGAACCGGGCGCCAGGCGGGAACAGCACCGCGCCCGGCGCGTCGCCCAGCCCGGCCAGGCGGCGCGCGCTGACGGACCAGATCGCGTACTCCACCCCGCCCTCGGCCACGTCACCCGGCGTCAGCGCCGCGTCGACGAACCCGGGCTCGATCAGCTCCAGGCCCGGCCGGTAGCGCGACGGCGTCCCGTCATGCCGCGCGAAGACCGGGCCGATCGCGGTCGGCAGCCGCAGGAGTGCGCCGGCCAGGCAGCGGGCCAGCAGCGTGCCGTCCCCGTCGCCGGACCGCAGGAAGGCGTTGAGCGCACGGCGTTCGTCCGTCACGTATGCCCGCACCGCGACCAGGCCCGGGACGCCGGCGGCCGGGTCGAAACCGCCGCGCAGGCCCGGCTGCTCCGCGAGCGTGCGGCTGACCAGGCGGGCGTAGGCGTCGTACCGCGCACCGAGCAGCGCGTTCAGCTCCCGCCGATCGTCCGGCCCGGCCTCGCCGAGGACCCGCACCCAGCCGGTGACCGGCGTATCCGGCTGTTTCTCCTCGGGCCCCGCAGCCTGCTCCACCGTTACCTCGACCGGCTCCCAGCGCGCGGTGATCGGCGGCCGGACCGCCGTGAGCAGCGCGATCGTCTCCGCCGCGACCGGCTCCGGCTTCAGCGCGCCGACCCGCACCACGGGCAGGCCCAGCAGTTCCAGCGACGGCGCCTCCCCCGCGAACGCGCCCACCGGCAGCCAGCGGATGCCCTCCCGCGCGTCGATCAGGTGCGCCAGGATCGCGCCCGGCAGCACCGTGCCCAGGTCGGTGAGCTCGGTCACGGACGGGCCGGTCACCACGGTCGACCAGCGTCCGCTCGGCGGCAGCGCGGCCAGCGCGGTCAGCAGATCGTCGCGCGGGTCGGCGCCGGTGTGCAGCACGAGCGCGTCGCCGACGACCTCGCCGAGCATGGTCCCGTTCATTCGCCCTCCCTCGCCTCGCACCCACGACGCAGCGCCGCCCGGCGGAGTTCAACCCGATTTCCGGGAGATCCCGTTGAACTTCCGCCCACCCGCCCCCGTCGTGGGTCGGGAGCGGTGACGGCGGACAGGAGGTGACCGGTGACGGTGTACGGCTTGCCGGGCGGGTGGGGCCTGCACGCGGAGACCATCGGGTCCACGCTGACGCTGCGCGGGGACGGGGACTCGCTCGGCGCGCTCCGCACCGTGCTGGCGTCGCTGCCCGAGGAGCCCGGCCGCGTCGCGGTGCTCAGCGCCCCCGCGGTGACCGCCCGCGCCGACTACTTCGACGTGCTCCCCGACCTGGTCGCGGAGCACTTCGGTGGCATCGCGGCCGCCGTCCGCCTGGTCCCGATCGGCCGATACGCACCGACGGTACGCCCCGCCGTCGCCGGCCGCCGCCTCGCGGACGAGCTGGGACAGCCGGTGGTCCTGCCGGAGAAGGCGCTGCTCGACCCGTCCGTGCTGCCGCTGGAGTGGCTGCTCTGCGCGCCGGGCGAGGCGGCCGGCACGGAACTGCTGCCGCCACCCGTGTGGAGACCGCCGACCGGGACGCCGGTGGGCCGGCCGGGCAGAACACCGGGCCGCGACGAGCCGGAGGTGCCCCCGTTCATCCCGCCGTCGGAGGCGCCCACGTTCGCGTCCCCGGTGTTCGCGCCACCGCCGTTCCCGGCGCCGGCCGCGTCCTCCGCGCCGGCCGCGTCCTTCGCACCGGCCGCGTCCTTCGCACCGGCCGCGACCTCCGCACCGGCCGCGGCACCGGCAGGGACGAAGGCGTCGTCAGGGCCGACGCAGCCGGGCCCGACGCAGCCGAAGGCGCCGGTGGGACCGACGTTCGGACCGCCGCTGCCGGAGCCGCCGACGTTCGCGCCGCACGCGTTTGCGTCGCAGACTTTCGCGTCTCCGACGTCCGGATCCGCGCCGCCCGGGACCTCCGCGTTCGCCTCGGACTACGACTCGCCGACCTTCGCCCCGGCAGATCCACTCGAACCGGTCTTCCCGGTGTCCCCGCCGCTGCCGCCGCCACCGCCGTTGCCGCCCGCGCCGGTTGAGCCCGATCGTGCGGAATCGCCGCGACCGGCCGAGATCGCACCCATCAGCGCGGCACCCGTCGCGCCGGTGCCGACCGGCGACGCCGTCACCGGATCGGCCGAGGTCGCGACCAGTAGCGCGGCACCCGCAGGATCGGCCGAGGTCGCACTCATTGGCGCGGCACCGGCTGGCCCGACCGAGATCCCACCCGTTAGCGTGGCACTGGCCGGCCAGGTCGAGGCCGCGCCCATCAGTGCGGCACCGGTGGTCCCGGCCGAGGTCGCGCCCGCGGCGCCGTCCCCGGTCGCCTTCGCAGGTCCGATCGAGGTGATGGTCGCCAAACCGGTCGAGATCTTCTCCGCCGCGCCGGCCGTCACCGGCCACGAGCAGACCGCGCCGCCCGATCCCGAGCCACTGACCGCACCGGCCCCCGACGTCACACCCGTCACCCCTGCACCGATCGTCGCCGAGGCGCTCCCGGAAGTGCCGCCCGCTGCCCCGGAGCACGCCGCCTTCGCGCCCGTCGGGCCCGCCACCTCCGAGGAGCGGGCCGCGTGGGAGCGGCATCCCGCGGTGCAGGGCGGACGTCGTACCCCCGCGGGACTGTCGTTTGTGGATGAGGACGCGACCGTCGGGCTGTTCGCCGCGCCGGGGGTCAGCATGATCGAGATCGGGTTCGGGGAGCGCGGCTTCGTCGCGGGCGACCGGATCGTCACGCCGAGGGCGCTCGCGCTGGCGGCCGGGCTCGCGGGGCTGACCGGCCCCTACCTGCTGATCGTCGGGCCGGGGCTCGCGCGCGGGACAAGGGAGGACCTTTACCTCGGCAGCCTCGCGGACGCGCTGGGCGCGCCGGTCATCGTGGCGGACGCGGCGGTCTCGATGTTCGTGACCGGGCTGCTCACCACGAGCGGCGTCTTCCGGTGCTGGTCACCGGGCACACCGCGCCAGGTGGACGAGCTGGGCACGGTCCTGCCGCAGCCGACCACCTGATCGGGCGACCGACGTCACTCCACCAATTACATAACCCCCTGATATAAAATTAGCTGCATAGTGCATCTAAGTCTTCGAGGGGGACGCATGCTCGCCGTCGACCATCCGCGTTACCGGTGGGTCGCGCTGTCCAACACCACGCTGGGCATGCTGATCGCCACCGTCAACGCGTCGATCGTCCTGATCTCGCTCCCGGCGATCTTCAACGGGCTGCACCTCAACCCGCTGGAGGCCGGCAACGTCAGCTACCTCCTCTGGATGCTGATGGGATACATGCTGGTCACGGCCGTGCTGGTGGTGACGCTCGGCCGGCTCGGCGACATGTACGGCCGCGTCCGCGTCTACAACCTCGGCTTCGCGATCTTCACGGTCACCTCGGTCGCGCTCGCGCTGGACCCGTTCGACGGCGGCGGGGGAGCGCTGTGGCTGATCGGCTGGCGCGTCGCGCAGGCCGTCGGCGGCGCGATGGTGATGGCGAACTCGGCCGCGATCCTCACCGACGCGTTCCCGGCCCGGCAGCGCGGCACCGCGCTCGGCGTCAACATCGTCGCGGGCATCGCCGGCTCGTTCATCGGCCTGGTGCTCGGCGGCGTCCTCGCGGAGTGGAACTGGCGGTCCGTCTTCTGGGTGAACGTCCCGGTCGGCGTGATCGGCACGGTCTGGGCCTACCGCTCGCTGCACGACTCCTGCACCCGGCGCCCCGGCCGCATCGACTGGTGGGGAAACCTCACGTTCGCGACCGGCCTGACCGCGCTGCTGGCCGCGATCACCTACGGCATCCAGCCCTACGGCGGCCACACACAAGGCTGGACGAGCCCGTGGGTCCTCACCGGACTGATCGGCGGCGCAGCCGTGCTCGCGGTCTTCGCGCTGATCGAGTCGCGCGTCACCGAACCCATGTTCCCGCTCGCGCTGTTCCGCACAGCCGCTTTCACCAGCGGCAACGCGGCCAGCCTGCTCTCCGCGGTGGCGCGCGGCGGCCTGCAGTTCATGCTGATCATCTGGCTGCAGGGCATCTGGCTGCCGCTGCACGGGTACGACTACGAGGACACTCCACTGTGGGCCGGCATCTACCTGCTGCCGCTCACCATCGGCTTCCTCGCGGCCGGCCCGCTCGCCGGCTACCTCTCCGACCGGTTCGGCCAGCGCGTGTTCGCGTCCGGCGGCCTGCTGGTGATGGCCGCGTCCTTCGCCGGCCTGCTGCTGATCCCCAGCGACTTCCACTACGCCGCGTTCGCCGCGCTCATCTTCGTCAACGGCCTAGGCGGCGGCCTGTTCGCGGCCCCGAACACCGCGCTCATCATGGGCAGCGTCCCGGCCGCACTGCGCGGTGCCGCGTCCGGCATGCGGGCCACGTTCATGAACGCCGGCCAGGTCCTGTCGATCGGCCTGTTCTTCTCGCTGATGGTGGCCGGCCTGGCCGGTTCGCTGCCGGCCACGCTGACGTCCGGCCTGACCGCGGAGGGCGTGCCGGCCGCCACCGCACAGCGCATCGCCGAGCTGCCCCCGGTCGGCACGCTGTTCGCCGCGTTCCTGGGCTACAACCCGATCGAGGAACTGCTCGGCCCGGACGTGCTGGCCGCGCTCCCGCCGCAGAACGCCGCCGAGCTGACCGGCCGCACCTTCTTCCCGCACCTGATCGCCGGCCCGTTCCACGACGGTCTGGTGGTCGTCTTCTGGCTGGCCATCGCCATGACCGTGGTCGCAGCCCTCGCCTCCCTGATCACCCCGTCGACCCCGCGCGCCGACGACCCGGTCAGCCGCGAGTCCGAGCTGGCCGACGAGATCCTGCCCGCGGCTCCGCTGATCCCGGCCACCAAGGCACCGGAGCCGCTCACGTAGCCCTCACTGCACCCAGTACCAGCCGTCGCCGAGGGAGCGGTCGACCTGGCAGATGTAGCCGAAGCAGTCGTAACCCTGCGCGGGCGGGCTGTCGCCGAGGTAGACGTAACCGATGGCGTCGTCGGGGATGCCGACCCAGACGGCCAGGAACAGCGCGGTTCTCCCGGAGTCGTCGACGGCGCCGATCGTGGCCGCGTTGCCGGCGTAGGCCAGGTACTTCAGGTTCCACGGCAGGGGCGCGCCGTAGTAGTCGTCGGAGGTGAGACTGCCGTCCGCGGACAGGGCCGCCACCGCGGCGAAGGCGGCGCGGTTCAGCCGGTAGTTGCCGTGCACGTACACCGGGAGCCAGTCGACCAGCTGGATCGCGGCCGCGGCGGCGATGGCGACGGCCAGGACCGCGGCACTCCACATCGGGCCGTCGAGCGTGCGCCAGGCGTGGATCGCGGCCCAGACGGTCACGACGGCCGCGAGCAGGTACACGCCGGCGTAGACCGCCAGGACGAAGATCCAGAGGTTGGCCAGCGGGAGGTGGAAGTACTCGACGGCCGCCACCGCCGCCCACGCGCCGCCGACCGCGCCGAACGGGCCCAGCACGTCCTTGACCAGGTGTTCCTTTCGCATGCGGATCATGGTCGGGTCCGGCGGCCGTCACGGCCAGGCTTCGCCGCGATCCTCCACCACACCTGCACACATGGTTTACCGCGCCCACTCCGGTGTGTCGCGTTCGAGCCAGTACCAGCCGTCGCCGACGGGCAGGCGGGTGCGGCACTCGTCGTCGTAACAGGCGTAGGCAGGGGCCGGTGTGGCGTTGCCGAGGTAGGCGTAGCCGCCGGGGCGCTTCGGGTATCTTGCCCAGACCGGAACGAACAGGGTCGCCGAGTCTGCGCCGATCCGGCTTACCGTCCCGCCGATCGCCAGGTGTTCCAGGTGCGGCGGGAGGCCCAGGTTGATGTGGGCGCCGGGCATGATGACGGTGTTCACGTCCATCGCGGCGTCGAGGGCGAGGACCGCCGCGAAGTCCTCGCGCTGGAGCCGGTAGAAGAGGCGGACGGAGGTCGGCTCCCAGTCGACCGCCAGGACCGTCCCGCCGGCCGCGGCCGAGAGCACCACCACGCCGGCGATCCACGTCGGACGCACAGTTCTCCAGGACCCGATTACCGTGGCCAGGGTGGAGGTTATGGCGAGCACGTAGGGAAACAGCCGGATCGGCTCGGACTCGGCCATGGGCTGGGCGACCCAGACGCCGAACAGCTCGACCATGCCCGCGGCCACCCACGCCCCACAGATCACCAGCACCGCCACCACGAGGTTACGTGTCCCTGCCCTGTCGTCGTTCACCCGGGCATTAGATCTCATTCATAGTTGGGCCGGTGTGAGCTCCCGGCCGTGGAGGCGGAAGTCCGCGATCGCGCCGTGCAGATACGGGTGTTTGACGTTCTGGGAGCGGCCGAGATAGTTGAACTGCGTTGCTCCGAGCAGCAGCGGGCCCATGCGGGGCGCGAGGTTCTCGCCGCTGAGTTCGCCGTCGATGTAGATGCGCAGCGTGGTGCCGGCGGAGACGGCCACGTGGGTCCACACGCCGGTCGGGAGCGCGACGGCCGCGTCCACGAAGTCCTCGCCGTCCATGCCGCCGAGTTTCAGCGCGGCGCGCGCCTTGCCCGCGCCTGTCCGGGCGGTCAGGAAGAAGTAGGAGTTCACGTTGAAGCCGAGGTCGAACACGCGCGCGGAGTTCGCGATGCTGTCCAGACGGACCCAGGCCTCGGCGGTCAGACCGGTCGCGTTCGCGGGCAGCCCGGCGGGCAGCACGACGTGACCGTTCAGGCCGTCCAGCTCCACGCCACGCGCGCCGAGCGCCGCGCCGCCCACCAGCACGGCATCGCCCCAGCGACGGTGTTTCTCTTTCACAGAGCCATTCAGCGGGTACGCCGCGAGCTTCGAAGCCACCGGCCGGGCCGGCGGGATCGCGACGTAGACGCTGTAGTTCTCGTGGTGCACGTCCAGGAACGGGCTCATCCGGAGGCGCTGCCCGGCGGCCACGACGCTGAACTCCACCTTTCCTGGCTCGCGGCGCAGTGTGGCAGCGTCCACGGTCGGGATGACCGGCACGGCCGCGCTGCCGTGCCGTGCGGCCAGGACCAGCGGGCCGTAGGTGAGCGCCTTCACGGCCGGGTTGTCCGGTGCTTCCCGCCACCGCGGGGTCATCGGCAGCCGCAGCTCCACGACGTCGCCGTTGCGCCAGCGTCGCCGTACCGTGGCGAAGGATCCTGGTGTGGCCTGGGTTTTCACGCCGTTGACGTGCAGCGATGGCCGGTCCGCCCAGCCCGGGATCCGCACCTTGAGCGTGAACTCAGCGCTCTTCCCGGTGACGGTCAGCCGCACGGTCTCGTCGTAGGGGTAGTGCGTGGTCAGTGCGACCCGCGCGCCCCGGAAGCCGGTCTCGGCCGGGATGAACAGGTTGACGTGCAGCGTGTCGCCGGACTCCGCGAAGATGTTCTCCGCGAACTTGGTCTGCGTCTCCAGCCCGCTGCCGTGGTCACAGCTGAAGTTGCCGTAGTCGCTGCTGTACGAGCCCGGATCGGAGACCAGCCCGGACTTGCCCTGCCGCCGCGTGCCCTGGGACAGCCCGGTGTAGTAGGTGACGTTGCCGTGCGCGGAGTCCGGGTCCTGCTCGCCGAGCATCTGGTTGAGCAGCGTCCACTCGTAGTAGTCCAGATAGTCGGTGCGGCCGGGATCGCGCAGCCAGAGCAGCCGGGTCAGCTTGAGCATGTTGTAGCTGTTGCAGTTCTCGCACGTGTTCTCGCCGAGCTGACTGACTACCTGGTCAGGCGGGCCGAAGAACTCCGCGTTGCTGTTGCCGCCGATCACGTAGCTGTGGTGCCGGACGACCTGCTCCCAGAAGTAGGTGGCGATCGTGCCGTAGCGGGCCTCGCCGGTCGCGGACCATGCCGCGGCCGCGCCGACCACCTTGGGGATGTCCGTGTTCGCGTGCCGGCCCGTGAGGGTGTCCCGGCGCTCGGCCAGCGGCGTGAAGATCTCGTCGTGGTCGAAGCGGCGGGCCAGTGCCAGGTGACGGGGGTCGCCGGTGACGCGCCACAGGTTGACGAACGACTCGTTCATGCCGCCGAACTCGACGTGCAGCACGCGTTGCATGGTCTCACGGCTCAGCGCGCCGGTGCGTGCGTCGGCCCAGTCCGCGATGCCGCGCGCCACGGCCAGTGCCTGCGCGTTGCCGAGCAGGCGGTGCTGGTCCAGCAGGCCCGCGAAGATCTTGTGCACGGTGTAGTAGGGCGCCCACGGGTTCGCGCCGCCCTCCAGGTCCGTGAAGACCTGCTCCGGGAAGGCGGACAGGTATCCGGTGGTGAAGCCGGCGGCCGGGGCCGCGGCCTGGATCTCCGCGAGCGCGGCGACGATCCGCGCGCTCTTGGCGGTCAGCTCCGCGTCGCCGAGGTTCGCGGCGGCCTGGGCGAGGCCGGAGAGCAGGTGGCCGGTGGTGTGGCCGCGGAGCAGCACGTTCGGCGCCTCCCAGCCGCCGAGCGGTTCGGCGGTGCTGGGCAGGCCGTAGTTGAGGCGAAACGTGTGCAGCAGCCGGTCCACGTCGACGAACCGCAGGTAGGCGGCGGTGCGGGCCATGTTCTGCCGGTAGCGGCTGTCCGTGAGCCTGACCCGGTTCAGCGGCACGGTGTCGATCTTGTCGGCGCCGCCGCCGGGCGCCGCGGCAACCCCGGGTGCAGGGAGGGCGGCCGCGGGCGACGAGGACAGCGCGCCGGCCGCGCCCGCGAAGGCCCCGAGCGCGAAGACGGTACGGCGTTTCATCGGGTCTCCTTCAGGGGCGCGGTCACCACGGCCGCGGGACGCAGCACGACCGGGCCGAGCAGCCCGGACGGCAGGATCTTGTTGCGCGAGTTGGCGAGCGTGTTGGTGACCCGGACGCCGATCGTGTTCGTCCCCGGCCGCAGCACGTCCGTCACGTCGACCGTGTAGGGCCGCCACAGCGCGGCCGGCAGTACCCGCCCGTTGACCGTCACCGTGGCCAGGTCGCGTACGTCGCCGAGGTCCAGCGTCATCCGTCGCCCGGCCAGGTCCTTCGCGGTCACGGCCACGGTGGTGCGGTAGACCGCGCTGCCGGAGAACGTGGGGTCGGTGCCGGTCCAGCTGCCGAGCGGCCGCTCGACCGCGGTGGCCCCGTCGCGTTCCAGCCGCACGGTCCACGGCCCGGCGAGCGGGATCGGCGTCAGCGGGTCGGTGACCGTGACCGTGCCCCGGAAGGTGTCCCGTCCCGACTGACCGGTCAGTGTGTAAGAACCGGGAGCGGTGGCGAGCACCGTGGCCCGGAGCGAGCCGTGCGATACGGAGACTGACTGAGCGGTCAGTGTGCCGTCGGCCAGGTGCGGCACCTCGTGCACACCGGCCCGGAAGACCACGCCGATCGTCTCGTACGGGTCGAGCGTGATCGGCACCGACACCCGGTCCCGGTCGGCCCGGTACGCGGTCGAGGTCCCGGTCGCGCCGGTCCGCGGGTCCCAGATCTCCGGCACACCCCGCTCGTCGAAGCCCGCGGTCGTCACCACCGGCGCCGCACTCTCGTTCACCAGCAGGTAGGCGGTGTCCGCCCCGCGCCCGGTCCGCAGCACCCGCACCGCGTCCGCGGCCGGACTCAGCCGGAGAGCTGCGGAATCGACAGCCAGTGCACCAAGCGCGGCCTCGGCCTCCACCGACGCCACCGCACCCCGCCCGTAGGTGTGCCAGCTCCCACCCGTACCCCCGAAAAGGTCTGGGTTCCCGACCGAGATGACGTGGCCGCCGCCGCGCGCGAAGTCCCGGAGCCGCTGGATCGTCGTCCGGTCCAGGTACGGCGTCCGTGGCACCACCACCAGCTCATATGTGGCCCGGCCGACTCGCAGCGTGTCACCCCGGGCGACCGCCTGGTAGCGGGCGGCCGGATCGCCGGACAGCGACGCGTCGCTGAGCAGGTCGAAGTCGACCTGGCCGCGTTCCAGCGCGAACGCGGCCTCGCTCAGGTCGTGGTCCAGCGTGTGCGCGGTGTCCGTGGTGCGGGTGCGCTCGGCCGCGGCCTGCGGCTGGACCAGCGCGGTCCGGGCCAGGTTCGTGCCGCGGCCGAGCTCCGCGACGCGGCCGATCCAGGCGTCCACGTCCGGCATGTCGTTCCAGAACGTGCTGCGCGGCCCGAACGGCGGCGGGAAGTTCACCACCTGCTCGTCCGTCCACATCGCATGGAGGAACGTGAGGTTCGCGCCGCGGGCCGCGAGCGCGCCGACGGTGGCGTGCATGAACTCCGGCGCGATCTGCCAGCCCGCGTTGCCGAACGTCTCCATCACCACGCGCGGCGCGCCGCTCTGGTGCGCGGCCGAGGCGGCGTTGCGTCCGAGCGTGGTCTGCTGACCGGCCGCGTAGTCCGTGGTGATCATGTCGGTGCCGGGGACCTGCGCCCACTGGTTGTTCTTGCTCAGGTCGCCGGTGCTGTGCATCCGGTCCTGCGGGCCCTCCTCGTCCAGCAGCGGGTTCGTGATGAGCTTCAGCCCGCGCTTGCCGAGCCAGTCCGCCTGGCGTTTGTAGTAGCTCGTGGCGAAGAGGTTGTTCACCGCCCGCCAGTAGGCGCCTTCCGCGGCCGGCGAGGTGCTGTCCGCCGCGGCCGTGTAGGCCAGGCCGGGGGTGCCACCGGCCGCGCGGATCGCGGTCGCCAGGCCGGGTGAGGCGGGCAGGCGCTTGAACGGGTGCGGCTGCGCGGACGCGATGAACGGCTCGTCGTCCCAGAAACCGGGCACGACGGTGCCCATCGCCCACGGGAAGCGGCGGAGGTACTCGCCCGGCACCGCGTCCAGGAACGCGTCCGTGGCGGCGGGGTCGAGCAGGTCCAGGTAGTTGCGGACGTAGCCGCTGGAGTCGTCGCGCAGCAGCGCCTCCGCGTACACGTCGAGCTGCCAGCGCCCGGCCGGGACCCGCCAGGTGCCGCCGGTGACCTCGACCGCGTCGGACGAGCCGAGCGGGCGGGCGGCCGCGGCCGTGACCGCACCCAGGCGCGTGGCGGCGCCGGGGAAGTCGGCCAGCGCGGCAGCGGAAGAGAAGTCGTTGCCCCACAACGTTTCCGAGCCTGAGCTAACGGTCAGCGTGTCCCACTGCGAGCGCTGCGTGCCCTCGGCCGAGACCGCGACCGCGCCGCGCGGATAGGTGCCGTCGACCGCCACCGGCTGCACCGTGTTGTTGATCTTCGTGGCGATCGTGTCGCCGGTGACGGTCACGGAGACGGTCTGCGCACGCGTCGACGCGAACCCGGGCGTGGCGATGCCGGTGCTCAGCTGCGTGCGGGTGCCGTTGTCGAGGCGCCACACGTTCGCGACGCCGCGCTCGTTCACGTCGACCAGGTAGCCGCTCCGGCCGTCCGCGGACGCGCGCACCACCAGCTGCACGCCGCCCTTGGTCAGCGTCACCTTGCCGGTCGCGGTGTAGTCGGCCCAGCCGGCTCCGGGCGTGAGCGGTGCGGGCGACGTCAGCGCGTCCGGGTCCACCACCAGCGCGCCGTTCTGCACGGACAGGCCGCTGGCCTCAGCCAGGCTCACCGTGGTCGGCCCGTCCACGATCCGGGTCGAGCGGAGCAGGCCCTTGAGTCGCAGCTCAGGACGCGCGGGCAGCGTGCGGTCGCCCACGGTGCCGCCGTTGACGACCACACCGCCGGCCCGGCCGCTCGGGAAATTGTTGTCATTGAAGAGCCACATGCGCATGCCGGTACGCTGCGCCTCCCGCAGGACGTGACCGACGAGCGCGAACCACTCCTCGGTCAGGAACGCCGGCGTCATCGCGTCGCCGCCGTACGGGAAGATGACCGCCTCGTAGACGCCCTTCGCGCGCATCTCGGCCATCTGCCGGTCCGTGATCTCCGGCGTGATGACGTTGTTCCAGTACCAGTAGATCGCCGGGAGGCTGTCCTTCGGCGGGTTCCGGAACGCGGCGGGGTCGAACCGGCTCAGGTTCGTGCTGTTCCTGGGAGCGTCGGCATGCGCCACGCCCGGGACACCCGCCACCAGCACGGCGGCCAGCAGGATCGGCAACGCTCTCCGCATGTCTGCCCTTCTTCTCAGGAGGTTCATGAGATCCGCGACCGGAACGTCCAGGTGCCGGCGCCGACCTGGTAGACGCCGGGCGCGGTGGCCCGTGCCCCGCGCGGCGCGGCGATCCGCGTGCCGGTCACGTGCACCTCGGCCGTGGCGCCCTGCGGCACCGTGACCCGCAGCGTGTAGGCGCCGTCGCTGACTGACCAGTCGGTCACGGCCGGGCCGTACCCCGTGTGGAATTCGGTTCTCGCTCGTGACGGCCCGGCGGGGCTGACTGCCGGGTCGATCAGCAGGTGGCGGAAACCGGCGGAGTCCGCCGTCTGGCCGATGCCGGAGACGCGGGTCAGCAGCCAGGCGTCCAGTGCGCCGAGCATGAAGTGGTTCTGCGACTGGCCCGCGCCGCCGTCCCACATCTCGCCGAGCGAGGTGAGTCCGGCCGTGACCTGGTAGCCCAGGCTCGGGCTGGTCGTCTGCGTGGCGATCCGATAGACCACGTCCTCGTGACCGGCCGCGGTCAGCACGTTCACCACGGCCGGGAACGCGATCTCACCCATGATCAGATGCCAGTCGTTGGTCTCGATGAGGCCGGCCAGGCGGTCGAGCTGCGCGTTCTTGAGGTCAACCGGCACCGCGCCCATGTCCAGCGCCAGCGCGGTCGCGCCCATCCCGCCGCCGCCGAACAGCCCCGTCGCCGGGTCGTAGAAGCGGGTCCACAGCGCGGCCCGCATCGCCTCCGCCAGCGCCCGGTACTCGGCGGCCTCCGCCGGATGCCCGAGCACGTCCGCCGCCTGCGCCAGCCCGTCCGCGATCCGCCACACGCCGTAGGTGCCGGTCACCGCGCGCGGCATCGCGGGCTTCTCCAGCGAGATCCAGTCCCCGAGCCCGTAGTCGTAGGTGCCGTCGATCCAGCGCGTCGTCCCGCGCAGGTAGGCGAGGTAGCGCTGCATGGCCGGGTAGTACGTGCTCAGCAGCTCGGTGTCCCCGTAGGTCTGCCACGCGCGCAGCGGCACCATCACCAGCGCGCCGCCCCAGTTCGGGTCGTCGCGGTACGCGCCCGCCAGCGTCACGCGGTCCGGGACCGTGCTCGGCACCATGCCGGACGCGTCCTGCGCCTGCGCGATGTCGCGGACGATCTTCCCGAGGTAGGCCTCGACGTCGTAGTTGCGCGCGATCGCGTCGAACACCAGATGGTCCTGCTCCAGCCAGCCCAGCTTCTCGCGGCTCGGGCAGTCGGTGAGGATGCTGGTCATGTTGGCCTCGAGCGCGCGCCGGGTCAGCCGGTGGATGCCGTCCAGCACGTCGTCGTCCGTGTCGAAGCTGCCCGCCCTGTCGTTGTCCGCCATCACGCGCAGCCCGCGCACGCTCAGCGTCGCGCCGTCCGGCACGCCGGCCACCTCGAGGTAGCGGAAGCCGTGGTACGAGAACTCCGGGTGCCAGGTGAGCCTCCGGCCCGCACTGGTGACCTGATCCCAGATCGGCGTGCCTACATTGGACCTCGACTGCCCGGACCGTCCCTCGTGCAGGGATTCCGACGGGTAGACGCGCACGGTCGTGCCGGCCGGTGCGGTCAGCGTGATCTCCGGCAGCCCGGCGATGTTCCGGCCGAGGTCGAAGACGCGCACGCCGGGCGCGGGCCGGGAGACCTCGGTGCCGCGGAGCGTCTCCACGATCCTGACCGGCTCGGTGATCCGCGCGGTCAGCGGTCCCGGGCTCTTCAGAACGGCCGGGGAGGTCCAGACGTCCGGCTCCCGGCGCGCGTCGTAGTCCTCGCCGCCGTACCAGGAGGACACCGTGGTCGGGCCGAGCGCGGTCCGCCAGTCGTCCCCGGTGGCGACCCGCATCGTCCGGCCGTCCGCGGTCAGGATCTCCAGCTGTGCGATGACCTGAGGATCCGCCACGGTACGGGCGAACTTCCGGTACCGCCCGGCCGTGTGCAACGCGTTCGCGGTGCCGTTGCCGACCGCGAGGCCCAGCGTGTTCGCGCCGCGGCGCAGCTGCCCGGTCACGTCGTAGGCGGCGTAGGTGATCCCGTCCGCGTAGTCGGTGTCGCCCGGCTCCAGCACCGCGTCGCCGACCCGCGCGCCGTTCAGGCTCGGCACGTAGACGCCGAGGCCGCTGACGTACAGCCGCGCGCTGGTGATGCCTTCGGGAATGCTGAAGTCCCTGGCGAAGAGCGGCAGCGCGGCCGGGAGCCACGTCTCCGGCGTCCGCTGGCCGGTCACGGTCGCGGCGACCTGGAAACCACCGTCGGCCGCCGTCGCGATCGCGTAGTCCACCGGGAAGTTCGGTGTGCGCCCGTCCGCCGTGAGCGTGTCCGTGCGCGGGTAGAGCACCACCTCGTCGAAGACCTTCGCCGCGCCCAGGTCGATCGTCAGGCTGACCGGCGCGTCAGCGGTGTCGTGCGGCGCGCTCTGATAGCCGGCGTTCGAGGCGTCCTGCGGGTTCGAGGTGGTGAGCCCGTCCGCGATCAGCGCCGGCTCCCACTCCTTGCGGATCGTCTCCGACTCGGACGCGGTCACGAACTTCTCCCGCCCGGCCACCAGGTTGACCGACGGATCAGCCGAGTGCCGCACCTGCACCTCCGCCAGTTGCAGGCGGTAGGTGAGGTCCGGGAAACCGGCGGACGGGACCAGCCGGTTCTGCGCGTCGACCGGCTGCTCCGCGAGCGGCAGGCCGAGTGTGGAGACGTCCAGCCGCACGTAGCGCGCGCTCTGCTCCGGCAGCCTCACCACCACCGGGTGCGTCCGCCGGTCCGTCCACTGCGGATGGCTGATCCACCGCGCGGTCCAGTCCGAGTCGCGGGTCAGCCCGGTCTCGAACCAGGTGGGTGCGCTCCACGCGCCGCCGTTGAGCCGGACCCGCCAGTGGACTCGCGTCCGGCTGGGCAGCGGCTTCCCCCGGTAGAGCACGGAGACGTCGCCGCCGCGGACCGTGCCGCTGTCCCACAGGTCAGGGCGGTCCAGCCGCGCCGGCGAGGTGGCGGCCTGCACCTGCCAGGTGACCTGCCCGCCGCCGGACTGCTGCCAGCTGAACCACGGTGCAGTCGCGTCCGTGCCCAGTGGACGGTCGCGGTGATCGGTGTGCAGCTCGGCGGCCCGCGCGCCGCCCGTGGCGAAGGCGGGCGACGGTGCGGCCACCACCGCCACGACCGCGAGCAGGGCGGCGAGGTTACGCAGAGATGAACGAAGGCGCATGGCAGCTCCCGACGAGTGACGCTTGGCATCAACCGCTGGCAAGAATCGTTTCAACCACGCGCCGACGGCGCGCTGCACGCAGGACACGCTGCTTCAACGTTGCACGAGCGGCTCCAATGTGACCGCCCACATGAAACGTTTTAACCGGTCCGGCATCGATACCGTAATATGTGTCACTGCGCAGTGTCAATGACCAGGTTTCGCCCCGGTTGCGCGGTAGCCGCGCCCGTTCACCCGCCCGTCTACGCAACGCCCACTGATCGTTTATCAAATGCCGACCGCCCGGAGATCTCATCGTCACGGGCGCGGCATGCCGGTCGTGGCCGCAGTGACGAGGGGGATCCACCAATGAGCACCGAGACGCTAGCCGCGCTGGTCGACGGCCCGGTCCTGACACCGGAGGACGCCGGGTACGCGGAGGAGACCGCGACCTGGAACCTGGCCATGATCGGCCGCCCGATCGTCGCGGTCGGCGCCACCTCCGTGGCGGACGTGCAGGCCGCCATCCGGTACGCCACCGACCACGACCTCCCGATCGCGGTCACCGCGACCGGCCACGGCCAGGCCCGTCCCGCGGACGGCGCACTGCTGCTCAACCTGCGCCGGCTGAACGGGATCAGCATCGACGCCGACGCCGCGACCGCCACGGTCGGCGCCGCCGTCGAGCTGCAGGACCTGGTGGACGCCGCCGCAAAGCACGGCCTCGCGCCGCTGGCCGGCTCGTCGCCGAACGTCGGCGTGGTCGGCTACGCGCTCGGCGGCGGGCTCAGCTCCACGCTCGGCCGCACCTACGGCTGGGCCGCGGACCACGTGCGCTCCGCCGAGATCGTGACCGCGGACGGCCTGGTACGCCGCATCGACGCGCAGCACGAGCCGGACCTGTTCTGGGCGATCCGCGGCGGCAAGGGAAACTTCGGCGTGGTCACGTCGCTGACCATCGGCCTGGTGCCGGTCACCCGCATGTACGCCGGCGGCATCTTCTTCGACGGCGCGGACGCCCGCCCGGTGCTGGACGCGTTCCGCCGCCTGGTCGCGGACGCGCCGGAGGCGCTCACCTCGTCCGTCGCGTTCTTCCGCTTCCCGCCGCTGCCGTTCGTGCCGGAGCCGTTGCGCGGCAAGCTCTCCGTGCACCTGCGCTTCTCCTACCTCGGCCCGGAGGAGGAGGGCGTCGCGCTGCTCGCGGACGCCCGCGCCGCCGGCACGCCGATCATCGACGCGGTGGGCGAGATGCCGTACACCGGCTTCGCCGCCATCCACGCGGACCCGGTCGACCCGATCCCCGCCTACGAGCAGGGCGCGCTGCTGCACGACTTCCCGGCCGAGGCCGCGGAGGCACTGCTCGACGTGGCCGGGCCGGGCGTGGACACGCCGGTGCTGGCGTTCGAGGTCCGCCAGCTCGGCGGCGCGCTGTCCCGGCGGCCCGAGGTGCCGAACGCGGTCGGCAACCGCGACGCACGCTTCTCGATCTTCCTCGGTGCCGCGGGCGCACCCGGCATGGAGGAGCAGCTGCGCGAGTCGCTGACCGCGCCGATCCGCGCGTTCGCCCCCTGGGCCACCGGCGGACGACAGATCAACTTCCTCAGTGGGTACGAGACGGAGGCCGCCGACGTGGCCACCGCCTACGACGCGGACGCGTGGGATCGCCTCACCCGGATCAAGGCGGTCTACGACCCGCGCAACCTGTTCCGGGTGAACTACAACATCCCGCCGGCGGTCTGAGCAGCCCGGGAGGTTGTCGCCCGTCCGGGCGATAACCTCCCGGAGAGTCCCCAATCAATATGTGCGAGTTCATCCGCTGGGCCCCTTCCTTTGAGGTTCGTCGATTAGAAAGACGGCGACCCCCGTTTGTTACAGGCAAGGGAGCACAAACATGAACCGCACCCTCCGCCGGGCTCCGGCCCCTCCCGCCACCTCCGTGGCCGGGGGGCCCTCCGCCCGGCTGCGCCTCGCCGCCGCCGGTGGCGCGCTGGCCGTGGTCGCCGCGGGCCTGATCTCCGTCGTCACCGCCGCGCCCGCGCAGGCGGCCGTCTCCCAGCCGCTGCGGACCATGGTGGCGAACCTGCCGGTCGCCACCGAGGTACGCACCGGCTACGACCGCGACCTGTTCAACCACTGGATCGACGCGGACGGCGACGGCTGCAACACCCGCTACGAGGTGCTGATCGCCGAGGCCACCACCACGCCGTCCGTCGGCTCCGGCTGCGCGCTCTCCGGCGGCCGCTGGTCCTCCTACTACGACGGCGCGACCTGGACCGACCCGGCCGACCTGGACATCGACCACATGGTCCCGCTGGCCGAGGCGTGGGACTCCGGCGCGCGCAACTGGACGTCCGCCCAGCGCCAGTCGTTCGCCAACGACCTCGGCGACGCACGCACGCTGGCCGCGGTCACCGACAACGTCAACCAGTCCAAGAGCGACCAGGACCCGGCCGAGTGGATGCCGTCGGTCAGCGCGGTCGCCTGCCGCTACATCACGGAATGGACCGCCGTGAAGACCCGCTGGGGCCTGACCGTCGACACGTCCGAGAAGAGCAAGCTCACCTCCGTCGCCGCCGGCTGCACCAACAGCACGGTCACGGTCGACGTGGTCCTCGGTGGCGGCGGTGGCACCACCCCCACCGCGACCGCCACCCCGACCGGCACCGGCGGCACCTGCGCCGGCACGAACGGCACCGACGTGGCCATCCCGGACAGCGGCACGGTCGTGACCAGCACGATCACCATCTCGGGCTGCTCCCGCTCCGCCGCCTCCAGCACCTCCACGATCTACGTCAACATCACCCACCCGTTCCGCGGGGACATCTCGATCTACCTCTACGCCCCGGACAACTCCTACTACGTGCTCAAGTCCGCCTCCACCACGGACAGCGCCGCCGACATCATCACCACGTACACCACGAATCTCTCCAGCGAGACCGCCAACGGCGCCTGGAAACTCTCCCTCAAGGACAACGCCACCGGCGACGCCGGCACCCTCACCACCTGGACCCTCACGGTCTGACCGCCCCCGCTCGGCCGGGTGGCGCGTGTGGCGCGCCACCCGGCCGGCACAGGTGATTAGAGTTGCCCCATGACGTCGGCAATGATCAGCGAGGTGTACGTCGGCGGACTCACCTCCTTCCGGGACATGGAGATCGATCTCGGACCGCTCACCGTGCTCGTCGGCGCCAATGGTTCAGGAAAGAGCAACTTCGTCCGCGCGCTGGAACTGCTCGGCAGGATCGTGGACGGAGACCTGCAGCTCTTCGTCGAGCTTTCCGGTGGGGCGAGCGCCTTACTCCGCCAGCCCAATGCGCGAGGGGAAATGCAGCTCGCCGTACGCACGGCGAGCTCGGAGTACGCCGTGACGCTTTCGCAGACCAGCGATGACCGCCTCATTTTCTTGACCGATCAGGTCAGCAGAGCGGATGGTCCTTTCCGGCGGACGGATTCGAGGTCGGGCCTCCGCGAAAGTGATCTCTTCGGGGAAGCGGACAGCGCCGATGAGACGGCGGAGATCCGGAGTCCGCTGAGCGGATGCCGCGTTTTCCATTTCAGCGATACCGGTACGACCGCACCGGTCAAGGCGGCCGGCCCGACGGCGGACAACCTGTCGCTACGGCCGGATGCGCGAAATCTCGCCGCGATTCTCCTCGGACTTCGGGACAGCGACGAGCACGCCTACCGGCGCATCGTCGCAGCAGTACAGATGGTGGCGCCCTACTTCCGCGACTTTGTCCTCGTTCCGGAGGGCCGCGACCAAATCAGGCTGCGCTGGCGGCAGGTCGGCACGGACACCGTCTTCTCCGCCTACCAGATGTCCGACGGCACGCTGCGCTTCATCTGCCTCGCCACCCTGCTGCTCCAGCCGAAACCGCCTCGCATGCTGGTGCTCGACGAACCGGAACTCGGACTCCACCCGTTCGCTATCGTGCAGGTGGCTGACATGATCCGCGCGGCAAGCGTCAACTCGCAGGTGGTGGTCGCCACCCAATCGGTGACCCTGGTCGATCAGATGTCACTCGAGGACATCGTGGTCGTCGACCGTGATAACGGCGCATCGGTCCTGACCCGTCCCGATCCGGAACGGCTGAGTGCATGGCTCGAGGATTACTCCCTCGGCGAGCTATGGCAGAAGAATCTGATCGGTGGCAGGCCACACCGGGAGGCCGCCTGATGCCGTTCGGTGGCCGGTTGCATCTGCTCGTCGAGGGACAGACCGAGGAAGCGGTCGCGAGAAACGTCATCGAGCCCTATCTCGGGATGGCCGGCTGGCACGTCACCACGTCGATTCTCGCGACGAAACGCCCTGCGGCGGGCGGCAAGTTCCGTGGCGGGGTGACGTCCTGGGAGAAGTTCGAGAAGGAGGTGCGCCTGCTGCTCGCATCCGGGTTCGATGTCCTGACGACGCTCGTCGACTACTACGCGTTTCCGGAGTCCGCGCCCGGCATGCGCGACCGTCCGAACGGTGACGCATACGCCCGGGTGAGCCACGTCGAACGAGCGCTCGATGCTCACTTCCATGACCATCGGTTCATTCCGCACCTGGTGCTCCACGAGATGGAGGCCTGGGTTCTCGCGGGCGCGGAACACCTCGACGATCTGACCGACGATCCCGGAATCGCCCGCGATCTGCGCAGCATCGTGGCGCAAGCGGGCGGCGCTGAGCTGGTGAATGACGGCCCGGCCACCGCGCCCTCCAAACGGATCCTCACCCGTATGCCCGACTATCTGAAGACGCTGCACGGCCCGTTGGTCATCGAGGAGACCGGACTCGACACGCTGAGAAGTCGTTGTCCTCACCTCGACGAATGGCTCACTGCGATCGAGTCTCGCCTTCCGACGGCGTAACGGGTGTGGTTTTCGGAACCACCCACGGCACCGGCAGGGAGGAGCGCCAGCGACGACCGGTGCCCGCGGGAGCATGCGGACGGTGACCACGCTGGAAGCGGGAAAATATGCATTTATCCGCGAATAGCGGCAGTGCTCATCATCTCGTGGAGCTCGGCCGCGGGCAGCGGCCGCGCGAAAAGGTAACCCTGGCCGTGCGTGCAGCCGAGTAATTGCAGCTCCGTGGCCTGCGCCGGCGTCTCGATGCCCTCCGCGACGGTACGCAGCCGGAGCACCTGGCTCAGCCGGATCACGGCCTCCACGACCGCGGCGCCCTCGGGGGTGCTGTCCAGCTGCGAGACGAAGCTGCGGTCGATTTTGAGCACGTCGACCGGCAGCCGCGTCAGATACTGCAGCGACGAGTAGCCGGTGCCGAAGTCGTCGACCGCGATGCGGACGCCGTGCTCGCGCAGCGAGGCCAGTGCCGGGACGGCCGCGTGCTCGTCCACGATCGCGGACTCGGTGATCTCCAGGACCAGGTCGCCGGCCGGGAGTCCGGTGCGGGACAGCACCGCGAGCACGTCCGCGACCAGCGTCGGCTCCTGCAACTGGCGCGGGGAGACGTTCACGCTCGCGTAGATCGCGGTCCCGGGTGAGCGCAGTTGCCAGGCGCGCACCTGCTTGCACGCCTCCTCCAGGACCCACAACCCAAGGCGGATGATCACGCCGGTACGTTCCGCGACCGGGATGAACTCCATCGGTGAGACCGGGCCGAGCTGCGGATGCGTCCACCGGACCAGCGCCTCCGCGCCGACCGGCCGCCCGTCCGTGAGATTCACCAGCGGCTGGTAGAGCACCTGCAGCTGACCGGCCTGCAACGCGTCCTCGAGGCGGTCGGCGAGCTGCCCGTCGCGGGCCCGGCGGTCGATCATCGACGGCTCGTAGAGCTTCCACAGGTGCTTGCCGGCGCGTTTCGCCTCGTACATGGCCAGGTCCGCGCGGTGCTGCAACTCCTGCGGATCCTCGTCCGGATCGGTGATCGCCACGCCCACGCTGGCCCGGACCGGGATGTTGTCCGCGCCGACCCGCACCGGCCCGGTCGCGAACGCGGCCAGGATGCGCGCGGCCACGCCGGTCGCGTCCGCCTGCTCCTCGACGCCGGTCAGCAGCACCGCGTACTCGTCGCCGCCGACCCGGGCCGCCACGTCCGCGGACCGGATGTGTGCGCGCAACGTCCGCGCCACCTCGATCAGCACCACGTTGCCGGTGTCGTGCCCATAACGGTCGTTGACCTGCTTGAAGTCGTCCAGGTCCACGATCAGCATGCCGGTGCGCTCCCGGCGTGCGGTCGCACGGGCCAGGCCGGCGCGCAGGCCCGCCAGGTTCGCCAGGCCGGTGAGCGTGTCCGTGACGGTCAGCTCGCGCGTGTCCCGCAGCGAGATCACCTGCCGGACCAGCAGCGCCGCGATGATCGCGGTCTGTGCCAGCACCAGCCCGCCCCAGAGCGTGAACTCCTGCCCCTGGATCGTCCCGACCAGCATCAGCGTGTTCCCGGCCGCGACGCTGACGTACGGCAGGTAGGCGGTCCAGGACGGCGCCTGCGCCGCGACCGGCGCGCTCCGGCGATGCCCGCTTCCCGCCGCGTCCGCGCGCATCGCCGCCACGGTCATCACCAGCGACGCCGCACTGAGCCCGACCACGACGGCCGGCGAGTGCTGGGCGTGCTCGCCGCGCGCGCCGATCGACGCCCACAGCGTGTCCGCGATCGCGTAGAACAGCACGCCGCCGAGGAAAATCGTGACCGGGTCGCCGAGCCGGGTAACGCCGCCGCGCAGCAGCACCGTGAAGACCGACACCGCGAGCAGCAGGTTCCCCAGCGGATAGCCGATCAGCTGCAGCCACAGCGACGACGGCACCCCGGTCAGCGTCGGATGCACCGCGAAGTACCAGACCAGCATGAACGCGCCGTTGAACACCGCATGCGTCTCCGCCGCGAACGCCCAGAACGCCCGCCCCTCCAGCTTCCGCGCCGAGACCGACAGCGACGCCCCCGCGAGACACACGAACATCCCTAGCCCCGCGCACACGCCGACGTACCAGGCCGGATCGTTCCCGTTGTAGGCGTTGACCGCGAGCCCGGCCGTGCACACGATCGACAGCGCCCGCCCGACCGCCGCCAGCCGCCAGGTCAGACGCGCCCGGTGCCGCGCGGCCCGCAGCCCGTAGACCGCCCCGAGCCCGTCCAGCGTGACCAGCATGAGCCCGAAGCACGCCGCTCGGTGTGCCGGCACCGCCAGCGCCACCACGAGCCCGGCCCCCACCGCCAGGGACAGCACGACCGGCGCCACCGCGCCCGCCCGTCGTCCCACCGCAGCCCCCTCGCGCCCACAGTTCCCCCTGCCTCATCGGCCGGGCACCCCATGATTCAAGTGATTCGCAGTGCAAAGAGCCTTTCAAAACCAGATCGCGGGGGTACGGGCGAAAGCGTGCCGAACGTCCGAAACAGCAGGTCAACCGTACAGTTGAGAATGATCTTCATCGGCGGGCCATCGCATCATCCGGCTGGGCGTCGCCCGAAAGGTTGACTTCGCGTTGCTTCCTGGCGCTTTGGGAGTTGCAACCATCTGCGAGCCTCGCGGGCCTTAGACTCTGGCCAGACCTCTTGATTGCCAGCCAGGTAGAGGGTCGATCCCTCGTGCTCGCAACCAGGTCAGTGAGAGCCGATCGCGCCTCACGCAACAGAGGGACGTGGACTGAATGCCGCATGAGGCAGTCGTGGAGACTGAGGTGCAGGACCTCAGCCGGATGAAGGTGCGCGAGATCTTGCAGCAAGATCCGGCTCGCTTCGCCACGACGCTGAGAAACCTCATCGGCCGGATCGACCAGCCTGGCCGGAGCATCAGCGGGTACAACCCGCAGAGGCTCGACGGCTGACCGTCCGTGGTGACCGAGACCGCCGAGTTCCCCGCCTACCGACTGCCCGCGAACGACCTCCGCACCCTTGCCCGTGGCGAGGGCGACGCCGGCGCGGTGCGACGATTCGCCGACTCCGAGCGGAGCTGGCGCCTGATCGCGTTGCACCATCTGGTCTCCTTGCTGGAGGACGAGTCCGACTCCGGCCCGCTCTCGCCCATAGGCGAGGCGCTCCGGGTGCTCACCGACGCGGAGGCGGTGGACGAGTCCGTCGTCACCCGCGTGCTGATGTACCCGCAGGCCGGGATCTGGATCGCGCACATGCTCCGCCGCCTGCACCACGTGGTGGCCGACGACGCTCCCCTGTGGATGGACTCGGGTTACCTCCACACGCTCGCCGCGACCGCCGCGATCCGGGCCGGGATGCCGTTCGCGCTGCGGGTGCCGGTTCGCTCCGGTGCGGTGGTCCTGCCCGGCTTCGGGCTGGCCTCGTTCTCCGGCAGGGACGGCCTGGCCGCGGAGGTCCGCTGGGCGGACGGCGCCGCCGAGATCTCCGCCGACGGCGACACCGTGCGGATCGGCGGCGACGGCTGGCGTCCGATGCCGCACTGCGGCGCGGAGTCCGGCGGCCTGCGAATCGCCTTCGCGCTCGACGACATCGACCCCTACCGGGACCTGCGCGGCTATTCGGCGCCGGCCCCACTGAACCAGGCGGATCTCGCCCGCTGGCAGTCGCTGCTCGACGGCGCCTGGTCGATCCTGGTCGGCCAGGACCGGGCCGGCGCGGACTCGGTCGCGGCCGCGATCACCTCGCTGATCCCGTTGCCCGCCGCGGAGCCCTACCGCCCGCTGAGCGCCTCCTGCGACGAGGCGTTCGCCGCGGTCCAGGCCTCGATGCCGGACGACGCCGAGCAGTTCGCGGTCACGCTCGTGCACGAGACCCAGCACGTGAAGCTCGGCGCACTTTCCCACCTCGTGTCCTTCGTGCGCGACCCCGGCGGCCCGCTGTGCTGGGCGCCCTGGCGCGACGATCCCCGCCCGCTGCGCGGTCTGCTGCAGGGCCTCTACGCGTTCGTCGGCATCACCGGCTTCTGGCGGCACCGCAGCGGCCCGGCCGCGGAGTTCGAGTTCGCGCTCTGGCGCATCCAACTCGACCGGGTCCTGTCCCGGCTGGCCACGGACGGCCGGCTGACCGCTGAGGGCGAGAGTATGGTGGACGGCCTGACCTCCACGGTGCGTTCCTGGGGTGCCGCACCGGTCTCGGAACCCGTGCAGCGCCTGGCCGAGCTCTTCGCCGACGACCACTATGGACAGTGGCGCGCCCTGCACGTCGGCGCGGACCACGCGTGGGTCACGGCGGCGGCGCGTGCCTGGGCCGAGGGCGCGCCGTGCCCGGACCCGGAAACCGCCCCGGAACCGTCGCCGGTGACCGATACCGGCGCCCGCTGGCTCGACGGGCGCGCGGTGCTGGCCCGGATGTGGCTCGGCGATCCGGACGGGTTCGCGATCGTGGCGAAGGCCCCGGCCGAGGTGGCCCGGCGGGTCCCCGGCACGCTCCCGCCCGACCTGGCGCTGATCTCCGGCGACGCGGCCTCTGCCCGCGACGGCTACCACCGTCGCCTGCGGCACGACCCCGCGGACTACAGGGCGTGGATCGGGCTCCGGCTCGCGCTCGGTCTTCTCGGCGGTTCAGCCGGACTTCTGGCGGATCGTCCCGAACTGGTGCGTGCGCTGGCGCAGCGGATCGGCGTCGCGGATCCATTGGCGTTTGTCGCCTGGACGGCCGTCGCGCGCGACTCTTGCTGACTGTTCTTTCGCAGGTACTATCGGTAATCCGGGCCCCCGGTGTGTTTGTGCGTGCCTGGAGGCGATTGCGGTGCATCCGTACTGTGGCGTGGCTCGGTGGTGAACACGGGATTGTCGTCTGCGGATGGCGTGCGGCGCGATGCCCGCGCGCGGATTTTGCACGGCATCGTCGAGACGCTCGACAACAGTGGCCGGTTCGCGGACGCGCGAGGGCGATTCGCGCTGATTAACGACATATCGCGGCGCAGGCTGATCCGGCTGATGGAGGACGGCGAGCGTGAGTCCGAGGAGGGACGGGCGCATCTCGAACTGATTGTCCGCCGGTGCGCGTTCCGTGATTGCCTCAAGGATCTGCTGGCCGTGGTCGGTGACCAGCTCTCTGCGGACCTCATATATCGACTGCGTCAGCTCAACGATGAATGGGACGGAATAGACCAGTTCTCGGACTCGGACTGGTGGCTGATCGAGGAGATACTGAAACGGGAGCCGGTGGGGAACTGCGGCGAGCTGTTTCGTGCGGTGCAATTGCATGAGCCGCCACCGGCGCATTGCGGCGACGCCTGGCAGATGTTCGCGAATCTTGCCGGTTCCAGCGGCACCGATCATGGCGTGCCGCTCTTCATGATCTTCCTGGAGCTGGCGGCGGACCTGCTGTCGACCGAGTCCGGCCGGCGGATCAAACAGTTGCTCCGCCGGCTCGCCTCGGAGTGGGGCGTCTCCGGCGATCTGGAGCGCTGCGTCTACCGCGCCGCGCAGCGCGTCGGCGGCCGCGGCGATCGCAACTCCGCGCTGCTCATCCTCATAGACCCGCATCCGATCCGGCCCGGAACCTACACGGTGAAGCACTGGTACGGCTGGAGTGAGCAGCCCGGCGTCCTCGACAAGCGTGGTGAGCAGGTCGTCGGCTGGGCCGGGCTGGAGAGCGCGGTCCGCGGCATCGTGCAGACCGCGGAGGTGGACTGGCGCGCCGACGACCGCCCGGACCGGATCGAGTTCATCCTCCCGTTCGACCTGCTGAATCTGCCGGTCGAACGGTGGCGCAAGGAGGCCGATCCGGATATCCCGCTGTTTCTGCGCTATGCGGTGGTGGTGCGCAGTCTCGATCGGTTCCGGGACCCGTCCTGGCACCCGGAGTGGCGCGCGCGGTGGAATGCGTTGTGGAGGTCGCCTCGGCAGGCGCACTACCGATTCAGCGAGGACCATCCGTACCGGCTGAAGGAGAGCATCGTGTTCGACAGCCAGGTCGTCGCGCTGGTGCTCAGCGAACCGCCCACGGATCAGTCCCGGAACGGTCTCCATCAGCTCAAGGTTGCGATACGCAACGGCGTGCCCATCGTCATCTGGCATCGCGACTCCAGTCCGGGCATCACTTTCCGCCGGGTGATCGAGGAGGAGATCAGGTGGGGCGACGGCGTTTCGGCCATGCCCGAATTCGCACGTCGCTTGAGGGCATCCGCCGTCATGGCAGATGATGAGCGCACCGAGATCGGTAAGGATCTGGTGCTTCTCTGGGATGATCCATTGTGCCTGCCGGAGGAGTTCGGTGATCGCGCCTCCTGATGTGTCGGGAGCGGTCGGCGCAGGTTGATGACATTTCCGGAGTCGTTATGCGTGGCGACGATTCTTCAGTGGTGGAGAACGCTTTCGACGGCCGTGTCATTCAGCGCGTGGTGCGGCTGCCGGACGGTGCCGAGGCCCACTGGCCGGTCGTCACCAGGCCGCTGCCGGCGGACGAGTTCGCCGGGGCGTTCGCGGGCGCGGCCGGATACGACGTGGTGCTCCTGGTCGACGGCTACCCGTCGATGGCGGTGTGGCGGGAGACGATCACGGACTTCGCCTCGCTGCTGGCCGGGCTGCCGTCGGTGGGCGCGGTCCGGACTCGCCCGCTCGGCACCGCCGGCGACCCGGCGACCACGCCCCGCCTGCTGCTGCTCTTCACCGACGGCGCCGATCCGGGCTGGTGCCGTGGCGTGCACGACGAGGCGGTGCGACAGTGGGCCGAGGCCGGCCCGGTCGCGGTCGTCCACCTGCTCCCGCACCAGATGTGGCGCCGCACCTGCCTGACCGCGGGACCTCGGCGGATCGTCCGGACGGTGGAAGGTGCCCTCCAGGCGGGGGACGCGGACGGCTGCGTACCGGTTCCGCTGCTGGAGCTGGATCCGGGCTGGTTCGGCGCCTGGCTCGGCCTCGCGCTTCGCCCCGGTCCGGGCGCCGCGGACCTGCCGTGCCTCCTGTTTCCCCGTGACCAGCCCCGTGACCAGCCTCGTGACCGCCCCCGCGACCGGCGGCCCGGCGCGCCCGCCTCGGTCGCCACGTTCAAGGCGGTGGCGTCGCCGGAGGCGTACGAGCTGGCCACCTGCCTGGCCGCGGCCCCGCTCAACCTCGACGTGATGAGGCTGGTGCAGGCCGAGCTGTTGCCTGGCTCGCGACCCGAGCATCTGGCCGAGATCCTCGTCTCCGGCCTGGTCCGGCCGATCCCGCCGGATCCGGACGCGGACGCCGACGGCCTGGTCACCCACGATTTCGACCCGGACGTTCGCGCCGGGCTGCTGGCCTTGGCCAGGAGATCCACCATCCGCAGCGTGGTACGCGTCCTCGGCGCGCGCCTCGGTGGACTGCCGGCCGTCCGGCGTACCGCCGAGTCGGTCGCCGATCCCACGATGAGCATCGACGAGCTGCCGCCCGGCGAGCGGCGGTTCGCGGAGGTCCAGGCCGCGGTGTTGCGGGCCCTGTCCGGGGCGCATCTGCGACTGGCCGGGCACATCCAGGGGCTGGTCGCCACCGCGGCCGCCCATGAGGCTATGGAGGCGGAGATGTCACTGGGCCAGGAGCCTGAGACCGTCGCGACCAGTGCACCCCGGCCGTCGGTCAAGGTGCCGGCGATCTGGGGCAGCGTTCCACCGCGGAATCCCAACTTCACCGGCCGGTCCGAGTTGCTCGCGCAGGTGCACGAGCGGCTGACCGGTGGCACGACCGCGGTGCTGCCGGAGGCGCTGCACGGCATGGGCGGCGTCGGGAAGACGCAGGTGGTGGTGGAGTTCGTCTACCTGAATGCCAGTGAGTACGACGTGGTCTGGTGGATTCCGGCGGAGCGGCCCGCCCAGGTCGTCGCGTCCATGGCAGAGCTGGCGCAGAAGCTCCGGCTGCCCGTGAAGGCGGAGGCGGCGGCCGTCCCGGCGGTGAAGGAGGCGTTGCGAGTCGGCGTGCCGTACGCGCGATGGCTGTTGATCTTCGATAATGCGGACACGCCGGACGATGTGCGGCAGTACTTCCCGCTCGGCGGCCCCGGCCACATCCTGGTGACGTCACGTAATCCGCAGTGGTCGTCCGTGGCCAAGGCGGTCGAGGTGGACGTGTTCCGGCGGGCCGAGAGCCAGGCGCTGCTCACCCGCCGTGCGCCGACGCTCGCACCGGCCGAGTCCGACGCGCTCGCCGAGGTCCTGGGCGATCTGCCGCTGGCGATCGAGCAGGCCGCCGCGTGGCTGGCCGAGACCGGGATGCAGGCCGGCGAATATCTCGCGCTGTTCCGGGAGAAACGCATCGAGCTGATGGAGATGTCACCGCCGGCCGACTACCAACTGCCGGTCGCCGCCGCGTGGAACGTGTCGCTCGACCACCTCGCCCGCACCCGACCGGCCTCACTGCGCCTGCTGCAACTCTGCGCGTTCCTCGCGCCGGAGCCGATCGCGCGCACGCTGCTGTCCAACGGCCACCGGATGCAGGTCACGCCGGAGCTGGGCTCGGCGCTGCGCGACCCGATCCAGCTGGGCCGGGCCATCCGGGAGATCAATCGGTACGCGCTGGCCCGCATCGACCACGCGAAGAACACGATCCAGATGCATCGCCTGGTCCAGGCCGTCCTCATCGAGCGCATGACACCGGAGGAACGCGTGGCCATGCGGCACGCGGCCCACCAGTTGCTCGCCACGAACAACCCGCAGGAACCGGCCGATCGCGGGCGCTGGCAGCTCTACGGCGAGCTCTACCCGCACCTGGTCGCGTCCGGCGCGATCACGGACGCGGAGGACGACTGGGTGCGCGACCTGGTCATCGGCGAGGCCAAGTACCACTCGTACTGGGGGAACCCGCAGGAGAGCCTGAGCATCTCGCAGAGCGCGTACAACGCCTGGAAGAGGACGCTGGGCCGCGAGGCGCCGCAGACGATGGAGATCGGCCGCTGGCTGGGCTACGTGCTGTTCTCGCTGGGGCGCTACCGGGAGGCGGCCGCGCTGAACGCGTCGCTGCTGGAGCGCCACGAGCGCGGCCCGGACGACAACGCGGAGAGCCTGCTGGAGGCGATGCAGGCGGTCGCGTCCGACCGTCGCGTGGAGGGCAGGTTCCAGGAGGCGCTGGACCTGTCCCGCGAGGTCTACGACCGCTGCGTGCAACTGTTCGGCGACGACGACCCGCTCACGCTGAACGCGGCCCACAACCTCGCGGTCAGCCTGCGGCTGGTGGCCCGGTTCGACGAGGCGCGCGACATCGACGAGGCCACCTGGCAGCGGAAGGTCCAGGTCTACGGGCAGAACCACGAGGAGAGCCTGCGCGCGCAGCGCGGCGTGCTGATCGACCGGCGGCAGCTCGGCGACTACATCGCCTCGCACGAGGAGTTCGAGCGCCTGGCCGAGTCGTTCGTCGAGAGCCTCGGCGAGCGCGACCCGCAGACAGTCGAGACGAACCGGAGCCTCTCCGTCACCCGCCGCAAGGCCGGCGAGCATCCGGGCGCGCTGTCGATCTCCGAGGATGCGTTGCAGCGGTACGAGGCCGCGTTCGGCCCGGACAACCCGGGCACGATGTCCGCCGCGCTCAACCTCTCGCTCGACCTCCGCCAGGCCGGGCGGCTGGATCGCGCGCGGGAGGTGGCGACCGAGAACATCCAGCGGTTCCGCGCCACGCTGGGTGAGGCGCACCCGCACTCGCAGGCCGCCGAGGCCAACCTGGCGATCATCCTGCGCGCGCAGGGCAGTCCGCAGGAGGCCCGCGCGCTGAACGAGACCACGCTGGTCCGGCTGCGCGACAGCATCGGCCCGGAGCATGTGCTGACGCTCAGCTGCACCACGAACCTGGCCAGTGACCTGTTCGCGCTGGGGGACATCGCAGCCGCGTACGACCTGGACCAGGGCCAGATCGAGCTCTACCGCGCGTCGATGGGGGCGGATCATCCGTCCACGCTCGCGGCCGCGCTGAACCTGGCGATCGACCTGCGGGAACTCGGCCGGGAGGCGGAGGCGGAGGCGCTGCACCGGGAGACCGTGGAGCGCTACGTGCGGGTGCTGGGCGTGAACCACCTGGCCACCAAGGACGCGGTCAAGTGGCGGCGCGCGAACTGCGACATGGACGTGATGCCGCTCTGACCCGTCGAACAGGGTCGATGAATTTTACACAAAGGGTAGTGACTCCACTCTGGACGGTGGTAATGATGGGCACCGGAAGATCCATACCGCTGATCGGATGGGGAAACGATGAAACGTCGTCTTCTGGTGCTCGCCGCTGTCGTGGTCTCCGTGCTCGCCGGCGCGCCCGGTGTCGCCCATGCGGAGGTCGCCGCGCCCGCCGACTTCGTCAACCTGGCCAAGGTCGATCCGACGATCCTGATGGACATCCGCTACAAGACCGCGCACAACTTCGTGGGACGGCCGGTGAACGGTTACGTCGAGCCGCTGTGCATCGTGACCCGGCCGGCGGTGCAGGCGCTGAAGGTGGTGCAGGCGGGGCTGCGGAGGCGGGGCCTCTCGCTCAAGATGTACGACTGCTACCGCCCGCAGCGCGCGGTCGACCACTTCGCGGCCTGGGCCGAGGATCTGGGTGACACGCTCACGAAGGCCGAGTTCTACCCGGACGTGGACAAGACCACTCTCTTCGAGGACGGCTACATCTCCTACCGGTCCGGTCACTCGCGCGGCAGCACGGTCGACCTGACGATCGTGCGGCTTCCCGCGGCGCCGCAGCGGCCCTACGTCCCGGGTGAGCCGCTGGTCTCCTGCTATGCGCCGGTGTCGCGGCGATTCCCGGACAACACCATCGACATGGGTACGGGCTACGACTGCTTCGACCCGCGCGCGAACACGTTCGACCCGCGGATCGCCGGGCGGCCGCTGGCGAACCGGTTGCAGCTGCGCGACGCGATGGTCGCGGCCGGCTTCAGGGTCTACGACCTGGAGTGGTGGCACTTCACGCTGGTCGGCGAGCCGTTCCCGGACACGTACTTCGACTTCCCGGTCGCCCGGCGTTCGCTCGTCTGCTGAACGCCGAACAGCACCGCCGAGGCGCTGCCCCGCGGGGCGGCGCCTCGCTTCATGTGTGGCCCACGTCACATTCGTACCGCAATCTCTGCCGTGTCGCGGCGACGACTGACCGGGCGTGAACCACAGTGCGGGGATGGACGAGGAGGAGTTGCTGCGGCGCATCGGCCGCGGCGACCGGGCCGCGTTCGACGAGTTCTATCGGCGTACCGCGCCGTGGCTCGTGGTGCGCCTGCGTCGCCGTTGCCGCGACGCCGAGCTGGTCGCCGAGGTGATGCAGGAGTCGTATCTGGCGGCCTGGCGGGCAGCCCCCGGCTACGTGGGTGATCCGATGGGTGGAAGCGCCGCCGGCTGGCTCTGGACGATCGCGGCCCGCCGCCTGGTGGACGCGTTCCGGCGCCAGGCCCGCCACGACGAGGTGCCGCTGACCGGCGAGCCGCACCGGGCGACGTCGCCCGCGGCCGAGGACGAGGTGCTGGACGGCATCCCGGACGCCGCGCTCGCGGCCGCGCTGGGCCGGCTCGCGCCGGAGCTGCGCACGGTGCTGCGCGCCATGGTCCTGGACGGCCTGACCGCGCGGGAGACGTCCGCGCTGCTGGGCGTGCCCGAGGGCACGGTGAAGACCCGGGTGCGCCGGGCCCGGATCGAACTGCGGAGGGCGCTGTCATGAGCTGTATTTCCGATGACCTGCTGGCCCGCTACGCGACCGGCGACGACCTGCCCGAGGAGACGCTCTGGGTGCTGGAGGCACACCTGGAGACCTGCCCGGAGTGCCGGGCCCGGATGGCCGTCGCGATCGAGGCCGACCCGGAGCTGCCCGCGCTGGTCGAATCGATCCGGCTGGAGATCGCGCCCCGGCTCGGCCCCGGCCGCGGACGGCTCTGGCAGGCCCGCCACCGGCTGCGCCGCACGCTGGCCCGCTGGGCCGTACCCGCGATCCTGCCCTGGCTTGCCATGACGGTCGCGGTCCCGCTGGCCGCGACGCTGCTCGAGGCCGCCGGCCCCGACGACATGCCGCCGCTGCTGCTCCTGATCGCGCCGCTGGTCCCGATGCTCGGCGTGGCCGTGTCCTGGAACCGGTGGACCGACCCGGCGCACGCGCTGGTCGCGGTCGCTCCCCGGTCCGGCCTGCCGCTGGTGCTGCGCCGGACGCTGGTGGCGTTGCTGGTCACGCTGCCCCCGGTGGCGCTGGCCGGTCTCGCGGTCGGCGCGTCCCCGGCCCGCTGGCTGCTGCCCGGCCTCGCGTTCACGACCGTGGTGCTGGCCGTGGGCGCGCTGGCCGGCGTCACGCGGGCCGCGATCGGCGTGACCGTGCTCTGGTCGCTGGGCGTCATCCTGCCCACGCTGTCCGACCTGACCGACCCGGTGCTGCTGGACGCGGCCGCCACTCCGGGCTGGCTCGCGGTGATCGTGTGTGCCGCGGCCGCGCTGACCCGGTTCCGCTACCGATTCCAACTGGAAGGAACGTCGCGCTGATGCGAGCGATAGAAGAGGAACGGCCGCTGGTCTGGCCGGTCAAGGCCGAGGGCCTGTCGGTCCGCGCCGGGCGCCGCCTGGCCGTCGACGGCATCGACCTGGACCTGGGCCCCGGCGTGCACGGCGTGCTCGGGCCGAACGGGGCCGGGAAGACCACGCTGCTGCGCGCGCTCGCCACCGTGCAGCCGCCCGCCGCCGGCACGCTCGAACTGATCGGTCAGGCCGTCCACGACGGTGGCGACCTGCGCGCGGTGCGGCGTGGGCTGGGCTACCTGCCGCAGGCCTTCGGCTACTACAAGCGCTTCACGGTACGGGAGTTCGTCGAGTACCTGGCCTGGCTCAAGGAACTGCCGGCACACGACATCCCGGCCGCGGCCCAGCGCGCGATCGACCAGGTCGGCCTGACTGCCCGCGCGGACGACAAGCTGCGCACGCTCTCCGGCGGCATGGTCCGCCGCGCCGGGCTGGCGCAGGCGCTGATCGGCGACCCCGCGCTGCTGATCCTGGACGAGCCGACCGCCGGCGTCGACCCCGGACAGCGGCAGGAGCTGCGCACGCTGCTGCGCGGCCTCGGGCGTACCGCCTGCGTGGTCATCGCGACGCACGTGGTCGAGGACGTGGCCGCGGCCTGCACGGACCTGATCGTGCTCAGCGAGGGCAAGGTCGCGTTCCGGGGCACGCCGGACGAGCTGGCCGCGCGGGCCGGCGACGGTGGCGACGAGCTGACCAGCACATTCGAGCGAGGGTACGTGGAGGTGCTGCGATGACCATCCGGCTGACGATCCTGGAACTGCGCCGCACCTGGCTGCCCTGGCTGATCGCGTTCATGCTGCTGGCCGCGCACGCGATGTCGATCGACGGCATGGACCCGCAGTGGCCCGGCCTGGTCGGCAAGACCGTCATCGGCCACCGTAGTTCGCTGTTCCTGCTCTGGCCGCTGGCGCTGACCATCGGCGTCATCATCGGCCGCCGCGACGGCGCGGCCGGCACGTCCGAACTGCTCGGCGCCACGTCCCGCCGGCCGTGGTCCCGCCTGGTGCTGCGCGCCACGCTGCTCTGCGGAGGCCTGGCCGCGGTCTACCTGGCCGCGCTCGCGGACACGATCGGCCTGGCCGTGCTGGACGCGGACACCTACTGGCCGTCCGCCTGGCCCTGGTCGCTGCTGGTCGGCGCGCTCGGCATCGCCGCAGGCGGTCTGCTCGGCCTGGCGCTCGGCCGCGCGCTCCCGTCACTGTGGACGATCCCGCTGTCCCTGCTCGGTGCGACCGTGGTGCTGGCCGGGCTGGAGTTCGCCGGACGGTCGGCGGACGCCCGCGTCCTGCTGCTCGACCCGTCCTACGTCCCGGACAGCGACGTCACCACCGAGTTCCTGCGGGTGGGAGCACAGGCGAACGCCGGTCAGGCGATCTGGTTCACCGCGCTCGGCCTCACCGGATTCCTGCTCTACACGCTGCCGTACCGGCCCCGGCGCGCCGCGTTGATCCCGGCCGGCGTGACGCTGGTCGTGGGCCTGGCCGCCGCGCTGCTGGTGCTGCCGTCCGCCGCGCAGGCCGTCCGCCCGGATCCCGGCGCGACCGCACTGGTCTGCGCCGAGGGCACGCCGCGGGTGTGCGTGACCCGCGCCTACGCGACCGTGCTGCCGGAGCTGACCGGCCCGGCCCGCGAGGCGCTGACCGCGCTCGGCCGCCTGCCGAACGCGCCGGTGGAACTGATCCAGGACACGCACTACTTCGGCTTCGCCGCCGACACCCTTCAAGAGCCTTCGACGGTACGGGTGCAGCTGACCATCGACAGCGACGGCGGCCTGGTGACCGGCGGCGGCCGCACCCTGGTCGAATCCCTGCTCGACGGCGCCGGCACGCTGGTCTGCGCGGGCTACACCACCCGCGAGGCCGAGTCCCGCCAGATGGCCGCCCGTGCCGTGGCCGCCGCCTGGCTCCTGAACCGCACCGATCCGCCCGAGGCCTACGTCGACGAGGACCGCGCCGTCACCACCCAGGCGTGGGACACGCTGCACGCGCTCCCCGCCGACCAGCAGGTCGCCCGGGTCGCAGCCCTCCGTGCCGCCGGGCTTCAGTGCCGCGCCGACCTGTTCGAGGTCCTGACCGGCACAGCCTGACGGGAGACGGCCGCCATCGATGCAGGTGGCGGCCGTACCCCCAGGGGGTTGTGATCTTCGGGGTAGCTCTCGCGAGGTATCCGGCATAGCTCTCCAGCCGGACGATTGCGGTGAATATCGCCCATAGCGTGTACCGCGATGAACATCAAACACGTGGTGCTGGCGCTGACGGTCGCGGCCGTGGCGGTGCTGGGTCCGGCCACCGCCGCGCATGCGGACGGGATGGCCGGCGCTGACATTCAGGTCGCGCAGACGCTCGGCGACCGGGAGCTGACCGTCGTCCTGCGGCGGGTGAGCGCCATTCCCGGACCGCTGCACGTGGACGTGGTGACGCACGCCGGGTCGCCGCCGGGGACGCTGCGGCTGGCGGTGGCACCGGTGGGGGCGGCGTCGGACCCGGACGTGGGGCGCGGGGCCGGGGTGGCGGGCGAGGCCGTCACGGTGACGCTCGGCGCGGCCGCGGGCAGCCGTCCGGCGGTACTGGAGATCGGCCGGGCCGGGCCGTGGGAGCTGTGGCTGGACGACGGTGCCCAGCGGGCCCGGATCCCGTTCGAGGTGCCGCGGCCGGCGAACTCGCCGGCGGAGTCCACGGTCTACCTCGGATTCGTGGCCGCGGGCGTGCTGCTGGTGGCCACGCTGGTGGTGGCGGTCCGGGCGCGGCAGGGCGGGTGGGTGTACCTGCCGGCGGGCGGGCTGGTGGCGGCCTGTGCGACCGCGGTGACGGCGGCGCTGCTCTCCGCGTCGACACCGGCCCCGGACCAGCACGCGGACCCCACGGTGGACGGCGCGGACAACCCCTATGCGGTGCTGCGCGTGGAAGGACCGCACCGGTCGCGGCCACCGGCGCTGATGGCGCTGCGGAACACGCCGGTACGGACCGGCGAGACCACGGTCATCACGTTCGCGCTGAGCGACGGCGCGACCGGGCTGCCGGTCGACGACGCGGTGGTGCACGACGCCGCGCTGATGCACCTGCTGATCGCGGGGCCGGCCGGGCGGCTCTGGCATCTGCACCCGGTGCTGACCGCGCCGGGCACGTTCGAGGTGCGGTTCACGGCGCCGTACGCGGGGCACTACGCGGTCTCGGCCGAGCTGGCCCGGCGCGGCGGCGGACCGCAGCTGATGCGGTCGCCGCGTGGATTCACCGTGGACGGTGCCGCCGCGGCACCCGAGTCGCTGACGGCCGGGATCGCCGACCGTGAGGCGGGCGGCGTGACGGTCCGGATGGACGCGCCGGAACGACCGGTCGCCGGGGCCGGCACGCTGCTGACCGCGCGGATCGGCGACAGCAACACGCTGCAGCCCTGGCTCGGCATGGTCGGCCATCTGATCGTCGCGGGACCGCTGCCGCCGGACGCTCCCGACAGCGGCGCGGCCGTCCAGCAGGCGGAGATCTGGGCGCACAGCCACTCGATGGGGGCCGACCACGGGCTGGGTGCGGCCGGGCTGATGCCGCTCAACGGGGACAGCCCGGCGGACGAGACCGTGGCCGCGTACGGCCCGGACGTGTCCTTCGTCTACACGTTCCCGGCGCCCGGCACCTATCGGCTGTGGCTGCAGGCCGAGCGTGACTTCACGATCCTCACCGTCCCGTACCTCCTGGAGGTCTCATGAACGCCTGGTCCCTGCGGTCCGAACGGGGGAGTGCCGGGCCGTGGATCGCCGCGCTGTTCGCGACGCTGCTGGTCTGTGCGGCCGTCGCGATCGGCACCCGGCCCCGGCCGCCGCTGAGCTTCACGTCCGGGAACGCGGAGTACGTGGTGACCGTCAGTCTGCCCGACGACCGCGCCGGGATGGTCACGCTCGCGCTGACCGTGGACCGGCGGCAGGGGCGGGGCGGGCTCCCGCCGATCACGGTCCAGGCGGTCGAGCCGGCCATGGGCCACGCCACGCCGCCGTTGCGGGCCGAGGTCGTGGACGGCGCCGGCCACCTCGCCTCCGGCGTGCACCTGATGAGCCCGGGGCACTGGCGCCTGCTGGTCACCGTGGCCGGCGCCGAGCCCGTCGTCTTTCCACTCGCCATCACCGGCTGACCCCCAGCCGGTTCGTCAGAACGGAGAATGACCATGAGCACCGCAGCAGCCGCCTACCCCGCAGGGGGCGGCACCACCACGGTCGCACGCGGAGTGCGCGACCGGATCGATCCGGCCGCGGCCGGCGTGACAGCGGTCCTGATCGGCCCGGTGCTGTCGCTCGTCGGCGGCAGCTGGGACATCCAGTGGCATCACGACGTCGGCCCGGACACGTTCTTCACGCTGCCGCACCTGTTCATCTATGCCGGCACCGCGATGGCCGGCATCGTCAGCCTGATCATGGTGCTGCGGGCGACCTGGCGGCAGCGGGCCGGCCACGCGGCCGAGCCCACGGTCGGCGGCCCTCCGGTACGGGTCTTCGGCGGCATCTTCACCGCGCCGCTCGGCTACCTGGTCGCCGGGGTGTCGGCCGCGGCCTTCCTGCTCTACGGGCTGGGCGACCTGTGGTGGCACGGGATCTACGGATTCGACGCGGACAGCACCTCGCCGCCGCACGTCGGCCTGTTCCTGAACATCTCGCTGACCATGACCGGCACGATCATCGTCTGTGCCGCCGGGCTGCCGGCCCGGTGGGCCAAGCGGGGGCTGGTCGTCGCCGTCACGCTGCTGACCGTGTTCAGCCCGTTCATCACCACCGCGTTCGAGCCGATCCCGGCGCCGTTCGACGTCTCGCTGATCGCCAAGGGCTTCTTCAGCATGCTGCTGTTCATCATGGCCGCGATGCTGATGCGCAGCGCCATGGCACCGCTGGCGATCGGTGGCAGCATCGCCGCGTTGCAGGCCTTCCTCTGGGTGTTCTCGCCCTGGGCGGCGCACCTCTACGCGGACTCGGTCGGTCTGCCGATCCGCGACGCGGTGCAGAACGACGCGCCCTCGTTCCCGGTCCGGCTGCCCATCCTGATGATCGTCGCCGCGGCCGTGGTGACGCTGACCCTGTGGCGGCTCGGGCGTCCGGGACATCGCCTGTACCGGTGGCGGGCGCCGATCGCGGGCGCGGGTGGCGGACTGATCGTCAGCGCGTCGCAGCTCGCCCAGTTCTCGCTCGCCGGCGAGCTCGGATTGCCGCACTTCCCGCCGCTCGGGCTGCTCACGGCCGTCGCGGTCTGCGGCGCCGTGGCCGGCGCGGGCGCCGGGCATCTCGCGCCCCGGCTCGCCGTGCTGCTGATGAACCGTCCCGCCGCCGTGAAGGGCAACTGAGATGCGTATCGGATCCCGTCCCCGGGCCGTCGTCGCGGCGCTTGCCGCCGGCGTGCTGCTCCTGGTGGCGACGCCCTCGCCGGCCCAGGCCTACGAGCCGGTCGAGGTGGTGCACACGGAGCGGGTGCAGGCAGGCCCGTACGCCATGACGGTCGGCTTCTCCCGCTGGCCGATCAGGGCCATGCAGTCGCTGGACTTCAGCTTCATCCCGGACGACGGGCTGGACGGCAAGACCGGCACGCTGGAGCGGGTCGGGCCCGGCTTCAAGGTGGACGACCGGGTCGTGGACCTGGCCAGGCACCCCCGCAAGCGCGAGGTCTGGGGCCTGGACATTGCGGCGCTGCCGCAGGCGACGCCGTACACGTTCCGGTTCACCATCGACGGGCCGGCCGGTCGCGGCGTGGGCGAGCTGCGGGACATCCCGGTGGTCGCGCAGCCCGGCCCGCCGCTCGCGCTGAGCTGGTCGATCGCGGTGCTGCCACTGCTCGGCTTCATCGCGTTCATGGTGGTGGCCTGGCGCCGGGTCCGTCCCGCCGGGCACCTGTCGCTGCTCGACGCCTGACCTGACGGGCGGGCCGCCCCGGGCCACGACGGTCCGGGGCGGCTCGCTCGGTCCGTCGTGGCCCGGGAGGCCGGGGCGGGCCGAGGCCTGTTCGGCGACTCAGGCCGATTCGATGGTCAGGCTGATTCGATGGTCAGCGTGCCGAGGCCGGCGGAGGCGTCCAGGTCGAGGCGGTCGGTGGCGGCCTGCCAGTCGCTGGTCTGGAAGACCTCGCCCTTGCCGATGCCGTTCTTGGAGCGGCCGTCGATCTCCAGCTTCCCGGCGCCCTGCCGGATCGCGACGCGGGCCGGTGCGCGGCCGGGCGTGCGGATCGTCAGCTGGTTCGCGCCCTTGGTGAGCGTGATCGGGAGCGTGCCGGTCGGGCTGGGCAGGCTCAGGTCGATCGTGGTCGCGCCGCCCGCGAGCGTCACCTCGGCCACGTCGGCCGCGCTCAGGTCCACCTCGCCCTCGTCCACGCCGGCCAGCAGCCGCACCGACCAGCGGACCTGGTCGCTGAGCAGCACCTCGACCTCGGCGGTGCTGTCCTCGTTCTCGCTCGGCTTCAGGAACAGCCGGACCTCGTCGTCCTCGGTGACCGCGTTCGCGCGCACGCCGCTCTGCTCCGGCGTGCTGATCCGGAAGAGATCGTCGTCCAGCGAGGTGGTCCGCACCGAGAGCACGGTCGCGTCCGTGAGCAGTGCGAACGTGGCCTCCTCGAGGCCGCCCAGCGGCGCGGACGCGGTGAGCCCGTCGTCGGCCGGTGCCTCCGCCGGTGCGTCGGCCTCCGGCGCGGCCGGGGGAGCCGCTTCCTCATCGGGCCCGGCCGCGTCCGGTACCGCAGGCCCGGCCGTGGTGTTCCGGTCGTCCGCGCCGCCGGGCAGCTGCACCACGATCAGCGCGGTCAGGCCGACGAGCAGCAGCAACGCCAGCGCGACCGTGGCCAGCACCCTGCCGCCGCGCCCGGTCCGCGGGACTGACGAGGTCTCGCCGTCCCAGTGCAGGTCGTCGTTCTGCGCGGCGGGCAGGTGCTGGAAGTCCTCGGCCAGGATCAGGTCCTCGAACGGATCCCGCGGCCCGTCGTCGTGCGGCGACGCACCCCAGCCGCGGGCCGTCGGCTTCCCGGGATCCTGATCTTGCGCGCCGAGACCCGCCGCCGCACCGGCGGCCGCCGCCACACCGGGCGGGACTTCCTCCGTCACCGGCTGTTCCGGGGCGATCTCGGCCCTTCCCGGCGCGAACCCCACCTTGCCCGGCACGGCGTCGGCCTTCCCCGGTGCGCTCCCGGCCCGGCCCGGAGCGGCATCGGCCGGCTCCGGCATGAACCCGGCGCTGTCCGGCGCCACCCCGGTCTCTTCCGGAGCGGATCCGGCCTTCGCCTCGGCCTTCTCCGGCGTGAACGCCGCCGGCGGCCGCCGCAGCACGTTCACCGGCGGCGGATCCAGCCGGACCGGTCCCTCCGTTCTCGCGTTGTCCGCGAGAACGGGCGCCGCGTTCTCGTCCAGCTGGTAGACGTCCGCCGCCGGTCCGATCCGGTGCGGCGCGTCCGGCCAGTAGTCCGCGATCGAGGGCCAGCCCGGTGGCGTGCCGCCCGCGTCCGCCTCCAGCGCGACCAGCGACGGAAGCCCGCCGTTCGCCACGGTCTGACCCGCTTCGCCGCCGTCACGCGCCACGAGAGACTCCCATCCGTCGGCCTGCTGTCCCGCCCACTAATGGCACGCACGGAAAGCCGTCACGGATCAACGCATCGTGTGCGGAATTCGATCATGTACGCGCAGAGGGCCGCCGGAGGCGTACCCCCGGCGGCCCTTGTTCTTGATCTTCTAGAGGTAGAGCTGGATCTCCGTCAGCGTGGGGGTGTAGATCTCGCCGGCGACCGCGGAGGTCAGCGAGACGCGCAGCCGCGTGGTCGCCACCGTGCCGAAGCCGGTGACGGTCAGGTCGTGGCCGATGCCGGTGGTCCGCGACGCGAACGTCACCCACGCGCCGGTCGCGGCGTCCCACCGTTGCAGCGCGAACGACTGCACGCGCGGGTTCGTGCCGGCATCGGTGTACTCGTCCAGGTAGACCTCGTCGAAGCTGACGGCGGAAGAGCCAAGATCAAGATCAAGATTTATCGGGTACGCCGCGGCGTCAGCCGCTGCCCACCGTGTCGCAAGACGGCCGTCGGTCAGGTTGACGGCGCCGAGCGTGCCGTTCGCGCCCGGATGCGTGGAGCTGGCCGTGGCCGTCGCACCCAGCGCCAGGTTCGTCCGGCCCGCGCCGTCGTCCTCGACCGGGTCCGTGTCCACCGGGTCCGGCACCTGCGCGCCGGCGCGGGCCTCGGTGTGCCCGATGTCCGGCCCGGCGCCGTAGTAGACGTGCGTGCCGAGGAAGTCCTGCGTGCCGAGGTGCGGGTTGTAGCGGCCGGCGTCGATCAGCGGCGATCCCGGCCGCAGCGCGAAGTGCGCGGCCGCGGTCCGGATGTTGGTCACGCCGGCGCCGGTCACGTACTGCGCCGGGTCGCCGGCGAAGCGCGGATCGGTGCGCAGGCCGCGCGGGTCCGCGGGCTCCTGCGCGGAGTGGGTGCCGCTCGCCTCGTAGTAGTCGTTGTTCGAGAACACGGCCTGCCGCAGCGCGCCGGTCTTCCGGTACCAGGGCGTGGTCGTGGTCGCCGAGTAGTTGTAGAAGATGTTGTTCAGGAAGTAGACCGGGCTGAGGAACGTCTCGTCGTGCACCCAGTCCAGGTCCGCGCCGTCGTAGACGAACGTGTTGTTCGCGAAGTACGTCGGGGAGTAGTTCGTGGAGAGCATGTTCTTCACGAGCACGCCGTTGTCGTTGACGCTCAGGTTGTAGCGCGCCACCGAGTTGGAGCTGTTGCCCATGTAGGCCATCCAGCCGGCCTCGTTGTCGTGCGAGTAGTTGAACTGGTAGGTGACGTTGAAGTTCGTGTACTCCAGGTCCCAGGGCGTGCCGTCGTACTCGTTGTCCGGGCCGCCGTACACCTCGTTGAACTGCATGACCGAGTCCGCGCCGGCCCACAGGTAGAGGCCGCAGGAGACCGCGTCGTACCGTTCCAGGAAGCCGTTGACCTCGTTGTACTCCACCGTCATGTTCTTCGTGTCAGCCAGCTGGATCGCGCCCTGACCGACACTTTCCGCGTAGTTGTGCCCGATGTAGACGTCGCGGCTGTAGAGGTCCCGGGTGCGGACCCAGAGCTGCTCCCAGCCCTCGTGGAACTTCCCGGCCTCGTCGTACTGGCCGGCGTCCGTGCCGTTCGCGTCGAACCAGTTGAACGCGAACTGGATCGCGTGCAGCTCCACCGTCCGGAACGTGTTGTTCTCGATCCGGACGTCCTTGAAGTAGTGCCCGCCGGTCGGGTACGCCTGGTAGCTCTTCGACCCGAAGACCTGGAAGTTCACCGCCCCGTAGTGGATCTTCTGCCAGCTCGACGGCCCGTCCAGGTCGTGCACGTAGACGTCGTGGATCCGGAAACCGTCCATGACGGAGTCCGCGCCGGCCGGCAGCAGATCCGCGTTGATCGAGACCATGATGCCGTCACGCACGTACGACCCGGTGGTGATGTTCGTGGCGAAGTCGTCGTCGTTCGACAGCTCCACGTTGTCGATGTGGAAGTACTGCTGGTTGCGCAGCACGATCGCGCCGGTCTGACCCACGGTGTCCGGGTTCTTCGTGCCGTCCGCCTTGAACGGGCTCGGCACCCGGCCGTTCGTGGCGATGTACGGCCGGCGCGCGCCCGCGTCGCCGTAGGCGGAGATGGTGATCGGCCGGCCGGACGCGCCGGAGCCCTTCGGCCACAGCTGCTGGTTCTGCCACTGGGTGCCGGCCTTGAGCAGGATCCGGTCGCCGGGCGCGAACGTGACGCCGTTGGCCTTGGTGAGCGTGCGCCACGCGGTGGTCCGCGACGTGCCGGCCGCGGTGTCCCGGCCTGCGGTGCCGTCGATGTAGTAGTCACGGCCGCCGTACGGGTTGGCGGTGTTCCCGGGCCAGGCGGCCTTGGGCGTCGCGTCCGGGGCGGCCGACGCGGGGGACGGCATCAGTGGCACGGCCAGCACGGCGGCCAGGAGCGGGATGAGCAGACGGGGTGGTCTCACTGCACGTCCTCCGGGTTGATGGCGGCCAGCGCCGCATCGTCGACGACGAACTCGCCGCTGTCGGCGCGGTGCTGCAGGAGTCGGCCGAGCCGCTGCTCGACCAGCGACTGCCGGATCCGCCGGGAGTAGTCGGCGTACGCCGCCTGCTCGTCCACGGTGCGGCCGTCGAGCTCGTAGTAGGTGACCTGCCCGGCACCGGCGACCGGCGCGGAGATCTCGCCCGGCTGCAGCGCGGTCAGCACGGCGTGCAGGTCCTGGTCGGGCGTGTTCAGGCCGGTGGTGGCACCGCCGTCGAGCGTGCCGGTGGTGAGCACGGCGCCGTCCGCGGTGATGTCCTTGAGGGTGGCCGCGTCGGCGACACGCTGCCGCAGGCTCGCCGCCGCCGCGTCGTCGACAACCGGGACGACCAGCTTCCGGTACGCGTAGGTCGTCGCGTTCGCGTTCCAGGAGTCCGGATCCGCGTCGTAGGCGGCGCGCACCTCGTCGTCCGTGACCCAGAGCGGGTCGCCTGCCGTCCTGCTGAGCCGCTGCTCCACCTGAGTGGTCAGTGCGGTGCGCCGGTGCGACCAGAACTCCTCGGCGGTGAATTCGGTCAGGCCGTAGACGACCTCGGTGGACTCGGCGCGGCGCCTGTTCTCCGCGGCCAGGTCGCGCAGGAATCCGGTGTGGTCGACGGAGGTGACGAGCCCCTGCTCGCGGGCGAGCGTCAGCAGCGCGCGGTCGGCCTTGATCTCGGTCAGCGCGCGGTCCGCGAGCGTGTCCGTCGCCGCCCGGTCCCAGGGGCCGGTCAGTCCCAGCTCGTTCTGCACGGTCGGCGCGAGTCGCCGCATGTGGAACAGCAGCTCATCGCGGGTGACCTCGGTCCCGGCCACGGTCGCGATCGGCGACGGGCGCGAGGTGATCAGGAACCCGGTCACGGCGAGCGCCGCGATGGTGACCCAGACGCCGGCGAAGGCGATGATCGCCCACCGCGATGGCCGCGGTGCCGCCGTGCCGGGCCTGGCAGCGGCCCGACGGGGTCGCGCTGCCGCTCCGCCGGACCTCGCCTGAGCCGCTGCCCGGCGGCTCACCGCTCGGCCCTCGGTGATCCGCCGGCTCGGGCCGGTCCGCCGGGGTGAGCCGGTCCGCGCATCCGGGCCGGCACAGGTGCGTGAGCCGCGCCGATCGCCGCGACCCGGGACACCACCGGCACGTCGCGTGACTCGAAGATCTGCACCTTGACCGCCTCCAGCGCGCACGCCGGGAACGTCACGATCCGCTGGTAGCCGACCGCGTGGGCCCGGCCCAGCCAGACCCACTCGCCGTCCCGCAGCCCGCTCACCACCAGGTGCTCGATCCGCTGCCCCTCCGCGATGTGCTCCCCGATCACCACGGCCTCGACGGAAGCCGTCTCCCCGAAGTGGATGGTCACGGACGGCGATCGGTCGTCCGGCTCCGGCCGCCAGGGTGTCTCGCCGCGCCGGGGCCAGGCCACGTCCGCGTCGCCGACCGCGCCGGACGACACCCACACGGTCTGACCGGTCAGCCGGCGGGCCCGGAAGTCCGCGATCCGGCGCCCCAGCTCCTCCAGCACGGCCACGTCGTTCTTGTGGAACAGGCCGTCCCGGGCCGGTGGCACGTTCAGCAGGAACGTCGAGTTCCCGCCGACCGACCGCTGCCAGATGGTGAACAGCTCGTCCGCGGACCGCACCGCGTCGTCCTCGGCCGGGTGGTGGAACCAGCCGGGCCGGATCGACGTGTTGACCTCGGCCGGGTACCAGACCAGCTCGCCGTCGTAGTCCGCCAGCGCGGCCCGCGAGCCCAGGTCGTCCGCGTCCGTGCGGACCAGGCGGGAGAACGTGCCGTCGTCCGCCTTCTGGGACTTGTCCGCGATGCCCTCGGCGTCCTGGAGCGCGCGCGGGACCACGCTCCACTCGTCGGGGCGGGTCGCGCCGGCCTCGTTGCCGCACCAGCGCACGTCCGGGCCGCACACGTTGATCACGGCGTCCGGTTGCAGCGTGCGCACGACCGCGTAGTAGCGCGCCCAGTCGTACACCTGCCGCCTGCCGTCGGGTCCTTCGCCGTTGGCGCCGTCGAGCCAGACCGTGAAGATCGGCCCGTACCGGGTGAGCAGCTCGGTGAGCTGGGCGACGTAGAAGTCGTCGTAGGCGGTGCCGGAGCCGTAGGAGGCTTCCGTGCGATCCCACGGCGACAGGTAGACGCCGAACTTGAGGCCGTGCCGCCGTGCGGCGTCGGAGACCTCGCGGACCAGGTCGCGGTGCCACGGCGAGGCGGCCACGGTGTAGGTGGTGACGTCGCTCGGCCACAGGCAGAAGCCGTCGTGGTGCTTGGCGGTGAGGATGACGCCGGTCATGCCCGCACTCCGAAGCGCGCTGACCCACTGATCAGCGTCGAGCGCGGCCGGGTCGAACAGCGCGGGGTCGTCGTGGCCGGGACCCCACTCGCGGTCGGTCATCGTGTTCATGCCGACGTGCACGAAGCCGTAGAACTCCATCGCCTGCCAGGTCAGCTGGCGGAGCGAGGGCCGGACCGCGGCTAGCTGCGCAGCGGTGCTCACGTGTGGAACCTCCGGTTGTAGAGCGCCAGGAGCAGGAGCAGCACGCCCAGCGCGCCGAGCGCCTGGCCGAGGCTGCCCCAGCCGATCGTGGTGCGGGCGTGGACGACGACCGCGACGCAGGCGGCCGCGACCACGGTCATGAAGACGTTTCGTAGCAACGGGTTCAGCCCTTCACTCCGCCGGCGGCCATGCCCTCGATCAGACGCCGCTGGATGACGGCGTAGAGGATCAGGACCGGGACGATCACGATGACCATGCCGGCGTAGAGGCGCCCGTAGTCGGCCGCGGCCTTCTGCGCGGTCATCAGGTTGAGCAGGCCCACCTGCACGGTCTTGCCGTCGCCGGGCAGCAGCGTGAGCGCGATGATGAAGTCGTTCCAGTAGGCGAGGAAGTTGAACAGGATCACGGTGGTCACGGCGGGCCGGGCCATCGGCAGCATGACCGTGGTCATCACGCGCAGCCGCCCGGCCCCGTCCATCGACGCCGCTTCCTCGTACTCCTTGGGAATGCTTCGGAAATAGGCCGTGAGCAGGTAGATGGTGAACGGGATCGAGGTCGCGGCGTAGACCAGCGAGAGCATGGCGGGGTTGTCGATGAAGAACCCGTCCGGGAACGCGTCGATCAGCGCGCGGTCCCAATCCACGAGCATCAGGAAGATGGGTACGACGATGTAGTTCACGTTGACGAACAGCCCGGCCATCAGCAGCGCCTCGACGAAGCCCCGGCCGCGGAACTCGTAGCGCGCCACCACGTAGGCCGCGGGCACGCTCACCAGCAGCACCAGCACCAGGCCGAGCGCGGTGACCAGCACGGACGTCAGGAAATATTGCCCCATGCGGGCGTCGAGGAACGCGTCCGTGTAGTTGCGCCAGTGCAGGCCCTCGGGGAGCGCCCACGGGCTGCCGTAGAACTCGCCCTTGGTCTTGAGCGACGCGACCAGCACCCAGCCGACCGGCACGGCGATCAGCAGCGCGATCGCACCGACCAGCGTGTAGGTGAAGCCCCTTTTCAACAGCATCAGAAACCTCAGAACTGGAGGGGTTCGCGGCGGGTCGCGCGGGAGACCAGCAGCGACACCAGGAAAGAGAACGCGAAGATGACGACGCCGATCGCCATGCCGTAGCCGTACGACGAGTTCGTGTACGCCTGCTTGTACATGTAGCTGAGCAGCACCTCGGACGATCCGTCCGGCCCGCCGCCGGTCATGGCGCGGACCAGCACGAAACTCAGGTTGACCGCGCTCATGATGAAGAACGTCAGCGTCGTGCGCAGGTTCTGCCAGATCAGTGGCAGCGTCAGGTCGAAGAACTGCCGGGTCGCGGACGCACCGTCGAGCGCGGTCGCCTCGTAGAGCTCCTCGGGGATGCTGGCCATGCTCGACATGTAGAGGACCATGTAGTAGCCGAGCGACTGCCAGACCATCGCGATCGCCACGGAGTAGAGCACGATCTTCTGGTCGCCGAGCCAGACCTGCTGCCAGGTGTCCGGCCCGATCACCCGCAGCACGCCGTTGAGCAGCCCGTTCTCCTGGTCGTAGACGGCGGAGAAGATCGCGGCGATGACGACGACGGAGAGCACGTTCGGGATGTAGAGCACGAAGCGCAGCAGGTTACGGCCGCGCAGGCGCTGCCGGGTCATGATGGCGGCCAGGAACAGCCCGGCGCTCATGGTGACGATCGTGACCACCACCAGCAGCGTCACCGTGTTCTGGAACGCGCGGATGACATTGTCGTCGTCGAGCAGGCGGGTGAAGTTGTCCAGGCCGACGAAGCGCGGGTCGGGGGAGAAGCCGCTCCACGCGTAGAACGACATCCGGAACACGTTGATGGTCGGCAGCACCATGAACACGGCGAACAGGATCAGCGCGGGGAGCAGGCAGGCGAGCACGAAGCCGCCGTTGCCGCGCCGCGGTCTTTGCAGGGTCACCGGGGCGGGTCCTTTGAGCGGGTTCCGGCGGCGGTCTCGCGGGAGAGAGGTGTGACCGCCGCCGGAAGCGTGGGGGTCAGGCGGCCTGGCGCAGTTTCTCGCTGGCCTCGTGCAGCGCGGCCTGCCACTGGTCCTCGGTCTTGTCGCCGCTGATGATGCTGTTCGCGGTGTCGAAGAGCGTCTTCTTGATGTCCACGCCCTCGACCGGCGGCGTGCCGGCGAAGCCACCGACCAGTGCCGCGACGCCGGGCTCGGTGTAGACCTGGTAGAACTCGGCCTGCTCGGCCGGGAGCGTCTCCGCGATGCCGGTGAGCGGCTGGATCGCGTTCGACCCCGCGAAGATCTTCGCGGCCTCGTCCGAGTAGAGGTAGGCGACGAACTCGCGGGCCGCGTCCTTGTTCTTGGCCGCGCCGGGGATCCAGACCGACTCGACGGACGTGGTGATGTAGCGGTTGCCGCCGGCCGTGACCGCGGGCAGCGGCGTGAGCGCCCAGGCGAACCCGTCCGCACGCGGCGCGTCCGCCATCTCGCCGACGATCCAGGTGCCGTTCGGCATGAACAGCGCCTTGTTGTCCAGGATCGACTGCTGGTTCTTCGTGAAGTCCTGCTGGTTGGCGTATCCGACCGTGGTGGGTGCGGCGTAGGAGAGCAGGCGGGTGGTGATGTCCAGGGCCTGGCGCGCCTGCGCGGTCTGCCAGACGCCCTCCCTGTACGTCATCACGTCCGTGTAGAACGACTCGCCTCCGACATCGGCCAGCAGCGCGAAGAAGAACGAGTCGAGGTATCCGGCGGTCGGGTAGGTGAAGAGCGCGATGCCCTCGGCCTTGGCCTTGTCGCCGAGCGCGAACATCTCGTCCCAGGTGGCCGGCACGGTCCAGCCCTTGGCCGCGAGCAGGCCCTTGTTGTAGAACAGGCCGGTCGGCGCGTAGTACATCGGCATGAGGAAGGTCTTGTCGTCGCCGTACGGGTTCGTGTTCAGGTTGCCCACGATGCCGTCGGTCAGCTTCTCGCCGAGCGGCTTGCCGTCGACCGTGGTCGTGAGCAGCGGCGTCAGGTCCTCCAGCGCCCTGTCCTTGATCAGCGTCTCGGTCAGTGCGGCCTCGCGGCCCTGGCCGAGCACGACCACGTCGGGGAAGCGGCCGGCCTTCATGTTCGGCGAGATCTCGTCCTCGATGCTCTTCGAGATCTGCAGCGTCACCTCGACGCCCGGGTGGGACTTCTTGTAGGCGTCGATGACCTGCGTATACATGTCGCGGCCGTAGCCGCCCTCGAGCGCGGCGACGCTGAGCGTGGTCTTGCCATCGGAAGCGTCCGTGCCGCCGCAGCCGGCCAGCAGCGCGAGCGCCGTGATCGCGGCGCCCGCCAGGACGAGAGGTCTCTTCATCGCGTTATCGGTCCTTCCCTGCGCGGGCCAGGGAACGGCCCGGGTTCACGGACGTTGTTACGGTGGCATCGATAACATGACAGCGCAAGAGGAGTTCACCGAAAATCCGATTCGGGGGTTCATCGAGGGGTGTTCGTGGAACCGCGCACGATGATCACCGCGGGTACCGGCGCGGCCTCGACGTGCGCGTCCTCGTCCAGCAGCAGCGCGACCGCGGACGCGCCGGAGCGGTAGAAGTCCTGCCGGACCGTGGTCAGCGGCGGCGCGCAGTACGCGGCCAGCGCGATGTCGTCCACACTCACGATCGACACGTCGTCCGGCACGGTGCGGCCGCGCTCGCGCAGCGCCCGGATCACGCCGAACGCCATCTCGTCGCTGGCCACGAACACCGCGGTCACGTCCGGGATCATCGCCAGGATCTGGCCCTGCCGGTAGCCCGAGTCCGGCGACCAGTCGCCCTCCAATGGCGGCGGCGCGTCGACACCGGCCGCGGCCAGGCACTCCTGCCAGCCCCGGCGCCGCTGCCGTGCCTCGATCCACTCGTCCGGCCCGGCCACGTGCCAGACCTGCCGATGGCCCAGGTCCAGCAGGTGCTGGGTGGCGACCCGGCCGGCCTCCTGCTGATCGATGCCGAGCACGCGCGCACCCGAGGTCCGCGAGCCGTCCAGCGTCACGGTCGGGATGTCGCGCGTGATGTCCTCCATCTTCTGGGTGACCGAGATCAGCGGCACCGCGATCACGATGCCGTCCACGCCCTGATCGGCCAGCTTGGACAGCGACCGCTCCATCAGGCCGGTGTCCAGCGTGGCGATGGTGGCGATGTTGACCGCGAAGCCGGCCGCCTCGGCCGCGGCCTCGACGCCCGCGGTCACCGCGGACCGGGAGTAGTAGCCGCCGGACTGCAGCAGGACCAGGCCGATCGTGTTGGTACGCCCGCTGGACAGCACGCGAGCCGCGTTGTTCAGCCGGTAGCCGAGCTGCTCCACCGCGGCCAGCACGCGCTGGCGCGTCTCGGGATTCACGTTCGGCGAGCCGCGCAGCGCCCGGGAGACGGTCTGCGCCGACACGCCGGCGGTCTTCGCCACGTCGGCCATGCTCGGCTGCCTCGCGGCCCGCGCGGTGTCGGTCATGGCGCTCATCCTAGCGTTCTTGTTACGTATGGCATCGATAACATAGTCTCGTGGCCGTGATCGTTCCCCTTACCGGCGCGGCGCTGTCCTGGCGGGACCGTCGCCTGTACCGGCGCGGTGTGCCGCACCAGATCCTGTCCGGCGCGCTGCACTACTTCCGGGTGCACCCGGCGCTGTGGCGGGACCGGCTGCGGCGGCTGGCGGACCTCGGGCTGAACACGGTCGACACGTACGTCGCCTGGAACTACCACCAGCCCTCGGTGTCGAGAAAGCCGGACTTCACCGGGTGGCGGGACATCGCCGCGTTCATCGCACTGGCCGGCGAGGAAGGGCTGGACGTGATCGTCCGGCCGGGGCCGTACATCTGCGCCGAATGGTCCAATGGCGGCCTGCCCGCCTGGCTCACCGGCCGCGACATCGCGCTGCGCAGCTCCGACCCCGGCTTCACCGGCCCGGTCGGCGACTGGTTCGACGCGCTCGTCCCGCAGCTCGTCCCGCTTCAGGCCACGCACGGCGGCCCGATCGTCGCGGTGCAGGTGGAGAACGAGTTCGGCAGTTTCGGTGACGACGCCGCCTACCTGCGGTGGAACCGGGACGCACTGCTCACGCGCGGCCTCCGCGAGCTGCTGTTCACCGCGGACGGCCCGACCGCGCTGATGCAGGACGGCGGCACCATTCCCGGCACGCTCGCGGCCGCCACGCTGGGTTCCAAGGCCCCGGCCGCGCGCGCCCTGCTGAGCGCGAGGCGCCCGGACGAGCCGTTCGTCGTGGCCGAGTACTGGAGCGGCTGGTTCGACCACTGGGGCGAGCACCACCACGTGCGCGGCGTGGACAGCGCGGCCGGCACGCTGGCCGACATCGTGGCGGACGGTGGCAGCGTCAGCATCTACATGGCGCACGGCGGCACCAACTTCGGCCTCTGGGCCGGCGCCAACACGGACCCGGCCGGCCGCCTGCAACCCACCGTGACCAGCTACGACTCGGACGCGCCGATTGCCGAGGACGGCCGCCTCACGCCCAAGTTCCACGCCGTGCGCGCGCTGCTCGGCGCGACCGGGCCGGTGCGCGTGCCGGAACGCCTGCCGGTGCTGCCGCCCGCGACGCTGCCGCTGACTCACCGCTCAGGGCTGCTCGACGGGCTGCGCGCGGTCCCGGCGGCCGTGGTGGCGGCGCCCCGGCCCGCCTCCTTCGAACGCCTCGGGCTCGAGTCCGGCATGGTGCTGCACACGGCCAGGGTCACCGTCCCGGACGGGGAGCACACGATCACGGTCACGGGGGTACGCGACCGCGCGCTGATCTTCATGGACGACGCCTTCACGGCCGTGGTGACGCCGGACGCACCCGCCGTGACCGTGCGCGGCACGGGCGCGACCGTGACGCTGGAGGTGCTGGTCGAGAGCCTCGGCCGGGTCAACTACGGGCACGAGGTCGGCGGGCGCAAAGGGCTGCTCGGCCCGGTGCTGGTCGGCCGGCGCGGCGTGCAGGGGTGGGCGTCGCGGCCGATCCCGCTCCAGGACTGGTCCGCGGCCGCGCTGTCCGCCGCGGTCGCCGCCGGGCCGGGCGGCGAGGCCGGCTTCGCCACCGCTGAGCTGCACGTCGACGCGCCCGCGGACACGTTTTTCGCGCTTCCCGGGTCGTACCGCGGGATGGTCTGGGTCAATGATTTTCTGCTCGGGCGGTATTGGGAGGTCGGGCCGCAGGTCACGCTCTACTGCCCGGCACCGCTGCTGCGGCCCGGCCGGAACGTGATCACCGTGCTGGAGCTCGAACGCCTCGGCACCACCGTCGAGTTGCGGGCCGAACCGGAGCTCGGACCGCCCGAGGAGTACATCGAGGAGTTCGACTGAGGAGGCGGCGTCAGTCGCCGGCACGTAGGCTGGCCTGCGTGGATCAAGAAGAGCGCATCGCCCTGTTCCTCGACTACGAGAACCTGGCGATCGGGGCCCGGGACAACCTCGGCACCGGTTTCGAGCTGAGGCCGGTCGCCGACGCGCTGGCCGAACGCGGCCGGGTGGTGGTGAGGCGGGCCTATGCGGACTGGTCGTACTTCGACGAGGACCGCCGGATGCTCACCCGATCCCACGTCGAGCTGATCGACATCCCGCAGCGGATGGGCGCGTCCCGCAAGAACGCCGCCGACATCAAGATGGTGGTGGACGCGCTCGAGCTGGCGTTCGAGCGCGACTACATCTCCACGTTCGTGCTCTGCACCGGCGACAGCGACTTCACGCCGCTGGTCCACAAGCTGCGCGAGCTGAACAAGCGGGTGATCGGCGTCGGCGTGCAGCGATCCACGTCCGCGCTGCTGCCGCCGGCCTGCGACGAGTTCCTGTACTACGACCGGCTGGAAGGGGTGGAGATCCCGCCGGCCCGCCCGCGCCGAGGCCGCCCGGCCGCACCGCAGGCGCCTTCCCCGGAACGTGAGCCTGTCGAGGTGCACGTCGAGGTCGAGCCGCTGCCGGAGCCGGAGCCCGCGGTCGCCCGGGATGCCGACTCGCTGGCCGCGCTGGTCGCGCAGACCGTCTCCGGCCTGCAGCACAGCACGAACGGCGCGGTCACCGCGTCCACGCTCAAGCGCACGCTGCTGCGCAAGGACCCCACGTTCAGCGAGGCCGACTACGGCTTCCGCGCGTTCGGCGAGCTGCTGCGCCACCTGAGCGGGCGCAACGTGGTCGAGCTGACCGACGGCTCCGCCAAGGGCGACCCGGAGGTCTCGCTGCCGGAGCACGGCGACCGGGAGGCCGCGTTCGCGGTGCTGCGCACGGTCGTGCTGGAGCTGGCCGGCGAGTCCGGCTCGGTCGCGCTCTCCGGCCTGAAGAACCGGGTGCGCAAGGTCGCGCCGGACTTCAGCGAGAAGAAGCTCGGTTACCGCAGCTTCCTCCAGTTCTGCAAGGCGGCCGCGACCGGCGGCGCGGTCGGCCTCAAGTGGAGCCCGGACGCCGACGATTACCTGCTCACGTCCGCGAACGGGTAGCCGAGGTCGAGCTGAACGGCCGAGCTGATCTGTGATCGACGTCACTAGCATCGGCCTATGGTCGTGCCGCAGCGCATACCGATCGCGTGGGAGGCCGGCTACCGGACCGACACCATCGGGCGGTACGCCGGCGGGCAGTTCTACGCCGCCATGCACGGCGTGTTCCGGCCCGGCGCGGGCCCGGCCTGGTACGCCTACGTGCACCTGTTCGACCACGACGGCTGGTACGTCGAGACACGGGTCCGGCTGCTGGCCCGCACCGAGGTCCTCGCGGACGTGCCCGGTGCGGACCGCACGCTGGCCGGCCTGCTGGCCGGCCTGTCCCGCGTCCGGTACGGCGACATCGCGGTCCGGCCGTTCCGGTTCGAGCACGACGGTGTCCTGTTCGGACTGATCGACGAGTCGGACGAGCAGCGCGGCCCGTGGGTGGAGCTGTATCCGGACCGGCTCGGCTTCACCCCGCCGTGGACGGGGGAGTACAGCTAGTCACGCCATGCCGAGACCGGTTTCGCGGCGTGCGGTCAGCCCCGGGTGAGCCGCAGGTGTCGATGTGCTGCCATCCGGACGGGCGCGTTCGCCTCGCCGAAGCCGTCGTAGCCGCCGCGCCGCTCCACGACCTCGAAGAACACGCGGCCGCCGTGGACCGGCGTGTAGAGGTGCAGCAGTTCGCCGCCGTGCGCGTCGCGGTCGTAGAGGATGCCGTGCGCGCGCAGCATCTCGACTGTCTGATCGGTCAGGTGGTAGCGGGCGGCGAGGTCGGCGTAGTAGTTGTCCGGGATGCGCAGGATCCGTTCCCGGAGCAGCTCGGCGGTGGCCACGATGTCCGATGTGGAGAACGCGACGTGCTGCGGGTCGGTGACGCCGGGCGCCCACTCGCCGCGGCGCAGCAGCGCGACGGTCAGCGCCAGCCGCACGCCCCGGTCGGCGGTGGCGAGCGCGCGCGACCGCACCAGGCCGAACGGTGCCGCGTACTCCTCCGTGGCCAGCCGCTCCAGGCCGAGCACCGAGTCGTAGAACAGGCCGGCCTCGTCGAAGTGGTCGAACGGCTGCGTGAGTCCGATGTGGTCGACGCGCTGGAGGCCCGTGCCCGGACCGGCGAGGTCCCCGGTCGGCAGGAAGTCGGCGCGCCACTCGTCCGCGGCCGGGGTGACGAACACGTCCGTGCCGTCCGGCGCGGTCAGCGACGCCAGCGGGGCCTCGCGCGGGCCGTGCGTGCCGGCCTTCGCCGGGGCGGAGAGCGCGGCCGCGCGGCGCAGCGCGGTGGCGGGATCGTCCGCCGTGACCGCGAACGCGCTGATCGCGGCGCCGGGCCGGGTCACCGCGCTGTTCAGCACGACGCGGCAGGCTGACTGTTCCCACAGTTCGACGGGCTTGGTGCGGTGCTGGCCGGTGTGCGTGAAACCGAGGCCCTGCAGGGCCTCGCGCAGTTGCGGACCGGTGCCGCCGTCCACGGCGAACTCGGTGAACGCGTGCCGGCCGAGCGCCGGGGCGGGCGGGAGCGGGCGCAGGCCGGCCCGGTCTTCCAGCGCGACGAGCGAGCGCATGGCGTCGACCGCGGTGCGGGCCGGGTCCGACTGCCGGTAGACGTCGTTGAACACCTCCAGCGACAGCGGGCCGTCGTACCCGCTGCGGTAGATCTTCCGGAGCAGTCTGGCCAGGTCGAACGTGCCCTGGCCGGGGAAGAGGCGGTGGTGGCGGCTCCACTGGAGCACGTCCATCCGCAGGTGCGGCGCGTCGGCCAGCTGCACGAAGAAGATCTTGCCGGGCGTGATGTCCGCGATGCCGTCCGGGCTGACGTCGCGGGACAGGATGTGGAACGAGTCCAGGCACAGGCCGAGCGCGGGGTGGTCGGCCGCCCGCACGATCCGCCACGAGTGGTCCCAGGTGGACACGTGGCGGCCCCAGGCGAGCGCCTCGTAGGCGATCCTGATCCCACGCTCAGCGGCGCGGGTGGCCAGAATCCGCAGCTGCGCCGCGGCCAGAGCGTCGTCGTCGGTTGACGAAGGTGACACGGACGAGCACACCAGCATCGTGTCCGCGCCGAGCTGCTCCATCACGTCAAACTTGAGTTCCGCACGGCGCAGATTACGATCAAATGCCTCCGGGGGTACGCCTTCGAAGTCGCGGAACGGCTGGTAGAGGTCGATGCTCAGCCCGAGGTCCGCGCACCTCGCACGGATCTCGGACGGCGACCACGGCGACACCACCAGGTCGTTCTCGAACAGTTCGATCCCCTCGAACCCGGCCGCGGCCGCGGCGGTGAGCTTGTCGTCCAGCGTCCCGGAGACGCACACCGTCGCGATCGACCGCCGCATGATAAATCCCCTTAAATCCGTAGATAGCCGGTGATCAGGTCGCCGAGCATGGCGCGGTAGTGGGCCCGGCGGGAAGGGTCCAGCAGGTCACGGTCGAAGAGTGCGCCGAACGTGTGCCGGTTCGCGACCCGGAAGAAGCAGAACGAGCTGATCATCATGTGCACGTCCAGCGCGTCCACGTCCGTGCGGAACACACCGTCGGCCTGACCACGGTGTAACACGCCCTGCAACAGATCCACGGCAGAGCTGTTGAGGTCGACAAGCTGTGCCACGTGCGCGACATGGCGGGCATGCTGCGCGTTTTCCACGCCGACCAGCTGGATGAACGCCGGGTGCGCCTCGTGGTGGTCGAACGTGACCTCGGCCAGCCTCCGTACCCCCGTCATGGGGTCGAGGTGTTCGACGTCCACGGCTCTCTCCGCGGCGCGGATCTCCGAGTACGCCCGCTCCAGCACCGCGCGGTAGAGCTGCTCCTTGCCGCCGAAGTAGTAGTAGATCATCCGCTTCGTGGTGCGGGTCCGGGCCGCGATCTCGTCGACGCGCGCGCCGGAGAACCCGCGGTTCGCGAACTCGTCGGTGGCCACGTCGAGGATCTCCGCACGGGTGCGCGCGGCATCCCGGCGGCGGACGTCCGGCGCTTCCACGATCTTCTCTGCCATTGCTCGATTCTGTCGTCTTGACAACGGATGTGACGGGCCTCATAACTAACGTACCAGTTCGTACATTCAAAGGGGTCGACTCATGCGGTGTGGATTGATCGGCGCCGGGATCGATGCGTCGTTCTCGCCCGCGCTGCACGAGACCGAGGCCCGGCACCAGGGCCTCGACCTGACCTATGAGCTGATCGACGTCGACCGGGCGGGCACCCCGGACGCGCTCGGCCGGCTGCTCGACGACGCCGAACGCGACGGCTTCGCCGGGCTCAACATCACCCACCCGTTCAAGCAGCACGTGCTCGGGCTGCTCGACCGGCTGTCGCCACAGGCACGGGCGATCGGCGCGGTCAACACCGTCGTGTTCCGCGACGGCGAGCGGCACGGGCACAACACGGACGCGTTCGGCTTCACGTCCGCCTTCCGCGCCGGACTGCCCGGCGCGCTCACCAGGAACGTCGTCCAACTCGGCGCCGGCGGTGCGGGCGCGGCCTGCGCGCACGCGCTGCTCAGCATGGGCGCCGGGCATCTCACCGTCATCGACCCCGACCTCGACCGGCGCGGGCTGCTCGCCGAGACGCTCGCGCTGCACTTCGACACCGACCGCATCGCGGTGGCAGACCCCGTGGACCTGCCCGCCGCGATCGCACCGGCCGACGGGCTGGTCAACGCCAGCCCGGTCGGCATGCACAAGCACCCGGGCCTGCCGCTGCCGGCGGCGCTGCTGCGGGACGGCCTGTGGGTCGCGGACATCGTCTACATGCCGCCCCGCACCCCGCTGCTGCGCGCCGCCGCCGGGGCGGGACTACGGACGCTGGGCGGCACCGCGATGTGCGCCTACCAGGCCTCCGCCGCGTTCCAGCTCTTCACCGGGCGCACCCCCGACACCGCACGGATGCTCCGCCACCTGGACGTCCTGCTCTCCTAGGAGTGCGACATGACTCAACTTCCCGCACCCGTACCGCTGCGGCGGATGCTCGGCCCCGGCGTCGTCGCGGTCGGCATCGGCATGGCGGCCGGCGAGATCATTCTCTGGCCCTACCTCACCGCGATCGGCGGCCTCGGCCTGCTCTGGCTCGCCATCACCACGCTGCTCGTGCAGTTCGTCATCAACATGGAGATCGAGCGGTACACGCTGGCGACCGGCCAGACCGTGGTCGCCGGCTTCTCCCGCTGGTGGAAGGGCTGGGGCATCATCATCTGCCTGGCCGGCGCGTTCCAGTACGTCTGGCCCGGCTGGGCGACCAGCGGCTCCACCGTCTTCACCTACCTGATCGGCGGCGGTGACCCGGTCTGGATCACCGTGCTCGTCCTGGTCCTGATCGGCGCGCTGCTCTCCGTCTCCAAGGTCGTCTACACCACGGTCGAACGCGTCGAGACGGTCAAGGTCGCACTCACGCTGTTCTTCCTGCTCGTCGTGGTCATCTTCGTCATCTCGCTCTCCACCTGGGGCTCCGGCGCACGCGCGGCCGTGGTCGAATTCGGGCAGATCCCGCCGGAGATCACGTTCGTCCTGCTGCTCAGCGCGATCGGCGCGGCCGGCGCCGGCGGCGTGCACAACCTGGTGCTCAGCAACTGGATCCGCGACAAGCGCTACGGCATGGGCGCGCACGTGCCGCAGCTGGTCTCGCCGATCACCGGCCGGCTCGAGGCGTCCGGCACGGACCGCTTCGACCTCGACCTCGACCCCAGCAACCTGGAGCGCTGGAAGGTCTGGTGGCGGCGGGCCAACATCGAGCACGGCGTCACGTTCGTCGCGGTCTGCCTGCTCACCATCACGATCATGAGCCTGCTGGCGTACGAGACGCTCTTCGGCCGCGACGACCTCAAGAACGACCCGTCGTTCCTGCGCATCGAGGGCGACGTGCTGGCCGACCGCGTCGGCGTCTGGCTCAAGCTGCTCTTCTTCGCGATCGCCGCGGTCTCGCTCTGGGCCGCCGCGATGGGCCTGCTGGACATCATCGGCCGCGTCGCCGCCGACTTCGTCAGCCGCTCCTACCTGCCCGGCTCCACCCGCTGGACCGAACCCCGCCTCTACCTGGCCGTCGTCTGGGCCGAGATCGTGCTCGGCTCGCTGATCCTGCTGGCCGGCTTCACCCAGCCGCTCGGCCTGCTCATCATCTCCACCTGCGCCGCGTCCGTCGTCACGCTCCTCTACTCCATCCTCCTGGTCCGCCTGAACACCAGAGACCTCCCTCCCCGGTACGCCTCCGCGGCTGGCGCCTCGGCGGCCTCCTCCTGGCCATCGCCTTCTACGGCTTCTTCGCCATCGCCATGGTCGTGACGCAGCTCCAGAAACTCTGACCTCGTCCCCGCCCCGGCGGCACTTCCCCGAGGAGGTGCCGCCGGCGCGGCACGTGGTCAGTGCGCCCAGGGTCTGCGGCGCTCTGTGCGCCGCTGGTTTACAGGTGGTGGGCGCCGCTGGTCTGCGGGTGCTCTCTGCGTTGCTGGTTCGCGGGTGGTCTGCGTGCCGCTGGTCTGCGGGTGATCTATGCCGCTGGTTTGCGGGTGGTCTGTGTGCTGCTGGTTCGCGGGTGGATGCCGCTGGTTTGCGGGTGGTGTGTGCCGCTGGTTCGTGCGCGGGCGGGCTCCGGGCGCTCCGCGCCCGAAATTTACCCATAAAGCACCCCGGTCGGCGAATGCGTGAGGCGCGGCTTCGCCAAAGGATCATTGAGCGATGCAAAAAGGACCTCGGACGGGCAGTTTGAGGTCCTTTTTGCATCGCTCAATGATCCACTGTGTCTCGCGGGTCCGCGGAGGCGCAAGAGTTCCGTCGGGTGGAGATCGTCGGCAGGCTGCAGGTGGAATGCGGCGAGATTCGCGCTGCTTCGCCGACGGACTACGGCTATTGACCCAGCCTCCTAGGAAGCAAAGGCGAGTGTGCGCCCGCATACCGCAGCCGCGCCGCAAGCCAGCGACGAAGTAGCCCGCGCCGCCCATATGATCCGCGCTGACCCGCGCTGACCCGCGCTGACCCGCGCTGACCCGCGCTGACCCGCGCTGACCCGCGCTGACCCGCGCTGACCCGCGCTGACCCGCGCGCCGACTGGAACCGCTGGGGTGCGGGGCTGGGGCGGACGGGTGCGAAGGGGGAGCAGGGGCGGGCGAGCGGGTCACATTCGTGCGGGCGGCCGCGAAACCGGCCGACAGGTGCGGGGTCAGAGGGTGGCTCGGCGGCGGGAACGGGAACGATGAGACTTCGGCGGATCGCAGCGCGTGGCACGGCCGTGGCCGTGGGGGCGTGCCTGATGGTGCTGCTGGGGCAGGCCGCGCCGGCCATGGCGGACACGTCTACCGCGCAGGCGCAGGCGGTCACGCTCACGCTGCTCGGGGGTACGGCCGGGACCGCGCTCAGCACCGCGAGCAACAACGGTGAGCAGGAGACGCAGATCTCCGGTGCGGCGCCGGGGCTCGGCGTGCTCGGTCAGCAACCGCTGATCTCGGCCGGCGTACTGGTGCAGAAGGCGGTCGCCTACGCGGACGGGATCTCGACGTCCTGCGCGGGCCTGGCCGGCAACGGCGGCGTGATCTCGGTCGGCGTGGACGGTTCCTGCACCGTGGCCGGGGGCGGCGGCGTCGTGATCGACCTGGCCGGGCTCGCCACGATCAAGGCCGACGCGATCATCGCGTCCTGCCGGGCGATGGCCGGCCAGGAGCCGGTCGCCAGGACCACGCTCGCGAACGCGTCCGTGCTGCTCCTCGGCCTCCCGCTGCTCAACCTTTCGCTGGCCACCGCGCCGGACACCGGCATCGACATTCCCGGCATCGCCACGCTGCTGATCGACGCGCGCTCCGCCCCGGCCGGCCCCGGCAGCGTGCGTGCGACCGCGCTCAAGGTCGCCCTGCTCGGCAGCGTGCTCGCGGCGGACATCGGCGTCGCCACCTGCGGCCAGAACGCGGTCATCCAGCCGGTACCGGCCGTCCCGGTCCACAGCATCCCGGTCGTGGGCGCGGCCCTCGGCGCCGCCCTCTGGCTCGGCCGCCACCGCCTCCGCGACCTCGCCTCAGCACTGCGCCCCACGCGCTGATTCGCCACCCGCCGCCTGGCAGGCTGCCCGCCGACGCCCGCTCCTCGAAGATCGAGGCGTGTTCCGGCAAACGACCGGCAGAACTAACGCCGGGCAAGGCTGAGCCGGCGGGCGGCCATCCGGGCCGCGACCGCGGCGAGCACCGCGGGAATCGCGATGGTCAGGTACCGGTCGCGCAACGGCTCGCGCACGCCCGACAGCCGCGTGCGTGCAGAAGCCCCGAGCAGCACATGTGGTACGGCCGGAGCTTCCTGCGCCGCGGCCAACGGCACTGCCGGCGCGCCGTCGGCGGTGGCGGGCGGACGCGCGGGTCGAGCCAGGGGAGCGCGCCGGGTGTCACCGGTCCGGGCCGGCGGCGGCGCGGCAGGCGCGGGCCGGCCGGCCACGGCGGCGGGCGGCGGACCGGCCGGCGGCAGCGCCGTCGGTGCCGACGGTGACAGCGTGACGGCGCCGTAGCCACGGATCGCATCCCGGCCGGTGGTGGGAACAGGCGCCGCAGCGGGCGAGGACGCCCCGTGCGAGGGGCTGATGGTGTCGTAGCCGCGGGCGGCCGTGGGAGTGGGCGTCGGAGCGGACCGGGACGCCTCGGGTGGCGGCGTGGCGGTGGCGTAGCTGCGGGGCCTGCCTCGACCGGTCGTGGCGGTGGGCGCGGCACCGGACGCGCCGAGCACGGGTGTGGCGGTGCGGTAGCGGTGGGGCGCGCCATGACCGGAGGTGCGGGGCGGTGTGGTGGTGGTCGGCGGGGTGGGGGAGGCCGGGGTGTGAGGTGGAGCGGGGATGGGCTCGGAGCGGGCGGGGGGAGCTTCCGGGCGTACCGATGAGGGCTGATGGTGAGGGGTGGAGTGGGGGAGGGATGGGAGGGTCAGAGCGGCCGCGAACAGCAGTGGGATGCTCCAGGCGCTCTGCACGGCTAATACCCCCTAAAGCACACTTTATCCGCCTAAAGTGTAGCTGTTGATCTTCGGGGGATGGGGCGATGGTGCTGATCGGGGCGGGCTGTACCGGGGCGGTGGCGGCGATCGCGATGGTGGCGGCCTGGCTGGTGGACCGGTGGGTGCCGGCGGCGCGGCGGGAGGCGAACAACGAGGTCGCGGGCATGTTGTTCAGCATCATCGGGGTGGTCTACGCGATTTTGCTGACGTTCGTGACGATCGCGGTGTGGGAGACGAGCAGCGCGGCCGAGGACAGCACGCGGAACGAGGCGCACGCGCTGCTGGAGGTGAACCGCTACGGCGTCGAGCTCGCCGACGGCGGCAACCTGCAGGCGCTGGTCCGGCGGTACGCGACCGTGGTGATCGGTGACGAGTGGCCGCGGCTGCAGGCGGGGGAGGACATCTCCGGGGACGGCGCGCGGCTGATCGACGCGATGTGGGCGGGCGTGGACGGGCACGAGGCCGCGACCGATTCCGCGGTGCTGCGGCAGGCGGAGGTGCGCGCTGTGCTGCGTGAGCTGGGTGAGGCGCGCGAGGTGCGGCTGTCCACGGCGACGTCCGGGCTGCCGGTGACGATCTGGGGTGCGCTGATCGCCAGCTCGGTGCTGGTGGTGGTCAACTCGCTGCTGTTCGGCGTGCCGGGGCGGGGCTCCTACGTGGCGATGGTGGGGATTCTCGCGGCCGTCTCCGCGCTGCTGCTCTACACGGTCTACCAGCTGGAATTCCCGTTCCAGCGCGGTGAGCAGATCGGTCCGGACGTCTTCGACGGGGTGCTCCACCTGTTGACACCGTAAGGCACATGGCGTACGTCTGGAGTGGACGGATGGAGGACGCCATGACGACCGTGGACGCACCCCGCAGCTATCCTGCGGCGATCCCGGAACGGCTCGACCCCGACCCCGCGCTCGCGGACCTGCGCGCGCAGCCGATGATCCGGGTCCGGCTTCCCTACGGCGAGCCGGCCTGGCTCGCGACCCGCTACGAGGACGTCAAGACCGTGCTCGGCGACCCGCGGTTCTCCCGCGCGGCCGCCGCCGGGCGGGACGAGCCGCGCATCCGGCCGATGATCCCGCCGCCCGGCAACATTCTGGGCCTGGACCCGCCGGACCACAGCCGCCTGCGCCGCCTGGTGACCAAGGCGTTCACGATGCGGCGCATCGAGCAGCTGCGGCCGCGCGTGCAGGAGCTGGCGGACGAGCTGGTCGACGGCATGCTGAAGGCCGGTCCGCCGTCCGACCTGGTGGCCGGCTTCGCGCTGCCGCTGCCGGTCGCGGTGATCTGCGAGCTGCTCGGTGTGCCGTACGAGGACCGTGGCGACTTCCGGTACTGGTCGGACGCGTTCATGTCCACCACGCGCTACCCGGCGGACGAGGTGGCGAGCTGTGCGCGGGCGATGAACGGCTACATGGCCGGCCTGATCCGGCAGCGGCGTGCCGAGCCGCGCGACGACCTGATCAGCGCGCTGGTCGAGGCGCGCGACGAGCACGACAAGCTCTCCGAGGACGAGATGCTGTCGCTGGCCCAGGCGATCCTGGTGGCCGGCCACGAGACCACGGCGTCCCAGATCCCGAACTTCGTCTACACGCTGATCCACCACCCGGCGCAGCTCGCGGCCATGGACGACATCCCGCGCGCGGTGGAGGAGCTGATGCGGTTCGTCCCGCTGGGCCTGGGCACGGGCATTCCGCGGTACGCGCTGGAGGACCTGGAGCTGGGCGGCGTGCTGGTCCGCGCGGGCGAGCCGGTGCTGCCGTCGATCCCGTCCGCGAATCGGGACTCCGCGGTCTTCCCCGGCGCTGATGAGCTGGATCTGCACCGGGACCAGGGCTCGCACGTCGGGTTCGGGCACGGCGCGCACCACTGCCTGGGCGCGCCGCTGGCGCGGATGGAGCTGCAGGTCGCGATCGGCACGCTGTTCGGGCGGCTGCCGGGGCTGCGACTGGCCGAGGGCGACGCGGGCATCGACTGGAAGGCCGGGCTGTCGACGCGCGGGCCTGAGCGGATGCTGGTGGCCTGGGACTGAGACGCGATCGGGCGTCCCCCATGCTGTCGGCGCGGCATGGGGGACGCCCCGATCACTGAGAAGGCGCGGGCAGGCGGCGTTTCCTCAGCAGGACGAACACCGTGCCGGCGCCGATCGCCACGACGGCTACCGCGATCAGCGTGATCAGCAGGACGGGTGATCCCTCGGCCGTTTCGGTGGTCACCGCCGCGGCGGAAGGGGCGGCCGCCGCCGGGGCGCCCGCGCCGACCGTGAACGTGTAGGAACCCTGCACCGGGTGCCCGTCCTTGGACACCACGCGGTACGCGACCGTGTAGACGTTGTCGCCGGGCGAGCCGGTGAACGTGACCGTGGCCCTGCCCCCGTCCACGACCGGCTCCGAGACCGCGACCCGGGCCTTGGCCGCGTCCGACACGATGATCTGCGTGTAGGCCGGGTTCAGCGATTCCGCGAACTCCAGCACGATCTCGGCCGGGGCGGCGTCGAGCTGCGCGTTCTCGACCGGGGTGGAGGACGTCAGCCGGTTGTGCGCGAACGCGGGCGAGGCCGGGACCAGTACCGCGAGGCAGATTGCGAGTGCGGCCACGGCGACGCGCCGGATCGGGTGCACGCCTGCCGCCCTCATACGAGCACCTGCTGTCCGACCCAGCCGCCCTCCGGCGCGCCCGGCGGGATCTCGAACACGGCCGACCCGATCGGCGTGATCCACTCGTTGAGCAGGTCCTTCTCGGCCAGCCGTTGCTGGATCGGGATGAACTGCCGCACGATGTCCGACTGGTACGACGCGAAGACCAGCCCGCAGTCGGCGGTGCCGTCCGCGGCCGGCGCGTCGTCGTAGTTGTACGGCCGGCGCACGATCTTCAGCCGGTCGTCGGTCTGCCGCGCGCGCGTGACGTGCGAGAAGTCCGGCATGACCGGGAAGCCGGTGGCGTCCAGCTTCGTGAAGTCCGGCTCGTCCAGCTCGTTGACGCCGGTCAGGGGCGCGCCGGTGCCGAGCGTGCGGCCGACCGCGTTCTCCTTGTCGGTGCGCCCGAGCAGGTCCCACGACTCGAGTTCGGCGCGGATGCGGCGGACCACCAGTTGCGTGGAGTGGTCGGCCCGCCAGACCGCGGTGCCGAACGAGGGGGTGCCGGACGCCGGGTTCGCGGTGCCGTCGAGCTGGCCGAGCAGGTTGCGCTGGGTCTGCCGGGCCGGTTCCATGCCGGCACTGCGCCGGAAGCCGCGCTGCACCCAGCGGACGGTGGCGAACGGGCGGCTGTCCTTGACCAGCATGCGTTGTGCGTGCGCGACCGTGATCGGGTCGTCCGCGCAGATCTGGATCAGCAGGTCGCCGCCGGACCAGCGCTCCTCCAGCTTGTCGATCTGGGGGAACGCGGGCAACGGCGCGACCGGGGAGGGGAGTCCGGCCGCCTGGTAGAGGCCGGGCCCGAAGCCGAACGTGACGGTGAGCCGGGCCGGGACCACGGCCAGTTCACGCTCGGTGTCGGCCAGCGGTGCCTCGCCGCGGGTGAGGCGGGCCGCGTCATCGCTGAGCAGCCGCATCATCCGGGCCAGTGCGCCCCTGTCGGTGCCGGGGAGCAGCGTGAACGCGACGAACGCGCCGTGTGCCTGCGCCTCGGTCTCCACGCCGGACTGGCGGTTGCCGTAGAACGGCTCGATCGCCTGCCCGTAGTCGACCAGCGTCGCGGGCGAGGGTATCGGTGGTGCGGTGGGGTCGGGGCTCAGTGCGGCGACGGCCACGCCACCGGCGACGGCGCCGCCGATCGCGGCGGCGCCCCCGGTGAACAGCCCGCGTCGGCTGATCGTCACGAATGCGCCCCGGCGGACGGCATCCCGGTCATCTCCGGCATCGCGCTGCCGTGGGCGCCGGGCGCGTAGGACTCCTGGGCGCCGGTGTACGGCTTGCCGACCGCGGTGAACGGCACGGTGGTGCCGTCGCCGAGCGTCAGCGTCACGGTGATCTCGTCGCCGGCCTTCACGGGCGTGGTCAGGCCCATCATCATGATGTGGTCGCCGCCCGGCTCCAGCACGTGCTCGCCGCCGGCCGGGATGGTGAAGCCGCCCTGCTTGGGCTGCATCTGCATGGCGCCGTTGACCATGGTCGTCTCGTGCAGCTCCATCATCGGGGACACGGAGGCCGCGGCCGAGACGATGGTGACGTCCGTGGTGCCGCCGTTGACCAGCGTGCCGAACGCCGCGGTCATGCCGGTGTCGGCGGCCTTGATCCACGGGTCCTTCACGGTCAGCCCCGCCGTGGCCGGCGCCGCGGTGGAGGTGGCGCTCGGGGTCGGCGTGGACGCCGCGGTGCTGTCCTCGGCACACGCGGCGAGACCGCCCAGTGCCAGCGCCAACGCCATGCCGGCACCCATACGCGAAGTCCAACCCATGTGACTGCTCCTCCTCGAAGATCGTTCGGCGGGTTGGTCGGGGAGTAAAGGCGAACAGTTCCCGGCGTACCCCCTGAGGTTGCCGATTTTGATCTAGAAACCGGTCAAATAGTCATAAGGTCCATGCGAATAGGCTTTTGCTAACTTCGGGGGATAAATGAGGATTTCTTGGAAGGGTTGTCTGGTGACCGCCACGGTGGCGGGGGTCGGGGCCGGGATGGCGGTGTCGCTGGGGGCGGTCGTGCCGACGGCCGCGGTGGCCCAGCCGGAGCCGACGATCGCGCTGCCGCAGTACCAGCTGTCGGTCATCGCCGGTAACAACGACCTGAGCGGCCTGCCCACGGCCGGCCCGGCCCGGCAGTCGCTGATGAGCGAGCCGACCGACATGGCGTTCGACCCGGCGGGCAACCTCTACGTCGCGGACACCGGGAACTGCGTGATCGAGAAGATCACGCCGGCCCTCCAGCTCTCCGTCTTCGCGGGCCTGCCGACCGGATGTCAGCCGCCGCTGCCCCGGAACCAGGTGTTCCACGGCCGGATGGTCAGCCTGGCCTGGCTGCAGGGGAAGCTCTACGTCGGCAGCGCGGACACCGGCTACATCTACTCGGCGGACGCGAACGGGAACCTGACCCCGGTGGCCGGCAACGGGGCCGAGGGGCCGCCGAGCAACAACCAGGTCAACACACCCACCCAGATGGTCGGGCACGGGAACTACCTGTACTTCGGTGACCAGGACGAGCACCAGGTCGGCCGGATCGACGTCACCGCCAGCCCGGCCACGATCGAGCTGGTCGCCGGCAACGGCGACAACATCCCCGCGGCGCTCACCGGGCCGGGGCAGGACGCACGCACCACGCCGATCGTCTCGCCCAACGGTGTGGCGGTCGCCGCGGACGGCACCATCTACGTGTCGGACACCGGGGAGAGCCGGGTGCTGAAGCTCTCGTCGAACTTCGAGGTGCTCGACCAGTGGATGCTGCCCGCCGCGGTCGGCCTGGCGCTCGACTCGACCGGATCCACGCTGTACGCGGCCTCCTACGCCGGCGCGATCACGGCGATGGCCACGGACGGTTACTCCTACGGCGGCGTCATCGCCGGCATGAACTTCAGCGCCATCGCACAGATCGCGGTCGACCAGGTCAGCGCGCAGAAGTCGTCCACGGTGGTGGAGGGCCCCGCGCTCGCCACCGAGGTCGGCCAGCCGGCCGGGGTGGAGGTCGCCGCGAACGGTGACATCTACGCCACGATCAGCTCGCCGAGCATGCTCGCTCGACGCACCGCTGACCGGTGCGAAGGCGACGGTCAGCGGCGGCGGCCTGCAGCCGGAATCGCCCTACGTGCTGACCATGAACTCCACACCGATC
>NZ_JNXY01000004.1 GCF_000717135.1 Catenuloplanes japonicus
AAGACCAATGTTCCGGCGACGTCAACGAACGGCCACACCCGCAATTTTCCCGCACACGCGGCGCTCGGAAAAGCCCACAAACTGGCAGGGAGGAGCGCCGGCGACGACCGGTGGCCGCGGCCGCACGCGGGATTCGTGACCACCCACGGACATGAGGCCGCGCGAGCAGGCGGAAGGTGATGTGTGACCAAGCGGGTACATCTGGATCTTCTGCTTGTGATCGTGCTTTCGGCTCCTGGGTGGCGTGCGATCGGCCGGAATCCCGCAGCAGCGCGCAAACCGCTCTCTACCAGGCCTTTCACCGATCATCGGCGGTGGGCGTGACGGCGGCCTAGGGTGAGTCCTGCCGGGCCTGGCATGCCGATTTCACGCACACGATCGCACAAGGATTGGTCATGAATGGCTCTCGAAAGGCTCGTCTGCTTCTGTTCGTCGTAGCCGTCGCCGCCGCGGTGCTCACCGCCCCGGCCGCCGCGAGCGCGGATCCGTCAGGGGACATCCGGAGCAGGCTCAACAACCTCTGCGTGGACATCGAGGGCGGCAGTTACGCGCCCGGCGCCCGCGTGATCACCTGGACCTGTCACGGCAACGCCAACCAGCAGTGGTACTGGGACGGTGATCAGATCCGCAGCGATCTGAACCACCTGTGCCTGGACATCGCGGGCGGTAACTACGAGCGCGGCGCCGGGATCATCACCTGGCCGTGCCACGGCAACGCGAACCAGAGCTGGTACTGGAACGGTCAGGAGATCCGCAGCACGCTCAACAACCTGTGCCTCGACATCGAGGGCGGGGACTACAACCGGGGCGCGCGCCTGATCACGTGGACCTGCCACGGCAACGCGAATCAGCGCTGGTACTGAGGTAGTCACGGGGAACGGCCGGGCGTGCTGCCCGGCCGTCCCGTCCGTTCACGCGAGGAAGTCGAGGATCGCGGCCGTGAAGTTCTCCGGCGCCTCCTCCGCGACGTAGTGCCCGCAGTCGTCGATCACCAGCTCGGTGACCTGGCCGGCGACCTTGCGCACGTCGGCCGCCACGCTCGCGCCGCGCGATCCGGCGCCGCCCACGGCCAGGACCGGGATCGCCAGCGGTGTCCGTGCCCGCTCCACGTTCTGCGGGATCGTCCGGTCGAGCGCGCGGTAGTACTGGAAGCTCGCGTGCAGCGCGCCGGGCCGCCGCAGCGCGTCGACGTAGACGGCTATGACGTCCTCGGGCATCGTGCCCTTCGTCCGGAACTGCTCGCCGAAGTAGAGATCCTCGCGCCCCTCGACCAGCCGCTCGTTGAGGGAGTCGAGGCGGTTGAACATGAAGTGCCACAACGCTTCCACCGGACGGTTCGCGGCCGGGATGATGCTGGGCACGTCCGAGATGCCGGGCAGCGCGGCCTCGGCCAGCACGAGACCGGTGACGCGGTCACGGTGGTCGGCCGCGAGCGCGTAGGAAATGATCATGCCGACGTCATGGCCGACGACGCGGAACCGCTCGTGCCCGAGCACGGTCATCAGCCGGGCCAGGTCGCCGGCCGCGGTGACGCTGTCGTAGCCGGTCTCCGGCTTGTCCGAGTCGCCGAACCCGCGCGGGTCGACCGCGATAACGGTGTAGTCCTCCGCCAGCCTCGGCATGATCTTGCGCCACTGCCACCAGAACTGCGGCCACCCACCGACCAGCAGCAGCGGCGGCCCGTCACCGCCGGTCACCGCGTGCAGCGTGACGTCGCCCAGGTCGTAGCGGCCGCTGCGGAACCGTTCACCGAATCCGTCCGGCAGTTGCGGCACCGCCCGCACGTCGAGGCCCATGGTTCTTCCTCCTGGTTTGTCGCACTGAACCACCTAAGGCGGTTCACCATAGCGGACCGCGCGGTGAACCGGCTAGGGTGGTTCGGTGACCGAGTCCCAGCCGCTCTGCCTCCTGCTCACGAAGACGCTGCGTCACCGCCTGGAGCCGGTCCCGCAGGAGCATCTGCGCAGCCCGGCCGATCTGACCGACTGGCTGGCCGCGGCCGGCCTTCCCGCCCCGGCCGACCCGGCATCCCTGCAGGACGCGCGCGACCTGCGGGAGTCGATCTACCGGGCCGCCCGCGCCGTCGCCGCCGGCACGGCACCGCCCACCGCGGACCGCGACCACATCAACACCTGGGCGTCACGCAACGACGCGGCCCGCACACTCACCGGCACCGGCGACGCGGTGTGGCGCCTGGCGTCGCCACCCGCGGCCCGCTCCGCACTGGCCGTGATCGCCGCCGACGCCGTGGACACCCTGGGCGGCACCCACGACGGCACGATCAAGGTCTGCGCCGGCGACCACTGCAACGCCGTCTTCCTCGACTCCAGCCGCGGCCGCTCCCGCCGCTGGTGCTCCATGTCCACCTGCGGCAACCGCGCCAAGAAGGAGGCGATGCGCGCCCGCCACGCCCAGCCATGAGCCGCGGCGCGGGTTCACCGCCTCCGGCCTCCCGCCGGACGCGCGCCCGCCTGCGCTGCCGGCCCTCGCCGGGCACACGGTCGCGGTGCGGGACATCGCACCGACCGTGCGGCACCCGCGGCCGGCAGGCGTGCCGCACACACCGCCAACCGCCTTATCGTGATATTTCGGGCGCATAGTGTCCGGCTGCCCGAGGCAGGCGCGAACGTCACGATCCAAAAACCAGAAGATCATTTTCCCGCTTCCGGCGTGGTCCGGCCCGCATGCTCCCGCGGGCAAACCTCGGGACGGGCAAAGACTTCGCCGGCGCTCCGCTTTGCCCGCCCCGTCGGAGCCGGTTCGCGCGGGTCGGCCCGAGGCCGCGATTCCCGCCGTTGCTCACCTGGGTGGGCGCGGCTCACGATCAGACCACCGAGGCAGGTCCGGACCTCGACGCCGAAAGCTCCCAGAAGTCGATATAGACGCATTTCTTCCGAGGGACGGGGGTTGTTATGTGGTGTTTCGGGCTGCAAGTCTGATTCCCGGACGGCGCGTAGGGATCGCGCCCGATACGGGGAGCGCAGATGATGATTCGTCGTTTCGTCACGATCGCGGCGGCCGTGGCCGGGCTTGCGGTCATCGCGCCCGTGACCCCCGCCTCCGCGGCACCGTCCTGTTACGGCAGCGCGAAGGCGATCACCGGCACCGACCCGACCTGGCCGCTCAACGGGCACTGGGCGAAGACCACGGCGCACTGCGCCGACATCAACGTCAAGATGAACCAGAGCACGTCCGTGCGCACCTGCTTCCTGAAGTCCACCGGCGAGTTCAGCTGCAACGCGTACCGCCCGGTCCAGGCCGGCGCGTGGAGCCTCGCGGCCACGAACGTGCGCGACAACACCACGTTCTACCTGCAGTTCACCAGCTCCGGCCGGACCGGTCTGGCCGCTTACTGAAAGAGCGGCGTGACCCGGCCTCGGACGGCGGTCTCCGGGATCGGGCCGTAGGTGCGGGAGTCGATGGAGCCGGCCCGGTTGTCGCCGAGGACGAAGAGCATGCCGGCGGGCACGGCGACCGGGCCGAACCAGGTGCCGTCGAAGCTCGCGTGGTCGATGAACGGCGGGTCGGCGGCGGCGTCGTTGACGAAGAGGACGGCGTCGCGGATCTCCAGGGTGTCACCGGGCACCGCCACCACCCGCTTGATGGTGAGCGCGCCGTCCTCGGGGCTGGTGAACGCGACCAGGTCGCCGCGGCCCGGCCGGCCGTAGTGGATCAACACCACATCGCCGCGGTGCAGGGTCGGCTCCATGCTGGTGGAGCCGACCGTCACCGTCCAGGCCACGAACGTGCGGATCAGCACGACCGCCACGACCGCCGCTACCAGCAGGACCGCGGTAGCGACGACACGCGAGATCACCCGCGGCACGGCAGCACGCCGGGCAAGGATCACGCGTCCGGGCCGAGCGCGTCCGGCCTGCACGGGTCCGCGTTGATCGGGTCGTCCGGGTCGGGGGCGCCGGCCGCGAGACCCACGCTGAACTGCTGCATCATGTCGTGGTCCTCGTGCGGCAGGTTGTGGCAGTGGATCATGTACTTGCCGCGCTGGTGCTCGAACCGCATGATCAGCCGGACCGCCTCGTTCTCGCCGACGTAGACCACGTCCTTCGGGCCCTTCTCCCAGGCGAACGGTGCCTTGCCGTTGCGGCTGAGGATCTGGAAGTCGACCAGGTGGATGTGGACCGGGTGGAACCAGCCGCCGGACTTGTTCTCGATCTCCCAGATCTCGACGTCGTTGTAGTCCGGGTTCGCCAGCACCATCTGGTAGCCGCTGTCGACCACGTCCCGCCAGGTCTTGCCGTTGATCTGCCACTCGCCGTTGCCGCGCTCGACCCGCAGCTTGCGTGTGCGTTTCGCCTGCGCCGCGGTCAGCGCCATGACCGGGCTGCTGACCAGCAGCGTGGGGATGGTGTTGCGCGACGTGTCCAGAATCGGCTCGTCCGTCACGTCGAACGCCATGATCTTGCCGGTGTGGTCGTAGTCGCGGTTGTTGTCGTTGCTCAGGTTCCGCAGCTCGACACGCTGGCCGGGCTTGTAGCGGCGGAAGTCGATCAGGATCTCGTACCGTTCCGCGTTGCCGTGCCGGTAGTTCAGCACCTGCTGCGCGACCGGGATCAGCCCGCCGTCCGTGGCCACCACCGTGAGCGGATCGCCGGTGGACAGCTGCGGGCGGTAGGAGCGGGAGATCGACGCGTTCAGCACGCGGAACCGGTAGACGCGTCGCTTGACCTTCATCACCGGCCACGGCACGCCGTTGACCAGGATCACGTCGCCCCAGAGCCCGGAGTGCGAGTTGTCGTCGTAGGCCAGCGCGCCGTCGGCCGCGAACATCACGTCCGAGAGCGTCAGCGGTACGTCGTACTCGTCCTGCGGCAGCAGCGCGCGCTCCGCCTCGTCGTGCAGGTGGTACTGCGCGGCCAGCCCGGAGTACGCGTTCTGCGCCGTGTAGTGCACCCCGTGGTCGTGGTACCAGAGCGTGCGCGCGGCCTGGAAGTTCGGGTAGTAGTAGTCCTTGTAGTAGCCGGGCGGCGTGATGTCGCTGGCGTACCCGTCGTACTGCGGCTTCGACGCGGACCCGTGCAGGTGCGTCGACGTGTGGAAGTCGTGGCCGAGCGACGGGTGCACGGCCGGCAGCTGGTTGCGCACGCGCAGCATGGACCGGGTACCGGCGTCGAGCGAGACGGTCGGGCCGGGCAGCGAGCCGTTGTAGCCGTAGACCGGCGTGCTGATGCCGGGCGCGATCTCCGCCGTGCCGGCCCGCTCGGTCAGCGAGTAGGTCCGCAGCGGCGCGCCGTCCGCGCCGGTCGTCACCGTGCGCGGCGCGAGCACGGGCGGGCGGCGGAACGCCTGGGCGTACGGCCTCGGCATCCGCTTGTCCGCGAGCTTGCTGGCCGACTTGGTCTGCGCGTCCTCGCCCCACGGCAGGCCGACGCCGGCCGTGACGATCGCGGCCGCGCCGCCGAGCGCGAAGAGACTGCGGCGGGAGACGCTGCGTGCGGTCATGTGTGGTCCTCCGGCTGAGTTCGGGAGGCCCATGGTGGGCGGCGCGGCTGACGCCCTGCCGGGCTCGCGCTGAAGTGCCGCTGAGGCCGGGTGTTACAGGACAAGATAGGAGCGTGACGCGGGTACGGGTGCTGGGGCGGCTCGAGGTGACCGGCCACGAGGGCGTGCGGCTTCCGGCGGAGTCGCTGCCCCGTCGTGCCCGTCAGGTGCTGTGCGTGCTCGCGGCGCGCCACGACCGGATCCAGAGCAAGGACGCGCTGGTGGATCTGATCTGGGGCGACGCGCCGCCGGGCAACCACGCGGCCGCGGTCGAGCACTACGTGTCGATGCTGCGCCGCCGTCTCCAGCCGGACGCGGCCGTGGACGACCGTTTCATCGTCACGCAGGGTGGCGGCTACCTGTTCGACAGCGCGCGGGCGGAGCTGGACCTGGCCCGGCTGCGGTCGCGGCTGCGCGAGCTGGACGTCACGGACAACCCGCGGCGGCTCACGCTGCACCAGGAGATCCTGGACCTGGCCGACGACCTGCCGTTCCCGGAGGACCCGTACGCGACCTGGGCGATCGACGCCCGCGACGAGGTCCGGGCCGCGAAGATGACCGCGCTGCTGCACCTCGCGGACGCGGCGCACGCGACCGATCCGGCGCGGGCGATGCGGCTGGCCCAGGAGGCGCTCACGCTCGACCCGTACGTGGAGCAGGCCTACCGGTCGCTGATGTCCGCCGCCGTCGCGCTCGGCCGGCCGGACGACGCGCTGCGCGTCTACGAGCGCTGCCAGCAGGTGCTCGACACGGACCTGGGCGTGGCACCGTCCCCGGCCACGACGGACCTCTACCGGGCGATCCTGCGCAGCCGGCACGAGGGCGCCACGCCGCGGATCACGCCGGTGGAGCCCGCGGCCTCGGCCCGCCCGTTCCTGGGCCGGCGCGCCGAGCTGGACCTGATCCTGGGCGCGGAGCGGGTGCCGGTGACCCACGTGACCGGGCCCGGCGGCGCCGGCAAGACCGCGCTGCTGGAGGAGCTGTGCCGCAGGGTGCCGGGCCGGGCCGGCGTGGGTGACGCGCCGTCGTCGCTGGGCGTGCTGCGGCTGGCCTGGCTGCGGCGCGCGCTGGCCGGCCTGCACGTGCCGGAGCCGGTACGCAGTCTGGTCGACGACGCGATGCGCGCGGAACGGCCGCTCGGCGGCGACGAGCTGGAGGCGATCGCCGGGTCGCTGGACCGGGGCGCGCCGGTCGTGCTGGCCGTGGACGACGCGAGCGCGCTGGACGCGCAGAGCGTGGCGGAGCTGTCCTGGCTGGTGGCACGCTGCCCGGCGCTGCGGGTGGTGCTGGCCTACCGCTACCCGTCGGAGCTGGCCGGGCAGCCGGCCGCGTCGCTGCACACGCCGGTGGTGCTGCGCCTGGAGCCGCTGGACGCGCCGGATCTGCCGCCTGACCTGCTGGAACGCACCGGCGGGATCCCGGCGCTGGTGTCGGTGGCGCACCAGGCGCCCGCGGTGGCGATGTCGGCCGCGATGGAGACCGCGCGGATGCGTACCCGCTGGATGTCGCCCTCGGCTTGGGAGATCTTGAGGATCGCGGCGGTGCTCGGGCCGGTCGCGGTGCCGGCGCTGGCCACGCTGACCGGGATGCCGGTACCGGACGTGCTCGGGTGCGTGGACGCGCTGGTGCACGCACATCTGCTGACCGAGGACGGCGGACGGCTGAGGCACCGTGCGGGGCTGATTCGCGACGCGGTCGCGGCCCAGGTGTCTCAGGCGTCCGCCGCCCACATGCGGGCTAGTTCGTGACGGTCAGCGTCACCGCCAGCTGCCGTCCGCCGGTCGTGCTGACCAGGCTGATCGTGCGGACCGTGCCCGGCGCGACCGCGGTCGTGGTGCGCAGGTCGAACGCGCCGGCCGCGTCCACGGTCGCGGTGCCCAGCACCTGGCCGTTGAGCGTGCTGCCCAGGACCACGGTCACGCGCTGCCCCGCGACCAGGTTGGTCGTGCCGTCGATGCGCCACTCGCCCTTGCCGGTCCGGTAACGGGCTGTCACGCCCGCGATCGTCTCCGCCTGCGGGCGGATGATCACCTGGTCGGTGGTCCGGCCGGCCGGATTCGTCACGGTCAGTTCGAAGATCAAGGGCTCGTTGGTGTACGCGTACGCCGGATTCGGGCCCGGCGCGGCCGGTTGGGCCAGCAGCGGGTAGGTGAACGTCGGCTTCCGGGTCGCCGCGCCGTTGAGCGTGACGGCCGGTCCGGACACCTGACGCCACTGCACGCTCTCGGCCGTGGCGGACCCGGAGCCGTCCAGCGTGACGGTCCGGCCCCGCACCACGGTCTGGTCCGGGCCCGCGTCCGCGGACGGCGGCTGCGGCGCGATCACCGTCACCGTCACCGTGGCCGGAATCGCCTGGCCACCGGGCCCGCGGACGTCCAGCCGGAACGTGTAGGCGCCGGGCACGGACGGCGTGAACGCGGCGACCGGGTCACCGGCACCACTCAGCGTCACGGCCGGGCCGCCGGTCTGCGTCCAGGCCCGCACGTCGATCTCGCCGGTCGAGCCGGTGCTGTCCAGCTGCACGCGCTGGCCGGTGATCGCGGTCCCGGCCACGGTCGCGGCCGCCACCGGCGGGTCGGGCAGGAACGCCGGGCCGGACACGCCGAGCGCACCGGTCGCGGAGCCGCCACCGGACGAGGTCACGGTCACCGCGGACGGCGGCGCGGACACGTGCGTGAACGGCTGCCCGGTCAGCGGCCCGAACCCGTCCACCGCGAGCACCGCGTGCGGGTCGGACGAGTGCGCGGTGACGGTCAGCGTGGCCGCGACCGGGTCGTAGGCGACGCCGCTCACCCGCACCACGTCGGTCAGCGCGATGGTCTTGCGGGCCACCGGGCGGTCGGACGCGTTGAGCACCTCGATCGTGGTCCCGGCCGGCACGCCGCCGGTGATCGGGAACCGGCCGAAGTAGCGTCCGTCCTGGCCGCGCAGCCGGGTGCCGCGGAAGCCGAGCCGGTCGCTGCCGGCCACCTGGATCGCCTGGCCGGACTCGCTGGTCGCGTAGACGTCGACGAAGCCGGTGCCGTCCGCGCCGACCGTGTAGGCGGCGCGCTGCACGTCCACGCCCGCGTTCGTCGCGTGCCGGCCCTGGACGCTGAACAGGTCCGTGAAGCCCACCTGGTTCAGCACCGCGCCGGTCGCCGGGTCGAGCCGCTCGATCCGGACGAAGTTCGTGCCGTACGGGCTGCCCACGATCCGGTGGTCCACGCCGGGGTCACCGACGTAGCCGGCCGGGGCCGCGGGCGCGACCGCGGGGTCCCAGGTCAGGAACGGGCCGATCCGGCTCTGCAGCGCGCCGCCGAACGCGCCCGGGACCGTGCCGATGTCCTCGGTCATGTTGACGCCGCGGTCCGTCGCGGTCAGGTCGTCGATGCCGTACGGGTGCGTGATCAGGAACCGCTGCCCGGCCGGCGCGTCGAACCGGATCCGGACCCGGCCGAACACCATCTGGTCGCCCTCGATCACCTCGTCGCGCGCCCAGGCGCCCTCCAGGTCCAGGCCGATCGTGGCCCGCGCGCCGGTGGCGAGCGTCAGGTCCGCGCCGGCCAGCTGGTAGAACATCTCGCCCGGAAAATTGTCCGGGTACGAGATTGGTGCGTCCGGGTCCGGGATCTCGTCCGCGAGGGCGGCGCAGAGCGGGTCGTCGAGCGTGATGCACGGCTCGAGGCGCAGCCCGTTGCTGTCGCGGTACCAGCTGGGGAAGCCGTGCTCGGCGAGCGGGCCGACCTGGGTCAGCGCTCCCGCCCGCGGCACCGGCGGCGTCTTGACCACGGCGAACGCGGGCGAGGCCACGCTCACGGCCAGCACCGTCGCGGCGGCGACGACTGTTCTTCTCATCAGGCTCCTCATATGTCGGGATATTTCGGGTGTATCGGGTGCGTGGCGACCGGGCGTGCGGTGACCCCGGGGCCTTGCCGGAGAGCCCGGCGTCAGGCGGTTCCCGTCGGAGGGGCCGGTGTCAGGCGGGCCGAGGCGTGCGCCGAGCCCGGGTGAGCAGGCGGGCCGCGGTCATCAGCAGGCCGGCGGCGGCCAGCACGTAGAGGACGCGGTGCATGGCCGGGCCCTGGCCGTTCCCCACCGCTATGTCTCCCTCCTCCGGCGCGGCGACGACCTGCCCGCAGACCGATTCGCCGGCCAGCCGGAACGACAGCCGGCCCGCGTCGTCACCGGAGCGCCAGGCCACCTGCCAGATCCCGCCCGCGGCCGCGTGCGAGGTCGTGTGCGTCTCCGCGCGGTGCGTGGCCGCCAGCCGGATGCTGACCTTCCGGTCCAGCACCACGACCGTGCCCGGCACCACGCGCCCGCAGCCGTCCAGCACGATCGCGGCCACGTCCGTACGCGGCGTGTCCAGCCGCAGCGTCACCACCGGCGGCGGCGCGGCCACGGTCGTCCCGTCGGCGGGCGACGACTCCAGCAGCGTCACGGCCGGCGGGGGCGCCGTCGCATACAGCAGGGCCAGCACAGCCGCGGCCACCTGCACCATCTCGTACCTCCCACAGACGTGGTCGGCAACGATGTCGGACCGTCACGTGGTCCACCTGTCCCGCGGCTGAAGCTCCGCTGAGGCGCGCCGGCCCCCGGCGCCGGTCACGTGCCGCGCCTGCACGATCGAGGCGTGCGCCTGTCGCCAGGACGACAGGGGCACGCCTCGATCACCGGCGGGCGAGCTGGGCGGCGGGCAGCAACCGAGCAGCAGGCGGCGACAGGCGACAGCGGGCAGCAGGTGGCGGCAGGCGGCGGGCGGCAGCGGGTGACCCGGCCTCCGGCGGGGTCAGACCCGCCGCAGCCCGTCGATGAAGACCATCACGACGCGGCGGGTCTGCTCCGCCGAGCGGCCCGGCACCGGCTGGCACAGCTGCGTGATCGCATGCAGTACGTCCTCCGCGCCGATGTCGTCGCGCGCGCTCCCGTCCGCCACCGCCGCGTCCAGCAACGAGGCCAGCGCCGGCCCCAGCCGCTGCAGGAAGTACCCCGGCAGCCCCGCGAACGCGGGATCGCCCGAGTGCAGCGCGGACGCGAGCCCGCGCTTGGTGGCCAGCAGCGCCGCGAACCGGTGGATCCACTCCGTGAGCGCCTCGACCGGCGGGTGCGCGGCCAGCAGCGGCGGCCCCGCGTCCGCGACCGCGTCGATGCCGGTCTCGACCACGGCCGTGACCAGGTCCGCGCGCTGCGGGAAGTGCCGGTAGAGCGTGCCGACACCGACGCCGGCCAGGTCGGTGATCTCCTTGGCCGGCGCGTCCACGCCGGAGGTGTCGAAGACCGTGCGGGCGGCCTCCAGCAGCGCGTCGACGTTGCGGCGCGCGTCGGCACGCCGTCGTGGCGCGGTCATGGAGACCTCCCCTTGCTTAAGCGGAAAGGCTTTCCGTATAGTTCCGGAAGAGCTTTCCGCTTAGCGTACAGGAGACGTCATGCAGTACCGCACGCTCGGCCGCACCGGGATCCAGGTCAGCCCGTACGCGCTGGGCACGCTCATGCTCGCCGGCGCGATGGGCAACACCGCCGACGAGTCCGCGCGCATCATCCACCGGGCGCTGGACGCCGGGATCAACCTCGTCGACACCTCCGATGCGTACGGTGACTCCGAAGAGGTTGTCGGCAAGGCCCTGGAGGGCCGGCGGGACACGGTCGTGCTCGCCACCAAGTTCAGCCGCCCGATCGGCACGGACCCGAACCAGCGCGGCGCCTCCCGCCGCTGGATCGTCACCGCGGTGGAGAACTCGCTGCGCCGCCTGCGCACCGACCACATCGACCTCTACCAGCTGCACCTGCCGGACCCGAGCACGGACATCGAGGAGACGCTCTCCGCGCTGACCGACCTGCTGCACAGCGGCAAGGTGCGCGCGATCGGCGCGTCCCACACCCCCGCGTCGGAGATCGTGGAGGCGCAATGGGTCGCCGAGCGGCGCGGCCTCGCGCGCTTCCACACGGAGCAGCCCGCCTACTCCATCCTCAACCGGGGCATCGAGCGAGAGATCCTTCCGGCCATCCAGCGGTACGGGATGGGCGCGCTCGTCTGGGGCCCGCTCGGCCAGGGACTACTCACCGGCCGCGTCCGCCGCGACGGCGACAACGGCCTGCGCCGCGCCGCCGTCTTCCGCCACCTCAACGACGCCCGCCGCCTCGACGTGGTGGAGCAGCTGATCCCGCTCGCAGAGGAGGCCGGCCTGCCGATGACGCACCTGGCGATGGCGTTCACCGTCGCGCACCCCGGCGTCACCAGCGCGCTGATCGGCGTCCGCACCGAGGAGCACCTGGACGCGCTGCTCACCGGCCTCGACGTCACGCTCCCCGGTGAGCTGCTCGACCGCCTCGACGAGATCGTCCCGCCCGGCACCGACGTCGGCACGCTCGACCAGGCGTACCAGCCGCCGGCGCTGCTGGACGCCGCGCTGCGCCGCCGGTAGGGCAGGCCCTACCCCGGCACGGCCCGCTGCCCGGATTCTGCCGGCCGCGATACTCCGCGAGTCTGGTGAGGACAGTTCCCCACCGACAGGAGCATCATGATCCCGATACGACACCTGGCGGTCGTCGCGCTGACCGCGGCCCTGGCGACCACGGCCGGCACCGCGTACGCGGCCCCCGGACCGGACCGTTTCCACCGGCAGCGCGTGACCTGGCAGGCCTGCCCCGCCGGTGACGTGCCGCTGGAGTGCGCCCGGGTCACCGTGCCGGTCGACTGGGCCGCGCCGGGCGGCGCCACGCTGACGCTGAAGGTGACCCGGCACCGCGCGACCGGCAACCGCCTCGGCACGCTGTTCCTGAACCCGGGCGGGCCGGGCGCGTCCGGGGCCGCGTTCACGGCCACGGCGGCGAGCCGGTTCGGGCAGCGCACACGCGACGCGTACGACCTCGTGGGCTGGGATCCTCGCGGCGTCGGGGAATCGTCGCCGCTGACCTGCCCGGAGAGCGCCGACGCCGCCTACCGCGAGGCGAGGCTGCCGGCCACGGTACGCGAACGCCTCACCTTCGAGCGGGTGACGGCGGCGTGGGCGCGCGCCTGCCGGGCCGCGTCCGGGCCGCTGTTCGACCATGTCGACACGATCAGCACCGTCCGCGACCTCGACGTGCTGCGCGCCGTGCTCGGCGAGACGACGCTGTCGTACACCGGCATGTCCTACGGCACCCGGATCGGCATCTTCTACGCCGACCTGTTCCCCACGCGCGTCGGCCGGATGGTCCTGGACGCCGCCACGGACCCCGCGAGCGACAACGCCGACTTCTGGCGCGGCGCGTCACTGGCCGCCCAGCGCGGCTTCGACGACTACCTGGCCGGCTGCGCCGCCCGCCCCGCCTGCCCACTGACCGGCCTGCCACCGGCCGAGGCGCGCACCACCGTGGGCCGGCTGCTCAGCACACCCGGCCCCGCCCAGGACTACCTGGCCACCGTCGTATCGTCGCTGGTGAAGTCACCCGGTTCCTGGCCCGACCTCGACGGCTTCCTGACCGAGGCGCTGCACGGCGACATCATGCCGGTCGATCTCCCCGCGGACGTGGCACACCACGCGATCAACTGCCTCGACCTGCCCGACCACCGCACCGCCGCCCAGGTCATGGCGGACGACGCCCGAGCCGCCGCCGACCGCCCGGTCTTCGGCCACATGATGATGGCCAGCACGCTCTGCCCCCAGTGGCCGGCGAGAGCGACCGGCCGCCCGCACCCCGTCACCGCCCCCGGCGCCGCTCCCGTCCTGGTCGTCGGCACCACCCACGACACCGCCACACCGTACGAGTGGTCCGTCTCGACCGCCCGCCGTCTGGCGAACGGCCGCCTGCTGACCCGCGACGCCACCGGCCACGTCGCCTACACCCGCAACCCGTGCGTCACGGAGGCCGTCGACACCTACCTCGTGGACGGCCTCCTGCCGCCCGGAAATACGGTGTGCCGGGATTGAGGACCGGGCGGTACCGTCCAGGGCGTGCACACGCAGGCGAACCGGTTCCGGGACCCGACCCACTCCCACTCGCTGTACGCCCTGGCCGCGCACCCGATCGACGTCGTCTGCCCGCGATGCGCAGCCCACGCCCACGCCCGCATCCTCGCCGACCCGGCCGACACCCGGCACTCGACCAGCCGGTCACGACGACTGATCTGCCCCGCCTGCGGCTACACCGCCGACTGGACGACCGCCACCGGGCCCTCCCTGTGGGCCACCACCGTCGACCCCTTCTTCCGTCGGCCGCTCTGGCTCGTCGATGCCGTGCGCGGCCACCGCTTCTGGGCCTACAACCGCGAGCACCTGGACCTGCTGGCCCAGTTCGTCGGCGCCGAGCTGCGCGAGCGCGGCTCCAGCGGGGGCTGCGACATGTCCCTGATCCAGACACTGCCCGGTTGGATGAAGTCCGCCGCCAACCGCGGCACCGTCCTGACCACGATCACCCGCCTCCGCACCCGCCTCGCCGACCCCGGCCACTCCGCACCCCGTCCGGGCCCTCCCGCCCCGCCCGCAGAGATCCCCCGCCACGGCGGCCACGTCTTCCGCTACATGGCGTAATGGCGTAGCCGCCCTCCCGGTGAACGCCGGCGCGCGAAGTCGGGCACGCCGCCCTGGATCGGCCGGTGGCGGACGACCGGAGCACGATGCCGCCGGCCGCGACCGCGCTTCAGGACGTCGGATAGCCGTTCTCGAGGTACGCAGTGACGGCCCCGCCTCGCGCCGTGAGGGCCGCGGCCGCCCGTCGCGCGAGGACCGGTGGAAGCAACCGTTCCTGCTCCTCCCGGGTCGACCACGCCCAGCTGCGCAGTTCGTCGGCCGGCAGCCGGATCGCCGCGATCTGTTCCGCCGTCAGTACCCCGCCGTCGAACACGATCATGAGGCCTTCGGTGCGCCCGTCGCGCGGCGGCAGCCAGTCCACCGCCAGCAGACGGCCCGGCTCCACGACCAGCCCCAGCTCCTCCTCGATCTCCCGCACGGCTGCGGCCCGGGGCGACTCGTTCGCCTCCACGCTCCCGCCGGGCAGTTCCCAGACATCCTTGTAGGTCGGCTCGACCAGCAGCACCCGGTCCGCGTCGTCGACGAACAGCACCCCCGCCGCCATCCGCTTCGCGGGCAGTCCGGCCGTGTCATCAGTCAACGATTGCCTCCGGAGATCAGTTGGGCGAGGCGGACCACGGTCCAGCCGGACGGCGTCGACGGCTGGGTCAGCCGTTCCGGGTGCGCTGGGCGGGGGTGCCGGGGGCGGTGGCGGTGCAGGTGAAGTTGCGGGCGGTGGTGGAGGGGCCGCGGCCGGTGTAGGTGGCGACGCGCGGGTACGGGCAGACCGGGCGGGTGAGCAGGGTGTGGCCGGTGCTGTCGGTGCGTACCCCGGTGAGGGTTGCCGGGGCTTTGTCCTTCTCGACCCAGCGGATCACCGCGTCGAGGAGCGCGGTGGGGGCGGCGCCACGGCCGCCGCCGCAGTGGGCGACGCCGGGGGCCACGAAGAAACGGGCGAAGGCGGCGGTACGGTCGGTGCCGCCCATCGCGGTCGTCAGGCGGCGGAAGTAGTCGACGCTGCCGCGGAACATGACGACCGGGTCCGCGGTGCCGTGCCAGATGAGGATCTTGCCGTCGGACGCGCGGAAGGCGGACAGGTCGGGGTCGTCCGTGGCCAGCACGTCCCGGTAGCGCTGCACGGACTGCCGGAACAGCTGCAGGTAGCGGTCGTAGGTGATGGTGCGCCAGTCCCAGCCGGGGTTCTGCACGACGAAGTATCGCAGCCACTCGACCGTGATGAAGAACGGTTCGGCGCCGTGCAGCGGTTCGAGCGAGGCGTCGCGCTCCAGGCCGTACCAGAGGCGGGTGCCGTCGAGATCCCGAGGACCGTCCCAGATCTTGTTGATCACCGTGGCGTCCGCGGCCGTGAACGGGCCGCAGGCGGTGGCCGTGCCGACCAGCGTGCGCGCGTCGAACGTGCACCCCTCCCAGTCGCCGATCACGCCGTCGGTGAGCCCGTCGGCCGGGTCGCAGGCGGTGATCGCGGCCGCGGTGGCGGCGCTGAGCTTGCACGGCGCGACGCGGTGGCCGCCGGTCAGCATCTGCAGCTGGCCCCACAGCTGCGCGGGGTGCAGCTTGGTCCAGTTGATCGCGGGCGACGCGGCCGCGATGCCGTCGTAGTCGTCCGGGTAGCGCTGCGCCTCCATCAGCCCCTGGCGCCCGCCGGTGGAGCAGCCGTTGAAGTAGCTGCGGAAGTCGGAGTCGCCGTAGTAGGCGCTCACCACGGCCTTGGCGGCGACGGTCATCCGGTGCACGCCGAGGTGGCCGAAGTCGGCGACCCGGTCTCCGAGGCCGAACGCGGGGCTGCTGCCGGTGTGGCCGGTGTCGGTGGTGGCGACCGCGAATCCGTCGCGCAGCTCCGCGCTCGGCACGCTGTCGCGCAGGCCGCCGTGGAAGCCGCTGCCGCCGAGGCCGAGGAACCGGCCGTTCCACGCCGAGGGCAGCCACACCGCGACCGTGATCGTGCCGATGACCATCCGCACCGCGCAGTGCGCCGGCGCGGTCCGGGTGACCGCGGTGATCGTGGTGTTCTCCATCGGCAGCGCCGCGAGCTGCGCGCAGGCGCGGGTCTGCCGGTCGCGGACGGCCGCGGCGGTGCCGGCCTGCGCGAGCAGCAGGAGCACCACGGCCAGGACGGGCAACCCGACGTACGAGTACCGCCGCAAACCCATCCGATTCCTCTCCATCCGTGTCCCGGCATCACTGTGCGGCCGGCCGGAAGCGGCGGCAATGACCGTTCGGCCAGTCCCGGCTCACCCCTGACGGTTTTCCTTATCCGGCTCTTATGGGCGTCTCCATACGGTCTGCCGCATGGAGACGCTCGACTTCGTCGGTTACGCCGGCACGCGGATGACCGTGCTGCGGCGGTGGGCCTACGCGCTCTGCGGCGATCCGCACCAGGCCGACGATCTGGTGCAGGAGACGCTGACCAGCGTCTACGCGAAGTGGCCGCGGGTCTCACAGGCCGAGAACATCAACGGGTACGTCCACCGCATGCTGATCCGGATCTTCCTGGACGAACGCCGCCGGGGCTGGTGGAAGGTCCGCCTGCCCGGCGACGTCGCCCCGGACGATCCGTTGCCCAGCACGGGTTTCGAGGAGCGGGAGCTGCTGCGGGCCGCGCTGCGCCGTCTCACCCCGGCGCAGCGGGCCGTGCTGGTGCTGCGATTCCTCTGTGACCAGAGCGTCGCGGACACGGCCCGCTACCTGGGCTGTTCCGAGGGCACGATCAAGTCCCAGACGTTGCGCGCGCTGGCCCGGATGCGCCTGATCCTGGAGGACGGCGTTCAGTCCACGGACAGCGCCGCCACGGGACTGACGCGGGCCGCGCGCCGGGCCGGGACGATGCCGGCCAGCACCGTGATCGCGGCCAGCGCCACGATGATCAGCAGCAGGCGACCGGCCGGGAACGTCCACGGAATGTCCAGGCGCAGCGCGTCCAGGGCAAACCACGCCAGCGGTACGCCGAGCGCCGTGCCCAGCACCGCGCCGATGAGACCGTAGAGCCCCGCCTCCGCGCCGATCATGAGCCGGACCTTCCCCCGGCTCATCCCGAGCGCGCGCAGCAGCCCGGACTCGCGCGTGCGTTCCATGACCGACAGCCCGGTGGTGGTGCCGACGCCGACGACCGCGATCAGCACGGTCAGCCCGAGCAGCCCGAGCGCGGCGAACAGCAGCGACTCGATCTCCGCGCCGGCCTTGTCCCGCTCGTCCGCGAGCACCGCGATCTCCGCGCCCGCGCCGATGGCCCGGAACGCGGCCAGCGCGTCGTTGCGGGTGCCGGACGCGATGTTGGCGAGCACGCCGGTCGGCTCCGGCCCGGCGCCGCCGAGCGTGGTCAGGTCCGCCGGGGTGAGCACCGCGCCGAGCCGCAGCGGGGCCTCGCCGGTGAGGATCGCGGCGACCTCGAGGCGTACCGTGCCGCCTGCCGGTGAGGTCAGCGTCACCGTGTCACCGGCCCGTGCGCCGAGGTCGGCCGCGACCACGTCGGCGAGGATCGCCCTGCCGGGCCCGAACGCGGCCAGCGACCCGTCCTCCGCCTCGAGCACGTCCAGCGCGGGCAGCCCGGCCGGGTCGAGGTCGATGGCGACGTGGCTGATCTGCCCGCCGCTGAAGTCCGCGGTCCGGAACGGCGTGACGTCCGTGAAGCGGCCGTCCGCGCGCAGCCCGGTGACCACGTCCGCGCCGAGCGGCCCGTCCTCGGCGAACATGCCCAGATCCGCGGGGGTACGCACCGCCATCTGCCGGTCCGTGTAGGTCTGCATGCCGGAGATGCCGACGATGGTGCCGGCCAGCATGGTGACGCCGAGCGCAACGACCACGGACACGGCCGCGGCCCGGCGCGGGGTGCCGCCGATGCCGCTGACCGCGAGGCGTCCGGCCGGGCCGAGCAGCCGCAGCGGCGCGCCGACCGCGGCCAGCACCGGGCGGATCAGCAGCGGGCCGAGCGCGATGAGCGCGCCGTAGGCGCAGGTGCCCACGCCCAGCAGGTAGAGCAGTTCCCGGTTGCCGTCCCCCTGGGAGTCCATCGAGTCGAGCGTCAGCCGGATCAGCCCGCCCGCGCAGGCCGTGAGCAGCACGCCGAGCACCAGGCGCACGGCGGAGACGCCGCGCTCGGACCCGGCCACGCTGGAGCTGCGCAGCGCCTGCAGCGGCGCGACCCCGGCCGCGGCGAACGCGGGGGCGAGCACCGCGCCGACCGTGATCAGCACCGCGCCGATCACGACCGCGATCGCGGGGCCGACCGGGACGCCGGGCCCGGTGATCGTCCGCCCGGACCAGCCCGCGACCACGGGGGCGGCCAGGCCGCCGGCCAGCGCGATCAGCACGCCGGTCGCGCCGGTGACCAGGCCGACGACCGCGCCCTCGGCCAGCAGCGCGCCGACGAGCTGGCCGCGCTGGGCGCCGATGGTGCGCAGCAGGGCGAGCTGCCGCATCCGCTGGGCGAACACGATCCGGAACGTGGACGTGGCGACCAGCGCGGCCGCGACGACCGCGACGCCGACGAACATGCCGATCAGCGCGAACACCTGGTCGAGCTGCCGGACCTCGTCCGTGGCCTCACGGACCCGGGTGGTCTCGCCGGTGGTGATGCTCAGGTACACGCTCGGGTCGCGCAGCAGCTGCTCGCCGAGCCGGGTCATGGTGGCGTCCAGGTCGGTGCCGGGCGCGGTGATCAGGTCGACGCGCGGGTAGCCGGGCCGGCCGGCGAGCGCGTCGAGCACGGTGTCGGGCGCCCAGCCGCGCTCGGCGGCGTCCTGCGGGCCGTCGACGACGCCGGTCACGGTCACGCTGACCGGTTCCGCCCCCTCCTGCCAGCCGTCCAGCCGCAGCGTGCCGCCGGGCCGGAGGCCGATCCGCTCGGCCGCGCGCCGGTCCAGCGCGATCTCCCGCTCGCCGTCCGGGTAGGTGCCGGCGACCAGCGTGACGCGTGACATCGGCCCGGTCCCGGGGTCCGCGTGCACGTCCAGGTCGATCCCGGCGGCCGTGACGTAGACCGACGTGCGGCCCGCCAGCGTGGTGACGCCGGGCGTGTCCCGGATCTGGGTGAGCTGCTCCGGTGTGATCGGGGTGCCGCCCTGCGAGGCCACGACCAGGCTGACCGCCTCCGGCGTGTTGCTGAACGTGTCGAGCATGGTCCGGGTGACGATCTGGTGCGCCAGCACGGTGCCGAAGACGACCAGCGCCGCGACGAGCACGGACAGGCCGGTCATCAGGATCCGGCCCGGCCGGCGCAGCACGCCGCTGAGCTGGGTGCGCAGCACGCTGACGTTCATCGCACGCCCGCCAGGCCCAGCGCCTCGGTGACCGTGGCCCGGGTCGGGCCGTCGAGGTCGTGCACGATCCGGCCGTCGGCGAGGACCAGCGCGCGGTCCGCGTACGCCGCCGCGGACGGGTCGTGGGTGACCATGACGACGGTCTGGCCGAGCCCGCGCACGCAGTCGCGCAGCAGCCCGAGCACCTCCGCGCCGGAGCGGGAGTCCAGGTTGCCGGTCGGCTCGTCCGCGAAGATCACCTCGGGACGGGTGGCCAGTGCACGGGCCAGCGCGACCCGCTGCTGCTGCCCGCCGGACAGCTCGGCCGGGCGGTGCCCGAGCCGGTCGCCGATGCCGAGCACGTCGACGATGTGGGCCAGGTGGTCCGCATCGACGCGGCGGCCGGCCATCTCGGACGGCAGCGTGATGTTCTGCCGCGCGGTCAGCTGCGGGAGCAGGTTGAACGCCTGGAAGACGAATCCGACGCGGTCGCGGCGCAGCGCGGTCAGCTGCCGGTCGCGCAGCCGGGTCAGGTCGGTGCCGCCGATCGTGATCCGCCCGGAGGTGACCGCGTCCAGTCCGGCGAGGCAGTGCATGAGCGTGGACTTGCCGGACCCGGACGGGCCCATGATGGCGGTGAACCGGCCGCGCCGGAAGCCGACCGTGACGCCGTCCAGCGCGCGGACCGCGGAGTCTCCGGTGCCGTAGACCTTGACCAGGTCGGTCGCGGTGACGGCGAACCCGTCCGGGCTCATCGGGGCAGCGCCGGGATGTTCAGGTCGACGCCGCTGTTCTCGCAGCCGCCGATCGCCAGGTCCAGCATGTCGTCGAACTCTTCGGCCGTGGGCAGGTGGCCCTGGCCGGTGGCCTTGGCGCGCTGCCAGCGGACGTAGTGGCCGATCTCGGTGCTGATGCCCTGATCGACGAGCTGCGTGTACCGGACCTGGCGGATCTCCTGCTCCCAGGTCTCGGCCGCGGCATCATCCTTGGGCGGCGTCTGGGCGCGGTCGAAGAGCTGCTGGGCGAGGCGGCAGTCCGCGGCCGAGGCGTCGCTGGGCCCGAAGCGCTTGTCCCAGATGTAGGTCACCCCGTAGGCGACCCCAACCAGCACCAGCACCGCGACCACGGCAAATGCCGCGATTTTTCCCCAGTTCTGCCTTTTGTCGTCCTGAATCATGTCTACCGCCGATATCCGTGGGTTGGGAACATCGACAATTCAACGGTGCGGACCGGTTCCCGCACATCTGCGCCAGAGCAGATCTCTGCGCCTCGCGTGTACGACCAGGGTCGTACCCGCGTCGTCAGGAAGCGGGCCTGACCAGCCCTATCTCGTAGGCGAACACCACGGCCTGCACCCGGTCCCGCAACTCCAGCTTGGCCAGGATCCGCCCGAAATGCACCTTCACCGTGCCCTCGGCCACGTGCAGCCGCGCCGCGATCTCCGTGTTCGACAGCCCGCCCGCGACCAGCTCCAGCACCTCACGCTCCCGCTCGGTCAGCGCGGCCAGCCGGTCGTCCGCACGCCCCGGCAGGGTCAGCTGCCCGGCGAAGCGGTCCAGCAGCGCCCGGGTCACCCGCGGCGCCACCACCGAGTCACCGCCCGCGACCACGCGGATCGCGGCCAGCAGATCCTCCGGCGGCGCGTTCTTCAGCAGGAACCCGCTGGCGCCGGCCTGCAGCGCGGCGAACGCGTCCTCGTCCGTGTCGAACGTGGTCAGCGCCAGCACGCGCGGTCCCCCGCCGGCCGCGCAGATGCGCCGGGTCGCCTCGATGCCGTCCATCACCGGCATCCGGATGTCCATCACCACCACGTCCGCCGCGGTCGTGGCGAGCGCGGCCAGCGCCTCCGCGCCGGTGCCGGCCTCGCCGACCACCTCCATGTCGTCCTGTGCGGACAGCACCATCGCGAACCCGGCCCGGACCAGCGCCTGATCGTCGACGAGCAGCACCCGGATGCTCACCCGGCCTCCTTCATCGGAATCACCGCGTGGATCCGCCATCCGGACCCGGCCTGCGGGCCCGCGCTGAGCTCGCCGCCGTGCACCGCGATCCGCTCGCGCATGCCGACCAGCCCGTTCCCGCCGGTCCGCACGCCGGTGGCCGGCCGTCCGGCGCCGTCGTCACCGATCTCCAGCACCGCTTGCCCGCCACCGACCCGCAGCGACACCTCGGCCTTGGCGCCCTGACCCGCGTGCCGCAACACGTTCGTCAGGCTCTCCTGCACGATGCGGTAGACGGTCAGCTCGTCCGCCGCGGACAGCGCGCCCGTCTCGCCGTCAACCCGAAGATCAACACCGACGCCGGCGGTACGCGCCCGCGCGACCAGCGTCTCCAGCTCCTCCAGACCACGCCGGCGCCGGTCCGGCTCCGAGGCCGACGCGCTGCCGCGCAGCACCGCCACGATCCGGTGCATGTCCTCCAGCGCGTCCCGCCCGGTCCCGGCCACGGTCCGCATCGCCTCGCGCGCGCCGTCCGGGTCCTTCGTCACCACATAGCTGGCGCCGTCCGCCTGCGCGATCATCACGGCCAGGCTGTGCGCCACCACGTCGTGCAGCTCGCGGGCGATGAACGCGCGCTCGTCCGCCGCGGCCAGCAGCGCCAGATGATCACGCTCCCGCTCGGCCGTGACCGCGCGCTCCCGGTTGAACCGCATCACGTAGGCGCCCAGCCACAGCGACGCGCACGCGGCCCAGATCGCCAGCAGCTCGCCGATGTAGGGGTAGCTGAACGCGTTCCCGTCGGCGTAGGAGCCGATGTCGTCCACGGTCACTGTCACCAGCCCGGCCGAGACCACCCCGGCCGCGGCGTAGGCCTGCCAGAACGACCGCGTGTGCGTCACCACCGACACCATCGCGATCAGCACGGCCACGTCGTAGATGGCCGGGACGTCCGCGCCCACGAACAGCTGCGCGACGGCCAGCAGGGTCACCACGACGAAGACCGGGAACGGCGCGTGCCTGCGGGCGATCAGCGTCACCGCCATGCCGAAGCCGATCAGCGGGTTCCACACCGACTCGGTCAGATACATCGTCGCGATCGTGGCGACCGCGGTAGCGATCACCAGGTCCCACAGGACCAGCAGCCACGACACCGGCACCCACCGGTTCAGCACAGACATGAGGCCATCATCGTGCCAGACCCCCAGCCCGGTGATCAGGGCGTCCCCCATGCTGCTCCAACAACATGGGGGACGCCCTGAGGCGCGGCGGGCGCCTCGTCAGGGTGCGGCGAGCGCCTCGGTGGGTGGCAGGCGGGCGGCGCGGACCGCCGGATACAGCCCGGCGATGCCGCCGATCAGCACGGTGACCGCGAGCCCGGCCGCCTGCGCCCAGCCCGGCACGGCCGGTGGCCAGCCGCGCGACCACGCGTACCCCCAGGTCACCACCGCGCCGGTGAGGATCCCGGCCGTGCCGCCCAGCGCGGACAGCAGCAGCGACTCCGCGAGGAACTGGGTGCGGATCTGCGCACGGGTGGCGCCGAGCGCGCGGCGCAGCCCGACCTCGGCGCGGCGTTCCAGCACGGACACGATCATCGTGTTCGCCACGCCGACGCCGCCGACCAGCAGCGCGACCGCACCGAGCCCGAGCAGCAGCCCGGTCAGCGCACGGTCGGTCACCTCCTGGGCCAGCAGCGCGTCGGACGGGCGCTCCACCAGCACCTCGTTCGGATGGGCCGGCGAGACCGTGCGGGCCAGCAGCGCGCGCACGTCCGCGACCCGGTCCGGGTCGGTGCGGACGTAGACCGTGCCGATGCCGCCGTCGAAGCCCAGCAGCGACCGCGCGGCCTCCCAGCCGACCAGGACCGCGGTGTCCAGCTCCGGCGCGAGCGGAGCCGGCGCGAGCACGCCGACCACGACGAACCACTGGTTCCCGAGCCACAGCCGTACGTCCGCGGACGCCCGGTGCACGCCGAGCAGCCGGGCCGCCTCCGCGCCGAGCACCAGCGCCGGGCCCTGCCGCGTCACCTCGTTGAGCCAGGCGCCGTCCGCCGGCCTGGCACCGACCGGCCCGAGCAGGTCCGGGCGCACGGCCAGCACGCCGATCCCGTTCGTCTCCCCCGCCGGGATCAGGTCCGAGCGGTAGACGCCCAGGTCCAGCCGCCCGGTCGCGGACGCGCCGGTGACGCCGTCCAGGCGCCCGGCCATCTCGACCGCCTCGTCCGGCAGCCGGGCCGCCTCCCCGGTGAACGTCCGGCCCGGCGCGGCCGTGAGCAGGTTCGTGCCGATCGCGGCCAGCTCCCGCTCCACGCCCGCGCGGCTGGACGCGGAGATGCCGACCACCGCCACCATCGCGGCCACGCCGATCGCGATGCCGGCCGCGGCCAGGACCGCGCGCAACGGCCGGGTGACCAGGCCGGCCGCGCCCACCCGGGCCACGTCCGCCGGCGGCATCCGGGCCGGCCTCACGCGGCCACCCGCCCGTCGCGCATCGCGATCGTCCGGGGCAGGCCGGCGGCCAGCTCCCGGTCGTGCGTGATGATCACGACGGTGGTGCCGTCGTCGTGCAGCGCCCGCAGCAGCCGCATCACCTCCGCGCCGGACGCGGTGTCCAGGTTCCCGGTCGGCTCGTCCGCCAGCAGCAGCGACGGCCGGCCCGCGACCGCACGGGCGATCGCCACCCGCTGCCGCTCGCCGCCGGACAGCTCGTGCGGCCGGTGCGTCAGCCGATGCCCGAGACCGACGCCGTCCAGCGCCTCGGCCGCCCGCGCCCGCCGCTCCCGCCTCGCCACGCCCGTGTAGAGCAGGCCGTCCGCCACGTTGTCCCGCACGGTCACGCCGGGCGCGAGGTGGAACTGCTGGAACACGAACCCGATCCGCTGGGCGCGCAGCGCGGACAACCCGCGGTCGGACAGCGCGGACACCTCGTGGCCGGCCACGCGCACACTGCCGCTGGTGGGCCGGTCCAACGTGCCGGCCAGGTGCAGCATCGTCGACTTGCCGGACCCGGACGGGCCGACGATCGCGACCAGCTCGCCGGGCTCGACGCGGACCGTGACACCGGCCAGCGCGGTCACCGCGCCGTAGGACTTGACCACGTCACGCAGCTCGATCATGACGGCACGCTCACCCGCATGCCCGCGGTCAGCCCGGCCGCACGGACCTCGACCTTGCCGTCCGTGAACAGCCCGACCTCGACCGGCAGCAGCGTGACCGTGGCGCCGTCGACGACCTCCACGCCGTACCGGTCGCCGTCCAGCGCCAGCAGCGCCACCACCGGCACGGCCAGCACGTCCGGCCGCTCCCGGACGACCAGCCGCACGTCGGCCGGGTCGCCGTCCGGCAGCGACTGGTCCGCGATCTTCACGGTCACGGTCGCGTCCTTGCCCGCCTCGGTGGGCTTGGCCACGGCGGCCACGGTGCCGGGGATCTCCCGGCCGTCCGCCAGCACCACCGTGGCCGGGCCGTCGACCGGGGCCAGCCGCAGGTGCTTCGGATCCATCGCGACGACCACGCGGCGTTCCGTGCTGGTCGCCTCGTACAGCGGCTCCGTGCCGGCCTGCTCGCCGACCCGAACCCGGTGCTCGCCCACGCGTACCTCCGCGGTGGTGAAGATGACGTGGCCGAGCGGGACCGTGCCGGTCTGCGCCACCCCCAGGCGCTTCTGCCAGGCGCGCACCGCGTCCGCGGTGGAGTACCGGTAGACGCCGTCCGCGGTGAAGCCGGTGTGGCCGAGCGCGGCCAGCGTGCGCTCCAACTGGATGACGTCCGGGCCGCTGAGACCCGGTGACATCTCCCGGAACGCGGGCGTGGCACCGGTCATCAGGATCACCGGCACGTTGTCGACGCGGTAGGCCTCGTCGCCGGCCTTCAGGATCGTGCCCACGCGCGGCAGCGACGTCACCGTGCCGGTCAGCCGGCCGAGGAGCGCAGGCGCCTCGGCGTACCGTATCCGGCCCTTGAAGGTCTGCCCTTCGACCAGCGTGGTGCTCTGGACCTCGGCCGTCGCGCGCGGCGCCTCCGGGACCTCCTCGCGGGGCCGCCCGGTGCGGACCAGGCGCGCCACGCCCGCACCGGCGCCGACGAGCACGCCGGTCGCCAGGATCCATCGACGGGTGCGGCTCATCTGCCCGGGGCCGCGGGGATCGCACCGGCCGGCACGCCGCACGCCTCGGTGGCCGTGGTGTACCGCTCCATCGTCTCCTCGTAGCCGGGGTCCTCCGGCTCGGGCAGCGGGAAGTCGCCGGGGCGGCCGTCCGCACCCGGGTCCGGGTAGTCGCCGATGCCGTTCTCGCGCATGCAGGCGGCGAACGTCAGCGCGGACGCACGCTCCTCCGCGGACAGCGGCTCCGGCTCACCGCCGTTCGGCAGCAGCGGCGCGCACTTCTCCGCGGCCGCGGCGAACGCCGGATCGTCCGGGGACGCCGGTTGTGCCGCCGCCACGCCACCGCCGTCGGCCGGCTTCGGATCCTCGAAGCCGGGCACGCCGTTGTCCCGCATGCACTGCGCGAACGCCAGCCGGCGGTCATGGTCGCTCTCGGTCTTCTGCCCTGTTTCCTCGGTGCCACAACCACTCAGGGCAAGGGCCAGCAGCAGTACGAGTACTCGCTTCTTCATGACCGCCACCGTGCCGGTCGGCCCGTGGCGTCCCCGTGTCCCGCCGCCACACACGAATGCCACATCGCCCGTGCACAATCGGTCCTCATGCGGGTGCTGGTGGTGGAGGACGACGCGACGTTGGCGGAGATCATCGCGGAGGGGCTGCGCGAGCACGACCTGGTCGTCGACGTGACCCGCGACGGTGCCGAGGCGCTGGAACGCGCCGCCCAGATCGCCCCGGACGTCATCGTGCTCGACCGCGACCTGCCCGTCCTGCACGGCGACGACGTGTGCCGCGCGCTGGTCCGCACCGGCTCGACCGCGCGGGTGCTGATGCTCACCGCGGACGGCGCGGTCGAGAGCCGCGTCGAGGGCCTGGCCCTCGGCGCGGACGACTACCTGCCGAAACCGTTCGCGTTCATCGAGCTGGTCGCGCGCGTCACCGCGCTCGGACGACGCGGCGAGGTGCGGCAACCGACCGTGCTGCGCCGGGCCGGGATCACCGTGGACGTCGGCCGGCACGAGGTACGCCGCGGCGACCGTTCCGTCCAGCTGACCCGCAAGGAGTTCGGCGTGCTGACCGCGCTGCTGCGGGCCGACGGCGAGCTGATCAGCGCGGAACGCCTGCTCGACACCGTCTGGGACGAGCACGCCGACCCGTTCACCGGCGCGGTCCGCACCACGCTGAAGACGCTGCGGCAGAAGCTCGGCGAACCCGACCCGATCGTGACCGTCATCGGCCGCGGCTACCGGCTGCCGTGACCGTGCGCGCCTACCGGCTCTCCATCCGCACCCGGCTGACGCTCGCCTACGCGGCCGTCTCCGCGATCACCGGCGGCGTCCTGCTCACCGTGGTCTACCTGCTGGCCCGCCGCTCACTGTTCTCCGCCGACGCCGATGTGATGGCCACGGTCGGTTCCCTCGCCGTGGCCCCGGACGCACCGCTCCCGGCCGTCGTCCCCGGCGTGGCGGGGCAGCCCGCCGACGGGGACTGGGCGCCGCACGTCTACCAGGCCATCGGCCAGGCCCGCTCCGACTCCCTGCACGCGATCCTGCTGCAGTCCGGCATCGTGTTCGCGATCACGGCCGTACTCGCGCTGCTGCTCTGCTGGCTCGTCGCCAGCCACGCCCTGCGCCCGCTCCGTGCCATCACCGAGCTCGCCGACCGCCTCTCGCACGAGACGCTGTCGGAACGCATCACCGCCACCGGCCCGCGCGACGAGCTGTCCACGCTGGCCGACACGTTCAACACCATGCTCGACCGGCTCGGGGCCGCCTTCCAGGCGCAGAAGCTCTTCGCGGCCAACGCCTCGCACGAGCTGCGCACGCCCCTGACCATCATCCAGGCCGCCGCCGAACGCGCGCTCTCCCGCCCGCACCGCACCGAGGCCGAGTACCGCGCCACGCTGGACACCGTCGTCACCGCCGCCCACCGCAGCGAACGGCTCCTCGCCAGCCTGCTCACGCTCGCCCGCCTGCACCGGCCGCCGGCGCCCGGCGCTCTCGACCTGGCCGAGATCGCCGCCGAATGTGCCCGCACGGTCCCGGCCCCGATGCTCCGCACGGATCTCGCGCCGGCCGTGACCACGGCCGACCCCGTGCTCGCCGGCCTGCTGATCCGCAACCTGCTGGAGAACGCGGTCCGCCACAACGTCCCGGGCGGCACGGTCTGGGTCACCACCCGTGCCGAGGCCGGCGCCGCCGTCCTCGAGGTCGCGAACACCGGCCCGCACGTCCCCGCCGACAGCGTCCCCACCCTCCACCAGCCGTTCCGCCGCGGCGCCGCACGCACCACCGACGGTTCCGGCCTCGGCCTCGCCATCGTCGACGCCATCACCACCGCCCACAACGGCTCCTGGACCGCCACCCCTCGCCCGGACGGCGGCCTCCTCATCACCCTCCGCCTGCCGACCTGACTCGTTCCTCGCCGCTGCGCGGGCACGATGCGGAGCACGGTGACGGCCGGGTCTCACGACGTCGCGTGACAGCGTGGACAAGCGGGTATCGCCGTCGTCGCCCGGCCGTGCGGGTCGTCCGAGATGTCGTCGGCGAGGGAACTCAGCCCCGATACGTCTCGAGCGCGATCCGCGTGAACGACCGCACCAGCGGCGTCACCCGCGCCGCCGACCACGCCACCACCAGCGGGCTCGGCGGCATGTCGCTCAGCTCCGACCACACCAGACCGTCCGGCAGGACGTGCGTCATCGGTGCGATGCCGACCATCCCGTTCCACAGCACGGCCTGCACGCACTCGCTGACCGTCCGGACCACCGGGCCGGCGGGACGCCCGCCGACCGGCACCGTGCCGTTCCAGTAGGTGCGCCAGATCGGGTCGACGCCGTCGGGCAGCTGGAACCACGCGCGCCCGGCCAGGTCCGCGAGCCGCAGCGGTCCGCGGCCCGCGAGCGGGTCCCCGACGCGCAGCACCACGCCGACCGGGTCCTCGCGCAGCACGCGTGTGCCGAGGCCGCGGGTGTCGAACGGCAGGCGGGTCAGCGCCACGTCGGCCACGCCGCTGCGCAGGCCCGCGGTCGGATCGGTGAAGTCGGCCTCGCGGAAGCGGATGGGGATGCCGGGGTGGCGGAGGCGGAAGGCTTCGGCGAGGCGGGTGGTGGCGTCGCCGTCGTCGCCGAGCGCGCCGATGGTGAGCGTGACGTCGGCGGCCTCGGCGACGCGGGCGCGCAGCAGGTCGGCGGCGGCGAGCAGCGCGACGGCCTCGGTGTGGAGGGTGCGGCCGGCGGGGGTGAGGTCGACACCGGCGGGTGAGCGGTGCAGCAATGGCACGCCCAGGTCCGCCTCGAGCTGTTTGATCGCGCGGCTGAGTGGCGGCTGGGTCATGTGCAGCCGGGTCGCGGCCCGGCCGAAGTGCCGCTCCTCGGCGACGGCCACGAAATAGCGCAGCACACGAAGGTCCATCACCGGCGACGATACCCGGCCGGTATGGCGCGGTCGGGATCGGTCTTGGACGCGCGCGCACCCGCTCGGCCAGGCTCGGAGGTGCACACCTTCAAGGAGAAAAATCATGACATGGTACGACAGAGCGCCGATGCCGTCCGCCCGCGCCGAGGTGGGCGCCGCCACCCTCGACGGCCGCCTCTACATCATCGGGGGCACCGAGCAACGCCCCGGCGCCGAGCCCGTCTGGGCCACCACCACCGTGATCGCCTTCTCACCCCGTACCGGCGAATGGTCTGACATCGCTCCTCTGCCCGCACCCCTCACCCACGTCGGCGTGGCCGCGAGCGACACCCGCCTCTACGCGGTCGGCGGCTTCACCGCGCCGGTGCACATGCACCCCCAGGCGGTCGTCTTCGAGTACGACCCGCGCGCGAACGCGTGGACCCCGCTCCCGGACATGCCGCATCGCCTCGGCTCCCCCGCCACCGCCGTCGTCGACGGCAAGCTGCACGTCTTCGGCGGACGGGATTCCCGCCGCACCGTGCCGCTGCCGGGCCTGCCGTTCGAGATGGGGTTCGGCACCGTCCGTACCCACCTGATATTTGATCTTGAAAAGCGCACCTGGTCGGCAACCGAGCCGATCCCCGGCGAGTCCCGCGACCACATCGCAGCCGTCACCGACGGTAACCGCGTGCACCTCATCGGCGGCCGCATCGACGACATCGACCAGAACCTGACCCGCCACGACGTCTACGACCCGCGCACGGACACCTGGACCACGGCCGCACCGCTGCCCGCCCCGCGATCCGCCGGCGCCGCGGTCGCGCTCGGTGACGGCCGACTCCTCTACGCCGGCGGCGAGTGCTCGTCCGACGGCGGCACGTTCGCCGACGCCACGATCTACGACCCGCAGGCGGACCGATGGACCGCGATCGCGCCGCTGCCGCACGGCGGACGGCACGGGTTCGGCGCGGCCCGGGTCGACGGGCGCGTGTTCCTGGCCGGCGGCGCTCCCACCTGCGGCGGTGGCGCCACGACGGACCTGCTGGAGCTGCGGCTCTGACGTGTGCGAGGACATCTTGTCGGTACGGTCAAGTTGCGCTAGCTTCTTGACCATGCAGTCAAGTACCGCCGAACCGACGATCGACGAGACCGATGACCAGGTCTCCGACACACCGGTGCCGGCCCCCTCGCCGCTGATCTTCCTGGAGCCGGTGGACGACGCCGGCGTCTGCACCACGGACGGATGGTGCGCATGAGCGAGCTTGCGAGCGAATCATCAACTCGGCGCCTGAACTCAGGCCGACGGGGGAGCGAAGCGGAGGAGGTGGCATGAGCACCAGTGTCTTCGGTCGTGCCGCCGAGCCGATCGTGATCGACGTCTGGAGCGACGTCGTCTGCCCGTTCTGCTACCTCGGTCACGCCGTGCTCGAGGAGTCCGTGGCGCAGTTCCCGTACGGCGTCGAGATCCGCTACCACAGCTTCCAGCTCAACCCGGGCATGAAGGTGGGGCAGTCGATCCGCGCGGACGACTACCTCGCCGCGCAGGTGCACCTGCCCAAGGAGCAGATCGAGGCGTCGCACGCGCACCTGACCGAGCGGGGCGCCCGTTCCGGTCTGGACTATCGTTTTGACAATGTCCTCATGGTCAACACGCTGGACGCGCACCGGATGATCCATCTGGCGAAGGCGCACGGCCAGGAGTCCGCCATGGTCAAGCGGCTGTTCCGGGCCGAGTTCACCGAGACGCTCAACCTGGCCGACCACGCGGTCCTCGCCGATCTCGCGGCCGAGCTGGGGCTGGACCGGGCCGAGGCGGTCACGGTCCTGGAGACCGGCGGGTACGAGAAGGACATCCGCGCCGACATCGCCCAGGCCCGTCAGCTGGGCATCAGCGGTGTGCCGTTCTTCGTCTTCGACAACCGGCGGGCCGTGTCCGGCGCGCAGCCGATCGAGACGTTCCGCCGCGCGCTGGACCTGATCCGGCAGGACCGGGCCGCCCAGCCCGCATGACCGAGGAACAGCGACTGCGCGCGGACGCCCGGCGGAACACCGAGGGCATCCGCCGCGCGGCGCTGGACGTGTTCCGCACCGGCGGCCTGACCACCCCGCTCGACGAGGTGGCCAGGGCCGCCGGGGTCAGCAAGGGCACGATCTACCATCGGTTCGGCAGCCGCCGCGGCCTGATCGACGCCGTGGTGGACGACCTGGTCGCGGCGCGCCTCGCCGAGATCATCGAGGCGGTGGACGCGCTCGACGGCCCGCTGCCGCGCTTCGAGCAGTACCTGCTGCGCACCTGGCTCCTGCAGTTCGACGAGCCGGCCGCGAACGACGTGCTGATGCGCGTGCTGCCCGAGTCCGAGCCGATGACCACGCTGTTCGACCGGTCGTGCGCGTTCGGCCGGCAGTTGCTGCGGGACGCGCAGGCGGCCGGCGTCATCCGCGACGACGTGACCGCCGACGACCTGATCCATTTGATCCTCGACCGCGGCGTGATCGTCCGCGCCTGCGACCGCCAGACCCGCGAGGATTACCACCGCCGGCTGGACTTCTTGTTACGCGGGCTCCGGTCGGTCTAGTCCTGTCCGTGAACCTGTGCACGCCGTAACCCAGGAATCCCAGGCCGACCAGGCCGCTGATGACGGTCGTGACGGTCTCCTCCGTCCGGATCTGGTCGTAGGTGCGCAGCTCGGTGCCGTTGCCCCGGGTGTGCCTGAAGCATTCGTCGCCGGGCTGGATCGGCGCCTCGACGCAGTAGGTCCGCGGATCCAGGAACTCCGACGCGCTCAGCGCCAGGAACAGCAGCCCGAGCAGCACCGCGACGAAGCGGTTGCTGATGATGCGCAGCAGCCATTCCCCCATGTTTCCGGCCCCGTCTCCTCAGGAAGGTGGCCGTCACGGTAGCGGACGTGATCTACACGGCCGCCTTCATCCGCGCGTTCGAGAACACCGGGGGCGCGTCCCGTGGCCCGTCCACCGCCACGTGGATCATCGCGCCCGCCAGCACGTCCACACCGACCGACAGCGGCCCGAGCCGCGACCTCGTCCCGGCCCGCTGCACCAGTCCCGGCCGGAAGCAGTACACCGCCAGCCCGTCCTGCCGCGCCTCCAGCTCACGCAACGCCTTCTCCGCGCGCCCCTTCACCGCCGACGCCGCCCCGAGGATCCGCGGCGTACCGTCCGGGCTCGACCCCCACGCGCTCACATAGCAGAACCGGAACGGCCGCCCCGCCACCGCCTCCGCGAACCGCACCGGATAGTCCACCGTCAGCCGCTCGTGCAGCGCTGCGTCCCCGCCGGGCGCGAACCTGCTGCCCATCGCCCAGATCGCCGCGTCATGCCCCGCGAAATCCCGGTCGTACCGGCCGAAGTCCTCCACCACGACCACGTCGACCTTGCCCGCGGTCACCTCGGTCAGCGGCCGCCGCACCAGGCAGGTGACGCCGGTGACGTCCGGCCGCGCGACCAGCTGCCGCAGCACCTCCGACCCGATGAACCCGCTCGCCCCGGTCAGCACCACCCGCACGGCCACTCCTCTCATCGGTCCCCCGGAAGAGCCAATGCACAAGCTCCCGGGGGTACGACGAAAGCCTGCTTCTCGTGAATCAGCCGATGCGGGCGACGCCGCCGAAGAGGTAGACCTCCGGCTCGGCGGAGTCCGGTGCGGGACGCCACCGGGAGCAGGTGACGACGCCGGGCTCGAGCAGGTCCAGACCGTCGAAGAAGCCTTCGAGCTCGACCCGGGTCCGCGCGCGGATCGGCGTACCCCCGCGCTCTGTGGTTTCCCTCATCGCCCGCAGCATGGGTTCGCCGTGGATCTCGGCGGTGGAGTGGGTGAGCACGAGGTAGCTGCCGGCCGGCATGGCCTGCACCAGCCGCGCGACGGACCCGTACGCCACGTCGTCGTCCATGATGTGGTTGACCACGCCGAGCAGCATGAGCCCGATCGGCTGCGAGAAGTCGAGCGTCTGACGCGCGGACTCCAGGATCGTCTCCGGGTCGCGCAGGTCCGCCTCGACGTACCCGCAGGCGCCCTCCGGCGTGCTGGTCAGCAGCGCCCGCGCATGCGCCATGACCAGCGGGTCATTGTCCACGTAGAGCACCCGGCAGGCCGGGTCGAGCGACTGCGCCACCTCGTGCGTGTTGTCCGCCGACGGGAGCCCGGTGCCGACATCGAGGAACTGGCGGATGCCCGCGTCGTTGACGAGGAAGCTGACCGCGCGCTTGAGAAACGCACGCTCGGACTTCGCCCCGATCGGAATGTCCGGAATGTGGGCGATCACCACATCTCCGGCGGCCCGGTCGGCCTCGAAGTTGTCCTTGCCGCCCAGCCAGTAGTTCCAGATCCGCGCCGAGTGCGGAACCGTACTGTCCATTTTGGACTCCAGGAGAAAGTCCTCGTCCTCGGTCATCCTCGCATTCTTCCCCACCAGAGCCCCACCGGCGCAAGTGGGGCACGGTCAGGTCTTCGCGCCGGTAGCTACAACGCCGGCCGTGGCCGCTCTCTCGGCGCGCCGCGCTCCCACCAGTCGTGCGGCGGCCGCTCGCTGATCACCATTGCCGCCAGCTCCACCTGACCGTCGTTGCAGAACTTCCACAGCTCCTTCGCCGCTCGCGAATACTGGAACAGAGCGCGGTCGACGTCAAAGGCATCGATCTCATCGGCCCGATACCTATCGACAGCCTCGCCAACGCGGTCGACCAGCGCGACCAGCTCGGCCTCGTGATACGCCGCCACCATCTCACGCGCTGCTCGTCGCTCCGACTTCTCCGACACGGCTGCAAGGGCCCTCTCCGGTGGAATCATGCTGGAGGCCCATTCTGCCCCGGTAGTCTCGCCGCGTGGAGCTGAAGGTGATCGAGGGCCTGCTGACCGAGGTGCAGGTCGAAGCGGGTGCGGAACGGCGCGCGTTCGGGGAGTTCGTCGGGCCGCACGGTGAGCTCGCCTCGTATGCGTTCGGCTGGACGACGGGGTCCGAGCGCCACGTCGCCCGGCTCACCGTCGGGATCGGGGCCGGGAACCCGGACGGCGCAAGCTTCCACGCGATCGTCTTCGACAACGGCGGCAGCTACGCCTGCCAGCTCGCCGACGAGCCGTTCGCGCGCGTTCCGGAAGGCGGCCCCGACCTCACCGCGAACGAGGCCCGCGCGCATGAGGATCTGCCGTTCGTCTGGTGGGTGGTGGACCGCGTCATGGAACGCGACCGGCGCGCGCAGTGGATGAAGCACTGGCTGCTGAGCACGACCAGCATCCAGACCGGCGAGGTCTTCGCGCAAACCGAGCCGATTCTGTACGTCAGCCACGACGCCGACGACGGCCTCTGGCAACTGATCGGCGCGAGCGACGCCGACCCCGCCACCGGCAAGCTCGCCCACCTGCACCACGCCGTCGGGCACGACCCCACGCTGCTCGACGTACTCGACCTCGCCCCCGGCGAGAACGCCTCCCGGACCACACCGGACGCCCCCTGGACGCGCACGCCTTCCCGGTAGCAGCCTCCGCGTCTCAGGCGCACTTGCGCGGTGGCAGTAGGCTCCCCACGTTTTTGTCTGTCACGGGGAGGAAGATCCAAATGCGATGGAAGATGTCGGCGAGCGTCCTGGTGGCGCTGGCCTTTCTGATTCCGGCGGCACCGGCGATGGCTCAGGCGGCACAGCCGGGGCTTGACGCGGGCTGCCAGACGGTCGAGCGCAAGGTGTACTCGGACGTCCGCAAGCTCATCACCATTGACCTGGACACCGCCACCGATTCGGAGGTACGGGTCCTGGCCAACCAGATCCTGGCCGTGGCGAACGCGGAGTCGCTGCCGGTGCTGCCCGACGCGATCCAGAATCGGCTGGGCGGTACCGAGGAGGATCTGCGCGAGTTCGTCAAGAATGACGTGGTGAACGCCTGGTCGCTGGCGCTGCGGGTCACGGTGACCCGGACGCTGACGGACGCCGGCCCCAACGTGGAGGCGGCCGCGCAGAAGGTGCTCGCCGGCGGAAGTTCCGACGTCTACCTGGCCTACCTGAACGAGGGCCTGTACGCCGCGCGTGAGCTCGACTGCGCGGCCCAGCCCTCGCCGACGCCGACGCCGGACGTGACGCCCAGCTTCCCGGTGTCCCCGACCCCGGTCACCTCCGCCAGCGCGGTTCCCGGTGGCGAGGGCGGCGGCGAGCTCCCCAAGACCGGCGTCGACATCACCACCGTCGCCGCCATCGGCGGTGTGCTCGTGGTCCTCGGCGGCCTCGGCTTCCTGTTCGGACGCCGCCGCCGTTCCCGCTTCGTGGCGTAACCGCCCGGTCCCGCCCAGCACAGCTGGGCGGGACCACCGCAGAGTTGTCGTAGCCGGCGTCTAGGCTGCCGGCGTGAGCATCAACGGCAACTGGCTGCGTGTCACGCCGGCCGAATGGGAACGGGTCAGCGAGGATCTGGGCTGGGGACTTGAGCTGGCCCGAGCCGCACGTGACGCCCGGTCCGAGCGTTGGAGCGGGACGGCCCAGGCCTGGCACGCGGTTGACTTCCTGCTGGACCGGCTGGGGTTCGAGATCCCGCTGGTGCTGGGCGCGGAGAGCTTCGTCGCGCTGCCGGATGTCGACCCGGACAGTCCCGAGATACTCGACTTCATGGAGAACCTCGAACACCACTGGGGGTACGGCCCGCCCGCCTACCTGACGCCGGAACAGGTGGCCGCCGCGGCCGCGCAGCTGGACACGTTCACCGACGAGGATCTCGTCCACGGTGTCGACCCGGCGGAGCTGGCCCAGGCCGACATCTACCCCGGCAGCTGGGAACAACCCGGCAAACTGGCGTGGGTGACCCACTTCCTGCCCGACGCCCGCACCTTCTTCGCCATGGCCGCCAAGGAGGGCGACGCCGTGATCTGCTGGCTCGACTGAGCCAGCGGCTGGCCGTCGACCTCTGCGACCTCGAATGGGGCACCACCCGCCAGGACGCCACGGCGCGGGCCCGGATCGGCGACGACTGGGCCATCATCACCAGATTCAGCCAACCAACGCCGGACCGTTTCGACCGCGACCTCACCACCTTCGTTCGCGGCGAGGACGGCACCTACCGCCGCGAGGACGAGCACCACCGCAACATCCTCATCGACACCTCACCGATACCCGCACTCCTGCGCGAACGCGGAGTAACCGCCACAATCGGCAGCTCCTTCAACGACGCCACCCATCCACTCCCCGTCGGCCTGCGCAGCGTCATCGGCCACAAGCCCTGACCAGTCCCTCGCCGAAGCAACCGGACACGATCATCTCGGCCGAGCCGCTCGCCCCTCCCCCTTCGCCACCATTCCTGCTGTTCAAGCCCCGCCGCAACCGAGCTACTGCACCATGGCGACATGGTCAAATTCATGGTCGGCGGCGAGATGCTCGAACCATTCACCTACCGCCGCGTCTCCGAGAACGGACGACGAGGACACGCAAGCCTCGTTGTCTGCACCAACGGCGACAACTGGTGGCAGCGATCGGACGAGGAGAGGGAACAACCCGCACTCAGCAAACACGTCAAGTACATCTTCAAGAAAGAGCCACCAGGCACCTCGGTAGACAAGGAACCGCCACCCTACTGAGCTCTCTGGCACAAACGTCACACCTGATCGGCAGCTGAGGAACTGGGTCCAGCGCAGCTGAAAGGTGTTGGATCCTGCCCTGGAGCCGGTCCGCACGCCCCCGTTCAGACGTGCGGACCCAACAACGCGACCTCAGGAATCAAGCTTGGCCTCGGCCTTGCCGCAGGCCTCCTCGGCCGCATCCAACGCACGCCCCAGCTTGTCGTCGTTGTCCTCACGGAGCGCCGTGAAGATGTCCTGTGTCCCCCGCATGCACGGCACCAGCGCGTCGCGCTCCTCCGTCGTCTCGGCGAGGGTGTCCTTGGTGGTGTCGAGGGTGGTGGTGAGGTCGGTGGCGCGTTTCTCCGCGTCGGCGATGGTCGCGTCGCGCTGGGTGACGATCTCGCGCTGTTCCTGCAGTTCGGTCCGGGTGTCGCCGAGTTCTCCGCGCTCGTTGAGGTAGAGGCCGAAGCCGATGCCGGCGAGCGTGAACAGCACGGCGCACAGCACGGCGAGGATCATGCCGTTCCGCCCGAGCGGCGCCGAGGGGGCGGCGGGCGGCGGGGCAGCCGGCGGATAGGGGCCCGTGAAGGGGACGGTCGGGGGGCCGGACGTGGGCGTCGTCGCGGGCGGCACCGAGGTGGGGGCCGGGACGGCGTGCGGGTAGACCGGCGCGGGATTCTCCGGCGGGCGGTACTGGGCGCCCTCCGGTCCGTACGACGGGTATGACACGGATCCTCCATTCACAATATCGGTCAGCAGACGTGGAAGGCCTTGCACGCGGCCTGGATCGGCACGGCCAGTCCGATTCCCTCGGCGTCGCGCGCCTTCGCGTCGGCGATGCCGACGACTTCCTTGCCGGTGTTGATGACCGGTCCGCCCGAGTTACCGGGGTTGACCGACGCGTCGAACTGGATCATGGTGCCGGGGCCGTCGTCCCGGTCGCGGACCGCGCTGACCACGCCGGAGGTGATGCTCTGGGCGAGGCCGAGCGGCGCGCCGACGACCAGCACGTTCTCCCCGGAGGCGGGTGGTTCGGCGGCGGTGCTCAGGCCGGTGAACGCGGTGCCGACCACCAGGAGCGCGATGTCCAGCGCCTCGTCGACCTTGGTGATGGTGGCGGTGTAGCGCTTGCCGTCGCGTTCCAGCTTGACGGTCTTGTCCTCGGTGTTCCAGACCGACTCGATCACGTGGTACGCGGTGAGGACGTTGCTCTTGCCGTCCTCCGGGGCCGCGCCGACCGCGAACGCGCTGCCGGTGAAGTCGCCCGCGATCACCTTGAACACGCTGGGCAGCACCGCGGTGGCGACCGCCTCCGGGTCGAAGATCTGGGCGCTGCGCTCCTCGAGCGCGGTGAGCCGGCCGTCCACGCTGTCCAGACGCTGGTCGGTGCCGTCCGCGGTCTGCACGGCACCGCGCTGCGCCCGGGTCAGGTCGTCGCGCAGCCGGCTGATCTGCACCGTCTGCAGGATGACGACCACGACCAGGGTGAGCAGGGTGATCGTGGCGATCACGGCGCTCACCCGGCGCCACGCGCGCGGCCGGTGCGGCGGCGCGACCGGGTACACCATGCCTCCCCCTTCGGTGGTGTCACTCGTGCCCTCGCAACGTATCGACGTCGGATCGGCAACGGTGATGGTTGATCGACCCCCATCGTGCGCGGCGGCGATACGATGACCATGTGCCGGGTGCGGTGGAGCAGAGGCTCCTTCAACAGGGGCTGATCTACGCGCTCGGGCTGCGGATCGTCGTGATCGGACTGTCCAGTTCGGTCAGTCTCGCTCTGGCCCCGATGCCGGACCGGGCGATCGCCGCCCTCGTGATCGCCGCGTTCACCGCCTGGAGCGTGCTCTACGCGGTGTTGATGGTGCGCACGCGGTCGAAAGCCCTGCCGGTGGCGGATGTCGCGGCCGTCTGCGCGATCTGCCTGACCCAGATCTGGACCGTCACGCCTGATCCGCGCGCGGGCGCGACCTGGGTGCTCATCGCGATCAACATGGTCGTGATCACCTACCCGTGGCAGCTGGGCCGGCCCGCGCTGGCCGGCGCCACGCTGACGATCATCGCGGTCTACTACGTGGGCGCGACGATCGCGGACCCGGGCGGCTGGCTCGTCGACAAGACGCTCGGGCCGTGGACCGCGGCGGAGGCGGCGCTGTCGTGGGGGCTGTACCGGTTCGTGCGGCGGGGCGCGCGCACCTCGGACCGGATCATCGCGCGGGCCGCGGAGCTGCGCCGGGCCGCGGAGATCGCGGGCGCGCGCCGGGCCGGCGAGCGGGAGTACCTGGCGGCGCTGCACGACACGGCCGCGGCGACGCTGCTCATGGTCGGCAGCGGCATCGTGGCCGGCCGGGAGCCGTGGCTGTCCGCGCAGGCGCGCCGTGACCTGCAGGAGATCCACCGGTCCGAGGACGCGGCGCAGGGTGCGACGGACCTGATCCCGCTGCTGCGCGAGGCGGCCGGGCACACGCAGGTGCGCGTCTCCTGGCGTACCCCCGAGGTGCTGGTCCTGCCGTCGGCCGACGCGGTGTCGCTGAGCCGCGGTGTCCGGGAGGCGCTGACCAACGTGGCGCGGCACGCCGGCACCGATCGGGCGGAGATCCGGGTCCGGGCGGACGGCGCGCTGGTCACCGTGGAGATCGCCGACGAGGGACGCGGTTTCCAGATCAACAGCATCAACCCGCAGCGGTACGGGGTGACGCGCTCGCTGATCGAGCGCATGACCAGGATCGGCGGCCGCGCACGGATCGACAGCACCCCCGGCCACGGCACCACGGTCACGCTGACCGCGGGGCATGACACCCCCGCGGAGGACAGCGGCGACCGTGAGGTCATCGCCACCTCGTTCCAGCGGGGCCTGCGCTGGGCCGTGATCGTGATGAGCCTGGCGATCCTGACGCTGCTCGACCTGCCGCGGATGCTGGCCAGCCGCGCCTCCTACGAGCAGTTCTGGCCGCAGCTGGTCACCTGGTCCGGCCTGGTCGCGGTGGTGCTGGTGGTGGCCGCGGCCACCTGGCGGGACCGTCCGCTCGGCCGGTGGCGCACGCCGCTGATCGTGCTGGTGTTCGCGCTCGCCGCGCTGGCGACCTGGTCCGTCCGGCCGGAATATCTGCTCGGCCCCGCGCACTGGTCCGAGGGCGATGCGGGCTGGCCGCTGGTGCTGCTCATGATGGGCGCGCGCGTGCCGGTCTTCGCCGTGGTGCTGCTCGCGCAGTACCTCATGACGTTCGGGCAGGCGGCGCTGGCGTGGGACGCGGCGCTGAGCGTGGCCGGCGCGATCAGCGCGACCTGGGCCGTGCTCACCTACCAGCTGGCGATCGCGATGATCGCGGCCGTGCTGCGGGGCATGGCCGCGTCGTCCGCGCGGGCGCTGCACGCGGCCGAGCGGGAGCGCACGGCCGAGGCGGTCGACCGGCACCTGCACGAGGACCGGACCGGGCGGCTCGCGGCGTTGGCGGCCACGGCCGTACCGCTGCTGGAGGGTCTGGCTTCCGGTGGTCTTGATCCTGGTGACGAGTCGGTGCGGAGCGCGTGCGAGGCGGAGGCGGCCCGGATGCGCCGGCTGATGGCGGAGGACACCGGGTTGTTCTTCCACGAGCTGCGGGCCTGCGTCGAGGAGGCGGAGCGCAACGGCGTCGCGGTGTCGTTCACCGAGTTCGGCACGTTCCCCGCGCTGACGCCGCCGGTCCGGAGGCGGTTGATCGAGCCGGCCATCGCCGCGCTCGCGACCGCGCAGGGCCGGGCCCGGCTCTCGGTGACCGGCACCCGCGAGACGGTGACGGTGAGCGTGGTGGCCGCGTGCTTGCAGCCGCCGCCCGCGCCGGACCGGGACGGTGTCCGGCGGTCCACGGTGGCCGACGGGGACCGGTTCTGGATACAGGCAACCTGGCAGGGAGATCAGTGAACCTCTTTCGCAGGCCCGAGGCGCCGGACGTCACCGCGGTGATCGTGGACGACCATCCGGTCGTCGTGGCCGGCGTCCGCGCCTGGTGTGCGCTCGCCGACCCGCCGATCCGGGTGGTCGCGGCCGGGCCGACGGTCGCGGTCGCCTGGACGGACCCGGGCGCGCAGGCCGACGTCGTGGTGCTGGACCTGCAGCTGGACGCGACCGGGCCCGCGTTCGGCGACCTGAAACGCCTGGTCGACGCGGGACGGCAGGTGGTCGTCTACACGATGCGGGCGGACCGGGAGACCGCGCTGACCGCGCTGGACATCGGCGCGTTCACGTTCCTGACCAAGGCCGAGGGCGAGGACCATCTGATCGCGGCGATCCAGGCGGCCGCGGCCAGTGCGCCGTATGTTCCGCCGACGCTGTCCGGCGCGTTCGGCACGGACGAGCGCTCGCACCGGCCGCGGCTGTCCCCGCGCGAGCAGCAGGTGCTGATCGAGTGGTTCCACTCGGAGTCGAAGGAGATGGTGGCGCGCCGCCTGACGATCACGGTGCACCGGGTCAACTCGTGCCTGGAGCGGGTGCGGATCAAGTACGCCAACGTGGGCCGTGAGGCGCCGACCAAGGCCGCCCTGGTGGCACGTGCGCTCCAGGACGGCCTGATCACGACGGACGATCTGTAGCGCGCCCGTCTACCGCTTCGCCTCGGCCAGGCGCTCGCTCAGGTAGGCCGCGGTCGCGGTGCCGGCCGGCTCGCCGTAGGGCGCGACGTAGGCGGGCGTGTCCCGCTGGAAGCGCCAGCTCTCGGCCAGCCCGCCCACGTCGTGGGCGTCGTAGCCGATCGCGTCCAGGAACGCCGCCACCGTCTTCTTCGCGGTCGCGTCGTCGCCGGCGATCGGCAGTCCGGACCGGTCCGCGCTGCCGGACGGGCGCGCGAGCCCGGCCAGGTGCAGGTAGTAGATGTTGTTGAAGCCCTTGACCACCGTCGACTCCGGCAGGTGCGCCTGGAGCAGCTCGCTGGTGGTGGTCTCCTCCGCGTCCAGCTCGGCGAACCGGCCGTCCCGGTCCGGGTAGTAGTTGTTGGTGTCGATCACGACCTTGCCGCGCAGCGGCGCGACCGGGACCTCGCGGTACGCCTTCAGCGGCACGGTCACCACCACGATGTCGCCGGCCTCGGCCGCCTCCGCCGCGGTCGCCGCGCGGGCCTTCGGGCCGAGCTCGCCGACCAGGTCCGCCAGCGTCTCCGGGCCGCGGCTGTTGCTGAGGACCACGTCGTACCCGGCGTTCACCGCCAGCCGAGCGACCGTTCCACCGATGTTCCCGCTGCCGATCAATCCGATAGTCGTCACGATCGGGCCAACCCGGCGCGGACCGCACGCATTCCTTGAGTCAGAACTTGTCGGAGCAGCTCGCGGCGTCGGCGACCTTGAGCAGCAGGCCGTTGAGCTGGTCACGCTCGGCGGGTGAGAGCGCGCCGAACAGGTCGTTGTCCGCGTCGTCGAGCAGCTTCTCGATGGTGTGCAGGACCGACAGGCCGCCGGCTGTGATCGAGACGATGTGGCGGCGGCGGTCGGCGGGGTCGCGGTTGCGGGAGACCAGTCCGAGGTTCTCCAGCTCGTTGAGGACGGCGACGACCGCGCTCGGGTCCACCCCCAGCGCGTCGATCAGCGCCTGCTGGCCGAGCGGACCGTCGGTGAGCCGGGTCAGCGTGTAGAGCGACCGCATGGTCAGCCCCTCGGCGGCCAGCGCGGCCCGCACCCGGGTGCCGGCGATCGCGCCGCGCCCGGCAAGCAGCACGCCCAGCTGGTCCATCACGGCAGTACGCGGAGGCGAGGTCACCCACACATCCTAACCACGCCCTCAATTGTTGTGCTGATCAAATCGTTGTAGCCTTCCAACGATTGCAGGTACAAAACGATTGAGGGAGCTCCACCATGTTCGTCGCCTACACCGTCGCCGCCGTGATCTACGGCCTGATGAACGTCAGCAGCGCCATCGCCAAGATCCGCGGCGTCGACCGGGTGGCCGGCGTGCTGACGACCGTCGGCGTACCCCCGCGGCTCTTCACGCCCCTGGCCCTGCTCAACATCGCCGGCGGCATCGGCCTGTGGATCGGCATCGCGTGGCGCCCCCTCGGCATCGCCGCCGCGGCCGGGCTCGCGCTCTACTTCGCGGGCGCGGTCATCGCCCACATCCGGGTCCGGGACACCGCGGGAATCCCCCTGCCCGCAATCCTCTCCACGCTCGCCGTGATCACGCTCGCGCTCGCGATCGCCTCCGCCTGACCTCGTCCTGCCCGCAGGGCCAGATCAAGATCAAGATCCCGCCACGGTACGGCCGCCCCGCACCACGCCGCACGCCGAGGAGCCGGCCCGCCCGTCAGGTCCGTGCGCCGACACCGAGCCGCGACCTCGCCGGGCAGACCGGGCGCCGCGAGCGCGGGCCGGGCCGGGTCGCGGTCACGCCGACGGGCGGCCGCTCGCACTGTCAAGCTCGCCGGCCCGCCCTGCGCCCGAAATTTCGCGATTTATAGGTCTCGGCGCCAGGCTGAGGTCTTGCACTCTCCAACGGGCCGTTATTTACCGAAATTTCGGGCGCGGAGCGGCCGGAGGCGAGACGCGCGGAGGCGAGACGCGCGGAGGCGAGACGCGCGGAGGCGGCCGACCGGCCCGCGGGCGCGCGTCTCGCCTCCGGCCGGTGGGCGCGCGTCTACCCGGCCGGTGGCCGTGCGTCGTAGGCCTGCTGGCGGGCGGTGATCTCGTCGGCGTGGGTGACGGTCCAGTCGTACAGGTGGGAGAAGGGCTCGCGGAGGGACTCGCCGAGCGGCGTCATCGAGTACTCGACGCCGACCGGCGAGGTCGGCAGGACACGGCGCTCGATCATGCCGTTGCGCTCCAGACGGCGGAGGTTCTGGGTCAGGACGCGCTGGGTGACGCCCTCCAGGCGGCGCTTGATCTCGTTGAAGCGGCGCGGCTCGGCCAGCACCGCCATGATCATCAGGGACCACTTGTCCGCGATCTGGTCGAGGATCGGGCGGCTGGGGCAGTCGGCGCGGAAGACCCAGTCCGGGTCGTCGGACTCCATCACGCTAGGTATCCTCCGCGATCCTTACGATGGTGAAAGTGCGTTATTGACGCTTTCCGGCGGCCACTCAACGATAGGTATACATCAGATACCTAGCGGCGCGGCAACCCGTGCCGTCGAACGGAGACCGGCGTGAACCAGCCCACCCTGCACGTGGCCCACGACCGCGGCGTCGTCACCGTCGCGATCGACAATCCGCCGGTCAACGTGCTCAGCCTGCCGATGATGACCGAGCTGATGACGCTGCTGGCCACGCTGCGGACGGACGACACCGCGCGGGTCGTCGTGTTCGAGAGCGCAAACCCGGAGTTCTTCATCGCGCACGTCGACATGACGCTGGTGGACGCGGAGATCGACCCGACCGCGGGCGCACCGGACGGGCTCAACGTCTTCCAGGCGCTCGGCGAGGCCGTCCGCGCGCTGCCGCAGGTCACGATCGTCAAGCTGCAGGGGCTGGCGCGCGGCGGCGGGGCCGAGTTCGTCGCGGCGGCGGACATGAGCTTCGCCGCGATCGGCCGCGCGGGGCTCGGGCAGATGGAGGCACTGGGCGGCATCGTGCCCGGCGGTGGCGGCACGCAATACCTGCTGGACCGCGTCGGCCGGCAGCGCGCGCTGGAGATCGTGCTCGGCGCGGACCGGTTCGACGCGGAGACGGCCGCCCGCTACGGCTGGGTCAACCGCGCGCTGCCGGCGGACGAGATCGACGCGTTCGTGGACCGGCTCGCCCGCAATGTCGCGGACCTGCCGGAGGGCACGATCGCGGCCGTGAAGCACGCGCTGCCGCCGCACGACGTGGCCGACGGCTTGCGGCGCGAGCACGAGGCCTGGGCGGGCCAGTTCATCAGGCCCGCGGCGGAGAAGCTGCTCCGGGGCGCGCTCGCGGCCGGCGCCCAGACGCCGGACCGCGAGCGGCACCTGGAGGAGCTGCTGCGGTCGATCACGGTCTGACGGGCCGCGGAAGCGGGACGAACGCAAAGGAACGACCCCAGGGTGCCGATCAGGGGTACATGAGGAGCAGGTACGGTCGCGCGGGCTATCTGGCCTGGCTGACGGCGCTCAGCGCGCTCTACTACGCGTGGCCGGACCAGCGGGTCGCGCTCTGGACCCTGATCGGCCTCTCCGGGGTCGCCGCGGTCCTGGCCGGAGCGCGCCTGCACCGCCCGGACCAGTGGCTGCCGTGGGTGCTGATCGCGTCCGCGCTGCTCGTGTTCATCACCGGCGACCTGATCAACAACGTGTACCTGACGGTCGGCGTTCAGCCGCCGTACCCGGGCGTCGCCGATGTGTTGTACCTGCTCGTCTACCTGCTGCTCGGCGGCGGCCTGCTGCTGTTCGTGCGGGCGCGCGCGGGCGACCACAACCGGGCCGCGCTGCTGGACGCGATGGTGCCCACCGTGAGTTTCGGGCTGCTGACCTGGGTGTACCTGATCGCCCCGTACGCGCGCGCGACCGATCTGACGCTGGTGGAGAAGGCGTTCTCCGTGGCGTACCCCGTCTGCGATCTTCTGGCTCTGGGGTTTCTGCTCCGGCTGCTGAGCGTGCCGGGGCGCAAGGCGGCGCCGGTGCAGCTGCTGACCGTGGCCGTGCTGGGGCTGCTCTTCTCGGACGTCGTGTTCAGCCTCAACCGGCTCAACGCGAACTGGGCGATAGGCGGACCGATAGACCTCGGGTGGATCATCATGTACGGCTGCGCCGGTCTCGCCGCGCTGCAACCCTCGATGATCACGCTCACCGACCCGGCCGCGCCGGTGCCGGACTCCGGCGCGCGGGGTGCGGTCCGCCGGCTGGCGCTGCTGACCGCGGCGTCGCTGATCGCGCCGGCCGTGCTGCTGGTCGAGTTCGTGCACGGTGAGGTGGTCGACGCGCCGGTGATCGCGGCCGCGGCCGGGCTGATGTTCGTGCTGGCCATGGCGCGGGTGCACGGGCTGCTGACCGCGCAGCGCCGGGCGGAGGACCGGGAGCGCGCGCTGCGCCGGGCCGCGGAGAGGCTGGCGGCCGCCACCACGCACGAGGAGCTGGCCGCCGCGGTCGCGGCCACGGTGGAGGGGTTCCTGCCGGCGGGCACGAAGTACCGGATCGGGCACGAGCCGACCCGGTGCGGCCCGTTCCGGCCCGGCCTGCGGCTGGTCCCGGCCACGGACTTCCCGCACCAGCTCGAGGCCTACATGATCCTGCCGGGCGCGCCGCTGCGGGCCGCCACGCTGCAGCTGGCCGCGCCGCTGGACGCGCTGCGTGAGGTGCGGCCCGCGCTGGAGGCGCTGCACGTGCAGATCGGCACCGTGCTGCAGCGGATCGCGCTCGCGGGCGAGGTCAGCCGGCGCGACGGCGAGGCGTATTTCCGCACGCTGATCCAGAGCGCGTCCGACGTGATCCTGATCGTGGGCGAGGACGGTTGCATCCGCTACGCCAGCCCGTCCGCGAGCACGCTGCTCGGCTACCCGGACCTGCACGGCATGCCGCTGCTGCGGATCATCGCGGACACCCATCACGAGGCGCTGCGCGGCCGCCGGTCCGCCGAGGGCGTGGACCTCACCGCGGTGCGCGCGGACCGCCGGCTGCTCCAGGTCGAGTGCACCGTCCGGGACCTCCACGACGATCCCACGGTACGAGGTCTGGTGCTCACCATCCGGGACGTGACCGAACGCCGCCGCCTCGAGAACGACCTCACCCACCAGGCGTTCCACGACAGCCTGACCGGGCTGGCGAACCGGGTGCTGTTCCGCGACCGGCTGGAGCAGGCCTACGTGCGCGCGGCGCTGGCCGGCGCCACCATCGGCGTGCTCTTCGTGGACCTGGACGACTTCAAGGAGGTCAACGACACGCTCGGGCACGCGATCGGCGACCAGCTGCTGATCACGGTCGCCGACCGGATCACGCAGGCTGCCGGGAAGTACAACACGGCCGCGCGGATGGGCGGCGACGAGTTCGCGATCCTGGTCGAGCACTCGGCCGAGGACGGCGGTGCGGAGGACATCGCCGCGGCCGTGATCGCGGCGCTGGGCGTGCCGGCCGAGGTCAGCGACGGCATCGGCGGCACGTTCACGGTCAGCGGCGCGGCCAGCGTCGGCGTGGCGACCAGCGCGGACGCGGAGCACCCGACGGAGCTGCTGCGGCACGCCGATCTGGCGCTCTACCTGGCCAAGGGCGCGGGCAAGGGCGACTGGAAGCGATACCGGCACGACCTGCACACCGCGATGATCGAGCGGCTGGCGCTGCGGCAGGCGCTGCAGGAGGCGGTCGACCAGGAGCAGTTCGTGCTGCAGTACCAGCCGATCGTGGACGTGCACAGCAGCGCGGTCGTCGGGCTGGAGGCGCTGGTGCGCTGGCAGCATCCGGAGCGGGGGTTGCTCGGGCCGTACCACTTCATCGAGCTGGCGGAGGAGAGCGGCGCGATCGCCGGCATCGGCGAGTGGGTGCTGCGCGAGGCCTTGCGCCAGTTCGCCGCGTGGGACCTGGACACGCTGCGCTACGTCAGCGTGAACGTGTCCGCCCGCCAGTTCCGTCAGCCCGGGTTCGTCGACCGGGTGCGCGAGGCGCTGTCCGCCGCGGGTGCGGCACCGTCGTCTCTGCTGCTGGAGATCACCGAGAGCCTGGTGCTGCGCGACGCGGACCAGGTGATCGCGGACCTGGCGGTGCTGCGGGCGCTGGGCGTGCGGATCGCGATCGACGACTTCGGCACCGGGTACTCGTCGCTGAGCTACCTGCGGCAGATCCCGGTCGACGTGCTAAAGATCGACAAGTCGTTCATCGACGACATCATCGAGAGCCGGCAGCAGCGGGCGCTGGTCGAGGCGATCGTGACGCTCGCGGGCAACCTCGATCTGACCGTGGTCGCGGAGGGCATCGAGCACGCGGAGCAGCGGGAGACGTTGCAGCGGATGGGCTGCCCGTACGGGCAGGGCTACCTGTTCTCGAAGCCGGTGTGGCCGGCGGAGATCCCGGCGCTAACGCGGGCCTGAGCCCGGCGGCGGCTCGGACAGCAGGCCGCGCCAGCGGGTGGCCGACTCCAGCGTGTCCAGGATGATCTGTTGCAGGAACGCGCCGCCCCGGGCCAGCCGCCGGCCGACCGGGGTGTCCGGCCCGACCGCCTCCGCGCCGTCGATCGCGGCCCGCGCCGCCTCGAGCGTCTGCCGTGAGCTGATCACGACGGAGACGTACCAGGACTCGTCGTCCACGACATACACGTCCCGCCGCCGCTCCGGGTCGCGCTCGCGGCGCACGTAACCGTATTCGACCAGCGAGTTCACGGCCACGGACACGGAGGCCGGGCTGACCTTGAGCCGCCGGGTCAGCTCGGCCGCGGTGCGCCGGCCGTCCTCGGCCAGCAGCAGGTCGATGTGCACGCGCGCGGTGATCCGGGGCAGCCCGGAACGGACCGCGAGCTCGACCATCTCCTCGTCGATGCGCCCCTCGGGCGCACCTGCCGGGAACGGCGCGACCGGGATGCGGCGCGCCCTGGCCGCGGTCGCCCGGTGCGCGCGCTGGGGCCGGTAGCCGGCCGGGCCGCCGTTGCGGGCGATCTCGCGGCTGATCGTCGAGGTGGGGCGGCCGAGCCGCCGGGCGATCTCCGCGTAGGAGAGGCGGGCCGCGAGCCCGGCCGCGATCCGGTGCCGTTCCTGCTGGGTCAACCGTCCTCCGGGCATGCGGACAGTATTGCCTTCGGCGTCAGCCATTGCAACGCGACATTGCGTTCGGTGTCACCGTCATTGCTCCAGTTTTACGGCTCTGGGCTGGGCTTTTGTGGTTCCGGCGATTGACACCCGTTCTTTGAGGGCCGTAGCTTTCAACCAGGAACAAACGCGTACTATCGCGATACGGGGAGACGTCATGAGCGAGTCCGTCCACACCGTCCCGGCCATGCCCGCCGCACGCCGGGCCGGGTGCCCGTTCGACCCGCCGCCGGAGCTGAGCGACGCGCAGCGCCACGGCCCGATCAGCCGCTTCACCCACTCGCACGGCCGCCCCGGCTGGCTGGTCACCGGCTACGACCTGACCCGCGCGGTCCTGGCCGATCCCCGGTTCAGCACCCGCAAGGACCTGCTGAACGTCGGCGACTTCCGGGTCCCGCCCGCACCACCCGGCGAGTTCCTGCTGATGGACGAGCCGGACCACGGCCGCTACCGCAAACCGCTGATCCGCCGCTTCACCGTGCGGCGCATGCGGCTGCTCACCGCGCGCGTCGAACAGATCACCGCGGAGCGCCTGGACGCGATGGAGAAGGCCGGGCCGCCGGTCGACCTGGTGAGCGCGTTCGCCAAGCCCATCCCCACCATCATGATCTGCGAGCTGCTCGGCGTGCCCTACGAGGACCGGGACGCGTTCCAGGAGCAGATCGACACGTTCATGGGCGGCGAGGCCGGCATGGAAGAGCTGATCGCCGCCTACACGGCCACGCAGACCTACCTCGGTGAGCTCGTGCGTGCCAAACGCGCCCACCCGACCGACGACATCCTCAGCGAGCTCACCGACACCGACCTGACCGACGAGGAGCTGCAGGGCATGGCGCTGCTCCTGCTCGCCGCCGGCTTCGACACCACCGCGAACATGCTGTCCCTCGGCACGTTCGCGCTCCTGGAGAACCCGGCCCAGATCGCCGCGCTGCACACCGACCCGGCCCGCGCGGTCGAGGAACTGCTGCGCTACCTGAGCGTGGCCAAGACGTTCATGCGGACCGCGCTGGAGGACGTCTCACTCGACGGCCACCTGATCGAGGCCGGCACCACGGTCGTGCTCTCCTACCACACGGCCAACCACGACCCGGCACGCTTCGACTCCCCCGGCACACTCACGCTGGACCGCGAACACCACGGCCACCTGGCCTTCGGCCACGGTATCCACCAGTGCCTCGGCCAGCAGCTCGCCCGCGTGGAACTGACCGTCGCGCTGACGGCCCTGTTATCCCGCTTCCCCACGCTCCGCCTGGCCGTCCCCGCCACCGAGGTCGTCCTCCGCCCCGAAACCGCCGACATCTTCGGCGTCAAATCCCTCCCGATCACCTGGGACGCCTGACCACCGAAGATCAAATCCCCAGTCGTGGAAGAGGTGCCCGAAGCTGGGCGTGCGGACCGCCACCACCGCGAAGTGGGAAAATTCGCTTCCAGGGTTTTGTTCCTTGCGGTTTCCGGCACGGCCGGCGCAGGGCATTAGCGTGCCGGCAATGGACTGTTACGCCTGTCATCACAATCGGGCGATCGACGCGCTGCCGCCGCGTGAGCTGGTCGCGGCGGACGGGTACTGGCGGGTCGCCCACGCCTTTGACACGGCGCTGCCGGGGTGGCTGATTCTGCTGCCGCGGCGGCACGTCGAGTCGATCGCGGAGCTGACGGACGCGGAGGCGGCGGCGCTCGGGGTCTGGCAGGTGCGGCTCTCCCGGGCGCTGCGGGCCGTGACCGGGTGCACGAAGACGTATCTGATGCAGTTCGCGGAGAAGGAAGGGTTCGCGCACGTGCACTTTCACGTGGTCCCGCGGATGCCCGGCCTTCCGGTCGAGCACCGCGGGCCGCGCGTCTTCGCCTGTCTCGGCGCGGACGAGGAGCAGCGCGTCTCCCCGCAGGACCAGGACATTCTTGCCGTGGCCCTGCGGGATCAGCTGAGGGAGGACGACTGAGTCAGGAGGCGGAGAGGATGTCGACGATGAAGCGGAGCGTGCCGGCGGGCTGGCCGCCGCTGGGGTTGTCGCCGTAGGCGAGGTCGGCGGGGATGTCGAGCTGGATGCGACTGCCGACGGTGGCGCCGACCAGCCCCTGGTCCCAGCCCTGGATGACGTTGCCGGCGCCGAGCTGGAACGTGAACGGCTGCGCGCTGTTCCAGGACGAGTCGAACTCCTGGCCGTCGGCGTAGGTGACGCCGACGTAGTTCACGGTGATCGTCTGTCCGGCCTGGACGGCCGCGCCGGCGCCCTGGACGATCGGTGTCGCCTTGAGCGCGGTGACGGGGCCGGTGCCGGCGGTCGCGGCCGGCTTCGTGCTCAGCGCGGGGTCGGCGCCGGCGGGGACCGGCGGGAACGGCGCGGTGGACTCGGTCACGGCCGGGGCGGGGTCGGCGCTCGGGGTCGCGACGGGGGTCTCGGTCTGCGATATCGCGTAGGCGATCCAGGCGACCAGGCCGACGACGACGGCGACGACGGCCACCGCGGAGCCGGCGGTGGTCAGCACCGCGCGGCGCTTCCGCCTCGCCAGCGCGCGTGCCCTGGCGGCCTTGGCCTCGGCCCGTTTCTCCGCCTTGGTCTTCGACGGCGGGCCGGTGGCGCCTCCCCGCGAGGGGCCGGCAGGACGTTTGGCAGCGACGCGGCTGGCTTCAGGATCTGACACCGCCCGACAATACGATATCCGTCCCACACGCGACAGAAGCCCGCCATCATGGCCTTGACCTGCAGATGCGCCAGGATGGCACCAGAATGGTGCCAAGATGTCTTGCGGGCGGTGCCAAGCGTGTGCCACCATGATGCCATGAACTTGACCACGTATGTGAACAACCTCGGGCGTGAGTTCGCCACGCTGGCAGAATCGGGTGGCGACGAGGCGCGTGCGCTGGTCGAGCGCTTGACCGGGCCGCTGGAGTCGGCGATCCGGATGACGCTGCTGGAAGCGCTGGCGGCGGCGGCCGACGAGATCACCCGGGACCTCGCGCCCGGCTCGGTGGAGCTGCGGCTGCGCGGACGGGACCCGTCGTTCGTCGTGGCCGCGGCGCCGGCCGAGCCGCAGGCCCCCCGCACCGGGGACACCACGGACGCCGAGCCGGCGTTCGCCGAGGACGGGCCGGTCGCGCGGATCAACGTGCGGCTGCCGGAGCAGCTCAAGGCCGCGGTCGAGGAGGCCGCGGCGCGTGAGGGACGTTCGGTCAACGCCTGGCTGGTCCGGGCCGCCGCGGCCGGTGTGCAGCGTGCGGACCGCGATCAGGCCCCGCCCGCCGCCACCCGGCGCGGACAGCAGCACTTCACCGGCTGGGTCAGCTAACACCCGCAACTACCTGCGGAAACACCACAACCCACTCATCACAAGGGGACCACCATGCCTGTTTACCAGACGCCCGAATCGATCGACGTCATCATCGAGCTCAGCGCCGGCGACATCCGGGTCACCGCGGCCGACCGCACCGACACCGTGGTCGAGGTCCGGACCAGCGACGAGAACGACGCCTCCGACGTGGAGGCGGCCGGGCAGATCCGGGTCGACTACACGGACGGCACGCTGCGGGTCACCGGCCCGAAGCGGATGTTCGACTTCTCCCGCAAGACCCGGTCCGTCGAGGTGACGATCGCGCTGCCGACCGACTCCCGCCTGTCCGGGAAGGTGGACGCGGGCGACTACCGGTGCACGGGCCGGCTCGGGAAGTCGTCGCTCAAGCTGTCGGCCGGCAACGTCCGGGTGGAGCGCACCGGCGCGCTGCACGTGGACGTCTCGGCCGGGCACGTCACGGCGGACGAGATCGCCGGTGACGCGGACATCCACACCGGGACCGGCCGGGTCCGGATAGGCGCGGTGGGCGGCGGCGCGGTCATCAAGAACTCCAACGGTGACACCACGGTCGAGACCGTGGCCGGCGACCTGCGGGTCCGGTCCGCGAACGGCGAGATCCAGGTGGGGAACGCGGGCGCCGGCGTGGACGCGAAGACCTCGAACGGCGCCATCCGCCTCGGCCGGGTGAACGGCGGTGCGATCACGCTCGCCTCCGGCAACGGCGACCTGGACGTGGGCATCGCCGAGGGCGTGGCCGCGTGGCTGGAGGTCAACACCGGCTTCGGTCACGTCCGCAACGACCTGACCAGCACGTCCGGCCCCGCCGGCGACGGCCGGACCGTCGAGGTCCGCGGGCGCACCGCGTTCGGCGACGTCCTCATCCACCGCGCATGAAGGGCGCTCCGGCCATCGCCGTCACCGCGCTGCGGAAGTCGTTCGGGAAGCACACCGTCCTCGACGGCATCGACCTGCACGTACCCCCGGGATCGGTCTTCTCGCTCCTGGGTGCCAACGGCGCCGGCAAGACCACCACTGTCAAGATCATGTCCACGCTGCTGGCCGCGGACGCCGGGGAGGTCCGGGTCGCCGGGCACGACCCGGTCCGCGCGCCGGACGCGGTGCGCGCCGCGATCGGCGTCACCGGCCAGTTCTCCGCCGTCGACAAGCTGCTCACCGGCGAGGAGAACCTCCGCCTGATGGCGGACCTGCACCACCTCGGCCGGGCCGAGGGCCGCCGGACCACCACCGATCTGCTGGCGCGGTTCGGCCTCACCGAGGCCGCGCGGAAACCGGCCTCGGCCTACTCCGGCGGCATGCTGCGCCGACTCGACCTGGCGATGACGCTGGCCGGCAGCCCGCAGGTGATCTTCCTGGACGAGCCGACCACCGGGCTCGACCCGCGCAGCCGCCGCGACATGTGGCAGATCGTCCGCGACCTGGTGGCCGGCGGCGTCACCATCTTCCTCACCACGCAGTACCTGGAGGAGGCGGACGAGCTGGCGGACCGGATCGCGGTCCTCGACCACGGCCGGATCGTCGCCGAGGGCACCGCGGAGGAGCTGAAACGCCGCATCCCCGGCGGCCACGTGCGCCTGACGTTCGCCGCGCCGCAGGATCTGGAGGCGGCACGGCAGGCGCTGCCCGAGGCCGTTCCCGACCCCGACACGCTGGCGCTCCGCGTGCCGAACGACGGCAGCATGCGCGCGCTCAAGACGCTCATCGACCGGCTCGACGACCGCGCGGTCGAGGTCGACGAGCTGTCCGTGCACACCCCCGACCTGGACGACGTCTTCCTCGCGCTGACGGGACAACCGACATGACGACCTATCCGGTGCGCGACTCCGCGACGATGCTGCGCCGCAACCTCAAGCGCATGCTCCGATACCCCTCGATGACCGTGACGCTCGTGGCCATGCCCGTCATCTTCCTGCTGCTGTTCGTGTTCATCCTCGGCGAGACGCTCGGCGCCGGCATCAACGGCGGCGGGCGTGCCGCCTACGCCAACTACGTGGCACCGGCGATCATCATGATGACCGTGATGTCCACCGTGCAGGGCACCGCGATCTCGGTCGCGATGGACATGACCGAGGGCATCATCACCCGGTTCCGCACCATGCACATCGCCCGCGTCTCCGTGCTGACCGGCCACGTGATCGGCAGCGTGCTCCAGGCGATGCTCGCGGTGGGCATCGTGACCCTGGTCGCGCTGGCAGTCGGCTTCCGGCCCACCGCCGGCCCGCTCGAATGGCTGGCCACGGCCGGTTTCCTGACCGTGCTGGCGTTCGCGTTCGTCTGGCTGTGCGTCGCGCTCGGCCTGGCCGCCGGCACGGTCGAGACCGCCAGCAACACGCCCATGGTCCTCGTGCTGCTGCCGTTCCTGGGCAGCGGTTTCGTCCCCACCGACTCGATGCCGGCCGCGGTGCGGTGGTTCGCCGAGTACCAGCCGTTCACCCCGATCATCGAGGCGCTGCGCGGCCTGCTGACGGACGCGCCGGTCGGCAACACCGTCTGGATCGCGCTCGCGTGGTGCGCCGTGATCGCGCTCGGCGGCTACCTCTGGTCCAAGCGCCTCTTCGACCGCGCTTCCTGACCCCCGCAAAACCCCTTCCCAGGGCACCCCCATGCCCAAAACCAGATCAAAGGATCAGGCCACATGGGTACGACTCGGAACTACCAGGCCGCGGAGAAGCTGCTCCGCCGCGCCGCCCGCCCCGGCGAGCTCGTCGTCGGCGACCGGATAAGCCCACAGTGGATCGACGGCGGAAGCCGCTTCTGGTACGGCGTGCACACCGGCACCGGCAAGCGGTTCATGCTCGCCGACCCGGCCGCCGGGACGCGGTCACCCGCGTTCGACCACGACCGGCTCGCCGTCGCGCTCGCGGCGGCGGCCGGAGCACCGGTCGACGCGGCCGCGCTGCCGTTCCGGAGCATCGTGGTCGCCGGGAACGCGATCGAGTTCGACGCGTTCGGCGAGCGCTGGCGCTGCCACCTCGGCGAATACACCTGCGCGCGCATCGAGGCACCGCCGGTCGGCAACCCGCTCGCGGTGCCGTCACCGGACGGGAAGACCGCGGTGTCGCGGCGCGGGCACGACCTGTGGGCACAATCGCTGCCGGACGGTCCTGAGTGGGCCCTCACCACGGACGGCGCGCCCGCCTACGGCTACGGCACCGGGCCGGAGGCGCTCGGGAACGCCAGCCTGCTGCGCACGTTCGGCATCCCGCACCTGCCGCCGACGCTCGCCTGGTCGCCGGACTCGACGAAGGTGCTCACCCACCGCACGGACGAGCGCGACGTGCGGCGGACCCATCTGCTCGACGCCGCTCCGGCCGGCGGCGGCGCGCCCGAGCTGCGTGGTCAGCGCTTCGCGTACCCCGGGGATGCGGTGTTGCCGAAGGCGGAGTTGCTGATCCTCGACCTTGCCACGGGTACGACCGTGCACGCCAGGACCGCGCCGCTGGACATGCCGCTGATGTCGCCGATCGCGAGCCGCTGGGCGTGGTGGGCCGAGGACAGCACGGCCGTCTACTACCTCGATCGCCCACGTGACCGGCGCACGCTGTCGCTGCACCGCCTCGACGCGACCACCGGCGAGGTCACCACGGTCCTGAGCGAATCGGGCGCGACACGCGTCGAGCCGAACCAGCGGGGCTACGAGCCACCGATCGTGCGGGTGAGCGGCGACGACGTGCTCTGGTACTCGCAGCGCGACGGCTGGGGGCACCTGTACCGGTACTCGCTGGCGACCGGCGCGCTGCACGGGCAGATCACGTCCGGCGCGTGGGCGGTCCGGCAGATCCTGCACGTCGACCCGTCCGCCCGGGTGGTGTACTTCGTGGCGTCCGGGCTGGTGCAGTCCGACCCGTACCGTCGCACGATCTGCCGCATCGGCCTCGACGGTACCGGCTTCACGAAGCTCACCGACGATGGGCTCGACCACGTCGCCACCGTCGGCGAGGGGTTCTTCGTGGACTCCGCGTCCGCTGTGGACACGCCGCCGGTCACGACCGTCCGGGACTGGGACGGCCGGGTCCTGGTGGAGCTGGAGCGCGCGGACGTCAGCAAGCTCGCCGGCCTCGGATGGACGCCGCCGGAACGCTTCTGTGTCAAGGCCGCGGACGGCGTGACCGACATCTACGGCGTGCTGTACCGGCCGCACGGCTTCGACCCCGCGCAGCGCTATCCCGTCGTGGACACGCTCTATCCCGGCCCGCAGGTCAACCGCGTCGCGCCCACCTTCGACGCCGGCGGCATGGGCCTGGACGCGGAGCCGCTGGCAGCGCTGGGTTTCGTGGTCATCGCGGTCGACGGGCGCGGCACACCGGGCCGCAGCAAGGCGTTCCACGACACGGTGCTGGCCGCCGCCGGCGGACTGGACGACCACGTGGCCGCGCTGCGGCAGCTGGCCGGGACGCGGCCGTGGATGGACCTGGGACGGGTCGCCGCGTTCGGGCACTCCGGCGGCGGCTTCGCCACCGTGCGGGCGATGCTCGACTTCCCCGAGGTCTACACCGTCGGCGTGGCCATGGCCGGCTCCCACGACGCGCCGACGTTCTCCCTGGACTTCGTGGAGGCCTACGACGGTGCGGGCGATCCGGCCGCGTGGGCGCGCTCGTCCAATCTGGACCTGGCGGATCGCTTGTCCGGCAGGCTGTTGCTCATCCACGGCGGTCTGGACGACACCGTGCACCCCGACCAGACGCTCCGGCTCGCCGACCGCCTGATCGCCGCCGGCAAGGACTTCGACCTGCTCATCGTGCCCGGCGCCGAGCACCTCTTCATCACCTCCATCCCCTACGTCCGCGCCCGCGCCTGGGACTTCCTGGTCCGCCACCTCCTGGGCATCGACCCGCCGGCCTACCGCCCCTCCCCCGTCCCCATCGACCCCGACCTGCTGAGCGAACTCTTCGCCTGACCTCGTTCCCTGCCCCGCGGTCAACGGCCGCCGGCGGAGGTGCGGGAGCGGTGGAGGAGCCAGATGAAGTAGGGGGCGCCGAGCAGGGCCATCATCAGGCCGGCGGGAATCTGGGACGGGGCGATGAGGGTCCGGCCCAGGGTGTCGGCGGCGGCGACGAGCAGGGCGCCGAGGAGCATGGCGGCCGGGATGACGCGGGCGTGGCGGACGCCGGTGAGCGCGCGGGCCAGGTGCGGGGCGACGAGGCCGACGAAGCTGACCACGCCGACCGCGATGACGCTGACCGCGGCCAGCGTGGCGGCGATGGTCAGCAGGAGCAGGCGGGTGCGCTCGCGGCGTACCCCGAAGATCTGGGGTGTGTCCTCGTCGACGGCGAGCAGGTCGAGTTGCCGGCGCATCGCGGCGACGCACGGGGTCGCGATCAGGAGCACGATCGCGACGGGCAGCACGTCGTCGAACGTGCGGCCGTAGGTGGTGCCGGAGAGCCAGGTGAAGATGCGTGGCGTGTCGTACGGGTCCGCGCGCAGCAGCAGGAACGTGCTGGTGCTGCTGAGCGCGTATCCGCACCCGATGCCGATCAGCAGGAACCGGTCGGGAAGGAAGCCCCCGCGGCAGGACAGCAACGCGATCAGCGCGAACGTGGCGAGGCCGGTGACGACGGCCGCCACCACGAGCAGGGGCAGGGGCAGGCCGGAGGTCACCACGATCACGGCGCCGAGCCCGGCACCGGCGGTGATGCCGAGGATGCCGGGCTCGGCCAGCGGGTTGCGCACGGTGCCCTGCACGACGGTGCCGGCGAGCGCGAGCGCGGCGCCGGCGGTGACGGCCGCGGCGACGCGTGGTGCGCGGTCGTCGAGCGCACGGGCGATCAGGTCCGGGGCGGTGCCCTGGAGCCAGAGCGCGAGGTCGCCGGTACGCAGCCACAGGCTGCCGGCCAGCAGGCCGACCAGTACGGTGGCGGCGAGCAGGACGGCGGCGACGATCACCACCGCGAGGAACCGGGGGTACGACCGGACCGCGACCTGAGCGCGCGGCGCCGTGCCCAGGTCCCGCAGGCGCAACGCGAGGATCACGATGACCACGGCGCCGAGCAGCGAGGTCGGGATGCCGGTGGGGATCGAGGCGGCGGCCTGCGCGCCCAGGACCGCCCGGAGCACCACGTCGGCCAGCAGCACCAGGAGCGCGCCGGCGAGGCCGCAGGCCGGGATCAGGAACGCGTGCCGGCTCAGCACGCCGATCCGTCCGGCCGCGAGGCGGACGGCCACGGGCGCGGCGAGTCCGACGAACGCGAGCGGGCCGGCGAGCGTCACCGAGATCGCGGTGAGCGTGACGGCGGCGAGCACGGTCAGGATCCTGGTGGCCCGCACCGGTACGCCGAGTGAGGCGGCCGCGTCGTCACCGAGCCCGAGCACGTCGAGCCGCCGGGCCAGCAGCAGTGCGACGACGAGGCCGAGCGCGATGACCGGGGCGGCGCGGGTGGCGGCGTCCAGGTTGAGCTGGGCGAGCGAGCCGCTGCCCCAGGCGTACAGGCCGGTCGTACCCTCCTTGAACAGGATCAGGGTCATCGCGGTCGCGGCGTCGAGCGCCATCGCGACCGCGGAGCCGGCCAGGATGAGCCGGGTCGAGGCGGCACCGGAGGCGGCGCCGACCAGGCCGAGCACGAGTCCGGCCGCGAGCAGGCCGCCGGCGAAGGCCACGGCGCCGGACGCCCACAGCGGGATCGCGATGCCGGCCGCGGCGAACGCGGTCAGCGCGAGGTAGGCGCCGGCCGTGACCGCGAGCGTGTCCGGCGAGGCCAGCGGGTTGCGGGTGATCGACTGGAGCAGCGCGCCGGCCGTGCCGAGCGCCACGCCGACCGCGACGCCGGCGAGCACGCGGGGCAGGCGGGAGCCGGTGAGCACGTCCTCGACGGGGACGCCGCCGACCTGTTCGCGCGCGCCGAGCAGGTACCGCAGCAGGTCCCGGAAGCCGACGCCGGAGGTGCCCTGGGTCAGGTGCCACAGCCCGGTCACGGTGACGACGGCGAGCAGGACGACCAGCACGGCCGCCCCGCTCGCGCCGCGGCCGAGCCCGATCGAGGGCAGCGGCCGCGGTGCGGGGGTGTCGCTCACTTCGAGGTCAGGATGTTCACGTAGGCGTCGATCGCCTGTTCGTTGGACTTCGGGCCGCCGGCGCCCCAGACGCTGTTCGGGAACGAGTGCGCGCGGCCCTCCTTGACGGCCGGCAGCGCGTTCCAGATCGGGCTCTTGGTCAGCTCCGTGAGGTAGTTGTCCGCGGTGCCGTCGTTGGCGTAGAACAGCGTCGCGCCGCCGACCGCGGTCAGTCCCTCGATGTCGGTCTGCGCGAGGCCGTACGAGGGGTCGACGCCGCCGCTGCCGTAGGCCGTGTTGATCTCGTCGGTCCAGGCCGAGGTCATGCCGAGCTGCTCGCCGATCTCGGTGAACAGCGCGCCCTTGCCGTAGGGGCGGATCACCACGTTGCCGCCCTCGATCCAGCCGTCGAAGAACAGGAACGTCGTCGCGGGTACGCCGGCGTCCGCGATCTTCTTCTTCCCGGCCGCGAACGCCTCGTCGAAGTGCTTCAGCACCAGGTCCGCCCGCTCGGTGCGCCCGGTGGCCGTACCGATCATGGAGAAGACGTTCTTCATGTTGTCGATCTGCCCCGACGCGTCGGCCCCGACCGTGGCCAGCACCGGCACGCCGCGCTGCTCCAGCTTGGCCAGCAGCTCGTCGTCCTTCTGGTAGACCTCCATGATGATCAGGTCCGGGTTCGTGGCGAAGAGCGCGTCGAGGTCCGGCTCACCGCGGTCGCCGGCGCCGGCCGTGCCCGCGGGCAGCTTCTCCGCGGCCACGTACTGGGTGTAGCCGGCGGGGTCGGCGACCGCGACCGGGCTCAGGCACAGCGTGAGCAGATCCTCGGTCTGCTGCCACTCCAGCGTGGCGACGCGCTGGGCCGGCTTGGCGAGCTCGATCTTCCGGCCGATGCCGTCCGTCATCGACACCGGGCCGGTCGAGGTGGTCGTGGTGTCCTCGGCGCAGGACTGGGACGTGGGGGCGGACGGGGCGGCGGCGACGTCGTCGACGTCCGTGGTGCCGCAGGCCGTGAGCGCCAGGGCGATGGCGGCGAGCGTGGCGGCGCCGGCCGCGCGGCGATGGACGAACATCATGCGATCTTCTCTTTCGGGGTGGTGTGGAGGTTCCGGACGGGATGCCGTCCGACGGGGTCGATGCGCAGGCGCCCGGTCCGGGGGTCGGTCCCGACGTCGACGCGCAGGCCGTACACCTCGCTGAGGTTCCCGGCCGTGAGCACGTCGAGCGGGTCGCCTGCGGCGTGGATGCGCCCCCGGTGCAGGAGCACGACCGTGTCGGCGACCCGGGCGGCGTGGTCGAGGTCGTGCAGCACGATCCCGACCGCGGCGCCGCGTTCGCCGGCGAGGTCGCGGACCAGGTCGAGCGTCTCGATCTGGTAGCGCAGGTCGAGGTGGTTGGTGGGTTCGTCGAGGAGCACGACGCCGGTCTCCTGGGCGAGGCAGGCGGCGAGCCACACGCGCTGCATCTCGCCGCCGGACAGCTCGCCGACCGGCCGCTCGGCCTTGTCCTCGATGCCGGTGGCCCGCATCGCGCGGTCGATCGCGCCCCGGTCCTCGGTGGACGGCCCGGCGAAGCGGCGCCGGTGCGGGTGGCGGCCGAACCAGACGACCTCGTTCACGGTCAGCCCGTGCGGGGCCTGGCGCGCCTGGGTGAACAGCGTGACCTCGCGCGCGAACTGGCGCACGGTCAGCGACGACACCGGCCGTTCGCCCAGGTGCACGCCGCCGCCGTCGACGTGGTGCAGGCGGGCGAGCGCGCGCAGCAGCGTGGACTTCCCGCTGCCGTTCGGCCCGACCAGCGCGGTCACCCGGCCGGGCGTGAGCACCGCGGAGACGCCGTGGACCACGGTGGTTCTGCCGTAGCGGAGCACCAGCTGGTCGCCGCGCAGGACTGAGGTGGGCATCGGTCGGCTCCGTCTAAGTAAGGATTGCCTTGCCTAACGGAGGGTAAGTCATGATCAAATTGTCGACAATCCCGTACTCCGGACAGCCGATAGAGGATTCAGGACAGGCTGCCCGGCGTCACCTTCATGACCCGCCGGAACGCCGCGATGAACGTGCTCGGATGCGCGTACCCGAGCCGCGCCGACACGCCCTGCACGTCCGCGCCCGCGGACAGCAGCGCCACCGCCTCATGGATGCGCAACGCCTGCCGCCACTGCGCGAACGACAACCCGGTCGACTCCCGGAACGCCCGGGTGATCGTCCGGTCGCTCACCCGCAGCTGCGCCGCCCACTCCGTCAGGCCGCGCGCGTCCGACGGGTCGTCCAGCAGCGCCTCCGCGATCACGTCGATCCGCCGGTCCCCCGGCAGCTCCAGCGCGAACCGGCGGTCCGCGGCCTCCAGCACGTCGAACACGACCGCCTCGGTCCGCGCCCGCGCGCCGTCGTCCAGGCCCGTGCCCGCCAGCCGGACCAGCAGCGAGTCCAGCAACGGGGTGATCGTGATCGGCGTCGGCCCGGAGAACTCGGTCGGCGTCCGCTCCGGCGCGAAGAACGCGAAGAACAGCTCCGTGTCGGCGGTCACCCGGCCGCCGTGCACGATGCCGGCCGGCAGCCACATGCCGTACCCGGGCGGCACGGTGAAGATCTGATTCCCGATCCGCGAGGTCAGCGTGCCGCCGCGCGCCCACACCAGCTCGTGCATCGGATGCGTGTGCGGCGTCCACTCCGTCGGCACCGCGTGCCGCTCCGACTCGGACACGATCGCCAGCGGCGCCGGATCCCCCACCGGCCACGACCCGCCGCGCCGCACCACCGTGCCCGAGTCCCGCCGCCACGTGCCGAGCCCCAGATCGTCACGGTCCGGCGCACTCATGCCGGGAGCCTAGCGTTGCCGATTCCACGGGCGACCGACACCATGTGCGGATGGGCGGGATCACCAACCGGGTCACGGGCGAGATGCTGCACCACGTGCGATCCCGGTGGAGCGGCATCAACTCGGTCGAGCGCGAGTACCGGCGGCAGCCGTTCCGGGCCGTGCGCCCCGGCCGCGGCCAGCCGCCCGCGCCCGGCGAGATCGTCTGCGAGACCTGCGGCGAGACGATCTCCTACCGGATCTCGTCGGCGCACTCCACCGTGCGGCGCCGCCGGATCTGGCTGGCGGTGGCGCTGTCCGGGATCACACTCTCGGTCGTCTCGACGGTGCTGCTGTTCCAGCGGATCGACGGCTTCGACGGCTGGCCGGTCCTGGGCGGCTCGCTCGGCTTCGGGATCTTCGTGGCCGGCCTGGTCGTCCGGGTCAGCGACGACGGCGTGCGGGTCGGCCGCCGCCGCCCCGGCACCCGCCCCCACGTCATGCGCACCGGCACGCTGAGCACCGAAGGCTACGAAGGCATGTGACCGAGCGCGTCCGGCCATCCCCTACCGGGCACACCGCCACCTCCCCACGATCGACGTCGCCTCATCGGCCGCCACGCGCCCCGCCTGAGAAGTCGATCGCCTCCGGACAAGCCTTGCCACCAGCTGCTTTGTCATGATCCGGAAGATCAAAGGCCAAAAGCCTTAAAAGCGGATTTTCCCACTTCGCGGTGGTTGCGGTCCGCATGCTCCCGCGGGCACCGGTCGTCGCTGGCGCTCCTCCCTCCCACTCCCGCGCCACACCGGCTTCCACCAAAAACCTGCCCGCGCGCTCACCACCACCGCCGAGCGCGCCACAAGACGCGACGCCACGCGACACGCGACACGCGACACGCGACACGCGAGACGCGAGACGCGAGCACCTGCGGGCGGGCGGGGCGTCCACGCACGTCCGGCGGGCCAGTCCCGTGGCCGGGGGCGTCACTCCGGTCGTTGGAACGACATGATGACGCCCCGATCACTGAAGGAGTTACCGCAGCGGGCACCGTACGGCCGCGGGCGCGGGACGCGCCCCGGCCGGCACGCGCACGACGTGACTCGCGTGCCTTCCCCGACCACGACGGAACCGGCTCCGACGCCGGGAGGCAAGCGGAGCGCCAGCGGAGTCTTGGCGCACGGCGAGGTTGGCCCGCGGGAGCAGCGCTGCCGCATCACGCCGGAAGCGGGAAGATGACCTGGATCTTGATCTTCGTGAAGCGGGCGGCGCGTCACCCCATGCTTGAGCGTCAGGGTCGGGGTCTGGGGCCGTCCCAGGCGAGCTCAAGCGCCCGCGGGAGCAACGCTGCCGCACCACATCGGAAGCGGGACAATGAATTGGATCTTGATCTTCAGGAACGAAGCGTCGGGTGCGGTCAGCGGATGCCGGCGTCGGCCAGGTCCCGGGGGCGCTCGGCGGACGGCCCCGGGGGCGGGGCGGGCGTGAAGACGAGGTGGCGCTGGAGGAGGAAGGTGGCGGTGAGCAGCAGTGCCTCGGTGAGGAACTTCGCGGTGGGGACGGACGGGATGACGGCGGTGAGCGTGGTCAGCAGGGCCACGTTCGCGGCGAGCGTGGTGGCGGCGAGCAGCGTGTAGCGGCGGAGGGCGCGGCCGAGCGGGGCTGCGCGACCGAAGACACACCGGCGGTTGACGGTGAAGTTGATGGAGGCGCTGATCAGCCGGGCGGTCACGGCCGGGACGGTCACGCTGCCGGTGAGCGTCGCCAGCAGCAGGAACAGGGCCGTGTCGACCGTGAAGGCGAGCAGGGACGACGCCGCGTAGGCGAGCACGGACGACGCCGCGTAGGCGAGCAGCGGGCCGAGGACGCGGAGCGAGTCGTGCAGCGGGCGGAAGTGGGACGAGGCGTTGGCGGCGAGGTAGACGGTGGCGATGGGGTGTTCGTCGATGGTCCAGCGTGCGCGGACGGCGCGCAGGAGCAGGCGCTGTTCGTACTCGAAGCGCGCGCCCGGGACCGTGCACAGCCACGGCAGGTGGCGGGCCGGGTAGGCGCGCAGGCCGGTCTGGGTGTCGGTCAGCGCGCGGTCGGTGGCCAGGCGGAACACGAGCCGGGTCGCCGCGTTGCCGAAGCGGCTGCGCGGCGGCACCACGCCGGTGAAGTGGCGCGCGCCGAGCACCAGGTCGGCCCGGCCGGACGCGAGGCGCGCGGCGACGGCCACGATGTCGGCGGGGCGGTGCTGGCCGTCGCTGTCCGCGCAGACCACGTCGCGACCGGGACGGTGCGCGGCGATGTGCGCGAAACCGGTCTTGAGCGCGGCGCCTTTTCCCCGGTTGCGGTCGTGCGTCAACACGTCGGCGCCCCGCGCGCGGGCCTCGGCGAAGACGGCGGCGAACCGGGGGCCGCTGCCGTCGTCGACCACCACCACGTCGTGGCCGGCGAGCGCGATGATCAGGTCGATGAGCTGCGTGTCCGGCTCGTAGGCCGGGATCAGGACGATCATCAGCCGGCCACGTAGAGGATGTCGCTGGTGCCGCGTTCCTTGCCACGACCGAGCGGGTCGTTGACCAGCGCGCCGTTGAAGATCATGGTGGAGGAGCCGCCGCCGTCCAGGTTGTAGGCGACGGAGGCGCCCCGGTCGGCGAAGATCCGGGCGAGGCCGCTCATGGTGACGCCGGCGCTCTTGTCGCTGCGGCCGTCGACGACCACGAGCAGCCAGTGGTTCGTGTCGATCAGGCCGATTCCGGTGCGCGGCTGGTTGCCCTGCACGGAGTGGTTGCCGACGTTGGTGTCGATCTCGACGGCGTCGATGCCGTCCAGCACGCGGCCGTCGCTGACCAGCCCGGGGCCGAACGACAGCGTGTGCCAGACGCCCTCGTCGATCAGCGCGGCCGCGGTCGTGGCGGTCTCGTCGTAGAGGCGGGCGGTGCCGTTCCTGAGGATCGCCAGGCCCTGGCGGGCGCCGCGGTCGCGGAACGTGACGCCGTTGCGGATCACGATGCCGGTGTCGCGGAAACCGTAGTAGTCACCGTTGATGGTGAGGACCGCGCCGACACCGGACGCGATCTCGGACGGGTTCGCGATGATGTTCGCGCCGAACTGGTCGTTCGCGAACGCGGAGCGGAGGATCGTGGCGTCGGTGAGCGTGACGTCCGCGACGACGTAGGTCACGTCGCCGGTGTCGACCGTCTCGATCGTGACGGCGGCGGTGCCGCTGGTGTAGCCGGTCGCGGTGGCCGTGCCGGTGCCGGACACGTCGGCCAGCTCGGTGAGCTGGGACGCGTTGGCGACCTCGACGTGGTCGATGACGTATCGGTCCAGCGCCCACGCGCTCGTGCCACCGGCCACGGCGAGAAGACCGCCGCCGAGCAGGGCCCGTCGGGAGAAGCGGCTCATTTGCGCTGCCCGCCGCGGTTGCCGCCACCGCCGGGGCCGCCGCCGAAGCCGCCGGCCGGCGCCTCGCCCGCGGTGGCCGTCGCGATCTGCGTTGCCGCGCCCGGGTCGCCCGACTCCGCGAGGCCGCCCGTGTTCGCGCCGGACGCGGACCCTCCGCGGTAGACGGTGTAGGCCTCGCCGGACACGATCGCGGGCGCGGAGTAGACCAGGTTCTGGATCTGTTTCGACGTGGTGAACGTGGCGAGCACGGTCCCGTCCGAGGAGACGACGTGCAGCGTGGTGCCGGCCGCGATCGTGGCGTCGAACGTGACGGACACCCAGCCCTGCGCGGAGTCCGCGGTCGGGGCCACGGCCATGCCGGAGCTGCCGGCCGCGAGCAGCACGCCGCCGGTGACCGTGAGCGTGCCGTTGACGTCGAGCGCGCCGTTACCCTGGCCCGCGGGTCCGTTGACCACGACCGTGCCGCCGCTGATCGTGGCGCTGCCGTTGGAGTCCAGACCGTCGCCGTCCGCGTCGATGATCAGCGTGCCGCCGGTGACCGTGACGGAATAGTCGCCGGCCTCCATCTCGCCGCCTCCGCCGGGGCCGCCGCCGGTGCCGGCGCTCGACCCGCCGGCCGCGTTGAGGCCGTCGTCGCTGGACACGACGTGCACGCTCCCGGCGTTGACCGTGATGTCCGCGGCTTCGAGGCCCTCGTAGGACGCGGTGACCTCCACCGTGCCGCCATCAACGACAAGGGCGTTCTCCGCGTGTACGCCGTCGTCGCCGGACGCCAGGCGCAGCGTGGCACCGGCAAGATGCACCGAGCCGTCGCTGTGCACCGCGTCCTCGGCCGCGTCGGCCGTGATCGTGCCGGCCGCGAGCACCGTGACCACGCCGGACTTGAGGCCCTTGGCGGAGGCGTCGTCCGCGACCTGGGTGCCGTGACCGCCGCCGGACGCGACCGTGAGCGTGCCGCCGGTGACGACCAGGTCGGTGACCGCGTCGGCGCCGTCACCGCCCGCGGTGATCGTGACCGTTCCGGCACTGATCACTATGTATCCGGAGTCCCCGTCGGTGTCGTTGTCCGCCTTGAGCCCGTCGCCGCCGGCCGTGACCGTGATCGCGCCGCCGGTGATCGACAGGTAGTCCTTGCCGCGGACGCCGTCGTCGGCCGCCTCGACCGTGACCGTGCCGCCCGTGATCAGCAGTCCGTCCTTGCCGGTGATGCCGTCGTTGCCGTTGCCGTGGACGGTCAGCGCGCCGGTGCCGGCGATGGTCAGGTCCGCGGCGCTGAACAGGGCCGCGTTGACCTCGGCGTCGTCGGCGTAGGTGTTCGCGTCCGAGAGCGTGCTGGTGGTGCCGTCCGCGAGCACGATGACGGCCTGTTCGGCCGCGGTGACCGCGATCGCGGCCGTGGTGCTGCTGGAGATGGTGGCGCCGTCCAGGATCAGCGTGACCGTGGCACCGTCCGCGTCGACGACGACCTGGCCGTCGGTGAGCGTGCCGCTGATCCGGTACGTGCCGGCGGCCGTGATCGTGACCGTTTGCCCGTCGACCGTGGCGCCGGGGCCGTCGATGGTGGCGGTGTCGCCGGTGAGCGTGATGCCGGCGGTTTCGGCGTCGGTGGTGGTGTTCGTGGTGTGGACCGCCTTGTTCGCGGCGAGCACGGCCTCCGCGGTCATCGATCCGTCCACGTAGGACGCGGTGTCGGCGGCGGCGGTCGTCGTCGCTTCGGACGTGGAGCAGCCGGTCAGCATCGCCGCGGCCAGGACCAGGGAGGAGACGGAGGCCAGCAGCTTCTTACGGGAGATCTTCATGAGCGGGCGCCTTTCGGGGTGGGGGCGAGGCTGCGCAGGACCGGCAGCCAGCGGTTCGCGGGCAGGCCCGGGTGGAGCGCGGCCATGCCGGTGGCGTACTTCGAGACCGGGGCCGGTCGGCGTCCGAGCGACCAGAGCAGGCGGTCCGCCTCGGATGCGCCGGCCGGCGACTTCGTCTCGACCACGACGCTGTCCGGCACGTGGCGGGTGTCGCCGTCCGGGCGTTCCCAGGTCAGGCCCTCGTCGATGGTGACGCGGGCGCCGGAACCGGGGAGGAAGAGCGTGGTGCGGCGATAGCGGGTGGTGAGCACGGGTTCCAGGTGCAGGCCGGCGGCGGTGATGCCGGCGTCGGAGAGAACGGAGGTGACGTAGGCGAGGCCGGTGCCGGTGAGCGCCGGGGCGTCGTGCGGGGTGCGCTGCTTGACGGTGCCGCCGCGACGGCCGCGCGTCTTGACCTCGATGAAGCGGGCGCCGCTCTCCTCGTACCGCCGAAATCTGATCTTGAATCTGTGCCGGCGCCGGCGGGCCGCACCGAGGTAACTGGCGAGCGCGGGCGTGTCCAGGTAGTCGGAGCGGTAGTGGAACGTGCGCAGGCCGTCGATCTCCAGCACGCCGGTGTCCGCGCCGAGGCCGTCGAGGAAGCGTGGGAGGCAGGCGGCGGGAAGGATGTACTTGCGGTCGACGCGGTGCAGGAGCGCGGCGCGGGCGACCAGCTCGTCCAGCGAGATGGGCCTCATCGTCCGGTCTCGATCCGCATGACCTCGTGGATCTGCTCGATCGCCGGGCCGCGGGCGGGTGAAGGTGCCGCCGGGCCGCGGGCGGGTGTCTCCGCCGCCGGGCCGCCGCGGGCGGGGGTCGTGGGGTGGCGTGGGGTGAGGTAGCGGACGTCCGCGAGCGTGGTGTCGTTGACCAGGTCGACGCTCTTGATCGAGACGCTCAGGACGCGCGTGCCGAGCAGCGTCTCCAGGTGGGCGCGCAGCGCGGTCTCGTCCGTGTGCGCGCTGTCGAGCCGCAGCGTCTGCGAGCGGTGCCGGCGGAACAGCGCGGGGTGGTCGCCGATGAAGAGCGCGGCCACGATCAGCGTCATCAGCGCGCCGGTCAGCGGCGTGATGCTGCCGCCGAGGCCGGCCAGCAGGCCGAGCGCGAGCGCGGCGAAGTAGTAGGCGACCTCGTGCTGCGCGATCTCGTCCGAGCGCAGGCGGATGATCGACAGCACGCCGAACAGGCCCAGCCCGAGCCCGACGCCGACGGTCGACGAGGCGAGCACCACGGAGACCGCGAGGACGCCGATGTTCACCCCGAGGAACGCGGTGACCAGGTCCCGGCGGTGGTGGCGCGGGAAGTAGATCCCGAAGATCAGCACTGAGATCGCGACGAGATCCGCGACGATGACGGTCAATTGCTGCACGGCCTGTCCTTAAGCTCGGATTCACGACTCGTTCATTTAGGCCGTCGAATCTCGGAGCCGGCTGTGGACTGCCAGTGCGCCACCGATGAGTCCGCGGGTCGCGTTCACCGCGGTTCCTGCGGGAGCGGCCGTGCCCGCTCCTGCGCTTGGCCGCGACCGCAGACCCCGTGGCCATCGGCACCGGGCGCCAGTGGGCTGTGCACGAGCGTTTACCGGCACCTGCCGGTGATCAGGGCGTCCCTCACGTCGTTAGAACGACGTGAGGGACGCCCTGATCTTGGAGGCACGGCACCCGTCGAACGTTGGTGGACAGCCCACCAGACGCCACCTCCACTCCCGTAGACACTGTCTACGCCCGCATGGTAGACAGTGTCTATGCACGATGAGGAGACCCTTCGCGCCCGGCTGATCCGCGTCGGCGGGGAGCTGCTCGACCGGGACGGCCTGGCCGCGGTGTCGCTACGGGAGATCGCCCGGCACGCCGGCGTCTCGCACGGCGCGCCACGCCGCCACTTCCCCACGCACCTCGAGCTGCTCTCCGCGATCGCCCGCGAGGGCTTCCTCGACCTCACCGCCCGCACCGACACCGCACTGGCCGGCGCGACCGGCGACGCACGCGACCGCATCGGCGTACTCGCGCGGGTCTATCTTGACTTTGCCGCCACCCGGCGTGGCCGCTACGAGCTGATGTTCCGCCACGACATCCTGGCCAGCGGCCACCTCGGCCTGCGCGACACCAGCCTGCCGCTCTTCCAGCTGCTCACCGCGCTGGTCGCGCAGGCCCGCCCGGACCACGCCGCACCCCGGATCGTCGCGGGCGCGCTCTGGGCGAACCTGCACGGCATCGCCCAGCTCTGGCACTGGGGCAGCCTCGCGCTCGCCACCGACGCCACCGGCCCCGAGGCGCTGCTCGGCGCCGCGCTCACCGCGCACCTCGGCCCCGTCGCATGACCCGGCTGTATGCGCTGGCCCAGCACACGCTCGGCGCCTACCTGCGCCGCACCTGGCGTCCCACTGTCGAGGGCCTCGAACACCTGCCCGCCGACGGCGGCGCGATCCTGGCCGCCAACCACCACTCGATCGCGGACCAGCTGTTCCTCGCCGTCGTCACCCCGCGGCACATCGCGTTCTGGGCCAAGTCCGAGTACTTCCGCTCCCCCGGCCCGACCAGGCACATCGTCACCGGCCTGGGCGCGATCCCGGTCGAGCGCGCCGGCGGCCGCGCCGCCCTGACCGCCTTCGACGCCGCCATCCCGGTCCTGCGCGCGGGTGGCCTGGTCGCGGTCTTCCCCGAGGGCACCCGCTCCCCCGACGGCCGCCTCTACCGCGGCCGTACCGGCGTGGTCCGCCTGGCCGACCGGGCCTGCGTCCCGATCGTCCCGGTCGGCATCCGCGGCACCGACCGCCTGCGCGGCTCCCGCTTCCCCCGCCCGCACCCGATCACCATCACGTTCGCCCCGCCGGTCCCGGTCGAGGTGTCCACCCACGCCGACATCCGCCGCCTCACCGACACCCTGATGACCACGATCCAAACCATGACCGATCAGGAGTACGTCCCGCGCTACGCCCACCCCTGACCGGGTGCGATGCTTCCGCCCGTGATCACGAGGGAGCGCGCGATCGCGCTGGTCGAGGACCGGCTCGTGCGGGAGCCGTCCACCACGTGGAGGAACACGCGCTGGGCTGGCTGGTGAGCCGGCAGTCAGCGGCCTGGGCCCGTGCGCCGAGCATCGGCCGCGCTGACCGGCCACGGCCGCTACCTTTGTCCGAGCGCGGGGAGCCGGCCGGACAGGCTCCCCGCGATACGACCGACGTCCGAAACGCCTCAGAAGCGGAACGCGTCCATGATCGTCTGCTGGACCGTGCCGCCCGAGCGGTCGGTGGCGGTGCTGCGGACGGAGACGGTGCCGGAACCTGTGGGGCGGGGGATCACGGCCAGGCCGGTGCCGGCGAACTGGAGGGTCTCGGGCTTGGTCCAGGTGCGGCCTCGGTCGTGCGACACCTCCAGCGAGACCGTCGTGATCGCCGGAGCGCCCGCCTGTGACTGCGGGTGGAACGGCAGCAGGTAGTGGCTCCCGCCCAGCACCGTGTTGCGATCGTCCACCACCGGCTGGAAGCGCATCACCGACAGCGGCAACGGCGTGGCCGAGGCGGTCCGCGCGGATACGAACGTCCACGCCACCAGGTTCTCGGTCGACAGCCCGACCACCGGACGCCGCCCGGTCGCCACCGACAGCCGATACGTCCCCTTGTCCGCCGCGACCGTGGCGTTCAGGGCCGGATACGACTGCGTCACCACCGGCACCCCGTCGCGTTCGAGCCGCAGCACGGTCCCGGTCACGATCGCGCTGCCGTAGCGCCCCTGATCGTCGCTGTAGAGGTTCGGCACGCCGGTGATCAGATCCCCGTCACGTGCCAGCGGCGCCTCCCCCGGCGGGAACGCCGGCCCGAACACCCCTCGGTTCCACCGCTGCGTATAGGAACGACCCGCAAGATACCGCGACGCGGCCCCGGTCCAGCTGTTCGCATACGTCGCCGTTCCCGGCGGGAAGTCCGACATGCCCAGCACGTTGTGCCAGAACCGCGTCTCCCATCGCACCCCGGGCGCGCTCACGAAATGGTCCGTCCGCACGCCGGGCAGCGCATGCTCCGCCGAGAACGCGAACTCGTCGTACCCGTGGTCCGCCCAGACCGGCAGGTTGAACAGCGTCACCGTCGAACCGTCCACCGCGGACGCCAGCTCCTGCCGGACCACCGCCGACCCGGCCACCGGCACCACACCGGCGTACCCGTCGACCACGCCCGGCGTGACGAGCGTGGCGTTCAGCGTCCACGGGCTGTTCTTCCCGCGGCCGTCGTCGCCCGGGTCGGCGAAGCCCGCACTGATCCGCGTCTGCACGTGTGACGACGTACCGGCTCCGAGGCGTGCGCTGAAGACCCGGTCGAACGGGCCGCCGATCCCCAGCCCGAGCAGCTCCCCCGCGCCCACCGTGGCGGCAACATTGAGGAAGCCCGCCGGCTGGACCGCGCCGGCCCGGTCCGTGGTCACCGAGACCGGCTTCCCGAGCCGCGCGTCCATGGCGAGCGTCGTGTCCGCGGAGAGCGCGAGTGACGGATCGGTCAGCATCGTCACGGTCCGGTCCGTCGCGGTCAGCGTCATCACGGTCGACGACACCAGGTACCGCCCCGCGGGCAGCCGCAGCGCCACGGTCCCGCTGCGCAGCTCGGTCGCGTAGTAGACGAATCGGCTGTCCAAGCCCGCGACGACGATGCGCGCCCGGTTCGTCGCGACGCCGTCCCGGTTGGTGTGGGCCAGCGTGAGCGTCACGGTCGGCTGCCGGTCGAGTCCGATCGCGGTCCGCACGCTCACGCCGTCGCCGGTTGCGGTCAGCACGCCGCCGAACGCGCCGGGTCCGCGCGCCGGTGCGGCGTCCACGGTCACGTCCACGCTCGCGGATCCGCCCGCCGGGACCACGAGCGTGCCGGCACCGAGGCGGAACATCCCGTCGGGCGCGGCATGCCCGAGCGTGGTCAGACCATCAAGGGCAAGCCGCAGCCGTACGGTGGCGGCGCCTGCATTGTGGTAGGTCACCGTGCGGACCGTCGCGGCGCCGACCTCGGAGAGGTCGTCGACCTGCACGCTCGCCGGCGACGTGGTGATCGTCTGGGTCACCGCGCGGCCCGCGTCCAGCCGGCCGGCACCCTGCCCGTAGGGCGACACGGCCGAGGCCAGCGGCGCGCTCGACGCGGTCAGCACGGCCTTGAGCTGCGACGACGACCACGACGGATGCTGCTGGGCGAGGATCGCGGCGGCGCCGGCCACGTGTGGCGCGGCCATCGAGGTGCCGCTCAGCGTGGCGTGTCCGCCGCCGGGCGCGGCCGCGGTGATGTCCGTGCCGGGCGCGGCCAGGTCGGGCTTGAGCACGCCCGCGTCCGCGCGCGGGCCGCCGCTGGAGTAGTCGGCGAGCGTGTCGTCCTTGTTCGTGGCCGCGACCGCGAGCGCGGCGGACGCGCTGGCCGGGGAGCTGACGGGTGCGTTCGCGCCGCTGTTGCCGGCCGAGATGACGAAGAGCGTGCCGTACTCGGCGCTGAGCGTGTCGACGGCCTCCTCCAGCTGGTCCGCGCCCTCCTCGTCCGGGCCGCCGATGCTGATGTTGACCACGCGCAGCCGCAGGTCGGCGGCCATCCAGCGCATCGCCTCGATCATGGCGGACTCGGTGCAGGACCGGCTCGGGCACACCTTGCCGCTGTAGATCCGCGCGTCCGGGGCGACGGCGGCCACGGTCGAGGCCACGTGCGTGGCGTGGCCGGTGGAGTCCGCGAGGCCGGTGCCGGTGAAGTCGCGGGCCTCGACGCGGCCGGCCAGGTCCGGGTGGGTGACGTCCACGCCGCTGTCGATCACGCCGACCGCGACGCCGGCGCCGGTGAACCCGGCCGCCCAGGCCTCGGGCGCACCGATCAACGGCACGCTGTCCGCCAGCTGCAGCTCCCGCTTGCCGTCGAGCCACACCTTGCGCACCTCGGGCCGCAGCGCACGCTCGGGCCGCAGCGCCCGCTCCGGCGCGCGCCCGCCCGGCGTCGCATCGGCGCCCGGCGTCGTCAGCGCGTCCCACAGCTCAGCGGCCCCGCCACGGTCCTGCGTGACCGCGAGCCCGTCGACCGCGGTCAGGTCCGCCACGACCTCCGACGAAGAGGCGGCGGCATCGACCCTCGAACGGAGAGCACCCGCGTCACCGCCGGCGTACGACACGATCAGCGGCAGGTCGCCGTGCGCGTCGTCGTAGCCTGACTCGATCAGCGTGGTCACGTCGAACAGCCGCGGGTCGAGAAGCCCGTCCCCGAGCAGCGGCAGCGCGTCCACCGGCACGACTTCGAGGCGCCCCGCGTACCGCCGGGTCAGGTATTGCATGTCCTCGCGTCCGGGCGAGGGCAGCTTGACGACGGAGGCGCCGTCCGCACCGACCGCGAACCGGTCCCCGGTGATCAGCGTGACCGTGTGCGGGCCGGCCTGCACGGGATCCGACGGCGGTGAGGCGGCGGCAGGCGCCACGGCGCACACCGAGGCGAGCGAGAGCAGGCACAATCCTGCGCGGGTACGAATCGGCACGAGCGCGATCATGAAGCTCTACATGCGAATGGGTCAATAGATGTAGGGAACCTTTAACACAGCCCCTGCAACGTGTCCGAGGGATGGCAGCCGTACCGGTCGCGGTACCGCGCGGCGAACCGGCCCAGGTGGACGAACCCCCACCGGTTGGCGATCTCCGCCACGCCGGCCGCGGCCGGGTCGGAGACGGACAGGTCCAGGTGCGCGCGGGTCAGGCGGACGTCGCGCAGATATTCGGTCGGGGTGGCGCCGCAGTGCCGCCGGAAGCCCATCTGCAGCGCGCGCACGCTGACCTGGCCGATGCGGGCCAGGTCGCCGAGCGTCCACGGCCGTTCCGGCGCGTCGTGGATCGCGTTCAGCGCGCGCTGGATCGACACGGACGAGGCCGCGCGCACGGCGGGCTCGCGCAGCAGGTCCGCGTACTGGTGGTCGACGGAGAGCAGCAGCGCGCGCACCACGTTCTCCGCGAGCGGCGGGCCGAGGATGGGGTGCGAGGCGAGCCCGTCCGGGTTGCGGGCCTCGGCGGCGAGCAGCCGGATCAGCCCCGCCCAGGTGCGCCCCGGGCCGGACGTGACGTCCATGGTCGGGCCGAGCAGCAGCGGACCGTCGACCGGGCGTCCGATGATGCGGCGCAGCGCACGCTCCATGACCTGCCGGTCCACCTTCACCGCGAGCAGCGTGCACCCCGCCTCCCACCGGCTGACGGTGGTGAGGCCCTCCGGGCGGAACACCGCGGCCTCCTTCCCGCCGGCGACCATCGGCCCGGTGTGCGGCTGCTCCCACGCCATGAACCCGTCACCGACCGGCAGGTTCACGTGATAGGAGCCCAGCTCCGGCGTGATCGTCCGGACGTCCACGCCGAACCGCAGCGCGCCGACGGTCAGTGCGGGGCTCTGCAGCAGGTCGAACGAGGCCCCGACCGCGGTCGCCCGTCCGAGAACGTCGAGCCGCGAGCCGTAATAGCTGTCCACGACGACCGATCGCGCATGGTCGAGGTCGTCCGTGCGCACTGACTGGTGCACGCCGCTCCTTCCGGTCCCTCCCACGTTAACGCCCGGCAAGGCGTTGGATACGCACTCGCGCGGGTGAGCCGCGCCGACCTGAGGGAATGCTTCCGTAAAGCGAACTTCCGTCCTTTGTGCTCGCCGCGCGAAACACCTGCCGAGCGCGCCCGCCGCCAGATCAAAATCAAGATCAAATCCCGGGGGTGCGGCCGGGGAGCGCGCCATCACGTAACGTGAGATCACGTGGGCAGGAAATGGCCGGAGAGCGGCGCCTGGGTCGTCGTCCCCACGTCCGCCGGCGCGGACTGGGCACTGGCCGCGGCCACGCTCGCCGCGGCCGCCTCCACCAGGGTGGCCGCAGTGGCCGCCGGCGTCACCGTCCCGCCCGACCCTCGCCTGCTCGCCCACGTCGCCACCTGGGCCGAGCTGCACGACGGCGCCCGCGACCCGGTACGCCTCGCCGACGTGCTCCGCGTCGTCGACGCACTCGCGCACACCCACGGCCTGGTACTGGTCGCCGGCCCCGGCGGTCTCCTGGTGCCGCTCGCGCGCACCGGCTGGACCATGTCGGGCCTGGCCGCGGCGCTCGGCGCGCCGGTCGTGGTGGTCGTCGGCGCGGACCCGCGCGCCGTGAACTACACGACCGTGGAAGCACTGGAGGCCCGCGGCCTGACATCCGCCCTGGTCACGGTCGGCTCGGCGCCGGAGTCGCTCCCGGCGGAGCCGTCCGGGCGCATTCCGGCGGGCGCGGGCACGCCGGACGCGGAGACCGCCCGCAGCTTCCTGGACCCGATGCTGCACGCCGCGGCCGGAGCGCCGCCGGGCACAGGGGCGGGGGCGCCGCCGGGCACCGCAGCCGGAACACCGCCGGGCACAGGGCCGGGGAGGCCGCCTGGCTTCCCGGCCGAACGGCCGCCGGGTTCCGCGGCCGGAGCGCCGCCGGGTTCAGGGACAGGAACGCCGCCGGGTTCCGCGGCTGGAACGCCGCCGGGCACCGCGAGCGGGAGGCCGCCGGGCTCACCGGCCGAAAGCCCGCCAGGCTCCGCGGCCGGAACGCCACCGGGCACTACGACCGGGAGGCCGCCGGGCTCACCGGCCGGAACGCCACCGGGCACCGAGGCCAGGCCAAGGGCCGCGCCGGAGTCCGCGTCGGCCGGGCCAGGGACGGCAGCGGCTGCCGGGGCGGCTTCCGCGCCGGTGGGCCGGTCCGGGTCTGTTTCGGCGGCACGGCAACGATTTCCACCGGCCGCCGGGTCGTCGTCCGCGCGGGCGGATCAGGCGGGTTCCGCGTCGGCGGACCGGACCGGGTCCGATCCGATGGGGAGTGACCGGTGGCCGAGCGGCGGGCCGTGGGTCGTCGTGCCGGCCTCCGCGACCGTGGACTGGCAGGTGGCGGTCGCGGCGATCGCGGCGGCATCCACGGCCCGGGTCGCGGGGGTCTCGATCGGCACTGCCGGGGCACCCGCCGCGCCGATCGCCGCCCACCTGGCGACCTGGATCGCGCTGCGCGACGGCGAGATCGACCCGCTGCGGCAGCAGGACGCGGCCACGGTCGTGCGGGCGCTCGCCCGTACCCACGAGTTGGTGTTGATCGTCGGGGTTGACGGCCGGGCGCTTCTCGACGTGGCGGCCGCGCTCGGCGCCCCGGTCGTCGTGGTCACCGGCGCCGGTGACGTGGGCCCGATGCTCGGCGCGATCGACGAACGCGGACTGACCGCGGCCGTCGTCACGGTCGGTGAGGTCCCGGTAGACGGCACGGCCGACGGACGCGGACCGGCGGCCCTCACCACCGACGAGGTCCCGGCCGACGAACCCGGACCAGCCCCGACGGCCATCACCACCGGCGAGATCACGACGCCCGACACGGCCGACGAACCCGGACCAGCCCCAGAGGACGCCACGACCGGCAAGGTCCCGACACCTGCCGCGATCGACGAACCCGGACCGGCCCCGGCAGCCCTCACGACCGACGACGTCCCGGCACCCGGCACGGTCTACGAACCCGGACCGGTTCCGACGGCCGTCGCCGTCGGCGAGGTCCCAGCGCTCGACGAAGCCGGACCGGCCCCGGCAGCCGGTGAGATCCCGGCGCCCGGCGCGGTCGATGCACCCGGACCGGTTACGGCCGGTGAGACTGCGGTGGTGCCGGCGGGGCGGATTCCGGCCGGTACCCGGGAGTTGGAGGCGGACGCCGCCCGTGAGTTTCTGCACCCGATGCTGCACGCCTCGCCCGCGACCGTCCCGCCGATGCCGCCGTTCACGCGGTCCTACGAACCGTCGAAGGGCGGCTCGTCCCGGACCGGGCCGGGACGAGCCGTACTCCTGGTGCTGATGATCTTTGTGATCATGTCGGTGAGCGCGGTCGGTCTTGCCTACTGCAATCGGACGCCGGCCGACCCCGGGGCGGGGCAGGAGCCGGCGTTCGCGCCGGACTGGCCGGAGGAACCGGACTGGCCGGAGGAGCCCGAGGAGGCGCCGACCCCGTGGCCACGGCAGAACGTGTGTCTCCTGAGGCCGCTCACCGCCGCACCCACCCGGCCGGACGCGGCGATGACGAGCCGGGTCGACGCCGCCTGGACGCGCATCGAGACCTGGCTGGCGGCGAACGCGCCGGCCAGCAGCCGCACGCTACGGCCACCGGCCGCGATCGCGGAGATCGACGCGGCGCAGCGACGGATGTCGGTGGTGTTCCCGCCGGACCTGGTCGCGTCGCTGCAGCGTCACGACGGCGCGGAGGACTTCCGCCTGCCGCCCGGTTTCAGCCCGATGACGGTCGCGGAGAGCATCGAGACCTGGCAGATGCTGTGCGAGATCGTCTCCGACAATCCGGACGTTCAGGGCCAGTGGTGGGACGAGGGTCTCGTCCCGTTCGCCGCCGCCGGCAACGGCGATCACCTGGTCGTCGACCAGCGGCCGGGCAACCACGGCCGGGTCGGCGAGTTCTTCCACGAGGAGGGGCTCAACTTCGCGCGCTGGCCCGCGACCCTGGTGGAGCTGCTGGAGCAGACCGCCACCGCGCTGGAGACCGGGCAGACCGGCGGCGGGCTGCGGACGACGGTCGAGGACGGCTACCTGGTCTGGGACTGAAACGCGTCCAGCGAGACAGTGCTCCATTCGCGCCACGTCGCGAGGCGGTCCTGGTAGATCGCCTCGATCTCCGGGAGGACGTCGCCCAGGACGAGCCGCCGTGGCGGACGCTCCGCGTCGACCAGCGTGAGCACGGCCGCCGTGGTGGCGGACGGGTCGCCGAGCCGGAAGTCCACCGCGGTGTCGATGTGCGCCTGCGCGTAGTCGGGCAGCTCCGCGCTCTGCCGGATCGCGGTGGAGAAGCCGGTCGCGTACGGGCCGGGCTCGACCGACGTGATGTGGAAGCCGAACCCGGCGGTCTCCAGCGCGAGCGCCTCGGTCAGCCCCTCGACCGCCCACTTCGAGGCGTGGTAGGCGCCGAAGCCGGGGTAGGCGCGCACGCCGCCCTCGCTGGTGACCTGCAGCAGGTGGCCGCCGCGCTGGCGGCGCAGGACCGGCAGGACGGCCTGGGTGACCCAGACCGCGCCGAAGAAGTTCGTCTCCAGCTGCTCGCGCAGCTCGCGCTCGGTCACCTCCTCGACCATGCCGACGTGGCCGTAGCCGGCGTTGTTGACGACGACGTCGAGCCGGCCGAAGCGCGCGACCGCGTGGGCGACGGCCGCGAACACGCCCTCCCGGTCGGTGACGTCGAGCTCCAGCGGCAGGACCGCGTCGCCGAAGCGGGCGACGAGCGCGTCCAGGCTCTCCGCCTTCCGGGCGGTGGCGACGACGCGGTCACCGCGCTCGAGGGCGGCCTCGGCCCAGAGGCGGCCGAGTCCGTTGGACGTACCGGTGATGAACCAGATTTTGCTCATGCGTCGAGTCTGCCCAGTGCGGCAGTATGCCACCAGCGAATGTTCTTCATGGCAGGTATTCCATAATGGCATATGAGCTTGAACGTGCATCCTCAGTTGCTGCGGGCGCTGCGGACCGTGATCGACACCGGCTCGCTCACCGCGGCCTCGGAACGGCTCGGCTTCACGCAGTCCGCGCTGTCCAAGCAGATCAGCGCGCTCGAGGCCGCGGCCGGCACGCCGCTGGTCCGGCGCGGCCCGCGCGGCGTGGAGCCGACCGAGGCGGGCACCCGGCTGGCGGCCCGCGCCGCCACGATCCTGGACCAGCTCGACGCCGCCGCCCGCGAGCTGGACGACCTGTCCGCGCCGCTCGGCGGCCGGCTGACGCTCGGCGGCTTCCCGGCGACCGCGATGAGCCTGGTGCCGCGCACGATCGCCCGGGTCCGCGCGGAACATCCGTCCATCGAGATCGGCTTCCTGGAGTCCTCGACCGCGGTGCAGATCCGGCGGCTGCGGGCCGGGCGCCTGGACCTCGCGGTCATCGCCACCGGTGAGGGCCTGCCCGGGTACGACCTGACCGGCATCGAGGTCGACCGGCTGCCGGCCGGCCCGCTGCTGGTCGTGGTCGGCCGCCGCCACCGGCTGGCCCGTGCCGAACGCGTCCCGGTCGGGGAGCTGGCCGGCGAGGACTGGATCGCCGGGCGGGGCGCGCGGTCCGAGCCGCAGTTCGGCGCGTGGCCGACGCTGCGGGATCCGCGCGTGGTCACCGAGCTGGGCGACTGGTCGGCCCGGCTCGGCTTCGTCGCGGCCGGGCTCGGCATCACCACCGTCCCGAGCCTGGGCGTGGGCGTGCTGCCCGGCGACGTCGTCTGCATCGAGGTGGACGACCCGTCCTGGACCGGGCGCGCGCTGGGGCTGGCCCGGGTCGGCGCGCTCACGGCGCCGGCGGCCGCGGTCCGGGCCGCGCTGATCACCGAGGCCCGGACCTTGGCCGCCCGCTGAGTCTGCACTCAGAAACAGGATCCGCGGACGCCGACCGGCTCACCGGGCCTGACCGGCGGATGGACGGTGCCGCGCCACCCCCGTGCGCCGGCTCATTGCTCATGTGCGCAGTCCGCTGCAATTGCGCGGTTGCGCAGCCGATCCGCGCGGACTCCTCGACGTCCGGCCCCCGGCGTGGCGCAATCTCCTCCGTCACCGCGCCGCGTCCGGCGCCGGACGTCACACCACACGGAGGGGACCATGAAACACGATCAGAGGACCGCGAGGCGGCGGGTACTCACGCTGCTGATGGCCGTGGCAGTCGCGTTGATGGGCGCGTTCGCCGTGGCCGGCCCTGCACGGGCGGCGTCCGCCGGCCCCTACCAGATCGAGCTCAACCTCCCCGGTCTGTGTCTGGACGTACCGTTCGGGAACCCCGCGAACAACCTCCAGGTCGTGCAGTGGGAGTGCAACGGCGGCAGCAACCAGCGCTGGTACTTCGACTGGACGGACAACGGGTACGCCCAGATCCGCAACGTGGCCACCGGCAAGTGCCTCAACGTGGAGGGCGGCAGCGCCGAGGAGATGGCCAGGGTCATCCAGTACGACTGCACGCTCCAGGAGAACGCGCAGTGGCAGGGCTACGAGTACAAGTGGGACTACGCCGCCGACGGCGTCTACCGCCAGTACCGCTACCTCATGCCACGGCACGTCGGCTACTGCCTCAACAGCTCCGGCGGTACGACGGCGAACGGCAACCCGATGATCCTGTTCCGATGCCAGCCGTACTACCCCGCTCCCTACTACCGGAACGGCCTGTTCACCTGGTACTGAGCCCGGCCTGAACGCGGCCGTCGCACGCCTCCCCGTGCGACGGCCGCCTCTCGGGGTGTCATCTCGATCACGAGGCGTGCCCGCGGTCTCCAGCTCGGTGAGCGCCGGGATCGCACGCATCCGACGGTCCCCAATATCTCGAAATTTCGGGTGCGGAGCGCCCGCCCGGTCTGCATCCGGTCGGCACCGACACGAATGGGCAAGGAACTACCGCGGGTTTGCCGGAGCACGGCGGGACTGGCTCCTCGCGTCGTGCGGAGCGCCAGCGGAGCCCGACGCGAGGTTTGCCCGCGGGAGCAACGCTGCCGGACCACGCCGGAAGCGGGAAATGAATTAGATCTTGATCTGGGTTGTCGCCTCCTGGCCGGCGAGCATCCCGGCGGCGAGGCACGGCGCCGGGCCATCGTGCCGGCGGAATCGGGGTCTGGGGTCGCCCCCAGGGAGGTTCAAGTGGGGCCTGGGGTCGCCCCCGGGAAGGCTCAGGTGTCGGCCGCGGGCGCGCTCAGGCGATGAGTTGGTCGATGATGAGGGCGGTGGCGCCGGCCAGGGAGGCGATGATGGCGGTGGCGCGGAGGCGGGGGCGGCTCATGAAGCGGTTGACGTAGCGGGACAGGAAGTAGCCGGCCAGCGTCGCGGGCAGGAACCAGAGCGTGGTGCGCAGCGTGCCGGTGCCGATCTGGCCGGCGATGAGCAGGCCGGTCAGCGACATCATGGAGCCGATCAGGAAGAACGTGGACATGGTGCCCCGCAGGCGCGCGCCGGACGACCCCTGCCAGATCAGTGCCATCGGCGGCCCGCCGATGGACGTCGCGGTGCCGAGCATGCCGGAGGCGGCGCCGGCCAGGACGGTGGCGCGTCGCGTGGGTTCCGGGGACCAGCCGCCGATGGCGGAGATGACGCCGAGCACGACGACGCCGCCGAGCAGCAGCGCCAGCCAGCGGTGCGGGAGCAGCGCGACCAGGAGGACGCCGGCGACCGTGCCGGGTATGCGGCCGAAGAGTGCCCAGCCGGCGCCGCTGAGGTTGACGGCGGCGCGTTCGCGGATGGTGATGATCAGGGTCAGGGCGGCGGCCAGCATGATCAGCATGCCGGGGAGCAGGTCCGGGTCGATGACGGCGACGATCGGGGCGGCGACCATGCCCATGCCGAAGCCGATCGAGCCCTGAAGCGCGCCGGCCACCACGACCGCGACCGAGATCAGGGCGAAGGCCCAGGGACTCATACGGCGGTGAGCGAGAGCGGGAAGTGGCACTCCGCGATGTGGCCGGGGGTGGCGGGGTCCGCGGTCGCGGGTGGCGGCGTGGCGCACTGGTCGGTGGCCTTCCAGCAGCGGGTGCGGAACCGGCAGCCGGACGGCGGGTCGATCGGTGACGGCAGCTCGCCGGTGAGCAGGATCTTCTCCTTCTTCTCCCGGTCCGCGCGGCGCAGCGACGGCGCGGCGGACAGCAGCGCCTTCGTGTACGGGTGCCGCGGGTTCTCGAAGACCTCGGCGGTGGTGCCGGTCTCGACGATCCGGCCGAGGTACATGACCGCGACCCGGTCCGCGACGTGCTTGACCACGGACAGGTCGTGCGAGATGAACAGGTACGACACGGACAGCTGTTTCTGCAGCTCGTTGAGGAGGTTCAGCACCTGGGCCTGCACGGACAGGTCGAGCGCGGAGACCGGTTCGTCGCAGATGACCACGTCCGGGCCGAGCGCGAGCGCGCGGGCGATGCCGAGCCGCTGCCGCTGCCCGCCGGAGAACTCCTGCGGGTACCGGTTGGCGTCGCTGGGCCGCAGCCCGACCAGGTGCAGCAGTTCCCGGACGCGGGCGGCGCGCTCACGCGCGGTCTTGAAAAGATCCTTGTGGGTACGCCACGGCTCCGCGATGATCTCCGCCGCGGTGAGCCGGGGGTTGAGCGAGGCGTAGGGGTCCTGGAACACCATCTGCACGCGCCGCCGGTGCCGCTGCAGGTCGGTCTTGCGCAGCGCGAACGGGTCGACGCCGCCGAACCGGACCGTGCCGGCGTCCGGGCGTTCGAGCAGCATCAGCGTGCGGGCGAGCGTGGACTTGCCGCAGCCGGACTCGCCGACGAGCCCGAGCGTCTCGCCCTTCTCCAGGTGCAGGTCGATGCCGTCCAGCGCGCGCAGCCGGCCCTTCGGGACCGCGAAGCTCTTGGTGATCCCGTGCACGTCAAGCAGCATGTGACACTCCCTCGGAGCCGGATGCGGAGGCGGCGTGGCAGGCGACGGCCCGGTCACCGGTCTTGACCAGGGCAGGCCGTGACGTCCGGCAGACGTCCATGACCAGCGGGCATCGTGCCTGGTAGGGGCAGCCCGGCGGGATCGAGAACAGGTCCGGCGGCGAGCCGGGGATGGAGCTGAGGTCGGCGCCGCGCTCCGCGTCGACCGGCACGGATTCCAGGAGCCCACGGGTGTACGGGTGGCGCGGGTCCTCGAAGACCTGGTCGACCGGGCCGGTTTCGACGATCCGGCCGGAGTACATGACCGCGACCGTGTCCGCCTCCTCCGCGACCACGGACAGGTCGTGCGTGATCAGGATGACGGCCATGTCGTGCTCCTTGCGGAGCCGGGCGAGCAGCGCCAGGATCTGCGCCTGCACGGTCACGTCCAGTGCGGTCGTCGGCTCGTCCGCGATCAGCACCTTGGGCGACAACGCCACGGCCATCGCGATCAGGAGCCGCTGTCGCATACCCCCGGAGAATTGATGGGGGTACGAGTCGGCGCGCGACTCCGGCTCCGGGATTCCGACGTGCCGCATGAGCTCGATGGCCTCGGCGCGCGCGGCCTTGGCGGACATCTTGCGGTGGATCCGGTACGGCTCGGCGAGCTGCACGCCGACCTTGACGACCGGGTTGAGCGCGGTGAGCGCGTCCTGGAAGACGATGGACAGCGCCGGGCCGGCGAGCTGGCGGCGGCGTTTGCGGGACACGGTGAGCAGGTCCTCGCCGTCGATGTCGATGCTGCCGCCGGTGACCTCCGCGATCGGCTCGAGCAGTCCGACGACGGCCTGCGCGGTCATGCTCTTGCCGCAGCCGGACTCGCCGAGCAGCGCCAGCGTGCGCCCGCGGTGCGCGGTGAAGCTGACGCCGTCGACCGCGCGGACCGTGCCGCGGGGCGTGTGCAGGTCGACCGTGAGGCCGTCGACCTTCATGCCGATGTCGGTCATGGTGCCGGGGTTCCCTTCCTGCTGCCGCTCTGTGGGTCGTGGCGCTGAGCCGATGAGCTCACTCATGCCTCCAGGACGGGAACCGCGCGACGGCGACGCCGGCGGCGGGGAGTGGTGAGGCGCCAGCGCTGGCCCGGGTCGGTCGCGAGGCGTACCCATGAGGCCAGAAGGTTTGCCGAGACCGTGGTGATGACGATGGCCAGGCCCGGAAGAACCGACAACCACCACTGGGTACGCAGCTGGTCGCGCCCCTGGGCGACCATGAGCCCCCAGCTGACGTCCGGCGGTTGCACGCCGATGCCGAGGAAGCTGAGCGACGACTCGGCCAGCATCACGTAGCAGAAGTCCAGCGTGGCGACGGTGAGCAGCGTGGGCAGCACGATCGGGAAGATGTGCCGGCGGATGATCGCACCGCTCGGCGTGCCGAACGTGCGCGCCGCGTCGACGAAGACCCGCGACTGCAGCTCGGCCGATTCGGCGCGGGCGGTGCGCAGGTAGACCGGGATGCGGGTCACGGCCAGGATCGCGATGATGCTGGCGATGCTCGGCGAGAAGATGTAGAGCACGACGACGGCCATCAGCAGTGACGGGAAGCTGAGCACCACGTCCGCGATGCGCATGGCGAGCGTCTCCCGCCAGCCGCGGTGGTAGCCGGCCCACATGCCGACGCTGGCGCCGATGACCAGCGAGATGAGCACGACCGGGACGGACACGCTCATGGTGGTCTGGGTGGCGACCATGAGCCGGCCGAGCAGGCTGCGGCCGAGCAGGTCGCCGCCGAGGAAGTACTGCCAGCCGTGGTCCGTGCTGAACGGCGCGAGCCGGGAGAGGGCCAGGTCGCCCTGGGTGGCGGTCGGCCCGGCGAGTTGCCGGCCGAAGACCGCGATGAACGCGACGACGAGGAGCACGATCGCGGCGATGAACGCGAGCGGGTCGGCCAGCAGCATCTTGAGGTAGTTGGGCTTTGTCGCGGCCTCTTCGGTGTCCGCCGGTGAGGTCATGCCGCCGCTCCTGCCTTGTTCCGGACCCGGGCGTCCAGCAGCGCGTACCCGATGTCGATGGCGATGTTGAGCACGAAGATGCTGATCGCGGTGAGCGCGACCGCGGCCTGCAGCACCGCGAAGTCACGCTGCAGGATCGCGTCGATCATGAGTTTGCCGATGCCGGGCCAGCCGAAGATCGACTCGACCACGACCGCGCCGTTGATCAGGCCGACCGCGAGGTCACCGGCGACCGTGAGCGCGGGCGGGGCCGCGTTCTTCAGCGCGTGCCGGGCGACCACCCGGCCCTCGCTCGCGCCCTTGGCGCGGGCGACCTTCACGTAGGGCGAGCCGAGCGCGGAGATCATCGCGCCGCGCACGACCTGGGTGAGCACGCCGGCCGGCCTGACCATCAGCACCGCGATGGGCAGCACCCAGCTGGCGCCTCCGGCGTCGACGCCGGAGGTGGGCAGCACGCCGAGGATGATGGCGAAGACCCAGATGCCGAGGATGGCGAGCCAGAAGTCCGGCACGCTGGCCGCGGTCATGCTGAGCATGCCGGAGACCCTGTCGGCCAGGCCGTTGGGCCGGAGCGCGGCCCAGCAGCCGACCACGATCGCGACCGCGATCGCCAGGACCATGGTGACGACCGCCAGCTGCAGCGTCGCAGGGAACGCGCGCAGCGCCATGGTGGCGGCGTCCTCGCCGGTGCGGAGCGACGTACCGAAGTCCAGTCGCGCCACACCGGCGAAGTAGTCGATCAGTTGGGCCCAGATGGGCTTGTCGAATCCGTTGGCCGCGCTGAACTGCTCCCGCGCCTCGGCGGTGGCGTTCTCCGGCAGGTACAGCGCAGCCGGGTTGCCGGTCAGGCGGGCGAGCACGAACACGCCCAGCACGACCGCCAGCAGCGGCAGGAGGCTTGTCAGCGCGCGTCGGCGCAGGAACGTCAGCATCGGTGAATCAGGCCTTCGGCTTGAAGTCGGCGAGGCGCATCTCGTCGCCGGTGGCCGCGTCCGGGGTGTAGTCGACGGTCTTGGCGCGGGCCAGCACCGCCTCCATGTTCGCCAGGAACGCGAAGCCGCGTACCGCGTCGGTCTGGGTCTTGAAGACGTCCGCGTAGGCGGCCTGACGTGCGGCGTCGGTCAGCGGTGCCGCCGCCTTGATCTTCGCGTCCAGGTCCGGGGTGCCGCCGGTGCTCTGCGCGCCGTCGGTGGCGAAGTACTGCCCGACGGTGAACGCGGCGTCACCGGCCTGGTTGCCGTGCATGACCATCAGCGCGATCGGCCCGGCGTCCGGGACGAACGGGCGCAGCTGGTACTTCAGCTGGGCCGAGGTGTCCATCATCTCGATCTTGGCGTTCAGGCCGGCCTGGGCGAACGCGCTCTGCATCAGCTCGATGCTCTCCGCGATCTTCGGGAACTGCGAGGTGCGCCCGATGATCCGGAACTGCGTGCCGACCGGTACGCCGTCCGCCTTGGCGGCGTCGACCAGCGCCTTCGCGGCGGCCGGGTCGTACTTCGTCGGGGTCATCGCCTCGTTGTAGCCGATCACGCCGGGGCCGATCAGCTGGCTGGCCGGCTTGCCGAGGCCGCCGAAGAGCGACGTGATGATGCCGTCGCGGTCGATCAGCATGTCGATCGCCTGACGGACGCGGATGTCGTTGAGCGGCGCCTGGTCGTTGGTGAAGCGCAGCGCCGTGGTCTCGTTGTTCGGGTACTGCACCGCGGTGTCGCCGGCGCCGTCGTCCGCACCGAGGTTGGTCGCCACGTCGGCCTCGCCGTTGACCACCATCGCGGCCCGGACCGTGCCCTCCTCACGCCACTGGTACTCGGCCGTGGTGTAGGCGGGCTTGGCGCCCCAGTAGCCGTCCCAGCTGCTCAGCGTGAGCTTCTGCCCGGCGGTCCAGGACGCGATCTTGAACGGCCCGGTGCCGATCGGCTCGCGGACCTTCTCCGTGGTGCTGATGTCCCGCTTGGTCATCTCGATGAACGAGACGCGCAGCGGCAGCAGCGGGTCCGCCTCCTGGGTCTTGATGGTGACCGTGGTGGCATCCGGCGCGGCCAGCGTCAGCGGCCCGGTCTGGCCGAACACATAGCCCTGCACGTTGCAGGCGAGCGTGGTGTTGTTCGCGGTGCGGTCGATCGCCTTGACCGCGTCCTCGCTGGTGAACTCGCTGCCGTCGGAGAACTTCACCCCGGGGCGGAGTTTGAAGGTCCAGAGCGTGGGCTCGGTCTGGGTCCACTCGGTGGCGAGCTTGGGCTCGAGCGCGCCGCTGGTCGGGTTCCGCTCCAGGAGCGGCTCGGTGATGTTGGAGCGGGTGACGACGCCGGTCGCGGTGAGCGACGCCTCGCACGGCTCGAGCGTCGGCGGTTCCTGGGGCAGGACGATGCGCAGCGTGCCGCTGGCCGCGCCGGAGCCGTTGCCGCCGGAGTTGGCGACCGAACATCCGGAAGCGATCACCGACAGCGCCGCCGAGGCGGCTATGAGGGCGGTGGTACGAGTCTTGTTCACGATCCGCTGGCCTTTCCACGAGCCGGCCGGAGAGGGACTGTCTGCATATGAAGACGCGATCCTCGTTGGTGAACGCCACCGTAATTTCGCTCACAAGGATCCGTCAAGGGTTCGGGAAACGGCTCCGTAACACGCGGACGTGCTCCAGCAGCACCGCGAGCGTCGGACTGTCGTTGTCCGCGCGCCACGCCGCGTAGACCTCGACACAGTCGTCCGGGATCTCCTCCACCTGCAGAAACCTCAGGTTCCGCAGCGTGATGACGGACGCGGACGCGGGCACCAGCGCCACGCCCAGGCCCGCGTCGACCAGCGCCAGCACGCTGTTGACCTGGGTCACGTGCTGGCTGTAGGCCGGCTGCACGCCGGCCGCGCGGAACGTGGAGACCACCAGATCGTGGAAGTACCGGGCCTCGACCGGCGAGTACGTCACCACGCTCGACTCGGCCACGTCGGCCAGCGACGGCGCGCGTCCGAGCCGGGTCAGCGGATGCCCGCGCGGCACCGCCAGCAGCAGCGACTCCGCGTGCACCAGCAGCTGCGAAAGCTCCGCGCCGCGGGGCACGCCGCGCAGCAGCCCGACGTCGATCTCCTCGGCCGCGAGCGCCTCGATCTGCCGGTCGGTGATCATCTCGCGCAGCACCCGGTGCACCTCGGGCAGCCGGTCGTCCAGGAACTTCACCCACTCGCCGAGCACGCTGAGCGCGGCCGTGGCCGTGAAGCCGACCCGCAGCGTGCCGCGCGAGCCGTGCGCCGCGCGCTGGGCCAGCAACGGCGCGGCCGCGGCCAGGCTGAGCAGGCGCCGGGCCTCGTCCAGGAACACCCGGCCCGCCGGCGTGAGCTCGACCAGGCGCGACGTGCGCATCAGCAGGTCGACGCCGACCGCGCGCTCCAGCTTCTGGACCTGACGGCTCAGCGGCGGCTGGGTCATCCGCAGGCGTTCGGCCGCACGTCCGAAGTTGCCCTCCTCCGCAACGGCGACGAAACCTCGCAACTGGTCCAGACTGAACATGGCTCATCCCCTCCTATACCTTCACGGTATCGAACCATGCATCTTGCGTGTTGGACAGGTATCACGGGATCTGCCTACGGTCGGCGTACTCATCGCCTCGGTTCGGGAGCCCCCATGACCTCGTTCTCGCCTACCGCCCTGCGCGACACTCTCGGGTCCGGCCTGCTCTGCTTCCCGGTCACGCACATGACCTCGGAGCTGGCCTTCGACGAGTCCGCGTTCCGGTCCCACCTGCAGTGGCTGTCCGGCTACGACGCCCGCGGGGTCTTCGCCTCCGGCGGCACCGGAGAATTCTTCTGCCACACGCCCACGGAGGTCGGCCGGATCGTGCGCGCCACGGTCGCCGAGGCCAAGGCCGGCGTGCCGGTCATCGCGCCGGCCGGGTACGGCACCGCGCAGGCCGTCGAGATGGCGCGCGACGGCGAGGCCGCGGGCGCGGACGGCATCTTCCTGCTCCCGCCGTACCTGACCGAGCTGGACCAGGAGGGCCTCAAGGAGCACGTGCGCGCGGTCTGCCGGGCCACCGACCTCGGCGTGATCGTCTACCACCGGGCGAACGCGCGGTTCTCCGCGCAGAGCTTCATCGAGCTCACCGAGGAGCTGCCGAACCTGATCGGGTTCAAGGACGGCATCGGCGACATCGACGTGGTCGCGCACCTCTACGCCATGCTCGGCCAGCGGCTGGTCTACGTGGGCGGGCTGCCGACCGCGGAGACGTACGCGCTGCCGTACCTGGAGCTCGGCGCGACCACCTACTCCTCCGCGATCTTCAACTTCGCGCCGCAGTGGGCCAGCGACTTCTACCAGTCGGTGATCAAGCGCGACCGGGACGACGTGTACGCGCGGATCCGCGACTTCGTGCTGCCCTACCTGGCGATCCGCAACCGGCGCGCCGGATACTCGGTGTCGATCGTCAAGGCCGGCATGACCGCGGTCGGGCGCTCCGCCGGCCCGGTCCGCCCGCCGCTGTCCGACCTCACCCCGGCCGAGCTGGACGAGCTGAGCGCGCTGATCGCCGCGACGCCCTCGATCGCGCGGGTGGCCTGACCGATGCTGACCGGTGACCTTCTCATAGGCGCTGCCGCGGTCCGTGGCACGCACGGCGAGATCTCCGCGATCGACCCGCGCACGGGCGAGAAGCTGGAGCCGTCGTACGGCCTGGCCGGCGTAGCCGATGTCGCACGCGCGGCCGAGCTCGCAGAGCAGGCGTTCGACGCCTACCGCGAAACGCCGCTCGAGACCCGGTCCGCGCTGCTGACCACCATCGCGGACGGGCTCGACACGATCGGCGAAGAGCTGATCGCCCGCGTCGGCGCGGAGACCGGCATCCCGGCCGCGCGCGCCGGCGGTGAGCTGGCCCGCACCACGAACCAGCTGCGGCTGTTCGCGGCCGTGGTCCGCGACGGCGGCTTCCTCGGCGTGCACATCGACCCGGCGCTGCCGGACCGCACGCCGCTCCCCCGCCCGGACCTGCGCCGCCGGTACGTCCCGGTCGGCCCGGTCGCGGTCTTCTCGGCCAGCAACTTCCCGCTCGCGTTCTCCGTGGCCGGCGGCGACACCGCGTCCGCGCTCGCGGCCGGCGCACCGGTGATCGTGAAGGCGCACAGCGCGCACCCGGGCACGTCCGAGCTGGTCGGCCGCGTGATCCAGGCAGCGGTAGCGGAGCACGGGCTGCCCGAGGGCGTGTTCTCCATGCTGTTCGGCAACGGCCGCGAGGTCGGCATCGCGCTGGTCACCGACCCGCGGATCAAGGCGGTCGGGTTCACCGGATCCCGGTCCGGCGGGCTCGCGCTGGTCGCGGCCGCGCAGGCCCGCCCGGAGCCGATCCCGGTCTACGCGGAGATGTCCAGCATCAACCCGGTGCTGGTCCTCCCGGCCGCACTGCTGAGCCGCGGCGCCGAGATCGGCCGCGGCCTGGTCGGCTCTATGACGGTCGGCCAGGGGCAGCTGTGCACCAGCCCCGGCCTGGTCCTCACGGTCGACGGGCCCGGCGTGGGCGCGCTGTCCGACGCCGCCGCGGCCGCGCTGCGCGACGTGCCGGCCGCGCCGATGCTCTCCCCCGGCATTCAGCGCGCGTTCACCGAGGGTGTGGGTCGGCTGCAGGACGCGACCGGTGTCGTCACGATCGCGGTCGGCCGGGAGGACGCCTCCATCGCCGCGCCCGGCCAGGCGTTCCTGTTCCGGACCACGAAGGCGGAGCTGGACGCGGACCCGGCGCTCACCGAGGAGGTGTTCGGCGCCAGCTCCGTGATCGTCACCGCGCCGACCGCGGACGCGCTGGCCGAGATCGTCGAGGGACTGGAGGGGCAGCTCACGCTGACCGTGCATGCGGACGAGGATGATCAGGAGCTGGCACGGGCGCTGCTGCCGCTGCTGGAGCGCAAGGCCGGGCGGATCGTCGTCAACGGCTGGCCGACCGGTGTCGAGGTCGGGCATGCGATCGTGCACGGCGGGCCGTACCCGGCCACGTCGGACGCGCGCACCACGTCGGTCGGCACGGCCGCGATCGAGCGGTTCCTGCGGCCGGTGGCGTACCAGAACCTGCCGTCCTGGCTGCTGCCCGCGGGCCTGGACGACGCGAACACGCTGGGCCTGCCGAGGAGGATCGATGGCCGATAGCACCCCCATCGTCACCGGGATGCGCGTGGTCCCGGTCGCCGGCGAGGACAGCATGCTGCTCAACCTCAGCGGCGCGCACGGGCCGTACTTCACCCGGACCGTGGTGGTGCTGACCGCGTCCGACGGCAGCACCGGCGTCGGCGAGGTCCCGGGCGGCGAGAAGATCGTCCGCACGCTGACCGAGGCGGAGGAGCTGGTCGTCGGTCAGTCGGTCGGGAACTGGCTCGCCGTACTGAAAACGGTGCGAGCGCGATTCGCCGGGCGGGACGCGGGCGGGCGCGGCGCGCAGACGTTCGACCTGCGCGTCACCGTGCACGTGGCGACCGCGCTCGAGGCCGCGCTGCTGGACCTGCTCGGCAAGCACCTCGGCGTGCCGGTCTGCGATCTGCTCGGTGACGGACGGCAGCGGGACCGCGTGCGTACCCTCGGATATCTGTTCTTCGTCGGTGACCGCAGGCAGACCGGCCTGGCCTATCGCAGCGGCGACCACACGGACGACTGGACGCGGCTGCGCGACGAGCCCGCGCTCACGCCGGACGCGATCGTGGCGCTGGCCGAGGCCGCGCACGCCCGCTACGGCTTCGAGGACTTCAAACTCAAGGGCGGCGTGCTGGCCGGCCCGGACGAGGTCGAGGCCGTCACCGCGCTGAAGCGCCGCTTCCCGGACGCCCGGATCACGCTCGACCCGAACGGCGGCTGGCTGCTGAAAGACGCCATCGAGTACGGCCGGGCCATGCGCGACGTCGTCGCCTACGCGGAGGACCCGTGCGGCGGCGAGGGCGGCTACTCCGGGCGCGAGGTGATGGCCGAGTTCAAGCGCGCCACCGGACTGCCGACCGCCACCAACATGATCGCCACCGACTGGCGCGAGCTCGGCCACGCGGTCCGGGCCGGCGCGGTCGACATCCCGCTCGCCGACCCGCACTTCTGGGGCATGCAGGCGTCCGTGCGCGTCGCGCAGCTCTGCGACGCCTGGGGGCTGACCTGGGGCTCGCACTCGAACAACCACTTCGACATCTCGCTGGCCATGTTCACGCACGTCGCGGCCGCGGCGCCGGGCGACGTGACCGCGATCGACACGCACTGGATCTGGCAGGACGGCCAGCGCCTCACCACCGCGCCGTTCACGATCACCGGAGGGTACGTGGACGTGCCCGCCACGCCCGGCCTCGGTGTCACGCTGGACGAGGAGCGCCTCGGCGCCGCCCACGAGCTGTACCTGTCCCAGGGCCTCGGTGGCCGGGACGACGCGATCGCGATGCAATATCTGGTGCCCGGCTGGTCGTTCGACCCGAAGCGCCCCGCGCTGGTCCGATAGGAGAATGCCATGACAGTGGTGCAGGTGGGGCCGTTGATGCCCTTTCTCGTGGCGGCGCTCGAAGCCGACCACGGCGCGCGGAGGCTACCGGACGAGTTCGCGGACGGCGCGTTCGACGACGTGACCGTGGCCGTCACGTCCGGGCGCACCGGCGTGGACGCCGCGCTGATGGCCCGGCTGCCCAAGCTCCGCGCCGTGATCAACTTCGGCGTCGGGTACGACACCACCGACGTCGCCGAGGCCACCCGCCGCGGCATCGTCGTGTCCAACACGCCGGACGTGCTCGACGACTGCGTCGCGGACACCGCGGTCGGCCTGACCATCGACGTGATGCGCGGGCTCAGCGCCGCCGACCGCTACGTGCGCCGCGGCGACTGGCCCGCCCACGGCAACCCGCCACTGGCCCGCAAGGTCAGTGGCGCCCGGGTCGGCATCCTCGGCCTCGGCCGGATCGGCCAGGCGATCGCGCAGCGCCTCACCGCCTTCGGATGCGACATCTCGTACCACAACAGGAACCCGAAGGACGTTTCATACCGCTATGTCGCGAGCCCGGTGGCGCTGGCCGAGGTCGTCGACGTGCTGATCGTGGCCGTGTCCGGCGGCGCGCACACCCGCGGCCTGGTCTCCGCCGACGTCCTGGACGCGCTCGGGCCGCGCGGCTTCCTGGTCAACGTCTCCCGCGGCTCCGTCGTCGACGAGGACGCGCTGGTCGCCGCGCTCGTCGAGGGGCGGCTCGCCGGCGCCGGGCTCGACACGTTCGCGGACGAGCCACACGTACCCCCGGCGCTGTTCGATTGTGACCGTGTGGTCCTGACACCGCACCTGGGCAGCGGCACCGAGGAGACGCGGCGGGCCATGGCCGACCTGACGCTGGCCAACGTGGCGCGGTTCCTCACGGACGGGACGCTGGTGACACCGGTGAGCGGATCATGACCGTGGTGGCCGCCTGGACCCGCGGCGCCGAGGGCTGGGCCGCGCTGGACCGCGCCGCGCAGGAGGCCCGGCTGCGCGGCACCGGCCTGACCGTCGTCGGTGACCTGCCCGCCGAGGTGCTGTCCCGGCTGATGTCCGTGGCCGACGGCGTGCCGGTCAGCACCGGTGCCGTGGGCGGCGACCTCGGCGAGCACCTCATCGACGCCTCCTACCAGGAGGACGTGGAGATGATCGTGGTCGGCATGCGGCGGCGCTCACCGATCGGCAAGATGCTGGTCGGCGACCTGGCCCAGCGCATCCTGCTGGAGGCGCACTGCCCCGTGCTCGCGGTGAAACCCCCTGCGGGGGCGGCGGACTGACCGCTACCATGCCGCGATGATCGAGGCACTGCGCACGCCGCGACTGATGATCCGGCGCTTCGCACCCGAGGACTACGACGACTTCGCGGCCTACCACGCCCACCCGCTGGTCCGCCGGTACATGCCGGGCGAGCCGATGGACCCGGAGCGGGCCGCCCGCTACCTCGCCGACCAGGCGGTCCTGGACGAACGCGAGCTCAAGCGCTGGCACGGCTACGCCGTCGTGCTCACCGCGACCGGCACGGTCATCGGCGACGTCGGCGTCTTCCTGGCATCCGCCGAGGAGGGCGACATCGGCTTCCAGTTCCACCCCGCACACCACCGCCGGGGGTACGGCCGGGAGGCGATGACCGCGTTCCTCGGCTACGTGTTCGGCACGCTGGACCTGACCCGCGTCACGGCCGGCTGCGACCGCGGCAACGAGGCCTCCGCCGCGCTCCTGACCCGCCTCGGCCTGCGGCGGCAGACGCCGGACGCGGTCGACGGCGCGCTGCGCTTCGCGATGACCCGCCCCTGACGCCCATCCGGGCGTTTCCCCGCGTCGCACCCGCGCCCGCAAATATTCTCGGCTCGATGACCCTTCCCGATCCCGGGTTCATGGTCGCCTACTGCGACCAGACGCTGCCCGGCATGCTGACCGACGTGTGCGAGGTCGAGCCCGGCCTCGCCCGGCGGATCGGCGTCGCCGTGCTCGCCCGCGCCGAGGAGCTGGCCGTGCGGCCGCCCCGGGAGCAGGACGTGCTGATCGCGCCGTTCGTGGAGGAGTCCTTCGACCGCGAGCCCACCGATGCGCCGCTGGACCTCAAGGCCAAGGTCACGCTCGTGGTCCGTAACGAGCCGCTGCTGGACCGGGCCTGCCGGGACGGCGCGCCGTCGTACGGGGTCGCGGCCGTGCTGCGCTACGCGGCCGCGCCGCTGTCCCACTTCCTCGGCGCCCGGCAGCGCGAACCGCTGCCGTCCGCCGGCACCGGCCCGTTCTCCGGCCTGGCCGCGCGCTCCCCGCGCGCCTGGGCGTGCCTGACCGCGCTGACCGACGTGTTCGCCGACGGCGGCCGGCACGACCTGCGCCTGCCGGACGCACCGGTCCCGCCGCTGCCACTGTTCGCGGACGAGGAACTGCGCGGGCTGCTGCGGCGCGCCGCGTCCGGCGACGTGCTGCACGTGCCCGCGCTCAGCCGGTACGCCCGCGACAGCGCCCACCTGCACGCGGTCCTGGAGTTCCTGCTCGCCCACCGCGCCACCGTGCTCACCACGAACTACCTGATCCGGCCGGACGACGTGTGGGTCCGGCACGGCGAGCTGGTCAGCCCGGACGGCGACGACCCGTACGCCGGCATCCGCGACACCCGCGGCCTGACCGGCGCCCACCTCGCCATCGCCGAGACGGTGGCCGGGATCTTCCCCGGCCACCGCTGATCGGGAACGGTCAGCAGTTACGGATCGACCAGACCGGGTTCCAGTAGTAGCTGAACGCGGAGCCGACGCCGATCCAGTCGATCGCGCTGGACTGGTCGTAGACCGTCGCCACCGCGCCACCGGTCTGGTTGTTCCACGCCACGCCCCAGTCGTTCCAGTAGGACACGTAGTACCGGTTGCAGTTGTAGAGCCGGAACAGCTCCCACAGCCCCACGGTCGGGTCCCAGACCAGCGCGCAGAAGTTGCCGGCCGGGCAGGTGTAGGTGGCGCCGGGCGCGTAGTGCCCGGCCGTGGTCCCCGGCGACGTGTAGGGCGAGGTCGCCAGCGCGGTCGCGGCCCGTACCGGCGCGGCCGGCGCGATCGCCACCCGGTCCTGCGGTGCCGCGGGCGCTGCCTCCGCCGGTGCGGCGGCGAGCGCCAGCACCGCAAGGGCCGCGAACAGACCGGCCATCGCGCGTTTGACAAACATCAGAGCCACTCCTCGGTCTCGGCGCGGAACCGGCGGATTCCGGTTCCCGAGCCGGCCCAGACTGCGGCCCGCCGATAGGCCGGAATGCTGCCGCGGTGTTGCCGCCGCTGTCGCACATGCGCAAACACCCTTGTGCCGGCATCGATATCGACGGATTCTGGCGTGGGATCACACACGGGGGTGCTCGTGATCGAGTTCAGACTGATCGGCAACGTGGACGTGCGTGCCGACGGGCGCATCGTGCCGCCGCAACGACCGCAGCAGAACGCGGTGCTCACCGCGCTGCTGGTCGACGCCGGCCGTCCGGTGCCGCTCGGCACGCTGATCGACCGGGTCTGGGACGGTGAGGCGCCGGACCATGCCGGCCGCGTCGTCCAGATCCACATCAGCCGGATCCGGCGGCAGCTGCGCGAGGCCGGGCCGGCCGACGTGCGGCTGACCAGGCTGCGCGGCGGCTACCAGGTCGACGTCGACCCGGAACGCGTCGACCTGCACCGCTTCGACCTGCTGCTCGGGCAGGCCCGCGACCCGGACTGCCCGGATCGCCGCCGCCTGCACGTGCTGCGCCAGGCGATGGGCCTGTGGCGGGGCGACCCGCTCGGCGGCATCCCCGGCGGGTGGGCAGAGCAGGTCCGGCAGTCGTGGCGGCAGCAGCACCTGGACGCGGTCGTCGCCTGGGCGTACGCGGAGCTGCGCGCCGGCGACCCGGCCTCGGTCATCCGGCCGCTCACCGCGCTCGCGGCCCGGCACCCGCTGATGGAGTCGCTGACCACGGTGCTGATGCGCGCGCTGGCCGCCACCGGCCGGACCGCGGAGGCGCTCGACGTCTACGGCCGGGCGCGCGCGGTCCTCGCCGACGAGCTCGGCACCGACCCGGGACCGGCGGCCCGCGCGGCGTACTACGAGGTGCTGCGCGGCGCCGACCTCACGCCCGCGCCCGCGCAGCTGCCCCGCGACGCGGCCCGGTTCACCGGCCGCGCGCCCGAGCTGCGGCGGCTGGACGCGCTGACCGCGCACGGGCCGGTCGCGATCAGCGGCATGCCCGGCGTCGGCAAGACCGCGCTGGCCGTGCACTGGGCGCACCGGGCCGCGCACCGGTTCCCGGACGGGCAGCTCTACGCGGACCTGCGCGGCTTCAGCCCGTCCGCGTCCGCGCTCGACCCGGCCGACGCCGCGCGCGGCATGCTGCGCGCGCTCGGCGTGAACCAGGCCCGGATCCCGGCCGACCCGCTGCCGCTCTACCGCAGCCGGCTGGCCGGACGCCGCGTGCTGCTGATCCTGGACAACGCGCGCAACGCGGAGCAGGTCCGGCCGCTGCTGCCCGGCGGGCGTACCACGACCGTGCTGGTCACCAGCCGCGACCAGCTGATCGGCCTCGCGGTCACGGACGACGCCCACCTGCTGCCGCTCGACGTGCTCACCGAGGCCGAGGCGCGCGACTTCCTCACCGCCCGGCTCGGCGCACGGCTCGAACCCGCGCTCGCGGACCACGTCATCGCGCGCTGCGGGCGGCTGCCGCTCGCGCTCGGCATCGTCGCGGCCCGCGCCGCCGTCCGGCACAGCCTCGCGGACGTCCGCGAGGAGCTCGACCTCGGCGGCCTCGGCCCGTTCGACGGCGGCGACGCCGCGGCCTGCGTCCGGACCGCGTTCACCGCGTCCTACCGGGCGCTCAGCACACCGGCCGCGCACCTGTTCCGGCTTCTCGGGCACGTCCCCGGGCCGGACGTGGACGCGGCGGCCACGGCCGGGCTCGCCGGGGTCGAGCCGGACCGGGCCCGCGCGCTGCTCACCGAGCTGGCCCGGATCAACCTGCTGACCGAGCACCGGCCCGGCCGCTACCGGTTGCACACGCTGCTGCGTGCCTACGCCACCCAGCTCGGGCGATAATGCGCTGGTGGGTCTGGAATGGGTCGAGGGGTTCTACTCGCGGACCGGGTCCTGGTGGGGTCCGGCCGAGGCGCGGGTGTCCGAACGGGACCGTGCGCGCGTGCGGATGCTGCGCGCGCACGCCGGCGACGGGCCGGCACGCGTGCTGGAGCTGGGGTCGGGTTACGGGATGACCGCGGTCGCGGCCGTGGAGGACGGCTTCGACGTCACCGCGGTGGAGCTCAGCGACCGGGTGCGGCACACGCCGGCGATGCCCGGCCTGACCGTGGCCGGGGGCAGCTTCTACGACGTCACGCTCGACGGGCGCTTCGACGTGGTCTGCTATTGGAACGGGTTCGGCGTCGGTACGGACCAGGACCAGCGGCGTCTGCTGCGGCGCATCGCCGCGGAGTGGCTGCGGCCCGGCGGCGTGGCGCTGATCGACGTGTTCAACCCGCTGGTCTGGGCGCGCCTGCACGGCACGAAGGACCACAAATTCCCGGACCCTTCCCGTGGGTACGCCCATGAGCTGCACCAGGAGATCCACTTCGACGCGGCGACCAGCACGGCACACGACACCTGGTGGGACGCGGCCACGCCGGACGAGAAGATCACCCAGGTGTTGCGCTGCTACTCCCCCGCCGACCTGCGCCTGCTGCTGGAGGGCACCGGCCTGCGCCTGGACACGGTCACCTCCCGCGCCCCGGGCGGCCTGCGGTTGCTCACCGAGTCGTACGAGTACACCGCCGTCCTGCTACCCGTCGACACCGGCGATCCGGTCCAGGAAGGGGCGGCCGAACGCTGAGGCGCCGTCCACGGTGACCACCGCCAGATAGCCGAACAGCCGCCACAGCTCTTTCCGCCGCGCGAATCCCGCGTCGATCGGCGTGACCTCCGCGTAGGCGTGGAAGACCTCGTCCGGCACCGGCGCGAAGTAGTCGAGCAGCGCCAGGTCGACCTCGGGGTGACCGAAGTAGGGGGCCACGTCGACCCAGACCGCGCCGTGCGCGGTGGTGAGCAGGTTGTTCTGCTGGGCGTCGCCGTGCAGCAGCGAGGGGCGCGGCTCCGGGCCGCACAGGGACGGAAGCCGGGTGATCAGCCGCTCGACGTGGCGGTGCAGCGCGGGCGGCAGGTTGCCGGAGTCGACGGCCTCGCGCAGGTGCGGCAGGAGGCGGCGCTCGGCGTAGAAGTCGGCCCAGCGGTCCGTGCTCACCGGCCGGTTGTCCTGCCGCAGCGGGCCGAAGAAACCGTCGTGTCCGGCCAGGCCGAAGTGCGGGGCGTGCGTCCGGTGCGCGAGGGCGAGCGAGTGGCCGAGGGCACGCCAGTGCGCGCTCGTCCGCGCGTGCGGCGGGACCTCGGCCACCGCCTCCAGCAGCAGGACCGCGCCCGCTTCGGTGCGGATCACGCCGATCGGGGGCGGCGTCGCCACGGCCGTCAGGTCGCGGACCAGCCGGAGGCCGGCCAGCTCCGCCGCGAACTGCTCCTCGCTGCCGATCTTCGCGAACACCGACAGCGAGACGCCGTGCAGGAGGCCGCAGGGGTGCGACGCCCGGTCGTCCAGGCCGGTGAACCCGGCGACGCGCCACGGCCTGCCCAGATGTGAGGAGGCCGCCCGCTCGATCTCCCGCACCACGGGCGGCTGCCGCAAGGGATGACCCATCTGCGGGCTATCCCCGGTCCTGGCTGTTCATCATCTGGTCCGCCTATCGGTGAGCGATCGCCCGGCCGCCGTAGAGGTTCACGCGGTGGTCCGCGTCGTGGTCCGGCGCGGCGCGGACGAAACGGTCGGGCTCGGATGCGCCGTGGGCGATGTGCACGAGCCAGTCCTCGTAGTACCAGCTGGGATTGCACGGGCACTGGGTCCGGGTGAACCGGAAGTTCGCCCGGTAGCGCCCGGTCTGGCCGGGTTCGAGGATGAACAGGCGCGTCTTGCCGGAATCACGGGGGTACGCCGCGTGCCCCGGCATCCGGTCGACGACGACCGCCGAGTCCCGGACGGTGAGCCGCATGCCCAGGTCGGGAGCCGCCTCGTCGCGCACGTCCTCCTGACGGGTGTAGCCGTCCGTCCCGTCGTAGAGCACGTCGTGGAAGGCGACCCGGCGGGCCGGCAGCGGCATCGGGTGACTCAGGCCGCGCCGGAGGTCGGCGTGCTGCGCACCGCGCGCCGCCGCGTCCCACCGCACCCGTACTCGCTGGACTGTGATCACCACCCCACGATGACCCACGGGCCACCCACCCCGCCAGCCGTTTAGGCCGCCCTCCACCGTCGCCGATGCGCCAGCGTCAGTGGATCAGGCGGCCGCGGTTGTCGGGGATGCCGGATTTGCGGAAGAAGTAGGTGTTGAGCTGGTCGCGCCATTCGGTGGCGGAACGGACCTGTTCGTCGAGCAGCGTGGCTACGCGGGCGTGCAGGTCCGGGGTGAGCAGGCCGGACGGCTTCACGGCGCGCCACAGGTCACGCATGCGCTCGGTCTCGGCGGCGCCGGTGAAGTGGGTGTCGTAGATGTGCTGGATCACGGTGCGGCCGGTGCGCAGCCGGTGCGTGTAGGGCACGTGGTGCAGGAACAGCAGCAGCTCGTCGGGGCAGTCGGTGACGGACTCGAAAAGATCGTTCCAGGGGTACGGATAGCAGCCCGCGAACCCGGTCCCGCTCGCGACCGTGCGGTCCACGCCCACGCCCTCCCGGTCCGCGAAGTGGTAGGTCCCCCACGGCGTGTACTCGTACCCGTCCACGTCGGGCCCGTAGTGATGTCCGGGCCGCACCATGAAGCCGACCCCGAGCGGCGCCGTGTACCGCTCGTACGTCCGCCACGACTCGTCCATGATCGCGTGGAACGCGGCGCGCAGGCCGTCCCCGGGGTCGAACGTGAGGCTCAGCCACTCGTCCAGGATCGCGGACGGGTCCAGCGCCGGGTCCCAGGCGAGCCGGCCGAACGCGTACAGGTTCGCCTGGGCGAGCGGGTGCCCGGTCCAGAACGGGTCGTCGCCGGTGTTCGCGACCGCCACCACGTCCCCGGGCGGCGGCAGGACGCCGAACACCTCCGCCCACATCGGCGCCAGATAGCAGACGTGCTTCTGCTGGCCGGTGTACTCCTGCGTGACCTGCAGCTCCAGCGCCAGCCGGGTCTGCGGCATCGCGAGCAGGACCGGCGACACCGGCTCGCGCACCTGGAAGTCCATCGGACCGTGCTTGACCTGCAGGATCACGGCGTCGTCGAAGTCGCCGTCGAGCGGCGTGAAGTGGTCGTACGCGGCCCGCGCCCGGTCCGTGGACCGGTCCCGCCAGTCCTGGCGGTGGTTGTAGACGAACGCGCGCCAGTGCACCACGCCGCCGTGCGGGGCCAGCGCGGCGGCCAGCATGTTCGCGCCGTCCGCGTGCGTGCGGCCGTACGCGAACGGGCCCGGCCGGCCCTCGGAGTCGGCCTTGACCAGCAGGCCGCCGAAGTCCGGGATCCGTTCGTAGACGTGCGCGACCGTGACCGCCCACCAGGCGCGGACGGCCGGGTCGAGCGGGTCCGCCGTGTCCAGGCCGCCGAGCAGCATCGGGGCGGCGAACGTGACCGCGAGGTGCACGCGGATGTCGTACCCCCGGAAGATCGTGGCCAGGGTCGCGATGTCGGCGAGCCGGTCCGTCAGCAGGTGCGCCTCGGTGTCGTGCACGTTGACGTTGTTGAGCGCGACCGCGTTGATGCCGATCGAGGCCAGCAGCCGGGCGTAGTCGCGGATCCTCCGCAGCTGGTCGTGGCGCAGCTCGCCGGCCTTCCAGAACAGTGAGCCGCCGGCGTAGCCGCGCTCGACCTGGCCCATGACCGGGTGGACGTCGATGTTGTCCCAGTGGTCGAGCATCCGGCGCGCGTGGGCGGGCGCGCTGTGCAGCGGCGGCGCGGGCGTGAACGCGGCCTCCCCGAGTCGTACCGTGGCGAAGAGTCCGTGCAGCAGGCCGGCGTGCGTCGCGGCGGCGACCGTGGTGACGCCCGGCTCGCGGGTGACGGTGAAGCCGTCGCCGTCGCCGTGCGTCAGGACCAGGTCCGCGGGACCGTTCGTGACCAGCGTGCCGCCGTGCCGGGCACACGCGTCGCGGACCTCGTCGCGCACCGTGCCGTCGAGGTCGACGCGGACGCGGCGGGAGCCGATCGGCCGCCAGGCCTCGTCGGGCAGCCAGGCCGGATGCACGGGAACGGTCGCCATCCGCGCATTATGTCAATGCACGTCGATCGATGCGACCGAGAACCCGGTGTGGCCACGAACTGATACGTCAGACAGTAGACACCACGACTCATCGATTGATGCAAGGATGACGATCTCTCCACAGGGGACGGAAGGGATCGGCCGTGACATCGACTTCCAGAGCTTTCGCCGTGCTGACCGCGTTGCTGCTCGTCGCCGGGTGCGCCCCGAGTCAGCGTGAGTCCGGCGGGTCCGGCGCGGACGACGTACCCGAGAAGATCGTGATCGGTGCGACGTTGCCGTTGACCGGCGCCGAGTCCAAGAGCGGCGGCCGGTTCAAACAGGGTTACGAGCTGGCCGTCGAGCTGGAGAACGCGGACGGCGGCATCGACGTGCGCGGCACGAAGGTGCCGGTCGAGCTGAAGCTGCTGGACGACACCACCGACCAGGCCAAGGCGATCAACCTGGCGCAGCGCCTGATCACCCAGGACGGCGTGCACGCGCTGCTCGGCACCTACTCGACCGCGCTGATCGAGGCGCAGAGCACGGTCGCGGAGCAGAACAAGATCCCGTACGTGAACGGTGGCGGCGCCGCGACCTCCATCTACGGCAAGGGCTTCACCTACGTCTTCGGCGCGCTCGCCCCGGTGCGGAACCTGGCCACCACCGAGATGGAGTGGATCAACGCGCAGCAGGCCGCCGGCAAGCTGCCGAAGCCGGCGAAGGTCGCGGTGGTCTGGGAGAACACCTCGCACGGCGAGGACTTCGCCGAGGGCGTGAAGGGCTTCGCCGGCGCGCACGCGACCGACTACCAGGTGGTGGTGGACGAGTCGTTCGCGCTGGACGGCAAGGACTTCTCCGCGATCCTCAGCACGGTCCGCTCCGCCGACGCCGACCTGGTCATGGTGGACGCGCACCTGCCGGACTTCATCACCATGCAGCGGCAGTTCATCAGCTCCGGCATGTGCGCGCCGGTGATCACCTACGGCGCGCGCGGGAGCGAGGCGGACGCGCGCACCGCGCTCGGCCAGGACGGCATCAACTACATCCTGTCCGCGGTCTGGTGGAACAAGCAGCTCGGCAACACGGCCCTGAACAGCGCGTTCATCAAAGAATTCACCAGCCGCCACGGTACGGATCCGGAGTGGTACCAGGCGCTCGGCTACGAGGCCGCGCGCTCGCTGTTCACCGCGATCTCCACGGCCGGCTCCGTCGACAGGACCAAGGTCCGGGACGCGCTCGCGACGCTGACCATGGACTCGATCCTGCCCGGCGGGAAGCTCAGCTACCCGGCCGCGAGCGGTGGCCAGGCCAGCTACCCGTTCGTGGTGCAGCAGAACCTGCCGGACGGCTCCTCGCCGATCATCTACCCGGCCGACATCGCGACCGGCGCCGGCGTCGCCCCGAACCCCGGTTGCAAGCGCTGATGGGCGAGTTCACCACGCTGGCGATCTCGGCGGTGCTGCTGGCCGGGTTCTACGCGGCGATGGCGTACGGGCTGGGCCTGATCTACGGCGTGCTGCGGATCGTCAACCTCGCGCACGGCGGGATCATCATGGCCGCGGCGTACCTGGCCTGGCAGCTGTTCGAACGGTTCCGCATCGACCCGTTCCTGGCCATCCCGATCGCGCTGGTCGTGTTCTTCGGCGTGGGCGTGGTGATCTACCTCGGTCTGGTCCGGTTCATCCCGCGCGGGCCGGCCGGGGCGGTGCAGTCGCTGCTGCTGCTGTTCGGCGTCTGGCTGATCATCCGCAATGCCGCGTACCTGCTGTTCACCGGCAACGAGCAGGTCATCCAGACGTCGTACGCGACCAGCTCCGTCACCATCCTCGGCGGCGGGTTCTCGGTCACCCGGATCGCGGTCTTCGGCGTGGCGATCGTGGCGCTGCTCGGCCTGCACCTGCTGCTCACCCGCACCTACCTCGGCAAGGCGATCCGCGCCGTCGCGCAGAACCCGGACAGCTGCACGCTCGCCGGCATCAACGTCGAGCGCGTCTACCTGCTGACGTTCGGGCTGGGCACCGCGCTCGCCGGGCTGGCCGGCGTGCTCGCGTCCACGCTGTTCGCGTTCACGCCGTCGTTCGGCGCGGGCGAGCTCCTGAAGAGCTTCGTGATCATCGTGCTGGGCGGGCTGGGCAGCATCATCGGCATCGCGCTCGGCGCGCTGGTCCTGGCGTTCGCCGAGGTCTTCGCCGTGTACGTGGTCCCGCCCTACCTCACCTCCGCGGTCGGGTTCGTGCTGCTCGTGGTGGTGCTGGTGCTGCGGCCCGGCGGCCTGTTCGGCCAGCGGGTGCTGCGGTGATCCGGGCCGGCGGCTTCCTGGCCGCGCTGGTGCTGCTCTGGATCTCGCCGCTGGTGCTGCCGATCAGCGAGTACACGCACCACATCGTCGGCCTGACGTTCATGTTCATGGCCGCGGCGCTGGCCTGGAACTGGCTCGGCGGCTTCGTCGGGCAGATCAGCTTCGGCCACGCCGCGATGTTCGGCGTCGGCGGGTTCGTCGCCGCCCGGGTGATGCTGGCGACCGGCCTGCCGTTCGGCCTGGCCTGGATCGTCGGCGGCCTGGCCGCGGGCGTGTTCGCGCTGCTCTGGGGGCATCCGACGCTCCGACTGCGCGGGCCCTACTTCTCGATCGCCACGATCGGCGTCGGCGAGGCGACCCGGCTCGGCGCCACCTACTGGTCCGGGTTCACCGGCGGCTCGTCCGGCCTGTCCCTGCCGCTCGACGGCAACCCCACCAAGTACGAGCTCTACTGGTACGGCCTCTACCTGCTCGCCGCGGCCGTGGCGATCTCGTGGTGGCTGCGCCGGTCGCGGATCGGGCTCGGGCTGCTCGCCATCAAGGAGGACGTGGAGGCCGCCGGCGACCTGGGCGTCAACCCCGTGCTCTACCAGGACGTGGTGCTGTTCCTGTCCGGCGCGATGGTCGGCGTCTGCGGCGGTTTCTACGCCTCCTACCAGGCGTTCATCGACCCGTCGGACATGTTCAGCTTCGACCGGTCGATCTCGCTGATCCTGATGGCGGTGATCGGCGGCATCGGGGTGGCGCTCGGGCCGCTGTGGGGCGCCGTGGTCTTCGTGATCATCCAGGAGTTCCTGCTGGCCAGCTACTCGCAGTTCTACCTGGGCCTCTACGGCGCACTGCTCGTGCTGATCATCCTGTTCGAGCCGCTCGGCCTGACCGGGCTGGCCGCGCGGCTCGCGCGCTTCTCCCGGGTCGCTCGCTTCTCCCGGATCACGCGATGAGCGCGCTGCTGACCGGCGAGGGCGTGAGCCGGCACTTCGGCGGGCTGCGCGCGGTGGACAACGTCGACTTCCACCTCGACGAGGGCGAGATCCTCGGTTTGATCGGGCCCAACGGCGCCGGGAAGACCACGCTGTTCTCCGTCGCGGCCGGCTCGATCAAACCCACCGCCGGACGGGTGCTCCTCGACGGCGTACCGGTCAGCGGCCGGTCCGCCCACCGGGCCGTGCATCTCGGCGTCTGCCGTACCCACCAGATCGTCCGGCCGTTCGCCCGCCTCACCGTGCTGGAGAACGTGCTGGTGGGACACCACTACGGCCGCCCCGGCGACGCGCGCCGCGACCCGCGCGAGATCCTCGGCTTCATCGGCCTCGGGGACAGCACGGACCGTCTCCCCGGCGAACTCACGCTGGCCGGCCGCAAGCGCCTCGAGGTGGCCCGCGCGCTCGCCACCGGCCCGCGCGTGCTGCTGCTCGACGAGGTGGTGGCCGGGCTCAACCCGGTCGAGGCCGCCGCGTTCGTCGGCCTGATCCGGCAGATCCGCGACCGCGGCATCGCCATCATCATGATCGAACACGTGATGCACGCGCTGATGAGCCTCTCCGACCGCGTCGTCGTGCTCGACCACGGCCGCAAGATCGCCGAAGGCCTGCCCGCGGACGTCGCCAACGATCCGCTGGTCATCGAGGCCTACCTGGGAACGGAGACGGCCGGTGCTTGAGATCCGCGACATCGACGTGTTCTACGGCGACGCCCAGGCGCTGCACGGCGTCAGCCTGACCGTGGACGAGGGCGAGCTGGTCACGCTGCTCGGCGCGAACGGTGCCGGCAAGACCACCACGCTGCGCGCCGTCGCGGGCGTCCGGCCGGTCACCCGCGGCGAGCTGCGCTTCGACGGCGCCCCGCTGCACACGATCCCGGCCCACCGGCGGCCCGGCATGGGCATCGCGCTGGTCCCGGAGGGCCGCGACCTGTGGCCGCAGCTCACCGTGCGGGAGAACCTGGAGCTCGGCGCCTACTCCCGCCCGGCCCGCGCCCGCCGCGCGACCACGCTCGCCGAGGTCTACGCCCGGTTCCCGGTGCTGGAGAAGCGGTCCCGCCAGCTGGCCGGCAGCATGTCCGGCGGCGAGCAGCAGATGGTCGCGATCGGGCGGGCGCTGATGTCCCGCCCGCGGCTGCTGATGATGGACGAGCCCAGCCTCGGCCTGGCCCCGGTCGTCGTCACCGCGATGTTCGCCGCGATCCGCCAGCTGCACGCGGCCGGCCTCACCATCCTGCTCGTCGAACAGAACCTGGCCCGCGCGCTGGAGGTCGCCGACCGCGGCTACGTCATCGAGACCGGTCACGTCGCGCTCACCGGCACCGCGGACGCGCTGCTCACCGACCCCGCGGTCCGCACCGCCTACCTCGGGCTGTAGAAAATCGCTGGTCACGGCCGCTTCCGCCGGGCCAGGATCGGCACGTGGGAACATACCTGGAGACCGCCCGCCTGACGCTGCGCCACTTCACCGCCGACGACGCCGCGCTGCTCGTCGCGCTGGACGCCGACCCGGAGGTGATGGCGTTCCTGACCAACGGCAAGCCGACCCCGCGCGCCGAGATCGAGGAGCGCGTTCTTCCCGGATTCATGCGCGACTATCCGGATCTCGGAGTGTTCGCCGCGTTCCTCCGGGAGACCGGCGCGTTCGCCGGATGGTTCGAGATCGCCGGGGATCGGTCCGCGGCGGAGCTCGGCTATCGGCTGCGGAAAGAGTTCTGGGGGCGCGGACTGGCCACCGAGGGATCGCGCGCACTGATCGCCAAGGCCTTCGACGAGCTGGGCGTGGAGCGGGTCTGGGCACAGACGATGGCCGTCAACACGCGTTCCCGCCGGGTGATGGAGAAGAGCGGCCTGACGCACGTGCGCACGTTCTTCCCGCACTTCGACGACCCGATTCCGGGCTCCGAATCGGGCGAGGTGGAGTACGCCATCACCCGTCGCTGACAAAAATGTCGTACCCCGGTGGCATGGTGCCTTTCATGGCACATCTGACACCGATCCCTGCCGATCAGCCCCGCTTCCGGCAGGTGATTTCGCAACGCGACGCGCGCACGCGTCTCGCGCAACTACTCGCCCGCACCGGTCCCGCCGACGTCGTCACCGTGATCGCGGACGGCGACCGCCCGCTCGCCGCGCTCGTCCCCGTGCAGGCCGCGCAGAGCGCCGCCGAGGCCGCCGCGTCCGCCGCCCGCGCGGAGAAGTCCTCCGCCGGCTGGTCCGCCCGGCTGGAACGGTTGCGGGCCCAGCTGCTGTCCCGGCACGCCGCCGAGGCCGACGCCCTGACCAGGGCGCTGGCCGAGGTGTGGGCCGAGCTGGACCGGCGCAGTCCGCCCGGCCGGGACGCCGCGGTCGACCACCTCCGCGCCGCCCACCGCCCACTGCTCACCGACGACGGCCGCGCCGCCGCCTGACCTTTCGTGCCACCGGTAACAGGGCAGCGCCCCGTTGCCGGTCGCTCGTATCCACGGAGTTTCCGTCCCTGGATACTCCGGTCCTTCATCCGCCCGGCCGATCGGCGCACCGTATGGGGCATGCACACATCCGACCCGCATCTCACCGGCGACGGCATCGGGCCCGGCCCTGCCCGCCCCCGGGACGTTCCGGTCACGTCGGCTGATCTCACGTTCGCCGCTCGGGCACACTGAACGTCATGGACCGGGCTCAACTGGCCGATTTCCTGCGTACCCGCCGCGAAGCGCTGCAGCCGGAGGACGTCGGGCTCCCCCGCGGCCCGCGCCGCCGCACCGGCGGCCTGCGCCGCGAGGAGGTCGCCGCGCTCTCCGGCATGTCCGCCGACTACTACGGCCGGATCGAGCAGCAGCGCGGCCCGCAACCGTCCGAGCAGATGCTCGCCGCGCTCGCCCGCGGCCTGCACCTGTCCCTCGACGAACGCGACCACCTGTTCCGCGTCGGCGGCCACCCCACGCCCCAGCGCCACCCGCGCGGCGACCACATCACCCCCGGCATGATGCGCATCCTGGACCGCCTGGAGGACACGCCCGCGCAGGTCATCAACCACCTCGGCGAGACGCTGAAACAGACGCGCCCGGCGATCGCGCTGCTCGGCGACGACAGCCGGTGGACCGGCCTGTCCCGGTCCGTCCTCTACCGCTGGTTCACCGAACCGCGCTCGCGCCTGATCTACCCGCCCGACGACCACCCGATGCACGGCCGCTACTTCACCGCCCGGTTCCGCCACGCGTACAGCCACGGCCTCCCCCGCACCACGGAGATCGTCGACGCGCTGCTGGAGATCAGCCCCGAGTTCGCCGCCATCTGGGCCGAACACGAGGTCACCGGCGTCCACAACGCCCCGAAACGCTTCTCCCACGCGGAACTCGGCACGCTCGAACTCCACTGCCAGACCCTCGTCGACCCCGGCCAGTCCCAGACGCTGCTGGTCTTCACGGCCGTACCCGGCACCGAGAGCTACGAGAAACTCCAGCTCCTGTCCGCGGTCGCCTAGGTCAGGCGCGGGCCTCGTCCAGCAGCCTCGCTCGCGTCGCCGCGCGCTCCCGGCGCCACTCCTGGCGGAGTTCGCGATCCTCCGGCGCCTCGTCATGGGTGGAACGGCGTTCACCACCCTGCGCGTCCTGCCTGCCGGAGGCATCCACGTGCACGCCCGGCAGACCGTCGACGAGGCGCTGGACGGCCCCGGGCGTCACGTAGTGATGCCGCACGGACAGCGATCGGAGGTGGGTGAGCGGTTGCCCGGCGAGCAGCGCCTCGACACCCTCGTCACCCAGCGTTCCCAGGGACAGGTCCAGGTCGGTGAGCTGCGCGACGACCGGCGCCGACGCGAGCGCCGCCGCGAACGAGTCGGTGTCACCGGCGGCGCGCAGGCCGAGACGTCGCAACGCCGGGAACGACCGTCCGGCGAGGATCGCGTCCAGATCGCCCGGTGTGACGCCCTCGTCCGCGTACCACGTCGACAGATGCAGTTCGAGGTCGATCAGTGCGGGAAGATCGCTGGCCCCGAGCGTGCGCGCCGTTTCCGGCCGCAGGTCGTCGGTCTGCACGATCAGGGTGCGCAGCTTCTCGTGGCGCACCGGGCCCAGCTCCAGCTCTTCGCCGAGACCGTGCACGCCGAAGACCTCCAGCGTGGGGACCGCTTCCAGCAGTGGCGTCACATCCGTCAGCGTGATGTGAAAGCTCTCGATATGGTCGTCGCTCTGTGTCATGTCCCCGATGAACAACGCCCGTAGCCGGCCGAACCGATGGGCGTTGCCCACGAACCACTCGACATCGAACGGCGTGTCGGAGGGATCGCTCCACAATCCGACCACCACGGCGACAGGTCCCTCAGGGCCGGTGCGCGCGACGATGGCATCAAGGGCCTCCTCCATGTCGCCGTAGTCCGTGCACTCCTCGTTCCAGTCGTCGAGGCGCCAGGCCACCTTGGCGGGATCGAGCGAGGTGGCGGGGTCGTTCCACCGGATGACCGGTAGCCCCGCGAAGACATCGAGGTGATCGGAGGGCGGCATGACACTCCCGTCGCACATGGCCGGACCGGACACGGCATCGTAACCGCGCCCGGACGTCCAAAAACACCCCAAACCCCACATTGCCTCTTGGTTCCGGCGTGGTGCGGCAGCGCTGCTCCCGCGGGCGCGTGAGCTCGCCCGGGGACGACCCCAGACCCCGGCCGGCGCGATGGTCCCGGCCGGCGGCAAACCTAGGCATGTGCTGCCGACGCGAAGGGCGGGCGGTCGCGGCGACGGTGAGGGGGTGTACGGAATCCTCATCTTCACTGACCTGACCCTGGCCATACTCATGCTGATCGTCGCGCCGGTCCTCGGCCTCCGGGGCTCTCGGCGGTGGCTCCACATCGTCGCGGGCACGGCGGCCGCGCGCCTGGCCGTCGCCTGTCTGTTGCTGACCGGAAGCCCGCTGCTGGCGGACTCGCGCCTGACCGTGCAGGTGCCGCTGGCGGTGCTGCCGATCGTCTGGGCACTCCGGCGGCCGGGCCGGACCGCCATGCACGTCGCGGCGACCGGCGCGCTGCTGTCGGTCTGGTGGCTGCTGCTGCCGTTCGGGCCGCCGGACGTCGCCGCCGTGCTGGGCGGGTCCGTCGCGATCCTGGGTGCGGTCGGCGCGGTGTCCGTGCTGCTCGGCCGCGGGCGCGCGAACGGATCGCGGCCGGCCGGGCTGCCGTGGCTCGCCGTCTTCGCGCTGCTGGTGCCGACCGCCTCGCTCGGGGTGGCGGCGCAGGCGAACGCGTCCGCGGGCGGTGATCACCAGCATGCGGGCGGGTCCGTCGGCGTCGACCAGCTCACCGGGCCGCGCACCCAGGAGCCGGACGTGCGATTCACCCTGACGGCGGCCCGCACGTCCGCCGACGCGCTGACGTTCAACGGCACCGCGCCCGGCCCGGAGCTGCGGGCGAAGCGCGGCCGGCTGATCGAGGTCACGCTGGTCAACACGGACGTGACCGAGGGCGTCACGGTGCACTGGCACGGCGTGGACGTGCCGAACGCGGAGGACGGCGTCCCGGGCGTCACGCAGAACGCGGTCATGCCCGGTGAGCGGCATGTCTACCGGTTCGTGCCGACCCGGGCCGGGACGTTCTGGTACCACACGCACCGCGACGGCTCGCTCAACGTGCAGCGCGGGCTGTTCGGCGCGCTGATCATCGAGGACGACGCCGCGAGCGGCGTGGAGCGGACCGCGTTCACCCACATCTGGCCCGGATCCCAGGCGGTCTCGCTGGAGACGGCGGAAGGGCAGGACGCGCCGGCCGCGGGCACGACCGTGCGGGTACGCCTGATCAACAGCTCGGAGGAGGCGCAGACGGTCCGGGTCAGCGGCACGCCGTTCCGGGTGGCCGCGCTGGACGGCAACCCGATCGAGGGCGCGACCGACCTGACCTCCGGCACCGGACTGCTCCTCCCGGCCGGTGGCCGGTACGACGTCGTGTTCACCATGCCGGCCACGCCGGTCGGGGTCGCGGTGGACGGCAGTCCGGACGCCACGCTCACGCTCGGGAGCGGCGACGCGCCGCAGGACGGCGGGCCCGCGTTCGATCCGCTGGCCTACGGGTCGGGCGCGCCGGCGCCGAAGCAGCACCACCAGCGTACGTTCGCGCTGCGCCTGGACGACGGGTTCGGGTTCAGCCAGGGGCAGTTCGGCTACGTCAGCAGCCTGATCAACGGGCGGCTCTACCCGGCCGTACCCTCGCTGGAGGTTGATCGTGGAGATCGGGTCAAGGTCACCATCGCCGGCCGGAGCGTGGTCAACCACCCGTTCCACCTGCACGGGCACCGCATCCGGGTGTTGTCGCGCAACGGCGTCGCGGCCACCGGAAGTCCATGGTGGACCGACACGCTCAACGTCGGCACCGGAGAGGCCTACGAGATCGAGTTCACGGCCGACAATCCGGGAATCTGGATGGACCACTGCCACAACTTCTCGCACGGCGCCAACGGCATGATCATGCACGTGACCTACGCGGGGGTCAGCACGCCGTACTCCTCGGACCATTCGCCCGAGTGAGCAGGCAGCCCGCACCTTCCGTCACCGCGGAAGGTGCGGGCTGCCGAGCGGGATCAGCGGGGCAGCAGGCCCGCCACCAGCGCGGCCAGCTCCGGGTCCTCCTCGTAGCGGCGGCGGTGCAGCTCCGCGATCCGGGCGCCGAAATCCGGGTCCTCGTCGTCGGTCACGTCGAACTGCATGAACCGTTCCAGGAGCGGAAGACCCACCCGGTCGGTACGCAGGTGCGCCGGATGCACCAGATACTCCCAGTAGCCGTCGAGATCCTCGATGACGAAGACGCCGGTCCAGTCGAAATCGCCGCCGAAGTCCCGGCCGACCACGAACGACCGCACCGCGGGGATGACCCGGCCCTGCTCACGCAGGCACTCCAGCGCCTCCTCGATCTGCGCCCTGGTGACGCCGTCCCGGGCCTTCATCCGGATGCTGTGGTAGATCATCGTGCTCTCCTCGTGGCGGTGACGGTGCGCTGTCGCGCACGGATCGATCCTGGTCGGGACCGGGTCCGGGCAGCATCGGCAACGGATGCCTAGCCGGATCTAGGCATCGCTTACCGACGCGGGCCGCGTGTGCCGGCGGGCACGGTGAGGGCTCGCGTTCCACAGTCGTCGAGGAGTAGTCGCATGACCGTCACCGCCCTGGAGATCGTGCTGCCGGGCAAGGTCGCACCGCACGAGTTGCAGCAGGTCAACCGGCAACTGCCCGCCCCGGCGGCCGGGCACGTGCTGCTGCGGATGGAGGCGACCGGCGTCTCCTTCGCGGAGCAGCAGATGAGGCTGGGGCGGTACTACGACCAGCCCGCGTTCCCGTTCGTGCCCGGCTACGACGTGGTCGGCACCGTGGTCGAGACCGGTCAGGGTGTGGACGCCGCGATGGCCGGCAGGCGCTACGCCGCGGTCACCAAGATCGGCGGGTGGGCCAGCCACCTCGAGGTGGACGCGGCCGATCTCGTACCCGTGCCGGACGGTCTTGATCCCGCGGCCGTGGAGACCGTGCTGGTCAACGGCATCACGGCGTGGCAGATGCTGCACGGCCTCGCGAAGGTGCGCAGCGGCGGGACGATCGTGGTTCTCGGCGCGAACGGCGGCGTCGGCTCCACGCTGCTGCAGCTGGCCCGGCACGCCGGCATCACCGCGATCGGCACCGCGTCCGCGCGTCACCACGACCTCGTGCGCGCGCTCGGCGCGACGCCGGTCGACTACACCGATCCCGGCTGGCTCGGCCGGATCCGGCAGCTGGCCCCGGACGGTGTGCACGCGGTCTTCGACCACGTGGGCGGGCCAGGGCTGAAGCAGTCGTGGCAGATGCTGCGCCGGGACGGCACGCTCGTCTCGTACGGCGCCGCGTCCGCGAAGAACGACGAGGGCAACCCGCAGCTGCCGTTCATCGCCGCGTACGCCCGGATCAAGCAGTGGCACTACTCGCCGAACCCGCGCAGCGCCTACCAGTACAACTTCTGGGACGGGCTGAAGCAGCGGGACACGTTCCGCGCGCGCCTGCGCCGGGACCTCACCGAGGTGCTCCGCCTGCTGGCCGAAGGCGTGATCACGCCGCAGATCGCGGCGCGGCTGCCGCTCTCGCGGGCCGCGGACGCGCTGGTGCTGGCCGAGTCGCGCACGGTCGCCGGCAAGGTGGTACTGGTGCCCGACCCGACCGCGACGACGCGCGCGCTGGTCTCCGAGCCGGAGTCCGGCGCCCCGGTGCTGAGGACCGTGCACGTCCCCGCGCCCGGCGCCGGTGAGCTGCGGGTCCGCGTCACCGCGGCCTCCGTCGACCCGGTCGACCTGTTCCTGGCCGGCGGGGCGGGACGCGCGGTCTACGGGCTGACCGGCACGTTCGGGCTCGGCTCGTCGCTGACCGGCATCGTGACCGCGGTCGGCGACGACGTCACCACGTTCGCGCCCGGGGACCGGATCGCGGCGGCCCACGCGGACCTCTCCGCGCCCGCCCGCGGCCACGCGGAGGAGACGGTCGTCCCGGCCGAGGCCGCCGCGCCGCTCCCGGACGGCCTCGACCCGGTCGACGCGGCCTCGCTGCCGCTCAACGCGCTCACCGCGGCACAACTGCTCGACGTGCTCGGCCCGGCGGACGGGCGGACGCTGCTGGTCACCGGCGCGGCCGGCGGCGTCGGCGGGTACGCGGTCGCGCTCGCGGCCCGCGCCGGCTGGACCGTGACCGCGCTGGCCCGCGCGTCCGACCGCGGCTTCGTGCTGCGCGCGGGCGCCCGGGAGCTGGTCACCACGCTGCCCGGCCCGGTCTTCGACGCCGTGCTCGACGCGGCCGTGCTGGAGTCCGCCGCGCTCGGCGCGGTCCGCGACGGCGGTGCCCTGGCAGCGCTGACGTCCGCGCGGCCGGCGACGGCGGAGCGCGGTGTCCGGACAGGACTGGTCGCCTCGGTGCCGGACGGGCCGCGGCTCGCGGAGCTGCTGGAACTGGCGGCGGAGGGCGTGCTGGAGCTGCGGGTGGCCGGGCGGGTGCCGCTGGAGCAGGCCGCGACCGCGTACGAGGCCGTGGCCGCGGGCGGTCGCCGAGGGCGGTGGCTGCTTGTGTCCGCGTCGCGGTGAACCACGCCGCCGGGGCGCGGCCGGAAGGGCGCTGGGCCCAGAACCTGCGGCGGGCCACTATTTCGCGAAATTTCGGGCACGGAGTGCCCGTTGATCGACGCGGTCCCGTCGATCGAGGCAGGCCCGGCCCGGAGGCTCGGTAAACCGCCCGCGCGGCGCTACCTCACCCGCATCCTCTACCGTCGCTGGTATGCGCGCATACGCCGTCAAACCCGGCCTGATCATCGGCCGGACCGACGAGCACCACCGCGTCACCGCCCTGCTGGACGCGGCCCGCGCCGGTGAGGGCGGCGCGCTGCTGCTCACCGGCGAGGCCGGCATCGGCAAGAGCGTGCTGCTCGACCACGCGGCGCGGACCGCGTCCGGCTGGGCGATCACGCGCGTGTCCGGGGCCGAGTTCGAGCAGGAGCTGCCGTTCGCCGGCCTCCACCAGCTGTGCCAGCCGTTCCTGGGGCTGCTCACCGAGATCCCGGACCGGCACCGCGAGGCTCTGACCGTCGCGTTCGGGCTGATGGAGGGCCAGCCCGACCTGCTGAGGGTCGGGCTGGCCGCGCTGGAGCTGATGACCGCGGCCGCGCGCGTACACCCGCTGCTCTTTCTGGTCGATGACGCGCAGTGGCTGGACACGGCCTCGTCGAAGGCGCTGGTGTTCCTGGCGCGGCGGATCGGTGCCGACCCGATCGCCATGGTGGTCGCGGCCCGGTCCCCGCGGGCGCCCGGCGAGCTGGACACGCTGCCCGCGCTCGCGGTCGGCGGCCTGAGCGACGCGAGCGCGCGGGAGCTGCTGGCCGCGCGCAGCCCGTTCCCGCTGGACGAGCGCGTGCGGGACCGGCTGGTCGCCGAGGCGCACGGCAACCCGCTCGCGCTGCTCGAACTGCCGCGCGCCGGCGGTTTCGCGCCGCCGGACACCGTGCCGGCCCGCGTCGAGCAGGGCTTCCGGTCCCGGCTGGAACCCTTGCCGGAGGACGCGCGCCTGCTGCTGACGATCGCCGGCGCGGATCCGACCGGCGATCCCGGCCTGCTCTGGGCGGCCGCGCGGCACCTGGACCTGGACGTGTCCCGCGCCGGTGCGGACGCGGCCGCGACCGGGCTGGCCGAGTTCGACGTGCGGGTCCGGTTCTGTCATCCGCTCGCCCGCTCCGCCGTCTACCGGGCCGCGGCACCGGCGCAGCTGCGCGCGGCGCACGGCGCGCTGGCCGAGGTCACCGATCCCGTGCAGGCCCCGGACCGGCGGGCGTGGCACCGCGCCCGCGCCTGCGGCGGCCCGGACGACGACGTGGCCGACGGCCTGGAACGATGTGCCGCCCGCGCGCAGGCCAGGGGCGGTGTCGCCGCGGCCGCGGCCTTCCTCGAACACGCCGCGGCGCTGTCGCTCGACCGGGCCGCCCGCACCGCCCGGACGCTGGCCGCGGCGCAGGCACACGTCGACGCCGGCGGTGCGGACGCGGCCGCCACGCTGCTGCACACGCTGGACGAGTCCACGCTCGACGCGCACCAGCTCGCCCGCGCGGACGTGCTCCGGGGCCGGATCGCGTTCACCCGCCCCGGCGACGAGACCGGCCCCGCGCTCATGGTGCGCGCCGCCCGCCGCCTGTCCACATCGGACCCGGACGCGGCCCGGGAATGTCTCCTGGACGCGGTCGAGATGAGCCTGGTCGTCGGCCGCGCCGGTGGTCTGATGACCCGGATCATGGCCACGGTACGGACGGAGGCCCCGCCCCCGACCGCGCCGGACGTGCTGGAGGCGCTGACCGTGCTGGACGCGGACGGGCACCGCGCGGCCGTACCGCTGCTGCGCGGCGTCCTGCACGGCGACCCGGCTCCGCTCTGGGCCAGCCGTCCCGCGCTCGCCTCGATGATCGCCGGTGAGCTCTGGGACACCGAGGCGCTCGCCCCGATCGCGGCCTGGCTGGTGAAGACCGGCCGCGAGTCCGGCTCCCCGGCCACGCTCCGGCTCGGCCTCGCCCAGCAGGTCGTGGACGCGGTCCTGGTCGGCGACGTCGGCCGCGCGCTCGTCGCCGGCGCGGAGGAGGAGGCGATCGCGCAGGCCGTCGGCGGCGACCCGCTGCTCTACCACCGGCTGCACCTGGCGGCCCACCGCGGCCGGCGCGACGAGGTGCTGGCGCTGTCCGAGGCCGCCACCCGCGGCGCCGCGCACGTGACGAACCTGCACTGGGTGACGGCGGTCCTGCACAACGGCCTGGCCGACTACCCGGCCGCGCTGGCCGCGGCGCGGCACCGTGACGAGCTCTTCCTCAGCGGGCCCGTGCTGCCCGAGCTGATCGAGGCCGCGGTCCGCTGCCAGGAGCCGGAGATCGCGGCCGGTGCGCTGGACGCGCTGACCGCGCAGACGGAGGCGAGCGGCAGCGTGACCGGGCTGGGCGTCGCCGCGTACGCGCGCGGGCTGGTGACCGGCGTCGAGGACCACTACCGCGAGGCCGTCGACCGGATGTCCGGGAGCCCGCTGGTGCCGTACCGGGCGCGCGCCCACCTGCTCTACGGCGAGTGGCTGCGCCGCCGGACCCGCCGCCGGGACGCCGTGGTGCACCTGCGGATCGCGCACGACCTGCTGGTCACCACCGGTGCGGACGCGTTCGCCCGCCGTGCCGCCACCGAGCTGCGCGCCACCGGCGAGCGCGTGATGCCCCGCTCCGGGCCGGACTACGAGACGCTCACCATGCAGGAGATCGCGGTCGGGCGGCTGGTCGCGGCCGGCGCGACCTCGAAGGAGGTGGCCATCCACCTGTTCATCAGCAAGCGCACGGTCGACGCCCACCTGCGCAACATCTTCCGCAAGCTCGGCATCACGTCCCGCGCCCAACTCCGAGATCATCCGCACCTCTAGCTGCGTCTTCGAACGTGTGTTCTACTGTCGCGGTGGTAATCCTGCACGCGGACCTGGACTCGTTCTACGCGTCCGTCGAGCAGCGCGACGACCCGCGGCTGCGCGGGCGGCCCGTGCTGGTCGGCGGCGGCGTGGTGCTGGCCGCCAGCTACGAGGCGAAGGCACGCGGCGTGCGGACACCGATGGGCCTGGCCGCCGCGCGGGCGCTGTGCCCGGACGCGATCGTGGTCCCGCCGCGGATGAGCGCGTACGCCGAGGCCAGCAAGCGCGTCTTCGAGGTCTTCCGGGACACGACGCCGCTGGTCGAGGGCATCTCCATCGACGAGGCGTTCCTGGACGTGAGCGGGCTGCGCCGCATCCGCGGCGGCCCGGAGGAGATCGCGGCGACGCTCCGCGCGGACGTCCGCACCCGGGTGGGCCTGCCGATCACGGTCGGCGTCGCGGCCACGAAGTTCCTCGCCAAGGTGGCCAGCGGCGTGGGCAAACCGGACGGCCTGCTCGTCGTACCCCCTGGTGGCGAATTGGAGTTCCTGCACCCGCTGCCGGTCGAACGGCTGTGGGGCGTCGGCCCGGTCACCGCCGCCAAGCTGCGCGACCGGCAGATCCACACGGTCGGGCACGTCGCCCGCATCGGCGAGGCCGCGCTGGTCTCGATGCTCGGCGCGCACGCCGGCCGCCACCTGCACGCGCTGGCCCACAACCACGACCCCCGGCGGGTACGCGTCGGCACCCGCCGTGGCTCGATCGGCTCCCAGAACGCGCTCGGCCGCGGCCCGCACCCGCCCGAGCAGGTCGACGCCGTGCTCGCCGCGCTGGTCGACCGCGTGGCCCGGCGGATGCGCGCCGCCGGGCGCCCCGGGCGCACCGTGACGCTGCGGCTGCGGTTCGCCGACTACACCCGCGCCAGCCGGTCCCGCAGCCTGCTCAAGGCCACCATGAGCACGCGCGCGATCCTGGACACCGCCCGCCGGCTGCTCACCGACTCCCGCCCGCTGATCGCCCGGCGTGGCCTCACGCTGGTCGGCGTCGCGGTCGGCAACCTGGACGGCGGCGGCGCCGTGCAGCCCGAACTGCCGTTCGACGACCCGCACGACGCGGGCCTGGACTCCGCGCTGGACGCGATCCGGGACCGGTTCGGCGCCTCCTCGGTCACCCGCGCCACCCGGCTGGGCCGCGACCTCCACCAGCCCGTGCCCCTCCTGCCGGACTGAGTTCCCACCGTGGATGTGCGCCGAGCCGCTCTCCCTCGACGTCGATGTGCGGCAGCATCCTGTCGAGCCACCCCGGCACATCCGTACTGCGGCCGACGCCGTACTGGAGGAGATCAAGACCGTGGTCGGGATGCTGCGCGATCCGGGCGACGCCCACGGCGCCGAGCCGGTCGGCGGCCTGGAACGCCTGCCGGACCTGATCACCGGCCTGCGTGCCACCGGCTTCGACGTCCTCGAACAGCAGGACGGCAGCTCCCGGCCGTCGTCAATCTGGCCGCCTACCGCATCGTGCAGGAGACACCGTGTCCTGCTCGCCGCCGGCGGCGAGGCACTGCTCTCACCGCGCGCCACCAGCAGGCTGATCCACCGCATCCCGTCGCCGCCCTCGCCACCACCGCGCGAACTCGGCCTCGTCACCGCACGCGAGCGGGAGATCCTGATCCTGGTGGCCCACGAGATCAGCCCCGACGAGTCCGGGCTCTTGACCGTGCGACGCGAAACCGGCTCCTCGCGACGTGCGGAGCGCCAGCGGAGCCCGTCGCGAGGTTTGCCCGCGGGAGCAGCGCTGCCGGACCACGCCGGAAGCGGGAAAGGAATCCCGTCGTCACCGGCGTCGGCAACACACTGATCGGCATGCGGCAGCTGTGGCGGTTCGGGTATCAGGAGGCGGCGAGCTGCGTCTTCGCGGGCGCGGTGTTCGGGTTGCTGGCGGTGACGAGTGTGGTGCCGTTGCCGATCGCGCGGTACGACGCGTTGCTGATCGGGTGTCTGGTGCTGACCGGGCTGCTGTGGGCGCTGCGTGTGGAGACCGGGCGGGAGGTGCTGGTCATCGGGCTGTTTCACCTGGTCGGGCTCGCGTTGGAGCTGTTCAAGGTGCGGACGGGGTCGTGGACGTATCCGGGTGAGGCGTTCAGCAAGATCGGCGGGGTGCCGTTATACAGCGGGTTCATGTACGCGGCGGTGGGCAGCTACATGTGCCAGGCCTGGCGGCGGCTGGATCTGCGGCTGATCGGCTATCGGGTGTGGCCGACGGCCGCGGCCGCGGTGTTCGTGTACGCGAACTTCTTCACCCACCACTGGCTGCCCGACCTGCGGCTGGTCGGTGCGGTGGCACTGCTGGCGGCGACGTGGCGGACCACGGTCACGTTCCGGGTCGGGGAGGCACGATACCGCATGCCGCTGGCGGTGTCGTTCCTGTTGATCGGCGGGGCGCTGTGGCTGGCGGAGAACGGGGCGACGTTCCTGGGCGCGTGGCAGTACCCGGACCAGGGGGACGTGTGGCGGATGGTGCACCTGTCGAAGTTCGGGTCGTGGGCGCTACTGGTGAGCGTGAGCTTTGTGCTGGTGGCGGCGTTGAAGCGGTGGGAGGAGGGCTCGTTTCCGCGCGGCGTCCCGGTGGAGGCGCGAGAGACCGGCCGCGAGGCCGCTAGTGCGAAGCGCCCCGTGCTCGCAGGAAGCCGCAGAGCACCAGACCCCCGGCGAGCCCGGTGACCGCCAGCCCGGCCACGCGCACCGCCACCTCGAACTGGTGCGTCTGCGCGGCACTCCAATCGCCGGCGACGATGCTGCCGGTGAAGATCGCGGCCAGGACGGTGCCCGCGCCCGCGATCCCGACCCCGGTCGTCACCTGCGACGCCGTGTCGATCAGCGCCGCCCCCATCGTGGTCCGGTCGGCGGGAAGCCCGCGCATGACATTGGTCGCGGCGACGATCCCCACCATGCGCGTCCCGAACGCGACAAGGACCAGCGCAACGGCCACCCAGCCGTAGCTGTACGTGCCCAGCGCCGCGTACACCCCGAGGCCGAGCACGATCGACACCGAACTGATCCAGGCCGCCGCGGCCAGACCGGCTCGCGCGACGAACGGCGAGACCACCACCCCGCCCGCGAGCAGCACCACGACCTGCGGCAGCATGCCGAGCGCGGCCTCGGCGGCCGACCAGCCCCAGTCCAGCTGCAACTGCAGCGTCACCAGGTAGGTCAGCGCCGCCGTCCCGAGCCCCTGCGCCGCCTTGTAGGCCAGCCCGCTGGACACGAGCGGCCGGGCCACCAGCGTCAGGTCGAGCAGCGGATGGGCCGCCCGGCGCTCCCGGCCCACGAACGCCGCGGTGGCGATCACCGCCGCGGCCGCCGGCGCCCAGGCCCCGTGCTCGACGAGGAACGTGGGCGCGGCCAGCACGAGCACGATCGCCAGCGTGCCGAGAACCGCGCCGGCCACGTCGATCGGCGCCCGGTGCAGGTCCTCCGGCACGTCCGGCGCGATGCCCCGCCAGATCCCGGCAAACGCCAGCAGGGCGATCGGTACGTTGATCAACAGCAATACCTGCCACGGCGCCACCCGCAGCACCAGGCCGCCCGCGATCGGCCCGGCCGCGAGGCCGACCAGGCCGACCGTCGTGATGATGTTGAGCGCCCGCACCCGCCGCGCGTCGTCGTCGAACAGCCGGAACGCCAGCGCCATCGCACCCGGCGTGGTCATCGCCGCGGCGACCCCCATGACGACCCGCACCGCGATCAGCTGCCCGGACGTGGTGACGGCCGCGGTGGCGGCGCTGGCCACGCCGAGCAGCACCAGCCCCGCCAGCATCACCCGGCGCCGCCCGAAACGATCCGCGATCGCGCCGAAGAGCAGCATCAGCCCGCCGAAGACGACGGCGTAGGACCCGGTCACCCACTGCAGCGCCGACGTGGAGGCGTGGAGGTCGCGGCCGATCGCCGGCAGCGCGACGGTGAGGATCGAGTTGTCGAGCATCTCGAAGAGGAAGACCGCGGCCAGTGCGGCGATCGCCGGTGTTGTTCTCGTCATCTGCCCACTCCATGTGTCATGAAGTGGCAGAGCGTGGGGCTGCTGCGTGTGCGCGCTCGTCAGAGCGTTTTTCCCTCGCCCGGAACTGTACTACGCGCCGCCGATCAGCGCACGGAGCGCCGCCACGTGCCGCGCGTAGGCCCGCTTACCCTCGGCCGACAGGCTCAGCCACGTCTTGACCCGCCCGCGGCCGGTCGGCTTGGTCACCACCACGTACCCGGCGTCCTGCAGCACCTTCACGTGCTTGCTGAGCACCGAGTCAGCCACGCCGAGCAGGTCCCGCAGCACGCCGAACTCGGCGCTCGACGTCGCGTCCAGGAACGCGCAGATCCGCAGCCGGTGCGGCGCGTGGATCACCTCGTCGAACGGTGCGGTCATGCGGCCGCACGCAGCTGAGCACGCAGCGCCGCGTCGAACCGCCGGCCCAGCACGATCGTCCCGGCGAGCACGACCACGGCCAGGCACCAGACCGGCCAGTCCAGGTCCGTATAGGCGCCGATCAGCCAGCCCGCGATCGCTATCACGCCGACCATGGCGCCCATCGCGGTCGCCCACCGGCCGGCCACGCCCTTCGCGTCGGCGCCGGAGACCCAGACGCCGGTCATCCGCCGGTACGTCCTGGTCAGCACCACGCAGAACGCGACGAACACCGCCACCGTCGCCAGCCGCACCGCCGTGTTGCCCAGGCTGAGCCCGACCACGTAGACGGCGAGCGCGGTCCCGAGCGCCGGGTGGTACCACCACGGGGTGATCAGCCGGTCGGCCACGGCACTGCGGGTGTCATTGATCGCGGCAAGCTGCGCGGCAGCATCGTTTTCCATGACGGAAACTCAATCACATTCCGTCTTGGAAAGTCAACGAAGCAGCGGCAGGGCCTCCCCCGGCTCCGGCGCCCTCCGGCGCTCCAGCCAGAACGCGTAGCCCCGCAACTGTGCTTCGAGGCCGCCGCCCAGATAGCGCCGGAAGTCCCGCAGCCCGCCCGCGGCCTCCCGCTCGTCGGCGCGCTCACTCACCGCCCAGCGCCCCTCCAGACCGTCGATCCACGCCGCCAGCCGTCCGCGCGCGGCCCACCACTCCCTCACCAGGGCCGGCGTCCAATGCGCGTCACCGTCCGCCGCATAGCTGCGATACGGATCGCTCCACGCCGCCGTCAGCACCAGCCGGACCTCGGCCGCGTTCTCCGGCTGCCGATACACCACCTCCCCGCCGAAATCGTCCTCATAGACCACGTTCATCGGCGCCACTTCCCGCCCCACCCAGCAGGAATCCGTCCACGCGCCGTAGAACGGACCGGGCACGTTCCGCCAATCACGGTGCTCCCACAGCCCGCGCAGATACGCCTCCGGCGCCCCGAGAAGCCGCTCCGGAAGATTCGCCACCTCCAATCCCGCAGAGGCGGCCACGGTCGGCATCGGATCCCAATACGTCACGCCCAAAACCCTAGATCCAGCTCAAGATCTTGCTTGCCCGCTTCCGACGTGGTGCGGCAGCGCCGCTCCCGCGGGCCCTTGAGTTTGCCTGGGGGCGGCCCCAGACCCCGATCCCGCTCGCGCGACGGCCCCGGCCCGCGCCCCGCCGCCGGAATTCGTGACAACCGGGAGGCGACAACCCAGATCAGATCTAATTCCTTTCCCGCTTCCGGCGTGGTCCGGCAGCGCTGCTCCCGCGGGCAAACCTCGCGACGGGCTCCGCTGGCGCTCCGCACGTCGCGAGGACAGGCCGGGATCGAGGACCAGGCCGGGATCGAGGACCAGGCCGGAAGCAGCCGTCGGGCGCTCCGCGCCCGAAATTTCGGCATATATAACCGGGTCCGGGAGCACCGCCGTTCCCATTCGACGGCGAGACTCCCCTGCCGACTCTCCGTGTGCGCTCTCGGGTGGGCGGCAGGCCCGTCTTGCGGCTTTTGCACCACGGACAGGCCGCGGCTTCCAGTCGTGATCATGACCGTCTGTACGTTTTCCACGCTTCGAGTGCCTGAGACCGTGGAAACGTACATACGACCGTTGATCAAGGCTCGTTGCTTTCCGTGTTCGGGCGACATGACATGAAATATCCGGAATTCGGCCCGCCGCGCTGCGGGGCTTCGTGGTTCACAGCGTTCGGCGCGAAGGGGCGACAAAGGCGGACGGGAGCACGACGGACGGGAGGCCCGGCAGGAAGGCCGGGCCTCCCGAGCACGTGCCGAGATGTTACGAGACGGCCGTGACCAGCGACGGGGCAGGAGGCGGGGACGGCTGCGGGCGGGCGGGCCACCACGTCCACCGGCCGAGCAGCGTCAGCAGCGAGGGAAGGACGAAGGCGCGGATGATCAGGGCGTCGATGAGGACCGCGGTGGACAGGCCGACGCCGAGCTGTGTGAACTCGATGCCGTGGCCGAGGACGAAGACGCTGAAGACCGAGACCATGATGACGGCGGCGCTGGTCACGGTGCCTGCCGAGCCGGTGATGCCGCGGGCCACGGCCTCGCGGGTCGGGACGCCGTCGGAGACCAGCTCGCGGACGCGGGTCAGGACGAACACGTGGTAGTCCATGGAGAGGCCGGACAGCACGGCGAACGCGAAGAGCGGCACGAACGTCACGATGTGGCCGCCGCCGACGGTCTGGAAGACGAGCGTGATGACGCCGAACGCGGCGCCGACCGAGATCAGGTTGCTGACGGCGGTGACCAGGGCCAGCACCAGCGAGCGGAACGCGACCACGATGACGGCCGAGGTGGCCAGCACGATGAAGGTCACCACCCAGGGCAGCGCGCGGGCCAGGTTGTCCGCGTAGTCGACGGAGAGCGCGGCGTCGCCGCCGACCGCCCACGACGCGTCCAGGCCGCGCAGCACCTCCGGCAGACGTCTCCGCAGATCGAGAACCTCCTGGCGGGCCTGTGCCGACTCCGAGTCGACGTCCGAGGAGATCACCAGCTCGTGCACCCGGCCGTCGGAGGAGACGCGCGGCGTGCCGTCACCCAGCGTCCGCAATCGCGCCGCCACCTCCGTCGAGGCAGAAGCAGAAGAGCCCGCGGGCAGCGACACGACCACCACGTGGCTCGACCGCGCGTCCGGGAACGCGGCGATCAACCGGTGCAGCGCGGCCACGGCCGGGATTCCGCGCGGCAGGTCGTCCACGTCCGGATTGCGCGGCGTCATCCCGAGCGCGGGCACCGCCAGCAGGGTCATCGCCAGGACCGACCCCACCAGCGTCCACACCGGACGGCGCAGCGCGGGACGCAGCAACGCCGGCCAGAGGCGCGGCTCGCGGGAGATCCTGGACGAGGGCCGCATCCACCGTCCGAGCGCGGTGAGCAGCGCCGGCAGCACGGTCAGCGAGCCCAGCATCGCCACGGCCACGACCAGCGCGGAGCAGGCGGCGAGCGAGGAGAACGTCACGTCGCCGACCAGGAACAGCCCCAGCATCGCGATGATCACCGCGATGCCGGAGATCAGCACGGAGTGGCCGGATGTCTCGACCGCTATCCGTACCGCCGGGATGTGGCCTTGGGAAAGTGACTCCCGGTAGCGCTTGACGTAGAACAGCGAGTAGTCGACGCCGACCGCCATGCCCATCAGCAGCACCATCGCCGAGGTCGTGCCCGTGCTCGGGATCAGCTGCGACACCAGGGCGGACAGCCCGAACGCGGCCGCCACCGCGGACAGCCCGAGCAGCACCGGCACGCCGGCCGCGACCAGCGCCCCGAACACGACCAGCAGGATGATCAGCGTCATCGGCAGGCTGACCAGCGCGGCCACGTCGAGATCCTCGGTGCTCTGCGCGGCCAGCCCGGCGCGCAGCGACACGCTGCCGGTCTGTTCCACACGCAGGTCGGGGAAGTCGGCCGCGACCGCCGCGACCGCCGCCTGGAGCGGTGCGAGCCGCAGGTCCGCGGTCTCCGGGTCGCCGCTCAGCACGACCGGCAGCACGACCGCGTCGTTCGTGTCCGCGGTGACCGCGACGCCGACCTGCGCGACCTCGTCGAGCCCGCCCAGCCGCCAGGCCGCATCGGCCGCCGCGGCCCGTGCGGCCTCCAGGGACGGCCCGGTGATCAGGATGCTCTCGGTGGCCGCGGCGCCCAGCCCGGCGTCCCGCAGCATGACGGCAGCACGGCCGGCCTCGCCGACCGCGGTCTCCGCGGCGGTCACGGTCCGGGCCGGCACGAGCGCGCCGACGGCGAGGCAGGCGGCGACGAACGCGAGCCACAGCGCCACGGCTGTCCAGGGCCGGCGCGTACTCCACTGTGCGATCTGGTGTGTCTTCACGGCGTCGAGCCTTCCGGCCGTGCCGCGCCGGATCCTCACCCCGCGAGGCCTTTCCCCTCCCCCGCGAGAGGGAGAAACGTCTCCCGCGTCGGCGTGACGATCCTGGCGAACCGGGCTGCGAATGTTTGCCCTGCCGGAAAGAGCCAACCCCGAAGGACAAACCCATGAGACGGTACGGTTTCGCCGCCGCCCTGGCCGCGGTCACCGCGATCGCCACCGGATGCGCCGCCCCGCCCGCGCCGGTCGCCGGCGCACAGACCACGCCCACGGTCACCGCGGAGACGCTGGCCGCGCTGGCCGACTGCCCGGAGCTGCCCAGCCTGCCGACCGCACGCTGCGGCCTGATCACCGTGCCCCGCGACCGGACCCGCCCGGCGGCCGGCACGATCGACGTCGGATTCGCGCTGGTCCCGCACACCGACGTGTCCCGGCCGGGCCTGGGCACGATCGTGCCGAACCCGGGCGGCCCCGGCAGCTCCACGATCGACCTGACCGGCAGGTACTTCACGGACGCGCTCGCGCCGACGCTGGACCGGCACGACGTGCTGCTGATCGACCCGCGCGGCGTGGGCCGGTCGACCGCGCTGTCCTGCCCCGCGCTGGACGGCCCGGAGCGCGTCTACGCGCCGCCGGCCCGGCAGCGGGAGATGATCGGCGAGTGCGGTGCGCAGCTCGGCGACCGGGTGGCCGACTACGCCACGAACGCGGTCGCGGACGACATCGACACGGTCCGGGCCACGCTCGGGCTGGACCGGCTCGACCTGCTCGGCGTCTCCTACGGCAGCTACCTGATGCCGGCGTACGCCCACCGCTACCCCGATCACGTGCGGACCGTGACGATGGCGGGCGCGTACGCGGTGAACGAGGACACGACCGGCGCGGTCGGTGCGGCCGCGTTCCGCCGGGCGGTGGGCCTGGTCTGTCTCTCGACGAGGCGGTGCGACGGCGGCGCCGTGCTGGCCGACCTGGCCGCACTCGCGACAAGGCTGCGGCACACGCCGGAAACGCTGCAGATCGACGCCACCCACCGCGTCACGCTCGACGACTGGCAGCTGGCCTCCGTCGCCGGCCGCCTCTACTCCAACCGCCCGGACACCACCAAGCAGCTCGCCCTGGCCACGGCCGCCGCCGCAGCGCGGGACGGCGACCTGACCCCGATCCGGGACCTGGCCACGCAGAGCATCCTCGCCGAGGTGGAGATCTACTCGTACGGCCCGCTCGCGCTCTCCGACGCGCAGAGCTGGGCCACGACCTGCCACGACTACCTGCGCGACTTCGACTACGCCGACCCGGTCGCGCAGCGCACCGCGGACTACGAGGCCGTGCTGGCCGCGCAGCCGGACGCGGACTTCGCCCCGTTCACCGCGGAAGCCTGGTCGACCCGGGCCAACTACGACACCGGCGCCTGCCTGCACTGGCCGAACGACCCCACGGCGGGATCCCCGTTCGCCCCGGGCGCGGCGCTCCCGGACGTACCCGTGCTGGTGCTTTCTGGTGATCTTGACGCGAACACCCCGAGCGACTCCGGCCGGGCCGCTGCGGCACAATTCCCGCACGCGACGTTCGTCGAGATCGCCGGGGCCGGGCACACGCCCGCGTCCACGGCGGAGGGCGCCGAGGCGATCATCCGGTTCATCAACGACCACCGCTGAGGATCGCCATGCGTGACGACACACCCGCGCTGCGCCGGCAGTCGCTGCTGATCGCGCTCGGCTGCGTGATCGGGGACGGCGCACCGTTCCTGCTGCACGCCGCGTCCGCGCCGCAGCACCCCGCGGTCTGGATCGCCGGCCTGGCGATCGTAGCCGCGGACCTGGCGCTGGCGCTGCCCGCACGCACGGCCGGGCCGGTCGCGGTGCTGCACGCGGTGGTCCGGATCGGCGTGATGGCGCTGCTGTTCACGTTCACCGGCGAGCGCGACAACGGCATCGGCAACGCGACCGGCCTGGTCGTGTCCGCCTACCGGGCCGGCGCGTGGCTGCGCGGACCACGCTCGTACGCCACGCTGGCCGTGCTGATCACCGGCCTGTTCGTCACGCAGGCCCTCCAGGGCTTCAGCGCGACCGCGCCGAACATCCTGCTCACCTTCTCCAACACGGTCCTGCCGTGGCTCCTCGGCCGGCACACCACCGGCCTCGCCGGCCACATCGGCGACGTCCGCCGCCGCGCCGAGGAGCAGCGCAGATCCGCCGCCGAGGCGATGGAGGCGGAACGTACCGCCATCGCCCGCGACCTGCACGACACGATCTCGCACCACGTCAGCGCCGTCGGCATGCACGCCTCCGCCGCCCGGCTCGCGATCGGCGCCGGCTCGGCCCGCGTCACCGGCTCACTGCAGCAGGTCGAGACGTCCAGCCGGGCCGCACTGTCCGACCTGCGGCGCATGCTCGACCTGCTGCACGGCACCGACACCGACGGCGTGCAGCAACCCGGCCTCGGCGCGCTCGACGACCTGATCGCGCGCGCCGGCCTTGCGGTGCGCCCCCACCTGACCGGCCTGGACCCGCAGCGGTTGCCGGACTCGCTGAACCTGGCCGCCTACCGCATAATCCAGGAGATCATGACGAACGCGCTGCGCCACGGCGACGGCACGCTCGACCTGGAGATCATCCAGACGGTGGCCGGCCTGCGTGTGAGTGGCGCGAACCCGGTCTCATCACACCCACGACCCCGCCTGGGTACGGGTAGAGGCCTCGACGGCATCCGCCACCGCACCGCCATGTTCGGCGGCACCGTGGACACCGGCCCGGACGGTACCGGCCGGTGGCGTACCACCGTGATCTTCCCGCTCCAGGAGACCCGATGACCATCCGTGTCCTGCTCGCCGACGACCACGAGTTCTACCGGTCCGGTTTCCGCAGCGCGCTGGAGACCCAGCCCGACCTGGAATGCGTGGCCGACGTCGGCGACGGCCTGGCCGCCGTCCGCGAGATCGCGCGTCTCCGCCCCGACGTGGCCGTCCTCGACGTCCGCATGCCCCGCATGGACGGCCTGGCCGCGGCCGAGTCCGTCCTCTCCTCCGGCTCCGGCTGCAAAATCGTCCTGCTCACCACCTACGACGAGGACGGCTATGTCTATCGCGCCCTGCAGGCCGGTGCCAGCGGCTTCTGCCTGAAGAGCATGCCCACCGACGAGCTCCTCGGCGCCATCCGCATCGCCGCCCGTGGCGACGCCCTCATCGACCCGTCCGTCACCCGCCGCCTCGTCACCCGCTTCAGCGCCGGACTGGCCCCCGCCTCCGCTTCCGCCACACGCCCGCCCGCCGCCCTGGACCGCCTCACCCCTCGCGAACGCGAGATCCTCCTCGAGATCGCCCGCGGCCGCTCCAACGCCGAGATCGCCACCCACCTCTTCGTCGGCGAACAGACGGTGAAGACCCACGTCTCCCACGTCCTCACCAAACTCGGCCTCCGCGACCGCATCCAGGCCGTCATCTACGCCTACGAAAACGCCCTGCTCCCGCGCTCACCTTGACGACGTTCATGGCATGAACTATTTTCGTTCATGCCATGAACTACTGAAGGGTGGCAGCGATGAACACACAGATCGCAGTCTTCGGCGCGACGGGACAACAGGGCGGGGCGGTGGTCGACGCGCTGCTGGAGCACGAGGCGCGGGTGCGGGCTCTGGTCCGCGACCCGCAGTCCGGCCGGGCTCAGGCGCTGGCCGCCCGCGGCGTCGAGCTGACGGCCGTCCGGATCGACGATCCGGCGTCGCCGGCCGCCGCGCTGACGGCGGTCGACGGGTTCTACTTCATGACCCCGGAGGCGAACAGCCTCGACGAGGTCGAGGCGGAGATCCGCGTCGGCACCGCGCTCGTCGACGCCGCGGCCGACGCGGGCGTCCCGCACGTCGTGTTCAACTCGGTCTTCGGAGCGGACCGGGAGTCGGGCGTGCCGCACCACGACTCGAAGCACCGGATCGAGGAGCATCTGCGGAAGTCCGGCCTGCGGGCCACGATGGTGCGCCCGACCGCCTTCATGGAGAACTTCGCGACCGTGATGGCACCGAGTCTGGAGCATGGGGAGATCGTGCTGAGGCTGCCGCTGCCGGAGGACGTCGCCCTGAAGATGATCTCGATCAGGGACATCGGCCGGGTCGCCGCCGCGCTCCTGCTCGGTACCGCGGAGGCACCCGGCGGCGCCGTCGAGCTGGTCGGCGACGAGCTGACCGGCCCCCAGATCGCCGCGGCGTTCGGCGCACGCGCCGGGCTTCCGGCACGGTACGAGGCCCTGCCCCTGAGCGTGCTTCCCAGCGAACTCGACAGGGCGATGTTCCGCCAGTTCGCGGAGGCGGCGGCATACCCCTCGGATCCTGCGGTGGTGCGGGCGATCGAGCCTGCCACCCGGGACCTGGCCGAGTGGATCCGATCCACCGGCTGGGCCCCGCCCCGCTGAACGCCCGCGCCCCGGGCAGCTCACACTCAGCCCCGGCCGATCCGCGGCACGACAGGATCGATCGGCTGGACAGGGCTGTTCTCGGCCTCGAACCGCTCGGCCAGGGGGAAGACGCCGCCGCAGGCAGGACCGGCCGCCGGTGTGAGCGGCCGGTCCATCGCTCAGTGATCAGAACAGCCCGTTGCCGTGCGGGAGGTCGGTCCTGATCTCCGGGGTGAGGTCCCAGTGCTCGACGATCGTGCCGTTCTCGACCCGGAACAGGTCGTAGAACGCGGTCGGCGTCGGCCCGAACGAGCCCTCCGACACGGTCAGCACGAAGTTGCCCTCGGCGATCACCTTGTGCACGGTGTCGTAGACCATGGTGACGCCCTGCTCCGCGAGCGCGGTGAGGGCGGCGCCGAGGCCGTCGAGGTTGTCGCCGATGCCCACGTTGTGCTGTGCGTACGACTCGGTGCTCAGGTAGTCGGTCAGGGTGTCGACCTTGCCGCCCTTGAGGACGGTCTCGACGAACCCGGCGACCAGCTCGCGGTTGGCCTCGGTCCTGTCGAGGTCGGTGACCTCGGTCGGGCCGTCGGTCTGCGACCTGCCGGACACGGTCGTCTCCACCACCGGGCTCAGCGCGTCCCAGTGCTCGGCGAGCCTGCCGTCGGCGACCCGGAAGACGTCGAACGCGACCAGCGGCGCCGGCCCGAATCCGTGATAGGTGCCGTGCAACGCGACCAGGTCACCGTCGGCGATCACCCGGTGCAGGTCGTAGCGGAACCCGGCCGGCAGGCTCTCGACCAGGGCGCGCAGCCCGGCCGGGCCGTCCGCGGCCAGCGCGCTGTGCTGGATGTACGTCGGCGCCGCCCAGCGGTCGACCGCGCTCGGGTCCCTGTCCCCGAACAGCTGGCCCGCTGCTGACAGCACTGTCTCTTTGGCGCTCATTGACCCTCGTCCTTCTCGTTGTGGCCTTGCAGGTAAAACCTAAAAGCCCACCAGCATTCCGACGGGGTACGGTGACGACTCGTGATGGTCAAAAAGCGACAAGGTGGCATCCGCGATCTGGAGTTCGCCGCACCGGCCGGGATCCCGCACGCGGTCGAGGTGATGAGCCTGCATGACCTGCGGTCCCGGACCGACCGCGCCCTGCTCGGCTCGCCGCAGCGGCCGACGTTCCACCACCTGCTCACCCTGGACCGCGGCACGCTGCACCACACCGTCGACTTCACCCGGCACGAGCTGACCCCGGGCTCCTGGCTGTGGGTACGGCCCGGCCAGGTCCAGCAGTGGGGCGACCTCGGCGACGTCGACGGCATGCTGATCCTCGTCGAGCCCACGTTCCTCGACGCCACCCACACCGGCCCGGCCCGGTACGACTTCTCCGCCGAGGACCGCCGGCGCCTGACCGTGTCCGCAGGCCACCTCGCCGGCGTGTTCGCCGACCCCGGCTCACTGCCGCTCGACGTGCGCCAGGCCGTGCTGCGGCAACTGCTCGTCGTCCTCGTCACGCAGCTGACCCACCTCGGCTCCCCGCATACCGAGGCCGTGCCCGAGACCGTCTTCGTGCGCTTCCGCGACACCCTCGAACGCGACTTCACCCGCAGCCACCGGCTCGACGACTACGCCCGCACGCTCGGCTACTCCACCCGCACCCTCTCCCGCGCCACCCAGGCCGCGGCCGGCGTCAACGGCAAGGAGTTCATCGACCGGCGCATCGTCCTGGAGGCCAAACGCCTGCTCGCGCACAGCGACCACACCGCCGCCCAGATCGCCACCCGCCTCGGCTTCACCAGCGCCACCAACTTCACCAAGTACTTCCACGTGCGCACCGGCCACACCCCGATCGCGTTCCGCAGCACTCTCAAAGGTCGATGACCAGGCAAGGTGTGATCGCGCGGGAGACGCACAGCATCATGCACGTGTTGGCGGACTTCTCCCGGGCGGTCAACACGAAGTCGCGGTGGTCGACCGCGCCGGCCAGGACTGTGGTCTCGCAGCTGCCGCAGATGCCCTCTTCACAGTCGGTGAGGACGTCGATGCCCGCGGCCGTGACCGCTTCGAGCGCGCTGCTGCCCGGGGGCACCGTGAGGTCCAGGTTGGACCGTTCGAGCCGGAGCGTGAAGGCGCCGGGCTCCGCGGCAGGCAGGTCCGGAGCCTCGAAGTACTCGGCTCGCAGCCGGTCGGCGAGCCCGCGTGACTCCAGCGTGGACCGCACGGCGTCGATCAGCGAGACAGGCCCGCAGACGTAGACGAGCGCGTCGGGGCGCGCGCCGTCGAGCAGCGCGGCAACGTCAGGCCGGCCGGAGGCGGCGGTGGCATGGACGACCGCTCGCGTGCCGAGCGCGTGAATCCGGGACAGAAAAGGCATTTTCGCGGGGGTACGACCGATGTAGGCCAGCCGCCACGGCGTGCCGCCACGCGCGAGCCGCTCCGCCATCGGCAGCAGCGGCGTGATGCCGACCCCGCCCGCGATCAGCACGATCTCCGGCGCCTCCTCCAGTGCGAAGTGGTTCTTGACGCCACGCACGGTGACCCGGTCGCCGGGACGTACCTCCCGGTGCAGCCAGGCGGAGCCGCCACGCCCGGCCGGCTCGTGCCGGACCGCGATCGTCAGCGAGGGCGCGTCCGGGTCACCGCACAGCGAGTACTGCCGGACGCTGCCGTCGCCGATCACCAGATCGAGGTGGGCGCCCGGTTCCCACCGTGGCAGATGTCCCACGGCGGAAACCAGCTCGACCGCGAGGACGTCGTCGGACTCGAGAACGAGACCGCGGACCATCAGCTCGTGCACGGTCACGCCTTGTAGACGACGTAGACCTTGCGGAGCCGCTCGGTGACGGTCCACTCGCCTTCCCAGCCGATCGGGAAGTAGGCGGTCGCGCCCGCGGTCAGTTCGACCGGCTCGCCGCCGTCCTCCGTGACGACCATGCGCCCGGCGACCACGTGGATGATCTCGCCGCGGGTCAGGAACTCCCAGCGGGACGTGCCCGGCTCGGACTCCCAGACGCCGGAGATCAGGCGGCGGTCGTCGGTGGCGAAGTCGACGCGGCTGCGGACGGTTATGTCGCCGCCGAGCGGTGCGGCGCTGGGCGGGCCGAGCAGCTTCTCCGCGAGGTCGGTCGCGTCCAGCGGGCGGTTGGCGAGGGTCATGGCGCTCCATCCTCAGATTGGATACCAAGACCTTAACTGTGGATCCCAAGTGAGGCTAGAGCGAATGCGCGGAAGGATCGCGGCGGGCGCCCGGTGATCTCCTCGACGAGCCGCGTGGTCCGGTCCTCCGCACCGGCCGCGATCGCCGTGTCCATGCCGGCCAGCAGATCCGCGAACCCAGCCGGGGTGCCGTGGTCGCGCAGACGTGCGGCGAGCTGCCGCTCGCCGACCCGGCGATGCCGGACCGGACGCCCGGTCACCTCGGTCAGCACCGCAGCCACGTCGTCGAAGCTGAGCGGCTCCGGCCCCGTCAGGACGACGTCCCGCCCGCCCTCCGCCTCCCCCGACAGGAACATGGTGGCGACGGCGGCGATGTCGTCCGGATCGATGAACGGGACGCGGCCGTCGCCGGTGGCGCTGACGATCTCACCGTCGCGGCGGGCGGACGCCGCGTGCAGGTGCGTACCGGTGAAGTTGCTGGCGAACCAGCTCGGGCGCAGGACCAGCCAGTCCGGCACGTACTTCCCGAGGTAGTCGACGAACGGCACTGCAGAAGAACTCAGGAGTACGAGACGCTGCAGCTTCGCCCGCGCAACCTCGGCCAGGAACGGCTCCACCACCGGGTCCGGATCGGCGACACCCGGCGGCAGGACCAGATAGACGCCGTGCGCGCCGTGCAGCGCGGGCGCGTAGGTGTCCGGCGCTGACCAGTCGAACCGCACGTCCGCCGACCGCCCGGCCCGGCGCACCGCGGCACCCCGCGCGCCCAGCCGTCTCGCCACCCGGCTGCCCGTGGTGCCGTTCGCGGCCGTGACCAGCACCGTCATGCGGCGACCTGCTGCAGCATCAGCGGGTTCCAGTAGTCACGGTAGTGCCGGATGCGGTCACCGACGATGGTCAGCACCGCGATGTAGCGGGCCGTGTAGGGCGCGCCGCCGGCGACGATCAGCCCGCTGGCCGCCATCTCCGCGACGATCACGTCCGGGTCCGCGGTCTCGTGCACGATCACGTCGTGGATGCGCTGGATGTTCACCATGTCCGTGTAGCCGTCGAGGTAGGCCTCGACCTCGGCGCGCCCGTTCAGCCGCTGCGGCCGTCCGGGCGGCGCGAACGGGAACTCCATCACCGCGTCATCCGCATAAAGCGCGATAAATGCCGCCATGTCGTGTGCGAGCAGCGCATCGGTGGCACGCCGGAACACCTCTGATGGACTCATGGCTTCTCCTTTAGACTGCGGACTGCCGGTCCGCTTCACCATAGCGGACTATCGGTCCGCTTAGGAAGGGCAGGTGTCGTCGTGCGCGCAGACAAGGCACGCAACCGGGAGGCCGTCCTCGCCGCCGTGGCACGCCTGCTCGAAGAGGCCGACGACCCCGACGAGGTCTCGATGGACGCGGTCGCCGCCGCGGCAGGCGTCGGCAAGGGCACGATCTTCCGCGGCTTCGGCGACCGCCGCGGCCTGATCCGCACGCTCTACGACGACCGGGTGGCGCAGTCACTCGCGCCGACGCCGCCGACCGCCGAATCCCCTTCGGACGCCGCCGTCGAGCTGCTGACCCGGGTATGGACGTTCAAGGAGCAGCACCGGGGCCTGACGCTCGCACTGGAACGGGAAGGACAGGGCAGCCCGTACCAGAGCGCCGGATACGACCGGCTGCACGCGGACCTGGTCTCGCTGATCACCCGGGGACGCGGGCCGGAGAACGCCGGATTCCTGGCCCATGCGCTGCTCGCGGCCGTGCGCAGCGACCTGGTGGAGCACCTGCGCCGGCAGCCGGACGGGGATCCGCTCGCCGGACTGCGCGACCTGGTCCGCCAGGTGTTCTCATGACAAGTTCATCAACGCTGTTTCGGTACGGCCCCACACCTTCGGGCTAGGTGACCCCGGGTCACCGTGGCCCGGCCTGCGGCTCGCCGTGGCGGACGTCGTAGGCCGAGCCGTCCGCGAACACCAGGGCCGGGCCGTCGTCGCGGTGCAGGCGGTGTGCCTCGCCCCGATGGACGACCTGGGGTCCGTACACGGCCTCCGGCTCGACCGACATCGAGACCGGCCGGCGCGACACCACACACACGTCGGTGCGCGGCCACCACCAGCCGGCGCCGCAGCGGCCCAGGTCGGCGATCTGGCCGAAGTACCGCACGTAGCCGGGCGCGTCCTTCAGCGGACCCAGCAGACCCAGCCGCAGGACCGCATCGTAGAAGCCGACCCACATCGCGGCGGTCCACGCCTCGAAGGGCGCGGGCACCGACCGATCGGAGCGCACCGCCCCGCGCACCGACACCCGCAGCCACGCGTCGGCCTCGTAGCCGTGGGTGCCCTCCACCGGCGGCCCGTACCAGTCGTAGACGGTGACCCCGAACGGCTCGGCGATCTCCGCGAGGAGATCGGCGTCGACGTCCTCGAGGTCGAACCCCACCTGGTGCAGCAGGGACGCGTCGACCCAGATCACGCCCCGCGGATCCACCCACCCGGTGATGCCCTGCGGCTGATCCTTCCTGGGCAGGACGTCACCCGCCCGCTCACCGAGATCGCCCAGCAGCCGCGCCGCCGCACGCGGCGAGTCGACCCAGGCGATCCGCGGCATCGGGGCCGCCATGTCCTCGTAGACCGACCGGATCACCACCTCGGTCGCCTCCCGGTCCAGCGGCCAGGACACCGCGGCCGCCGCCCGCCAGTCCCGCGCCAGCCCCGTCACCAATTCGGCCTGCTCCGCGTTCAGCCTCATCCCCAGAGGCTGGCACAGCACCGCAAGAGCACGACACTCACCAGGTCGCGACCGGGGTCCGAACCTGACGCCGGTCCGGACCCCGGCGGACGAGTCACACGGAAGCCGGAGCCGGAGCCGCCGCGATCTCCTCCGCCCAGTGGCACGCCACCCGGTGGTTCGTCGCGCCGGTCGAGATGGTGCGCAGCAGCGGGCGCTCGTCCTTGCAGCGCGTGTCGCGCACCCACGGGCAGCGCGTGTGGAAGCGGCACCCCGACGGCGGCGCCGCCGCGGACGGCAGGTCGCCGCGGAGGATGATCCGCTCGCGCCGGTCCTCCACGTCGGGGTCCGGAACCGGGACGGCCGAGACGAGAGCCCGCGTGTACGGATGCAGCGGCGTCGCATACAGGTCGTCGCTGTCTGCCTCCTCCACCAGCGACCCCAGATACATCACGCCGACCGTCCGGGACACGTGCCGGACCACGGCCAGGTCGTGCGCGATGATCAGGTAGGTCAGCCCCCGGGACGCCTGCAGGTCGGCGAGCAGGTTGAGGATCTGCGCCTGGATGGAGACGTCCAGCGCGGAGACCGGCTCGTCCGCGACGATCAGGTCCGGCTCGACGATGAGCGCGCGGGCGATGCCGATGCGCTGCCGCTGCCCGCCGGAGAACTCGTGCGGGTAGCGGGACAGCGAGTTCCGTGGCAGGCCGACCGCGTCCAGCACGTCCGCCACCAGGGCGCGGCGCGCCGCCGTACCCGAACCGATGTTGTGGGTGTGGAGCCCTTCGAGCAGGATCGTCTCGACGTTCTGCCGGGGGTCGAGGCTGGACATCGGATCCTGGAACACCATCTGCACGTGGCGGCGCATGCCGCGCAGGCGACGACCGTGCAGCGCGGTGAGGTCGGTCCCGTCGTAGGTGACCGTGCCCGACGTCGGCGTGTTCAGCCGCATGATGGCGCGGCCGAGCGTGGACTTGCCGCAGCCGGACTCGCCGACCAGGCCGTAGGCCCCGTGCCGCGGGATCGAGAACGAGACCCCGTCGACCGCGCGCACGTGCCCGACCGTGCGGTTGAGCAGCGCGCCCCGGGTGATCGGGAAGTGCACGGACAGGTCTTCCACCTGTAAGAGGCTCATGACGGTGCTCCTGCTCGCACGCAGCGGTGTGTGTGGCCCTCGTCGACGACGTGCAGCGCGGGCGGCCCGGCCACGCACTCGTCCGCGCTCAGCGCGCAGCGCGGCGCGAACGCGCAGCCGGTCGGCCACGGCAGCACGTCGCGGACCGAGCCGGGGATGGCGGCCAGCCGGTCGCCGCGTGGCGTGTCCAGACGCGGAATCGAGCCGATCAGGCCCAGCGTGTACGGATGCTGCGGCGCCCCGAACAACTGCCGGCGTTTCGCGGTCTCGACCAGCCGTCCGGCGTAGAAGACGTTGACCGTGTCGCACAGCCCGGCCACCACGCCGAGGTCGTGCGTGATCAGCAGCAGCGAGGTGCCGGAGTCCTTGACCAGGCCGGAGAGCAGGTCGAGGATCTGCGCCTGGATGGTGACGTCGAGCGCGGTGGTGGGCTCGTCCGCGATGATCAGGCGGGGCCGGCAGGCGACCGCGATCGCGATCAGCACGCGCTGCCGCATGCCGCCGGACAGCTGGTGGGGATAGTCGCGCAGCCGCCGCGTCGGGTCCGGGATGCCGACGCGTTCCAGCAGGTCCGCGGCCTCTTTCCGAGCAGCCGAGCCGGACAGGCCGCGGTGCCGGGTGAGCACCTCGGTGACCTGCGTGCCGATCGGCACGACCGGGTTGAGCGAGGAGAGCGGGTCCTGGAAGACCATGGCCACGTCCCGGCCGCGCACGTCGCGCAGCCGTCGCCGGTCCAGGCTCAGCAGGTCGGTGCCGTCGAGCGAGGCCCGGCCGGTGACCTGGACCTCCTTGCCCTTGGGCAGCAGTCCGAGGATCGCCATCGCGGTCACGGACTTGCCGCTGCCGGACTCGCCGACGAGGCCGACGACCTCGCCGGCGTTGACCTGGAAGGACACTCCGTCGACCGCGTTGACGGCGGGACGGCCCCTGGGCGCGAACGTGACGGCCAGGTCGGAGACGTCGAGCAACGGCATGGTCACCTTCGCAGCTTCGGGTCGAGGGCCTCACGCATCGACTCGCCGAGCAGCGTGAACCCGAGCGCGATGACGATGATGCCGACCGAGGGGTAGATCGCCCATTCCGGGCGTACCGAGAGGTAGCGCTGCGCGTCCGCGAGCATGACGCCCCACTCCGGGATCGCCGCGTCCGCGTTGCCGAGGCCGAGGAAGGACAGCGCGGCCGCCTCGATGATCGCGGTGGCCAGCGTGAGCGTGGCCTGCACGATGACCGGTCCGACCGAGTTCGGCAGCAGGTGCGACCAGGCGATCTTCCATTGGGGTACGCCGAGCGCGACCGCCGCCGTGACGTACTCGCTCTCGGCCTGGGCCAGCATCGCGCCGCGCAGCAGCCGGGCGAAGATCGGCACGGAGACCAGGCCGATCGCGATCATGACGGTGGCCAGGCTCTGCCCGAGCACGGCCGCGACGCTGACCGCGAGCAGCAGGCTGGGCACCGCGAGCAGCATGTCGATGATCCGCATGATGAACGAGTCGAGGAAGCGTCCGGCACGTCCGCCGAGACCGGCCGCCGCGCCCGCGATGCCGCCGATCAGCACGCCGACGGCCAGGCCGAGCAGTGTGGACACGACGCCGACGATGAGCGTCTGCCGCGCGCCGACGATGAGCCGGCTGAACTCGTCGCGGCCGAGGTGGTCGACGCCGAGCCAGTTCTCCGCGCGCGGGCCGGGGAACGCGCCGCGCGCCTCGCTGATCTCGCCGCGCCACGCCTGGCTGAGCGGGTCGTGCGGCACGAGCAGCGGTCCGACCAGCGCGATGACGACGAACAGCACGACGATGACCGCGCCGATGATCGCCGGTGGGCTGCGGCGCAGACGCCGGAGCGCTTCCTGCCACAGGCTGAGACCGTGCTGGTCGGCGAGCCGGTCGATGCGATCGGCCTTGCGGGTCAGGACGCTCACCGGACCCGGATCCGCGGGTCGATCAGGCCGTAGGACACGTCCACCACCAGATTCACGAGTACGTAGATGAGCGCGATGAACAGGATGAAGCCCATCAGCACCGGATAGTCCAGTTCGGAGATGGCCTGCGCGAGGAACGCCCCGATGCCGGCGAACGCGAACACGGTCTCGGTCAGCACCGCGCCGGACAGCAGCGTGCCGGTCATCAGGCCGATCGTGGTCGAGACCGGCAGCATGGCGTTGCGCAGCACGTGCCGGCGGCGCAGCACCGCGTCGGTGAGGCCCTTGGCCTCGGCCGTGCGTACGTGCTCGGTGCCGAGCACCTCGATCACGCTTGCCCTGGTGATCCGGACGATCGCGGCGAGCGGGATGCTGGCCAGCGTGAGGCCGGGCAGCACCAGGTGCCAGAGCGCGTCGAGCGACGCGTCCCACTCCTGGGTGAGCAGCCCGTCGAGCACGTAGAAGCCGGTCACGTGCGTGGCGTCGATGGTCGGGTCCTGGCGGCCGGTGGACGGGAACCAACCGAGGTTCTCCGCGCCGACCGCCTTGAGCACGTAGCCGAGGAAGAAGATCGGCACGCAGACGCCGAGCAGGGACCAGCCCACGGAGAGCTGGTCCAGGATCGAGCCGCGGTGCCGTGCGGCCAGGTAGCCGAGCGGGATGCCGAGCCCGATCGCGATGATCATGGCGGTGACGGTCAGCTCGACCGTGGCCGGGAACCGGTCGGCGAACTCGGTGAGCACCGGCCGCCGGGTGGAGATCGACGTGCCGAGATCGAAGCGGGCAAGCCGTTCCAGGAACTTGCCGTACTGCACGATCAGCGGCTCGTCGAGGCCGAGGCTCTGCCGGATCAGCACGAGCTGCTCCGGCGTGCCCCGGTCCCCGAGGAGCGCGGTCTCCGGACCGCCCGGCAGCTGACGCGGCCAGATGAACAGCAGGATCGACAGGCCGAACAGCGTCGGTACGAGCTGCATCAGCCGCCGGGCGATGAAGCGACCCATTTAGCTCGTGTACTCCGCGGTGTAGAGGCGCAGCTCGCTGCTGAGCGGGCTGGTCTTGATGCCGGTCAGGTTCTTGCCGAGCACGAGCGCGGCCGGCGTGTGCGAGATCGGGATCGCCGGGAGCGTCTCCATGATTTTCGCGTTGAGCTGCTTGTAGAGCTCGGTGCGCTTGGTCGCGTCCGGCTCCGCGTCGGCCGTCTTGAACAGGTCGAACAGCGCCTGGTCCTCGAACCCGAAGTCCTTGCGCGGCCGGTCGAAGAACGTGCCGATGAAGTTGTAGGCGTCGCCGTAGTCACCGGTCCAGCCGAGCATGTGCAGGTCGTGGTCGGACGTGGTGCGGATCGCGGCCAGGTAGTCCGGCGTCCACTTCAGCGGCACCGGCTGAATGGTGATGCCGGCCGCCTCGAGGTCCGCCTTCTGGATCTCGAACAGGTCCTTGGTGCTCGGCATGTACGGCCGCTGGACCTCGGTCGGGTAGTAGTACTTCAGCGTCAGGCCCTCCGCGCCGGCCTCCTTGAGCAGCGCCTTCGCCTTGGTGACGTCGTACGGGTACTTCGTCACGTCCGCGTTCCAGCCCGCGAGCGTCGGCGGGATGAACTGGGTGGCGACCTCCGCGCCCGGCGGCAGCTTCGAGTCGACCAGCGCCTGCCGGTTGAGTGCGATCGCTATCGCCTGGCGGACCCGCAGATCCTTCAGCTTCGGGTTCGCGGCCTGGTCGATGCCGAGGTAGAGGATGTTGAACGCGGGCTTCATGAGCACGTTGAAGCCCTCGTCGGCCAGCGGCTTCTGGTCCGCGGGCGCGACCGCGTCGTAGCCCTGGATGTCACCGGAGCGCAGCGCCTGCTTGCGCGCGGCCTCGTCCGGAATCGCCGTGAAGATGACCGTCTTGATCTTCGCCTTCTGGCCCCAGTAGCCGTCGTAGCGCTCCAGCGTCACGCGCTTCGCGGCCACGTCCCAGGAGACGAACTTGTACGGCCCGGTGCCGGTCGGGTGCGCCTTCACGTACTCCGGGTACTCCACGGACTGCGTGGTGCCGCCGATCGTGGCGCCGAACTTCTGCATCGCGGCCGGGCTGTGGATCGAGAACGACGGCAGGCCCAGCGCGGACGGAATCTTGCTGGACGTGCGGGTCAGCGTCAGCACCGCGGTGGCCGCGTCCGTCGCCGCGCACGACTTGTAGAGGCTCGGCGGCAGCGACTCGCTCTCGTTCTTCGCGAACCCGCCGAACACGTCCTGCCAGTAGCCGGTCACGTCCGGGCTCTGCATGACGCCGGTCGCGTTGAACCAGCGGTCGAAGTTCGCACACACGGCGGCGCCGTCCAGCGTGGTCCCGTCGTGGAACGTCACGCCCTGCCGTATCTTGAACGTCCAGGTCAGACCGTCCGGGCTGGCCTGCCAGCTCTCCGCGAGACCGGCCTCGACCTCGGTGCCGCCCGGCACCGGCTGCACCAGCGTCTCGAACATCTGCCGCGCCACCCGCAGCGTCTCGCCGTCCTTCGCGAACGACGGGTCGAGCATCTTGGGGTCGGCCGCGACGCCGAAGACCAGCGTCTGGTCACCCTCGGTCGTCTCACCCCGCTTACTCTCCGCACAGCCCGCGGAGAGCAGCACGGCCGCCGTTGCCACGGCCGCGGTCACCGCCTTAGCCCTGAACGCCTGCATGACGCCTCACCTCATGGTCATGGAAAGAACAACACAACTCGTCCACTCTGGGTGGCCACAGTGGATCATGTCGTCGTGTCGATGAGATTTCCTACCACAGGGTGACGACCGCCGCTGGCGCGGGTCCGTCAAGAATTCAAATATTCAGCAACATCTTCCGGCCACCTGCGCACCTCGGCCTCGACGGTCGCCACCTGCAGTTTCGCGTGCGGGAGCACCTCGTGGAGCAGGTGCGCGGAGCTCACCGGGTGCACCGGATCGGTCTCCCAGGCGAGAATCAACGTGTCGTTCTGTACCCGGCCCAGAACGTCACGATCGGGCAGGTCGGACGCGGCCGCACCGCGCAGCACCGAGGGAAGAAGATCCAGATCAACGGCGGCCTTCTGGGGGTACGACGGAAGGCTCGCGAAGATCGGCGGAGGCGCGGACGGCGGCGCCGGCGTCCCGCGCTCAACCGCGGCGGCCTCGGCCAGATAGAGCCGCGCGTTGACCCGGGTCGCGCCGGTCGTCGGCGGGATGATCAGCACCAGGCGGCGGAACCGCTCCGGCGCCCGGCTCGCGGCCCACAGCAGCGTGCCGCACCCCATGGACGCGCCCATGAAGTCGATCGGCGCGCCCTCCCCCACCGTCTCCGCGACCGCGATCAGGTCGTCGGCAAGATGTGACCAGGTGTAGTCCTCGGCAACGGGCCGACCGGTCGATGCGCCGTGCGCGCGGGCGTCGTACCGGACGAGGCGTCGCTCTGTGATCACCGGCGACCAGTCGTGCAGGCCGCGCGTGTCCTCCGCGCCCCGGCTCAGCAGCATCCCGTGCGCGTAGCCGACCGGCGGTCCGTCACCCCGCACCCAGCACGCCAGCTCCGCCCCCGGCCTTGATATCCACAGATCCGCCACGCGCCCATGATGCCGCACTCGATCCGGCGGTCCGCGCGGGCTTGAGCTCCGGCGGCAGCCCGCGGGTGATCCGGTCGAACAGGTCGGTCAGCGGCTCGCCCAGGTCACGGCCGAACGGCGTCAGCCCGTAGGTGACCTGCGGCGGCGTCGCGGGCGTGACCTCGCGCCAGACCAGGCCGTCCGCGACCAGCCCGCGCAGCGTCTGGGCCAGCATCTTCTCGCTGATGCCGTGGATGCTCTCGCGCAGCTCGAAGAACCGCAGCCCGTCGCCCCGCGTGGTGGTCAGCAGCGAGATCAGCACCCAGATGCCCCACCGGCTGGTCACGTGGTCGACCACGTCCCGCGCCGGGCAGTCCGTGTGAAAGACCTCATAACGCGCCCCGACGCCGGCCACCGCGACCTGCTCACTGTCCACCATGTCATGAGCTTACCCAGAGGTACGTCCTTACCGAGAGTAAGCCTGGCCCCTAGCGTCGTGGGCACCGCAACCCACCGACACAGGGAGTACGTCATGATCGTGATCACCGGGGCGACCGGCAACGTGGGCCGGCCGCTGACGCAGGCGCTGGCCTCGCAGGGACAGCAGGTGACCGCCGTGTCCCGCACCGCGGCACCGGTGCCGGACGGCGTGCGGCACGTCGCGGCCGACCTGTCCGTGCCGGACGGCCTCGCACCCGCACTGGACGGCGCGAAGGCACTGTTCCTGCTGCTCTCCGGCGATCTGCACGCGCCCGGGGCCCGCCCGGCGGACCTGATCGGCCAGGCCGTCGACGCCGGCGTCCGCCGGATCGTCATGCTCTCCACGCTGGGCGTGGTGACCCGGCCGTACGGCACGACCCGGATCGCGACCCGCGCGGTCGAGGACACGCTGCGATCCTCCGGTGCGGACTGGGCGATCCTGCGGCCGGGCGGCTTCGACTCCAACGTGCTGTGGTGGGCCGAGTCCATCCGCACGCGGCGGGTGGTGCCCGCGCCGTTCGGCGACGTCGGTGTGCCCGCGATCGACCCCGCGGACATCGCCGAGGTCGCGGCCGCCTGCCTGCTGGACGAGCGGCACACCGGCGGCGTCTACGCGCTGACCGGCCCGTCGGCGATCACACCACGGGAACAGGCGGCGGCCATCGGTGCGGCGCTCGGCGAGCCGGTCCGCTTCCACGAGCTGACCCGGGAGGAGGCCAAGGCCGCCATGGTCGCGAACATGCCGCCCGAGGTCGCCGACGACACGCTGGACATCCTGGGCAACCCCAGCCCGGACGAGGTCCGCGTCAGCCCGGACGTGGAGCGCGTCCTCGGCCGCGCCCCGCGCACGTTCGCGGAGTGGGCGGTGCGCAACGTGGCCGCGTTCCGCTGATCAGGCGGCGTCACCGGGGCGGACCAGGCCGGTGTCGTAGGCGATGATGACGGCCTGGACGCGGTCGCGGGCGCCGAGCTTGGCCAGCACCCGGCCGACGTGCTTCTTCACGGTCGACTCGGTCAGCACCAGGCGTTCCGCGATCTCGGTGTTGGTCCAGCCGCGGCCGATCGCGACCAGCACCTCGTGCTCACGCTCGCTGAGCGCGGTCAGCCGCGCGTCCCCGCCGGGCGCCGGCGTCGCATCGCGGGTGTAGGCCTCCATCAGGCGGCGGGTCAGCCGCGGCGCGACCACGGCGTCCCCGGCGTCGACCGCGTGGATGCCGGCGATCAGCTCCTCCGGTCGGGCGTCCTTGAGCAGGAAGCCGCTGGCGCCGGCGCGCAGCCCGGCGTAGACGTACTCGTCGAGGTCGAACGTGGTCAGGATCAGCACGCGGGTGCGCCCGCCGAGCGCCACGATCCGCCGGGTGGCCTCGATGCCGTCCATGCCGGGCATGCGCACGTCCATCAGCACCACGTCCGGGCGCAGCTCCGCGGCCATCCGTACCGCCTCGGCGCCGTGCCCGGCCTCGCCGACCGAGGACATCCCGGGCGTACCCTCCAGGAGCATCGTGAATCCGAGGCGCTGCAGGGGCTGGTCGTCGACGATCAGGACGGTGGTCATGCCAGCGCCGCCGGGCGGTCGTTGAGCAGCGTCTCGACCTGCCAGCCGCCGGACCCGTGGCGGCCCGCGCTCACCTCGCCGCCGTAGAGACCGGCACGTTCACGGATGCCGGCCAGGCCGTGGCCGGGCTCGTCACCGGGCGCGGGCACGAACCCGGCGGACGGGCCGGTGTCGCGCACGCTCACCCGTACCGTGTGATCCTCTGCGGTCACCGAGACCGTGGCCGCGGAACCCGCGCCCGCATGCTTGAGCGTGTTGGTCAGCGCCTCCTGCACGATCCGGTAGACGGTCAGCTGCAGGCCGCTGCCGAGCGCGCCCACCTCGCCGGTCGTGCGGTAGTCGACGGTCAGCCCCGCCGCGCGCACCCGCCGGACCAGGTCGTCCAGGTCCGCGACGCCGGGCTGCGGGCTCAGCCGCGCCGCGGTCGTGCCGTCACGGAGCACACCCAGCACGCGCCGCAGCTCGCCGAGCGCCTGCCGGCCGGTCTCGCCGATCAGGCGCAGCGGCTCGGCCGTGGACTCGCCGCGGCTGGCCGCCAGCACCGCGCCGCCGTCCGCGAGACCGATCATCACGGAGAGATTGTGACCGACGATGTCGTGCATCTCGCGCGCCACCCGGGACCGTTCCGCGGCCGCGGTCAGCCGCTCGCGCTGATCGCGCTCGACCTCGAGGCGGTGGGCGCGGTCCTCCAGCGCGGCCAGGTAGGCGGCCCGGGTCCGCACGGTCAGCGCCAGCGCCACCGCGGCGGTCCCGACACCGATCATGAAGAACATGCCGGTCCACGGGTGCGCGACCGGCAGCAGCAGGTGCATGCCGACGCCGACCAGGGCCACCACCACCCCGCAGAACCAGGCGAGGGTACGCAGGTTGCCGTGCCGGGCCAGCGCGTACAGCGCGAGGAGCATCGCCATGCCGGCCTGCAGCCACGCGCCGGCCAGCCAGACGCCGAACTCGACCGCGAGGACCACGCCCAGCACGATCGCGGGGGCCCGCCGCCGCCAGAAGAGCGTGAACACCAGCAGCCCGACCAGCGCACCGGTGACCGTGGGCGGCAGCGTGCCGAACTCGTCGCCGCCGAACGGGCCGCCCTCGGCGGCGTGCCGGTCGCCGAACACGTCGCCGAGCCCGGACAGTACGACCGGGACCAGCACCAACAGGTCCAGCACCCAGGGCCGCCGCCGAACGGCGGCGGCCATCCTCTGCTGCGCCCGCAGCAGCCAGGTGTCGCTCATCGCGCTCATTCTGTCTTACGCGTCCGTCTTCACCAGCCGGTACGCGGCCGCGGCGAGCGTGGCGGCCACCCAGCCCGCGAAGATCGCCAGGCCGATCCAGGGCCGGTCCGAGGTGGTGGACATGATCTCGCTGCCCGCGTTGCTGGGCAGGTAGCCGTCGATCGCGTCGTACCAGTCGGACGGCAGCAGCATGGCGAGGCCGGGCAGGATCAGCAGGCCACCGGCCAGGATCGCGATGCCGCCGGCGCTGGACCGCACCAGCGCGCCGAGCGCCACGCCCAGCACGCCGACCAGGCCCAGGTAGAGGCCGACGCCGAGCAGGCTGCGCAGCACGTTGTCGTCCGAGAACGCCATCGCGACCGGCTCGCCGTCCAGGATCGGCAGGCCGACGGCGAACGCGGCGAGCGCACCCACCGCGCCGACGATCAGCGCGATCGGGCCGTAGAGCAGCGCCTTCGCCCAGAGGACCGGAAGCCGTGCGGGTACGGCCGCGAACGTGGCCCGGATCAGGCCGGTGCTGTACTCACCGGCGCTGACCAGCACGCCGAGCACGCCCAGCGCCAGCGAGGCGAATGTGGTGCCGGAGATCGCGATCGAGACCGCGTCCATGCCGTCCGGCCCGAGCGGGCCGGGCGGGCCGACCTCGTCGCCGCCGGGGTTCGCCGTGTAGGCGAACGCCGCGATCGCGCCCAGCGCGCCGATCAGCAGCAGCGAGACGCCGAGCGTGATCCATGAGGAGCGCAGCGACCAGAACTTGGTCCACTCCCCGGCCATCACGCCGCGGAACGTCAGCTTTCCCGTGTGTTTTCTTGTTTCTACCGTTACCGGGCGCTCGGCGGTCATGGTGGTCATGCGGGCACGCTCCCGTACTCGACGCTGTCTCTGGTCAGGTCCATGAACGCGTCCTCCAGGGACGCGGTGCGCGTGGTCAGCTGGAACAGCGGCACCCCGTGCGCGCCGGCGATCGCGCCGATCTCGCGCGCGTCCATGCCGGTCACGTCCAGCTCGCCGTCCGCGCCCGAGGAGACGCTCACGCCGGGCCGGGCCAGCAGGCCGCGCAGCCGGTCCGCCTCGTCGCTGCCGACCCGCACGCCGCCGCCCACGCTGGTGATCAGCTCGGCCACGCTGGTGTCGGCCAGCAGCCGGCCCTTGCCGACGACGACCAGGTGGTCCGCGATCAGCGCGGTCTCGGCCATCAGGTGCGAGGAGAGCAGCACGGTGCGGCCCTCCGCGGCCAGGCCGGACAGCAGCCCGCGCACCCACAGCACGCCCTCCGGGTCGAGGCCGTTGACCGGCTCGTCCAGCATGATCACGGCCGGGTCGCCGAGCAGCGCGGCCGCGATGCCGAGCCGCTGTCCCATGCCGAGCGAGAACGCGCCGGCCCGCTTGCCCGCGACCGCGGTGAGACCGGCCAGGTCCAGTACCTCGTCGACGCGGGAGCGCGGGATGCCGTGCGTGCGGGCCAGCGCCAGCAGGTGGCTGCGCGCGCTGCGGCCCGGGTGCACGGAGCGCGCCTCGAGCAGCGCGCCGATCTCGTGCAGCGGGGCCGCGTGCTCCGCGTAGCGTTTCCCGTTGACGGTGACCGTGCCGGACGTGGCCTTGTCCAGCCCGATGATCATCCGCATGGTGGTGGACTTGCCCGCGCCGTTCGGCCCGAGGAAGCCGGTGACCTGCCCCGGCTTCGCCGTGAACGTCAGCCCGTCGACCGCGACCTTCGGCCCGTAGCGCTTGGTGACCTGCCGTACCTCGATCATGATTCCCGCTCCTCGTTCCTCATGATCTCCACGCTAGGAGCGCGCGGCGGCCGTTCCGTGGTACCGAAGGCGACTCCTGCCGCGGGCGACTGGTACCTGGGTACCAGTGCGACCCCTAAGGTCACTCAACGTGCCAGTGGTGACGCCCTCGGTTACGCTCTGGGCATGCGACTGATCGGGCTCATCGGCGGCATGAGCTGGCAGTCGACGGCCGAGTACTACCGGCTGATCAACGAGATGGTGGCGGAGCAGCTGGGCGGGCTGCACTCCGCGCGCTGCCTGGTGTACTCAGTGGACTTCGCGCCGATCGAGCGCATGCAGGCGGACGGGCACTGGGTGGACGCCGCGATCGAGCTGGGCCGCGCGGCACGGGCCGTGGAGGCGGGCGGCGCGGAGCTGCTGGTCCTGTGCACGAACACGATGCACAAGATCGCACCCGAGATCCAGGCGGCGGTACGGATCCCGCTGCTGCACATCGCGGACGCGACCGCGGCCGCGGCGCTGGCCGCGGGCGTACGCACGGTCGGGCTGCTCGGCACCCGGTTCACCATGGCCGAGCCGTTCCTGTCCGACCGGCTGGCCGCGCACGGCCTGCGCGTGCTGGTGCCGAACGCACAGGATCGGCGCCTGGTCAGCGACATCATCTACGCGGAGCTGTGCCGGGGCGTGGTCCGGCCGGAGTCACGGGCGGCGTACCGCGGCGTGATCCGGCGGCTGACCACGGCCGGCGCGCAGGGCATCGTCTTCGGCTGCACCGAGATCGAGCTGCTCGTGGACCAGAGCGACAGCGACGTGCCGGTCTTCGCGTCGACCCGGCTGCACTGCGCGGCCGCGGTCGAGGCCGCGCTGTCCGTCTGACCTGGGCATTCCGGGACAAACAGCCCTGCGAGTCAGTAATCATTATCTTCTGGGCGGTGCATTCCGCCGCAGGTAGAACCCAGTCGTACTTGTTGTACGTACAGTCTCGACAGGAGGTACGAGCCGTGCATACAGTCACACCGTCAACTCGCGAGGCGGCACCGCCTCCGTTCAAGGAGACATCTCCATGCCACGAACCCACCGGGCACTCCGTGTCGTAGCGGCGCTGGCCGCCACCTCTGCCCTGCTCACCTCGCTCGTCGCCTGCGGCTCCGGTTCGTCCGGGGACTCCGACGGGTCCGCCACCGTGACGCTGATCCTCAAAGACCTGCAGAACCCGTTCTTCACCGCGCTCGCCGACGGCGCCAAGGCCGAGGCCGCGAAGCACGGCGTGGACCTGACGGTCGTGGCCGCGAAGAAGGACGGCGACGAGCAGGGCCAGATCGACGAGATCGAGAACGCCGTGCTCAAGGGCCAGGACGGCATCCTGATCCTGCCCAGCGGCCCCGCGGTCAACAACGCCATGAACGACGCCCGCGCCAAGGGCGTCACCGTGATCGCGCTGGACACGCCGCCGGACCCGATCGACACCGCGGACCTCACGTTCGCGACCGACAACTTCCAGGCCGGCCAGCTGATCGGCGAGTGGTCGAAGACGTTCATGGCCGGCAAGCCCGCGGTGATCGCCATGCTCGACCAGTTCAGCGACCGGACCATCCAGACCGACCTGAACCGCGACCAGGGCTTCCTCCAGGGCATGGGCATCGACCTGGCGGACAGGACCAAGAAGGGCGACGAGGCGCAGTCCGGCACGTACGGCGGCGGTGGCACCTACACGATCGCCTGTCAGGAACCGACCACCGGCGCGGAGGACGGCGGCCGTACCGCGATGGAGAACTGCCTGACCAAGAACAAGGACATCAACCTCGTCTACACGATCAACGAGCCGTCCGCGGCCGGTGCCTACAAGGCGCTGCAGGCCGCCGGGCTGCAGGACAAGGTCACGATCGTCTCCATCGACGGCTCCTGCGACGGCGTCGAGAACGTCTCGAAGAACGTCATAGCGGCCACCTCGCAGCAGTACCCGGTGAAGATGGCCGAGCTGGGCGTGAAGGCGATCGCGGACAAGGTCGCGGGCAACGCGCTGCCGTCCCCGTCCGACGGGCTGGACTTCTTCAACACCGGCACCGCGCTGATCACCGACAAGGCGCAGGCCGGCGTCACGTCCGTCTCCACCGCCGACGGCGCGAAGATCTGCTGGTGACATGAGCGCCACCGAGACCTCGACGAAGGGTCCCGCGGCCACCGGCCGCGGGGCCTCCCCCGCCCTCCGTGCACAGCATGTGCTGCACGAGCACCCCTGGGTCAGCCCGCTGGTGCTGCTGGTGCTGTCCATCGTGGTGTTCACGTCGCTGAACCCGGACTTCGCCCAGCCCCGTGCGATCTCGCTGCTGCTGCAGCAGACCGCGGTCATCGCCGCGCTCGGTGTCGGCCAGACGCTGATCATCATCACCGGCGGCATCGACCTGTCCGTCGGCGCGGCCGCGATCCTGGCCTGCATGTCCTCCGCGCTGCTGTCCTCGCAGCACGGCGTGCCCGCGCCCGCGGCGATCCTGATCGGCGTGCTCATCGGCGCGCTCTGCGGGCTGGTCAACGGCGCGCTGGTGTCCCGGATCAACCTGCCGCCGTTCATCGTCACGCTCGGCACGCTCAGCATCTTCACCGCGATCACGCTGATGCTCACCGGCGGCTCCACCGTGCAGGGCAGCAAGATGCCCGGCGCGATGACCGCGGCCGGCACCCGGGTCCCGCTGTTCGGCCTGGACCTCAACGTCGGCATCATCGTGGTGGCGGTGCTCTACCTGGCCGTCGGCTACGCGCTCGGCTTCACCGCGTGGGGCCGCCGCGTCTTCGCGGTCGGCGATGCGCCCGAGGCCGCCCGCCTCGCCGGCATCTCGGTCAGCCGGGTCCGGCTGAGCGTCTACATCGTGGCCGGCGTCATCTACGGCATCGCCGCCTGGGTGCTGATCGGCCGGGCCGGCGCCGCCTCGCCGAACGGCGTCGTGGACGCCAACCTGGCCAGCATCACGGCCGTGGTCATCGGCGGCACCAGCCTCTTCGGCGGCCGCGGCGGCGTCATCGGCACCGTGCTCGGCGCGCTGATCGTGCAGAGCTTCGCCATCGGGCTGACGCTGGTCGGCCTCGACGACGAGTACCGCGTGCTGGCCGTCGGCGTCCTCGTCATCGCCGCCGTCGCCGCCGACCAGTGGATCAGGAAGGTGCGGTCATGACCGAGAGCACGCGACGCCCGGTCCTGTCGGCCCGCGGCATCCGCAAGACGTTCGGCCGCGTCGTCGGCCTGGACGGCGTCGACCTGGATGTCTTCCCCGGCGAGGTGCTCGCGATCATCGGGGACAACGGCGCCGGCAAGTCCACGCTGATCCAGTGCCTGACCGGCGCGCTGGTCCCGGACGGCGGCACGCTCGAACTGGACGGCACGCCGGTCTCGTTCAGGCGCCCGCAGGACGCCAAGGACGTGGGCATCGAGACGGTGTACCAGTCGCTGGCCATGTCGCCGGCGCTGGACATCGCCACGAACATGTTCCTCGGCCGCGAGATCCGCCGGCCCGGCCCGCTCGGCTCCGTGTTCCGGCTGCTGGACACCAAGGCCATGCGGGAGAAGTCGATGGCCGCGGTCCAGCAGCTCGGCATCCGCACCATCCAGAACCCCGGCCAGCGCGTCGAGACGCTCTCCGGCGGCCAGCGCCAGGCCATCGCCGTGGCTCGCGCGGCCGCGTTCGGCTCCAAGCTGGTGGTCCTCGACGAGCCGACCGCGGCGCTCGGCGTCCGCGAGTCCGGCCTGGTCCTGGACGCGATCAAGGCGCTGCGCGACCGTGGCCTGCCGGTGATCCTGATCAGCCACAACATGCCGCACGTGTGGGAGATCGCGGACCGCATCCACATCCAGCGGCTCGGCCGCTGCGCCGGCGTCATCACGTCGTCCAGTCACGACATGACCCAGGGCGTCGCGATCATGACCGGCGCCGCGACGCTCTGACGTCTCATCGAGAGGAAACACCATGGGCCTGGTCAGTGGACTTGAGGTCATAGAACAGTGCATGTCCAGGGGGTTGGTGGCGGGCGCCTTCAACACCACCAACATCGAGACCACGATGGGCATCGTCGCGGCGATCGAGAACACCGGCGTGCCCACGTTCATCCAGGTCGCGCCGACCAATGCGGTGCTCTCCGGGTACGACTACATCTACGACATGGTCAGCCGCCGGCTCGCCGCGGTCGACGTACCGGTGGCGCTGCACCTGGACCACGGCCGCACGCTCGACGACGTCAGCGCGTCGCTGGCCGCCGGCTTCACCTCGATCATGATGGACGCCTCCGGGCACGACTACGACCAGAACGTGTCGCTGTCCCAGCAGGCCCGCCGGCTCACCCCGCCCCGCTACGCGCTCGAGGTCGAGCTCGGCAGCATCGGCGGCAAGGAGGACGACCTCGGCCCGGAGCGCGAGGCCACCACCGACCCCGCGCAGGTGGCCGCGTTCGTCGAGGCGACCGGCTGCCAGATGCTCGCGGTCTCGGTCGGCAACGTGCACGGCTACGCGCCGGACGTGCGCATCGACATGGACCTGCTGCGCCGGGTGCAGGAGGCGAGCGCGGTGCCGCTGGTCATCCACGGCGGCTCCGGCCTGCCTGCGGAACAGCTCGGCCGGCTCCACGAGTACGGCGTCGTGAAGGTCAACGTCGCCAGCGACCTGCGCAACGCCATGATCAGGACGTTCGGCGAGGCCTATGTGGCCAACCCGAAGGAGTACGCGCTGATCCGGGTCTCCCGCGCGGCCGTGGGCGCCATCACGGACGTCGTCGAGAGCCGGATCAGAACCCTGAACCCCGGCATCTGACGGGATCACGCGGAGGACCAGGACGATGAAACCCACGATCACGATCGACATCGGCACCACCAGGATCAAACTCGGCTTCTTCGACGGCGACGGCCACCAGCTCGCGTCCGACAAGCAGCCCACGCCCAACGTGACCGACTCCTGGGGAGTCGTCTACGACGTGGACGCGCTCCTGGCGATCATCGTGCGATTCGTCCGGAGCCTCGACCCGGCGCACCGGGAGGCCGTGGCCCGCATCGCCATCGCCGGGGTGGGCGAGTCCGGCGGGCTCGTCGGCCCCGGCCTGGAACTGCGCTCCCCCATGATCCTCTGGCACGACCAGCGCGGCGCCGCCCTGATCAACGGCCTCGACCACGCGGCCCGCACCCGCGTCTACCGGCGCACCGGGCTGCCCGCCAACGCCAACTACTCGCTGTCCAAGGTCGCCTGGGCGGTCGCGCACACCACGTACGGCACCGAGGATCTGCGCTGGCTCAACGTGTCCGAGTACGTCGCGGCCTGGCTCACCGGTCACCGCTGGGCAGAATACTCGCTGGCCAGCCGCACCATGGCGCTCGACCTGCGCGCCGGCGAGTGGTCGCCGGAGATGTGCGCGCTGGCCGGCGTCGACCCGGCGCTCTTCCCCGGCCTGCGCCGCGCGGACCAGGGCCAGGAGCTGTCCGCCACCGTCGCCCGGGACACCGGGCTGCCCGCGGAGGTGAGCGTGCACGTGGTCGGCCACGACCACATGGTCGGCGCGGCCGGGGCCGGCCTGCGCAAGGGCGAGGTGCTCAACTCCACCGGCACCACCGAAGGCGTGCTGCTGCTGCGCGACGAGCCGAGCCTGGACGACTACTCGGCCCGGTCGATGCTGGCGAACGGGCTGGCCTGCGACGGCTCCGCCTACACGCTCTTCGCCTCGATCCCGACCGGCGGCTCCGCGTTCGAGACGCTGCAGCGGATGCTCGGCATGTCCGAGTCGATGCTGGCGACCTGCGTGGCCGCGCTCAGCGAACGCTACCTGTCCGGGCAGATCGACCTCGCCGCCGTCCCGGTCGTCGTGCCGCAGTTCCGGGGCAGCCCGCCGCCGGAGAAGTCCGCGGCCGCGCGTGGCCTCATCGCGAATCTCGGCAGCGGCGTACGCGCGGAGGACATCGTTTTCGGGTGTTTTCTGGGTCTGGCCATTCAGTTCGCCACGGTTCTGGAGCTGTTCCGGTCCGACGCGACCACCATCAAGGTCATCGGCCCGGCCAGTGAGAACCGGCTCTGGCTGCACCTGAAGGCCGACTTCCTCGGCGCGGACCTGAGCGTCTCCACGTTCCCCGAGGTGGTGTCCCGCGGCGCCCAGGCACTCGCCTCCGCGCACACCAGCGACTGGGACTCCTGCGACCCGTGGCTCGTGGAGGCGGACCCGGGCCGGCACGCCCAGCTGCGGGAATGGCGCGAATCCATGCGCCCGGTCATGCGGAACCTCGGACAACTCTCATGGTGAACAACGGTGGTAACTCATGACGCTGGTAGCCGGGATCGACTCCTCGACCCAGAGCTGCAAGGTGGAGGTCCGCGACCTGCGGACCGGCCGGCTCGTCCGCGAGGGCAGGGCCGCACACCCGCCGCAGAAGATCATCCACCCGGACGAGTGGTGGCAGGCGCTGCTGCTCGCCGTGGACCGGGCCGGCGGCCTCCACGACGTCTCCGCACTGTCGGTCAGCGGCCAGCAGCACACGCCCGTCTTCCTCGACGATGACGGCGCGGTCGTCCGCGACTCACCACTGTGGAACGACACCGGGTCTCACCCGCAGGTCGTCGCGCTCAACCGGGAGATCGGCTTCGACGAGTGGATCCGGCGCACCGGGCTGCCGATCACGCTCTCCGACACCGTGGTCAAGCTGCGCTGGCTGCGCGACACCGACCCGGCGTCCGCGCGTCGTACCGCTGCGGTCGCGGTCGTCCACGACTGGCTCACCTGGCGCCTGATGGGCTTCGGACCCGGCCGGGCCGGCTTCGACCACCTCGTCACCGACCGCTCCGAGGCCAGCGGCACCGGCTACTGGTCCGGTGAGACCGGCGACTACTGCCCCGACCTCGTCGTACACGCGCTCGGCAGGTCCGTGCGCCTGCCCCGGGTGCTCGGCCCGCTGGACCGCGCCGGCGTCACCGCGGACGGCATCCCCGGCATCCCGCCCGGCCTGGTCATCGGCGCGGGCAGCGGCGACAACGCCGCGGCCGCGCTCGCGCTGCAGCTGCGCGTCGGCGACGCCGTCATGTCGCTCGGCACGTCCGGCGTGGTCTACAGCCGCAGCGCCAAACCGGTGCACGACTACTCGGGCGTGGTGTGCGGCTACGCCGACGCGACCGGCGACCACCTGCCGCTGGCCGCCACGCTGAACGCGGCCCGCGACCTCGACGCCGGCATCAACCTGCTCGGCTGCACCTACGGCGAACTGTCCACGCTGGCCCTGGAGGCCGCGCCCGGCGCCGGCGGGCTGACGTTGCTGCCCTACTTCGAGGGCGAACGCACGCCCGACCTCCCGCAGGCCACCGCGTCCCTGCACGGCGCCACACTCACCAACTTCACCCGGCCGAACTTCGCCCGCGCCGTCATCGAAGGCATGCTCGCCAGCCAGGTCGTCATGATCGAGGCGGCGCGGGCCTGCGGCGTACCCATCGACCGCCTGCTGCTCATCGGCGGCGCGGCCCGCAGCCCCGCCGTGCAGCGGATACTGACCCAGATCATCGACGTGCCTCTGCTGCTGCCCGAACCCGGCGAGTACGTCTCGATCGGCGCCGCGGTCCAGGCCGGCGGCGCGCTCACCGGCACGTTCCCCGACTGGAGCCCGACCGTCCGCGACGTCCCCGGCGCCCGCACCGAAGACCTGATCATGAGTCAGCACCGGGCCGCGCGGGCCGCACTGTCCTACGACACCGCCCTCGCATAGTCCCGTGCCGCCTGTCCGTAAGATTCCTGCAGAGCCGAATGGAGGTGCGATGAAGCACATCAAACGCGCCTCCCCGGTGCCCTACTACGTGCAGCTCTACGACGTCCTGCTCGGCCGGATCCAGGACGGCGAGCTGCAGCCCGGCGAACGCCTGCCCGGCGAGAGCGAACTGCACCGCGAGTTCTCCCTGTCCCGCCCGACCGTCCGCCAGGCACTCGACATGCTCGAGACCAACGGGTACGCGCTCAAGGTCGCACGCCGCGGATACTTCGTCGCCGAGCCCACGGCCCCGCAGGGCTGGCTGATCGAGGGCCTCGGCGGCTTCCTGGAGAGCGGCCTCGGCCACGGCGACCCGCGCCTGACCACCCGCGTCGTCCACTCCGGCGAGCAGAAACTCCCGGACGAGGTCGCCGCCGCCCTGCGCGTCCCCCGCAACTCGGCCGGCTTCGTGCTCGAACGGGTCCGCAGCATCGACGGCGAACCCGTCCTCTACAGCATGAACTGGACGCCGCCCGCGGTGGCGCCGGTCGTCGAGGCCGCCACCGGAGTCCGTGACGGCAGCTCGTCGCTGACCACCGCGCTACAGGCCGGCGGGTACGCGGCCGCCGGCGCCCGACGGGTCCTGCATGCGGTCGCGGCCACGCCAGAGATCGCCGCGTACCTGGAGATCCCGCCGGCCACGGCGCTGCTGCGCATCCGCTCCACGACCTGGGACAAGTCCCTGGTGCCCTACGACTACTACGAAACCTGGCTCCGGACGGACATCGTCCCCATCGCGGTCGACGCCACCACGCGCGGCACACCCTGACGCACGGTTGCGGTGCGCGTTCTTGAAGATCAAGATCTTGATTTCCCGCTTCCGGCGTGGTGGCGGTCCGTTTGCTCCCGCGGGCAAACCTCGCTGCGCGCCAAGACTCCGCCGGCGCTCCGCTTGCCGCTTCGCGTCGGAGCCGGTTCCGCCGTGGTCGGGGAAGGGCACGCGGCTACCGTCGTGCTCGCGTTGATCGAGGCGCGTCCGGTGCCGCGGGAGGAGTGGTGGCAACCGGGCACGGGCAACCGGGCACTGACGCGCCCGAAATTTCGTGTTATTGGTTGCGTTGGGTGGGTTGGTTGCTGTTTTGCCTCCGGCGGGAGCGCTCCGGCTCCGGGGCAGGATCCAACACCCTTCGGCTGCGCTGGGCCCAGGTTCGTGGGTGGTCGGGTTTCGTGCGGCCTGGCTGCCCCGTTTGCCATCGACCCGGGACAAGCCGAGCAGATCATCGGCAGGGCCGCCAGCTTTGGTCTGTCGTGTGGCGGCTGCGTGGTTCTCGCGTTTGGGCGGGCACTTTCCGCGGTCCAGTGGGTGGTCCGGGTTTGAGGGTTGCGTCGGGCGGGCCGGCGCCGGTCAGCGTCGTGGTTGGGTTCAGGCTTGCGTTTCGCGGGTTGCCGCCGGAAGCGTTGGTGGCGGCCCTACCGACGATCTGCTCCCCTGCGGGCGGGTCGATGGCAGACGGGGCAACCAGGCGGTCACCTTTGTGGGTGCTTGCGCATAAAGGACAAAAGACGCGACGGTGGACGGGCCGTAGGGCTGTTCAAGATCCTTGCGTCTCTGGTGGCCCTTTCCCGGCCCGTGAAAGGGCCACCAGAGACGCAAGGATCTTGAGTCCCGCATCCGCCTTGATCAACTGGGTGTTCTGTGCCCGAAATATCGCGATAAGAGGGGCGCGGGTTCGCGAGCGTTTCGGATGGGCCGCCCGCGCATGTGTGTGGATCATTGACGTCGACAGAATGGCGGTCAAAGCCCACTCGCCGACCGCCATTCTGTCGACGTCAATGATCCACAGGCCGTGTCGCACCGGTTCGCCGTGGATGGAGGGTGGCGGTCGCCCGGCAGGTACGGCGTGGGCCCTTCCGGCGCCGGGGCCCTTCCGGCACCAGGGTGCGATCGGCGCCAGGTGCCGTCAGCGCCAAGGTGCGATCGGCGCCAAGGTGCGATCGGCGCCAGGTGCCGTCAGCGCCAAGGTGCGATCGGCGCCAAGGTGCGATCGGCGCCAAGGTGCGATCGGCGCCAAGGTGCGATCGGCGCCAAGGTGCGATCGGCGCCAAGGTCGCCGTGGGTGTGGCGGGAAGCCGCCGCACCTCAGGCGAAGGGCTTCCAGGGGTTGATTTTGGGTGTTCCGGATGCCTGCGTGGAGGCTGGGGGCGAGAGGTCAGGCGCGGGTGGGGGTGATCGGGACGTCGAGGCCGGCGGCGCCCAGGACGTCGTCGGTCTCGGCCTCGCTGACGGTGGGGTTGGGGCGGCGGGGGTGGGGCAGGAGGAAGGCGACGGTGGCGGCGGCCAGTGCGGCCAGGGATGCGCCGATGACGAAGACCGTTGTGAACTGGGACTCGGCGGGCAGTGGGATCGGGCCGGGGATCGGGTTGCGGGTCATCATGGTGACCACGAAGGCGGTGCCGAGCGACATGCCGATCGAGCGGGCGATCGAGTTGACGCTGTTGGCGATGCCGGTCTCGGCGGGGGTGACGTTCGCGATGAGCAGCGTGGGCAGGGCGGCGTAACCGAACGTTACCGCGCTGTTGACCACCAGCGCGCCCAGGATGACCTGCCAGGTGGCGTTGTGCAGCACCGCGAGCATGGCGAAGCCGAGGCCGGCCAGCACGGCGGCGATCACCAGCGTCGCCTTCGCGCCGAAGCGGGAGACCAGGCGGCCGCCGAGCGGGGCGGTGATCACGCCGCTGGCGGTGCCGGGCAGCAGGTAGACCAGGCTGGCCGCGAGCACGGACGCGCCGAAGCCGTAGCCGGCGACCTCGTGCGGGGTCTGGACCAGGGCGGAGACGGCCAGGAACACGGCGAACATGGCGAAGCCGAGGAACAGCCCGGCCAGGTTCGCGACCACGATCGGGCGGTGGGTGAGCATGCGCGTGCTGACCAGTGGATGCGTAATGCGGCGTTCGACCAGGACAAACACGGTGAGTACGACGACGGCCGCGATCAGCGAGCCGATGACCTTCGCCGAGCCCCAGCCCCAGCCGTTGCCCTCCTCCAGCGGCAGGAGCAGCAGGACCAGGCCGCCGCCGAGCAGGATCGCGCCGGCCCAGTCGAGGCCGCCGGTGGCCGCGCCCGCGCGCCGGGGAAGCAGCCAGACACCGGCCAGACCGACCGCGACCAGCGCGGTGGCCAGCCAGAACAGCTGGTGGTAGTCGCCGCCGTTGCGCATCAGCAGGCCGGTCACGGCCAGGCCGAAGCCGGCGCCGACCGAGAGCATGCCGCTGACCAGCGCCATTGCACCGGTCAGCCGCGCGGGCGGTAGTTCCTCGCGGAGCACGCCGATGGCCAGCGGGAACAGTCCGAAGCTGGCGGCCTGGGCGACGCGGGCCGCCAGCAGCAGCGGCAGGCTTTCCGTGGTGGCCGCCAGTACGGAGCCGAGCAGCACCACGGTCAGGACGCCGAGCATGACCGGGCGGCGGCCGTGGAGGTCGCCGAGGCGGCCGAGCATCGGGGTGAGGACGGCAGCGGCGAGCAGGTTCGCGGTGACCACCCAGCTGGCCGCGCTGGTGGAGACGCCGAGGTCGTGCTGGATGTCTGCGACGACCGGGACGACGAGCGTCTGGAGGGCGGAGACGAGGAGCACGGCGTAGCAGGCGACGGGTAGTGCGAGGCGGGTACGGAGGGGCATGAGCCCCAAGCTAGACCCGGCGCCGAAAATTATCAACACCGTGTCGAAAACTAAAGATGTGACGTCGATTCCTTCCGATGGCCTGTAGAATCGGCGCCGTGCCAGCCGTCAAGAGTCGCCGCGCCCCCACCAAGGGCGACCAGCGGGAGCAGGCCCTGGTCGACGCCGCGCGGGCCGTGTTCCGCGACAAGTCGATCAGTCAGGTCACGGTCGACGAGCTGGCCGGGGCCGCCGGCATCGCCCGCTCCGGCTTCTACTTCTACTTCGAGTCCAAGCAGGCGCTGCTCGCCGCGCTCGTCGATCAGAACATCGCCGAGGCCGACCTGGAGATGGCCGAGTGGCTCGCCTCCGACGGCCTCGACCGGGGCGCGCTGCGCCGTGGCCTGGCCGCCGGCCTGGCCCGCTGGAAGGTCGACGGCCGCTGGCTGCGCGAGGCCTTCATCACGCCCGACCCCGGCCCCGACGTGCTGCAGGTCCGCGACCGCATGATCGACCAGGGCTGCTCCGCCTTCGCCGCCCGCATCCGGCGGGACGCCCGCGCCGGTCTCACCGTCGACGGCCCGGCCGACCTGCTGGCCAAGATGGCCGTCCACCTGCGCAGCACCATGTTCGCCGACGTCTACGCCAATCCCGGCGCCGCCGACGAGGACGCGCTGCTGGACACGCTCACCGACGCGATCCTGCGCCTGGTCTACGGCGTGACGCCGGGCGCCCGCTGACCGGCCCTCCCGGCCGAAATGGTGGTGCGGGAGGACGGCAGCTGTGCGCAAGATTCGACGGTGACGAATATCGACGATGATCTGATCGCGCTGCGGCGGGAGATTCACCGGCGCCCCGAGCCGGCCGGGGAGGAACGGGAGACGGCCGGGCTGGTGGCGGAGCAGCTGCGGGCCGCCGGGCTCGAGGTGACGACCGGGGTCGGCGGGCACGGGGTCGTCGCGGTGCTCGACGGGGCCGCGGAGGGGCCGACGGTGGCGTACCGGGCGGACATGGACGCGGTCGACACACGCACGGGAGCACTGCCGTTCCCGAGGTCCGACCGGGCCTTCGACGAGGGCTTCGCCTCGCGCGTGCCGGGCGCCGCGCACCTGTGCGGACACGACCTGCATACCGCGATCGGCGTCGGTGTCGCCCGGACGCCGGCCCGCGGACCGGTACACGGACGGCTCGTGTTCGTCTTCCAGCCGGCCGAGGAGCCGCTGCGGGGCGCGCGGGCGATGCTCGGGACCGGGATCGTGCAGGGGCTCGCGCCGCGTGAGTTCTATGCGCTGCACTGTGCACCGTTTCCCGCGGGCACCGTCACGGTCTCGCCGGGGTACGGGCTGCCGGGGCTCGACCACGTCCGGATGGTGCTGCCGGGCAGCGACGACGCGACGGTCGCGGCCGTCGTGGCCGAGGTGGCGGCGCTCGGCACCATCGCGTACCCGCGGAGCGTCGCGGAATATCACGCGCGCTTCCGGGCGGTGCTGGATCCCGGGATCGCGGCGTCGATCCAGGAGTCCGTGGGCATCGCACAGTGGACCGAGCGGACGCCCGAGGGGTGGCCGGTCGCCAACGTGCTGCTGCGGGTCTGGCCTCAGGAACGGTTCCCGGAGCTGCGTGCACGGCTCGGGCGGCTGGCCGCGGACGCCGGTGGACGCGTCGAGTTCCCGGCCGATCCGTTTCCGGCGCTGGTGAACTCGGCCGAGCTCAGCATCGCGGCCGGGCGGCATCTGAGCGCGGCCCTGGGGGCGGAGTCGGTGCTGTGGGGGCGCGCGTCCTGGCCCTACAACTGCGAGGACTTCGCGCTGTTCCTCGACGAGGCGCCGGGGGCGCAGTTCTATCTCGGCGTCGCGGACGCGGAGACCGGGATCAACGGCGCGCCGCACGCCCCCGACTTCGCCGCCGACGAGCGCGCGATCGGCCACGGCGTCCGCGCCATGACCAGCCTGCTGACCGCCCGGCTGGGAGCATGACGCGAGCGCCCGTACGGGTTTCCCCGCCACCCACGGACCCGGCAGGGAGGAGCGCCGGCGACGACCGGTGCCCGCGGGAGCATGCGGAACCGAACCACCGCGAAAGCGGGAATATGCCCTTAAAAGGTCTTCCACTGCGATACGCGGCGAGCCGTCGCGATCGGAGCGACCGGCAGGCCCGCGACCTCGGCATCAGCACTTGCGCTTTCTATCGAGCTGTATCTATTCTCCCCAGGAATGCGCTTTCCAGTCTGGAAGCGGTGTGGCGCCGGCGCAATTCCTGATCATGAAGGTGAGACAAGGATGAGACGACCAGTAGCCCTCCGGTGGGTAACGGGAGGGGCCATCGCCGCAGTGGGCGCCGCGGTCATGCTGTCGCTGCCGCAAGCCTGGGCCGCGGACACGAACCTGAGCCTCGGCGGCGGCGCGGACGGGTCCAGCAAGGCCAGCGGCACCAGTTACGGCAACGTCAAGGACGGCAACACCAGCACCTACTGGTCGCCGGACGGGTCGACGGGGCAGATCTCGGTCAAGTGGAGCAGCGCGACGACGATCAGCAGCGTCGTCATCCAGCAGGCGTCCGGCGGCGGGTCGATCAGCGCGTGGCGGCTGCTCAACGCGGACAGCGGATCCGTGCTGACCAGCGGCAGCGGCAGCCCGAGCACGATCTCGTTCTCCTCGGCGTCGCTGAAGAAGGTCACGCTGGACATCACCGGCGCGTCCGGCGCGCCGCGGATCGCGGAGTTCGAGACCTACGCGGGCGGCACCTCGAACCCGACCGGCGGGCCGACCACATCGGCGCCGACCCCGACCCCCACCGGCGGATCCGGCACACCGACCGGCTCGTGGCCGTCGTCGCAGGGGTCGGTGAGCATCTCCGGGACGGTCAGCGTGTCCGGCACGTTCGACGGCGGGATGAAGACCTACTGCTGCATCGGTGACGGCTCGCAGAGCGAGTCGCAGGACCCCATGTTCAAGATCGCCAATGGGGGTACGCTGCAGAACGTCATCCTCGGCTCACCGGCCGGCGACGGCGTGCACTGCGAGGGCACCTGCACGCTGCGCAACGTCTGGTGGAACGACATCGGCGAGGACGCGGCGACGTTCAAGGGCACCGGCGGCGGCACGTCCTACGTCATCGGCGGCGGCGCGCGGAACGGCAGCGACAAGACGTTCCAGCACAACGGCAACGGCACCGTGAGCATCAGCGGCTTCTACCTGAAGGGCTCCGGCAAGCTGTACCGGGGCTGCGGCAACTGCACCAGCTCGTACACCCGGCACGTGAAGATCGACAACGTGCTGCTGGACGACATCGACATGGTCGCCGGCATCAACAGCAACTGGGGTGACACCGCGACGATCACGCGCGTCACGATCGTCGGATCGGCCACGGTCTGCGGCAAGTACAAGGGCGTCAGCAAGGGCGACGAGCCGAGCTACCTCGGCGAGGGCTGGAACGACGCCAACTGCAAGGTGAACCGCAGCGACATCACGTTCAGATAGGCGTTCCGGAGCGGGGCACCCGGTGGGCGCCCCGCTCTCCACGCGCCGGGGCTCGTCCCCTCGCGGCGGGTGAACGCGCGGGTCAGCGCCGGTGCCGCCCTCGACGTCTACGACATCGAGCCTCTCCCCGCCGGCCACCACCTGCGCACGGGTCTGCGTTCCGGGCCTGTGTGGTGTGCGAGCGGAACCCTGCCTCCCGAGCCGTCGTGGTCCCGGGCGTGGTACAAGATCATGATGCGTACGTTGCGATGCCACCGACGCGTCGCCCTGCCCGCCTCACCGGAGGGGGAGGAACTCGTCGCGCTCAACGCGACCGTCCACGGTGAACTGGTCGCGGTCTCGGCGCCGTCCGCCCGGCTCCGGGAGCCACGGGCGCGGGTCCACCTGCACTCCGCCGCGGACGGCTGGCGCGAGATCCCGCTGGACGGGGTGACGATCGCGCCCAGCCGGGTGGACCTGCTGCCGGGAGCGGAACTCCTGCTGGCCCAGTCGCGCTGCATCACCCCGCCGTTTCAGGCGCCGCGCGAAAACGCGCAGGTGTTCGACGATGCCGGTCGGCCGCTGCGCGCGTTCCGGCTCGGTGACGGCATCGGCCACCTCCTCGTCGACGCGCCGGGTACCATCTGGGCCGGATACATCGACGAGGGCATCTACAGCGGGGACCCGTTGAGCGCGGGCGGGATCACCCGCTTCGACGAGTACGGCCGGCGGCTGTGGTCACATTGGCCGTCGAGCGGACTCGCCGACATGGCCGACTGCTACGCGCTGAACGTCGGCGACCGCACGGTCTGGACCTGCTACTTCCCGTACTACCCGCTGGTCCGGATCACGGACACCCGGGTACGGGCGTACCGGCCCGCGCCGATCAGCCGCATCCGCGCCGTGCTCGTCCAGGACGACGTGGTCGTCTACGTCAGCGGGCACGGGAAGCAGTCCCAGCTGACCGAGTGCCGCCTCCGGGGCGACGCCGTCGTCCCGCACGGCCCCGTGCCGCTGACCGATCCGGCCGGGCGCCCGGTGGAGGATTTCCGTGTGATCAGCGCGCGCGGCAGCCGCCTCTTCATCCGCACCGCCGGCCACATCCTCGAAGCCGACCTCGCCGCGCACGATGACCTGATGGTGCGCTGAACGGCCCCGGGCGGGTCTTTGCGTGAAACCGGTGTGGCGCGGGAGCGGAAGGGAGGAGCGCCAGCGACGACCGGTGCCCGCGGGAGCGTGCGGACCGCAACCACCGCGAAGTGGGAATATATAGATCTTTTGCATTGGAATGTGACGACTTTCCCCTGGTAGGCGGGCTGCCGGTCTACGATGGACGCTCGTGCGGCCCGAGGGACGGGGTGGGGGCATGACGATCGGGCGGGAGTCGTTCGAGCGGATGTACGACGTGGTGGGCGCGCCGCCGATGCCGTGGGACATCGGCGGGCCGCAGCCGGAGGTGGTCCGGCTGGCGGAGGCGGGCGGGTTCAGCGGCGACGTGGCCGACATCGGGTGCGGGCTCGGTGGGAACACGGTGTTTCTCGCGTCGCGTGGGGTGCGGGTGATCGGGCTCGATCTCGCGCCGTCCGCGATCGTGCAGGCGCGGACCAGGGCGCCGGAGGTCCCGTTCGACGTCGCGGACGCGTTGACGCTGGATGCGCGCGAGGCCCGCTACGACACGGTGCTCGACTGCGCGCTCTACCACTGCCTGGGCGACGAGGACCGCCGGCGGTACGCGGCCACGCTGCACGGCGCGACCCGGCCCGGCGCCCGGCTGCACGTGCTGTGCTTCTCCCCGGAGGCGCGCGGCCTGTTCCCGACGCAATACCTGGTCACCGAGGCGAACCTGCGGGACACGCTCGCGCCGCACTGGACCGTCGACCGGCTCGAGAACGCGCTCTACACCACCACGGACACCGTCGACGAGCTGCGCGTCCGCGCCGCCGCGATCCTCGGGCAGGCGGCGGACGGGCCCACCTCCGGAACGCTCACCGCGGACGCGCACGGCCGGGTCCTGGTGCCGGTCTGGTCACTCACCGCCACCCGCCGCCAGGGCGCCTAACGCCCGGCGCGGCGGAAGGCGGGGCCGGCGAAGTGGGCCAGCGCGAGATCGATCCGGTCCGCGGGCACGGTGAACATGCGCAGGTCGGCGAGCACGTAGCCGCCCAGCCGGGAGGAGTAGGTGATCTCGTCGATCGCGGGGTAGCCGGGGCGGAACGAGACGCAGAGCCGGTTCCGTTCCGTCCACACCCGTTCGAGGCGGTGCCAGGGCAGGTAGTACTCGTCGCGCCCCTCGGTGACCCGGAGGCCGTGCCGGTCGAGGCGGATCACGAAGCGGCGCAGCACCTGACGGCGGTAGGCGCGGGCGAGGCCGCCGACCGCGTAGAACCAGGCCACGGCGCTGATGAGCAGCAGCGCGAACGGCGGCACGACGATCGGCGCGACGTAGAACGCGACGGCGCCGAAACCCAGCACGCCCCAGAAGAACCTGGTCGCGACGTCGGTCTCGCCGGTCCGCAGCATGAACCCCAGCGCGGCCAGGAACAGCACGACCAGCACGACGAGCTCGGCGGCCCAGAGACGCGGGGACTGTTCGCCCATGGTGAGACCGGCCCAGAGGACCCAGATCGCGACCAGCGGCAGCACACACCACAACCAGCGCAGGGCCTGACGCCGGAAGTGCAGCGGATGCAGCGGGTTCCGGGGACGGCGCAGCTCGTCCGGCGGCGGCTCCGGCGCGGCGATCACGGCGGGGACGGGGGCGTCTTCCGGCGCCGGCGCCTCCGGCTCCCCGGGCCGTAGCACGAGGTCGCCGGCGCCGTTGGTGTTGCGCTGCTGCGGACGCGGATGCCCGTGCGCGGGCAGCACGGCGGCGAGATGCCGGTACGCCCCGGCCAGCGTCAGATCCTCCGTGGCCGCGGTGTCCCGCAGCAGCCGGATCAGCTCACCGGTGAACGCCGTGTAGTACTCGCCGGGCGGGGCCAGCGCCAGCGCGTTCCCCGCCGTGGCCGTCAGCGTGTAGGTGCCCTCGACCCGCGTGCTGTCCGCGACCAGCGACTCGGCCTCCGCGCTGGACATCGCGGCCACGGCCAGCCCGGAGAAGCAACAGTCCAGGATCAGCACGCGGGTACGCGCCGGGCTCTCCCGGATCGCCCGGTTGACCATCGCGAACGGCAGCGCCGTGATGCCCAGCCGTTCCGGCCGCGGGTCGGTGCCGTGCAGCGCGAGGTGGAGGTCGCCGTTCTCGTCGAGCAGCCCGTGCCCGGCGAAGTAGACGAGCAGCAGATCCTCCGCCTCCTCCGCGCGGTCGAGCAGCGCGGTCGCGGCCTCCTGCGGGCTTGCCGCGTCCAGCAGCTCCGCGATGCCGTCCGCGGTGACCAGGCCGACCGCCGGCCCGGACAGGACCCGGGCCAGCTCGGTCAGGTTGTTCCCGACCGCGGCCAGCGGCGGCAGCTCCGGCGCCCGGTGGGTGGCGGTCCCGATCAGGACCGCGACCGACCGTGCCGGGTCCGGCCTGGTCACGGCGCCGGTGGGTCGTCGAGGCGGGCCAGCACGGACTCGATGAGCGCGGCGACCTGCCGTTCGTCGCGGGCGCGGGCCACGTCCAGCTCGACGGACCAGCGGTCGGTGACCTCGATGCGCACGGTGACGTCCGGCCGGCGGGCGTTGAGCCAGCCGGCCACGGACTGGATCAGCACCGCGATCGCGCCGCCGCTGCCGAGCGCGACGAGCAGCAGCTCGACGCCGGTGCCCATGGTGCCGGGCCGTGGCGATCCGGGCTGCTCACGGACGCGGCCGCGTAGCTCCGGCTCGCGCCGCAACCACCGGTGGAGGTCACGGCGGTCGTCGTCGTCGGAGGTGACCGCGATGGTGACGGGGTGTGACATACACCCCGTTATATCGCAGTCCATCAACGCCTAGGGCTTGCGGGCGATCGCCCCGTACATCGCGATGTCGCTGTCGCGGACGCCCTCGGGCTCGGTGCCGTCCGGGCGCCACTTGTGCACCTGGACCAGGCCGGGCTCGACGATCTCCAGGCCGTCGAAGAAGCGCAGCGCGGTGTCGCGGTTGCGGAAGATCAGCGTCTCGCCGAGCCGGTTGTACTCGCGCTGGACCTGGGCCAGCGGGATCGGGTCGAACTCGTCGGTGGCGATCGACATGGCCAGGAAGCTGCCGGACGGCAGCACGTCGAGCACCTGGCGGACGACGCGCAGGGCCTCCTCGTCGTCCTCGATGAAGTGCACGATCGCGATGAGCAGCAGGCCGACCGGCTTGTTCAGGTCCAGCGTGCCCTGGAACTCGGGCGCGGAGATGATCGTCTGGGGGTCGCGCATGTCCGCGTCGATGTACGCCGTGCGGCCCTCGGTCGTGCCCAGCATCAGGGCGCGCGCGTGCGCCAGCACCAGCGGGTCGTTGTCCGTGTAGACGACCTGCGCGGTCGGGTCGACCTCCTGCACGATCTGGTGCAGGTTCGGCGGGGTGGGCAGGCCGGTGCCGATGTCGAGGAACTGGCGGATGCCGTGCTCGGTGGCCAGGTAGCGGGCCACCCGGTGCATGAACGCGCGGTTGGCCTGCATGTGCGGCTTGAGCGAGGGCCAGATCTTCAGCGAGTTCTCGCCGGCCTCGCGGTCGACCGCGAAGTTGTCCTTGCCACCCAGGATGTAGTCGTAGATCCGCGCGCCGTGCGCCCGGTCGGTCCGCAGGTCGAGCCCGCGAGCTTCCTCGTCACGACGTTCCACCGAGATCCTCCGTAAGCACTCGTCCGCGGTCGCACATCGGCCGCGGACGTGATCTTAAGTCCTGTGTGGACCGGATGGACCCCACCGAACCGCCGAAAATCACACGAGGTACAGGTACCCGTCCGCGTCCAGATGCCCGGTGTCACCGGTACGTAGCCAGCCGTCTCCGGTCAGCACCGTGGCCGTCTCCTCCGGCTGGCGCCAGTAGGACGTCATCGCGCGCGGCGTGGACACCTGCACCTCACCGTCGACGATCCGCAGCCGTACGCCGGGCAGCGGCCGCCCGACCGAACCGACCCGGGTGTCGTCGAGGTGGTCGGCCGGGGCCAGCACGGTCGTCGCGCCCGCGGCCTCGGTCAGGCCGTAGACCTGCAGCAACGGCACGCGCAGCACCGACGCGCAGGCGCGGATCATGGACGGTGGCATGGGCGCGCCGCCGTACGCCACGTTCGCCACGCTGCTCAGGTCACGCTCGGTGACGCCCGGCTCGGCGGCCATCGCGGCCAGCAGCGTCGGCACCACGAACGTGTGGGTGACCCGGGACTCCTCGATCGCGTCCAGCACCGCGGCGGCGCGCGGCGCGGGCAGGATCACGGTCTGCGCGCCGTGGCGTACCCCCATCAGGGCCTGTGAGAACGCGGCCACCCGGGACATCGGCGCGGCGATGAGGCTGACGCCGGTGGAGTCCAGGCCGATCGCGTCCGCGAGCGCGTCGCAGACCGCGGCCATCGACGCGTGCGTGATCACGGCGCCGCGCGGGAAGCCGTTGCGGCCGGACGCGTACAGCTGGCAGAACGGCTCCCGGCCGGTCACCATGGCGCGGTGGGTGACCGGGGGCGCGTCGGCCAGCAGCATCTCGTAGCTGCGCTCCATGTCGACCAGCTCGCGCAGGTGCGGCATCAGCACGCGCACGCGCCGCATCCGGTCCGCCCGCCCGTCGCCGCACAGCAGGACCGGCGCGGCGCAGTCGTCCACGATGTAGGCGGCCTGGCCCTCGGTCGCGCGCCCGCCGATCGGCACGTAGACCGCGCCGATCCAGGCACAGGCCAGCGCGATCTCCACCACGGCCGGGGCGTTGCCGGACAGGTGCGCCACCCGGTCGCCGGGCCGCACGCCGAGCGTGTCCAGCATGCCGGCGGCCGCCCGCACCCGGGCCGCGAACGCACGCCACGTCCAGCCGCGATCGCCGAACCGTAACGCGACGGCGTGCGAGTCGTTGGACAGGACAGCCGTCAGGATGTCGGCGGAGCGAGCCGGTGCGGCCGGGATGGTCATGACCCTCAAACCACCATCGGCCGATCGACGATCGCATGACAACCCCATGATCTGTACGCCCTGAGCGGCGCGTTCAGTTTTTGCTCAGTGGTTGACCTGTCCATCCCCTTAACGTGCATAACGTCCACCGGACTACCGGTGGACACACATCGTGTGGGATTTGGGGGGATACAGACAAAATGGCATCTGGGGGGATACGTTTCGCTCTGCTCGGGCCGGTGCGCGCCTGGGACGGCGCCGTCGAGCTGCCGCTCGGCTCGCCTCAACAGCGGACCGTGCTGGCCGCGCTGCTGCTGCGCGAGGGCGCCATGGTGACCGTGGACGAGCTCGTGGCGGCCGTCTGGGGGGACGAACCGCCGCGCAGCGCCGTCAACACCGTCCGCACCTACCTGTCGCGGCTGCGCACGCTGCTGCGCGACGCGGCCACGATCGTGTCCATCGGCGGTGGCTACGCGCTTCCCGTCGATCGTGAGGCGATCGATGTAACCGTTTTCTTCGATCAGGTGAGCGAAGCGCGCGACGCCCGCCGCCGCGGTGACACGGCCGAGGCCGCCGAGTCGCTGCGCGCCGCGGTCGTCCTGCACCGGGGCCGCCCGCTCTCCGGCGCCGGCGGACCCTACGCCGACGCCCAGCGCACCCGCCTCGAACAGCAGATCCTGGGCGCGCGCATCGACCTGCTGGCCGCCGAGGTCGAGCTCGGGCACGCCGACGAGGCCATCCCCGAGCTGATGGCACTGGCCGACGAGCACCCGCTGCGCGAGCGCGTGCACGAGCTGCTCATGCTCGCGCTCTACCAGGCCGGCCGCCAGGCCGACGCGCTCGCGGTCTACCAGCACGTCCGCCTGCTCCTCGCGGACGAGCTCGGCATCGACCCCGGCGCCGCGCTCCAGGCCGCCCACCGCCGCATCCTCGCCGCCGACCCCGACCTGGTCCTCCCGGCCGTCCTGCCCCCGACCCCGCGCACGCCCGCGCCCCGTTCCGGCAGCCAGCGCCCCGGCGGTATGGCGGTCCCGCTCCGCCCCCGCCGCCACCGCCGCCGCACCGGCCTGTAAATCCCACCGGCGGTCCAGGCGTCCTCAATGCGGGTAGGACGCCTGGACCGCCATTTACCGATCTCCCGCCCCGCCCAGGACGCGACCCTCCGCGCAGCTGCTGCCCGAAATTTCGTGAAATAGCAGGTTAGATGGTCGGCCGCAGGCCCAGCGGGACTCGCGCGCTTGTCCCGGCCACAGCGGAAACCGGCTCCGATGCCGGGAGGCAAGCGGAGTCTTCCGAACCCCGCAGGTCGGCCCACGGGGTTCTGCCGAGGCTAGGGTTCCGGGGCATGGAGATAACCGCGGAACTGGTGCGTGGGCTGGTGCGCGAGCAGCATGCGGATCTTGCGGGGCTGCCGGTGCGGCTCGGGGCGCGGGGGTGGGACAACCAGCTGTGGCGGCTCGGGGACGAGCTGGCGGTACGGCTGCCGTGGGCGACCGAGGGGGCGGACGGGCTGCTGCGCAAGGAGTTCGCCTGGGTGCCGGGGATCGCGCCGCGGTTGACGCTGCCGGTTCCGGTGCCGCAGCGGTTCGGGGAGCCGTCGGTGTTGTTTCCGCGGCCGTGGCTGGTCACGACCTGGGTGCCGGGGGTGCCGGCGGATCGGGCGCCGATCACGCGTGGCGGGGGCGAGGCGCTGGCGGGCTTTCTGACCGCGCTTCACCGGGCCGCGCCGGATGATGCGCCGACGGGACGGGACCGGGGTGGGCCGCTGGGTGCGCTCACGGAGCAGTTCGCCCGCGGGCTGGCGCACCTCACGCAGCGAAGTCTGATCAAGGATCCGGGTGCGGTCCGCGCGGTCTGGGACGATGCGGTCGCGGCGCCGGCGTGGGACGGGCCGGCGCTGTGGCTGCACGCGGACCTGCATCCGGCCAATGTGCTCACCGAGGGCGGCGCGCTGTGTGGCGTGATCGACTTCGGGGATCTGTGCGCGGGTGATCCGGCCTATGACCTGTCGGCCGCGTGGCTGCTGCTGCCGGAGGGCGAGATCGCACTGTTCCACGCGGCCTACCGGCCGGCACCGGACGACGCCACGCTGCGCCGCGCCCGTGGCTGGGCGATGGCACGCGCGGTGAGCGGCATCCTGATCGGCGACAACGGCGATCACGGCCGGACCGGCGGCAAGCCCACCTGGGGGCCGCCCGCGCTCGCCGCGCTGAGACGCCTGACCGGTTAGGCAACCTGCGGTTGTGGGCGCGCGGCGTGGCGGTTGTTTGATCGCGGGCGGCGGCGTTCGGTGGGATCGGCGGATGGCCGAGCAGCGTATGTACGTCAGGACGCCGGAGTTCGCCCGCTATGCGGCGCGGATCCGGCACGTGACCGATCTGACCTCGCGACTCAATGTGTTGCCGTTCGCCGACGAGGACGGGCGTGCGGCGCTGTTCGCGGAGATCTTCGGCCGCCCCCTTCCCGACAATGTCACGATTTATCCGCCTTTCTTTACGGAGTACGGGCTCGGGACCGAGTTCGCGGAGCAGGTGTTCGTCAACCAGGGATGCACGTTCATGGACGAGGGCGGGATCCGGCTCGGGAAAGGGGTCATGATCGGGCCCAAGGCCAATCTGATCACCGGCGGGCACCCGGTCGTGCTGGCGGAGCGGCGCGAGTTCATCGTCACGGCGCCGATCGTGCTGGAGGAGAACGTGTGGCTCGGCGCGGCCTCGACCGTGCTGCCCGGCGTCACGATCGGCCGCAACTCCGTGGTCGGCGCCGGCACCGTCGTCTCCCGGGACGTGCCGCCGGACACGCTGGTCACCGGCCCGACCGCGGTCGTCCGCAAGCGGCTGAACTAGGGCGTGGGCCTCAGGCGAACGCCGCGTCCAGCCGTGCCCGGAGCAGGCCGGCGGCCGGGTGGTAGACGTCGTCGAGGCGGCGGAGCGCCCGCGCCCGGTAGTGCCCGGCCGCCCCGGCGTCGCCGAGCCGGGCGTGGCAGCTGGCCAGCCGGACCAGCAGCTCCGCCGTGATCCACTCGTCGTGGCGCTGCCGCGCGAGCGCCTCCGCGTAGGCGCCCGCGGCCCCGGCCAGGTCCCCGGCGTGTTCCCGCAGCCGGCCGATCTGCATCCAGCCGACCTGGACCTGCAGCCAGTTCTCGATGCTCTCGTGGATCGCGATGCCGGCCGCGCGGTCCGCCACCGCGGCCTCGACGTCGCCGGTGCGGTGCATGACGCGCAGCGACGTGAGCCGGTAGGTGAAGCCGAGCATGTCCCGCGCGTGCGTGGTGCGCGGGTCGTCGCGGCCGGGCGGGCCCTCCCGGTCGAGCGCGGTGAGCAGGACGCGGATCTCGTCGGCGTACCCGGCGGCCTTCTCGATGTTCTCGCCGGACGGCCAGTCGTCGCGTTCGGTGAGCGCGCTGCCCATGCCGCCGAGGCCGATCGCGATGCGGATCGGGTCGTCCGCCTCGCGCCCCACGTCCGCGGTCAGCGACCATTCGCGGTGGGCCTCGTCGTGGTCGCCGATGCGGTGGTGGCAGTTGCCGAGCACGTTGTGCAGGTAGCCGCGCCACCACAGGTCACCGGTGCGCCGGGCGACCGCGAGCGCGCGGCGGGCGACCGGGATCGCCTCGTCCCACCGTCCGAGGTGGTCGAGGAGGAAGCCGTTCATGCCCCAGCAGATGAGCAGCACGTAGCGGTCGAGGCGCGCCCGGTCCGCGGCGTCGAGCGCGGCGCGCAGGTTCTCGCGTTCCACCTCGAACCAGGCGACCGCATCGGGTACGTCTGTGAACGTGACCGGAACGACGCCGGGAGCCGGTGTGCCCGCGTCGAGCTGCCGCCGGTACGGGTTGGCCAGCCCCGCGGCCGCGACCAGCGAGTGCAGGTAGTGGTCGAGGACGCGGTCGAGCGCGGGCTCGTCCCCGGAGATCTCCGCCGCGTAGGCCCGGACCAGGTCGTGCGCGGCGTACCGGCCGGGCCGTGGCTCGCTGAGCAGCTGCGCGTCGGTGAGCTCGCCGAGCAGCGCGAGCGTCTCGGAGGAGCCGCGGCCGGCCACGCTGATCGCGGTGGCCAGCGACCCGTCCGGTCCGGGGTGCCGGCCGAGCCTGCGGAACAGCTCGGCCGCGTCCGGGCTCAACCGCCGATAGGACCAGGAGAACACGGTACGCACGTCCCGTCCCGCGTTGACGGCGGCGAACGCGTCCAGCCCGTCCCGGCGGCGGAGCTCGGCCGCGACCGTGGCCAGCGTGTACGTCCGGCTGCGCTCGGTCCAGGCCGCGCAGATCGCGAGCGCGAGCGGCAGCCCGCCGCACATCCGGATGATCTCCGCGGCCGCCCAGGGCTCCGCGTCGACGCGCGCGGTGCCGAGGCGGGCGCGCAGGTAGGCGAGCGCGTCCGCGTCCCGGAACACGTCCAGGCCGACCGAGCGCGCGTCCTCGTCGACCGCGAGCCCGCCCAGGTAGCTGCGGCTGGTCACCAGCACGGCGCAGCCGGCCGTGCCCGGCAGCAGTGGCCGGACCTGCTCGTCGTCGCGCGCGTTGTCCAGCACGACCAGGATCCGGCGGCCGGCGACCACGCTGCGGTAGAGCGCGGCCAGCCCGTCCAGCGTGGACGGCTGGTTGCCGCGCGGCACGCCGAGCGCCTCGAGGAAGCCGTGCAGCGCCTCGACCGGCCAGCCGGTCCAGCTCCAGGGACCGGCCGGTGAACGCGGCGGGCGGCGCGGGCAGCTGGGCGGGCCGGACCGGCGCGGCGAGCAGGTCACGGTGGGCGTCGCGCAGCAGCGGGCCGGGCTCGATGCCGAGCTCGTCGACGAGGCGGGTGCGGGTGTGCCGGTAGTGGTCCAGCGCCTCGTCCGTGCGCCCGGCCGCCGCGAGCGCGCGGAGCAGCCGGGCGTGCAGGCCCTCGTCGTACGGGTGCCAGGCCACGGCCCGGCCGAGCACGGCCGCGAGCACGGCGCCGCGGTCGCAGCCGAGCGCGACGTCCGCGGCCTCGGCGAGCACGGCCGCGTGGTCGCGGTCCAGGCCGGCGAAGATCGGGTGGGCGCGCGTCTCCGGTGCCAGCCCGGTCGCGGCCCGGCCGGTCCAGAGCCCGAGCGCGGCCGCGTACGCGTCCACCGCCGCCTCCGGGCGACCGGCAGTGACCAGCTCGCGCGCCTGGTCGAGGAACGCACGGTAGCGGCTCAGGTCGGAGTCGACGGTCAGCCGGTAGCCGGCCGCGGTACGCCCGATCGGCCCGGCCACGCGGCGCAGCCGGGACACGTACTGCTGCACGGTGGCGGCCGCGGCCTGCGGGGGCTCACCGGACCAGAGCACGTCCGAGATGAGGCCGGCCGCGACGGGCTCGCCCGCGGCCGCGATCAGCACGGCCAGCAACGCGCGCTGTTGCGGCGAGCCCAGTTCCAGCTCCGCGCCGTCGCGCAGCCCGCGGACCGGGCCGAGCACCTCGAACCATGTCGGCACCCGGGCTCAGCGCTCCGCCGGGTCGTAGGCGTTCTCGTAGGCGTCGAGCCGGGCGCGGAGCTGGTCGGCGTACGCGTGGTAGACACCGTCGGCGAGCCTGCGGGCGCGGGCGCGCAGCCGTCCCGCGGCGGCCCGGTCGCCGAGCCGCGCGTGCGAGGCGGCCAGCGAGACCAGCACCTCGATGCCGCTCCACTGCCAGCGCTGCATCAGGGCGAGGCTGCGCTCGTACGCCTCGATCGCCTCCGCGTCCTTGCCGACGTGCTGGTAGATGCGGCCGACCAGCTCCCAGCCCCAGCCCTCGCGCGCCCAGTTGTCGTTGCCGCGGTGGATCTCGATGCCGCGGCGCAGCTCGGCCGCGGCCGCCTCCACGTCGCCGCTGCGGTGCAGGATGCGCAGCGCGAAGAACTCGCTGCAGATGCCGGCCAGCTCGCGGGCCCGGGTCGTGTACGAGTCCGTCCGCGCCGCGCCGTCGAGGTGCGCGCAGAGCGCCACGGCCTCGTCCGCGAACGCGGCGGCCCGCTCGATCTCGTCGCCGGTCGGCCAGCGCCCGTGGTCGGTGAGCGTGCTCGCCATCCCGGCCAGGCCCATGCCGACGCGGACCGGGTCGTCCGCCTCCCGTCCGGCCTTCGCGGCCAGCGACCACTGCCGGTACGCCTCCGCGTAGTCGCCGAACCGGTGGTGGCAGATGCCGAGCGCGTTGTGCAGGTAGCCGCGCCACCACAGCGAGTGCTGCCGTTCGGCCGCGGCGAGCGCGCGCCGGGACGCCGGGATGACCTCGTCCCAGCGGCCGAGCTGGTCCATCAGGAAGCCGTTGAGGCCCCAGGCGAAGTACCACAGGTACGGGTCGAGGCCGTGCTGCTCGGCCGCGTCCATCGCGGCGCGGATGTTCTCCCGCTCCTCGCCGTACCAGGCCAGTGCCTCGTCCGTGTCCCGCGGCGCCAGCGGGCGCACCCCGGGGGCCGGCGTGCCCGCCTCGACCGGCGTGCGCAGCGGGTTGACCAGCTGCGCGCCCGCGATCAGTGAGTGCAGGTAGTGGTCGAGCGTGCGGCGCAGCGTCTCCTCGCGCTCGTCGGGCTGGCCCAGCTCGGCCGCGTAGGCCCGGACCAGGTCGTGCGCGCCGTACCGGCCGGGGCGCAGTTCGGTGATCAGGTGGGCGTCGGTGAGCTCGCCGAGCATCCGGATCGTCTCCGGCATGCTGCGACCGGCGATGCTGGCCGCGGTGCCGAGCGCCACGTCCGCGCCCGGGTGCATGCCGAGCCGCCGGAACATCTCGGCCGCGCCGGGCGTGAGCCGCCGGTAGGACCAGGAGAAGACCGCGCGCACGTCCCGCCCGGAGGCGACGCCGGCGAACGCGTCCAGTCCGGCGCGGCGGCGGATCTCGGCCGCGACCGTGCCGAGCGTGAACGCGGGGCTGCGCTCGGTCCAGGCGGCACAGATGGCCAGTGCCAGCGGCAGCCCGCCGCACACCTCGATGATCTCCGCGGCCGCCTCCGGTTCCGCGTCCACGCGCTCCTTGCCGAGGCGGGAGCGCAGATAGCGGTACGCGTCCGCGTCGGAGAACACGTCCAGCCCGATCGAGCGGGCGCCCTCGTCGACCGCGAGCCCGCCCAGGTAGCTGCGGCTGGTCACCACGACCGCGCAGCCGGCCGTGCCCGGCAGCAGCGGGCGGACCTGCTCGTCGTCGCGCGCGTTGTCCAGCACGACCAGGATCCGGCGGCCGGCCAGCACGCTGCGGTAGAGCGCGGCCAGCCCGTCCAGCGTGGACGGCTGGTTGCCGCGCGGCACGCCGAGCGCCTCGAGGAAGCCGTGCAGCGCCTCGACCGGGGCGGGCAGCTGCGCGGGGCGTACCAGCTGGGGCTTCGGGGACTCCACGGGGGCGGGGCCGGGTTCCGGCTCGGCCAGCAGCTCGCGGTGCGCGGCCTGCAGCAGCGGGCCGGGCTCGATGCCGAGCTCGTCGACCAGCCGCTCGCGGACCTCGCGGTAGCGCATCAGCGCGTCGGCCCGGCGGCCCGCGCTGGCCAGCCCGCGCATCAGCTGGGCGTGCAGGCCCTCGTCGAACGGGTGCCAGCTCGCGGCGCGGTCCAGCGCGGGCACCAGCCCGGCGCCGTAGCCGCAGGACAGCGCGTCCTCGGCGGAGTCGAACAGCACGGTCACGTGCTCGCGGTCCAGGCCGGTGAAGACCGGGTGGGCGCGCGCCTCCGGCGGCAGGTTCGCCGCGGCCGGGCCGGTCCAGAGCGCGAACGCCTCCCGGTAGAGCGCGCCGGCCCCGGGCTTGTCCGTCGGGTAGAGCGCGTGGCCGCGGGCCATCAGCGCGCGCCACCGCAGCAGGTCGACCTGGTTCTCGTCCACGGCCAGCTGGTAGCCGCCGGCCGTGCGGCGGATGATGCCGCCCTGGTCGCGGGCGGGCCGGTCCGGCTCGATGATCTTCCGGAGCCGGCTGACGTACTGCTGCACCGTGGCCGCGGCAGCCGTCGGCGGGGCGTCACCCCACAACACATCAAGAATCGTGGGTACGCCCACGGGCTCGCCCGCCGCGGCCAGCAGCACCGCGAGGAGCGTGCGCTGCTGGGGCGGCCCGAGCTCCAGCTCTGTGCCGTCCCGGCGGCCCCGCACCGGGCCGAGCACCTGGAACCACATCTGCGCGTCCGCCTCAGGCACCGGCGACCGGCGTCAGCAGCGCGTCGGCGGCCGCGGTCCGCAGCCAGGCCACCGCGTCGCCGTCGCTCCAGTGCAGGTCCTCGACGAGCGTGAACAGGGACGAGTATCCGAAGTAGAACCAGAGCAGCGCGTCCGCGTGCCGGACGTCGACGCCGGGGCGCAGCGCGCCGAGCCCGGACAGCCGGGTGGCGGCCAGCAGCAGCCCGGAGCGGTAGCGGTCGGTCGCCACGGCCAGCGACGCGGCCGCGTCCGGCTCGTGCGGCGCGGTCGCCATGATCACCCGCAGCACGTCGCCCCACTCGCGGCGGAGGTCGAGCGTGGTGTCCGCGACCAGATCCAGCACCCTGCCGGGGTCGGTGGCGCGGCGGATCTGCTCCAGGTTAGCCGTGACGGTGGGCGCGGCGGAGCAGAGCTGGGTGAGCGTGCGCAGCATCCCGGACTTGCCGCCGGCCACGGAGTAGACGGTCGCGGGCGAGACGCGGGCCTCGCGGGCCACCTCCTCCACCTTGACGGCGAAGTAACCTCGTTCGCGGAACAGGCGGCGGGCCGCGTCGAGGATCGAGCGGTGGGTCGCCGCCGTGTACCCCGCGCGACGGCTGCGGCGCACGGGACCCGCCTCGGTGGTGCTCATGACGACCGAGTGTAGGTCGACTCATTGGAGACCGGCTCTAGCGAAACGCGATATATCGATTTCTGTCGCCTATCCGGCTGGGAGCCGCGGTGAACGGCATCGACACGCTCGGTAACCGGCAGGGCCGCTGTCATAGTCTCGTCAACGACGATAAAGTTCACTGGCCTGCGGATCTTCTGGGGAGGCATTATGACGGCCGGACTCACCGCACCCCGCACCGTCCGCACCGTCCGCGACCTGACCGGTCCGCGCGGCATGCCCGTGTTCGGCAACCTTCCGGAGCTGCTGCTCGGCCGCGACGAGCACCGTGCGTTCAACCGCTGGGCCGACCGGCACGGGCCCACCTACCTGATGCGCTACGGCCGGGACCGCGTGGTCGTCACCGGCGACGGCCCGACGGTCAGCGCCGCGCTGCGTGACCGGCCGGACGGTTTCCGGCGCGTCGGCGTGAACAAGATCTTCCGCGAGCTCGGCATCGACGGCGTGTTCAACGCGGAGGGCGACCGCTGGCGGCACCTGCGCAAGATGGCCGCGCAGAGCCTCAACGCCGCCTACCTGCGCGAGTACTTCACCTCGATCACCCGCTCCGCGACCCGGCTGCAGACACGGTGGACCGCCTCGTCCGGCCGCCCGGTCGACGTGCTGGACGACATGATGCGGTTCACACTGGACGTCACCACCGCGCTCGCGATCGGCCACGACCTCAACTCGCTCGAAGCGACCGGCGACGGGCTGCACACCCGGCTGGCCGAGCTGTTCCCGGAGATCGGGCGCCGGATCCAGGCGCCGTTCCCGTACCACCGGTTCGTCCGGCTCCCCCGCGACCGCCGCCGGGAGAGCGCGGTCCGCGAGGTCGACGCGCTGGTCCGGATCGCACACGTGCAGGCCAAGGAGCGGATGGCGACCGGCGCCTCCCCGCGCACGTTCCTCGAGGCGCTGGCCGTCGGGCCGGACTTCACCCACGAGGAGCTGGTCGGCAACGTGATGACCATGCTGCTGGCCGGCGAGGACACCACCTCGTCCAGCGCCGCGTGGACGCTGCACTACCTGGCCACGCACCCGGAGGCGCAGGAGCGGGTGCGGCAGGAGGCGCTGGCCGCGTTCGGGCCGGACGGGATGCCGACCGACCCGTCCTCGATCCGCAAGCTGGAGTTCGCGGAGGCGTGCGTCAACGAGGCGATGCGGCTGCGGCCGGTCGCGCCCACGGCCGGGCTGCGCGCACTGCGCGACACCGTGCTGCCCGGCACCGACCACGACCTGAAGGTGCCTCGCGGGACGTCGCTGATCCTGCTGCTGTCCTACGGCGCCGAGTCCGTGCCGGACGCGGACGAGTTCCGCCCGGAGCGCTGGCTCGGCGGCAACCCGCCGCCCGCGTCCGCGCCGCTGCTGCCGTTCGGCGCCGGCCCGCGCTTCTGCCCCGGCCGCAACCTGGCGCTGCTCGAGGCCACGCTGGTCGCGGCGCTGGCCTGCCGCGACTTCACGATCACGCCGGGCGGCGGGCGGGTGAAGGAGAAGCTGGCGTTCGCCGCGTTCCCCAAGGGCCTGCGGCTGCGCATCACCACTGTGAACTCCTGAGGGTTCCGCACGTTGTCAGACATGACGTCCGACCGCGAAGGAGCTCCACCCCATGCGTACCGTCGATGACCTCACCGGTCCCCGGCCCCTGCCCGTCGTCGGGAACCTCGTGCAGATGCGCACGGACCGCGACGGCCACCGGGCGTACGACCGGTGGGCGCGCGAGTACGGGCCGACCTACCGGCTGCGGTTCGGGCGGATGCCGATCGTGGTCACCGGCGACGGGCCGATCGTCGAGGCGGTGCTGCGCGATCGGCCGGACGGCTTCACCCGTACCCGTGTGGGCCCGGTCTTCGAAGATCTTGGGGTTGACGGCGTCTTCACGGCCGAGGGTGCGAAGTGGCGGCGGCTGCGCACCATGGCCGCGCGCAGCCTGAACGCCGCCTACCTGCGGGAGTACTTCGCCACCGTCACCCGGTCCGCCGCCCGCCTGCAGGCCCGCTGGTCCACCGCCGCTGCCGAGGGCCGGCCGGTCGACGTGCTGGACGACATGCGCCGCTTCACGCTGGACGTCACCACCGCGCTCGCCATCGGCCACGACCTCAACTCCCTGGAGGCGACCGGCGACGGGCTGCACACCCGCCTGGCCGAGCTGTTCCCCGAGGTCGGACGCCGGTTGTACGCGCCGCTGCCGCTGCACAAACTGGTCACACTCCCCCGCGACCGCCGCCGCGAGACCGCGATCCGCGAGGTCGACGCGCTGGTCCGGGAGGCGTTCGCCGAGGCCACCGCGCGGATGGCGACCGGCGCCTCCCCGCGCACGTTCCTGGAGGCGCTGGTCGGCGTCGAGGATCTGCGCCACGAGGAACTGGTCGGCAACGTGCTCACCATGCTGGTCGCCGGCCAGGACACCACCTCGTCGGCCGCCGCCTGGACGCTGCACCACCTGTCACGCTTCCCCGGCGCGCAGGCCCGGGTGCGCGCCGAGGCCGTCGCCGCGTTCGGCGCCGACGGGATGCCCTCCGACCCGGCCGCGCTACGGCAGCTGCCGTTCACCGACGCCGCCGTCCAGGAGTCGATGCGGCTGCGGCCGGTCGCACCCGTCATGGGCTTCCGCCCGACCCGCGACACCGTTCTGCCCGGCACCGGTTACGACCTGCACCTGACCGAGGGCCAGTCGATCCTGCTGCTGCTCAGCCACGGCGCACGTGCCGTACCGGACCCCGATCTGTTCGATCCTGACCGGTGGCTCGGTGACACACCGCCGGCCCCCGCGCCGCTGCACCCGTTCGGCGCCGGACCGCGCTACTGCCCCGGCCGCAACCTGGCGCTGCTGGAGACCACGCTGGTCACCGGCCTGCTGTGCCGCGACTTCACGCTGACACCGCACGGCGGCACGGTCGGCGAGAAACTGGCCTTCACCGCGTTCCCCACCGGCCTGCGGCTGTCCCTCACTTGACCCGCCGGGTGGACCGGGCAACGATCTTCTCGTACTCACGGTGCTTGTCCAGCCAGGCGCTCAGCACCTGACACATCGGCACCACGGTCCGGTTACGCGCCTTCGCGTCCTCCATCACCGCGCGGCACAGCACATCCTCCACCCCCGTCCCGGCGAACGCCGGCTCCACGTCGGTGTGCGTGCACGCGATAATCGGCCCGGTAACCTGATAGGTGAGCAGCCCCGCGAGCGCCCCCGCCTCGTCCCGCGCCTCGAAGCGCTCCTTCTCCACCAGATCACTCACCGTGTACGTCACCCCGCTATCCAACCACCCCCGTCCCCCGCCGCGCCGTGCCAGGGTCACGGATGTGGCGCCGAGAGCTCCGCACGGTGGAACCATCCTCCGGGACAATGCATGAGCGCAGTCCTGATCACCTCATGGAGCCCATGTGCCGCCGCCACCTCCGCTACCCGCCGACGCGAGACGTAGCCGCTGCTCCCCCGGCCTCGGCGCCGCGCGTTGATCGAGATGAGCGACGCGGGAGAAGTACAGGCGGCGGTCGACCGATGGGCGGCCACGCTCCCCCAGCCTCGGCCCACAGCACTGCTGGCCGAGATCGAGGCGTCGGCGGCGCGGCTCCGGGAGGACGGGACGCCGATCGTACTGCCGCCGATCGGGCGCGCGCTGGATCTCTACGACCTGGTCCTGGCCGAGGGAGTTCCTTTCGTACCCGATGACGGCGGGGCTGTTGATCTGCTGTCGTGGTTTGCGGACGAGGCGCCGGGACGACGGTCGTTGCGGGCGCTCGCCGCCTGTCCGCCGGTCCGGGAACGGTTCCGGGAGGCGTGTGCGGAGCTGCTGAGCAGCTATTACTTCGGCGCTGATCCGTCCGCGCGGGAGCCGATGCATCCGCACCTGCTGGGGCGCGCACTCGCGGTCCCCGGCGTGCGCGATGCGCTGACCGCGCACGTCGACGCGGTGACGGCACGGTTGGAGCGGCTGCCGATCACGCCGATGGCGGAGGCGTTGCGTTCGCTGGTGCCGCTGCGATCTCCGGCGGGGCAGGCCGCGTTCGGGGTGTTTCTGGACCGGGTACGGCGACTCGACCTCGATGCGGCGGTGGCCCGGACGTTGCGGTGCGGACTCCCGCAGGAGCTGGCCTGGGACGCCTGGGACCGGGCGTGTGCGGAACTCGCCGCGGACCAGGTCCGAGTGGTGGAGCGGTGGCCACGGCTGGCCGTCTACGACTACCAGAACGCGGTGGTCCTCGGGGCGGACGGGATCGCGGCACGACATCGGGTGCCGGGCGGTCCGGGGTGGATCGGCGCGTTCTCGCGGGGCGGACGGCTCTTCTTCACCAGCTATGACGGGACCGGCGGTGGCCGAGGCTTCTGGGCTGACGCGCCGGACGAGGTCTTCGTTCCCGATGATTCCGGGCAGCCGCCGAGTTCGGGGGACGCGGCCTCCGACCTCGATCTTCTGGATTCGGCCGGCAGCGGGCGATTCGCCGAGGTGCCGGTGGCTGATGCGGTGCGGAGGCACCGGTGGCCGGCGGTTGGCGAGGGGTTCGGTCTCGTGGGCGGGGAGGCCGGGTGGGATGTGGTGGATACGCCGGGCGGGCTGGTCGTGCGCGCGATCGACGGGCGTGAGGTAGCGCTGCCGGACGGGGCCGATCTTGACGAGATCGCCGGGGTGCTGCGGATTCCGGGCGTGGATGTGCTGGTCACGGCCGGACGGTCCGGGGCGGTACGGCTCTGGGATGCGGCGAGCGGCACCGTCGCCTATCGCCCGCCGGAGTGGAGCGATCCGCCGCCGGAGCTCCCGCCGCCGGCCTGGTGGGACCGGCTTCAGCCACGCGACCCGGCCGCTTCTGCCGGGCTGCGCGCCATGGACGCCCTGGGTGCGGCGGCGCTGAGGGCTGCGCACGCGCGGACCGGCGGCGGCGCCCTGAGCACGGCTCCGGTGCCACCTTCGGATCCGGTGGTGGCGGCGCAGCCGGTGCCGACCGCAGATCCGGTGCTGACTGCCGCCGTCGCGCGGGTGGTGCGGGATGCCGAGCTGGTCGCGGAGGAGATTGCCGGATTCGCGGCGCTTGCCGGGATGCCGCACCCGGCGCCGGTGTCCGCCTACGCCGACGATCGGAACATCACCAACGGCCTCGCCGGGCTCGTGTCCACCGGTCAGCCGCGTGTGATCACCGGCCGGGTCGACGGCCCGCTGCCGGGATTTCACGTACTCGGTCACGTCGCGCGGGTCGGTGCCGCCCTGGCAGCGACCTCCAGCGCGCACACGAGCAGCGCGAGCCTGACCGGCACGAAGGCGACCGGCCCGCACACGAGCGGCGCACATGCCGCCACCACGAGCCCCGGCCCCACGAGCGCCGCCGGAACGCACCGGACCAGCACGAACACCGGCGGCACGAACGCCACCACGCACGTCGCCCGAGCGGAGGCGTCGCACGCCGTACCCACGTGGTGGCGGGTTCTTCCGACGCCCGGGGCGCTCATGCTGCGGGCGGCCATGGAGACCACGCCGGAACCGATCCGTGCGGCGCTTGCCGCGCTGCTGGCCGCGGTCGCCGACGCCGGCCTGGACCGCTGCCGGCTCGTCGTCACGGACGGCGATCCGGACTCCGGCGTCGTGGTCGGGCATCTGTCCGAGGGCACCGCCTCGCTGATCCGCGCACCCGCAGACGCTCGGCTCCCCGAAGACCGCCTGCGCCGTTTCGTGACGCTGCTGCACGAGCGCGGCCCGATCCGCTGGAATCCGGCGTGGACACAGCACCTGCCGATGCCGTCGGCGACAGCCACGATCCTGGCCACCGGCGCGCTCCACCTCGCGACCGCGGACGATTTCACCCCGCCCGCCGACTACCTGACCGCCACCGGGCTGACCGCGCGCCGCGAACGCACCGAGTCGCGCAAGCTGGCCCGCCTCCCGTCCCGGCGTCTGCGCCGCCTGCTGGACGCCGCCGTTCCCGCCGACGTCACCCGGCTGTGGTCCGCCGGCCCGGAGATGGCCGCGCTGGCCGCCGCCTGGCGCGCCGGCGACTGACCGTACTCCGGGATGTTCGGAACAGTTCGGGATCGTTCTGGACGCTGGTCGAACGCCGTTTCCGGTGGTTGGCTCACCGCACATCCCACGGGTGAGGAGGGCGGGGGCGTGGATCCGTTGAGTCAGGCGGTGGATGCGGCGGTGGCGCGGCTGGACCGTGCGCTGCCGTCGGTGCCGCTCGAGCCCGGTCCGCCGCCGGAGGATCCGGACGGGCCGTTCGAGGGTACGGACCGCACCGGGCTGATCCGGGTCGCGGTGGACCGGGCCGGTGGGGTCGTCGCTGTCACGGTCGACCCGGCGTGGCCCTGGTACCTGTCGACGACCGGTCTTGCCGACGGGCTGCACGCCGCCTGCCGTGCCGCGGTGGCGCGATCGATGGTGGCGGTCTGGTACGCGGGCCGCCCGTCGCGCCCGGCGCCCTACATCGCGCCGGCGCCGCTGCCGGCCGATCTCGGCGATGACGAGTGGGTGGCGGTGATGCGCGCCCGGTTCGCCGCGATCGACGAGAAGCGGGAGCGTCTGGAGCGCCTCCCGGCCGCGTCGCCGCCGGACGTGCGCACCGCGACCGGCGGCCTTCTGATCGCGCGCGGCGAGAACGGGACCGTCGTCGGGGTCAGCCCGGCGGCCGACGACCTGCGGGCGGTGCCGGTGACGGTGTTGAGCGGAGAGGCGCTGTCGGTGCTCCGGGCCGCCCAGGGCCTCCCGCACCTCCCTGAACCGACCGCAGACGAGCCCGGATCAGCCGCAGACGGGACCGGATCAGCCGCAGACGGGACCGGACCCGCCACAGTCCGGCCCGCACCCGCCACGGAGCAGGTCGCGTCGCCCGCGGTTCCGGCGCATGACGCGCCGCAGGAGACCGGCTGGGCCGACGACTACGGCGGCTGGGGCAGTGACGACGACCGGAACGACCCGAAGGACTGGCGACGATGACACGAACGGGACGGTGAGACATGGCCGAGGGGTGCAAGGCCTACGACGACGCCGAGTCGCAGGTGCAGCTGGACCTCGACAAGATCTACAGCGAGTAGGTCATGGCTACCGCGGACGAGTTGAAAGGGCTGCTGGAGAAGGCCCTCGACGCGATCACATCGGACATCAAGAAGATCGTCGACACGTTCAACCGGGTCGTCGGCAAGGTCGAGGCGCTGGCCAGGGAGATCTCCGACAACCCGCTGGTTCGCAAGGTCGCCGACGCGCTGAAGTCGCTGGCCCACCGGATCAAGGCGCTGGTCGACACGGTCGCGCGGTGCAAACGGCACTACGAGCCGGTGACCGGGCTGATCGGCACCGCGTTCAGGTGGGTCGACGACGTGAGGTCGCCGGTCTCGCTGCTGTCCAGCCGGGCGGGCCAGCCGACCGGCGAGAACCTGTCGGAGTGGACCGGGAACGCGAAGTCGGAGTACGACCGCAAGTCGAAGCAGCAGCAGCCGGCGATCGACGACATGACCACGAAGGCCGAGTTCGTCAGCCAGTGGTTGCTGAAGATCGCGAAGAAGAACGTCGAGTACTCCACGGACCTCGCGGACATGGCGACGGACGTGCTGGCGAAGCTGATCGCGGCGGAGACTGCGGCCTCGACCGGCGCCGGCGGGCTGGAGGCCATCGGGGATCTGGCCGAGGCGGTCGGCGAGCTGATCGAGACCGGCATCGACGCGCTGATCAAGGCGTTCGAGGCGTTCATCGACAGTCTCGGTGACGTCCGGGATCTCGCCGGCCAGTCCGGGGACTACACGGCACTGCCGGATCGGCACCGGCCGCAGGCGGTGCACCCGGCCTGACCGGTTCAGGCGTCCAGCGAGCGGAGAAAAAGGCGGAACGCCTCATCGGTACGGGTGGTGTCCGCGGTCGCGTCGAGGTCCATGAGCAGGCCGCGGATGACCGCGAGCACCAGCGTGGCGCGGTCCTCGCGGCCGATGGTGCGCAGGCCGTCCGCGAGCGGGCCGAGCCAGTCCGTGGTCGCGACGCGGCGGAAGTCGGGCCACAGCGGCTCGACCGAGCTCTCCCGCAGCTCGCCGAACATCCGCAGGAACGGCCGCCCCTCCGGCCCGGTCATCGAGGCCCAGGCGTGCAGCAGCGTGGCGGTGTAGGGCTCGCCGGGCCGGGCGCGCAGCAATGCGCCGAACGCGTCGAGCTGCCGCTGCCGCGCGTTGCCGAGCACGGCCCGGAGCAGCACGTCGCGCGTGCCGAAGTGGTAGATGAGCATGCGGGCCGAGGTGCCGGTGGCGCGGGCGAGCGGCTCGAGCCGGTCCGGCAGGCCGTGGGCGAGCGCGTGGTCGGTGCACGCGTCCAGCAACCGTTCCTTGATCTCCGGCTGCGGTCGTCGTCCCATCGTGGCATTTTTTCACGTAACAACCGCTACGTCTACCGTTGATCACGAAGGTTGACCGGCACGACGCGGAGGTAGTCATGAGGGTTGTTTTCGTCCATGGGGCGTGCGTGCGCGACGGCGCGTGGTGGTGGCACCGCACGGCCGCGCTGCTGGAAGAACACGGCGTGACCAGCACGTCTCCACTGCTCCCGAGTTGCGGCGAGACCGGGGTGCCGGCCGGTGCGGGCGGTCCCGGGCTGGCCGAGGACGTGGCGGCCGTGCGCGCGGTGCTGGAGAGCGGCGACGAGCCCACGATCGTGGTCGCGCACAGTTACGGCGGCATCGTGACCGCGGAGGCCGCCGCGGGTGTCGACACGGTGCGCCACCTGCTGCTGATCTCCAGTTACCTGCCGGAGGCCGGGCAGAGCCTGTCCGAATTCGGCGAGGAGGGCCCGGCGCCGTTCCTGGACATCAACCCCGACGAGGGTACGTTCGGGGTCCGCCCGGAGTTGCTGGTGGACACGTTCCTGCACGACTGCGACGCCGAGGTCCGGGCGCAGGGGCCTGATCATCTGGCGCGGCAGAACGTACAGGTCACCGGTCAGCAGGTGATGGCCACCGCGTGGCAGCACGTGCCGACCACCTACCTGGTGTGCGCCGGCGATCGGGGCACCCCGGCCCGGCTGCAGCGCGAGTACGCCCGCAAGGCCGGCCACGTGGTCGAGATCGAGGCCGGCCACCACCCGTTCCTGTCCCAGCCGGAGGCCGTGCGCGACCTGGTCCTGAGCCTCGGTGCAGGCGCCTGAGCCTCGGATCACCGGCCGGTGATCCGAGGCGTCCCTCATGTTGTTCTAACAACATGAGGGACGCCTGGATCACGGAAGGCAGGGCGCTTGGCGGCTGAGCCCGGACTCAGGTGCCGGGGCGCAGGCCCGGCCAGCCCTCGGACGGCCGGGCCGTGCGGTCGCCGTGGTGGTCGACGAGGCGGGTGAGCAGGTCGATCAGCTGCCGGCGGTCGTCGTCGGGCAGCGGGGCCAGGAACGTGTCCTGGGCGGCGGCCAGCAGCGCGTCGAGGCGGACGAGTTGCTCCCCGCCCGCGGCCGTGATGGTGATGATGTTGCGTCGGCGGTCGTCCGGGTCGGGCGACCGCCGCACCAGGTGCCGTTCCGCGAGGTCGTTGACGGTCGCCACCATGTCGCTGCGGTCGATGCCGGTGCGGCGCCCGAGCGCGGCCTGACTCGCCGGTCCGGACTCGTCCAGCGTGGCGAGCAGCGCGTAGTGGTAGCGCCGGAGCCCGGCCTGGCCGAGCGCGTGGTCCACGATCCGGTTCGCGGTGAGCGCGGCCTGGTTGGTCAGCCGGCTGGGCAGCACGCGCAGGCGCTCGGGCGGCGGGCTGTCTCCGGTGTGCACCCGGGAAATCTAACAAAGCTGTTGGCCGTACCCACGAATGCCCGCTATGGTTGGCCGCACCAACGTTGGCGCGGCCAACGTTTTTAGGTGGGAGGTCGGCATGCTCCATCCGGGTGACGACGGTTTCGACGAGGCGGGCGAGGGCTGGCTGCGGACGGTCACGCATCGGCCCGCCGCGGTCATGATCGCGACGTGTGCCGAGGACGTCGTCGAGGCGGTCCGGTTCGCGGTGAAGGAGGGGCGGCCGGTCGCGGTGCAGTCCACCGGGCACGGCGTGTCCGTTCCGGCGGACGACGCGGTGTTGATCAACACGAGTCGGATGCGACACCTGACCGTGGATCCGGCAGCGGGGACCGCGCGGATCGGTGCCGGGCTGCGGTGGGAGGACGTGATCGCGGCGACGGCCCCGCACGGACTCGCGCCGCTGTGCGGGTCGTCCGGCGGCGTCGGGGTGATGGGCTTCCTGACCGGCGGCGGGCTGCCGTTGACCTGCCGCACGCACGGGTTCGCCGCGGGCCACGTCCGCTCGCTCGACATCGTGACCGCGGACGGGCAGGTGCGCACCGTCTCCGACTCGCGGGAGCCGGAGCTGTTCCGGGCGGCGCGCGGCGGGAAGGGCAACGTCGGCATCGTGGTCTCGGCCGAGATCGTGCTGGTTCCGAGTCGTACCATATATGGTGGTTTATTGGCTTTTCCTGGTCTTCGCGCGGCAGAGGTGTTGCACGCTTACGGTGACTGGACGCGGGTCCAACCGGACACCGTGTCGTCGTCGGTGACGCTGCTGTGCTTCCCGGACGTGCCGCAACTGCCGGCGGAGTTCCGTGGCCGGTCGGTGGTGCAGGTGCGCGTGATCGACACCGGGGACGGGTCGTCGGCAGGGCCGTTGCGCGCGCTCGGGCCGGAGTCGGACACGTTCGGTGCGATGCCCTACGCGGGGATCACCGGGATCCACCAGGACCCGAAAGGGCCGGTCACGTCGCATCTGCGCAGCGCGCTGCTCCGCGACCTGGACGGCGACGCGGTGGAGACGCTGGTCGCGAACATGGTGGCACCGTTCAACGTGGAGCTCCGGCAGCTGGGTGGCGCGCTGGACCGACCGGCGTCCCACGCCGTCTCCACCCAAGGCGCCGCCTTCCACCTGTGGGTACGGATGCCCGCCGGCGCCGAGGAACAGGCCGCCACGCTGCTGGAACGGCTGCGGCCGTGGGACACCGGCGCGATGCTGCCCGGCTTCCTCTTCGACGCGGACGCGGACCCGGCGCGCGTGCGGCGCGCCTACAGCGCGACCGATTACGCACGTCTCGTCGCGGTGAAGCGTCGATACGACCCGGCGAACGTCTTCCGCATCAACCACAACATCCCGCCCGGCGATGAGATCATCTGAGCATGACCGCCTACGTCTCGCACACCACCGTGGACAGCATCGACGCCTACGCGCAGTCCCGCTGGTGGCAGGGCGTGCTCGACTACCACGAGGACGCCGAGGACCCGAACCTTCCCGGTCACGAGGAGTGCATGATCTTCTCCGCCGACGGCCGGCACCGGATCCTGTTCATCGAGGTCCCGGACCCGAAGCAGGTCAAGAACCGGATCCACCTCGATCTGCGCCCGGTCGAGGGCACCCGCGACGACGAGTTCGGCCGCCTGGTCGCGCACGGCGCCACGCTCGTCGCCGACCGCCGCAACCCGGACGGCACCGGCTGGTACGTCCTCGCCGACCCGGAGGGCAACGAGTTCTGCATCCTGCGCAGCGACGCGGAGGTCGCGGCACTGCCGTGATCACACCTCCCGGTCGCGCTGGTACCACCAGCGCCCGGCGGCCCAGTCGGTCCAGGACAGCGCGGGAAGCGTGCGGCGCACGAACTCGTCGTCCATCCGCGTGACCACACGTGCGAGATCCTCGCGCGCGCCCCGCGGAAGCCGGCGCAACACGTCGTCGAGCAGGTCCCGCGCGTCCTCCGGCTCACACCCGGGACTGGTCAGGGCATCGCCGTCCAGCCATCGGCCGGGCCGGTGCAGCAGGCGGCCGTAACTGTCCAGCGCGTCCGCCACGTCATCGGGCCGATAGCGGAGATCCTCCAGACGCCGCACCGCCAGCCGGGTCAGCGCCGAGACTCCCTTGATCCTGCGCCGCGGAGGCCAGCTCGACCGGTGTGCTCCGCGGGAATTCGGGCGCCTACGCGGCATGGCCCTTTCGGTACGACAGCATGACGGCATCCTCGCACAGCCGTGCCCGCTCAGCCATCGGCGGCGGTCAGCAGCGCGAGGGTGCCGTGGTGCCCGCCGGTCTCGGCCCACTCGACGGCGGTGCGGCCGTCACCGTGGTCCTCGCGCAGGCGGGGGTCGGCGCCGGCGGTCAGCAGCACGCGGACCGACGCCTCGTGCCCCCAGCAGGCGGCGGCGCACAGCGGCAGGCCCTCGTCGCCGGTGCCGCTCTCCCGGTTCGGGTCGGCGCCGGCCGCGACGAGCACACGCACGGCCTCCGCCCTGTTCTGGACACTCGCGCGGTACAGCGGCGTGGTCTCGTCACGATCGGGCAGATCCGGATCCGCGCCGGCCCGCAGCAGCGCCGCTACCTGCCGGGACGTCCCCCACCCTGCCGCATCCAGCAGTTGCCGCTGCAGCTTCTTACGCCGGCGCCTGTTCACCCGGCACATTGTGGACTGCCAGTGACAAGATCAAAACCGATATTCCCGCTTCCGGCGTGGTCCGGCCCGCATGCTCCCGCGGGCAAACCTCCGCCTACTCGAAGACTCCGCTGACGCTCCGCTTCGATCCGGCGGTCGGAGCCGGTTCCGCCGTGGCCGGAAAGCCGGACCGCGCGGCGCGGGTCGCGGGGAACGCTGCCGGTTCCGTCGTTGGCTGCGGAGGAGCCGGGGCTCAGCCGGCGTGGAGGAAGCGGAGGAAGGCGTCGGCGCGGGTGTGGTGGGCGTCGCGGCGGCGGGAGATGTGGTACCAGGTGCGAGGGGCGCCGCGCAGCGTGACCGTGCGCAGGTCACGGGGGCGGTTGCGGGCGGCCTCGGGGTGCAGGGCCAGGGTGCCGCCGGTGGACGCGATGCTGCGGTAGATCTCGTGGAAGTCGCGCGGGGCGATGTCGACCAGGCGGGCGCCGGACAGTGGGCGGGTGTCGCCCAGCGACCACAGGGACATGAAGTCCGCGGAGATGGCCGGGATGAACAGCATCGGGTAGGCGGCGAACTCCTCCGCGTCGACCACGCCGCGGCGCGCGAGCGGATGCCGGGCCGGAAGCACGCCGACGCGTTCCATCGGCCACAGCCGGGTCGACTCGACGTCGTCGCCGGCCGGTGGCAGCGCGGTCAGCGTCAGGTCCGCGCGCCGGCTGCGCAGCGCGTCCGCGGGCTCCTCGTAGCCGAGCAGGGAGAACTCGATGGAGGCGCCCGGGTGGACCGCGCGCAGCGCGAGCGCGGCGACCCGCAGTTGGCGGCGCTGGAACACGGCCGGGTCGAGGCCCTGGACGCCGATCCGCACCCGCGGGCCGGCGTCGCGACCGGCGGACAGCGTGATCCGCTCGACCGCGTCGAGGAGTCCCACCGCGCCGCGGATCAGTGTGGTGCCGGCCGGGGTCAGGCCGCCGACGCCGCCGTGGTCCCGGATGATCAGCGGGGTGCCGAGCCGCCGTTCCAGCGTCTGGATGCGCTTGGTCAGCCCGGACGGGGTGATCGCCAGCTCGCGGGCCGCGGCCGTGTAGCTGCGGACGATCGCGAGCACGACGAAGCTGCGCAGCGCGGACACGTCGATGTCGAACCCGTTCACGGCAGCCCCCGTTCCCGGCCCGCGCCCGAGGCCGGCCGAGATCGAATGCTATGCGCGGCCGTGGCGGGACGGCAGTCACGGACTCGACAGCGGTCGATGCCGCGGACGACAACCTTTGCACCGCCCGAAGCGTTGCCGCGCATGACGTCGGCCGAGGCCGTCGACCTGCGGGCCCGGACCGCAGGCGACCGGGTCCGCGCGGAGCCGCGGCCGCCAGCGGTAGTTCCACATTGGAACAACAGTCACGAAGGACGCCCTCGGCGGCCGAGACTCGAGATCACGTGATCGAAAGAGCAGAGGGGGAACACGTGATCAGAGGGATCCTGGCGCGAGCCGCGGCGGGCGCGGCGCTGGTGTGCGCCGCGACGGTGGTCGCACCCACGCCCGCGTCGGCCGTGGGCACCACCGGTGTGCGGCGCGTCATCGACGGCTTCAGCATCAATCAGGGCTGGCGTGTCGACCGACATTTGCGGATTTTGGCGGATATCACGGGTGACGGGCGTGCGGACATCGTCGGATTCGGCGGCGACGGGGTGACCACGGCCGTGTCGAACGGCGACGGCACGTTCACGCTCGTCTTCGAAGCGTCGCACGACTTCGGATTCGACCAGGGCTGGCGGATTCCCACGAACCCCCGGTTCGTCACGGACGTCACCGGCGACGGGCGCGCCGACATCGTCGGCATCGGGAACAACGCCGTCATGGTGGCGGTCGCGCTCGGCAACGGTGGCTTCGCCGCGCCGCTGACCATCGGCAACGGGTTCCTGCCCGGCTCCAGCTACTTCATGGCGGACGTCAACGCGGACAACCGCGCCGACCTCTACCGCGTCTCGCAGGGCCGGGTGGACATCGCTGTCGCGCTGGGGAACGGCTCGTTCGCCGCGCCGATCCTGGCGACGACCGAGTTCTCGTTCCCGTTCGCGTTCGACACGCCGAAGGTGCAGGACGTGACCGGTGACCGGCGGGCCGAGTTCCTGGCGTTCTCGGTCAGCGGTCCCATCCACATCCGCTCCACCAGCCCGCGGACCGACGGCACCTATCCGCTGTCGCACAGCGCGCAGCCCAACGTTGCCAGCACCCCGCAGCTGATGGACACGTTCGCCGACATCACCGGTGACGGGCGCGCCGACATCGTGGCGTTCGGCCAGACCGAGGCCGAGTCGCACTCCGCGGTGTCGATCGGCGGTGGTAACTTCCGGGACTTCGCCGTGGCCAGCGACGGCTTCGGCGCAGGGTCCGGCTGGAACCGCCAGCACCCGCGGCAGGTGATCGACCTCAATGCGGACGGGCGGGCCGACATCGTGGGCTTCGGTATCCAGGGCGTGTGGATCGCGCTGTCCAACGGCAACGGCACGTTCGCCCCCGGCCAGTTGCTGGTCGGTGACCTCGGCTCCGACCAGGGCTGGAACGTGGACCAGCACGTGCGCGTCGCAGCCGACATCACCGGTGACGGCCGCGCCGACATGGTCGGGTTCGGGGCGGCCGGGGTCTACACCGCGGTCACCACGCCCTGATCGTCACCTGAGCTCCGTCGGGCCGTGCGGCCGGTGCCACCCCACCGGACGCCCGGCCCGGCGGTCGTTCCCCGGGCCGCGATACTGAGGTCCGGACCGGGAAGGGATGTCGATGGGTTTCGACGACGTGATGGTGCGGATCGGGCAGGGCGTGGACCTGCACCATCGGCAGGGACGGCGGGAGGCAGCACGGCAGCTTTTCGCGGAGATCTGGGCGGAGATCGGCGGCGAGCAGGGCGATCCGCTGCACGTCAGCGTCCTGGCCCACTCGATGGCCGACGTCCAGGACGACGTGCGTGAGGAACTGCGCTGGGATCTGCGCGCGCTGGCCGCGACCGGCCGGCTCACCGACGACCGGGCGCAACAGGCCGGCGTGACGCTACCGGTCGCCGGCCTCTACCCGTCGCTGCACCTCAACCTGTGCGACTGCTACCGCAAGCTCGGGGACCTCGACCGGGCCCGCGATCATCTCGCGAAGGCGGAGGCCGGCCTGGACGCGCTGCCGGACGACGACTACGGCCGCCTGATCCGCGACGGCCTGGAGACGATCAGGCAGCAGCTCGAGAACGCGGGCTGATCGGCAGGTCAGGCCGGACCGGCACCCGCGAGGAACGAGCTGAGTCCTGGATCAGACCGTGCCCGGACGTGCGGATCGTGCGCCTCGTGAGAGCACAGTGGACGGCGCGGGCGTACCCATGGATGGCTTCATGGTTTGTGGGCGGCGATGAGGAGGCGAGGGGTGCCGCCGAGGACAGGCGGGGTGTCGCGGGCCTCGGCGAAGATGACCTCGGCGCCGGGGCCGAGTTCGGCGGAGAGGGCGTCGGTGGCGGCCAGGACGCGTTCGTAGACGGACCGCTGGCGGTCGTGCCAGGCCGGGGTCTCCTCGCGGAGATCGACCACCAGACCGGCCTTGGCCAGGAGTTTCGTGTGGTCGAGGTAAGCGGGCTCCCAGGTGGTGAACACGAAGCGCGCACCGGGTCGGAGGATGCGCGCGGTCTCGGTCATGGCGGCGGGCTTGTTCAGCACCATCCAGAGCACGTCGATGCTCATGACCGCGTCCGCGGAGCCGGAGGACACGCCGGTGCCGGTGAAGCTGCCCTGGCGGAACTCGGCGTCGGGCAGGCCGAGCGAGGCGGCCAGCGCGGGCGCGCCCTCGATGGCGGAGGCGACCACGTCCAGTCCGAGCAGGCGCGCGCCCGCGGTCCGGGCGACCGCGACGCCGGGGCCGCCGCGACCGCAGCCGACGTCGACCAGCAGGCCGCCGGCCGGCATCTCCAGCAGCCCGGCGATGCGCTCGAGGTCGGTGCGGGTGACGAAGCCGAACGGCTGCAGCTCCACCGGGTAGTCATCGCCATAGACATCCACGTAAATATCGCGCAATGTCGGGCTTGCCGCTTGATAGCGGTAAAAATCAGCGTAGCGGCGTTCGGCGGTGCTCATGATGATGCGCCTCCATTCCAGGACTGCCACAGGTGTCCGTAACGGCCGCCGGCGGCCAGCAGCTCCGCGTGCGTGCCCTGCTCCACCACTCTGCCGTGGTCGAGCACCAGGATTCGGTCCGCGTCCGCGGCCTGGATCAGCCGGTGCGCGACGATCAGCGTGGTGCGGCCCTCGGTCGCGGCGGCCGCGGCCCGGTCCAGGTCACGGGCGCCGGCGCTGCCGGCCTCCGCGGTCGCCTCGTCCAGCACGGCCACGGCCGGGTCCGCCAGGATCAGCCGGGCCAGCGCCAGCTGCTGCGCCTGCGCCGCGGTCAGCCGGTGGCCGCCCTCCCCCACGTGCGTGGCGAGCCCGTCCGGGAGCGCCCGCAGCCAGCCGGTCGCACCCACCCGGTCGAGCGCCTTCTCGATCTCGGTGTCGTCCGCGTCCGGCCGGGCCAGGCGCAGGTCGTCGGCGAGCGGGCCGGCGAACACGTGCACCTCCTGGCTGACCAGCGCGATCTCCTTGCGCACCCGCACTTCACCAAGATCGTTCAGGGGTACGCCCCGCAGCCGCGCCTCCCCGTCCGACGCCGCGATGATGCCGGCCGCGATCGCCGCGAGCGTGCTCTTCCCCGCGCCGGACGCGCCGACCAGCGCCACCCGCTCCCCGGCCGCGAGCGTGAGCGTGACGTCCTCCAGCACGGTCGGCCCGTCCTCGTAGTGATGCCGCCGCACGGTGACGCTCAGCGCGGCCTCGTGGTCCTGCACCTCAAGATCATTCGTGGGTACGGCCGCGGCCGGCAACGACGCGACGCCGACCAGCCGGGCCAGGCTCGCGCCCGCCTGCATCACGGCGTCGAACTCCATCAGGATCAGGCCGATCGGGTTGAACAGCCGGTGGAAGTAGAGCGCGGCCGCCGTGGCCGCACCGACCGTGACCGCATCCGCCCGGACCAGCAGGAACCCGGCCACCAGCACGCTGCCGAGCCCGATGAACTCGGACCGGTTGATCCGCAGCCCGAACCGGGTGAAGATCCCGAACACGGTCAGCGACAGGTCCCGGGCGGCCGCGGACCGGTCCGCGATCCGGGCCACGTGCACGTCCTCGGTGCCGTAGGCCCGCACGGTCGCGGCTCCGTGCAGCGCGCCGGCCATCGCCTGCGACCGCTCGCCGGTGGTGATGCGCTCCTGGGCGTAGTACGGCGTGGACTGCGGCAGGTACCAGCGCAGCGCCAGCACGTAGGCGGGCGCGGCGATCAGCCCGGCCAGCCCGAGCCGCCAGTCCAGTGTGAACAGTCCGGCCGCGGTGAGCACGATGGTGAGCACCGCGCCGAGCATGAGCGGGCCGATGCCGGTGATCGCGGTGGTGACCACCGCGACGTCGTCCCCGGCGCGCGCGACCAGGTCGCCGGTGCCGGCGCGTTCGAGCGTGGCGGACGGCAGGTGCAGCGCGCGGTCGAGCACGCGTTCGCGCAGCCGGGCCAGGACGGTCTCGCCGAGCCGGGCCGAGACGGCCGCGCCGGCGGCGGTGAGCACGCCCGCGACCACGGCCGCGGCCCCGATCACGCAGGCCCAGCGGACGATCCGGTCGGTGCCGGCGCCGGCGACCACGTCGTCCACGAGCCGGCCGAGCACGAACGGCGCGACCAGGCCGGACGCGGACGCGGCGACGAGCAGCGCGACCGCGGCCGCGCTCAGGCCGGGCAGGCGTCTGAACTCGGCGAGCAGCTCGGACCAGGTCTGCCGGGCGCCGGCGGTGGGCAGGAGGTGCGGGTTGGTGCTCATCGGAGTACGGCCTCGCGGTATCGGGCGTCGGCCGCGGCCAGCGCGTCGTGGGTTCCCTCGGCGACCACGCGGCCGCCGTCCAGCACGGTCACCCGGTGGGCCGCGCGCAGCAGCGCCGGGCTGCTGGTGATGACGAGCGTGCCGTGCGGCGCCGCGCCGCGGGCGGCGGTGATCCCGTCCGCGACCAGGCCCTCGGTGACCGCGTCGACGGACGTGGTCGGGTCGTGCAGGACCAGGATCGGCGGGGCGGCGGCGAGCGCGCGGGCCAGGCCGATGCGCTGCCGCTGGCCGCCGGAGAGGTTGGCGCCGCGTTCGACCAGTTCGCGTTCGAGCCCGTCCGGGTGCGCGTCCAGGACGTCCTCGGCGCCGGCCGAGCGCAGCGCGGTGAGCAGCGCGTCGTCGCTGTGGGACGCGCCCAGGTTGCTGCGGAGCGTGCCCTCGAACAGTGCCACGTCGTGCTGTTCGACCAGCACCGTGCCGCGGCCGGCGTCCAGCGTGAGCGTCTCCGCGGCCACGCCGTCGACCCGGACCGTGCCGTGGTAGTCGTCGCGCGGCACCCGCCCGGACAGCAGCGTGACCAGCGCGTCCGCGTCGCGCGGGTCGTAGGCGACCAGGCCCACGATCTCGCCGGCGCCGACCCGCAGCGACACGCCGTCGAGGTTGCCGTAGCGGACCTCGTCGAGCGCGAGCCGGGTGTCCGTGGCTTTTCCGGCACCCGCGCTTCCCGGCGTGACCAGCGGCTCCGCTTCGAGCACGCGGGCGACCCGGCCGGCCGACGCCTTCGCGGTGGCGAACAGCTGCACGCACCAGCCGAGCGTGCCGACCGGCTCCGCGATGAACTGGGCCAGGCCGACCACGGCGACCAGCTCGCCGACCGAGAGCCGGCCCCGCAGCGCCAGCCAGCCGGCGAACCCGGCCACGGTGGCGAGGAACAGGCCGTTGACCGCGGTGGTCAGGCCCAGGTGCAGGCCCTTGCTGTTCGCGGCGCGCAGCGTGACACCGAGCGCGTGCGCGCTGGCCGCCGCGTACCGGCGGGCCGCGTGGTCCTGCGCGCCTATGCCGCGCAGCACCCGCAGGCCGGAGACCAGGTCGACCGCGAGCGCGGTGGTGGTGGCCAGCGCCTCCTGCTGGGCCTCGCTGCGCCGGGTGAGCAGCGGCGCGAGGCGTTGCAGCGCGAACACGACCACGGGCACGCCGATCAGCACGCCGAGGCCGAGCGGCACGTCCACCACCAGCAGCGCGATCGCGGAGACGACCAGTGCGGTGGTGGCGGCCGCGGCGATCCCGGCCGCGCGGATGACCAGCGAGGACAGCTCCGCGTCGGACGCGGTGATGGAGAGCAGCTCGCCGTCGCGCAGCCCGGACCTGAGCCCGCGCGGGTCGAGCGCGCGACCGGCGATCTCCACGCGGGTGTGGTGCGACTCGTTCTCCACGGCGGCGTACCCGAGTCGGGCGCCGAAGAAGTAGGAGAACGTGAGCACCGTGAAGAGCAGCGCGAGGCCGGCGAGCGAGATCAGCAGCGCGCGGGTGTCGGAGGTGGCGACGGCCCGGTCGATGACCACGCCGATCATCACCGGGACGAGAGCCTCGGCGGCCTGATGGGAGCACAGGAACACCACGCTCACGCCGATCCGGGCCCGCTGGCGGCGCAGGATGCGTCGCGTGACGCTGCCGGCCGAGGGCTCGCCGGCCGCCGTCACTTGGCTGCGAGCTCGGTGAGGACCGTGTCCATGCGGTCGGCGAGCTGGATCGCGGTGCCCAGCGACGAGGCGCCGGACACGATCGGGTAGACCCGGCCGGCCTTCACGGCCGACAGGTTCTTCCACACGTCAAGATCAGTCATGGCCGCATTATCCGGGGAGGCCGTGACGCCGTCCGGACCGGCCGGGATGAGCAGCGCGCCGCTGGGCTCGAGGATACTGACCTGCTCGAACGAGTACTCCTGGGTCTGCTCGGTCTGCGACCTGGACGGCTCCGCCAGCTGCACGCCGCAGGCGAGGAGCACGACGGTGTCGGTCCAGGTGGGGCCGAGCGTCCAGAACGCGGTCTCGGTGGCGACCTGCACGAACGAGAACGTGTGCTTGGCGAGCACCTCCGCGTGCGTGGACTTCACCGCCGAGGTCTTCTGCTGGTACTGGGCGAGCAGCTCCTTCGCCGGGCCGCCGCGGCCGAGCACGTCGCCGAGCCGGGCCGCCACGTCGAGCAGGGACAGCTGCTGGAACGAGATGACCACGGTCGGCGCGATCTGGGAGAGCTGCTGGTAGAGCGCGTCCGGCGTGTCGATGGTGCGCAGGATCAGGTCCGGGCCGGCGGCGGCGATCTTCTCCACGTCCGGCTCGGTGTAGTCGCCGACGACCGGGACGGCCTTGAGCCTGTCGCCGTAGTAGGCGCCGGTGCCCTCGTAGCCGCCGCCGCTGACGCCGACCGGCGTGAGGCCGAGGTCGACGACCGCGAACGCGCCGAAGTAGTCCGCGCAGACGACCTTGGCGGGGGCGGCGGGGACCTTGACCGGGCCCTTGTCGGTCTGGACCTCACGCTCGGCGGCGGCCCCCTCCGAAGGGGCCGGCTCCGCGTCTCCGGAGCCGCAGGCCGCGAGCGCCAGGGCACCGGCTATGCCGACGCCGCCGGCGAGGAAGCGGCGTCTCCCGAAGGCGCTCAGGTCGTACCCACGCGGGCTCTTGATGGTGGTGTCGAGGGCGCTCATGACTCAACCTTTCTCCGCGCGCAACGGCGCGGAAGGTGTCTCGATCAGGGGTTGGCCGCCGTGATAGCGGCCGATCGGCACGACCATCGGGGTGCCGGAAACCGGGTCGGGAACGACCCTGCTGGCCAGGCCGAACACGTCGGCGACCGTGCGCTCGGTGATCACGTCCGCCGGTGCGCCCGCCGCGACCAGGTCGCCGTCGCGCATGACGATCAGGTGGTGCGCGTACCGGGCGGCGAGGTTGAGGTCGTGCAGGACCAGCACCAGCGTCACGCCGTCGCGGCGGTTGAGGTCGGTGAGCAGGTCCAGCACCTCGATCTGGTGCGTCACGTCGAGGAACGTGGTCGGCTCGTCCAGCAGCAGCACGCCGGTGCGCTGCGCGAGCGCCATCGCGATCCAGACGCGCTGCCGCTGCCCGCCGGAGAGCTCGTCGACGGACCGGTCGGCCAGCTCCGCGGTGCCGGTGGCCAGCAGCGCGGACGCCACCGCGTCGTCGTCGCCGTCGCTCCACCGGTCGAAGAAGCCGTGGTGCGGGTAGCGGCCGCGGCCGACCAGGTCGGCGACGCGCATGCCGTCCGGCGCGACCGGCTGCTGCGGCAGGATGCCGAGGCGCAGCGCGACCGCGCGGGTGGACATCCGGTGCAGGTCGGTGCCGTCCAGCACGACCTGGCCGTGGGACGGGTTCAGCAGCCGGGCCAGGCCGCGGAGCAGGGTGGACTTGCCGCACGCGTTCGGGCCGACGATGACCGTGATCTTCTGCGGCGGGATGCGCACGGACAGCTCGCGCACGACCGGCCGGTCACCGTAACCGAGCGTCACCCGTTCCGCGTACAGGCCCTCGTCAGCCACCTCGTCCCTCCCGGTTCGCGCTGGCCAGCTGCCAGAGCAGGAACGGCGCGCCGACCGCGCCGGTGACCACGCCGACCGGCAGCGCACGGTCGGTGAGCAGATGCTGGGCGATCAGGTCGGAGGCGACCATGACGATCGCGCCGACCAGCGCGGCCGGGGCGAGCGCGAGCCCGCGTTCCCCGGTCAGCCGGCGCGCGATCGGGCCGGCCACGAACGCGACGAACGGCACCGGTCCGGCCGCCGCGGTGGCGAACGCGGCCAGCGCCACGCCGACGACCAGGATGGTCAGCCGCAGCGTCTCCACGCGCGCGCCGAGCCCGCGGGCCGTCTCGTCGCCGAGCCGCAGCACGGTGAGCCCGTTCGTGAGCAGCAGCGCCGCCGGGGCGAGGATGACGAACCCGACGAGCAGCGGCCACACGTGCTCATAGGAGCGCGCGTTGAGGCTGCCGGTCAGCCAGACCAGCGCCTGCTGCGCACTGGTCACGTCCGCCCGCGACATCAGGTAGGAGACGATGCTGCCGAGCACCGCGCCGATGCCGATCCCGACCAGGACCAGGCGGTAGCCGGTGACGCCGCGCCGCCACGCGAGCAGGTAGATCAGCGCCGCGGTGGCCAGCGCCCCGGCAAAGGCGCTGACCGACACCGCGGCGCCGACCACGCCGAGGACCACCGTGCAGGTGACCGCGGCGGCGCTGGCGCCCATGGTGACGCCGATGACGTCCGGGCTGGCCAGCGGATTGTGGACCAGGCTCTGGAACAGCGCGCCGGACAGGCCGAACGCGGCGCCGGCGAGCAGCCCGCAGAGCACGCGCGGGAGGCGCACGTCCATGATGACGAACGTGTCGCGGCGCGTGCCCTGCCCGGCCAGCGTGTCGAGCACCTTGGACAGCGGGATCGGGAACGCACCGGTGGACAGCGCCAGGCAGAACAGGCCGGCGACAATCAAGATCAAAATCAAGAGCACGCCGAGGGTACGGCCGGCGCTCCGGCGGCGTACCGCCGAGACCTTTGCCTTCGTCCCTTGAAGTGTGGTGGTCATAGCTCCGCCAGGTCGCGACGGCGCACGAGCGCGACGAAGACCGGCGCCCCGATCACGGCGGTGACGATGCCGACCTGGATCTCCCCCGGGCGCGCCACGATGCGGCCCAGCACGTCCGCCCCGAGCAGCAGCGCGGGCGCGAGCACGGCCGAGTAGGGCAGGATCCACCGATAGTCCGGCCCGGTGATCATGCGGGCCACGTGCGGCACGGTCAGCCCGATGAACGCGACCGGCCCGGCCAGCGCGGTGGCGGTGCCGCAGAGCACGACCACGCACAGCGCGCCGAGCGCACGGGCCAGGCCGACACGCTGGCCGAGCGCACGAGCCACGTCGTCGCCGAGCGCGAGCGCGTTGAGCAGCCGTCCGCACGGGATCGCCAGCACCGCGCCCACGACCAGGAACGGCAACGCCTGGGTGACCAGCGCGCCGTCCCGGCCGGCCAGCGCGCCGACCTGCCACAGTCGCATGCGGTCGAACGCGTCCGTGTCGGTGAGCACGATCGCGGTGGTGATCGAGGCGAGCGCGGCGCTGACCGCGGCGCCGGAGAGCGCGAGCTTGACCGGCGTGGCCCGATCCCGGCCGAGCGCGCCGATGCCGTAGACGACCACCGCGGTCACGGCCGCGCCGGCGAAGCCGAACCAGACGTACCCGGTGAGGCTCGTGACGCCGAACACGCTGATGCCGATCACCAGCAGCAGTGCCGCGCCCGCGTTGATGCCGAGGATCCCCGGGTCCGCGAGCGGGTTGCGGGTGAGGCCCTGCATGACCGCGCCCGCGACGCCGAGCGCGGCACCGACCAGCAGGCCGACCGCGGTCCGGGGCAGGCGCATGGTGTGGATCACCAGGTGGTCGCTGTCGTCCGGGCGGTAGTGCAGGAGGGCGTCCGCCACGTCGTTCATGGAGATCGACTTCGCGCCGACCGCGACGCTGAGCACGGTGACGACGGCAAGCAGCACGAGCGCGCCGAGCAGGCCGGGGAGCAGACGCTTCGGCGCATGGACCGTTGTCACTCCCCTGTCACTCCCCCGCCTCCACCTCGAGATCAAAACCTAGGACAGGCTAACCTAACCCGATCCGGGTCGGAAGGACCCCTCCACAGAGGAGATCTCACATGTCCGTGACCAGGCGACCACTGCCCGCCGAGGTGGTGACCACCCGACAGCTGACTCCGCACCTGACCCGGATCACGGTCACCGGCCCGGATCTCGGCGGCTTCGGGTACGACGGTCCCGACCATCTGGTGCGGATCTTCCTGGCCCCGGCCCCGGACGCGCCGCTCACGCTCCCGGACGCGGACGGCGACGGCTGGTGGCCCGCGGTCCGCGCGATGCCGGACGAGATCCGCCCGGTCGTGCGCAACTACACGGTCCGCCGCTTCGACGCGGACCGGCGCGAGCTGGACATCGACTTCGTGCTGCACGGCGACGGCGGGCCGGCCTCCGCGTGGGCCGGCGCGGCCGCGCCCGGCGACCGGATCGGCGTGCTCAGCGACGGTGCGGAATACGCGCCGCCCGCGGACACCGACTGGCAGCTGTTCGTCGGCGACGAGACCGCGCTGCCGGCCATCGCGGCCGCGATCGAGGCACTACCGTCCGACGCGGTGGCCGTGGCGCTCATCGAGTGCGGCGGGACCCCGTGCGAGATCCCGATCGCGGCGCCGCCCGGCGTGACGGTCCACTGGCTGCACCGCAACGGCGACGAGCCCGGGACCAGCTCGGTCGTCATCGACACACTGCGGTCACTGAGCCTGCCGGCGGGCACGCCGTACGCGTTCGTGGCCGGCGAGTCGACCATGGTCACCACCGTGCGCCGTCACCTGTGCGGCGACCTGGACGTGCCGAAGGACCGGGTGTACTTCTGCGGCTACTGGCGCCGGTAGCGCTTCGACGCCGCCCGGCGACCTGAGCGCGGGTGGTTCTCGGCCCGGGAGTTCCAGCGCTCAGACGAGGTACCAGTCCTGGGTGCGTTCGGGTGCGCCCGGCCGCAGGCTCAGCCGGAAGCGGATCAGGCGGGGATCGCCGTCCACCTCGAAGACGAAGGTGCGCAGGCTCTCGTCGTCCCGGCGCGCCTCGGTCAGGGTGATGCTGCGCCCGTAGAACTGGTTGTCCGCGTCGATGAGCCAGACCCAGCGCGCGAGATCCTCCCGGTACGGGGTGCCGCTGAGGTTCTCGGCACGGACCGTGATCTCGACGAGCCGAGCCTCGGGCCTGTTGATCGCGACGAGCGTGAGCCGCAGCTTCTCCCCGCTGTCACCGAACATGATCACGGGTACGTCGGGCGGGAGGATGCCGCCCACGGTCGCGGCGGAGGGTGTGGGGGTTGCCGGGGTTTTTGTCGGTTTTGCCGTAGTCGGTGGGGTTGCCGGCGGTGTCGAGGGCGCCGGAGTCGCTGCGGGGTTCGAGGTTGCTGCGGGGTTCGGGGCCGCCGGGGTCGGAGTTGCTGCCCGGCGGGTCGGCGACGGGCTGAGTCCCGACGTCCAGATCGGCGCGGAGGCCGTGGCGGACGGGCTCCGCGAGGAGCCGACGGCCTCGGCGGCCGGCGGCGTCACGGGATGCCGGTCGACGGACACCGCCACCGTCCCGAGCCCGACCGCGAACGCGACGACCGCGGCAATCGCGATCTCCTCACTCACGGTGACGCCCGGCTTCGTCTTGGCCGCGTCCGGCTGCTCCGAAGCGGCCTGAGGCACAGGAGCGGAACCGTCCGTCGCCTGCGGGGAGTTTCGAGGTTGCGAAACGGAGGCGCTCGGCGCCTTCCCCGCAGCGTGCCGTGCGGAGGAATCCGGCGCGGGCCGGGACGCCTCGACCTCCGGCACGGCAGAGCCCGGCGCCGGCTCGACGGACGCTACAGAGCCCGGCGCCGGCTCGACGGACGCTGCGGAGGAATCCGGCGCCTGCCGGGGCACCTCGACCGTGGATGCGGCGATGCCCGGTACGGGCGTCCCCCTCGTCGATGCGACGATCTCCGCCGGCTGCCGGGAAGCCTGGATCGTCGCCGCGGAACCGTCCCACGCCTGCCCGGAGCCCTGCACCGTCGATGCGACGACCGCCGGCATCGGCCCCACGTCCACGGACCGGTCGGCCGACGGCCCCCCTCTCCCAGCCCCGCCGATCGCAGGCGGAACGGCCCGTCGGGGCCGAGTCGTCGCCCCGGGTCGCCGGGACGGGTCCTGAGCTGCGGCTCGTGCGCGACGGATACCGCGGATGACGACGTACCCGCCGGCCGCCGCCACCGACGTGACCACGGCGATCATCAACCAACGCCCACGCCCACGCGCGGCAGAACGGTTCGAAGGCATCGTCACGGCCGCATGGATCGGCGGACCACCCACCGACCTGAGGTCAACGTTCCCGGCCGGACGCGTGGGTGCCGGCGGCGCTCACGCGCTCCGTGCGCCGGGGGCGGCGGTCGCGCCGCACGGAGGTCCGCAAGGTACGGGCGGGTTTCCGGGACCACGGCGGAACCGGCTCCTCGCGTCGTGCGGAGCGCCGGCGGAGCCCGGCGCGAGGTTTGCCCGCGGGAGCAACGCTGCCGCACCACGCCGGAAGCGGGAGATGAACTAGATCTTGATCTTGGGTTGTCGCCTCCCGGCCGGCGCGAAGACCGGCAGCGAGCCGCGAGCCGGGCGGCCTTTCGGGGTGGGTCGTTGTGCTCTGCCGGGCGGCGCCGCGCGACTCGATCATGGAAGCATGACTGTGGCACTTCTCGGCGTGATCGCCGTGATCATGATCGGCGCAGGGCCGGTGATGATCCTTCAGGGGTATCGGGGGCGGCGTGCCGTCGCGGGTGAGCTCGCGGCGCAGCGGATCACGTTTCCGGAGCGGAAGCCCGGCGATCCCTATGCCGCCTTCACCGGCCGGCCGGTGACCACCGGGGGCGCCGCCCGCCGGTTCGCGGACATGATCGGCGCGAACGTCACGGCCGCGCTCGGCGGGCGCACCTATGCCGAGGTCTCCGCGGCCGCGCTCGCCGACACCTCGGATGCGAGGCTCGCCGAGCTGCGCGAGACCGCGTTCATGGGGCAGACGCTGCGCGGCACGCTGTACGGCGCCTATCAGGCGTGGCAGGTCACGCTCCTGGTGATCGCGCTCGGCGGGCTCACCACGCTGCTCGGCCTCGCGCTCGCGCTGGTCGCCGCCCGCCTCGCCTGACCGTCCCGCAGGCGAGTGGTGGCCGGTGTCAGTCGGCAGTGCCGGGCCACAGCTGGACCAGGGCGAACGCCTCGGGCTCGTCCGAATCCAGGATGATGCCGATCTCCCGCCACGCGACCCGGGTCCGGAAGCGGCCGGGGCCACCGACGTCGAGCACGTCCGGAATGCCGCCCAGGGTCGGCGACTCCAGGCCCAGCACGCCGGTCGGCAGGTCGAGCGTGATCTCCTCCTGGAGCGGCCATTCCGTCTCGTCGAGTTCCGGTGGGCGCTCGTCCCACGACTCGAAGACGAAACGCACCCGGCCGATGTCCTCGGCCGACTCCAGCAGCACGCACGATACGCCCGCGCTCAGCCAGGCGTGACCCACCTGCCGCGGGGTGGGCAGGCCGCTCTCGTCCCCGTCGCCGAACTCGACCAGGTGGTAGGCAAGGTGCCAGTCGACCTCTCCACCCGACAGTGCCACTGCCATCGCGCCTCCCATCCACACCGACTATATGCGGAAATTTCGGACTCGGCGGGTGGAGTGGGTGCCGTGTCCGGGCGCCGGAACGACGCCCGGACACGGGATGGTCAGTGGCCGGCGTGGCCGGGGTTCTCCATGGGGTGGCCGGCCTGGTGTTCGATTTTGAGGACCTCGGCGGGCATGACGACGAACGGGCGCATCATGCCCATGTCCTCGTGGTCGCGCATGTGGCAGTGGTGCAGGAAGCGGCCGCTGTGCGCGAAGTGGGCCGTGACCGTGACCGCCTCGCCGTTGTTGACGGAGACGACGTCCTTCCAGCCGGCGTCGGAGTCCTCGGCGGGGAGCACCTCGCGGTACTCGATCGGGGCGATCGTGCCGCCGCCGACCGTGCGATCGGCATCATCCAGGATGAACTCCCACTTCTCCGCCACATCGTAAAAGTGCCGATTCTTCACTTTGAAGTGGGTGGCGTGGACGTGCTGGGGGTGCGGCCAGCCGCCGACGTCCAGGTTGATCCAGGTCCAGTCTTCCCAGTCGCCGGTCCTGACCATGAAGCGTGCGGGGTCGTGGAAGCCGCGCGCCACCCGCTTGTAGGTCTTGATCCCGCCGTCCGGGCCCTTGACCTGCACGATCCCGTCGACCGGGAAGGGGCCGGCCGGCGCGGTGGTCTCCTCCATCTCCCACTGCTCGATCTGCCCGGTGCCGAGCGGCGGGAACATGATCATGCGGCTGGCGGCCGCGGTGCCCGGCTTCGGGAACTGACCGTCGAGGCGGGCCGGCGGCGCGGCGCCACCGCCCCGGCCGGTGCCGACGCGGAACTGCATGACCTGCGGCCACGGCCCCGGGTCGTAGTCCGCGTTCTTCAGGATGAGCTTCTTGCCCTTGAACGCGCCGAAGTCGATCAGGATGTCCGCGCGCTCGGCCGCCAGCACGCTCACCGTGCCCGCGTTGACCGGCGCCGCGAGCAGCCCGCCGTCCGTGCCGATCAGCCTGATCGCCGACTCAGGGACGGCGGAACCGTCCTCAAAGGTCAGTTGCAGGTGGTACGGCCGGACGTTGGACAGGTTCGCCACCCGGAAGCGGTACCAGCGCGGCTCGACGTCCAGGTGCGGCCAGATCACGCCGTTGACCGAGGTGAACGGCCCGGAGAAGCTGGTGGCCAGCAGTTCCGGCTCGGTGGCGTACATGACGGTCTTGTAGAGCTGGAACGGCGTGAGCTTCCCGGCCCCGTCCAGGTCGAAGTTGCGGTCGACCAGCACCAGCGGGATCTCGTACTTCCCGGACGGCAGCCCGAGCTTGTCCTCGGCCGAGTCGCGGATCAGGTAGAGGCCGCTGAGCCCGGCGATGGTGTTCCACCGTGAGATCGGCATGGCGTGGTCGTGGTACCAGAGCGCCGTGGCCCGCTGACCGTTCGCATACTCGGCGACCTGCGCCTGCCCGGACGGGACGCCGGCCTCGGGCCAGCCGTCGTTGTCCATGCCGGTCTCCGCGCCGTGCAGGTGCACCACGGTCCACGGTGGAAGGTTCGACACGTCGGTCAGCAGCGGCGCGCCGTCGGTGCCGGGACGGTCCCAGAGCGGCGGGTCGGCGAAGGCGATCATCGGCGCGCAGGCGCGCAGCGGCATCGTGCCGTTGAGCGTGTTGATCCAGCGGACGATCACCGGCTCGTCCCGGCGGACCTCGATCGTGGGACCCGGCACCGTACCGTCGAATCCCCACACCGTGGACGGTCCCAGCTGCGAATGGAACCTGTGCTTCGCCACGCGCATCGGCACGACCAGCTCGGACGGCCGCCCGCCGCGTCCCTTCTCCGGGCGCAGGACCTTCGGAACGGGCAGCGCGTCACGGTACGGCGTGAGCGGCTCCGGATAGGCCGACACCATCTTCACGGTCCTGTTCCCGGGCACCCGTCCGGGCAGGCGCTGCTGTTCGGCGACGGGGACGGTCCGCGGAAGCACGTCGCCGGAGCCGGTGCTCAGCAGCTCGCGCACCTCGCCGTTGGTGAGCAGCGCCGCGCCCGCGACGCCGGTGGCGACACCGCCCGCGAGCAACCGCCGCCGCGTGACGTGCGGGTCGGGTATCTCGGTCATGCGTTCTCCTTGGGGTGGGGGTTTCCGGCGGCGGCCAGCGCGCCGGGCGTGCGGTGCGTGAACACGTCCCGCGGGCTGAGGTCCGCTGTCTCGCGGATCAGGGCGACGAGCCGGAGCGTGGCGATGCTGTCGCCGCCGCGCGCGAAGAAGTCGTCGTCCGCACCGACCCGCTCCACGCCGAGCGCGGTGGCGAACGCGTCGCAGAGCGCCTTCTCCGTGGCGGTGGCGGGCGCGCGGTAGGACTCCGCGGCCAGGTCGGGTCGTGGCAGGCGCGCGCGGTCGACCTTCCCGTTGCCGGTCAACGGCAGCGCGGGCAACACCACGAACGCCGCGGGTACGAGGAAGTCCGGCACCGTCGCGGCCATGTGCCGTCGCAGGTCCGCCACGTCGACGTCGCGCCCGGAACGCGGCACCACGTAGCCGGCGAGCACGCGACGCCCGTTGTCCAGCGCGGGCGCGGCCGCCTCGGCCTGGGCCACGTCCGGGTGTGCCGCGAGCGCGGCCTGCACCTCGCCCAGCTCGACCCGGTAGCCGCGGATCTTCACCTGGTCGTCGGCCCGCCCGAGGTAGTCGATCGTGCCCTCCGCGGTCCAGCGCACCAGATCGCCGGTGCGGTAGAGCCGCTCCCCCGGTCCGCCGAACGGGTTCGCCACGAACCGGGACGCCGTGACCGCGGGCGCGTGCAGGTAGCCGCGGGCCAGTCCGGCCCCGGCCAGGTACAGCTCACCGGCGACGCCGGGCGGGAGGATGCTCAGGTTCGCGTCCAGCACGTAGGCGCGCGCGTTGTCGACCGGCCGCCCGATCACCGGCCGTTCCGCGTCCGTCGCGAACGCCGCCAGCGAGTCCACTGTGCACTCGGTCGGCCCGTAGAGGTTGACGGCGGCGAGTCCGGGCGTGGCCGCTAGCCGCCGCCATTGCCGCTCTCCCACCGCGTCGCCGCCGAAGCCGATCATCGACAGCGTGCTCCGGTCCGCCGCGAACACGCCGAGGTCGTCCAGCGCGGCCAGCATCGCGGGCGCGACCTCGACGAAGTCGATGCCTGAGCGCTCGATCAGCGTGGCGAGCGCGGCCGGGTCGGTGCGCTCGTCCTCGGTCGCCAGGTGGACCGCGTGGCCGCTGAACAGCCACAGCTGCGGCTGCCACGCGGCGTCGAACGCGAACGGCCAGGCGTGCGCGACCCGCAGGCGTTCCCGGCCGGCGAGCCGTGCCGTTGGCTCGTGCAGGTGGCGGCGGTGGCTGCGGTAGAGGTTCGCGATGGCCGCGTGCGGGATGACCACGCCCTTCGGCGTCCCGGTGGATCCGGAGGTGTAGACGACGTAGGCGGGGTTCTCCCCGTCCAGCAACGGTTGCGTGAACGGGCCTGCTGAGTCCGTGGTCAGGATCGGGCCGGGGAACGGCGGCGGGGTCAGGTCCGGCGTGTGCAGCAGCGCGGCCGGGCGGGCGTCGTCGAGCATCCAGCGGATCCGCTCGGCCGGGTAGGCGGGATCGACCGGCAGGTAGGCGGCGCCGGCCGCGAGCACGGCCAGCATCGCGATCATCGCCTCGGGCGTGCGCGACGCGACCACGGCGACCCGGTCCTCCGGTCCGACGCCGTGCCGTTGCAGCGCGCCGGCGACACGTTCCACCGCGGCACCCGCCTCGGCGAAGCTCCAGCCTGCGAACGCGGGCGCGCCGGGCTGACTGAGCACTCGGTCCCTGAACAAGGCCGGCAGGAGCGGGCCCGTGAGGTCCGCGTCCGCGCCGCTCCACGACCGCAGGACCAGATCCCGCTCCGCGGGCGCGGCGGACGGCAACGCGGCCAGCGGCGCGTCCGGGGTGGTCAGCATGGCCGCGAGCACGGCCAGGAGCCGGTCGCCGATCCGGGCGGCCGCGTCCGGCGTGAACAGGTCCGGGCGGTACTCCAGCACCAGGTCGAGACGGTCGCCGGGCAGCGCGGTCAGCGTCAGCGGATAGTGCGTCACCGACTCGCCGGCCAGCGGCGTCACGTCCAGGCCGCCGGCCCGTTCGGCCGCGCGCAGCGCGTCCTCGTCGATCGGGAAGCTCTCGAAGACGAGCAGCGTGTCGAACAGCTCCCGCTGCCCGGACCAGCGCAGGATGTCCGCCAGCCCGGCGTGCCGGTGCTCCAGCAGCGCGGCCGCCTCCGCCTGCACGGTCTCCAGGGCAGAGCGGATCGAGAGGGTACGCGGCAGGCGTACCCGGACCGGCACCGTGTTGATGAGCAGCCCGAGCGTGGACTCAGCCTCCGGGAATCCGGCATCCCGCCCGGAGACGGTCGCGCCGAACACGACGTCGTCCCGGCCGGTCGTGCGCGCCAGCACGGTGGCCCAGGCCAGCTGCACGATCGTGTTGAGCGTGACGCCGCTGCCGCGGGCCAGCGCCGTCAGCGCCTCGGACTGTCCTGAGGGGAGGGTCAGCGGCAGCAGCTGCGCGCCGCCGCCGTCCCCCGCGGCCGGGCCGGCGACGAGCGTGGGGCCGGGCAGTCCGTCCAGCGCGTCCCGCCAGGCGCGTTCGGCCGCGGCGCTGTCGCGTGCGGCCAGCCAGCGCAGGTGGTCGCGGTGACCGGTGACCGGCGCGCGGCCGTCGTCCAGGCCCGCATAGGTCGCGAAGAGCTCACGGGCCAGCAGGGGTACGGACCAGCCGTCGAGAATCAGGTGATGGTTCGTGATGGTCAGCACGTCGCCGCGCAGCGCGAACCGGATCAGCGGCGGCGCGCCGAGGTCGAAGCGGCGGTCCGGGCCGTTCCACTCCGGGTCCGCGGCCGCGCGCACGATCTGCACCGGCTCGCCGTCGTGGTGGACGAACCCGGCGCGCAGCGCGGGATGACGGGCGACCACACGGCGCGCGGCCTCGCGCAGTCGCGGCGCGTCGACGGTCCCGCGCAGTCGCAGCCGCAGGCGCATCGTGTAGACGTCCGGGGCCTCCCGGTCGTACCCGGAGAGGAAGAACATGCCGGCCTGCAACGGGGTCAGCGGCAGCACGTCCTCGACGCCGGGATCCTCCAGGAGCGCGGCGTGCCGGTCCCGGAACGCGCCCAGCACCGTCTCCCCGTCGCCCGCGTCCTCGGCGCGGTGGTGGCGGGCGACGGCGGCGAGCGCGGCCACGGTCCGGTGCTCGAACACGTCCCGGGGGCGCAGCGGGAGGCCGGCCGCGCGGGCACGGTTGACCAGCCGGATGGAGAGAATGCTGTCGCCGCCCAGCTCGGTGAAGCCGTCGTTGACGCCGACCTCGGGCAGGCCGAGCACGTCCGCGAAGACACGGGCGAGCGTGTGCTCGTCCGGCGTGCGCGGACGGTCGGTGCCGGTGAGCGCGGCCGGGTCGGGCTTCGGCAGCTCCCGGCGCGCGAGCTTCCCGGTCGGCGTCATCGGCAGCCGGTCCAGCGGCACCAGGATCGACGGCATCTGGTGCGCGGCGAGCCGGTCGGCGGCGTGGGCGCGGATCGCGGTGAGGTCGAGCGTCCGCGTCGCAGTCGGGCCGGGCTGGTCCGCCCCGGCCGGGCCGGGCGCATCCGCGCGCGCTGCGGCAAGGTCCGGTGCGGCCACGCGCGCCGCGGCGGCGTCCGGCCGGGCTGCGGGCTGCGCACCGGGATCGGGCACGTCGAGGCGGGTCGTGCCCGGGGCGGCCGTGAGATATCCGACGAGGCGGCCGTCGTGGATCGCGACCGCGGCCGCCGCGACGCCCGGGGCGGTGGCGAGGACGGCCTCGATCTCGGCCGGTTCGATGCGGTGGCCGCGCACCTTGACCTGGTCGTCCGTGCGCCCGAGGTGGTCGAGACCACCGTCCGTGCGGCGCCGGACCAGGTCGCCGGTGCGGTAGAGCCGCCGGCCGTCGGGCGCGGCGACGAACCGCTGCGCGGTGGCGGCCGGCGCGTCCAGGTAGCCGCGGGCCAGGCCGTCGCCGGAAAGGTACAGCTCGCCGGTGCCGCCGGCCGGGACCGGGCGCAGCCACGCGTCGCGCACGTGCGCGACGGTGCCGGCGATCGGTGTGCCCAGGTGCGGGGCGCGTCCGGCGTCGGCCAGGTAGGTGCTGTCGCCGCTGGCCTCGGAGCAGCCGTAGAGGTTGACTGTGCGCGCGGTCAGTCCGGCGGTGTGCGCGGGGGTGAGCGGCTCGCCGCTGGCGATCCAGAGCCGGATCGAGCCGAGCCGGCCGCGGCCGTGCTCCGCGAGCGCGCGCAGCAGCGTGGGCACGGCGGTGAGCCGGGTGATGCGGTGCTTCTCGATCAGGTCGATGAGCGCGAGCGGGTCGCGGCGGTCGTCGCGCCCGGCCAGGACCACGGGCACTCCGGCGGCGAGCGCGCCGAGCAGTTCCGTGGAGCCATCGACGAACGCGATCGAGCTCTTGGCCAGCACCACGTCGCCGGGCTGTGCGGGCTCCGCGTCCAGCATCCAGCGCAGCCGGGTGACCAGGCCGCCCCGCGTGCCCACGACGGCCTTCGGCGTGCCGGTCGACCCGGACGTGAAGAGCACGTAGGCGGGGTGACCGGGTTCGATGTCGGCGCACGGGAGCGCCGTGGCGGCCGGCGGCGCGGCAGGTGGCGCGCCGGGGCCGCCTGAGTCCCGCCGCACGTCAGCGCTGTCCGCATCCCGCAGCGTCCCGGCGCTGCCCGCATCCCGCAGCGGGTCAGCACTGCCCGCGTCTCGCGATGCTCCACCGGTCAGCGGTGCCGCGACATTGAGCTGGGGCACGTCGTAATCGAGCGCTTCCGTGGTCAGCAGCAGCACCGGGCGGGCCGTGCCGATCATGTGCCGGAGGCGGGCCGGCGGGTGGTCCAGGTCGAGCGGGAGATAGGCGGCGCCGGACTTGAGCACGGCGAGCAGCGCGACGACCAGCTCGGGCCGGTAGCCGGTGGCGAGGCCGACCACGGACTCCGGGCCGATCCCGCGCGCGCGGAGCACGGCGGCGAGCCGGTCCGCCCGCGCGTGCAGCTCACCCGCGGTGATGCCGGCGCCGTCGAAGATCAACGCGGTGGCGGCCGGGTCGGCCGGGCTGAGCAGCGCGGAGACGTCGCCGGTCGGTACCGCGCCGAGCCGCGGCCCGGTCAGCGGCGCGGTGTCCGCGATCGTGAGCGCGCGCGTGCGTACCCCCGGATCGTGGGTGATCTGATCGAGGACGCGGAGCAGGTGGTCGAGCGGCGCGGCACCGTGCAGCACGCCCTCGCGGTGCTTGAGTTCGAGGCGGAGGCGGCCGTCGCCGGGTGCGGCCGTGAGCATCACCGGGTAGTGCGAGCCGTCGTGCCCCTCGACCGACTGGACAGTCAGCTCACTGACCGCTCCGTCAGCCTGCGACGGCACACCGGGGAACGTCTGCACGACGAGCAGGCTGTCGAACAGCTCGCCGTGGCCGCCCGCGGTGAGAATCGCGGGCAGGTCCAGCCAGGCGTGCTCGCGCAGCGCGGCCTGGGTGGCCTGGTGACGGCGGAGCAGGTCGCGGAACGGCTCGTCCGGCCGCAGCCGCAGCCGCACCGGGACCGTGTTGAGGAACAGCCCGATCATGTCGTCCGCGCCGGGCAGCTCCGCGGGCCGGCCGGAGACGGCCTGGCCGGTGACCACGTCCGGGCCGCCGGAGAGCGCGGCCAGCACGGTGAGCCAGGCGCACTGCAGGACGGTGTTGAGCGTGACGCCCAGCTCCCGGGTGAGCGCGATGATCCCGGCGCCGTCCACCGTGACCTGCTGCTTGCGGACGAGGGTGGACGGCTTGCCGGGTCCGGTGAACGGCGTGCAGGAGACCGCGCCGTCCAGGTCCGCGCGCCACGCCTCGGTGGCGGCGGCACGGTCGCGGGCGGCGAGCCAGGCCAGGTAGTCGCGGTACCGCGCGGGCGCGGGCAGCGTGCCGGGCGCACGGTAGAGCGTGAGCAGCTCGCGGATCAGCGGCGCCGTGGACCAGCCGTCGAGCAGCAGGTGATGGCTGGTGACGAGCAGCCGGTGCCGGTCCGGGCCGAGGCGCAGCAGGTGGAAGCGGAACAGCGGCGGCGTGGACAGGTCGAGCCGGGTCTCGCGTTCCGTGGCCGCGACGGCGTCCGCGCGTCCTGGTTCGCCGCTCAGGTCCGTGAGAGTCCACGGTGGATCGACGCGGTCCGGGATCAGCGCGACCGGGCGGTCCACGTCCTCGGTCCAGAACGCGGAGCGCAGGTGCGGATGCCGGTCCAGCAGCGCGCCGGCCGCCGCCCGGAGCCGCTGTGCGTCGAGCGGGCCGTGCAGATCAAGAACGAGCTGCACGGTGTACGGATCGGGGCCGTCGTCCGCGTACCCACTGAGAAAGAGCAGCCCCTCCTGGAGCGGGGAGAGCGGCAGGATGTCCGTGATCGCGCTCATCGGGTGGCCCACCGCGCCTGGATCCGGTCCAGCTGCGCCTGATCGAGCCCGGCGAGCGGCACGTCCGCCGGGGTGAGCCGGACGGTGGCGTCCGCGGCCGAGACCGCCCGCAACGCCCGCAGCCACAGCGCGGCCAGTCGGTCCACGGATTCCTCCTCGAGAGCGGTGGAGACGTAGGCGAACACGGCCCGCAGCGTGATCCCGTCCGGACCGGGCACCGCCGTGACGTCGATGCTGAGCACGTGATCAGCGGCGCGGTGCCCGTCGACGGTGCCGCCGAGACCGCCCTCGATCCGCCAGCCGGAGCCGTCCGGCCTGGCCGCGCCGATCCGGCCGAGGTAGTTGAACGCGATCCACGGCGTGGGCGTGCCGGTCAGCGACGGGTGCCGCGCGATCTCGCGCAGCAGGCCGTAGCCGATGCCGTGGTCCGGCACCGCTTCCCGCGACGCCCGCACCTGCGCGACCACGCGGGCGGCCGCGGCCGGATCCGTCTCCGCGGCCGTGAGGACGGCGTCGCCGGTCGGGAGCCGGACCGGGTAGACCGTGGTGAACCAGCCGATCGTGCGCGTGAGGTCGGCGCCGGGCACGATCTCCTGCTGGCGGCCGTGGCCCTCCAGGTCGATGACCGGGTCGCCACCGGTCCACTCGCGCAGCGCCAGGCCGAGCGCGGCCAGCAGCACGTCGTTGACCGTGGCGCGCAGCCGGTCGGGCACGGCGCCGAGCAGCGGCGCGGCGACGTCCACCGGGACCGTGCGGGTCAGCTGCGCGACCGTGTCGAGCGTGCCCGCGCCGGGTGCGGGCGTGACGCCGGTCAGCACGTCGCGCCAGTAGCGGGCCTCCGGCTCGCGGGCCAGCGCCGCCTCGGGCAGCGCCCGCGCCCAGGAGCGCAGCGACGTCGGGACCGGTCGCAGCCGCGGTGTCCGCCCGTGGTGGATCGCGGTGCAGGCGGCCTCCAGGTCGGCCGCGAGGATGCGCCACGAGACGCCGTCGATCACCAGGTGGTGGACGAGCAGCAGCAGTTCCGTGTCGCGCCAGAGCGCGTGCGTCATCGCGCCGCGCCACGGGTCGAGGCCGGCGCGGGCGGTCTCCAGCGGGAGCTCGTCGCCGGGTGCGACCACGGTCAGCGCGGGCTCGGGCACCTCCGCCGGGATGACCAGGCGCCCCGGCTCCAGGCGGGCGCGCAGCGCGTCGTGATGGCCGAGAAGCGCGCGCAACCCGCCCCTGACCGTCTGCGCGGTCAGTCCGGCCGGGAGCCGGAACCGCAGCGCCTGACCGAACGTCTCCACGGCCGGGTCCGCGTTCACGAACGCCCGCATGATCGGTGTGAGCGGCACCTCGCCGCTGCCAGGATCGTGCACGGCCGTGCCGGCCTCGGTGGCCACGGACGCCAGGTCGCGCGGCGCCGGGTTCTCGAAAACGTCGCGCGGTGAGAACAGCAGGCCGCGTTCCCGGGCACGCGCGACGAGCTGGATGGAGAGGATGCTGTCGCCGCCGGCCGCGAAGAAGCCGTCCGTGGCGCCGAGGTCGTCGCGCCCGAGCAGCTCCGCGAAGAGCTCCACGAGCGTCTGCTCCGCGTCCGTGGCCGCGTCCTCGGCCGGGCCGCGCTCCTCGAACGCGGGCGCGGGCAGCCGGTCACGGTCGAGCTTCCCGGCGACGGTGTGCGGCAGCGCGTCGAGGACGACCCACGCGGACGGCACCATGCCGGCGGGCAGCGCGTGCGCGGCCAGGCGCGCGAGATCGGCGGTGACGAGAGCGGGCCCGTCGGCCGCCGGCACCAGGTAGCCGACCAGCCGGTCACGCCCGTCCGGCCCCGGCCGCACCGCCACCGCGGCCGCGCCCGCACCCGGCAGATCCCGCAGCGCCGCCTCGACCTCCGCCGGCTCGATGCGCAGCCCGCGGACCTTCATCTGATCGTCCGCGCGCCCCCGGTACTCCAGCAGCCCGTCCTCGGTCCACCGCGCCAGATCGCCGGTCCGGTAGAGGCGCCCGCCGGTCCCGTGCGGATCCGCCACGAACCGCGACGCGGTCAGCCCCGCCTGCCCGAGATAGCCCCTGGCCAGCCCGGATCCGCCCAGATACAGCTCTCCGACGGTGCCCGGCGGGACCGGCGCGAGGTCCGGCCCGAGCACGTAGGCGCGCCGGTTCACGTCCGGCCGCCCGATCGGCAGGACCGCGCCCGCCCAGTCCGGGTCCGCGGCCCACAGCGTCGCGTTGACCGTCGCCTCAGTCGGTCCGTAGCAGTTGAGGAACAGCCGGTCCCGTGCCCAGTCCCGGATCAGGTCGCGGCGCAGCGCCTCGGTGCCGACCAGCAGCGTCAGCGCCGGGTCGAGCGCGGCCGGGCCGGGCAGCGAGGACAGCACGGACGGCGGGATCGCCAGGTGCGTCAGGTGCTGCGCGGTCGCGAACCTGGCGAGTTCCGCACCGGCCCGCGCGTGCTCCGGCAGCAGGACCAGCGTCCCTCCACTGAGGATCGAGATGGCCATCTCGGCCACGCTCACGTCGAACGAGAACGACGCGAACTCGCCGACGCGGGCACCCGGCCCGCTGCGCGACCCACCGGCCATGGTCGCGACCAGGTCCGCGAGCCCGGCGTGCGACACCGCCACGCCCTTCGGCCGCCCGGTCGACCCGGACGTGTAGATGACGTAGGCCAGCCGTGCCGGATCAGGCGCGGGCCGCGCCGGACGCCCGGCCGGGCCGTCGCCCCACGCCTGAGAAACATCGACGACCTCAAGCCCATCCGTGGGTACGTCGTCCGCGCGCGCCGCCACCGCCAGCACCGGACGGGCGTCGTCGAGCACGTGCCGCACCCGCGAGGCCGGGTGGTCCGGGTCGATCGGCAGGTACGCCGCGCCGGTCTTCGCCACCGCCAGGATCGCGACCACGGCCTCGGCCGACCGCTTCACGGCCACGGCCACGATCCGCTCCGGCCCCGCGCCACGGCCGCACAGCACGTGGGCGAGCCGGTTCGCGGCCGCGTCCACCTGCCGGTAGCTCAGCTCGCGCTCGCCGTCGACCAGCGCGATCGCGTCCGGCCGGGCGTCGGCCTGCGTCTCGAACAGGCCGGCCAGGTCCGCGAACGGCACGTCGCGCGCGGTCCGGTTCCACCCGTGCAGGAGCAGCTCGCGTTCGTCGTCGGCCAGCACCCGTACCGTGCTGATCCGCTGCTCAGGCTCGGCGAGCACGGCGGTGAGGACGCGGGCGAGGCGGCCGAGCAGCCGGTCGCCGTCACCGGTGCCGAACAGGTCGAGCGCGGTGGTCAGCTCCAGCGTGACGTCGTTCGTGGCCGCGTCCTCCTCGATGACGAACGTGAGGTCGAACTTCGCGATCGTGAACTCGGCCGGCTCGGGCGCCACCGTGACGCCGTCGAGCCCGAATCCGTCCTGGTCCGCGTAGCGGTGCGTGGTGACGACCTGGAACAGCGGGTGCCGGGACAGCGAGCGGGCCGGGGCCAGGTGCTCGACGAGGCGTTCGAACGGCAGGTCGGAGTGGGCGAACGCGGCCAGGTCGGTGCGGCGCACCCGGTCCAGCAGCGCCGCGAACGTGGGATCGCCGGACACGTCCGTACGCAGCACCAGCGTGTTGAGGAAGCAGCCGACCAGGTCGTCGAGCGCGGCGTCCGCACGTCCGGCGATCGGGGTACCCAGGGGCAGGTCGGTGCCGGCGCCGAGCTTGTGCAGCAGCACCGCGACCGCGGACTGGAGCAGCATGAACACGGTGACGCCGTGCGTGGCCGCGACCGCGCGGAGCCGGGCCGCGGTCTCCGGTGCGAGCGGGTGGCGGGCCGTCTCACCGCGGTAGCTCGCGACCGCCGGGCGCGGGCGGGCCGTGGGCAGTGACAGCTCCTCGGGCAGGCCGGCGAGCGCGGCGCTCCAGAACGCGAGCTGTTCCGTGGCCAGCGGCGTCTTGTCGTCGCCGGCGCCGAGCAGGTCGTGCTGCCAGAGCGCGTAGTCGGCGTACTGGACCGGCAGCGGCGTGTCCCAGACCGGCGCGGTTCCGGACCGGCGGGCCGCGTACGCGGTGGCGAGGTCCGTGAAGAGCGGCCGGGCGGACCACTCGTCGGCCGCGATGTGGTGCACGACGACCGCGACGACGTGCGTGTCCGCGCTCTCGGTGAACACGTGGAACCGGATCGGGATCTCGTCGTCGAGCCGGAACGGGCGGTGGACCGCCTCCTCGGCCGTGCCCTCGGAGAAGATCGTGATCTCGGTCGCTGGTCTGACCGACTGCTCGGCCAGCCCGGCCGGCGCGGGGTAGACCGTGCGCAGGATCTCGTGCCGGGCGACCAGATCCGAGGCGGCCTGCCGGAACGCGTCCAGGTCGAGCGGGCCGCTGATCCGTGCCGTGAACGGGATGTTGTAGGTGCCGGACGGCCCGTCCATCCGGTCGATGAACCACAGCCGTTGCTGCGCCGGGGAGAGCGGGAGCCTCGCGGGCCGGTCGTGGGACCGCAGGACCGGTCGGTCGCCGCCGCGTCTCAGCCGTTCCGCGAGCGCGCGCACGGTCGGCGCGTCGAACACGTCGTGCAGCGCGAGCTGCGTGCCGAAGACGGTCCGCAGCCGGGAGACCAGCCGGACCGCGAGCAGCGAGTGGCCGCCGAGCGTGAAGAAATCGTCCTCCGCGCCGACCCGGTCCAGGCCGAGCAGGTCCGCGAAGACGCCGGACAGCACCTCCTCGCCGAGCCCGCGCGGCGCCGCGCCGCCGGTCTGCGCGGGAACCGGGTCCGGCAGTGCCTTCCGGTCGACCTTGCCGCTGGTGGTGAGCGGGAACGCGTCCAGCACCACGAACACGGACGGGATCAGGTGTGCGGGCAGCGTGCCGGCGAGCGCGGCGCGCAGCCCGGCCGGGTCGGGGCGGCGACCGGGCGCGGGCGTGACGTAGCCGGCCAGCCGGTCGCCGTGCGCCACCACCACCGCGGCCATGATCCCGGGCAGCGCGGTGAGCGCGGCCTCGACCTCGCCCGGTTCGATGCGCAGGCCGCGCACCTTGACCTGGAGGTCGGTGCGGCCGAGGTAGTCCAGCGCGCCGTCCGGCCGCCACCGGGCCAGGTCACCGGTCCGGTAGAGGCGTTTCCCCCGGTCATGCGGGTCGGCCACGAAGCGTTCCGCGGTGAGCGCGGGGCGGCCGAGGTAGCCGTCCGCGAGCTGGACGCCGGCCAGGTACAGCTCACCGGCGACGCCGTCCGGGACCGGGCGCAGCCACCGGTCGAGCACGTGGGCGCGCGTGTTCCAGATCGGGCGCCCGATGCTCACCTCGTCCGTCACGTGCCAGGCGGTGACGTCCACCGTGGCCTCGGTGGGGCCGTAGAGGTTGTGCAGCGCGGCGCGCGGCAGCAGCCCGCGGGTGGCGGCGGCCAGGTCGTCCGGCAGCGCCTCGCCGCTGGTGACCAGCAGGCGCAGGCTCGTGCAGGCGCCCGCGCGGGCGGCGGCGACGAACTCCCGCAGCATCGACGGCACGAAGTGCGCGACCGTCACGCGTGAGCGGCGGATCAGCGCGGCCAGGTAGTCCGGGTCGCGGTGCCCGCCGGGCTTCGCGATGACCAGCGGCGCGGCCGCGAGCGCGGGCCAGAAGAACTCCCACACGGACACGTCGAACGTGGCCGGCGTCTTCTGCAGCACCGCGTCGCCGTCCCGGAGACGGAACGTGTCCTGCATCCACTCCAGACGGTTGGTCAGCGCGCGATGGGACACCCGCACGCCCTTGGGACGGCCGGTGGAGCCGGAGGTGTAGATGACGTAGGCGGCCGATCCGGCGGCGGGCGGTGGCAGCTGGGCGGCCGGGCCGGCGGACCAGTGGCGCACGTCGTCCGCGCCGAGCACCAGGCGGGCGCCGGCGTCCGCGCGCAGCAGCTCCGCGCGCTCGTCCGGGTACTCGGGGTCGATCGGCAGGTAGGCGGCGCCGGCGCGCAGCACGCCCCAGAGCGCGGTGACCAGTTCCGGGCCGCGCGGGATGCGCACGCCTACCACGTCTCCGGGTGCGACACCGCGGGTGCGCAGCGCGCGGGCGAGCGCGGACGCGGACCTGTTCAGCTCCGCGTAGGTGACCGGTTCGCCGCCGTCCGGGAGCAGCGCGATCGCGTACGGATGGGTGCGCGCGGCCTCGATCAGGCGGTCGACGACCGTACCGCCGGGAAGCTCGTGGTTCGTGTCGTTGCGGTCGATCAGCGCCGCATGTTCCTCCGGCAGCAGCACGTCCAGTTCGGACACCCGCGTCCCGGGGCGCAGCCGTTCCAGGATCGCGCTCAGCCGGCGCAGCAGCGTCGACGCGGTGCCGTGGTCGAAGAGGTCGGCGGCGTAGTTGAGCGAGACCGCGTCGTCCTCCAGCAGGAAGCTCAGGTCGAACTTCGCGGTGTCCGGCGCCTGCGCGACGGATTCACTGTGGACACCGTCCAGCCGCACGCCGGTCCGGCCCGCGCGATGCTGGTTGACCATGATCTGGAAGAGCGGGTGGCGTGCGCGGGAGCGTTCCGGCTTCAGCGCCTCGACCAGGCGCTCGAACGGCACGTCCGCGTGGGCGAGGTCGGCCAGGTCCGCGTCCCGGACGCGCGCGGCCAGCTCGGCCAGGGCCGGGTCGCCGGAGACGTCCGTGCGCAGCACCACGGTGTCGGCCAGGAAGCCGACCATGCGCTCCAGCGCGGGATCCGTGCGGCCGCCGACCGGCGCGCCGAGCGGGATGTCGTCGCCCGCGCCGAGCCGGGACAGCAGCGCCGCGACCGCGGCCTGGAACAGCATGAACGGCGTGACGCCGAGCGTGCGGGCCAGCGTGTCCAGCCCGTCCGGGCGCGCGGTGCTGACCGTGCCGCCCGCGTAGCTGGGCAGCGCGGGCCGGGGGCGGTCCGTGGGCAGCGTCAGCTCCGCGGGCGCGCCGGCCAGCCGGTCCCGCCAGTAGGCGAGGTCGCCCTCCTGGTCGCGCTGCCGGAGCGCGACGTCCGCGTACTGCACCGGGAGCGGCTGCCAGGCGGGCGCGTGCCCGGCCCGGCGCGCGGTGTAGGCGGTGGCGAGGTCGTCGACGAGCGGCCCGGTGGAGAGCGCGTCCGCGGCCGTGTGGTGCAGCACGATGTGCAGCAGCCATTCCCCGGGGCCGGTCCCGACGAGCCCGACCCTGATCGGTGGCTCAGCGTCGAGCGCGAAGCGTTGCGGGACAGCGTCGCCCGGCCCGTGCACGGTGAACCGGTCCGGCGCGGTGCCGAGGATCTGCTGCCAGGGCTCGCCGTCGTGTTCCACGAGCAGCGTGCGGAGCGGTTCGTGGCGGGCGATCACGTCCGCCACGGCGGCGCGCAGCGCGTCCACGTCCAGGTCGCCGCGCAGCCGGGACAGCAGCGGGATCGTGTAGACCGTGCCGGGGCCCTCAAGGCGGTCGAGGAACCAGAGGCGGCGCTGTGCGAACGTCAGCGGGATGCGGTCCGGCCGCTGCAGCGCGACTATCGGTGTGCGTGCGGGCGTGTTCCCCAGGCGGGAGACCAGATCCCGCACGGTCGGGGACTCGAAGACCGCGCGCAGCGGCACCTCCGCGCCGAAGACGGTGCGGATCCGGGACACCAGGCGGGTCGCGGCCAGCGAGTGCCCGCCGAGGTCGAAGAAGTCCTGGTCCAGCCCGACCGCGGGCAGGCCGAGCACCTCGGCGAACGTCTGCGCCAGCAGGCGTTCGCGCTCGCTGCCGTCCGAGTCCGCCGCGGGCTGACTGATCGGTGAGTCGAGGCGGGCGAGCGCGCGGCGGTCGGTCTTGCCGCCGGGCAGGCGCGGCATCCGTGCGATCGGGACGAGCGCGGCGGGCACGAGCTGCGCCGGGAGCGTGCGACGCAGCGCCTGACGCACGGTCACCGGATCGAAGTCCTCCGCGGGTACGGCGTACGCGACCAGCTCCGTGTCACCGCTCGCGGCGGTGCGGGCCAGCACGGCCGCTTCCGCGACGCCGTCGAGCGCGGCGAGCGCGGCCTCGACCTCGCGCGGCTCCACCCGCACGCCGCGGATCTTGACCTGGGAGTCGGCGCGGCCACGGAGCGCGAGGCCACCGCTCGGCGTGCGCCGGGCCAGGTCGCCGGTGCGGTAGAGGCGCTCGCCGGCCGCGAACGGGGAGGCGACGAAGCGGGTGGCGGTCAGGCCGGGCGCGTCCCGGTAGCCGCGGGCCAGGCCGGCGCCGGCCAGGTACAGTTCGCCGGTCGCGCCCGGCGGGACCGGCCGGAGGTGACGGTCCAGCACATAGGCGGCGGTGCCGGTGACCACGCCGGTGAACGCCGCGTCCGCCGTTGACTGACGGATCAGACTGTCGCCGCTGGCCTCGGAGCAGCCGTAGAGGTCGGTGATGCCGGGGATCGCGGCGGCCAGGTCCGGGGTGAGCGGCTCGCCGCTGGTGATCCACCGTGTGACGGAGCCGAGGCTGTCCTCGGCCAGCAGCGCACGGAGCTGGCTGGGAACCATGGTCATCCGGGTGGCGCGGTGGGTGGCGATGAGCGTGGCGAGCGCGTGTGTGTCGCGGCGGGTGTCCGCGTCCGCGACGACCACGGTGGCGCCGGCGACGAGCGCGCCCAGCAGCTCGGTCGTGCCGTCGATGAAGCTGGGCGAGCTCTTCGCCACGACGGTGTCCCCGGGGCCGAGCGGCAGCGCGGTCTGCCCCCACGCGAGGCGCGCGGCGAGGCCACCGTGCGTGCCGACGACGGCCTTGGGCCGGCCGGTGGATCCGGAGGTGAAGATGAGGTACGCGGGGTGGGCAGGGCTGACGCGGCCTGGCTCGACCGGCTCGCCCGGCACGCCCTCGTCGTCCGTCAGCAGCAGCGGGCCGCTCCAGTCCCGTACCCACGCGTGGTCTTCAAGGGTTTTCCGCGTCGTCACCAGGAGCGCGGGGCGGGCGTCGGCGAGCATCAGCGCGAGGCGGTCGGCCGGGTAGCCGGTGTCGAGCGGCAGGTAGGCCGCGCCCGCGTGCAGCACGGCGAGCTGGGCCGTGACCAGGGCGGCCGACGGCGGCACCGCGAGCGCGACCACGTCCTCCGGCCCGGCCCCCAGCCGCGCGGCCAGCTCCGTCACGCGCGCGGCCAGCTCCCGGTAACTGACCTCGACTGACCCGTCGATCAGCGCCACCTGATCGGGATGTGCGGCGGCCGTGCGGGCGAACATCTCCGGCACCGGCGGCACGCCGCTCACCGGCTCAGGCGCGGCGGTCAGCAGCGCACGCTCGCCGGGCGCCAGCAGCTCCGCCGCCCCGATCGGCGCGTCCGGCGCCGCGACCACGGCCGTGAGCAGCCGGGTCAGCCGGTCCGCGAGCCCGGCGACCGTGGCCCGGTCGAACAGCTCCGTGGCGAACTCGATGCCGGCGCCGAGCGGCCCGTCCGCATCGTCGCCGAAGAAACTGAACGTCAGGTCGAACTTCGCCGTGTCCAGGCCGAACGGGATCGCGGTCGTCTGCAGCCCGGCCACGCCCAGGTCCATGTCGAGCCGGTGCTGGTGGGTCACCATGACCTGGAACAGCGGGTTCCGGGACAGCGAGCGGGCCGGGCGCAGCACCTCGACCAGCCGCTCGAACGGCACGTCCGCGTGGTCGAACGCGGCGAGGTCCGTGCGGCGGACGCGTCCCAGCAGGTCCGCGAAGCTGGGGTCGCCGGACGTGTCGACGCGCAGCACCAGCGTGTTCGCGAAGAAACCCACCAGATCCTCGAGCTCCGGCTGGGTACGCCCCGCGATCGGCGACCCGAGCGGCAGATCCTCGCCCGCACCGAGCCGGGTGAGCAGCGCCGCGACCGCGGCCTGCACGGCCATGAACGGCGTCACGTCGTGCGTGCGCGCCAGCGCCAGCAGTCCACGGTGGACGTTCGCGGGCACCTCGTACATCAGGTAGTCACCGGCGTACCCGGCCACCGCGGGGCGCGGGCGGTCGAACGGCAGCGCCAGCTCCTCCGGCGCGCCGTCCAGCGCGGTCCGCCAGAACGCGACCTGCCCGGCCGCGACGCTGTCCGGGTCGTCCTCCGCGCCGAGCAGATCGCGCTGCCAGCCGGCGAAGTCCGCGTACTGCACGGGCAGCGGTGTGAACGCGGGCGGGCGGCCGAGGCGACGGGCCTCGTAGGCGCGCCGGAGGTCCGCGAACAGCGGCCCGACCGACCACTCGTCGCCCGCGATGTGGTGCTGCAGCACGAGCAGCACGTGGTCCTGCGGCGCGAGCGTGAACAGGTGCGCGCGCACCGGGATCTCGCGGTCCAGCGCGAACCGGTGCTCCGCCGCCTCGGTCAGCAGTGCGTCCAGCGTCTCCTCGGTCGCGTCCCGCACGGTGAACGTGAGCGCGAACGAGTCCAGCACCTCCTGCAGATCGTCCCGGAAGACCGTGCGCAGGCTCTCGTGCCGGTCCACGACGTCGACGAGCGCGGCCTCGATCGCGGCCACGTCGAGGTCGCCGCGCACGCGCAGCACCGCCGGGATGTTGTAGGTGGCGCTGGGGCCCTCGAGCCGGTGCAGGAACCACAGGCGGCGCTGCGCGAACGACAGCGGCTGCGGCCCGGGGCGCTCGCGCGCGGTGAGCGGCGGCCGGCGGCTGCCCTCGGTGTCCAGCAGCCGGGCGAGGTCGCGCGGCGTGGGCGCCTCGAACACGTCGCTCATCGACAGCGTGGCGCCGAAAACGGCCTCGACGCGCGCGACCAGGCGGGCGAAGAGCAGCGAGTGGCCGCCGAGGTCGAAGAAGCTGTCGTCCGGCGCGACCGCGGGCACGCCGAGCACGGACGCGAAGACGCCGCACATCAGCTCCTCGCGCGGGCGCGCGCCGCTTCCTGACTGAGTGGTCAGTGCGGCGGGCGCGACGCCGGGCAGCGCGGCCCGGTCGATCTTGCCGTTCGGCGTGAGCGGGAACGCGTCCAGGACCACGACCGCGGACGGCACCATGTGGTCCGGGAGGCTCTGCCCGGCGTACGCGCGCAGGATCGTCTGGTCCGGGTCCGTACCGGTGACGTAGGCGATCAGGCGGCGGCCGACCACGTCGTCGTCCACGGCCAGGACCAGCGCGGACGTGACGATCGGGTGCGCGGTGAGCGTGGCCTCGACCTCGCCGGGCTCGACCCGGAACCCCCGGATCTTGATCTGGTGGTCGGCGCGGCCGAGGAACTCCAGCTCACCGTCCGGGCGCCAGCGGACCAGGTCGCCGGTGCGGTAGAGGCGCTCACCGGGCACGAACGGCGACGCGACGAACCGGGTGGCGGTCAGGCCGGGCGCGCCACGGTAGCCGCGGGCCAGGCCGGTGCCGCCGACGTACAGCTCGCCGGGGATGCCGGCCGGGACCGGGCGCAGCAACGCGTCCAGCACGTAGACGCCGGTGGCCGCGACCGGGCGGCCGATCGGCAGCGCGGTCCCGGACGGAACGCCCGCCTTCCACAGCGTGGCGTCCACCGTGGTCTCGGTCGGGCCGTAGGAGTTGAAGAAGACGTGCCCGGCGTCGATCCAGCGGCGGGCCAGCTCCGGCGCGCACGCCTCACCCGCGACGATGACCACGGTGCCGGGCGCGACCGCGTCCGTGGGCAGCTCCGCGAGCGCGGACGGCGGCAGCGTCAGGTGCGTGATCCGCTCCTCCGCCAGCAACCGCGCCAGCTCCGGCCCGAGTCGCCGCTCAGGAGGCGCGACGACCACGGCCGCGCCGGTGCCGAGCGCCATGCACAGCTCCCAGACGGACGTGTCGAAGCTCTGCGACGCGAACTGCAGCACCCGGTCGCCGGGGCCGGGGCGGAACGCGTCCGCGACCGTGCGGACCAGCGCGGGAAGACCGGCGTGCGTGACCACGACGGCCTTGGGGCGGCCGGTCGAGCCGGACGTGTAGATGGTGTAGGCCGCGTTGTCCGGGCGCGCCGGCACCGGCTCGGCCGTGGGGCCGTCGCTCTCCAGCTCGCTGAGCAGCGCGACAGGCGCGTTCCGGGGTAACAGGCCGAGATGCGCGGGCGCGGTGACGACCAGCGTGGGCGCGGCGTCCTCCAGCAGGTAGGCGACGCGCTCGGCCGGGTAGTCGGTGTCGACCGGGACGTACACGCCGCCGGCCTTGAGCACGGCCAGCATCGCGACCACCTGGTCCGCGGAGCGCGGCAGCGCCACGACCACGGCCTTCTCCGGCGCGATGCCGCGCGCGGCGAGGCGACCGGCGATCAGCGTGGCGCGCGCGTCCAGCTCGCGATAGCTCAGCGTGGTGCCCTCGTGGATCACGGCGTCGTCGTCGCCGGTCGCGGCCAGCAGCTCGGGGAACGTGGCGGCCGGCGGCGCCGGCTCGGTGCGGTTGCGGGCCTCCAGCAGGTCGGCGCGCTCGGCCGGGTCCAGGAGCGGGAGCCGGGCGTACCGCTGCGACGGGTTCTCGATCATCGTCCGCAGCGTGTCGCCGAGCCTGCGCGCGGCCCGCTCGGCCGTCTCCCGCGGGATCGCGTCCGCGCGGAAACGGATGTCCAGGCGCAGCCGCTCGCCGGGCGTGGCGATGACGCCGAGCGGATAGTGGCTGCCCTCCACGGATTCGACGCCATGCACGCGCAGCCCGGCGCGGCGGCCGAGCGCGTCCAGCACGCCGCGGTCGAGCGGGTAGTTCTCGAAGACCGCGTAGGTGTCGAACAGCTCGCCGCCGCCGGTGTGCAGCTCCGCGAGGCGCACGTGCTGGTGCGACAGCAGGCCCGCCTGCCCGGCCTGCACGCGGGACAGCAGCTCCGCGAGCGTCTCGCCGGGGCGCGGTGCGACGCGGGCCGGGATCGTGTTGATGAGCAAGCCGATGATCTCGTCCGCGCGCGGCAGGTCCGGTGAGCGCCCGGATCCGCTGAGCCCGAACACCACGTCCGCGCGGCCGGTCAGTTCACCGAGCACCAGCGCCCACGCGGTCTGCAGCACGGTGTTCGCGGTGACCTCCGCGCGCCGGGTCAGCGCGCGCAGCGCCTCCGTCTCGTCCTCGGTCAGGAACGCGGTGATCTCGGCCGGGGTGCTGTGACCGTGCAGGTCCGCGCCGGGCGCGACCAGTGTCGGGCCCTCGACGCCGTCGAGATAGTCGCGCCACGCCGCGACCGACCTCTTCGGGTCCTGAGTGGACAACCAGGACAGATATCGGCGGTACGGGACGGGAGCGCCGAGCCCGGCGTCGTCGCCGCGCGTGCCGTAGAGCGTGAACAGCTCCGTGACCACGCGCGGGACGGACCAGCCGTCCAGCAGGATGTGGTGGAACGTGAGCAGCAGCGTCCAGCGCTCGTCCCGCAGGCGGACCAGCGTGAGACGCAGCAGCGGCGGGCGGCCCAGGTCGAACGGGCGGGCGCGCTCGTCCGCGGCGATGCGGTCCAGCGCGGCCGCACGCGTACCCTCGGCAAGGTTTGTCAGGTCTTCGACGCGCCACGGCAGCGCGGCCGCGCGCGGCACCAGCGCCACCGGATCGCCGCTGCGCCGGAAGCGGAACGCGGCCCGCAGGTTGGGGTGCCGCTGCAACACCTTCTCGGCCGCGGCCCTGAGCAGGTCCGGATCGACCGGGCCCTCCACGTCGAACGCGCGCTGCACGGCGTAGACGTCCGCGGCAGCGTCCCCGTAGGACGCCCAGACCAGCAGGCCGTGCTGCAGCGGGGAGAGCGGCAGAATGTCCTCGAGGCCGGCGGTCATTGGTTCCTCCACAGGTCGTCGAGCTCGTCCGCGTCGATGTCGACGAGGATCGCGTCGTCCGGATCGGGCGCGCGCAGACCGGAGAGGTCCCGCAGCGCGCGCAGGTAGTCGTCGGCGAGCCGCCGCATCCGTGGCTCGTCCAGGTGCCGGGCCGGCCAGGCCAGGCGGAGGTGCAGCGCGGCGTCAACGGCCGACACCGTCACATCCAGGGGGTACGGGATGGGGAGCGCCGGATCGACGTGCCCGCCGATCGGCTCGGTCCGGTCCGCGGGCGCGAAATCGCGTCGCCCGCCGGCCGTGAACCGGCCCAGGTAGTTGAAGCGGATCTGCGGCTCCGGCGCGGTGATCTCGCGGCGCAGGTACCGCAGCTGGCCGTAGCCGAGCCCGTGCGCCGGGACGCCCTTGAGCGTGGCCGCGATCCTGGCCGGGTCGCCGCCGTCCAGGCGTACCGGGTACATACTGGTGAACCAGCCGACCGTGCGACTCACGTCCGCGTCGATCACGTCGTCGTTGCGGCCGTGCCCCTCCAGCAGGATCGACACCGGCGCGTCGCCCAGCGCGCGCACCAGGCCGGCCAGCAGCATCTCCTCCGCACCGTAACTGAGCAGCGACTCGGTCTCCGCTGAGCCGAGGCTCACGGTGAGCTCGTGGCGGGTGGCCGCGGTGTCCTTCTCCGGGTCGAGCCGCAGGCCGGGGAACGGCTCCGGCGCGTCCAGTGCGCGCCGCCAGTGCGGCAGCTCGGCCCCGCGCGTGGCCGCGTCCGCGGTCAGCAGCGAGGTCCAGTCGTCGAAGCCGGCGCCCGGCGCGGGCAGCGGGGTGCCCTGCCAGGCGGTGGCGAGGTCGGCCATCAGCACACGCCAGGAGACGCCGTCGACGACCAGGTGGTGCGCGACGACCAGCAGCGTGTTGTCCGGCCGGAGCACCCAGCGCGTGCAGTCCCCGCGGTGCGGGTCGAGGTCGAAGGCTCCGTCCGTGGTCAGGACGTCCTCGGCGCGCACCGCGCCCGGCGGCCGCGCTTCGAGCCGCCAGTCAGGAGTGAGACGGGCGCGGAGCATGGGGTGACGGTCGAGCACGCGCTGGATCACCGGGCGGAGGCGGGCCTCGGTGGCGTCCGGCGGCAGCGTCAGCAGCATGTGCTGGCTGTAGGTGGTGACCGCCGGACTGCCGAGGTCACGCAACCAGTACATGATCGGGGTCAGTGCGGCGCCGGTGAAGGCGTCGCGGGCCGGTCGGGCGGACGGGCCCCGCTGCATGGTGGCGACCCGGGCCAGCGCGGACGCGGTGCGGTGCGCGAAGACGTCGGCGGCCGTGAGGTGAAGGCCGGCGGCGCGGGCGCGGGCGACGAGCTGGATGGCGAGGATGCTGTCGCCACCGAGCGCGAGGAAGCTGTCGTCGGCACCGGCGTGCGGGATCTCCAGGATGTCCGCGAAGATCTCGGCCAGCAGCGCGGCGGCGTGGTCCGGCTGACTGTCCGAGCGGTCAGCGGGGTCACGTGCTTCGCTCACCGGATGTGGCGCGGCGGGTCGCCCGCGATCGGTGACTGCATCGGGCTCGGCAACGGCCTGGGAACGGCCGCCGTCGAGGCCGGGCGGCCGGTGTCCGGCGGCGGTGCCTGACTGGTCAGACAGCCGAGCGGTGCCGGCGGGCTCTCGGCGCGGGACCGAGGACGAATGCGTCGGCCCTGCCAGGACTCCCGGCCAGGTAGGAACGTGGGCATACGGCTCCGGCAGCACCTCGGTGCCATCTGCCGCTGCGTTCTCCGGCTCCCGCTGCCGTTCCGTGGCGTGCGTGTCCGGGAGCGCGGCGTCCGTCACCGGGGCCGACAGCCCGGCCGCGAACAGCTCCAGCAGCGCGCGCAGCTCAGCCAGCAGCCCTCCGGCGGCGTCCGCGCCGAGCAGGCCGGGACGGTAGCCGAGCGAGAGGCCGATCTCGTCGCCCGGGAAGACCGTCAGCGTCACCGGGTAGTGGGTGGCGTCGTCGGCCTCGATCGCGATCAGGCCGGCCTCGCCGCCACCGGCCGGGCCCAGCAGTGCGGACTCGTCCAGCGGGTAGTTCTCGAACACCAGCAGCGTGTCGAAGAGCGTGCCGAGACCGGCGGCCCGCTGAACGGCCGCCAGACCGGTCCCGTGGTGCGCCGCGGTCGCGGCCTGCCGGTCCTGGAGCCGCGCGAGCAGGTCACCGAGCGTGTCCCCGGGCCTGATCTCGCACCGCGCCGGGACCGTGTTGACGAACAGGCCGATCGCCCGGTCCAGACCGTCGATCTCCGGCGGCCGCCCGGACACGGTGATGCCGAACGTGGTGTCCGGGCGCCCGGTGCGCCGCGCCAGCAGCAGGCCCCAGGCGCCCTGCAGCATCGTGTTCAGCGTGAGGCCGCGCGCGCCGGCCCGGCGGCGCAACGCATCGCCGAGCGATTCCGGCAACGTCGCGCGGAGCTCGGACGGCAACACCTCCTCCGCGCTCGCGGCCTCCGGCGGCAGCACGCCCGCGGCGTCGGGCAGCAGCAGCGTGGGGCCGTCGAGACCGTTCAGCAGCGTGCGCCAGGCGGACAGGTCGGCTCGCGGGTCACGGGCGGCCAGTTCCCGCAGATAGGCGAGATGCGCGCGGGAGCCGTCCGGCTCCGGCGTCCGTCCGATGTAGAGGTCGAGCAGATCGCGGACCAGGATCGGTGCGGACCAGCCGTCCCAGGCCGCGTGATGCCCGGTGATGATCAGCGTGGTCCCGGCGACCAGATCGAATCGGAAGAGCGGCGGCCGGCGCAGATCGAACCGCTCGATCCTCCGCCTCGCCGCGACGTCGTCGCCGCGGTCGCCGATCGAGTGCTCGCCGTGTGCGTGTTCGACGGCATCCGGCTCGCCGATGCCGCGCGCGGTGCCACCATGCGCACTGGCCCCGCGCTCGCTGGCGTCGCGCTCGATCGCACCGCGCTCGACCACGCCGCTCTCGCTGGCATCGTGCTCGCTGACCCCGCGCTCGCTGGCATCGTGCTCGCTGGCGTCGTGCTCGCGCAGTTCCGCCCGGGTGGATCCGTGCAGCACCGCGGCCACGCGTCCGGACTCCAGCGGCCGCAATCCGAGCCGCAGCCCGGCGTGCCGCGCGAACAGCGCCTCGATCGCGGCCCGCATCCGCGCGACGTCCAGCGGCGAGCGGAATCGCAGGCGCAACTGCACGGTGTAGACGTCGAGCCGCGTGCCCGCCGTGTGTGCGAGCGCGACCAGCCCCTCCTGCAACGGTCCCACCGGCAGCACGTCCTGCCAGCCCGGTTCCTCCGCGTCGAGAACGTCGACGTCGCGTTGCGAAAGACCTTTGAGCGTCAGATCAGCGGGGGTACGGCCGCCGCGCGCATTCGCTGAGCCCAGGCTCAACGCGGTGAAGGCGTCCCCGAGCGCGTCCCGGAACCCTTCCCCCACACCGATGACGACCGCGCGCAACTCCCGGCCCTCTTCGGTGTCGACGGTGTAGGCGACCAGTTCCGTACCCTCGTGGCTGTCCTGAAGCTCAGGTTCCTGAGTCACGTGTCCGAGGTAGTTGACCAGCAGCTCAGGCTCGCCCGCCGCGGCCAGTGCGGGTGCGGTCTGCGGGTTGAGATACCGCAGCAGGCCGTAGCCGACGCCGTCGTTCGGCACCGCCCGCAGCGTCTCCTTGACGGCCTTGAGGACCGCGATCGCTCCCGCGCCCGGCGCCAGATCCAGCCGGACCGGGAACAGCGTGGTGAACCAGCCGACCGTGCCGGTTTCCTCCCCGCGCCCGTGCCGCTCGACCGCCACCGTGACGTGCTGCCGCTCATCGCTCCCGCGCAGCGCCCGTACCGCCAGCGCGACCGCTGCCAGCACCAGATCCTCCCCGGTGAACCGGTGCTCCTCCACCGCCCACCGCCACAGCGGCCCGGCCCGCTCCGCGCCCACCGCGAGCGAGGCGGGCCCAGAGGCCACCGACGTTTCGCGAACCGCGGTGCCGTCCGGCGCGGCGTTGCCGAGCGCGGCGCTTCCCAGCGCGGCGTTGTTCGGCACAGCGTTGCCGGACACAGCGCTACCGAGCACAGCGATGCTCGGCGCGGCGATGCCCAGGCCGGAGTCGGCCGGCGCAGCATCGCCCAACGCAGCATCGGCCGACGCCGCAACAGCCGGCGCGGAGGCAGCCGGCGCGGAGGCAGCCGGCGCGGAGGCAGCAGATGCTGTGGCGGGCGCGGCCGACAGGATCGGCGTCGGACCGGAGACCGTGTGCAGCCAGTAGTCGTATTCGTCCAGGACGGCGGGGCTCGATGCCAGCTCGCGGAGGCGAGCGGACCAGGCGCGGAACGGCAGCGATTCAACGGCCGGAAGCGCGGTGCCGGTCAGCGCCGCGTGGAGGTCGGCCCAGAGGACGGCCCACGAGACCGTGTCGACGGCGAGGTGGTGGATGGTCGCGATGACCCGTGCAGATCCACCGTCGACGGCCGGGACCAGGCGCCAGCACGAGTTGCGGCCTTCCCGCGGGTCGAGCGTCGCTGCTGAGCTGCCGATCAGCTCGGTGGCGGGCACGGCCTCGTCCCGGCGAGGAATCAGCAGCGACCAGTGCCCGTGAGCGCTGATCGTCAGGCGCGCCCGCAGCATCGGATGCCGGTCGAGCAGCGTCTCTACCGCCCGGGTCAGTGCCGCCCGGTCGGTGCCGGCGGGGACCGTCGCCGCCGATGTCTGGACGGCGCCGGTCAGACCGCCGCGTTCACGCAACCGGTGCATGATCGGTGTCAGCTCCACCGGGCCCTCGGCCACGGCCTCGGTGACGGACGGCTTCGGCATGGTCTTCACGATCAGCGGTTGCGCGACACGGGCCAGCGCCGCCGGGCTCTGGTGCGAGAACACGTCCTTGACCTGGATTCGCCATCCGGCCGCGCGAGCCCGGTTGACCAGCTGGATCGCCAGGATGCTGTCGCCGCCGGCCGCGAAGAAGCCTGTGTCCGGGTCCGCATCGGCTCGTTCCAGCACCTCCGCGAAGACCCGGCACATCACCGCCACCGGAGACGCTGCTCGCTCAACGCCGCTGGTCACGACGTCGGCGTCCTCTCCATTCGCGCCGGACGAGACACTCATCCCGGGCACAGTCCCGATCTCGGGCGCAGCACCAGGCCCAGACACGGTCACGATCCCGGGCGCCGCCCCAGCCCCAGGCGCAGCACCAACCCCAGACACGGTCACGATCCCGGGCACAGCCTCGGCCCCGGGCGCAGCACCAACTCCAGGCGCGGTCGCGATCCCGGGCACAGCCCCCGCCTGGAGCGCAGCACCAGACCCGCGCACAGTCGCGATCCCGAGCGCCGCCCCGGCCCCGGAGGCAGCATCAGCTCCAGGTATCGACACGATCCCGGGCACACCAGCGGCCCCGGCCGCAGCGCCGGTCCCAGGCACGGCGCCTGCCGTGGGTGGCACCCCGGCATCCGGACCAGGGCTCGGCGGAACCGAATGAGCGCCCGCATGCTGCGGATCTGTCGGCAGCGCGCGGCGGTCGAGTTTGCCGCTCGGGGTGAGCGGGAGCGATTCGATCACGCGGATGGTCGACGGGATCAGCGCTTCGGGAACCACGCCGCCGAGCCACGTGCGGATCTCGGCGGGGTCGGGAACGGCGCCGTCGGACGCCACGACGAAGCCGAGCAGCCGCGCGTTGCCCGCGCGGTCGGTGCGGGTCGCCGCCGCCGAGGCGCGCACGGACGGGTGGCGCAGGAGCGCGGCTTCGACCTCGCCGAGCTCGATGCGTACCCCCCGGATCTTGACTTGATCGTCAGTCCGGCCGAGGTAGTCGACGGCGCCGTCCGGCCGCCGCCGGGCCAGGTCGCCGGTGCGGTACAGGCGCCGGCCGGGACTCTGCGGGTGGGCGACGAAGCGGGTGGCGGTCAGGCCGGCGCGGCCGAGGTAGCCGGTGGCCAGTTGCACGCCGCTCAGGTAGAGCTCGCCGGGGACGCCGGCCGGCGCGGGCCGCAGGTGACGGTCGAGCACGTGCGCGCCCGTGTTCCACACCGGACGGCCGATCGGCGCGGCGGCGCGCGTGTCCGCCTCCCCGGTCCGCCACGCGGTCACGTCGACGGCGGCCTCGGTCGGGCCGTAGAGATTGTGCAGCTCGGCCGGGAGCGCGGCCCGGAAGCGCGCCACCAGCCCGGCGGGGAGCGCCTCACCGCTGCAGAAGACGCGGCGCACCCCGTCGCATTCTCGCGCACGTGGATCGGTCAGGAACGCACCGAGCATCGAGGGTACGAAGTGGAGCGTCGTCACCCGGTGCCGCGTGATCGTGCCGGCCAGATATCCGGGGTCGCGATGCCCGCCGGGCGCGGCCAGCACGAGCGTGGCGCCGGCCAGTAGCGGCCAGAAGAACTCCCACACGGACACGTCGAAGCCGGCCGGCGTCTTCTGCAGCACGACGTCGTCCGCGCCGAGCGGGTAGGTGTCCTGCATCCAGAGCAGGCGGTTGACGATCGCGCGGTGCGGGACGACGACGCCTTTGGGACGCCCGGTCGAGCCGGACGTGTAGATGACGTAGGCCGGGTCGCCGGGCGTGGCCGCGCGGCCCGTCTCCGTGCCGGCGCCCGCGTCCAGCTCGCGGACGGTCGCGGCGTCCAGGTGGGTCACCGGGTCGGCGTCCGCGCGCATGAGCGCGGTGCGCTCGGCGGGGTGGTCGGGGTCGAGCGGGAGGTAGGCGGCGCCGGACCGATGGATCGCGTACAGCGCGATGATCAGCTCGACGGAGCGCGGGATCTCGACCGCGACGATCGTGCCGGGCCCGGCGCCCCGGGCGCGCAGGCCGGTGGCCACGCGTGCGGCGGCCGCGTCGAGTTCCGCGTAGCTGAGACGGCGGCCGGTGGCGTCGTCGACGACGGCGGTGCGGTCCGGGTGGCGGGTGACCGCGGCCGTGAACAGGGCGGGAAGCGTGGTGTCCGGCACGATCGCGGCCGGACCGCGGCCCGCCTCCCACGCCGTGCCGGGCAGCACTGACAGGCGGGACAGGCGGCTGTCCGGGTGGTCGGTCAGTCCTGACAGTACCGTCAGCAGGGATTGAGCGATGGCTTCGATCCGGTCCGCGTCGAAGAGCGCGGTCGCGTATTCGAGGCGGAGGTCCACGCCGTCCGGCGACTCGGTGAACTTGACGGTCAGGTCGAACTTGGCGGTGCCGGTGTCCGCCAGCCGCGCCCGCCCGGACACGTCGTCCAGCCGGAGCGTCTCGTCCTGCGCGTACTCGTGGATGATCATGATTTGGAAGAGCGGGTGGCGGCCGGGCTCGCGGGGCGGGTTGAGCGCCTCGATGACGCGCTCGAACGGCAGGTCCGCGTGGGCGAACGCGGCCGCGTCGGCGGTCTGGACGCGGTCCAGCAGCGTGCGCACGGTCGGGTCGCCGGACAGGTCGGTGCGGAGCACGACCGTGTTCAGGAAACAGCCGACCACCGCATCGAGCGCCGGGTCCGGGCGGGTGGCGATCGGCGTACCCACGGCGAGGTCTTCTCCGGCGCCGAAGGCGTCGAGCACGATCGCGGTGGCCGCGTGCAGCGCCGTGAACGTGGTGACGCCCTGCGCGCGGGCGAGGTCGCGCAGTCCGGTGTGGACATCCGGGCCGAGCGTGACGCGATGGACGGCGCCGGTGGTGACCGGCGCGGCCGGTCGCGGCCGGTCGCGGGCGAGCGGCGTCTCCGCGGGAAGCCCGTCCAGCGTGCGGCGCCAGAAGTCCCGCTGCCGCTCCGCGATCGTGACGCCGTCCTCCACGTGCGCGAGCAGCGCGGTGTGCCAGCGCGTGTAGTCGCGATACGTCACGGCCGGGCGGGGCAGGCCGAGGCCCCGGCCGCCGGCGTGCTCCGGCTGGGACGCCGTGGTCCAGTTCTCGGCACGCGCGGCGAGGACTCCGGATGACGCCACAGACTCATCGTCGGCACGCGCGGCGAAGACTCCGGATGATGTCAGAGGCCCACCGTCAGCGCGCACGTCGGTGATGCCGGACGAGGTCGGAGGCACGCTGCCCGCACGCGCGGCGTAGGCCGTGGCGAGGTCCGCGAGCAGGACACCGGTCGCGGCCTGATCGCCGGCCAGGTGGTGCAGCGTCAGCACGAGCGTGTCCGTCTCCGGGCCGCGCAGCAGCACGGCGCGCAGCGGCGCACGGTGCGCCAGGTCGAACGGCTCCCTGACTGCCTGGTCGATCAGCGGCTCCGCGATCGGCCCCGTCTCACGGACGGTCAACGGGTCACCGGGGTCGTCGAGCACACGTTGCCACGGCCCGTCCGCGTCCTCGGACACCACGGTCCGCAGCGTGTCGTGCCGGGCGGTCACGTCACGAAGCGCGGCGCGCAGTACCTCCGGGTCCGTACGGCCGTCGAGCGTGATGACCAGCGGGATGTTGTAGAGCGCGCTGCCGCCGTCGAGGCGGTCCGCGAACCAGAAACGGGTCTGTGCCGCGGACAGCGGGGTCCGCGCGCCGGCTGATCCGCCGGTCAGCACCGGGCGGGCGGTGCGACGGGCCTCCTCGACGGTACGGGCGAGCGCGGCCACGGTCCGGCCCGCGAAGACCGCACGCAGGTCGATCTCGGCGCCGAGTCGTGAGCGCACGAGGCCGAGGAGCCGGGCCGCGGTCAGGGAGTGGCCGCCGTGCGTGAAGAAGTCGTCGTCCACGCCGATCCGTTCCACGCCCAGCAGCTCGGCGAAGATCCCGGCGAGCGCCTTCTCCACCGGGCTCTCCGGCTCACGGCCGGCCGTGGTGAGCGCGGGGGCGGGCAGCGCGCGGAGGTCGAGTTTGCCGTTCGTGGTCATCGGGAGCGCGTCGAGCGGCGTGACCGCGGCCGGGACCAGGTAGTCCGGCAGCCGTTCGCGCAGGTAGCGCTCGACCTCGGGAATCAGGCGCGTCCCGTGGTCGTCCGCGCGTGGGACGACGTAGGCCGCGAGCACGGTGCCACCGGGCGATTCCCGGGGTACGACGATCGCGTGCGCGACCCGCGGATGCCCGGCGAGCACGGTCTCGACCTCGCCGGGCTCGACGCGGAAGCCGCGGATCTTCACCTGGTCGTCGGCGCGGCCCAAGAACTCGATCTCACCGCCGAAGCGGAGCCGGACGCGGTCGCCGGTGCGGAAGAGGCGGCTTCCGGACCGGTCGGCGACGAACCGGGTCGCGGTCAGGCCGGGCCGGGACGCGTAGCCGCGCGCCAGACCGGGGCCGCCGAGGTACAGCTCGCCGACGCCGCCCTCGGGCACCGGGCGCAGCGCGTCGTCCAGGACGAGCGCGCGGGCGCCGGCGACCGGCCCGCCCAGCACCGGCCGGTCCGTGCCGTCGACGGACGCGTGCAGCGCGTCGACCGTGTACTCGGTCGGCCCGTAGGCGTTGATGCTGATCGGCTGGTCGGTCAGGGCGCGCAGGCGGGTCCAGAGCGCGGCGGGCGCGGCCTCGCCGCCGAAGACGAGCACGCACGGACGGTGCGGTGCCTCGCACAGTCCGGCGTCGAGCAGCAGTGCGAGGTGGCTGGGGGTGGTGTCCACGTAGTCGATGCGCTGCTCGCGGACCAGCCGGACCAGCGCGGCCGGGTCGCGGTAGACGTCCTCGGGCACGAGGATCAGCTCGTGGCCGGCGACCATCCAGAGCAGCGGGTCGAGCGCGGCGTCGAACGACAGCGGCGCGGTGTGCGCGATCCGCAGGCGGCGGCCGGACGGGACGCGGGCCATCAGCCCGTCGCGGTGCCCGGCCAGCAGCGAGGCGAGCGCGCCCTGGCTGACCTGCACGGCCTTCGGCCGTCCGGTCGAGCCGGACGTGTAGATCGCGTAGGCGAGGCGCGCGTCGGCCGCAGCGGCGGGGAGATGCTTCTCCGGGCCGGCCGGGGTTGCCTCGGTGCCGTCGTGCCCACGCCGCGGTGATGTCCCGGCCGACTCGGTGGCCCCGATAACCAGGGTTCCCTGCGGAAACGCGATGGGCGGGGACGACGAGTCCGGCACCAGCGCGGCGAGGGGTGCCGCGTCTCGCAGCATGAAGTCCAGGCGGTCGGCGGGCTGGGTGAGGTCGAGAGGGAGCCAGGCCATGCCGGAGCGGGCGACCGCCAGCATGGCGATCACGAACTCGGCTCCGCGCGGGAGGGCCAGGGCGATCAACGGCTCGGGCCCCATCGCGAGGGCGGCGGATCCGGACTGTCGTGCGCGATCATGGCCACGTTGGTGCGGGGTGGGTGCCGAGGCCGCATCGGCCTGCGCCACAGAGAACTGCGGTGAATCGGCGATCACTGCGGCCTCCGTGGAGAGCCGCAACGCGGCATCCGCCCGCGCGGCCCGCAGGCGCAGGGCGAGGCGGTCCACCGCGTCGGCGAGCGCGCGGAACGTCCACGAGCGGGAGCCGTCCCGCAGTGCCACCGCCTCCGGCGTCCGGGCGGCCTGCGCGGCGAAGGCGGCCCCGGCATGCGGATGCTCCGGCGACAGCGCGCGCCCGACAGCCTGTCCGCCGGCGGCGCGCGCGGACCCCGTACCCCCGAAATCGATTTTTTCCAGAGGACCCTCGAAGGTGGCGAGGAACGAGCCGAAACCCCGGAGCGCGCGCTCGGTGTCCGCGATGCTGTAGGCGGCGGCGTTGGCGTCCAGGTCGAGGTGCAGCGTGCCCGCGGCGCGCCGGACGGAGAGCGTGAGGTCGTCGACGGGGCCGGCGGCGACGCTGCGCAGTTCCGCGGTCGCGGTGCCGAAGTCGAGCCGGTAGTCGAAGTACTTCAGGTTGACACTGGGTCCATAGGGGACGGCCAGATCCTCGCCGCGGTACCGCTGGTGGCGGCGCGCGGAGGCGAGCGCCGCCGCCGTCTGAGCGCTCAGTTCGGAAGCGCTGGTCCCCCGCGGCACGCTCAGGCGCAGTGGGAGCACGTTCGCCGCGTTGCCGGGCACACGCAGGACCGGGCCGGACCGGGACGCGAACGGTATGCCGAGGCTGACCTGCGCGGATCCGGTGAGCCGGGAGACGTAGGCGGCGAACGCGGCCAGCGCGGCCTCGCCCCACGACACGCCGGCCGGGTCGGCGAACGGGACCGCGAGGCTGCTGCGGTGGAACGTGCCGGGCGGCTGCGGACCACGTCCGCTGAGTGTCGGGACAGCTCCGCCGTCCGGTGGCAGCGACTCCCAGAAAGCCTTGTCCGACAGGCGATCCGGCGACGCGCGGTAGGCCGCGTCGGCGTCGAGCAACAGCTGATACGGCCGGAACGGGGAGTCGCCGTCCGGCAGATCCCGGGAACGGGCGCGGTAGACGTCCGCGATGCGCGCGCAGACCAGCGGCATGCTGTACCCGTCGAGCACCAGGTGGTGGGCGCGCGGGCACCACCAGTGCAGGTCCGGACCGAGCCGGAGCAGCGTGAACTCGACCAGCGGGTCCCGCAGCGGATCACGCGGCACGGAGAACGACGACGCCAGCCAGGCGCGGGCGGCCGCCACCGGATCGGGTGCGGCGCGGAGATCCACCCGCGCGGTCGGCGGCGCGAGGTCCGGCACGATCGTCTGGGTGACCTGGTCGTCGTGCGCGTCGAAACGGGCGCGCAGCGACCCGGCCTCCCGGACCACGGCGGCACACGCGCCCTCGAGCAGATCGGGATCAAGCGGACCGCGGATCTCCGCGTAGCCGCCGATGTCGTAGGCGGTGGTGCCGGGGTGGAGGCGCAGGGCGTACCAGACGCCCAGCTGGGCACCGGTCAGTGGCAGCCGCCGGCCGCCGTCGTCGTTACTCACCGTTACCGCACTTTCAAGCGAGGTCGTCCGATAGGCCCGTTATGCGCGCGGGGTCAGTCGGCGCGTTCCATCGCCTCCTGCAGGCTGCGCGGGCGCATGTCGGTCCAGTGCTGCTCCACGTAGGCCAGGCTCTGCGCGCGGTCGGACGGGCCGAAGACGGTCTGCCAGCCGGCCGGGACCTCAGCGAATTCGGGCCACAGGGAATGCTGGCCCTCATCATTGACGAGCACCAGGAACACGCCGTTCTCGTCGTCGAACGGATTCGTCATCACAATGTCCTTTGCAGCGGTGGGAACGGATTCAGAGCGCGATCGCGCCGTCGACCAGCTCGGGGCGGCCGGGCACCGGCTCGGACGGCGAGGCGCCGAGCGCGACGATGCGGTTGGCCTCGTCGACGTGGACCACGCGGGGCGCGTGCGCGGCCAGCTCGGCGTCCTCCACGATCGCGTAGGTGATGACGATGACCAGGTCACCGGGGTGCACGAGGTGGGCGGCCGCGCCGTTGACACCGATCACGCCACTGCCCGCCGGGCCGGTGATGGCGTAGGTCTCCAGCCGCGCGCCGTTCGTGATGTCGACGACCTGGACGCGCTCGCCCTCCACGATGTCCGCGGCCTTCATCAGGTCGGCGTCGATGGTCAGCGATCCCACATAGTGCAGATCCGCCTGGGTGACGGTCGCGCGGTGAATCTTTCCGTTGAGCATGGTGCGCTGCACGTCGTCTCCTGTCAGATTGACGCCTGGCTTTGCGAAAGGCGGGCACGCGTCATCGGCCCATACGGTCGGTAACGCCCCGTACCGGCTGCCACTGGTGGATCCAGCACCTCGCAGACGAGGAGGAAGATGCCCGACGGCGGATCACATCCGTCGATTCCTCCAGAACTTAGGCTAGGCTAACCATGGTCGCCCGGTCCCGCAAGGACTTGATCACCATGCGTGCGCCACACCACGCATCGCCCCGGCCACCACCAGCCACGATGGATGATCACTTTTCTGCTGAAACCGATTTCCCGACCGCCCGCCATCTCGCGCTTCGGAACGCACCCCGGACAAGGACCGTGACGCCCACACGCCTGGCGCGCATCGGCGCAGTGAGACTGTCCACACCACGCCGATCCGCATGACGCCGCCCGAGAGACAGCACAGGAGCTGGCCTCCAGCGCCCGCTACAGGTTCGGACCGGCGACGCTTCACGACGACAAACCGACCCAGGTACGGTCGCCGGCACGAGAAGGGCGCCATCTGGCCCCTCCGCGCAGGCGACACGCACGTCGCCAGCAGAGGTAGATTCGCTCCTGCTCCTCAGCAGCAGGCGTATCATGCGGTGACTTGCTCTACGCTGCGGCTTACGCCCGATAAGGGAGACACGGTGACCGCCAGTGTCGTCGCGCTGACGGCCCTGCCGTTGGAGTAGATGGCGATCCGTGGGCTGCTGCACCATGCAGAACGCCGTCCTCATCCCGCTGGCACGCAGTTCGAAGTGGGTGAACTCAAGTCCGGGTGCGGCGTCATCGCGATCGCCGAGACCGGCGAAGGCAATTCAAGCGCCGCGGCGATCGCCGAGCGTGCGATCGCGACGTTCCAACCGGAAGCCTTGTCACATCGATGTTGGTCAGGGACGAAAGTCGAGGTACGGGGCGAGAGTGATCATGACCGAGGCGGCATGGCGGGAGGCTAGGGCGTGGTGGTCACCGGCCGGCGGTTTGTGCTCGTCGGCGGCGTCGGAGATGCCACGGATGGTCAGCCAGCCGTAGGGGGTGGCTGACCATCCGGCGACCTCGTGGAAGGTCTGTGCGGCGCCGGCCGCCTCCGTCTCCACGGCCAGCACGTTCTCGTTGACGCCCTGCAGCCAGGTGCGGATGTAGGAGTCGGCGTCCGTCACGACCGCGTTGCCAGAGCCGATCGGGCCACGGTGCACCCGGAACGGCTCAGCCTGTGTGGCGCCTTGGCGATCGGCGGTGAAGTCGTTGAGCCGGTGGCCGAGCTCGGCGCTGACGGTCTGCATACGGGCGCGTATTCTCGGGCCGGAGGCGGTTTCGCGGCGCGCGTCGTACGAGATGATCTGTTCGGAGATCACCACGTCGCCGATGCGCACCCAGTCCGCGATCCCGCCCGCGATGCCGACCAGCAGCACGACCGACGGCCGGAACCGCGTGATCAGCTCCCGGACTGCAAGCGCGGCGGACTCGGTGCCGGGCTGGAGCGTCTGCACCGCGACCACACGCAGCGGCGGGCGCGGCGGGACCGGAAGCCACGCCTCGCGAAACAGCGGCCCGCCCGGCTCCTCCCGCCAGCTGCGGGTCTCCCCCAGCGTCGTCTCCACCGCGTGCCGCTCCTGTGGCAGCACTGTGATCACCCCGATGTCGGTGCGCGACGGCGTCCCTGTCTCGGCCGGTGTGCCCTGCGCACTGAACTGTGAATGGCTGATCCGGCTGTTGCTGACGATGTTCGACCCTGAGATCATCGCGTCGCTCCGCGGTTGTTCCTGGCGTCGAACGAGGAGTTCTCGACCTTGCTGTTGTTGATGATGTTCGAGCCGGAGATATTGAGCGCCGAGTTCGCGCGGTCACGATATTCCTCGGTGTCCACCCCCTTGGTGTCCAGGAAGTCCAGGACCGCCGCGATCGTGCGACGCTCGATCAGCCGCCGGAACTTCTCCACGTCCTGGATCTGCACCAGATTCCGCGCGAGGCCGGGTGAGCCGAGTTCCCGCAGGCCGATGCGTGCGCCATAGTCATACCCCCGCGTGACCTGCGGCGTGCCGGCCGTGCCGCCGGACGCGAAGGCCAGCTGGATCAGGGCGCGGACGAGCCGCCGTGGCGCGTACGCGACCGTACGTGGCGTCTCTGCCAGCCCGCGCCTCAATGCCCGCGCCCACGCATCCGGGCCGGAACCGTCCACCTGCGACACCGTGCGGTACAGGTCGTAGCAGGGGCCAAGCGCGGTCGTGGTCACCTCCAGGTACAGCGACCGGCCTTGGACAGCCACGTGGACGTGCACCGAGGTCACCACCTCGCCGCCCCACGAGACGACGCGGCAGGTCAGCGCGTGTCGGGCCGGCGTGACGGGGTGCCGGATCACCGAGTTCACGGTCTCGGGCGCCGTGTACGGGGCCAGGTAGCTGACCTCCGTTCCGGACAGCATGACCGTGTCCCGCACGGTCATGCCCGCGATCGTCTCCTCGGTGGACCGTCCCGGGCCGGCCACGAGACGGCCGAGGTGGTCCCGCAGGTGCCCGACCAGCTCTGCGGCCTCGAACGGCGGCCGCGGGAACTCGCGTGATGCCTCGCTTGGCCGGGGTGGCAGGATGCCCAGCTCGGCGGCGCGCACGGTCACCGGGTCGGGCACCGGGCGGACCAGGCGCTGTGCGAAGCCCCACGACCTCACCACCTCGCCGGCGCCGACGTACGGCCGGAATCCGGCGTACACGATCGTGTCCGCGTACTGCTGCCGGTCGATCTCACGCAGCCGCGTCGTGTCCACGGGCACGCCCGGCGTGAGTCCCGGCCGGAATCCCTGCAGTTCCAGCTGCCGCCACAGCGACCACGCGATCGGGAACAGGAAGAGCATCAGCAGTACCGCGAGCGACACCAGCGCGGTCACCTGCGCCTGTTGCTGCAGCGCTTCCAGCGCGCCCGGTTCGAACGGGCTGATGTCTCCGGTGTCCGTCCCGAACGCCTGCGCGAGCATCATCAGGTTCAGGTAGATCGACAGCAGCGCGGTGATCGCCCAGGCGGCAAGGAGCAGGCCGCCGCGTAGCAGCAGCACGTTCGGGTCGATGCCCGCGCCGTCGCGCAACCGTCGCACCGTGTCTCGCACGAACCGCCAGGCGGAAACGTACAGCTGCACGGTGACCAGGTTGATCAGGACATACAGGAACACGTTCATGGACAGGCAGAACGTGGCGCCCAGCGTGACTACGATCGCGAGGTCGCGCCATACCGCGATGGCACGTGCCCGCAGGCAATGCGCGATCACCGGTACCACGTTGAAGCCATGCGACGGCGCCACGATTCGCCGTGGCTGGTGGTAGATCTCGCGGAGCGCCTCGTCCCGGAAGGTGTCGTCCAGGTACGCCGCGGCGCACAGGTGACGGGTCGCGGTGGCCGGATCCTCGGAGAACGGAGTGGGGTAGGTCATGGGTGTCTCCCGCACGATGTCGGCGATTCCGCCCCAATGAACCACGCAGACCATCCGGTATGGATCGAGTGGACGGGCGCGCTCGATCGCCGGGGAGGTCGCGCGCGAGCCCGATCGGGCCGCGCGTCCGGATGATCGGCAGAGACACGAGGACGTTCGCCACCGCGGGTCAGGCGGAGTCCCGGCGGACCACCGCCGAAGGATCAGGGGGTACGGCACCGGCGTCCAGACCGAGTGCCGACCGCGCGGCACGCCGACCGTTGCCAACGGCGTCGATGTGGACGGTGGTGAGCGCCGGAATCCACAGTCGCCGTATGGAGTGTCGTCGAAGCCGATGACCGCGAGATCGTCCGGCGCTCTGCGCTGCAGCCCGACGAACGCGGTAAGTACCCGGAGGGCGGTGTCGTCGTCGAACGCGGCCACCGCTGTCGGTGCCGAGCGGCCGGTCAGAAGGGCACGCAGGCGCGAGCCCGTCTCGGCGCGGCTGGTGGTGACGGAGATGGTCAGCGGCCCCGGCAGCCCTCTCGTCAGGGTGGCGGATCGGGCATGGCGCAGGCGGAGGGCAGCGAAGCGGGTCAGGGCGGGGTCCGCGGGCGCGGCGAAGGCGATGCGGGTGTGGCCGCGGTCCGCGAGGTAGCCGATCTGGGTGTCCGCGTGCGCCGCCATGCCGTCGTGCCAGCCGCCGTCGCGCAGGTCGGATTCGTCATCGGCGTAGATCTGGTCCAGGTCGACCACGGCACGCGGGTTGGCCGCCTCGACGACCCGCCGCAACGCGGCCGCTGAATCCGACCGTGCACGCGACAGGCCATCACGGCCGGCGCCGGCCGGTCGCGCGCCGCCGCCAGGGTTCGGCGCACCGGCGCCACCCGATGGCGTGGTTCCGCTCGCGCCGGTGCCGGAGCCGTATCGGACGAGCAGCGTGTGGCCGTGTGCGGCCAGTTCCGTCTCCAGGCCGGCGATGAAGCTCTGGAGGCTGCCGCCCGGTCGCAGGCGGCCCGCGTTGAGCAGCACGATGCGTGAGGTGCCCTCGCGGAGCGCGCGGGCGATGCCGTGGGGGACGTAGCCGAGCGCGTCCGCGGCCTCGCGCACGCGGGCGCGGGTCTCCCGCGGGATGGTCTGGCCCGGTGCCGCGTTGAGCACGAAGCTCACGGTGGCTGGCCGCGCTGCACGGCGAGGCGCGCGGCGGGCTGGTCTCCGGGCTGAGGCCGGCCACGGACATCTACCTGGACGTGGCCGGTGCGCCGGGCGTGCTGGAGACTGCGCTGGACTGCGCGAAGCACGGCGCCACGCTCGGCATCGTGGCCGTGCACAAGCGTCCCGCGTCCGTCGACTTCGGCCGGTTACTCACCACGGAGCTGACGATCGTGCTGTCGATGGGCTACCCCACCGAGATCTTCGACGTCACCGACGATATCGTGAAAAATTGGGAAAAATATGCGCTCATCGTCAGTGACGTGATCCCGTTCGACGACGTCCAGGATGCGCTGCGACTGGCCGCACCCCGGGAGCGGCCGAGAAGGTCGTCGTCACGTTCCGATGACCTGTCCGAGCACCCGCGAACGTCCGACTAGCACGATCTAGGCCGAGATCCCGGTGAAGCGCCGCAACTTCGCGAGGTGATGGGTGAACCGGGCCCGGTACGCGGACGGGCTCATCCCGTAGTGGGCCCGGAAGCGGCGGGCGAAGTAGTTCTGGTCCGGCCAGCCCACGAGGTGCCCGATCTGACTGATCGGTGAGTCGGTGTGCAGCAGCCGGTCCGCCGCGATCTCCACCCGGAGCCGGTTGAGGTAGGCCATCGGCGGCAGCCCGGTCGCGGCCTTGAACACCCTGACCAGGTGGCCCGGCGTCAGGTGCAGCTCGTCCGCGAGCGCGGTCAGGCTCCACGCGTACGACGGCCGCGCCTCCAGCAGGTGCATCGCGCGCGCCACCGCGGGGTGGGTGCGGCCGGTCGTGCCGGAGTCCGGCGACACGGATCGGGCCAGGTGGGCGAGGAACAGTGCGAGCCGCCCGATGATGTCGCCGCGGTGCGACGCGACCGATCGCGCCCGCAGCCGGTCAAGTGCATCAAGATGAACCAGCGACTCGGTCAACTCGTCGGCGGGCAGCCGGGTGGTGAGGATGCCGCGGCGGCCGTCGGAGTAGGGGCCCGGTCCAGAGCAGGTAGCCGAGCAGCGGGTCGTCGCGCATCCAGGCCAGCTCGCGTTGCAGCAGCTCGGTGCCGAAGCAGCAGTTGTAGAGGTCGAGCGCGCGGCACTCCTCGTAACCGTGCCAGACGCCGGGTCGCAGCACGATCACGTCGCCGATGTCGAGCTGCCGCCGCCCGCCGAGGCTGTGGTGCGTGCCGGCGCCGCCGACCACGACCGCGATCTCCACGAAGCTGTGCGTGTGCGTCTCGTGCGCGCCCTCGTGCAGGTAGTGCCCCGCGTACGCCACCGAGCCGTCGTTGAAGTGCAGCATCGCGTGCGTGTTGTCCACCGGCGGCGTCGACATGGCAGCACGATAGGCCCGATGCACATTCTGTGCTAGAGGCCGCACATCCGGGGCTATGTCGTGGCTCACGCCCGGCCGGAGGATCGACGCAGGCGAAACCTCTCCGTAACGCCGCTGAATCGTTTTACGCGATGGGAGTGCGATGTCTCCGGCCGCCGTCCGCTTCGAGCACCACACCGGGCCTGTCCTGGGCCTGGGCACCGCCACGCCACGCCTCTCCTGGCAGCTGCCGGAAGATCAAGAGCTGCAGCGTGGGTACGAGGTGCGCGTCACCCGCGACGGCCGCGCCGAAACCTTCCCCGTCGAGTCCGGCGCACAGATCCTGGTCCCCTGGCCCGCCACGCCGCTGCGGTCCCGGGAGCGCGCCGAGGTCTCCGTGCGGACCACCGACGGCGACACGTGGAGTGACTGGAGCCCGCCGGCCACGGCCGAGACCGGCCTGCTCGCGCCGGAGGACTGGTCGGCCCGGTTCGTCAGCCCGCGCACCGGCCTGGACGACCCGTCCCCGGTCCTGTCCGCCACGGTCGCGCTCGGCGACGTGCGCAGCGCCCGCCTCTACATCACGGCCGAGGGCCTCTACGCCGCCGCGATCAACGGCGTGCGGGTCGGGGACCAGCAGCTCACGCCCGGCTGGACCGCGTATCAGCACCGGCTGCGCTACCAGACGTTCGACGTGACCGATCTGCTCCTGTCGGGCACGAACCGGATCGACGTGCAGCTCGGCAACGGCTGGTGGCGCGGGCACCTGGGCTTCCGCAACGAGCGCGCGCTCTACGGCGACCGCCTGGCGTTGCTCGCCCAGCTGGAGGTCACCCACGCGGACGGCACGGTGCTGACCGTGGGCACGGACGCGTCGTGGACCGCCCGCACCGGCACGATCGTCACCGACGACCTCTATGACGGGCAGCGCACGGACCTCACCCGTACCCCCGGAGCGGTTGTCGCCGTTGACCTTGTCGACCGCGACCCGGGACGGCTCTGCGCACCGGACGGGCCACCGGTCCGCATCACCGAAACGGTTGCCGCACAACGGGTCTGGCGCGCCGAGAGCGGCGCCACGCTCGTCGACTTCGGCCAGAACCTGGTCGGCTGGGTGCGACTGACCGTGCGCGGTCACCGGCCCGGCCACGAGATCCGGATCCGGCACGCGGAGGTGCTGGAGCACGGCGAGCTCGGCGTCCGTCCACTGCGGACCGCCAAGGCCACGGACGCGTGGGTGCTGGCCGGGCCGGACGAGACCGTGTTGGAGCCGTCGCTGACGTTCCACGGTTTCCGCTACGCGGAGGTCACCGGCATCGAAAACCTTGCGGCAGAGGATCTCCAGGCCGTCGTGGTCGGGTCGGATCTGCGGCGGACCGGCTGGTTCGGGTCGTCGCACACGTTGCTGAACCGCTTTCACGACAACGTGGTCTGGGGCATGCGCGGCAACTTCCTGGACGTGCCGACCGACTGCCCGCAGCGCAACGAGCGCCTGGGCTGGACCGGCGACATCCAGGTCTTCGCGCCCACCGCGAGTTTCCTGTTCGACAGCGCCGGTTTCCTCACCTCCTGGCTGGCGGATCTGGCCGCGGAGCAGCAGAAGGACGGCTCGGTCCCGTTCGTGGTGCCGGACGCGCTGCGCAACCCCGGCCCGGCGGCCGCGGCCTGGGGCGACGCGGCCGTGATCGTGCCGTGGACGCTCTACCAGCGCACCGGCGACCTCGGCCTGCTGAAACGACAGCTGCCGAGCATGCGCGGCTGGGTGGACCGGATCGCGGCGCTGGCCGGGGAGAAGAGGCTGTGGACCGGTGGTTTCCAGTTCGGCGACTGGCTGGACCCGTCCGCGCCGCCGGACGACCCCGCCGCGGCCAAGGCCGACCCGGACGTGGTGGCGACCGCGCACCTGGCCCGCTCCGCCGAACTGACCGCTCAGTCACTCGCGTTGACCGGCGACGACGAGGCGTCCTTCCGGTATGCCGAGCTGGCCCGGAGAGTCCGGGACGCGTTCGCGGCCGAGTACACCACCGCGTCCGGCCGCGTGCTCAGCGATGCCCCCACCGTCTACGCGCTCGCGCTCCAGTGGGCCCTGCTGCCCGGCGACGAGCAGCGCGGACGCGCCGGGCGGAGGCTCGCGGACCTGGTGCGCACGGCCGGATTCCGGATCGACACCGGGTTCGTGGGCACGCCGCTGATGGCGGACGCGCTCACCGACGCCGGGCACCCGGAGCTGGCCTACCGGCTGCTGCTGCAGACCGGCTGCCCGAGCTGGCTCTACCCGGTCACGATGGGCGCGACCACGGTCTGGGAGCGATGGGACAGCATGCTCCCGGACGGGAGCATCAACCCGGGCGAGATGACGTCGTTCAACCACTACGCGCTCGGCGCGGTCGCGGACTGGCTGCACCGCACCGTCGCCGGGCTCGCACCGGCCGCGCCCGGCTACCGTGAGCTGCTGATCCGCCCGATCCCGAGCGCGGAGCTGGATCACGCGTGGGCGCGGCACGACACGCCCTACGGCGAGGCCTACGCGGGCTGGGAGCGCGACGGCGGCCTGCTCACGCTGCGCATCACGGTCCCGGCCGGGACGACCGCGACCGTGCACGTGCCGGGTGCGGCCCGGCCGTTGACCGCCGGGCCCGGCCGCCACGAATGGACCGTCCCGGACCGTGTCACGGATCAGGGACCGCCGCGCACCATCCGCGAGCTGATGGACGACGCGCCACTGTGGAATCGGGTGGTCGCCGCAGCCGGTGATGAGGCGGACCTCGCCGCGAGGCTCGGCCCATACCTCGACCACCCCGCGGCGGAGCTGTCCGACGCCGCCACCGCGCACGGGTTCGCACCCGACGCGGCCCTGCTCCGCGCCCGCCTGGACGCACTGCTGTCATAACGGAGGCACCCCGCATGAGAAACCGACTGATAATCGCGACGATCTCCCTGCTGGCGCTGGCCGGCTGCAGCCCCGGAAGCCTCGGGAGCAGCGACGAGGACGGGAAGCTCACGCTGACGTTCCTGGTCGACAACTCGGCCGAGTCGCTCAAACCGGCGGAGGCGCTCGCGGCCGGCTTCACCGCGAAGAACCCGGACATCACCGTCGACGTGGAATCTCGGCCGCAGGGCAGCGAGGGCGACAACATCATCAAGACCCGGCTCGCGACCGGGGACATGACGGACGTGTTCCAGTACAACTCCGGGTCGCTGTTCCAGGCGCTCGCGCCCGGCCAGAACCTGGCGCCGGTCACGGATCAGGCGTTCGCCGGCGACCTGGACGAGAACTTCAAGGCCACGGTCAGCGCGGACGGGCAGCTGTACGGCGTGCCGTTCAACGCGTCCATGGGCGGCGCGATCCTCTACAACAGGAAGGTGTACGCGCAGCTCGGGCTGACCGTGCCGAAGACGTGGGCCGAGTTCATGTCCAACAACGCACAGTTGAAAGCCGCGAACATCGCGCCGGTCATCCAGACCTACCAGGACACGTGGACGTCGCAGCTGTTCGTGCTCGCGGACTTCCACAACGTCTCCGCGGCCGAGCCTGCGTTCGCGGCCGACTACACGGCGAACAAGACGAAATATGCCACCTCGCCGGCCGCGCTCAAGGGCTTCACGCACCTGCAGGAGGTGCACGACGCCGGCTACCTGAACAGCGACTTCGCGTCCGCGAAGATGGTCGACGGGCTGGCACAGCTGGCGTCCGGGAAGGGCGCGCACTACCCGATCCTCACGTCCGTGGTGACCAGCCTGGCGGCCGACCACGCGGACACGATCGGCGACATCGGGCTGTTCGCGCTGCCCGGCGACGACGCGGCGAAGAACGGGCTGACCGTGTGGGCGTCCGCGGGCGTCTACATCCCGAAGTCGACCGAGGGCGCGAAGCGGGACGCGGCCCGTCAGTTTCTGGCCTACATCGCCAGTCCCGAGGGGTGTGCCGCGTTCGCGCAGGCCGGCCCGCCCAGTGGGCCGTACATGGTGAAGGGCTGCACGCTGCCGGCCGACACCCCGCAGGCGATCAAGGACATGCAGCCGTACATCGACGCGCCCGGCGGGTCGAGCCTGGCGCTGGAGTTCCTGTCGCCGATCAAGGGGCCGGCGCTGGAGCAGATCACGGTCGAGGTCGGGTCCGGGATCCGGCCGGCCGCGGACGGCGCCGCGCTCTACGACCAGGACGTGAAGAAGCAGGCGCAACAGCTCGGGCTGCCGGGATGGTGACGCGCTCGCCGTACCCCCACTGGTTCTATCTGCCGGCGGCGGTGGTCTACGGCGTGCTCTTCGTGGTGCCGACCGTGACGAGTTTCTGGTTCAGCCTGACCCGCTGGACGGTCTTCGACTCGACGTTCGTGGGGCTGGACAACTTCGTCACGTTCTTCCGCGAGCCCGCGCTGGTCAAGGGGTTGACGAACACGCTGATCTACGGCGTGGTCACGTCCGGGCTCAAGGTGGTGCTCGGCATGCTGCTGGCCGTGCTGCTCACGTCGCAGATCGCGGCGCGCGGCTGGCTGCGGTCCGTGGTGTTCTTCCCGGTGCTGGTCAGCACGATCGGCATCGGCCTCACGTTCACCGTGCTGATGGACCCGGTGGACGGACTGATCAATCAGTCGCTGGCTGTCTGGGGAATCAGCGGCCCGGCCTGGCTGACCGATCCGTCCTGGGCGCTGCTGTCCGTGGCGCTGGTCGACGTGTGGAAGGGCGTGGGACTGGCCACGCTCATCTACATCGCCGGGATCGTGTCCATCCCCGCCGAGTATTTCGAGGCGGCCAGGGTCGACGGCGCGGGCGCGTTCGCCCGGTTCCGCAGCATCACGCTGCCGCTGGCCCGGCCGGCCACCGCGACCGTCATCATTCTGTCGCTGATCGGCGGGCTGCGCTCGTTCGACCTGATCTGGGCGATGACGCGCGGCGGGCCCGGGTTCACCTCCGACGTGATCGCGTCGGTGATCTACAAGCAGTACCAGGCCGGTTTCTACGGGCTGTCCACGGCCGGGAACGTGGTGCTGTTCGTGCTGGTGACCGCGATCGTGCTGCCGCTGTCGCGGATCCTCAACCGGCGGGAGGTGGAGCTGTGAGATCACGCCTGCTCGGGCTGCTGGCCGTGGTGGTGTCCGGCGTGGTGTTCCTGGTGCCGTTCGCGTTCATCGTGCTGACGGCCGGGAAGACGCGGGCGGAGGCCTCCCGGCTGGAGTTCTCCTGGCCGGCGCAGCTCCGCTTCGCGGAGAACTTCCTCGAGGTGGTACGCGCCCGCGACTACATGCTGATCATCGCCTACATCAACAGCACCGTCCTGACCGTGGCCAGCGTCTCGATCATGGTGGTGCTGGCCGCGATGGTCGCGTTCGTGCTGCAACGACGTCCGTCCCGGTGGACCGGCACGGTCAACTTCCTGGTGCTGGCCGGGCTGATCATCCCACCGGCCGTGGTGCCGACGATCTGGGTGCTGCAACGCCTCGGCCTGTTCCGCACCATGCCCGGCCTGATCCTGGTCGAGGTCGCGTTCGGCCTGTCGTTCTGCGTGCTGCTGTTCCGCGCGTTCGTGGCCACGATCCCGCGCGCGCTGGACGAGGCCGCGATCCTGGACGGCGCCGGCCCGCTGCGGCTCTTCTTCGGCGTCATCTTCCCGCTGCTGCGGTCCGTGATCGTGACCGCCGTGGTCGTCCAGAGCGTGACCGTCTTCAACGACTTCGTGAACCCGCTGTACTTCCTGCCCGGCGACCGGAACGCCACGGTCCAGCTGACGCTCTACAACTTCGCCGGGCAGTACAGCACCGACTACCACCTGCTGTTCATGAACATCCTGCTGATCACGATCCCGCCGCTGATCATGTTCGCGTTCTTCAACCGGCAGATCGTGGCCGGCATGACGTCCGGCGCGATCAAGGGTTAGTACGAGGCCCGGCTGACCGACTCGACGTGGATGACGATGCGGACCTGGTCGAGTTTCAGCAGCTCGTCGAGCTCGCCGGCCCGCTGCGGGTCGGTCAGGTCCCAGTACCGGGCGGCGAGCCGGGCGACCAGCTCGTGCGCGCCGTCCTCCTCGATCGTGACCCGGCCGGCGACGGCCACCCAGCGTTCGCGCTCGGTGGCCGGCGCCGCGACCACGACCGAGGCCCGGGGGTCGCGCCGCAGCCGGCGCACCTTGGCCGTCTCCGGGCCGGTGAACAGCTGCACCGTGCCGTCCTCCGTCGCCTCGAACCAGACCGGGCGGGGCTGAGGCGGGAGCGGCCCGGCGGCCACGGTCAGGAAGCCGAGCAGCGGGCGGGCCAGGAATTCCTGATCTTCAGGGGTCATCACCCATCTATTTAATAGCCTCACGGACGGTGATGACCACCTTTCCGCGCGCGTGCCCCCGGGCGATCCGCACGTGCGCGGCCGGGCCGTCGGTCATCGCGTACTCGGCCGCGACCGGGACCGTCAGGCGTCCGGCCTCGGCCAGCGCGGCTGCGGCGGCGAGCGCGGCCGGCACCCCGGCCGGGTCGACCCGGAGCAGGCTGACGCCGTGGGCCACGTTCCTGGTCACCAGCGTGCGGACCCGGGCGGCGCCGCCCGCCAGCGTGACCAGCTCGGCGACGTCGCCGTGGCCGCCGACGTCCAGCGCCGCGTCGACCCGGGTGCCGACCCGCGCGGGCAGGCCGGGGCCGTAGGCGACCGGTTCCGCGCCGAGCGAGGCCAGGAACGCGTGGTTCGCCGGGCTGGACGTGCCGATCACCCTGATTCCGCGGGCGACCGCGAGCTGCACCGCGACCGCGCCCACTCCCCCGCTCGCGCCGTCGAGCAGCAGCGTGTCGCCCGCGCCGAGGCCGAGGACGTCGAGCGCGTGGGCCGCGGTGGCGACGCCGCCGGCCGCGCCGCCCGCCTCGGACCAGGACCAGGCGGCGGGCTTGTGCGCCCACAGGTCGAACACCGCGAACTCCGCGGTGGTGGCGCCGCCGGGGCGCACGCCGTAGACCTCGTCGCCGGGCCGGACGCCCTCGACACCGGGGCCGACCTGGTCGACCACGCCGGCGGCGTCAACGCCCACGACGTACGGCAGCGGGATCTGGAACATGTTCTTCCAGGCGCCGGAGCGCAGCGCGTCGTCCGCGGGCGAGACCCCCGCGGCCCGGACCGCGATCCGGATCTCGCCGGGGCCGGCGTGCGGCGCCGGGACCTCGGCGACGGTCAGGACCTCGGGGCCGCCGTGGGCGGCGAACAGCAGAGCCTTCATCACGTGTGCTTTCGTTGACGGGAAACCCTTCGCGGCACACGCTAGGAATCGGGGAGGTGCGGCGGCCATGGATCACGACGAAGTGAGAGACCGGGGCGGAAAGCTGTCTCGGAAGCCGGTACGCCGTGACGCGGCCGAGAACCGGCGGCGGATCCTCACCGCGGCGCGGCGGCTGTTCGGCCCCGGCGGCGACGCGGTCCACGTGCGGGACATCGCGCGCGACGCCGGCGTGTCCGCGGCCACGCTCTACCGGCACTTCCCGGCCCGGCGCGACCTGATGGACGCGGTGCTCGCCGACCAGGCCGGCACGTGCGCGGCCTCGGTGCGCCGCGCGATCGACGAGCCGGACCCGGCGCGGGCGCTGCGCGACTACGTGGAGCACGCGTTCACCGCGCAGGCGGACGGCGTGCTGTTCGCGGACGCGATCCGGGAGGCGAACGCGGGCCTGCCCGGCCACGCGGACCGGCTGGAACGCTACCGCCGTGACCTCGCGGTGCTGGTCGGGCGCGCGCGGGCGGCCGGCGTGGTGCGCCCGGACCTGACCGCCTCGGACGTGCTGCTGATCCTCGCGGCCGGCGGCGGTGCGGGCCGCGGTCTCGACACGTCCCGAGATCCCGCGGCCCGCTCCCGTCGCCTGGCCGGCATCGTGCTCGCCGGCATCGGCCTGTCCGGCGTCTGATCAGGCGCAGAGGTTGATGTACCAGACGGGCTGGAAGTCGACGATGGCCTTGCCGCCCGGCGGGGTGGAGGCGATCGGGCGGTGGCTGGAGTCGAGGTACTGGACCGTGACGTTCTGGTTGTTGAAGACGCGGGAGTACCGGGTGTTGACCCCGAAGTTGCTCAGCGCGTACTCGGTGCACCGGTAGAACTGGAAGCCGATGTACTGACCACCGCTGCCGACCTGGAAGGTGCAGAAGCGGCCCGCCAGGCAACTGTCCACCCAGGCGACCTGATCGGTCCTGAGCGGGTCCACGGTGACCTCAGCCTGCGGGCTGACCGTGACGATCGCGCCGAGTGCGCTCGCGGAAACCGGCGCCGCGTGTGCCGGTGTGGCGGCCAGCACGGCGGTGACAAGCATGGCGAATGCCAGCAGAACCCTTTTCATGGTGTCCCCTCGTCCAAGAGCTTTGCTCTATTGGACGGGCTGCGGACCGTGCGCCCAACGGTTTCACCGGTGGTCTAAAGGTGCAGCTCAGCGGCCGGTCCACGAACGTCCGCCGGGTGGCGGACGTTCGTGGACCACTCACCTAGTCGTCCTCGGAGTGCTCCGGCGACGGGTGCTCGCTCTCCACCGGCGACGACGACGGTACCGGCAACGCTGACGGCGACGACGACGGCGCGGTGGAGGGGGACGGGGACGGCTTGGGCCGGTCCCCGCGAGGCTTGGACTTGCGCTCGTCGCTGTCGCGGCCGTTGCCGCGCCGGTCGACCGCCCGCACCTTCCAGCGCACGTCGCCCTTGTACGCGGACAGGTCCGCGACCAGCTCGAACGGCGCCGTGGTGTCGGTGGCGACCACCCGGCCGCGGACGATCAGCGACACGCCCTTCACCCCGGACGGATCCTTCGCGGAGACCTTGACCGTGAGCGTGTTGCTCTCCAGCGCGTACGACGTGACGGTCAGCCGGGGCCCGGACCGATCGCCACCCTTCTTGGCCTGCGCGGCCGAGGCCGGCACGGTGAGCAGGCCGCCGGTCAGCAGCAGGGCGACGGCGGCGGATGCGACTCTGCGCATGGGCGACTCCTCAACACCAGGGGACCCCCCGCTTCGGCCACCACCGGCCGGACCTGAGAAATTCCCGGGACCGGTGCATGCCACCTGGCCTCGTGTTCTGAAAGTCGGCTGTATGAGATTGACCGGACGGCCCATAGCCGATGGATCAACGGGCGTTCACCGTCCGGCGCAAATTTGACTAACCTGCCCTCAGTGGTCGAAAGGCGAAGCGGGCGCCACGCTTCGTTGAAGGGGCTGTTCGACCTCCGACTGGCGGCGGGCCGCGCTGAACACCGCGCGCGGCCTCGCCGCCGACCGGCTCACGGGCCTAGAGTCCCGGCATGCGCATCGCACTGCACTCCGTGGTCCAGCCGGGCACGGCCGAGGAGTACCTCCGCCTGCACGCCCGCGTACCCGACGACCTGCTGCCCGCGTTCGCCCGCGCCGGCATCCACGACTGGACCATCTGGCGCTCCGGTGAGCGCCTCTTCCACCTGGTCGACTGCGACGACTGGGACGCCGCGGTCGCGGTGCTGGACACCGAGCCCGCCAACGCGGCCTGGCAGCGGACCATCGGCCGGGTCGTCCGCGAGTTCCACGGTCCGGACGGCAAGCCCGCGTTCGCGCCGCTCGCCGAGGTCTGGCAGCTGACTGACCAGTTGAACACCTGATCGGGCGTCCCCCGGACGCACTGTCCGTCGCCCGCCGTCACCTCCCGTGTTCGCATGGGCGCCACGTCGGAGAGCGAGGGGGACGAACGGTGCCAGACGAGCGTCCGGTGGACCTGCTGCGGCAGCGGCTGCGACGGCTGCACACCAGCGCCGGCCTGCCCAAGGCGGACAGCCTCAAGGACCACGCGCACCGCCGCGGGCACCGGGTCAGCCGATCAGCGCTCGCCGCGGTCACCGGCGGGTCCGGCGGCATGCGCTGGGCCACGGTCGAGGCGTTCGTCGACGGGTGCGCCGGATACGCGGCCAGTCGCAGCCGGCCGATAGCGGCGCAGGAGCTCACCATGACGGCCTGGCGCGAGCTGTACGAGCGTGCGTTCCCCCGGCAGCGCGGCACCACGCGGGAAGCGGACCGGATCCGGATCGGCACGGTCCCCCGCCCGGCCGAGTGCCACCAGCCGCGCGCGTCGGTCCGCGGCATCGCGGCCCGGCCCGGACGCTGGCTGCTGACCGGTCCGGGCGGCGCCGGCAAGACGCAGGCCGCCGCGCACCTGGCGGAGGAGCTGTGGCGCGGACGCGAGATCGACCTGCTGATCTGGATCCCGGCGGTCTCGCAGGAGCAGATCGTCAGCGGGTACGGCCGCGCGTCCGCCGCACTGGGCCGCCCGCTGCTGGAGATGCTGGCCGAGGAGGGCCGGCGCTGGCTGCTGGTGCTGGACGACGTGACGGACGCGGTGGAGCTGGACGGGCTGCTGCCCCCGGCCGGCGGCCGTACCGTGATCACCACCCGGTTGCCCGCGTCCGCGCTGCAGGGCCGGGAGGTGCCGCTGGACGCGTTCACGCGTACCGAGGCGCGCGAGTTCCTCCGCACCCGGCTGGCCGAGCGCCCGGACCTGGCCGACGACCTGGACGGCATCGCGGCGGACCTGGGCGGGCTGCCGCTCGCGGTCTCGCTGGCCGGCGCGATCATGGCGGAGGAGGGCGTGCCCTGCTCCTGGTACCGCCACCGGCTCGCCTCCCGCGGCGCGGGCGTGCACCGCGACCCGGACCGTGCGGTCGCGGCGTCGCTCGCGCTCGCGGTCGAGGCCGCGGACCAGGCCCGCCCGGCCGGTCTCGCCACGCCGCTGCTGGCGCTGGCCGCGGTGCTCGACCCGGCCGGCATCCCGATCCCGGTGCTGCTCACCCAGGCGGTCCGCGACTGGCTGTGCCTGCACGCGCCCGCCGCGGGCCCGCCGGACGCGGACGAGGTGCGCGCGGAGCTGCGCTGCCTGCACCGGCTCGGCCTGATCGGCGCGGACGACACCACCGTCACCATGCACCCGCTGATCCGCCGCCTGCTGGTCGACGACCTGTCCGCCGCGGAGCTGGCCGGCGCCGCCACCGCCGCCGCGGACGCGATCCTCGAGGCGTGGCCGGACTCAGAACGCGATTCCGGCTACGCGGCCCGGCTACGCGCCGGCACGGACGCGCTGGCCGCGGCCGGTGGCGACCCGGTGGCGCTGCACCCGGTGCGGGCCCGCGCCGCGCACAGCCGTGGCACGTCCGGCGACACCGCCGGCGCGGCCTCGGCCGCCTCGCACCTGGCCGCGGACACGGCCAGGCTGCTCGGCCCGGAGCATCCGCGCACGCTGCTGGCCCGCGGGAACGCGGCGCGGTGGCGCGGCGAGTCCGGCGACGTGGCCGGCGCGGTCACGGCCTACGAGCTGCTGCTGGCGGAGTCCATCAGGGTCTTCGGCGCCCGCCACGCGAACACCTGGACCTGCCGCAGCAATCTCGCCCACGCCCGCGGCCTGGCCGGCGACACCGCGGGCGCGGTCGCCTCGTTCACCGTCCTGCTCGCCGACTGCGAGTCGGTCCTGGGCCCGGCACACCCCGGCACCGCCTCCGCCCGCGCCAACCTCGCCCGCTGGCAGGGCTAGCGCAGGCCCGCGAACAGGTCGTCCTCCGGGAGCGGCGCGCCCGTGGTGTCGCGCATGCGCAGGAAGGACTCGGTGGCGAGCATCTGGGCGAACGTCTCGCGGCCCATGTTGATGAAGAACGCGCCGTCGCCCTGGCTGCCGTGCGCTGCCAGCGCGTCGAACTTCGCGTCGATCACGTCGGCCACGGCGACCCGGGTGGTGATCTCCTCGTCCGGCCAGCCCATCGGCGGCATCTCGTCGAAGTCCGGCGAGTCCTCGGGCAGCAGGTTCGCCGCCCGCATGCGGTCGACCATGTCGCGCATCGCGGAGCGCGGGACGACGCTCCAGTAGACCTTCGCCCGCGTGCCGGACAGCTCCACCGCGGCCATGGTCACACGGTGGGCCTGGATGTGGTCCGGGTGGCCGTAGCCGCCGTTGTCGTCGTAGGTGACCACGACGTCGGGCTGGTACCTGCGGATCAGCTCGGCGACGCGGGCCGCGGCCTCGGGCACCGGCGTGGCCCAGAACGCGCCGGGCATCTCGTTGGTGTCCCAGCCCATCATGCCGGAATCGTGGTAGCCGAGTCGTTCGAGGTGGGAGACCTTCAGGATGGCGCAGCTGGCGTCCAGCTCGGCGTGGCGGATCGTGGCGACCGCCTCCGGGTCGTGGCCGGCGTCACCCGGCTTGGTGCCGTCCGGCCCGTCGCCGCATCGCCCGTCCGTGCAGGTCACCACGACCGTGGTCACGCCCTCGGCCGCGTACCGGGCGAGCACGCCGCCGGTGCTCGTCACCTCGTCGTCGGGGTGGGCGTGGACGGCCATCAGGGTCAGGGGGCGGTTGCTCATGATCCCAGCGTACGGACCGCGAGGTCCTGGACGCCGATCACCCGCGGCAGTTCCGGCCGCGCGGCCGACTCGGAGCCGGCCGCGCCGTCATGATCAGGATGCGTTGGTCCTGGCCATCGCTGTGCAGCGTCTCCAGATCCAGGTCGAGCAGGCCGGCCGTGGCGTGCAGGACGCGCAGGCGCGTGGTGTGTTTCACGGCCTGCTCGCCATGGATGCCGCTCAGGGCCGGCACCCGAAGCGCCCCGCCGATCTGGTCGCCGGATCGCCGCCCAGTCCGCCGCACACGCCCCGGCCTGGGCGCTTTCCTGAGACTTCGGCGTCGGGTGCAGCGTCGCCCTTGACCGTCGGCACTCGGCACCCGAAATTTCGCCATATGGCGGTCAGATCGCCGCGGCACCCGGCACCGGAGATCAGCAGGTCCGGTTCCGCCGCCCCCAAGACCACCGATCACATTCAAGATCCAATTCATGTTCCCGCTTCCGGCGTGGTCCGGCAGCGTTGCTCCCGCGGGCACCGGTCGTCGCTGGCGCTCCTCCCTGCCGGTGCCGCCGTGGTCCGGAAAAACCCGCCCGACCGTTAAACACCGAAATTTCGGGCGCGGGGCGCCCGGATGCCCGGATCGATGCCGCCCACACGGGCGGCTCGGGTGCCCGGGACCCGCGGATCGACGCCGCCCGGAGATAAGAGGCTCGGGACGCCCGGAGACGGCAGGCTCGGGACGCCCGGCATCGCGGATCGAAGCTGCGCACGCGGTTCGCGAGGAGCCCCTGGAAGTGGCCGGTGACAGCGGCCCGCACGGGTGTGCCGGACCACGGCGGAACCGGCTCCTCGCGTCGTGCGGAGCGCCAGCGGAGCCCGGCGCGAGGTTTGCCCGCGGGAGCAACGCTGCCGGACCAAGTGGGTCTGGGGTCGCCCCCAGGCCGGCTCATCAGAAGTCGAACGGGTGGGACGGGTCGGGGGTCCAGCCCGGGTCGCCGGTGGCGGCGAAGCGGAACCACGCCTCACGCATGGGGGCGCCGTCGGCGAGGACTTCGGGCCAGGGCAGGCCGTTGAGGATGGGGGCGCCGGACCAGTCGGGTTCGTCGCCGAAGAGCCAGGGGAGTTCGCCGCAGTGGGCGCCGCGGAGCGGGAGGGACGGGGTGGGGGCGGTGATGCGGTAGGTGTGGACCTGGGCGCTGCCGGAGGCGAGCAGTTCGGCGAAGCGCTGGGCGGGGCGGGCGAAGACGCGGGCGGTGGAGGCCTGTTCGAGGCCGGGGACGGTGGCCAGCGGGGTGCCGCGGAAGAAGTAGGCGAGTTCGCGGGCGGCGGTGCCGACGATGACCTGCAGGGACCTCGCGCCGGTGCGTGCGGCGTCGGACCAGTCGGCGGGGGCGGGCAGCGGGTCGGCGCCGGCTACCGGCATGAACGCGGGGACGAGGCCGCCGACGGTGCGGACGGCGAGGTCGCGTTCGGTGCGGATCTGGGCGGCGACGAGCTGGGGCACGGTGGCCGTGCGGGGCGGGACGCCGAGCCTGCGCAGGAAGACGGCGGAGGCTCGGGCGGACGCGGACGGCGAGCCGAGGCCGAGGCCGAGCGGCGGGGACTGCAGGATCGCGCGGTGGAACAGACCGTGGGCGGCGGGCATGCCGAGCAGGCAGGCGACCGCGTGCGCGCCGGAGGAGTGGCCGATCAGCGTGATCCGGTCCGGGTCGCCGCCGAGGTGGGTGGCGTTGTCGCGGATCCAGCGGAGCGCGGCGACCTGGTCGGCGAGGCCGAGGTTGCCGGGTGAGAGGCCGGGTGCGCGCAGCCAGCCGAGCGGGCCGACGCGGCTGCCGACCGTGATCACGACGGCGTCGCCCTCGCGGGCCAGACGGCGCGGGTCGTAGCGGCCCCAGGCGGTACCGCCGGAGCGGAACGCGCCGCCGTGCAGGAAGACCAGTACCGGGCGGCGGGCGTCGTCCGCGGCCGGGGTGGCGACGGTGAGGCGCAGGCAGTCCTCGGTGAGCGGGCCGACGTCGATCACGCCGAGCGGCGAGGTGGGGCGGGAGCGGGGCTGCGGGGGCGATCCCACGTCCTCGAGCGCGTCGCGGGTGCCGGTCCAGGGCTTCTCCGGCTCGGGGAGCGCGAAACGGCCGGCGATGGCGTAGCGGACGCCGCGCAGCACGGTCAGGCCCGGCTCGCGGCGGCCGCGCAGCAGGCCACCGGCCACCCGCACCGGCGTCTCCTGATCCGTGGAACGGTCCGGGCCGGGCGTGGTCATGGTCATCGTGGTGCGTCCCCCTCGCTGGCCCGCCGGGTTCCGGGGGCTTGAGGAGACGGTGCCATGGCGCCGTCCGCGACGTGCGCGGGCCCCGGCGGTGGTCCGCCGGGGCCCGGGTGCACCGTCAGTTCTGCTCCGCCGCGGGCAGGCCCTCGGCCGGGATCAGCTCCGGGTCCTCGATCTCCGGGCGTCCCTCGCGCAGGTGCCGATTGTTACGCGGCTCCTGCCGGGTCTTCGCGTCGTTGAGCTTGCGGCGCAGGTCGTCGCGGACGTCGTGCAGGGCCGCGTGCAGGTCCTCCTCCGTCGACGTGGTGACGATCTTCGGGCGTCCGGCGATCCAGCACTCCAGCGTGACCTTCTGCCCCTTGGCCTCGCGGTCCTTGACGGAGACCTCCAGCTCGGTGGCGTCCGTGTCGAACGCGGCCAGGCGCGCGTCCAGCGTGGCGAACTGCTCGGCGATCCAGTTGCGGTCGCCCTGGGTGAATCCCGTGCCCACCCGCAGGCAGGTGTCGACGGTAGCGGGGCTCGCGGCGGTGCTCATGGCAGCTCCTCACGTATCTTTCCGGTACGGCGTGCGCCGGGCCTCGCGACCCCGCGCCATGCCGACCTCATACCCGCCCTGGGCCGATCCAATACGCATTTGCTGCTATTTCGCGTCCATCTTTATCGATGCATTCCTATGTCTCGCTGCGTGTCGCGCATACGACAACAACCGGCATCAGACCAGGAGATACTTAACCGGCACGTGACAATGCCGCATTAGGGTCTTGCCAATTGATCGTCATCACAGCGATGTCCCGGGTTTCGCGGGGATTCCGGAGGGGCGGCATGGCGGAGATCCCGGTAACGTCATTGACCATCGGCATCGCGGCCACGCCCGACGACCGCCGCCGCCTCGCCCGCCTCCTCGGCGACACCGAGGCCTTCCTGATCGTCTCCAGCGTCGACCAGGCCCGGAAGTTCCTCGATATCGTCAGCTCCCCCGAGTCCCCCGCCGATCCCGCCGCCGTCTCGCGCGGCGTGGCCCTGCTCCGCGACGCCGACCCCGGCAGCGTGGCCGGCGACGCGGTCTTCGCCGGCGGCGTGGCCGGCGACGCGGTCATCGCCCGCGGCCTCACCCACGAGGCCTTCGACTCCACCCCGCACGACGCCGCAACGCCAGACCCGGTCCTGCCGGTACGGCGTGCCGACGTCGAGTCATCGTCACGGCGCGCCGACCTGGAGTCACCCGCACGGGGGCTCAGCGCGGAGTCTGCCGCGCGGCGCGCCGACGCCGGATCACCGCTCCGGCAGGCCGACGTGCAGTCGCCGACGCGGCCGGGCGGCACGGAGTCCGCGGACCGGCGGACCGGCACCGATTCGCCGGCACGGCAGGTCCAGTCACCGGTGCGGCGCACCAGCCCCGACCAGCCGTCCGGCCTGCGCGTCGACTCCGACCGCCGGGTGCTGCGCTGGCAGGACCGCGAGATCGACCTGACCCCGCTGGAACACGACTTCCTCAACTGCCTCGTCGCCTCCCCCGGCCAGGTCTGGACCTACAAACGCCTGCACCTCGAGGTCTGGGGCAACGAACACCTCGGCCGCGGCTCCGACCTCCACTCGGTCGTCCGCCGTATCCGCCGCAAACTCACCTGGCTCGGCACCTCCGCCAGCATCCAGTCCGTCCGCGGCGTCGGCTTCCGCTTCGCCTCCCACTGAGGTGCGGGCAACGCCCGGCTGATTCCGGGCCCTCGACGCCGAAAGCCCGATGAGGACGGGCCCGCCCCGCGCCTCTCAGCGCGGGACGGGCCCTTCACATCAGCACCGGCCTAGCAGCTCGTGGGCCTCAGCACCCAGTCCACCGTGGTCGGCGTGCTCGTGTTGATCTCCGCGGTACGGGTCTGGGGCTTCCACCCGTCCTTGGCGACGATCAGCGTGAGCGGGTTGTTGCGGTTGTCCAGCCAGTACGCGTACTTACCGGCTGCGTCCGTCGTGAACGTGAACTCCATCGCCCACGTGTCCACCTGCACCGTCGCGCCCGCGAGCGGCGCCCGGACGCCCTGGCAGTTGACCCCGACCACGGTCCCGAGCAGCTTGCCCCACGTCGTGGGCGGCTGCACCGTGAGCGTCACCGGCACCGGAGCCACGCTGTACGGCGTGTTCTCCTTGATCCCGATCGCGGCCGTGTAGACACCCGGCTGCTCCACGTTGCCGGTCAGCCCGACCGTCACCGACACCGACGCACCCGGCGCGAGCGTGGCCGCGGTCTTGTCCAGCGTCAGCCAGGACACGTCCGCCGCCGAGGCGCACTCGGTCAGACCGGGCAGCGCCTCGCTGTCGTTGGTCGCGTTGAACTGCCCCGAGGAGCCGCCGACCTTGTAGAAGCCGCACGCCGCGCCACCGCGGTACCGGGGGGTGTTGGCGTTCGGCAGCGCGGACCAGGACGACGCCGACGGGTCGTAGGCGAAGCCGGCGTTGGTGATCGCGCCGCCCTGCGAGCCGCCGACGACCAGGAGCTTGCCGTTGGCCACCGCGAACGACGACGCCCAGTTGTCGGTCGGCGCGTCCGCGATCGCGGTCCAGGTGGTGCCGTCGAAGGAGTACGACGCCTTCTGCGCCGCGCTGCCGTCGTTGCCACCGGTGCAGTAGATGACGTCCTCGATGGCGCCGCAGGAGGCGAACGCCACCGACTTCGGGTACGCCGCGACCGTGGCCCACGTGTTGGAGCCCGGGTCGTAGGCGACCACGGAGTTGGACATCGGCGTGCAGTTGGCGGTGGTGCAGCCGCCGATGGCGTAGAGCTTGCCGTCCGCGACCGCCTGTCCGGCCGCGGCGCGCGGCGCGGGGTTGTCGGCGAGGCGGGTCCAGGCGTTGGCGGCCGGGTCGTAGGACCAGGTCACACCGGACGGGCCGGACGCGCCCCAGCCACCGGTGGCAATGATCTTGCCGTCGATGACGCCCACGGTCAGCGCGTTGCGTGCCTCGGGCAGGTCGGCGATGCCGGTCCAGGTGAGGGCCCCGGCGTCGTAGACGTAGTTCTTCGTGGTGGAGGCGGAACCGTTGCCGCCACCGATGGAGTAGATCTTGTCGTCGAGCGAGACGACCCGGTTGTCCATGACGGCGCTCGGGTAGTCGGTGATGTCCGCCCACGGTGCCGCGTTCGGCGCCGGGGCCGGGGTGGTCGCGTTCGCGCCCATGCTGACCTTGCTGGCGAACGAGGCCTTGGTGGTGAGGCGCTGCAGCGGCGCGCCCGCGGAGGCGAGCAGCTCCTTGTCGGTGATCTTGGAGCCGTCCGCGCGCTGCAGCTCGAAGCCGCCGGCCCGCTCGCTGAACTCCAGTGACACCGGCAGGCCGCCGTTGTTGGTGACGGTGAGCGTCTTGCTGGTGGCGCCGTTCGGCAGGCGGACGGTGCCGGTGATGCCGTCGGCGGGCGTGACCGTGATCTGGCCGGCCGCCAGCTCGAACGCGGCGGTGACCGTCTTGTTCGCCTTGATGGTGACGGACTTGGTCTGCGCCGGGTAGTTCGCGGCCGCGGCGGTGAAGTCGGACTTGCCGATCACCTTGGAGACCGCCCAGAAGAAGCCGTCGTCCAGGCCCGGGTCGTCCGGGGTCGCCGTGGTCACGGCCTGGGTGCCGCCGCCGGTGACGGTGGCGCCGTTGACGAAGCCGCCGGTGTTCTTGTCGGCGACGTGGCCGACGACGAGACCGCTGGTGAGCGGCTTGCACTCGACCGTGCTGCCGATGAGCACGTTGTCGACCTGCCACCACCACTCGTAGCTGGCGTCGTAGTAGTGGAAGCGGACCTGGACGGCGGACTTGCCGGCCGCGGCCGGGATCGGGATCTCGGTGACGCGCGGGCCGGGTACGTCGGCGGTCTGGCGAAGCACGTTCGTCCAGGTGGTGCCGCCGTCGATGCTCAGGTCCACGTCGGCCTTGTCCGAGCCGAGCCAGTTGAAGTCCTGGTTGAAGCGGATGACCGGCGCGGTGACGCTGGTCAGGTTGACGACCGGGCTGACGAGCGAGGTGTCCTGCGCGCCGCCGGAGCCGTACTTGTCACTGTCGATGATCGCGAAGCCGCCGCTGCCGCCGGTCTTGTTGCCCCGGTTGCCGTCGTCGGTGAACTTCCAGACCTGGCCGCGGCCGGCCGCGTCGGTGACGGTCCAGCCGGTCGGGGCGACGCCGCCCTCGAACGCGCTGTAGGTGCCGTCGGAGACGTAGCCGTAGCCGGGCGCGGTCGCGCAGGACGCGAGCTCGATCGGCACGGCCTTGTCGTAGGTGGTGTCCGAGACGCCGACCGTGATGTTCTCGCTGATCGTCTGGTAACCGGGGTACACCGGGTCGACGGTCAGCTGGTAGGTGGCGCCGGACGGCAGGTCGAAGTCGTAGTAGCCGTCGGTCGGGTCGGTGTAGTCCGAGACGCCGGACGGGCCGGCGACGCTGACCTTGGCGTAGAGCGGCCAGCCGTGCCCGGAGCCGTCCGTGATCGTGCCGGTGATCTTGACCTTCGGCACCTCGGCCAGCGCCACGTCGAGCGTCGCCGTGGTGTTGGCGGTGATCGTCACGGTACGGGTGACGGTCCCGAACCCGAACGCCGCGACCGTGACCGTGTAGGCCCCGGCCGGCAGCAGTGCGCTGTACGTGCCGTCCGCGGCCGTGCTCAGCGAGCGGTCGATCTCGCCGGCCACCGTGACGGTGGCGCCGGAGACCGGTGCGCCGCCCGGCCCGGTGACCTTGCCGGCCAGCGTGCCGGTGTCACCGATCGGCGCGGAGTTGAGCAGCGCGAGCGCGTCGAGGCGGCCCTCGCCGAACACGTTGTTGTCGGACGCGGTGCCGCCGCAGGTGGTGTTGTTGACGTCGATCGCGCTGCCGTCGAGCAGCGCGCGGGTCTCGGCGACCTTGCCCACCAGCGCGGGCGCGGCGGACCAGAGCAGCGCGATCGCGCCGGCCAGGTGCGGCGTCGCCATCGAGGTGCCGGAGAAGGAGGCGTAGCCGCTGCCGGGGATGCTGGAGCGCACGTTGACGCCGGGCGCGGAGATGTTCGGCTTGATCTCGCCGTTCTGTCCGGCGCCGCGCGAGGAGAAGCTCGCGATCGCGTTGTTCACGTCGTACGCGCCGGTCGAGTAGTTGCTGACCAGGCTGCCCGGGGAGCCGCTGGAGTTGCAGCCCCGCGCGCCGATGTTGCCGTTCGCCCAGACGCCGAAGATGCCGGACGCGGTCCAGGCCAGCGTCACGTCCTCCATGAACGGGTCGTTGGACGGCGCGGTCGTGCCCCAGGAGTTGTTGATGATGTTGGGGCGCTTGCTGGCGTCGGGGTTCGCGCCGTCCAGGTCGGTCGGCTCGAGCATCCACTGGCCGGAGGTGATCAGCGCGGCGTCGGAGGGGCAGCAGCCGTTGGCCGCGATCCACTTCACGCCGGGGGCGACGCCGATCTGGTTGGCGCCGTCCGCGCCGGCCATGGTGCCCATCGTGTGGGTGCCGTGCTCGTCCAGGTCACAGGGCGCGCCGGAGCAGGTGCCGGCCGCGTCGTACCAGTTGTAGTTGTGGTCGAACGTGCCGTCGCCGTTGTTGCCACGGTACGAGCCGACGAGCGCGGGGTGGTCGAACTGGACGCCGGTGTCGATGTTGGCGATGACGATGTTCTCGCCGGTGACGCCGTACTGGGTCCAGACGTCGTCCGCGTTGATGTTGGAGATGCCCCACTCGAGGGCGTTGACGGCCTTCTCGTCCTTGCCCTCCTCGACCTCCGGGATCTCGTACGCGATGCTCGGGTAGAGGCCCTCCACCTCGGCGAACGCGGCGATCTTCTGCGCGCTCACGGTCGAGCCGCCGGTCACCTTGATCGCGTTGGTGGCCCAGAAGGCCTGGTAGGTGGCGCCGGTCGCGTTGAGCTCCGCGCGGACCTTCTCCTGCGAGGCCGCGGCGGTCTTCCTCAGCTCGGCGGCGACCGCGGTGCCGCGCGCGTTCCAGTCCGTCATCGCGGAGGCCTTGCTCAGGTCGGCCTTGGCGCCGAACCGGATCCAGTAGTCCGCCTCGCTCTTGGCCGCGAACTGCGACTCCAGCGCTGCGGGGATCTTGTCCTCCTTGGCGGCCGCCTGCGCGGGCTGTGCGCCCACGACGGCCACCAGGAGGCTCGCGGCGGCCACGGCCGAGGCCGCCGCCGCTCTGAGCAGGGGGGATCGATGCATAGATGCCTCTCCTCGGTACGACTCGGGGTTGAGCGAGCCATGCGGAGGGCGGCGGAAGTCTCGCCCCGCCGTTCGGCTGAGAGCGGAACGGCGAACTTCCATGCCCAGGCTCCGGAGGGATGACGCCGGTAGCCCGAAGGGACACTATGATCTAGCAGAACGGACGATCAAGACAGTACGTAAGCAACTTGTCACCAACAGGAAAGCCCGTGGACGACGATCCGACACCCCTGCTGATCGCGGTCGCGACCTCCCCCGCCGAGCGGCTGCGGCTCGCCGAGCGGCTGGAGGGAATAGCCCCTGTGCTGCTGGTTTCCGATCTGGACGAGCTGCGCCGGCTGCTGAGCACGGCGCCGGACGAATCCGGCTGACGCCCGCGCGCAAGTCGCGGACATCAGCAGTTTCCGAGCATTCAGCGGGCTCTCGGCGTACCCCCAGCGGATTTTGATGTTTAGCACGCGTCCGATCGGTTACGACGCCGCGTCGGTGAGCGGGAACCAGGTGGCGTGGTCGGACACGTCCGCGATGACCGCCTCGTTGACGATCTTCTTGAGCTGCGGCTTCTCCAGCTGTCCGGTGCGGGTGTGCGCCTCGGTCACCCACCGGCCGTCCGCGGAGAGCGTGCGGCACACGTCCTCGGTCGGGCAGGTCGCGGGCTCGCCCGGCTTCAGGCCCTCGGTGTCCTTCGCCCAGGCCGCGTCGTAGACGGAGACCACGACCGTGGGCTGGCCGGTCTCGACCGGGTCGATCGGCGCGGTGATGCCGCGGTACTCCGGACGCTGCCCGATCAGCCGCACGCTGCCCATCAGGTAGCTGACGCCGACCGGTGCGTCCGCGGAGGCGCCGCCGGAGACGAGCGTGAACCCGTCCGGCACACTGACCAGGTCGATCGGCGTGGTCGCGGGGTACGGGTCCACCGTCTTGAAGCCCTCCGCGATCGCGATGAAGTCCTCCCGGGGGTACGACGCCCGGTAGCCCACAGTGGAAATCACCGCCCACGCGTCGTCCGCGTACTCCCAGGCCAGGCCCGGTGCGGGCAGTTCGCCGGAGGCATAGCCGTCGCGGTAGGGCATGTTCTCGGAGTACCAGCCGAGCCGCCCGCCGATCGTGATCGACTCCTGGTCCGTGTAACGCACCGGGTCGTAGACGCCGGGCCGGTAGACCGTGAGCAGCGCGCCGTAGGACTGCAGCGTGTCGGTCACCGTGCCCGCGTCGTCCGTCTTCTCGACCACCTCGTACGGCCGGCGGACCTGCGCCTCCTGGTAGCCGGGCGTGGCCAGCACCGGCTCGGTGACCTTCAGGCCGCCCGCGGCGTAGCCGTGGAAGGTGTAGTTGAACGCGGGCGCGGCCAGCCCGTCCGCGACCGCGTCGCCGGGCACGCCCAGATGACCGGCCTCGGTCTCACCGTCCGTAATGGTGACGAACCCGTTCGTGTTGTGGGCCAGCATTACTCCGCCGGCGATCACGCCGAGCACGGTCAGCCCCGCGGTGATCAGCGCGATGCGGGTTCCCCATCGATCCCGTCGCAGGTCAGGGTCGGTGGGCGGCATCTCGTACACGGTGGAGGCTCCTGCCTGTATCTCCGAAGTTCCGCCCTAGAAAACGGCCGGCGCGGGGGCAAGGTTCGAGGAATTCCCGGCTTTCGGCGACGCGGGGTGGTTCCGGCCACGTCTAACGAGGGAGAATCCGATCACCAGTACCCGTTGAAGGAGACCGATGGCTCCGCCCCTGACCCGGCTGATCGACACGGTGCGCGCCTTCCGGCTGCCGAACCTGTTCCGTGCCGGCCGCCGGGACCACTCGCCGCTCACCGGTGTGTTCTCCCTGGTGATCTGCGGCCTGCTGGCCGGTGTGGTGGTGGCCGCGGCCGCCTTCCCGATCGCGGCCATCTCCGGCCTGGCCACGAAGTCCGGCATCGAGGCGTACGACAACCTGCCGACCGAGCTGACCGTGCAGCGCACGCCGCAGAACACGTACCTGTACGCGTCGGACAACAAGACGCAGCTGGCGATGGTCTACGACGAGAACCGCAAGGACGTCACGTTCGACGAGATCCCGCAGGTCATGCGCGACGCGATCGTGGCGGCCGAGGACCGCAGCTTCTACGAGCACCACGGCGTGGACTACCGCGGCGTGATGCGCGCGTTCCTGAACAACCGGTCCGGCGGCTCCGGCCAGCAGGGCGCGTCCACGCTGACCATGCAGTACGTGCGGATGGCGATCTCCTACTCCGCCACCCACCCGGCGGACGTGGTCGCGGCCACCGAGGACACCACCGCGCGCAAGGTCCGCGAGATGCGCTACGCGATGCAGCTGGAGGAGGAGATCTCCAAGGAGGAGATCCTCACCCGCTATCTGAACATGGCGCCGTTCGGCAACGGGGCGTACGGCATCTGGGCCGCCAGCGACGTCTACTTCTCCAAGCAGCCCAAGGACCTGACCGTCGACGAGGCCGCGCTGCTGGCCGGCACCGTCAAGGCGCCGTCCGCGTTCGATCCGACGAACGAGGAGGGCAAGGCGCTGTCGCTGGAGCGCCGCAACAACTACGTGATACCCGGCATGGTCGAGCTCGGCATGATCACCGCCGAGGACGGCGAGAAGGCCAAGGCCGCGGAGATCAAGGTCAACGGCAAGCGGACGCCGAACGGCTGCGTGAACACGGCCAAGAACGACTGGGGCTTCTTCTGCGACTTCTTCTACCGCTGGTGGATGGACCAGGAGGCGTTCGGCGAGACCACGTTCGACCGGGAGCGGCGGCTGAAGACCGGCGGCTACCGCATCGTCACCTCGCTCGACCCCAATGTGCAGAAGTCCGCGCGCGCCAACGTCGGCAAGTACGCGCCGGACACGAACAAGAACGCGCTGATGGTCGCGGCCGTGACGCCGGGAACCGGGCACGTGAAGGCGCTGGCGGTCAACCGCGTCTACACCAACGACGACTCGAAGAACAAGGCCAACAGTGATCCGGCCAAGCGGAAGGCCGGGGTCAAGGGGTCGTACCCGAGCACGACGAACCCGATCATCACCGGCAGCCCGGACGTGGGCGGGTTCCAGGGCGGGTCCACGTTCAAGCTGTTCACGCTGATCGCGGCGCTGGAGAAGGGCTATCCGCTCACGTACAGCATCGACTCGCCGAAGCCGTACTACGTCTCCGGCTACCCGGTCGAGCCGAACAAGGACGGCCCGTGCCGCGGCAAGCCGGTCTACTGCCCGGAGAACGCGTCGAACACGCTGACCGGCACGTTCAACATGTGGAGCGGTTTCGGCCGGTCCGTGAACACGTACTTCGTGCCGCTGGAGGAGCGGGTCGGCGCGGACAAGGTCGTCGACGCCGCGAAACGCCTCGGCATCAAGTTCCGCGACGCCAAGGATCAGGAGTACGCGGACGACGCCTCGACCTGGGGCGCGTTCACGCTCGGCGTCTCCGGCACCACGGCGCTGGACATGGCGAACGCGTACGCGACCATGGCCGCCGAGGGCACCTACTGCGAGCCGATCCCGGTGCTGGAGATCAGCCAGGGCGAGCAGAAACTGGCCGCCGGCGAGCCCCGCTGCGAGCAGGTCGTCGACAAGGACGTCTCCCGGGCCGTGATCGACGCGGCCCGCTGCCCGGTCGGCGACCGCTCCGAGACGTCCCGCTGCACGAGCGGCACCGAGGGCGGCGCGCGGGCGAAGGTCGGCAAGCCGGTGGCCGGCAAGTCCGGCACCACGGACAGCTACCGCACCGCGTCGTTCGTCATCACCACCAAGCAGCTCACGGTCGCCGGCATCGTCGCCGACCCGGACAACCACAACACCAGCATGATCGGCGGCGGTGACGCCTGGTGGGACCCGCACTCCGAGGCCGTCAACCCCGCCGTGATCAACACGCTGGCCGAGTCGTCGAAGAACGTCGAGGCGAAACAGTTCACCCCGCCCAGCCAGAAAATGATCACCGGCAAGCTGGTCCCGGTCCCGTCCGTCATCTGCAACTCCGAGGCCGACGCCGTCACCCGCCTCAAGGCCAAGGGCTTCGTCGTCAAGGTCGCCTCCGAGCGCATCGACTCCACCTGCGCGGCCGGCCGCGTCGCCCGCGCCGAGCCCGGCGACAGCTCCGTCCAGGGCGGCACCATCGTCCTGCGCCTCAGCAACGGCAACGCTCCCCCCGCCCCGAAACCGACCACCACCCCCACCCGCGGCGGCGGCGACAACGACGACGACGGCCCCACCCTGCCGGACATCCCCGGCTTACCCGACATCCCGGGCCTACCGGACTTCCCCGGGGGCGACTGATCGGTGGAACAGCCGCCACCGATGCGTCTCCGGTGGCGGCCGACCGCCCAGACAGGCGCCGCAGCTGCTGACCTACTCGGCAGTCGCTGCCGGCGCGTGTCGGCAGCGACTGATCGCTCAGGCATGCGTCGCCGGTGCATTCCGGCGGCGCCTGCCGCATAAACCATTCATTTCCCGCTTCCGGCGACAACCCCAGATCAAGATCTTGTTTGCCCGCTTCCGGCGTGGTGCGGCAGCGTTGCTCCCGCGGGCAAACCTCGCGCCGGGCTCCGCTGGCGCTCCGCACGACGCGAGGAGCCGGTCCCGCCGTGGTCCGGCAGACCCGCGGTCCTCACCGCGACCGCTCCCCTGCCACGCGTCGCCACACCGAGGATCACAGCTACAAGGACCGCCGTGATCGCGCTGCTGGGCGCCGGGCCGCGGACCAGCCCGCGCGGCCTCGGCCCGGAGTTCGTCGTGCCGGAGCGCGGATCACGCCTTCCGCCACTGTGGACTAGCGTCGGGGCATGGACGAGATCACGGACGCCGAGCTGGCGGGGATCGCCCGGGGGATCGGGGCGCTGGCGGCCCGCATTCCGGACGGGCCCGCGGCGCGGCTGGGGCGATCGGACGCGACGGGAACGCCGGGGCGAGGGGCGGAAGGGGCCTGGGCGCTGGTGCCGGCGCACCCGATCGTCAACGGGCTGCGGGCACTGGGGCGTGACGCCGACCGGCTGCTCGGCGCGCTGGAGCTGGCCGTGCGGGATCTGGACGGCCCGGATCTGTCCGCGCGTCTCGGGCCCGCGCCGCAGGGGCCGCGGTTCATGCTGGTGACGCCGGAGCAGGACGGTGAGGCGATGCTCGCCACGTCCAGCCTGCTGCGGATGTATCCCCGGCTCGGTGATCTGGCGCTGGCGTGGAGCGAGCGGCTCGCCGCCCACCCGTCGGCCGTGTTGCCGGCCGCACCGGACGGCGCGGACGAGCAGACCATCGCCGCACGGCACGGGGCCGGGTACGCCGCGCTCGCGGTGAGCGTCGCGGGCGCGCTGCTACGCGGCGTCACCACGCCTCCGCTCTTCAGCCGGGAGGCGGCGGTCGTGGGCGTCGGGCTCGGGGTGGCCACGATCCTGCTGCGGACGGCGCCGAAGCCGAGCGGCTACCGGGCGGCGCTGCTGGCGCGGGTCCGGGCCGAGTACCTGTTCCCGCAGAACGGCCGGGGCAGCGCACACGTGGCCGGGCACCGGTTCGCGCTCGTCGAGAACGGCCGGTCGCCGGTCGAGGACGGCCGGTCGCCGGTCGACGGCGACTTCACGGCAACCGGCCTGGTCGCGGCCGTCCCCGGCGGTGTGGTGATCCGGACCGGCATCGCGGCCGGGCCGGTGCAGGTGGAGTGCAGCGTGTTCGCGTCCGCGCCGGAGGCGGTGCCGGAGGGCTGGGACGAGGTGGCGGAGGTCAGCTGGCGCGCGGCCGAGGGCGGGGCGACCGTGACCGGCGCCGGCGCACCGGCGGGCGACAACATAGGAGTGTCGGCACCGCCGTGGCCCGGCGACTACCGGCTGCGCGTGCACGCGAACGGCCGCGACCCGGAGGAGGCGTACGCCGAGTCCTACCTGCTGGAGGTCTGGGCCGCGCCGCCCTCCCCGCCGGTGGTGCTCCGGCGCACGGACCGCCTCGGTCACCGGCTGCGCGGTGAGCCGGAGCCGCCGGTGCCGCCGGAGCGGGCGTACCGCTGGATCCGCTCCTCGCGTCTGCGGATGGCGGCCACGGTCACGGTGGTGGTCGGGCTGGCGCCGGAGGCGGTGCTCGCCGCGTTCGGTGACGACCGGGAGGGGGTGGAGGTGGTCGGGATTCCCGGCGCGGTGCTGGTGGTGGAGGAGAACCACTATCGGGGCTCGCACGAGGAGGTGCTGGCCGCGCTGTCCGCGAACGGGCCGGCCGCGAGCATGTTCTGGAACGTGAACATGCTGACCCGGCTGTCGTTCGCGGAGGACGGGCGGGTGCTGGCCGCGTTCGAGCCGGGCCTGGACGCCGATGTGCCGGAGGAGGTGGCCGGCGTGCTGGAGGGCATCTCGTTCGCCGACGGTGGCGGCGTGGTCGAGAAGGGGCTGCTGGCGGTGGAGCGCTTCACCGGCCACGCCGTCATGCCCGACGACGTGGACAGGGACGAGGACGACGACGAGCCGGTGACGCCGCCGCGGCTCGGCCGCCGGCTGGGGACGATCAGGTTCATGTAGGGGTGCCGGTCCAGGTCGTGCGGTAGGCGGGCCAGGAGGCGCGCAGGTAGAGCGCGAACGGGATCCACCAGATGAGGTCGTTGGTGATGATGATGGCGACGGTCTGCCAGGGCCATTCGCCGGTCACGATGAGCCAGGCCAGGCCGATCGGGCCGAGGATCTTGCCGGCCAGGCCGACGGCGGCGGGGAGCCAGCCGTCGGCGGGGCGGCGGGCGACCTCCAGGTAGAGCAGGCCGTAGAGGCCGAGGACCATGCCGAGGCAGGCGAAGATCTGTGGTGTGCTGGACGGCGGCATGCCGGCCACGCGGAACAGCCACTGCGGGTCGAGGACGGCGTAGAGGCCCCAGAGGATGTTGTAGGTGCCGGCGGCGAGGAACACACGACGATGTCCGGTCATCCGCGGATGGTCGCACGGCGTACCCGTTGAACGAGGCTTCTAGGATCTTGATTGTGTCGAGGATCGTGATCGTGGCGGCGACCGGTGGGGTGGGCCGCCATCTGCTGCGGCTGTCCGTCGAGGCCGGGCATGAGGTGACGGCGCTGGTCCGCACGCCGCAGCGGCTGGCCGGGGAGCCGGTACGGGTCGTGCGCGCGGATCTGAACGCGCCGGATGCCGCCGTGCTGCGGGACGCGCTGGACGGCGCGGATCTGGTGCTCTCCGGGCTGGGGGCGCGGTCCGGGTCGGAGGCCGGGGTCGCGTCGCGGGGCACGGCGGCGCTGGTCGAGGCCATGCACGCCACGGGGGTACGGCGGATCGTGGCGGTCAGCGCGGCCTCGGTCGGGACGATCGCGTCTCCGTTGCGGCCGGACCCGCCGAAGCACAATCCGGGCGACGGGATCGTGATGCGGCACGTGTTCGCGCCGATCTCGAAGGCGCTGTTCCGGCCGCACTACGCGGACCTGGCGATCATGGAGGACGTGCTGCAGGCCAGTGGTCTGGAGTGGACGGTCAGCCGGCCGCCGCGGCTGCTGGACCACCGGTTGCGGCGCAGCTATCGGACCGCGGTGGACATCAACGTGCGCGGCGGCATGTTCATCGCGCGGGAGGACGTGGCCCGGCACATGCTGGCGATGGCGTCGGATCCGGCCACGATCCACCATCGGGTGGGTGTCGCGTACTGAGGAACGCCGTTCGCCGGACGCCGTTAATGTCACGCTGTGCCGCGCGAAAAGCACGCACAGCTAGCGTGTGCGGCATGGATCGACGATCGTTGTTGCGCGCGACCGTGGCCGGGGCTGCCGGAGGGCCGGCACTGCCGTTCACCACGTGGTGCGGCCGGCGATGGGCCGGTTCACGCACGAGGCGGCGGCCGACCCGGACCGCGGGGTGGTCTACCTGACCGAGGACGAGACGGACGGCCGGTTCTACCGGTTCGTACCCTCGGCGTGGGGTGATCTGTCCGCCGGGACGTTGCAGGTGCTCATCGCCGGTTCCGCGGCCTCCGGCTCGTTCAGCCGGCAGAACGTGCCGGATCCGGACGGCTCGCCGACCGCGACCCGGTATCAGGTGAGCGGCGCGAAGTCGTTCAACGGCGGCGAGGGCTGCCACTACGCGGCCGGCACGGTGTGGCTCACCACCAAGGGCGACAACCGGGTGTGGCAGGTGAACCTGGCGGCGGGCACGTACGAACTGGCCTATGACGACAACCTGGTCAGTCCGGCGTCGGCGCCGCTGACCGGCGTGGACAACGTGACCGGCGCGCCGTCCGGGGACCTGTTCGTGGCCGAGGACGGCGGCACCATGGAGATCTGCCTGATCACACCGGACGACACAATCTCGGTGTTCCTGCGGGTGACCGGCCAGGGCTCGTTTGAGCTGACCGGTCCCGCATTCACCCCGGCCGGCGACCGGCTCTGCTTCTCGTCGCAGCGCGGCACGTCCGGGTCGTCGTCCGGCGGGATCACCTATTGCGTGACCGGGCCGTTTCGTTCATAGGCGCTCCCTTCAGACGCGGAAGGTGCACTCCGCGACGCTCAGCTTGCCCCAGACGACGGTGCGCCACTGGCCGGTCCACGTGCCGCCGTAGCTGGCACAGATGTGCGGGCACTTGGCCTTCGCATCGTCGTTGTTCCAGAGCGGACCGGCCGGCACGTCCATCGTCCACTCGTCGGTGCCGTCCTGCTGGACCGGCAGCTCGACCTCGACCACGCTCATCCGGCCGTTGACGACGGTCCACCACTGGCCGGTGAACGTGCCGCCGTGCGCGGCCGCGACCCACGGCCCGACCTCCTGTGCCTGCTCGTTGCTCCACAGCGGCCCGGCCGGGATGGGGACCTTGAAGGTGCCACCGGAGCGGGCCGCCGATTCCTCCTGGGCGGTCCGCCCCACCGGTGCGGCCTGGGCGGCCGAGGCAGTGGCGAACGTGGCCAGCACGGGTGCACCGGCGGCGCCCGCCATCAGCACGCGACGATTCATGAGAGCCTCCTGATGATCATGCCGAGGAACCTCAGCGAAGTCACCGTAACGGCTCTGCGACCTGCGCAAACGTCAAAAGGAGGTACGTCCTAGGAGATCAGCGGGCGCAGCGCCTGGCCCGCCATGGTCACGATGCCCGGTTCGTGGCCGTTGGGAATCATGTTGATCATCAGGCCGCCGACGCCGTGTGCCAGAACCTCGTCGTGCAGCACGGACGCGACGTGGTCCGGCGTGCCGGCCACGGTGATCGGCGCCCAGTGCTCGGGCAGGCCGGCCATGATCTGTTTCGCCTCGGCCGCGGTCTCGGTCATCACGACGCGGCTCAGGAACGTGGTCTCCAGCGTCGCCGGGTCACGGCCGATCTCCTCGCAGCGCTCACGCAGCACGGCCAGCTTGCGTGGCACGTCGGGGCGGTAGCAGTTGATGTTCAGATGGTCGGCGTAGCGCGCGGCCAGCCGGAACGTCTTCCGCTCGCCGCTGCCGCCCAGCAGGATCGGCACGGACGGGCGCAGGCGAGGGTTGTTGAGGGCATTGCGCACCCGATACCACGCACCGTCGACGGTGGGCCGCTCGCCGCGCAGCATCGGGCCGATGATCTGCAGCGACTCCTCCAGCCGGGCGAAACGGTCCGCCCAGGTGCCGAACTCGAAGCCGTAATCCTCGTGCTCCCGCTGGAACCAGCCCGCGCCGATGCCCAGCACCGCGCGCCCGCCGGAGATCACGTCGAGCGTGGTCATGGTCTTGGCCAGCAGCGCGGGATTGCGATAGGTGTTGCCGGTGACCAGTGTGGCCAGCTGCACGCGTGAGGTCTCGCGGGCCAGCGCGCCCAGTGTCGTGTAGGCCTCCAGCATGGGTTCCTCGATCGCGCCGATGAGCGGCAACTGGTAGACGTGGTCCATCACCAGCACGGTGTCGAAGCCCGCGGCCTCGGCCTCCCGCGCCTGCGCCGCGACCGTGCCGAAGATCCGCCCCACCGGCGTGCCGGGATAGGTGAAATTCGGAATCTGGTAGCCGAGCCTGATGCCCGTTGCGTCAATCACAGTGTTTGCGTCAATCACAGTGCCGCCCATCGTGCGCGCCCCCGATGTAAGAACCGTCTTACACGGTAATCTAAGAACCCTCTCACATCAAGGGGGTACGGAATGGCGCGTGGCTATCACCACGGCGATCTGCGGGCCGCGCTGATCCGGGCCAGCCTGGAGCTGCTCGCCGAGACCGGGCCGGAGGGCTTCTCGGTGGCGCAGGCCGCGCGGCGGGCCGGCGTCAGCTCGGCCGCTCCGTACCGGCACTTCCCGGACCGGGAGCACCTGCTCTCCGCCGTGGCCACGGTGGCGGCCACCGAACTGGCGGCGCACATCGCGGCCGCGGTGGACGCGGCCGGGGACGACCCCGTCGACCGCTTCGCCGCCGCGGGGGCCGCCTATGTGCGCCACGCCGTGCGTACCGGCGCGGGTTTCACGGTGATCTTCTCGACCGCGCTGTCCGGCGTGACCGACGAGGCGCGCACGGAGGCCACACGCGCGCTGATGGAACGGTGGATGGACCTGGCCACGGCCACCGGCGAACGCCCCGTGCAGGACTCGCTGCACCTGATCGAGGAGCAGATCGCGCTGGCCCAGGGCTACACGGTGCTCTACACCAAGGGCTTCTTCCACCGCGACCTGGTGCCGCTGGAGGAGATCGCGGACCGGGTCACGATGGGCAGCCGACGTCTGGTGACGAGCGACGGCTGAACGTGGGCACCGGGGCGTCATGCACGCCGGAGGACGACGCGGATGACACCCCGGCCATCAGACCGGACTATTCGGCGAGGGCGATCACGGGCGCAGTGCCGTCCTGCGGCCCGACCCGCTCCACCTCTCCCCTGCGCACGCCGGTCACGCTGTCGAACCGGAGCGAGGCGCCGTCCGCATAACCGACCACGGCCTCGCCACCCTGCGCCGACACCTCGACCGCACGCCTGTTCCCCCGACGCACCGGCAGGCCGGGCCGGGTCAGCTCCACCGACCGCCAGCGCGGCCCCTCCGGACGCCACAGCCGCACCAGGTTTCCCGCCGACTCGATCGTCAGCACGCCCACGCCGCCGTCGTCCGCGAACGGCGCGCACTCCACCGGCGTCTCCAGGAACGGGAACGCGAACGCCGGCGAGCCGTCGGCCAGCGTCCGGAAGACCAGGCCGTGACGCCCGAAAGTGATCACATAATCCCCGGCGACGACCCGCCGGTTCTCGTCCATGTTCGACACCCGACCATCCTGAGGCATACCGATCCCCCAGGAATCACCCGATCAGCCCTTATCCGACCTCACGGACCACCGCACATCGGCCTCCACGATGGAGTTCGCACAGGAAACAACATTTCGGAATCTATTGCCACACGTTCCATCGGCGTGCTTGATTGTTTCCGAGTGTTTCCGGGCTGTGACGAGCACAGTCACGCGTCGGGACGCGCGTTGCCCCCGTGAGAAGGGATAGCTTACGGATGAAGGCTTTCACCGTTCTGCTGGCCGCGCTGGTCGTGGTCGCGGGCACCCCGGCGGCCGCCTCGGCGGCGCCGCGATGGCAGCCCGGCACACCACCGATCGCCACCCCGTGGACCGATGAGGTCGGCCCGCACAACGCCCTCCCGGAATACCCCCGGCCGCAGCTCACCCGCGACCGCTGGCAGAGCCTGAACGGGGTGTGGGAGTTCGCGGGCGCAACCGCGGGCCAGGCGCCACCGATCGGGACCACGCTGGGCGAGCGCGTGCTCGTGCCGTACCCCATCGAATCGGCCCTGTCCGGCATTCAGCGGCACGAGGACCGGATGTTCTACCGGCGCACGTTCACCGTGCCGGCGGGCTGGCGGGTCGGCGGGGAGCAGCGGCTCAAGCTCAACTTCGGCGCGGTCGACTACGACGCGACGGTCTGGGTCAACGGCACACAGGTCACCACCCACCGCGGCGGGTACGACGCGTTCAGCGTCGACGTCACGGACGCGCTGCGGCGGCACGGCCCGCAGGAGATCGTGGTCGGCGTCGAGGATCTGACGGACGCGACCTGGCAGCCGGTCGGCAAGCAGCGCAACGTCCCGGACGCGGGCATCTTCTACGTGGGCGCGTCCGGCATCTGGCAGAGTGTGTGGATCGAGCCGGTGAAGCGCGGCGGCGTGGACCGGCTGCAGATGACGCCGGACGTCAAGGCCGGCGTGCTGCGCCTGACCCCGCAGGTGACGAACGCGGCCGGGCTCACGGTCGAGGCGGTCGCGAAGCAGGGCAACCGGGCGGTCGGGCGCGTGTCCGGCCCGGCCGGGACCGAGCTGCGCGTACCCGTACCGCATGCGAAGCTCTGGTCTCCTGAATCCCCGTTCCTGTACGACCTGTCCGTGCGGGTGCTGCGCGGCCGTACCGTCGTGGACGAGATCGGGTCATATTTCGGGATGCGCGAGGTGGGCAAGGCCGTCGGCGCGGACGGGAAGCTCTACCAGACGCTCAACGGGAAGATCCTGTTCAACCTGTCCACGCTGGACCAGGGTTACTGGCCGGACGGGATCTACACCGCGCCGACCGACGAGGCCCTCAAGTTTGACATCGCGCAGACCAAGCGGCTCGGCTTCAACACCATCCGCAAGCACATCAAGGTCGAGCCGGACCGCTGGTACTACTGGGCCGACAAACTCGGGCTCATGGTCTGGCAGGACATGCCCGCGATGCGCACCGGCGGCATTCCCCCGGTCGAGGCGCAGGTCGAGTTCGAGCGGCAGCTGCAGGAGATCGTCGACGAGAAGAAGTCCTGGACCTCGATCACGGTGTGGGTGCCGTTCAACGAGGGCTGGGGCGAGTGGGACCGCGACGCCACCGGCCGGATCGCCGACGGCGTCAAGGCCCAGGACCCGACCCGGATCGTCAACGCGCACAGCGGCGTGAACTGCTGCGCGTCCAAGGGCGACTCCGGCAAGGGCGACATGATCGACTGGCATGACTACGTGGGCCCGGCAGCCCCGGCGCCCACCGCGGACCGGGTCGCGGCCGACGGTGAGCACGGCGGCTTCGGCCTCGAGGTGCCCGGCCACATGTGGTACCCGGACGGGCACGCCTACGAGATGACGCCGGACAGCGCCACACTCACCCGCCGCTACGTGGAGAACCAGACCGACCTGCTGCGCGCCGCGAACCGGTGCGGGCTCTCCGGATCCGTCTACACCCAGATCACGGACGTGGAACACGAGGTCAACGGCTTCTACACGTACGACCGGGCGATCGAGAAGATGGACTTCGACGCGGTCGCGGCCATCAACCGGCAGATCATCTCCTCGGTGCGCGGCGCGGGTGCCCCCGCTCCCGGGCCGGGCACTCCAGGGGCGGTCGGACACTGGCCGCTGGACGACTCCGCGGCCGACGAGGCCGGCGACCACGACGGCACGCTGATCGGCGGGCCGACCTGGACGACCGGGCACAACGGACGCGCCCTCCAGTTCAACGGCAACGGCCAGTCCGTCGACACCGCCGGGCCGGTCATCGACACCACCGAGAGCTACACCGCGGCCGCCTGGGTCAAGCTGGACAGCCTCGGCGGCTGGGCCACCGCGGTCGGCCAGGACGGCGCCAACCGCAGCGCGTTCTTCCTGCAGTACTCCAGCGCCGACAACCGGTTCGCGTTCTCCTTCGCGGGCGGGCGCGCGCTGGCCCCGACCGTGCCGGAGACCGGACGCTGGTACCACCTGGCCGGCGTGCGGGACGTCGCGGACGGCAGCATCACGCTCTACGTCGACGGGCAGCGCACCGGCTCGATCAAGGCCTGCAACGGCGACGCGTCCAACGGCCCGCTGACCATCGGCCGGGCCCGCTACAACAGCGGCCCGGTCGACTTCTGGCGGGGCGCGATCGACCAGGTTCACGTGTACGACCGGGCACTCTCGGCCGCCGAGGTGGCCGAGCTGTACTCCTCGAACTCGTGACAAAAGTGTGCCGGGACGTGCAATTTGCACGTCCCGGCACACTGTCCGTCGTTGAGCCCTCCGAAGCCGACCCCGCTGCCGGAGGTGACCCCGTCGTCCCGCTACGGCGCACCGTCTACGTCACGTCCAACCTCGACGAGGCGCACGACGCCATGCGACGCACCTACTTCGACTTCGACGCGCGGGTGCCCAGCCGCAGGTCACGGCCGTTCACCTACGACGTGCGCACGGTCGAGAGCGGGGTGCTCGGGCTCGACCGGATGCGCTACTCCACCACGATGGACCTCACCACCGAACCGGTCGGATACGTCCACGTCACCTACGTGCTCGGCGGGCGGCTCACCATCCGCGCCGCCGGCGAACAACTGCAGCTCACGGCCGGGGACCTCGTGCTCGTACCGCCCGGCCAGCCGTTCCAGGGACGCCTGTCCGACTTCGACGTGCGCATCCTCCGGCTGCCGCTGTCCGCGGTCACCCAGGCGGCGGCCGCGCGCTGGGGCACCGCACCGGCGGACTTCGCGTTCCGCGGCATGGCACCGATCTCGGCGCCACTGGCCCGCTACTGGCGCGAGACGCTCACCTACCTGCACCGCGTGGCGCTCAACCCGGAGGCCGCACTCCCCAGCCCCACCGCACACTCCGCCATGATCGAACTCGCGGCCGCGGCCACCATCGCCACGTTCCCCAGCGCCGCCACCACCGCCGTCTACCTGCCCGGCCCCGGCGACGCCGGACCCGGCACGATCCGGCGCGCCGTCGCATACCTGGAGGAGCACGCGGCCGAACCGGTCACGCTCGCGGACGTGGCCACCGCCGCGCGTACCGGCCCTCGCGGCCTCCAGGCCGCCTTCCGCCGCCACCTCGACACCACGCCCATGGCCCACCTGCGCCGCATCCGCCTTGCCCGCGCCCACCGCGACCTCCTCGCCGCCGACCCGGCCCACGGCGCCACCGTCGGCGCCATCGCCCGCCAGTGGGGCTTCAGCCACCTGGGCCGCTTTGCCGCCGCCTACCGCGACAGCTACGGCACCTCCCCCGCCGAAACCCTCCGCACCCGCTAGCCCTTCAAGGTCAAGAAGCGCACGCACACCGCCTACAGCATCCTAGGAGGCTAGTTGCATTGGGGTGGGGTGGGGGTTGAAAAGGGGCGTTTGTACGGTGGCGACCGGACACGATGGAGGTGGGCGTGAGCGGAACGCGGCGGGGCGTGCGATTGCCGGGGCTGGGGCTGCTGGCGCGGCTGCGGCTGGCGGGCGGTGGCGTGGCGGTGGGGGCGCGGACGCCGGGGCCGGTGGCGGTGCGGGAGAACCCGCATGCGGTGGTCGACTGTGCGGTCTATCAGCAGGGGCGGCGGCTGGCGGGGCGGCCGCACTACGCGGACGCGTATCGCGCGGCACGGCGGCGTCGCGGGGCGTTCGTGTGGCTGGGGCTGCACGAGCCGGACGAGGCGCTGATGGCGGACGTCGGGCAGGTGTTCAACCTGCACCCGCTCACGGTGGAGCAGGCGCTCACCGACGGGCACCGGCCCACCGTGGAGCGGCACGGGGACGTCACGCTGCTGGTGCTGCGGACGGCGCGGTACGTGGAGCATGACGCGCTGACGGAGACGTCGGAGGTGGTGGACACCGGGGACGTGATGATCCTGATCGGTGACCGGTTCGTCGTGACGGTACGGCACGGGTCGGCGGGGGCACTGGCCGACGTGCGGGCGGCACTGGAGCGACGGCCGCCGATGCTGACGCTGGGGCCGTGGGCGGTGGCGCACACCGTGTGCGACCAGATGGTCCGGCTGTACCTGGACGTCGCGGGGCACGTCGAGACGGATCTGGAGCACCTGGAGGAGATCACGTTCGCGCGGGAGGCGCGGCTCGACATGCAGCAGATCTACCAGCTGAAGCGGGAGGTGGTGGAGTTCAAGCGGGCGGTGCTGCCGTTGCAGGCGCCGCTGCGGGACCTGGCCGAGGACGCGGACAGCGACCTCCCCGCGCCGCTGCGGCACTACTTCACCGATCTCACCGGACGGCTCAGCCGGGCCGTGGACCGGGTGGCGGGCTTCGACGAGCTGATCAATTCGATCATGCAGGCGCGGCTGGCGCAGGTGGCGGTGGATCAGAACAACGACATGCGCAAGATCGCGTCGTGGGCGGCGATCGCGGCGGCACAGACCGCGATCGCGGGCATCTACGGCATGAACTTCACCCACATGCCGGAGCTGCACTGGCGGTACGGATATCTGGGCGCGCTGGGACTCATGGCGTTCTCGGCGCTGGTGCTGCACCGGCTGTTCCGCCGATCAGGCTGGCTCTAGGCGTGTGCGCCGGCGCGCACGTCCGGAACTGCCGCGCGCCGACCGCTGTCAACTGATCACCAGCGTCAGATCGCGGACGATCTCGGACGCGGCGACCGGGCCGAGCGCACCCACCCGTACCCCCTCGATGATCTGGTCTGGTTCGCTGGCGGGCTGCCAGGCGGGGATGCCGGGCGAGAGGTCCACCTCGGCCCGGACCCCGCCCGGCAGGTTCCGGATCAGTGTGTGCTGCCAGCCGCCGTCACCGGAGAGCCGGTGCCAGCCGGAGCGTTCCAGGCCGAGCAGTCGTACCGTCGAGGCCTTGGCGCCGACGAGGCGGTCCAGGTCCGCGCGTGCGTACACCTCGCGCCCGAGCTGCGGGAACGGCTGCACGATCTCGTAGTCGGCGAACACCTCGGCCCAGGCCGGGTCGATGCCGAGCGCGGGGTGTGCGAGGCGCACCTCCGCCTCCGGATCGATGACGACGTGCGCGTCGTGGACGTCCGCCAGCGACCGGTCCTCCGCGATGCGGAAGGAGGCGCCGTCGACGGTCCACAGCAGACGCCGCCCGACCGGGAACAGCAGCGGATGCGCGATCAGCGCGGTCAGTTCCGTACCGGTCCACGCCCGCTGCTCGGCCAGCGCGGACTCCAGCCGCCGCAGCACCTCCGACGCGATCTTCCGGACGCCCTTCTTCACCTCGGCGAACCGGCGGGTGGCCGCGGCGGCCAGCTCCGGATCGTCCGCGGCGCCCGGCTTCGGCAACGACTTCAGCCGCTTCCCGCGCTGGTCCGCGACCCACGGGCGCAGCACCTCGTCGAATCCTGCCGTGAACACCCGGCCGCCGAAGTCCAGCGTCAGGTCTCCGGCCAGCCCGAACGTGGGGGTGACAGAGTCGGCGAGCCCGTCCGCGGTCATGCCGAGCGCGCCGGCCACCTCCGTCATCCGCAGGGACGCGCGCTCGCGTACGGTGCGGGTCTTCACGGTGGTGGCGATCTCGTGCAGCAGCCGGAGCGCGGTGCCGGTGCCGATCCGGGCCAGCACATCCACGCCGCGGACCGCGCGGGCGGCCGCGCCCTCGGACGGCCAGGCCCGGATCAGCGCGGCCAGCTCGGTCGCGGCGAGGTCGTCGCCGAACACGGCCTGCGCCTCCAGCGTCCACGCGTCCGTGGCGGGCGCGTCCGCGATCAGCCAGGCCTGGAGCAGTGAGCGGGCGAACGCGCCGAGGCTCGCCGGGTCTGCCGCGTCCCGGACCTGGTCGAGGCCGGTGTACGCCTCGCCGGGCTTGGAGAAGGCCAGCATGGTGAGCACGTGCCGGACCGCGTCCTCCGGCAGCACGCCGTGCGCGGTCCGGATCGGCTCCAGCGCGTCCAGATCGAGCCACTCCGGCAGCGCCGGGATCTTGGCGGGGAGCAGGTCCACGGCCAGCAGCGGCTCGATCTTGCCCGCGGCGGCGGGGCCGTAGCCGGCCGCGACGGTCAGCACCACGGCCCGGTCCAGCGCGTGCAGGACGGCCGTGGCCTGCCGTCGCTCCGGACCGGCCGGACCGAACGCGATCGGGATCAGCGCGGCGGCTGCGGCCGACGGGTCGCGGCGCGCCCGGTCCAGCAGCGCGGCGCGCGGGCCCTTGAGCCAGGCCGTCCACCGGTCCCGGTCCGGTCCGTCGAGCCCGTCGACGGACGGTGGCCGGGTGCGCTTGCGGGTGACCGTCCACGGTGGGGTGCCGAGCACCGGCGGCAGCACCTCGGCCACCGGCTCGTCGCGCGGTGCGAAGCGTGCGGCCAGCTCCGGTGGCAGCGTGGCGATCAGCTCCGGATGCGCGCGGACGGTCCGGCGCAGCAGGTCGGCGTGGCGTGGTGTGCGCTGGTCCGCGGCCAGCAGCCGGACCGCGCGCTCCGGGAACGTGGCGGCGGACGCGAGCGCGGTGGCCGCGATCTGCCGGGACGCCAGGTTGTCCAGCAGGTAGCGGAACGCGCGGTCGCCGGGCATCGCGGCGAGCAGTGGCAGGTAGACGCCGGCGACCTGCTCCCAGTCGTACCAGAGGAACCGGTCCTCCTCGCCGATGATCAGGTCGAGCATGTCGTCCGGCGGGAGCGCGGCGGCGAGCGTGGCCATCAGCTCCGGCTCCGATTCGAGCGAGGAGAACGAGTAGCCGGTGGCCTGGAAGACCGCGTCCAGCTCGGCGCGGGTGCGCACGCACGCGGTCAGCAGCAGCATGCTGGAGTCCCGCGCGCCGGTCGTCGTCGGCGAGAACTCGTCCGGTGCCAGGAACGCCGCGACGACCCGGTGGCGCGGGCTTTCCGCGAGCCGCAACGCCGTGCAGGCGGCGCCGTAGTCGTCATGTGCGGCCATCGCCTCGCGCACCCGGGCCAGCAGCGCGACCGTCCGCTTCGTGCGCCAGATGCCGAACCGGGCGTCGTCCGCGCTCATCCGCAGGATCGCCGGATTGGTGCTGCGCCGGACGTGCAGCAGGCCGGCCAGCTCCAGACAGGCCTGCGCCGCGAACACCAGCCCCTGCTCCTCGATCCACGCGTCGGCCAGGATGCGCGCCTCCACCGGCAGCACGGTCGCGATCACCGCGGCGCCGAACGGCGTCCGCTCCCCCGCCAGCCAGCCCAGGCCCGCGCGCGTCACCTCGTCCGGCGTCTGTGTGCCGCCGAGCGTGACCGCCGGGTCCGCCCAGCGCGCGACCGCGGCCGCGACCCGATCCGTCGCGTCCGTCGTCGGTGTGTAGACCGCGCCGGAATCCCGCCAGGCGTAGACCATCGTGCCAGCTCCCCCGTTGTGCCGTTCCTGACGCGGCAGACCCTAACGCCATCCTCCGACATTCTGCGCGCAGGATATTTTCAGGTATTTAATAGACCGTCATCAAGATCGACCTTAGTCTCTTCCTGAGCTGACCTAGGAGGAGCCATGGAACCGTTGAGCCGCCGCAAGATGCTCGCGATCGCGGCCGGGGGTGCGGCCGGCGTCGTGCTGCCCGCGCCGGCCTGGGCCGTGGACGACCAGCGGCCGGGCGCGGTGCGGCCACCGACGCTGACGCCGGGCGACCGGCAGGTGGCCGGCCAGGTCTCGTCGCGGCTGGCGCTGCCGCACCTGCGCGTGCTGTCCGAGGGAATCGGCCCGCGCATCGGCGGCACCCGGTCGGAGAAGAAGGCCGCGGACTATCTGGCCGGCGTGCTGGACCTGCTCGGCTACGACACCACGCTGCAGCCGTTCCCGGTCGCGGACAAGTTCCTCGCCCAGCTGGACACGCCGGGCGGCCTCCCCCGCGACCTGAACTGGCAGGCCGGCGCGTCCGCGCAGGCCGCGCTGGACGTCACGGTGCGCGGCGAGGTCGTCGACGTGGTGGGTGGCGTGTTCCCGGAGAACGCGACCGGGAAGATCCTGCTGGTCGACTACGTGGCCGCGGACCGGGACGCGCTGGTCGCCACCGCGGTCGCGCGCGGGGCCGCCGCGGTCGTGTTCCTGCCGGCCGACCTGGTCGAGCCGCGGCGCGCGTCCGCGTTCAGCCCGGTGCTGCCCGGCTCCGTGAACAGCCCGGTCCCGATCCCGGTGGTCGGCGTCGCGCAGGCGCAGAAGCACCGGCTCCGCGAGCTGCACGCGGCCGGGAAGCTGCGGAAACTGACCGTGGCCACGGTCGCGCATCGCGGTCTGACCTCGCACAACGTGCTCGCGGAGCGTACCCACAGGGACGGCACCGGGCCGGTCGTCATGGTCAGCGCGCACTACGACACCGTGATCGGCGCGCCCGGCGCGAACGACGACGGCTCCGGCACGGTCCTCAACCTTGAGCTGGCGCGGGTGCTGCGGCGACTGCCGGTCAACGCCACGCTGCGGTTCGGGCTGTGGGGCTCGGAGGAGCAGGGCCTGATCGGCTCCCGTTACTACGTGTCACAGCTGCCGCAGCCGGAGCGGGACCGGATCCTGGCCGTGTTCCAGAACGACATGGTCGCCACCAGCTGGGACCCGGCCACCCGATACTGGCTGCTCTCCTACACCGGCGAGGCGAACCGGGCCACGGACGAGGTCGCCGCCGCCGCGGACCGCCTCGGCTACGCACCACGGATCTCGCCGGTCACGCTGCGTGGCTCCAGCGACCATCAGTCGTTCCAGGAGGTCGGCATCGCGTCGGCCAACTTCTCCTGGCGCGGTGAGGAGTCCCCGGCGATCCTCGAGCCGCCTTACCACAGCCCCGAGGACACGATCGCGAAGAACATCAGCCTGGAACGGCTCCAGGTGTCCATCGAGCTGATCGGTTCCGCCGCCTACAGCGTCGCGCGGAACCCGATCCAGGCGTAGATCCAATTCAAGATCCAGTTCATTTTCCCGCTTCCGGCGTGGTGCAGCCCGCATGCTCCCGCGGGCGCTCGCACCAGCCTGGGGACGACCCCAGACCCCGGCCCTGACGCTCTTGCGGCGGGTGACCTGCCATCCGCTTCGCACAACCCAAGATCAATACCTAGTTCATCGTCCCGCTTCCAGCGTGGTGCAGCCCGCATGCTCCCGCGGGCAAACCTCGCCGGGCGCCAAGACTCCGCTGGCGCTCCGCTTGCCACCCGGCGTCGGAGCCGGTTCCGCCGCTGGTCACGGAAGAGCCGCGAGTCACGCGGGGCTCCGGACCGAGGCGCGGCCCGGGTTTCGCGCGCACGGCGTACCCCCGTGGGATGCGTTTGGTCTTGGCGCTCCTCAGGCCCGGGAGCAGCGGAAACGTCCCGGCCGGAATCATGACGACTCCAGCCGGGACGTTCGCGGCGCCCGGCGACCGGCTTCGACGTCGGCGTCGGCATGCTCCTGCCGATCCTCGGCCGCACCTACGCCCCGGACGTCGGCAGCGCCCGACGGCTCCCCCGCCCCTCGTCTCCCGGTGCGACGCGGCTTCCGCCGGAGGCAAGGCCCGCCGCCGACCTTCCTGGGCCGCCGCCACTCTTTTCCGGGCACTTCCTGCCCGGAAATTCGCGAAATAGCGGCTTGGGTCGCGGCCAGATCACCCTGACGCCGAACGCTGACCGAAGAGGAGGCCCATCGCGAACCGAAACCGAAGGATTTCGCGCCCGCGAGGCGTCATCCGAAGGTGCCGGATGGACTCAGTAGTGGCCGGCGGGCATCAGGACGGACTGGCCGCCGTCGACGACGATGTCGGCGGCGGTGACGAACGAGGACTCGTCGGAGGCCAGGAACAGCGCGACCGCGACGATCTCCTCCGGGCGGCCGACGCGGCCGAGCGGCGTGCGCGCGGCGTCGAGGCCGGTGATCAGCGCGTCGGTCTGCGGGGTGCGGGTCAGGCCGGGGCTGATCGTGTTGACGCGGATGCCGTGCGGGCCGCCCTCGACGGCCAGGTGCGGCGCGAACGATGCCACCGCGCCCTTGCCGATGCCGTGCGAGTGCAGGAAGACGCCGTTCGTGCGGTGCGCGGTCACGGACGCGGTGTTGATGATCGCGCCGCCGCCCGCGGCCACCAGGTGCGGCCACGCGGCGAGCGTCGGGAAGTACACCAGGTCGACCTCGTTGCGCATCGACCGCCGCCAGCCCTCGGCCGTGGCCTGCGCGAACGGCCCGCCGACGAACCCGCCGGCGTTGTTGTAGAGCACGTCGACGCGGCCGAGGCGCGCGGCCGCGAACTCCACCCACGCGCGGGCCTGGTCCGGGTCGGCCAGGTCGACCGGCGCCTGCGAGATCATCTCCCCGCCGGCGTCGGTGACCAGCCGGACCGTCTCCGCGGCGCCGTCCGGGTCGAGGTCGCAGCCGGCCACCCGGGCACCCTCGGCCGCGAACCGCAGCGCGGCCGCCCGCCCGATGCCGGAACCGGTGCCGGTGATCAGCGCGACCTTGCCCGCCAGCCGCCCGGTCATCGGATCACGCCGCCGACCTGGAACGCGACGCCGAGGAAGTCCTCCAGGTGCCAGGTGTGCGTGATGCGGCCGTCCTCGATCGCGAAGAAGTCGAACGCGCGGTACTCGACGTCGCGGCCGGTGGGCGCGAGGCCGAACGCGGCGGCGCCGTGCACGGCGCGGTTCGTCGAGCGGACCGCGACCCTGCTGCCGTCCGCGGAGACCACGAACTCGTCGTGCGCGGAGGTGAAGCCCGGCCAGGCCGCGCGCAGCCACGGGACCAGGCCGCGGAAGCCGCCGTCGACCGGCGGGGCCGGCTCGGTGACCCAGTCCGCGCTCAGCACGTTCGCCGCGACGTCCTCGATCAGCTGGGGGTCCCCGGTGTTCATCGCCTCGTAGAAGCGCTCGACCAGGGCTACGGGATCGGACATGTGCATGCTCCTCGGACAGCTGTTGCCAGTGGTACGTGAAATTGTTACCACCAATAATCCACCGGCAGCAAGTCCTTGGTGCCACTGGTAACGTGGGCGCGGTGAACGACAGCACGACGGCGGAACGGATCCTGGACGCGGCGAGCGTCCTGCTGGAGCAGGGCGGGATCGAGGCGCTGTCCAACCGCGCGGTGGCGGGCGCGGCCGGCGTCCAGACCCCGATGATCTACCGGGTCTTCGGCGACAAGCAGGGCTTCCTGGACGCGCTCGCGCTCCGGCTGTTCTCCGCGCACCTGGTCGAGAAGGGTGGTCGGGGGCGCACCGGCGATCCGGTGCGGGACCTGCGCACCGGCTGGGACGCGCAGATCCGCTTCGGCCTGCAGAATCCCGCGCTCTACACGCTGGTCTACGCGGATCCGCGGCCCGGCCCGCTGACGCCGGCGATCCGGGCCGCCACCGAGATGCTGGCCGGGTCCGTGCACCGGGTGGCCGAGGCCGGCCTGCTGACCGTGCCGGAGCCGCACGCCACCCAGCTCATCCACTCGACCGGCCGTGGCATCACGCTCGGCCTGATCGCGCTGCCGGAAGACGAGCGCGACCTCACCGTGGCCGACCTGGCCCGCGACGCGGTGATCGCCGCGATCACGTCCGGCGCTCCGGCACCGGCGACGTCACCGGTCGCGCACGCGATCGGCATGCGGGCGGTGCTGCCGTCCGTGACGGTCCTGTCCGCCCGCGAGCAGGCGATGATGGAGGAGTGGCTGGACCGCGTCATCGCCGCCCAGGCCACGTCTCCTCGGTGAGCGGGGCGCGTCCGCCGCGTCGCTGATCAGCACGCTGTTCACGAACGCGCCGGGTGCCGCGCTTCTTGAGGATCAGGGTGCCCGTCGCCGGCACGCCCGGCGGCGGTCAGCGCGGGGCCGGTCAGCGCGGGGCCACCGCGGCGAACGCGTCGGCGGCGGCCTCGCGGGCGGCCGCGACGAAGTCGGCGACGAGGCGGGAGCGGGACTGCTCGGGCCAGGCGACGACGAGCGTGGACGGCGGCGCGTCGAGGACCGGGCGGAAGACGACGCCGGGCTGGGGGCGGGTCGCGGCGGACGCGGTGACCAGCGCGACGATCCGGCCGACCGCGACCAGCTGCAGCAGCTCGCCGACGCCGGTGACGCGCGGGCCGGCGGCGGGATGGACGGCCTCGGGCCACTGGGCCATCGGCGCGTGCACGAGGTCGGCCAGCGTGAGCGTCCCGTGGGCGGCCAGCGGATCGGTCGCGGCCAGCGCCAGCACCCGGTCCTCGGTGTGCAGCGGCTCGCTGTCCAGGCCGGTCAGGTCGTTCTGCGGGTGGTGCAGCAGTCCCACGTCCGCGCGCCCGTCGCGGAGCATCGCGGCCCGTTCGAAGACCGAGAAGACCAGCTCCACCGGTACGGATCCGGGGCGCGCCTCGTACCGGTCGAGGATCGCCGGCAGCAGCCCGGAGTCGCCACCGGGCTTCATGGTCAGCACCAGCCCCGGCTGCGCGTGCCCGGCGCGGCGCGTGCGCCGGACCGCGGCCGCAACCGCGTCCAGCGCGGCCCGCGCCTCGTGCAGCAGCGTCTCCCCGGCCGTCGTGAGGCCGACCGCGCGACTGGTGCGTTCCAGCAGCGTGACGCCGAGCCGGTGCTCGAGCTGGCGGATCGCGCGGGACAACGGCGGCTGGGCGATGCCGAGCCGGTCGGCGGCCCGCCCGAAGTGCAGTTCCTCCGCGACCGCGACGAAGTAGCGCAGTTCCCGGGTCTCGACGTCGTCCATACCCCCAGGGTATCGATGCCCACCCGATCGATCCTGGAGGTCACACCGCGCCGGTGATCGGATCGACACATGGCAGACGAGAGAATCGCCCTGGTCACCGGGGCGAACAAGGGCATCGGCGCGGCGATCGCGGAGGGCTTGGCGGCGCAGGGCCTGAGCGTGGTCGTCGCGGCCCGCGACGCGGCGAGGGGCGCGGAGACCGCCCGGCGGATCGGCGCGCAGGCGGTCATGCTGGACGTCACGGACGACGCGTCCGTGACCGCGGCCGCGAAGGAGGTCCGGGACCGGTTCGGGCGGCTGGACGTGCTGGTCAACAACGCGGGCATCTCCGGTGGCCGGAGCCAGGCGCCGGGCGCGGTGGACCTGGGCACGATCCGGACGATCTTCGAGACGAACCTCTACGGCGTCATCCGGGTCACCGAGGCGTTCCTGCCGCTGCTGCGCGCCGGCACGGACGCACGGATCATCAACGTCTCCAGCGGCACCGGCTCGCTGGCGTGGATGACGGACCCGTCGCACGGTTTCGCGGTGCGCGGCAGCATGGCCGGCTATCCGGTGTCGAAGACCGCGCTGAACATGCTGACCGTCCAGTACGCGAGGGCGCTGTCCGGCGACGGCATCACGGTGAACGCGATCGCGCCCGGCGCCTGCGCCACGGACTTCTCCGCCGCGCTCGGCATCACGCTGGAGCGCACCGCGGCGCAGGGCGCGGCCGTCGTGATCGACCTGGCCACCGGCACCGCACGCCCGACCGCGTCGTTCCTGTCCGACGAGGGTGAGGTCCCCTGGTGACCACCCGCGGGCCGGCGGCCCGCGGGAGCATGCCCAGGGTGACCACGCCGGAACGGGGTAGATCACCAAGGTTTTGTCGGGGCACCTCGTCGGTGAGCCGGGTGGCGATGTTGTCCAGCACCTGATCGACGCGCGCGCGTTCGCCCGGCGCGGTCGTCGTCCAGTCGTCGAGGTTGGCGTCGCGCCGGTCACACCAGGCACCGCGGATGCGGTCGAGCCGGGCCTGGCCCGATTCGGTGAGCTTGACCTCGCCGTCCGCTCGACCTGGGCATATCCGGAGTCGCAGAGGTCGGTGAAGACCGGCGGCCGGTGGTGGGCGCGGGCGATCGCGGGGAGTTCGGCGCGGCCGCCGCGCGCACGCCGTCGCGCAGCGGGCGCTCCTTCAGCCAGGCGCTCGGCCAGCGCGGCGCCGAGCTCGGGCGTGAGGTGGTCGGTGAACGGCGTGCCGAAGATCGCGGTGCCGAACGCGCTGCCCAGCGTGCGGAAGCAGGATCGCGGTGACGACGACGTTCGTCTGCCGACGGCTCAACGGTGCGGCCGTCATGACGCCAGTCTTGCGGCGCTTGACGCGGCTTGCGGGTAAAACATGGCAATTGCCGGACTAGGGGTACGCGGTGTGCCTGCACTACCGTGCACCGGATGATCGATCGTACGGGGCGATGGATCGGGCTCATCGGCGCTGTCCTGTGCATTGCATGGGCCCTGGCCGGCCTGAACCTGCCCGGACTGATAATCGGGACCGACGACCCGGTCCCCGTCGACCAGCTCGACTACTACATCCGGGACGGCGCCTCCGGCACCGGCGCGGTCATCCTCGCGATCGGCGCGGAGAAGGGCAGCTCGCTGCTCGCGCTGGTGTTCCTCGCCGCGTTCACGCTCGGCGTCCGCTCCGGCTGGGGGCGGGTGATCGGCACGCTCTGGCTCGGGCTGTTCGCGGTCATCGCCGTCAGCGAGGGCACCGACGCGCAGAGCAGCAGCTACATCGCGAAGTACGTGGGCCACGCCGACGAGATCACCACCACGTTCTTCGTCGTCGCCGGGCTGATCACGCTGTCCGCGCTGGCGCTCGCCTGCGGACTCGGCCTGATCCACGACGGGCTGATCGTGCTGCTCATGCTCGGCACGGCCGGCCTGCACCTTGCCATGATCGACCAGGCGCCGCCGCTGCTCGAGAAGACAGCGCGGTTCACCTGGGAGGCCTGGGTGCCGGCCTGGATGCTGCTCGGCGCGGCCGCGTTCGGGATCGCCGCCGCCATCGGCTCGTTCCGGCTGCGCCGCGGCCCGGCCTCGCCCCGCGTCTGGACCGCCGCCGCGCTGGTCCGCGGCCTGTCCGGCACACCGGCCGGTCTCGGGCCCGGCTTCGAGACCTACCCGCGGCTGGGCATCATGCTGGCCGCCGGCGTCGCCGGAACGCTCATGATCGTCGGCGCGCTCGTCGCCGGATACGCCACGCCGCCGCCGGTGTCCGCGTCCGTGCCGGCCCCGGAGACGACCCGATGAGGCAGTTGCGGTCCGCACCGCTGGTATTCGTGTCGATGGCGCTGTCGCTCGCGTGGCTGATCCAGATGTGGTCGGACCACCTGCAGCGGCGCCGCGCCGACGTGGAAGAGCTGCCGTTCGGGCTGCTCGGCGACGTGTGGCCCGTGGTCACGCACGTGGCGTTCTGGGCCGCGATCATCGGAGCGCTGGTCGCGCTCGTGCTGGCGCTGCCCGCGCTCGGCATCCGGCTGATCGCCGGGCCGGAGCGGGGGCGGATGCCGCTGCCGGCCATCGGGATCGTCGCGTCCATGGCGCTCTGCGCGCCGTACCTGATCCTGGCCGGTGACGCGATCGGCCGGCACGCGCTGTGGCTGCTGCTCTGCCTGCCCACCACCGCGGCCGGGTTGTGGGCGGTCCGGCGCGTCGAGCGCCTGCGCCGCGTCCCGTGGTGGCTGCTGCTCGTCGCGGCAGCCTGGGGCGCGACCGTCGCCTACGGCTTCACGGCCGGGATGGCCACCTGGTTCGCCGACTACCTGCCGGCCGCGTTCGCCGGCTACGACGACACCGCGTTCGAGGCCGCGCGCAACCGCAACTGGGCCACCGCCTACCAGCAGATCTACACGGCCGGGGCCGCGGAGCTGGCCAAGGGCGCGGGCGTCGGACTGATCTACCTCTACGCACGGAAACGCTTCACCGGCGTCGCGTCCGGCATCGCGCTCGGCGCCGCGGTCGGGCTCGGCTTCAACCTGGTCCAGACGCTGCCGAACGTGGCCCTCCAGGGCGGATTCCACTTCTGGTCACTCCAGGTGTACGGCCTGCTGACCGGGAACGCACTGTTCACGGCGCTGACCGGCGCGGGCTTCGGCGCGGCCTCCCAGCTCTCGGTGGCCAAACTGCGCCGGGTCGTCGTGACCTGCGGATTCCTGGCGGCGATCGGCACCCAGGCGCTGACCGGAAGTGCCTTCCGCTGGTACGTGTGGGTGCGCTCCTCATCGCCGGCTGAATCTCCGGTCGACTATCTGGTGGTGCAGCCGCTCATCCAGCTGGCGGTGCAGCTGCCCGCACTGGTGATCTGCGCGCTGCTGCTGTGGACCGGGACGCGCGGGACCCGGGCCGGGCTGACCGAGGCGCTGAACGCGGAAGTGGCGATGGGACAGGGCGCGGTGACGGACGTGGAGATGTCCGTGCTGATGTCGCCGGCGCGTCGGCTGTGGCTGCGCTGGACGGTGCTGCGGAGGTCCGGGTTCGCGGCGTATCGGGCGCTGACCAGGGTGCTCGCGGCGCAGTACGACCTGGCGGCGGCGGGGTGGCGGGTGCTGCACGGGATGCGGGTACCGCCGGTGGTCCCGCCTGCGGTGGCCGCCACGTCTCCGGTGCCTGTTCCAGGGCCCTTTGCCGGACCTGGGCCGGTTCCGGGGCCGTTCGCCGGTCCTGGACCTGTTCCGGCACCGGGTCAGGTTCCAGGTTCCGGTCCTGGTCCGGCTTCCGGGCCGGCCGATCCGGTGCAGGAAGGGCTGGCGGAGCTGGATGTGCTCCGGGAGACGGTCATGATGCGCAAGGCCGAGCTGGCGAAGGTGGCGGCATGATCCGGCGGTTGATGTCGGCGAGCGTTTCCACCGGGCTGTTTGTGCTGCTGACGCCGGGTGTGTCGCGGGCCGCCGGGGTCGCGGACGTACCGACCAGCAGCCTGCCGTCTTATGTCGCGTCGGCGGTGGTGCTCGTGGTCGCGGCCGCGGTGGTGGCGGTGCTGCTGTTCCTGCAGTTCCGGCGCGGGGCGATGCCGCTGGAGGAGCTGGGGCGGGTGATGCACGTGCTGCGCGGCTATCCGGTCGCGGGACAGCCGGGCCCGGGTCCGGCACCGCAACAGGGTCCGGCACCGCAACAGGGCCCGGCACCGCACGATGCGGTGTTGCAGCACGGCCCATGGCTGTCGCACAGCCAGATGACGCAACAGGATCCGGCAACGCAACAGCGTCTGGCGCCGCAGCAGGGACCCGAACTGCACGCCCCGCCGCTCGCGGCACCAGGTCCGCTGCTGCCCACACCGGGACCGGTGCCTCCGCCGCTGCCGGGGCCTCCGCCCGTGCTCGCGCCGCAGCCTCAGCCTGTGCCCGCGACACCGTCGCCGCCTGCGCCACCGTCGCCGCCCGCGCCGCAGCCCATGCCCGGCCCGCAGCCGGTGCCCGCACCGCAGCCCGTGCCCGCACCGCAGCTCGTCCACGCGCCCCGGGTGCTGGATCCGCGTGCCGTCCAGGGCGCGGCCGAGTCGACCCGGCGGTATGCGGTGGGCTCGGCGGCGCGGCATCGGGCGTACCTCCTGGATGTGGATGGTTTTGAGAGGGAGCTGCGCCCGGCGCTGGACCATGCGGTGACGTACGGGCAGACGCAGCCGCTGCTCGCGTTCGTGCAGGCGAACGTGGCGCGGCTGACCGATCTCCGCGCCGGTGGGGTGCCGCTGGCGCAGACCTGGGGGCGCACGCCGCCGCCGGCCGATCCGCAGGAGCTGGCCGCGCTGGCGCTGACCGCCTACTACGCGCCGCACCATGACGCCGGCCTCGGCGCGCTCTGGCAGGACGCGGTCCTGGACCTGAACGCGGCGATCGACGGTTCCGGCGGCCCGATCGTGCTGGGTGCGGCGATGGACGCGTTCGATCCGGGCCGGCGCGGCTCCTACGTGCGGTCCTGGGCGAGCGTGCGCGATCATCTGACCGCGCTCACCCGCGTCCCGGCCCGCACGCCCGCAATCGACGCGGTGCACCGCATGCTGGCGGCCGCGGACCAGGCCGGCCGGGGCCTCTACGTCACGTTCTGACCGCACCGGCCACAGCGGTTCATGATCGTTGTTGCGCTCACTGTCCTTGCCGAGCCTCTGAAAGAGCAGTGAGCGCAACAACGATCATGGTGCCCGCCGCGCCGGCCGACTCCGGGCCTGCCATATCCGATATTTCGGACCGATCGTTCGGTTCGTGGGCGCGGGCGGCGACCGGTCCGCCCGGTCGGCAGCGCGGTGCACGACCAGGCCAGCCAGGACCGTTTCGGTCAGCGCCGGCCGGGCACGTCCGACGCCACGACAAGCATCGTCGTGGCGCGTGAGATCCCTTCGGGTGACCGGGCGGGAAGTTTCCTGATCGCGGACCCATCCGCCGCTCCGGGGGCAGCGAATCCCTCATAACAGTCCTGACCCGGACTCAAGTCACTATGAGGGGACATATCACCATGCGTACCATTCGGATGATCACCATCGCGACCGCGGCCACGCTCTGCCTCGGACTGGCGGCCTGCGGGCAGAGCGACGACGCGGAGACCTCCACGGCGGCGACCGGGATGGCCACGCCGGCCGCGACCGGGATGGCGAGCAGCCCGGCGAAGGCCACGTCCGCCGAGTTCGGCGCGGGGTGTGCGGCGGTGCCGACCGACCCGAGCAACGCGGGCAGCTTCCAGGCCATGGCGCAGGTGCCGGTCGCGACCGCGGCGTCCGGGAACCCCGTGCTGAGCACGCTGGTCACGGCCGTCAAGGAGGCGGGGCTGGTCGACTCGCTGAACAGCGCGCCCGCGCTGACCGTCTTCGCGCCGGCCAACGACGCGTTCGCGAAGATCCCGAAGGCGGACCTGGACAAGGTGCTGGCCGACAAGAAGCAGCTCACGGACATTCTGACCTACCACGCGGTGTCCGGGAAGCTGACGCCGGCGCAGCTCGCGGGCGAGCACGAGACGCTGCAGGGCGGCAAGCTGACCGTCACCGGCAGCGGCGAGAACTTCACCGTCAACGGCAACGCCGCCGTGGTGTGCGGCAACGTGCAGACGGCGAACGCGACCGTCTACATCATCGACACCGTGCTCATGCCGAAGAGCTGACCCGTGCGCGCCCACTCAGCACTGAGCGGGCTGGTCGCGGCCGGTGCCGGGGTCGCGGCGGGCGAGCTTCTCGCCGCCGCGGCCCGGCCGGGCGCCAGTCCGGTGCTCTCCGTCGGCGCCGCCGTCATCGACGCGACGCCGACCCCGATCAAGGAATTCGCGGTACGTACGGTCGGCACCGCCGACAAGCCGCTGCTGCTGACCGGGATCGCCGTGATCCTGACCGCGCTGGCCGTGCTCCTGGGCATCGCGGCGCGCCGCCGTCCACTGTGGGGCGTGCTGGGCTTCGCCGCGTTCGGCCTGGCCGGTGCCGCCGCCGCGGTGACCCGCCCGGCGGCCGGCCCGCTCGACGCGCTCCCCTCGCTGCTGGCGGGCCTGGTCGCCGCAGCCGCACTGACGTTCCTGTCCCGCATTCTCACCGACGACGCGTCACGCCCGCAGGCCGGCGCCTCCCCCGCACCCGGGCGACGCGGATTCCTCGCCGCGATCGTCCTGATGGCCGCGGGCGCCGCGGCCGGTGGAGCGGCCACGGTCCTGCTGCGGGCTCGGGCCGGCCGGTCGGCCGCCGAGAACCGCGCGGGCGTGCGCCTGCCACCACCCACCGACCCGGCGCCCGCGCTGCCCCCGGGCACGCCGCCGGACTTCCTGACCACGAACGCGAACTTCTACCGCGTGGACACCGCGCTCACGCTCCCCCAGCTCGATCCGGCCACCTGGCGGCTGAAGATCCACGGCATGGTCGGAGAATCGGTCACACTGAGCCTGGACGATCTGCTCCAACGGCGTACCCTCGAACGCTTTCAGACCTTGACCTGTGTCTCCAACGAGGTGGGCGGGCCCTATACCGGGACGGCGCGCTGGCTCGGGGTGCCGCTGAAGGCGCTGCTGGACGAGGCCGGGGTGGATCCGGCGGCGGACCAGCTGGTGGCGCGCGGCGCGGACGGGATGACCATCGGCACCCCTACCCGCCTGGCGCTGGACGGTCGCGACGCGATGCTGGCGTTCGGCATGAACGGTGAGCCGCTGCCGATCGAGCACGGTTTTCCGGTGCGTATGTTGACGCCCGGACTCTACGGGTACGCCGGGTCGTGCAAGTGGATCACGGAGCTGGAGCTGACCACGTTCGACGCCTACGACGCCTACTGGGTCGAGCGCGGCTGGGCGGCGGAAGGGCCCGTCAAGATCGCGTCGCGGATCGACCGGCCGGTGCCGTTCACACGCGTCACCGCAGGTCAGAGCGTCACGATCTCCGGTGTCGCGTGGGCCGTGCACACCGGGATCACGTCGGTCGAGGTCCAGATCGACGACGGCGACTGGCAGCCGGCCACGGTGCTGCCGCCGCCGACCGGCGACACCTGGGTGCAGTGGCGTCTGCCCTGGTCGCCCGTGCCCGGCGGCCACACGCTGCGCGTCCGCGCGACCGATCGGGCCGGTACCGTCCAGACGTCCGACCGGGCCACGCCTTTCCCCAGCGGGGCCACCGGGCAGCACACGATCTCGGTCACCGCCGCCTGACCTCACGACCGGTCGGGGCGCCGGTCGGCACACGATCTCGGCGACCGTGGCGTGCCGCACAGGCGATAGGATCCGTGCGGTCCACGGTCGTCGCACGAAGCGGGCGCCTGCCTCCTGGCGCTCCCGCTGGCACGAACGGGCACGCCGACCAGCCCGAGCGAGCTGATCGACCTGATCTGGGGCGAGGACGCGCCCTCCAGCGCACTCAACATCATCCACAAGTACGTGGGTACGCTGCGGCGCGTCCTCGAACCGCGGCTGCCCGGCCGCGACGCGGGCGCGTTCCTGCACCGGCGCGGCACGTCCTATCTGTTCACCGCCGCGCCGCGATGAGGACGCTCAGCCGTCGCCCCGCGGCCGGCCGATCTCCCGCGCGATGCGCGCCTCGTCCAGGCCGGTGCCGGAGTAGACGGCCCAGACGTGGAAGAAGAGGCCGATGCCCCAGCCGAGGATCGACCACAGCGGCCAGAAGAACTGCTCCGGGGTGTACGCCCACCAGACCACGATCTGGATGACGTTGGCGAACAGGTAGACCAGACCGTGGATCTGGGCGCCGCGCTTGCGGTACAACTGCGTGACGGCGCGGGCCCGTACCGGATCAGGATCGATGTTCTTCATGGTGTGCTCGCCTTCGCGTTGTGCTGTCACCGACGCCGGAAACGTAGGAGTCCGCAGTGAAGGAAGGCTGGACGGAGCCGTTCACTGGAAGTCCACTGCGCCGCCCTACCTTTCCGCGCCATGAGTGAGAACGAGTTCGACGCCGTCGTCATCGGCTCGGGCATGGGCGGGCTCGCGGCCGCCCGCGCGCTGGCCGAGTTCGGTGGCAGCCGGGTGCTCGTGCTGGAGCAGCACTACACGCTCGGCGGCATGACGCACGAGTTCTCCCGGGAGGGGCGGTGGCAGTTCGGCACCGGGCTGCACTACCTGGGTGCGACGTCGCTGCCGTTCCTCGACTTCATGACGGACGGCCGGGTGCAGCTCACGCCGCTGCCCGACGACTTCGACGTGCTGCACTTCCCCGGGCTGGACTTCGCGGTCCCCGCGTCGGCGCAGCGGTTCCGGGAGCGGCTCAAGGAGCGGTTCCCCGCCGAGGCGGACGCGGTCGACCGGTTCTTCGCGTCCGTGCCGCGCGCGACCGGCGGGCTCGGCGCGCGGAACGTGTTCTCCTCGTTCCCCGCACCGGTACGGGCACTGGGTTTCCCGGTCATCGAACGGCTCTTCCCGTCGACGTACCGGACGCTGTGGGACCACGTCTGCCGCTACTTCCAGGATCCGCAGCTGCGGGCCGTCGTCGCGGCACGGTGGGGGCTCTACGGCCCGCCGCCGGTGTCGGGCACGTTCGGCCAGCACGCCGTGGTCGCGTTCAGCGCGTTCGCGGACGGCGGCACGCATCCGGTGGGCGGGCCACGCGAGGTGAGCCGGATCGCGCTGGAGATCGCCGCACGGCACGGGATCGCGCTGCGCGCCCGGCAGCGGGTGGACCGGATCCTGGTCGAGCACGGGCGCGCCGCCGGCGTCGACGTGACGGACGAGAGCGACGGCCGGACCTACCGGGTGCGGGCCCGGACCGTGGTGTCCGCGGTGGGCGTGCGCAACACGTACGCGCTGCTCGGCTCCGCGGTCGCACCCCGCTGGCAGGAGGCCGTCTCGCGGCTGCCCGGCGAGGTGTCCGCGATCATGCTGTTCCTGGGCATGGACCGCTCCCCCGCGGAGTTCGGCCTGCGCGGCGAGAACCACTGGATCATGCCGGACCTCGGGCCGGAGGGCGGGCTCGACCGGCCACCGGGCGAGGGCACGCTCTACGTGTCGTTCTCGTCGCTGAACAACCCGGCCGCCCGCGCGCACACGGTCGAGGTGCTGGAGCTCGTCGACCCGGCGGAGTTCGCGCCGTGGCACGGCCGGCCGGACGGCTACCCACAGCTCAAGGCCGCGCTGACCGGGCGGCTGCTGGACCGGCTGGAGACGCGGTGGCCCGGCTTCCGGGACGCGGTCGGGCTCGCCGAGCTGGCGACGCCGCTGTCCTTCGAGACGTACCAGAACAGCACCCGGGGCGGCTTCTACGGGCTCCCGGCCACCGTGGAACGGTTGCGGTCGCCGCTGGCCGGCTGCCGCACACCGGTCCGGGGCGTCGTCGTGGCCGGGCAGGACGCCTGGGGACCCGGCGTGGTCGGCGCCGTGGCCGGCGGGCTGATGGCCGCGAACGCGGTGCTGCCGCCGGCCCGGATCGGCGCGCTCTGGCGGGCGGTCCGCGCGGGCGGGCGGCCCCCGGTCCCGGGCGCGCCCTGGCAGGGATATCTGCGCGTCGCGCAGCTCGACGAGCTTTCCCCGGCGGTACGACGGATCCGCCTCGCACCGCTGGACAACGGCCCGATGCCGTTCACGTTCACGGCCGGGCAGTACCTCAAGGTCGACATCCCGGTGGCGGTGGAGCCGATCGAGCGCGCCTACTCGATCTCCAGCGGGCCGGGCGGGGACGCGGTCGACATCGCGGTGAAACGGGAGCCGCGCGGGCTCGGATCCGCGTTCCTGCACGACGCGCTGCGGGTCGGGCAGGCGTTGCGGGTGCGCGGGCCGTTCGGCGAGTTCACCGTCACCGGCGAACCCGCGGCCGGGACGCTGCTGCTGATCGCGGGCGGCGTCGGGATCACGCCGCTGATGAGCATGCTGCACGCGGCCGCGGACGCCGGGCGGACCGGGCCGATCGTGCTGCTGGCCGGCGCGCGTACCGAGGACGAGATCCTGTTCCGGCCCGAGATCGACGCGTTGCGGGAGCGACTGCCGGGGCTGGTGGTGGAGTACTTCGTGTCCCGGCCGGCCGGGCGGCGGATCGGCGTCGAGGCGCTGCGCCGGTACGCCGCGGACGCGAGCCTGGTCCACCTGTGCGGGCCGGCCGCGATGATGGGCGACGTGATCGGCATCCTGGCCGGGCTGGGCGTGCCACGCGACGCGATCCGCACCGAGGCGTTCGTGTCCGGCCGCGGGGCGCAGACGCGGCGGGAGCGGGCGCACGCGGTCGAGCTGCGGGCGAAGGACGCGGGGATCACCGCGTTCACGATCGGGGTGGACGGGGGCGGGTCGTTCCCGTGCCCGCCGGGGCGGACGATCCTGCACGCGGCCAATGATGCGCACGTGACGCTGCCGCAGTCGTGTGACGAAGGGGTGTGCGGGACGTGCCGGGTGCGGGTGCTGGCCGGGCCGTCCGAGACGGACGGGCGGGGGATGTTCTCCGCGGAGGAGGCCGAGGCGGGCTGGCGGCTGGCCTGCCAGACGCTGCCGACCGGCGACCTGACCATCACGACGTAGCCGGGCAGCGTCACGCGGGCGGGCGTCACGCGGGCGGGCGTCACGCGGGCGGGCGTCACGCGAGCGGGCAGCGGCACCGCCGCGTGACGCCGGTCGGCCCGGCCGCCGACCGCCTGTTGGCGCGACCGCGAGCCGTCGGATGGCGCGACCGCCACCGTATTCGCAGGTCGTACCCGCCCGGCGAAGATCGTGACCGTTCGTGCCGCGTTCTCTTCCACCGGCGGGGCACGTGTGCCACGCTCACGGCATGGAGCAGAACGTGGAGGAGCGCACCGCGACCGAGCGGTGGCGTCAGATGCCGGAGCGTGTCCGGCCCGAGGACCAGCGTCCCGAGACCCCGGCCGGTCCGCCGCCCGGCAACCAGGTGATCAGCGGCGACGCGCCGGAGCCGCTACCGAACGGGTAGGGCCGCCTCGATCATGCGGTCCAGGTCCGCGAGCGGGTCGGTCGTGCGGTCGTTGAGGTACTCGTCGAACCAGACCCGGAAGGCCACGGTCGCACAGGCCACCAGCAGCCGCGGCCGCCAGCTGTCACCGGCGGCCGGCCCCACGCCGGCCGAGCCTGCGACGGCCGGTCCTGCGACGGCCGAGCCCGCGTCGGCCCGCCCCGCCCGGCCCGCGTCGGCCCGGCCTGACGCAATCGAGTGCTGGCCCGTCCGGTCTGCGGCGGCCGCAGCCGCATCAGCGCGCCCCGGCACCGCCGGTCCTTGGTCCGCCCGGCCTGCGGCAACCGCCCCCTGGCCGGCGGGACCGGAAGCGGCCGTGCCCTGCCCGACCGGGCCGGAAACCGCCGCGCCCTGCCCGACCGGGCCGGAAACCGCCGCGCCCTGGCCCGCCGCGCCCGCGTCAACAGACGCGTGCCGTGCGGTCAGCAGCGCCGCCAGTTCCTGGTCCTGATCGGGGCGGATCGCCAGGTTCGACACGCGCAGGTGCTGGGAGCCGCGGGCCACCGTGCGCAGCGACTGCAGCCACTCGCGGTGCGCGATCGCGAAGCGGCCCAGGTCGCGTACTGCCGCGGCCAGCACCTCGCGATCCGTGACGCCCTGCGGCGCCGCGCGGATGGCGTCGGCGAAGACCGCGGTCATCCGGCGGACCGGTTCCGCGACCACGTCCTCCTTGCCGGCGAAGTAGCGGTGGAACGTGCGCGGCGCGATGTCGGCCCGCTCGCAGATGTCCGCGACCGTCACGTGGTCGTAGCCGCGCTCGGCGAAGAGCCGCCACGCGGCCTCGGCGGCGGCGGCCCGGTTCTGCTCACGTTTGCGTTCGCGCAGTCCGGTCAACGGAGGAACGACTCCAGCACCTCGACCACGAGCGCGTGGTCGTCCGCCTGGGGCAGGCCGGAGACGGTGACGGCGCCGACCACGCCGACGTCGCGGATCCGGATCGGGAACGCGCCACCGTGTGCGGCGTAGTCGGCCGGGTCGACGCCTTGGGCCGCGTCGAGCGCGCGGTCCTTGGCGGCGAGGCGGCGGCCGACCAGGTACGAGCTGGCCTGGAAGCGCTCGACCACGCGCACCTTGCGGTCGATCCAGCGGTCGTTGTCCGGCGCGGTGCCGGGCAGCGCGACGTGGAACAGCTGCTGGCCGGCCCGGCGGATGTCGATCGTGACGGGCAGGCCGCGCGAGCGCGCGGTGTCGGCGAGCAGCACGCCGAGCCGCCACGCGTCGTCGTTGTCGAAGCGGCTGAACTGCAGCCGCCGTTCCTGCTCCTCGATGCGCGCGATCAGATCCGCGCCGGCCAGGTCGTCGTCGCTCATGCCCGTACCCCCTCAAGAGGTTTTGATCTTTTCATGCCCGCCTGGATGCGGCCCGGCCCGTCGGAATGTCTGCATATTTCGCGACACCGCCCTGTGATCTTGGCCGTCAAAGTCGAAACGATCTACTTACCGACTTTCGCCGTTGCACACGTTGAGTAAGGTGCGCGGCAGCGAAGCAACGATCAACAGGAGTCACTGATGCGCGGTCCAGAACACGACGAGATTGTGAAGTCCATGGTTGAGCTGCTGCTTTCGGCACTCCCGGACGACAGGGCACGCATCGTCGCGACCGGTGAGACCGACCTCGGCCACTCCACCTCGTCACTTTCGGTTATCGGCTCGGACGGTTCGGTCACGGCCGCCACGCCGATCCCGGACTTCGACCTCGCGCTGATCAAGCTCTGGGACGACACCGCGGTCGCGGACGCGGAGCCGTGGAACACCTACACGCTGACCGTGGAGCAGGACGGCACCTCCGCCCTGGACCTGTCCTACGTGTCGCCGGACCCGGAGCCGGACGCCCTCATCGTCTAGAGAGCGCCCGGCGTGCGGTCAGGCGTCCAGCGCCTCGACCGCGAGCAGGTGGTCGTGGTCGTAGCTGCCCGGCGGCGGCACCACGAGACAGAACTCGTTGCCCTGCGGGTCGATGAGCGTCGCGATCTCGTAGCCGCCGTCGTCGTGCGGCGCCTCCAGCAGTTGCGCGCCGAGCTCCAGCATCCGCTGTAACTCCACGCGCATGTCAGTGAGCTGTATGTCGAAATGCATACGGTTCTTGACGCGCTTGGCCTCGGGCACGGCCTGAAAGATCAGGTCGGGCCATCGACCGGACGGATCGACGATGCGCTGGTAGGGGGGCTCCCACGAGCCGACCCGGAAGCCCAGCGCCTGGGACCAGAACTCGGCGAGTGGCTGCGGATCAACGCAGTCGAGAATGTGGACCAGACGCATGGAGCGGTGGCCTCCCGTCAAACCGGTAGATGAAAGTCAAGCCACAACCTAGTCACCCACGGCGATCCTGTCAGGACGCACTCCCCATCCTCGGCGTTATGCCACGAATCGCCACCGGTGCGCCGGGCCCTCCGCCGGGCCTGGATCGGTACTCCGCGACCCCCACACAGGTGAACAGCAGCGTCACGAGATCGTCGTCCGCGCGGAGCAGCGCGGGCACCTCGGAATCGAGGAACGTCATTCCGGTCGCGGTCGCACCCACGGCATAGGCGGCCAGGTGAAGCCGTCCCTCGACGATCCCGGCGGCCAGCTGCGTCTCCCGGTAGCCGCGATCGTCCAGTGTGGATCCGGGCGTCGCGGCGATGACCACGTAGGCCGCGTCGCCGCCGAGTTCCTGGTCCAGGCAGATCCGGGTCAGCTCGTCGCGCAGATCACCGGCGTGGATCGGCGTTTCCAGGTCCGGCCAGCGGTAGACCCCCGGCGTCACGCCGTCGACGCCGTGCACGACAACCCAGTGCGGGACGTCGATCCCGCGAAGAGCGGCCGCCAGCGGCCATTCAAGAGCCTGCGCGGGTACGGTCCGGGAGCGGTCCATCCGGCGCTGGGACCCGCGGCGGCGGATGACGTCGTCGAGCGTGTCCGTGCTGTCCGGGGCGTCCACGGCCGCCCCGGCCGGCCACGGCTCGCCGAGCGCGTCCGCGTCGCCGGCGCGCTGCGCCCCGGTGACGAGCGGGAACTCGACCGGTGGCAGCTCGCCGGCCGCGGCCGGCCCGGCCGGGTCGACGACCGGTCCGTCACCGTCCACTGTGAGCAGTGCGAGCGGGAACTCGTGCGTGCCGTCCGCGCCGACCAGATCCCGTACCCGCTGATCGGGGAACCTGGTGTGGATCCTCGGCGCATGCCCGGCGGACGCGGCCGCGGCCTCCAGCTGGGACAGCAGCGTGCCGGCGTCCCAGTACAGGTGGCGGTAGCCGCGCTCGGCGTAACGCCAGCCGGTCCGCCACGGGATGCCGGTGACCACCAGCGTCGTGCCCCGGCCGGTCGCGGGCCCGACCTGGACGAGCGCGTGCCGCACCGGGTCGTACCAGTGCACGCCGTCCGGCACGCCCCCGACGCCGTTCGTGACCGCGTAGACCTCCAGCGGGAACCGGGACCCGGCCGAGCCGGCCGCACGGAACAGCCACGGCTTGCCGTTGCGCTCGCTGGTGCGCACCACGCCCGCGCCGAGGAACAGGACGCGGCCGAGCCCGTGCGCGTCGAGCGGCAGGCGGGGCGCCGCCTGCCCCGCGATCACCGCGGTCGCGGACACCTCCGGCGCCACCAGGTCCCGCGGCAGGTCCGTGACGGGCAGCTCCGGCGGGTACGACTTGACCTGTGGCGGCAGCGTGGCCGGATCGTTCTGCGCGAGGTCGTGGCGGATGCGCGGGTCGTCCGCGGGAACATCCCACTCACGGCCCGGATGATAGGACGTCAGCCGGTGCAGCAGGCCGGCCCCCGAATCGAGATCCATCCCGTCATCCTGCCATCGGGCGCCCTACGCGAACGGGTCCCAGTCCGTGGCGTAGCGCAGCAGCGACCGCGCCAGGTCCGGGTGCGCGGCCGCCCAGCGCGTGTCGAACAGGAACCACTGGTCGTGCCCGAAGAAGTCGTCGATGTAGCGGGCGACCTGCACGATGTGCGCGCTCCCGGCCGTCAGCGTCTCCGGCGCGGCCGCCTCGCGCAGCTCCCCCACGATCTCGGCGTGCGCCTCGGCGTGGACCTCGGACGCGGGATACCCGTCCTGCGGCGTCTCCAGATCGAAGCGGTAGCGCGCCCAGCGTGCCGCAGCCGCGGCCATGTCCGGGTCGTCGGGGGCCACCAGTGCCCGGAGAACCCGGGCCTCCAGCGGCCACGCGCCGGTACCGCCGGCCGTGCGCAGGTGGGCCGCGAGGTCCGGCAGCGCCACGCCCGGGAACGCGAGCGGGCCCGGAAGGTCGAGGCTGGTGCCCGTGCCGTGGTGCTCGTGCGGGCTGAGGCGCACGGAGTACGTGGTCTCCGGACCGGGCCCGGCCGGCCCCAGTCGCCGCACGTGCAGGCCCGGCGTGAAGCTGCCGTCCGACGCGCCGGACGGCAGCGGCCAGGTGTCGTGCACCAGGAACGCCAGCCGTTCCGGCATGGCCGCGACCACCTCGTCCTCGAGGAAGTAGTACGCGAGGTCCACCTCGTCGTCGTCCGAACGCACCCGCAGCGCATGCTCGCCGAGCCGCGGGTTGAACTCCTCCTCGGACTCCGGCTGCCACTCCACCCACAGGTGCTCCAGCAGCAGTTCCCGCAGCTCGTCGACGGTCTCCGGCCGGGGCAGCCCGTGCTCCTCCACCGCCTCGAAGATCGAGTCGAAGCCGTAGAGGTAGTCCAGGTCCCCGGCGCCCTCGTGCCAGGCCTGCCGGAACCAGCCGAGGACGGTCTGACCGGGCAGCGCGAGCACATCCTTGCCGAGCGGGTTCTCGACCCGCCCTCGATCCACGACGTACACGGCCCGGACAGTACCGCCCGGACCTACCTCACCCGCGGTCCGGGATCGGGTGGATCGCCAGCTCCTCCGCGGTGGCGCCGCCGCCGGCCGCGCCCGCGTCGTAGGCGACCGCGGTGGCCTCCCGGTCCTCCTCCAGGCCCTCGTCCGGCGCGACCAGCCGGCCGACCGGGGCCGTCACCGACGCCGGTGTCGTACATCGAGACCGGGGAGTCGAGGCGCGGGTCGACCGGGCCGCCGTCGTCGAGCGGGGTGTCCCGGTCGATCGCGTCGACCTCCTCCGCGATCGCGTCCGGGTCGAACGACTCCGCGGAGATCGGCGACGGACGTACGTCCGCCCTGCTCAGGGCCTCGTCGAGCGCGGGATCGTTCACCTCGCGGCCGATCTTCAGGTCCAGCGACTCGCCCTCGCGCGCCTCCTCCGGCGTGGTCCCGAAACGGTCGAGCACCATCGGCGTCGCGTCGCGGTCCAGCGGGAGCGCGGCCGGGTCCGGCCCGTCGGCCTCGCGGCCGGTGTGCACGTCGTCACGGGCGGTCGAGTCGTCGTCGGCGGTGCCGGGAAGGCCATCGGTCTCGGGGTCGGAGACCGGCTGAGGATAGGTGTTGTCGGACATGACCCCGATCTACCCAGCCCGGCGGGATCCACACGCCCCGGAAGCGCGACTGGGCCGGGCCGTTTACGTTGGAGGCAGGACCCCACGACCCCTGGAGCGCGACCGTGTTTCTGATCTTCGGTTTCCGGACCAAGGCGACCGCGCTCGGCTGGGTGCCCGAGACGTGCCGCGTCTGCGGCCAGTCCGGCAGCCTGCTGCTGACCCGCGAGGTCACCAAGTTCAGCCTGTTCTTCATCCCGCTGATCCCGATCCGCACGAAACACGTGCTGCGCTGCCAGAACGCGTTCTGCCACGCGGACACGAAGATCAGCGGCGACGAGGCCCGCCGCCTCCAGCCGTCGCTGCGTTAAGAGCAGGAATTCATTTTCCCGCTTCCGGCGTGGTCCGGCAGCGTTGCTCCCGCGGGCACCGGTCGTCGCCGTGGTCCGGAAAACCCTGGTCGTGGGCGTCTTGCCGGGCTGGGGGCGGCGACTCCCGGCTTCATGCCAGGGCCTCCACACTGGACTGCGGGATCCCGCCTGCGCCGTTACGTTGTCCCCATGACCCAACAAAATACCGTTTTCGGCAGGTTCGGCGCTTTTGCGGCACAGAGGCAGGGCGGCACCGCACGGCGGGTCCGCACGACCGCCATGATCGCGGGCGCGGCCCTGTGTGTCCTGACCGCGGCCGGCTGTGCCGAGACCGTGGACGACGGCGCGTCCGCCGGATCGCCGAGCGCCCCCGCGGCGGCCACGACCGCGGCCCCGACCGGCACGCCGACGGCGGCACCGACCGGCACACCCACCGGCGCTCCGGCCGAGCCGACCGGGGCGACCGGCGGCGGGCTGACGAACGACAAGGGCGAGAAGCTGGACGAGCGGGTCGTGCGGGCGGTCAACGAGGCGAATCCGAAGGACCCGGACGCCTACCGCGCGCTGCCGGGCACCACCTACAGCGGCGCCGCCGACGTCTACATGGTGATCGACTCGTCGAGCACGGCGGGCGGGCACCTGAAGTTCCGGATCCGCGAGGTCTCGAAGCCGGGGACCGGCGCGGGCGAGGGCCTCGGCCCGTGGTGGAGCGCGCGTGCGGACAACGCGGAGTTCCTGACGATCAACGGCGGCGCGTACCCGCTGGAGAAGTTCGTGGAGGCCCAGCCGACCTACCCGAAGGGCCAGGAGTACCGGATCACGTTCGACCGGAACCTGACCATCGTCAAGATCCACCAGGTGTGACCCGTGTGGTGAGGCCGGAGCGATGCCGCTCCGGCCTCACACGGTCCTACGCGGCCTGCGCCAGCGCCACGGTGAACAGGCCGTCGTCGTCGGTCCACCGGTGCCGCACCCGGAAGCCCGCGTCCGCCAGCTCGGACTCCAGCCGTTCCGGCCGGAACTTCGCGGAGATCTCGGTACGCAGCGTCTCGCCACGCGCGAAATCCACCTCCAGGCCGAGGCCGCGGACGGACACCCGCATCGTCTCGGTCGCCCGCAGCCGCATCTCGATCCACTCGTTCGACGCGTCCCAGACCGCCACGTGTGCGAACAGGCCGGGGTCGAACGTCGCGTCCAGGTGACCGTTGATCACCCGGAGCACGTTGCGGTTGAAGTCCGCGGTGACGCCGGCCGCGTCGTCGTACGCCGGGACCAGCACGGCCGGGTCCTTGACCAGGTCCGCGCCGAGCAGCAGCCACTCGCCGTCGTCCAGGACGCCGCGCACGTCGCGCAGGAACGTGGCGCGCTCGGCCGGCAGCAGGTTGCCGATCGTGCCGCCGAGGAACGCGATCAGGCGGCTGCCACCGTCCGGCAGGTGCCGCAGGTGGCGGGTGTAGTCGCCCACGATGCCGCGCACGGACAGCGCCGGATAGGCCGCGTCCAGCCGGGCCACGGCGTCGGCGAGCGCGGACGCCGACACGTCCAGCGGCACGAACGCGCCCAGCGTGCCCTGGGCCAGCAGCGCGTCCAGCAGCAGCCGCGTCTTCTCGGACGAGCCGGAGCCCAGCTCGACCATGGTCTTCGCCTCGGTGATCCGGGCGATGTCGCCGGCCCGCGCGGTCAGGATCGCCCGCTCGGCCCGGGTCGGGTAGTACTCCGGCAGCCGGGTGATCTCCTCGAACAGCTCGCTGCCCCGGGCGTCGTAGAACCACTTCGGCGGCAGCCATTTCGCCGGTGCGGTCAGTCCGGCGGTGACGTCGGCGCGCAGCGACGCCGCCAGGTCCCGCTCGTCGAGGTGGATCTCGAGGTCGTTCACGGTGCCTCCAACGGCGTGAGGTCCAGGGTCGATCGGGTCGCGACGAGCAGGTGGTCCTGCGGCACCTCCTCCCAGGCGGGATCGTCGTCGAGTGGTTCAGAGCTGATGATCGTTCTACGACCGTCCTGACGCGCGAACAGCCCGTGACCGACGGTCGTCGCCGCGATCCGGGTCCCGTCCGTGAGCAGCAGGTTGAGCCGCGACTCAGGGGCGGCTGCGCGCACGGTCAGCACGGTCTCGCGCAGCGCCGTCCCGGGGTCCGCGCCCGACCGCAGCCGATCACGCACCAGCGCCCACAGCAGCGCGGCGTCGGTCGGCGCGTCCAGCGTCAGCAGGTCCCGCACCGGCAGCCGCTCCGCGAGCTTGACCATCGAGTCAGGCCAGCCGGTCACCTTCCCGTTGTGGCTGAACAGCCACGGCCCTTCCGCGAACGGCGCGGACGCGGACTCGGAGACCGGCATGCCGACGGTCGCGGACCGGACCGCCGCCAGCACCGCACCCGCGCTGGTGACGCCGGCCAGCGCCATCAGCGACGGATCGGACCAGATCGGGGTGGCGCGCCGGTACCGCACCGGCGCGCCGCCGGACTCCGGGAACCAGCCGACCCCGAACCCGTCCACGTTGATCGTGCCGCCGCCACGCATGTCACCGGGCGCCCACGCCTGATGACACAACGCGTGCGGCAGATCGAAGAGCAGATCCTTCAGCGGTACGGCGTCGCCGAGATATGCCAGGTGACGGCACATCAGCCCAGCTCCTCCGGGCGGGCGTCGCGCGCGCACCGGAAGCCGCTGAAGATCTGCCGCCGGATCGGGTAGTCCCAGTTGCGGAACGTGCCCCGGCAGGCGGCCGCGTCCGTGCCGAACGACCCGCCGCGCAGCACCTTGTAGTCCGGGCCGAAGAACACCTCCGAGTACTCCCGGTACGGGAACGGGCGGAACCCCGGATAGCCGTGGAAGTCCGAGGCCGTCCACTCCCACACGTCGCCGATCAGCTGGTGCACGCCGAGCGGCGACGCACCGTCCGGATACGCACCGGCCGGCGCCGGGCTCAGGTGGCGCTGGCCCAGGTTCGCGTGCCGTGCCTCCGGCGGGTCGTCGCCCCACGGGAAGCGGCGGGACCGGCCGGTCTCCGGGTCGAAGCGGGCGGCCTTCTCCCACTCCGCCTCCGTCGGCAGGCGCTTCCCGGCCCAGCGGGCGTAGGCGTCCGCCTCGTACCAGCACACGTGCACGACCGGCTCGTCCGGGACCAGCCGCTCGGTGCGGCCGAACCGGGTGTAGGAGCCGTCCGCGTTCCAGTGGGCCGGGCCGGTCAGGCCGGCCGTGGTGCGGTGCGCCCAGCCGTCCGCGGTCCACCAGCGCTGGTCGTCGTAGCCGCCGGCCGCGATGAACTCCGCGTAGGCGGCGTTCGTGACCGGGGCCGCGTCGATGAAGAACGCGGGCACGTCGACCACGTGCGCGGGCCGCTCGTTGTCCAGGGCCCAGGGCTCCACATCCGTACCCATGGTGAACGGGCCTGAGGGTAGGAGCACTTCGCTCTTGATCTTCACGGTCGCAGGCGGCGGCGCGGAAACCGGCAGCACCGGAGGACCGGACCGCAGCTGGTGCGTGGCCAGCATCGTCTCGTCGTGCTGCTGCTCGTGCTGCACGATCATGCCGAACGCGAAGCCGTCCGCCACGAGCGGGCGCCCCTCCATCCGTACCGTGTCGAGAATGTCCATCGCTTTGTCCCTGACCTGCCGGACGTAGGCGCGGGCCTCGGCCGGGTTCAGCAACGGCAACGCGGGACGGTCCCGGCGCGGATGCTTGAACGCGTCGTAGAGCTCGTCGATGTCCCGGCGGACCGGCTCACGGCCGCCCACGTCGCGGACCAGCCACAACTCCTCCTGGTTGCCGACGTGCGCCAGGTCCCAGACCAGGGGCGACATCAGCGGCGAATGCTGGCGGATCAGATCGTCGTCGTCGACCGCCTCGGTCAGCGCCTCGGTGCGGGCGCGCGTGCGCTCCAGCTCCGCAGCGACCGTCAGCCGTAGATCGGGGGTGGTCATGTCAGTCGTTCCTTCCGGGGCTGGGCCGCCAGACGGCGCCCGATGATGCCGGTCACCCGGTCGCGCAACGGCACGGGCAGGTCGAGGTTCCGGCTTGCCAGATCGAGCAACCCGGTCGCGGCCTTGGCGATCGCCGGGCAGGACAGCCCCTCGCGGGCCGCCTCCAGCCAGCGGTCATGGGCCGGCGCGGCCAGGTCACGGGCCTCGTCGATGACGGCCTCGTCGAGCAGCGCGGTCAGGACCGCGGCCGGCGCGATCCACTCGTCGCCGGGCTGCGCGTCCAGGTAGCGGACCTCGAGGTAGCCGCGTGGACGCACCGGCGGGAAGAGCGCGCCGAGGTGGTAGTCGAGATCCTCGACCGTGGGCGGCCGGGGCAGACCGCTGCGGATCCAGCCCGCGAACGTCAGGCCGGGCGGCGCGTCCCAGTTGTCGTCGTCGCTGCGCAGGCACAGCAGCGGCGCTTCCAGTACATATTGCGCCCAGGCCCCCGCCGGGTCCTGGTTGACCGCGACCGGGCGGGTGAGGCCGGGCTCCATGTTGAGCCAGGTCCCCATCCGTCCGCAGGCCCAGCCGGTGTCCCGGCCGGCCCGATAGCGGGAGGTGGCGAACGCGGCCAGCAGCGGCGGACCGAACTCGTGCACCGCGGCCCAGCGCGCCGCCAGATCCTCCGGACGCCCCGCGTCCAGGCAGACCTGCAGGCCGGCGGTACTGCACATCATGATCCGCCCATGTTCGCCGCGCCGGTCGAAGAGGCGCTGCATGGCCCCGTAGCGGGGCGTGTGCACCAGCCGGCGCGGAGGGCGGTGGGGATCGAGGCCGTTGCCGCCGAGCACGAGCCCGGCGCGGGCGAGGCGCTCGTCGATGAGCGCGCGGCCGGCGGTGACCTGGTCGTAGAGGGTTTGCACATCGTCGGCCGGTGCGGAGGAGAGCTCCACCTGGCCGCCCGGCTCAACTGTGACGGCGCCCCCACCCGGCAGCGGCACGGGATCGGGGTTGCCTATCGTCTCCGGCGCATAGGGCCCGAGGGCGTCCCGTAGATCATCGATGGTGAGCGGTGCGCCGGGGGACGCGGCGTGGTGCACCGTCCATTCGAGCTCGACACCAACCCGTTCGGGAGGCCCTGTCTTGAAGCAGATGCCGCTGACGTGCGCCGCGGCCTCCGAGATCGCGTGCAGTTCGGACATGATCCCGACCATACCCGTGACCTTCGGTACCGACACCATTACGAGTTGAAGATGATGTATGTTGAGCGACACCCTGGATGGCGTTGCAAACGGGGCCGCTCACGGGCAGGATCGCGGCGCCGGTCCGTACCCATGAGCGGTCTTCCTGCAGTGACACCCCGCGGATGATTCAGCGCGGATGATTCAGCGCCCGGCGCAGCACTCGCCGGCCGCGGGCATCGGCTTGTCGCCGACGGCCGAGTCGCCCTTGACCACGTAGACCTCCCACGGCTCGTCGCCGGGGCCGCGCACCCACACCTTGTCCTGCAGGGCGTAACAGCACTCGGTGTCGCCCTCGGTCAGCGTGACCAGGCCCGATTCGGTCAGCCGCGCGGTCGCGGCGTCGACCGCGCCGGTGCTCTCGACCTCGACGCCGAGGTGGTCCAGCACGGTCGGCCGGCCCGGCTCCCCCTCCAGCAGGACCAGCTTCAGCGGCGGCTCGGCGACCGCGAAGTTCGCGTATCCGGGGCGGCGCTTGGCCGGCGCCACGCCGAAGAGCTTCGTGTAGAACGCCACCGACCCCTCCAGGTCAGCGACCCGCAACGCGAGCTGCACACGGGACATCCCGCACCTCCAGTTGATTCGACTGTTATCGAATCCGCAGCTTGCCATCAGATTAGATAACTGTCAAACTCGACGGGTGTCGAATCCAGAGGTGCGTGGCTGCTGCAGCACGCCGATGGTCACCGAGCCGGTCAGCGAGTCCGACGCGGTCACGCTCGCCCAGAGCTTCAAGGCCCTCGGCGACCCGGTCCGGCTCCGGCTGCTGTCCCTGATCGCGGCCCGTGCCGGCGAGGAGGTGTGCGTCTGCGACCTCCTCGACGCGTTCACCCAGACCGCGCCGACCATCTCCCACCACCTCAAGGTGCTGCGCGACGCCGGCCTGATCATCGGCGAGCGACGCGCCTCCTGGGTCTACTACCGCGTCGTCCCGTCCGCGCTCGCCACGCTCTCCCGGCTGCTCGACGCCTCCGCCATGGCCGGCACATGAGCCACGCCCGCCGCGCCGCCGCGTTCACCGGAACCGGCCCGCCGGCCGCCGCCCGGCTCTCCCCGCACGGCACCGGGCTGCGACCGCCGGCCCTCTCCCCGCCGGAGGCCACGTCACCATGACCGAGATCGCCATGATGCAGGACGCGCACGCCGAACAGGTTCTGGAGATCTACCGGCTCGGCATCGCCACCGGCGACGCCACGTTCGAGACCGAGCCGCCGGACTGGCAGCGATTCACCGGCAGCCGGCTGCCCGAGCACCGGTTCGCCGCCCTCGACCGCGACGGGCGGGTGGCCGGCTGGATCGCCTGCAGCGCCGTCTCCGACCGCTGCGTCTATGCCGGCGTCGTCGAGCACTCCGTCTACGTCCACCCCGACGCCCGCGGCCGGGGCGTAGGCCGGGCGCTGCTCGACGCGCTGATCACCTCCACCGAGACCGCCGGGATCTGGACCATCCAATCCGGGATCTTCCCGGAGAACGCCGCCAGCCTGGCCCTGCACACCGCCTGCGGCTTCCGCGTCGTCGGCACCCGCGAACGTGTCGGCCGGCACCACGGCGTCTGGCGCGACGTCATCCTCATCGAACGCCGCAGTCCTGCGATCGCCTGACCGTTCGGAGCCCACCGTGAAACCCAGCGTCCTGTTCGTCTGCGTGCACAACGCCGGCCGTTCCCAGATGGCCGCCGGCTGGCTGCGTCACCTCGCCGGAGACACCGTCGAGGTGCGCTCGGCCGGCTCCGAGCCCGCGGATCGGATCAACCCGGTCGCGGTCGCCGCCATGGCCGAGGTCGGCATCGACATCACCGCCGGGCAGCCGCGGAAGCTCGACCACGCCGCCGCCCAGGCCAGCGACGTCATCGTCACCATGGGCTGCGGCGACACCTGCCCGTTCTTCCCCGGCACACGCTACGAGGACTGGCCCCTCGACGACCCCGCCGGCCAGGACCTCGACGCCGTCCGCCCCATCCGCGACGCCATCCGCACCCGCGTCGAGCGGCTGCTTGCCGAGCTGCGCCCGCCCGCGTGAACGTCGCGTCAGCCGCGTGCGGGCCCGCTCACGAGCAGCGTCGCAGGCCCCGGTGTCGAACCGGGCGATCCGCCCTTATGAGGGGCAGCCGGGCCCACGCCCGCCTGCGATGTTCCACAGCGGATGGTTGCGAAGGGTGACCGGTCGGACTCGAACCGGACGACCTCTGGATCCACAGTCCAGCGCTCTGCCACCTGAGCTACGGCCACCGTGCCCGCACCAGGAATCGAACCTGGCACCTCCGCTGTGTGAAAGCGGCGCTCTCCCACTGAGCCATGCGGGCGTGCGTGTTCCGAGCCGGATTCGAACCAGCGACAACCGCCGTGTCGAGGCGGTGCTCTACCAGCTGAGCTATCGGAACGCGGAGACGGGGCGAGTCGAACGCCCACGGGTGTTACCCCCAACCGTTTTCGGGACGGTGGCCGGCGCCAAGTCGGCTGGCGTCTCCAGGGTATTGCCGTGCGTCGGGACGGCCGGATTCGAACCGGCGGCCCCCTGACCCCCAGTCAGGTGCGCTACCACGCTGCGCCACATCCCGTTCGTACCAGTGCCTCTGGAGAGATTCGAACTCCCGACACCCGGATCCGTAATCTGTTGTGCATCATTTTGCCTACCAGCGTTGATGCAGGTCAAACGGTTTACGGCCGACGCGATCCGGACGTGATCCAGACACGATTCAGCCGTGTTGGTGCCCCCGCGGGGGCACCGGATTCCGCTAGCGTCCCCGCATGGCCTCGGTAGACACCCGCAGAACCGGATGGGCACTCCAATGGCGCCTCGGCGGCAGCCGCACCGGCGCACGCCAGACCCTCACGTTCTCCACCATCGGTGCCGACGACCCCGACAGCGTGTACGAACTCATGACCGTCGCGAAACGACTCGTCGAATCACGCGGACACGACATGACCCGCGACCAGCTCGAGGCGGCGGTTCTCGGCGATCCGACCCAGCCGGTCGGCACCCCGACGTTCAGCGCATGGGCAACGGCCTGGATCGAAAAGCGCCGGATGGCCGGCGATGCCCAGTCGGACACCCTCGACGACTACGAACGGATTCTGAAGAAGTGGGCCGTGCCGTATCTCGGCGCGAAACTGCTTCACGAGATCACTCACGATACCGTCGAGGAATGGTCGGCGTGGATGCGCACCCGCCGGCACCGCGGTGAGCCGCTGTCAGTGAACTCTCGCAAGACCACCCGCACGATTCTGCACACATGCCTGGGCGCGGCGGTCCCGAAATGGATCCCCGCGAACCCTGCGGCCCAGCCGAGCGGGGCTCGCCGTCGCAACGGACCCGACGATGACGGCGAGCCCTTCGAGCCGATCTTCCTGACGTCGGACGAGGTCAAGCTGATCCTGCGGCACTGCCCACCGCCGATCCGGGATCTTGTGTTCACCGCGGTGCACACCGGGCTGCGGTTGGGTGAGCTGCTGGTGCTCAGACGCAAGGACGTCGAGCTGGCCGGTGACGACCCGCACATTCAGGTCAGCAGGGCGCTCAAACGTGACCGTACGGTCGGCCGGCCGAAGTCGCGCAGGTCCCGTCGGCTTGTAACCATCTCCCCCGGGTTGTGCCGGGTGCTGGCCGCGCGCCTGAAGAACCTGAAGCCGGACGACCTGGTCTTCCCCGCGGCCAGAGGAGGAATGATGTGGGAGGCGGGTCTACGCAGCAGGTATTGGCTGCCTGCGGTCGCGGCGGCACAGCGCTGCGCGGAGCATCCTCCGCCGCTGCCGGAGAAGGCCGCGACGGGGCCGCGCCGCAGGTGGCGGCTTGATGAGGTGTCGACGTGTGCGTGTACGACCCGGCTGCATCGCGTGCCGCGCTTTCACGATCTACGGCACACGCATGCGTCGATGTGCATCGAGGAGGGCTGGTCGGCCAAGAGGATCCAGGAGCGCCTCGGGCATGCCACGTACGCGATGACGATGGACCGGTACGGGCATCTGCGGCACGGCGGCGACTCGGAGCGTCTGGGTAAGTTCGATGAGGCGCTGGGCTCTCTGGGCTAGGAGCCTGTCTGTCGCGCGTTGTCTTCGGCTGCGGCGGCCTCGAGGAGCGTGCGGAGCCGTTCGATCTGTTGGGCGGCTTCGTCGCGGAGGTGCTGGCTGCGGTGGGGGTTGTCGCGGATTTCTTCGAGCCGGGCTAACCATTCGTCGCCGGGGTCATCACGGGTGAACGCGGGGTCGGTGGCGGGTTGGCCGCCGGTGATGATGGTTTCGATGCTGCCGGGTTGCCAGCCGAGGGTGCGTTCGACGCGGCTGTAGGTGAGTTCGGCGGTGTCGCGGGTGCCTTTTTCGACGCCGGACCAGGTGTTGCGCCTCATGCCGGCGCCGTCGGCTGCGGCGCTGATGGACATGCCGATGGCGAGTCGGCGTCGTCGGACGGCGGTGCCGAGGGTTTCACGTTGGTCTGGGGTCAATGCCACGGATCGAATGATGCCCGTTCAAAGCTGCTCAGTCACGTCGGGTCCCCGCATGGCGTGATACTCCCCGAAATGCTCATGCAGGTGCACGTGCATGATCAGCTGCTGTGGCGGCGCGACCCGGGCAGAAGCCTGTGGACGGTGCCACCCCCGGAGAACCGGTCGATGGAGGAGTCACTGCGGGCGAGGAACGCGGCATCGCGCTGCTCGTCGCGTTCGTCCAGGGCGTCCTGGAGGGCTTTCTCGATCGTGTCGGGGAGTGCGTTGATGGCTGCCTGGATCTCGGCGACCTCGCTGCGGAGCGCTTCGAGTTCGGCGTGGGTGACCTGGGTGTCCGCGGCCGCGCGGTGGCGGGCCTTGCGTCCGTTGCGGGTCATGGCAGCGAGGATGGCGCAGGCTGCGGCAACGACGACGGATACGCCGGCGGCGATGCGCATGCCGGGCCAGGGTGTGGTGTGGCTGGCGGCGTCGTCGATGAGGACGATGCAGGCGGCGATGCAGATGGCCGCGGCGGCGCCTGCGGTGATCCAGTAGATGATTTCGGTGCGGCTGATGGTGATGTCGGTGCGGTGGTTCATGTGCGGTCCCCGTTCGGGCGCCGGCGGGTGCCGGGCTGGGCGCGGTTGGGCGGTGCGTCTGCGCGCGTCTCCTGGGGATGTGGGCGTGCGGCAGTGCACGGGCTTGCCCGGAACGGTGTGTCACCGTTTCGTCATGATCCCATGCTGACGTATTGGTGCCTGCGTGTGTTTTAGGCGCGCCCGAGAATGTGGCGACCGTTGGCCAACAGTTGACTATTCAGTCAGGTTGGTCTGCCTGTTGAGCTGCTTGCACTGCCCGGAATTCGTCGCCGCGGTAGACGTGCTTGCCGTCTTTGCCGTGGACGACGAGGACGGTTACGGGTTCACCGATGCCAATTTTGAGGGCGTCGCGTTCTTCGACGGTCGGCATGCGGGAGACGACCGACTGTCCCGGCTTGAGAATGATCGTCTTCAAGGTTGATTCGTCTATCTGCTCCGCCACGGTCGAACCGTAACCGGGCCGTACGACAACGAGGCCCTCTTTGTTGAGGAGTTGGATGGCGTCGCGGGCGGTGTGGGTGTCGATGCCGCGTTCGGCGGCGAGGGTCCGGTAGGAGGGGAGGCGGTCGCCGGGCTGGAGGGTGCCGTCGGCGATCTGGGCGCGGATTTCGGCTGCTAGGCGACCGTATCGTGTGGCGCTGATGTCGTCGGTCACGGGTGCGACCGTATGGGATGAGAGGTGCGCGGTAGCCGTGGGCCCACAGTGTGCAAGGTTGTGCTTTTCTGTCGAAATCGGTGCATTGTTCCGCTGATCACGATAGGCGCATTAGAGCAACATTCCACGGAGGAAGTAACCGCCGCGCGGGTCACTCCGGCGAGGCGTCTGATCCCGGCTGGAGTATCCGGTACCGGTCGGCCGGATATGCGGTCTCGGTCCCGTCGGGTGCGGTGACGATCAGCATCGGGATCCCGTCGAAGATCGGATCGACCAGGCCGTACTCGTCGAGCTCTTCCGGCGTCGGCATCCGCGCCCCGACGGTCGAACCGGGCGGGGGCATGATGTTGGTACGGTCGCGTTCCGGGCGCACGTACGAAGTCTGCCCCTGCTGGACCACGATGAGTCCTTGGTGGCGCAGGTCTGCGACGACCCGGGTGGCGGTGTCGCGGGAGATCGCATACGTCTGCTGCAGGTCGCGCTCGGACGGAAAGTAGCCGCCGGGGGCGAGTTTCCCACTGGCGATGTCGGCGCGGAGGATCGCGGCGACGCGTCGTGCCGCGCCGGGTCCGGATACGCGCCGTGGTTGCACGCGTACACGCTAGGGGCGGCCCTAACTCTACCCACTGGCACGCTCGGGCAGGCCAGTTGATTAAGTCCGGGCCGCCCCTGATCGAGCGGATGGTGCAGGTCAGGCGACGGTCAGTCTTCCTCGTCGAACGTGACGGTCGGCTCGGTTGGCTGGCCGCGCCGCAGCCACTTCGGGTTGATCCGGGCGGGCTTGGGTCGGTCGTCTTCGCCCTGGGTGAGGACGGGCAGGAGCGCCCGGTAGGCGGGCTCTTTGTCGTGGTGGTGAATGCCGGCGGCGATGACGATCGCAGCGCTGCCGGGTAGCGGGATGGCCCAGATGCGGCGGGAGCTGGCGGCGACCGCCCCGAAGTGCGCCCGCTTGGTGACCTTGTCGAGTCTCAGCTCGTTGAAGTAGAGCCGCAGCCACCGGTTCGCGGCCCGGAGACCACGCCACCCGTAGTAGCCGGCGAAGGCCAGGACCGGGAAGGCTGCGATCCCGGCGAGGACGAGCATCCAGTCGGTCACGCCGCCTCCTCGCCGTCGAGCCCGAAGTGGTCCACGATCGCGTCGGCGAGCGCGCCCGCGCCCATGGTCTTGTCCGGGTTGGTCGCCTCGACGAACGCGATCACGTCGTCGCCGTACAGGTCGAGGCGCAGCGGTACGACCCGAACCGCGATCTCCATGCCCAGCTCGTGGGCGGTGAGCTTGTTGCCGCCGTCGGTCCGGCGAATGTGCTCGGCCAGGTCGTTGCGGATGTTGGTCATCGCTTCCCTCGCTTTGTCGGCTTGCCCTTGGTCGGTGCTGGCTCACGCCGGTCGTCGCCGGACACGCGTGTGGGCGCGCTCCTGGCGGGCGCGACGGTGACGGCCGGCCGCTGCTCGGCCGCCGCACTCCAGCCGCGCGGCGGTGTCGTACGGCCCGCTGCCACCCACGTCCACTCGCGGTAGACGCCGCGGTCGTACCAGCCGCAGTCGGGCAGCTCGCGCCGGCGCCGGTCCTCGGCGTCGCAGTCTGGTACGTCGGTGTCGTCGGCGCCCGCGATCGGCACCTCCAGGGCGGGCGGGTCGGCGGGCTCGGGTTGCGGGTCGGGGGCGGTGGTGCAGCCGGCCAGCGCGAGCAGCACGACGAGCGGGGCCAGGCGCTTCACGTCGGAACGCATCAGACGCTCCCGACCTGCTTGTTCCGGGCCTGGTAGACCCACTGCCCGTCGTAGCTGCGGTGCCCGCGGACCGTCTGGCGGCGGCCGAGTAGCCGGGCGTAGGTCATGTGGGCGTAGTTCATCGCGTCGGCCCACGACTTCGGCGGGTAGACGGGTGTGTCGCTCACGCGGCACCGTCCTGGACGTGCTCGAACTCGGCCACGAGCCGGGACAGGTAGATCACGCCGTGGCCGACCTCCTTGAGCGGGCCGCCGGTGTCGAAGTACCGGACGACGCTCACCTGCCAGCCGGAGACGGTGTTCCCTGCCGACACGACGTGGACGAGTTCGCGGTCGTCGTCGGTCAGCCAGCTGCCGGAGTCCTTGTCGTGCCAGACGGAGCCGATCAGGGCGGGCAGGTCGAACCCGGACGCGGCCAGCGCCTCGGTGAGCTGCTGCGAGGTGACGCCGTTGAGCGGCCAGGCGACGGACGGGACCGGGATCACGCGGCACCGCCGAACACCTGGGCGTGGATGGTCTCCAACTGCCCGTACACGGCGTCGTCGGTCACGCCAGCGGCGGCGATCTCGGCCCAGACCGGTCCGGCGGTCGCGTGGCCGAACGCGTCCTGGTCGTCGATGCCGTTGTGGCCCGCGCCGAGGACGTTGAACAGCCACGTGCCGGTGCGGGTCTCCGCGGTCAGGTCGCGGGCGGCCTTCGGGAGGCTCGCGATGCCGGGCAGGTCGAGCGCGGACTGGAGCGCGGACAGGGTGACAGTGTCGGAGCCGGCGGACACCGACCACAGGTGCCGGACCATGCCGGACTCCTCGGGGATGGTGTCGTGCTGGCGGGTTAGGGTCGTCATGCGGTCGCCTCCTGGACGAGGTTGTGGTCGATGAGGAGCTGGGCGGCGCGGACGTACTCGAAGGCGTCACGGTCGCCCATGAGCGGGTATCGCTCCGATAGCGCGGAGGCCGCGGACCGGATCTCCCCGGCCGTGACCAGCTCGATCGCGGCGGCGAGACGTTCGGTGTTGAAGCGGTCCGGCGTGCGCAGCACCCCGGTGTAGACGATGGTCACGGCGAACTTCCGCTCGACGGCCAGAGTCACGCGGCACGCTCCAGCGGCTCGACGTCGAACTCGACCTGGTCGCCGACGGTGGTGAACGCGCCGACGATCCGGTAGCCGGCTGCTCGGACGGCCTGGTTGAGGCGGTAGCCGGTGCCGGTCCAGGGGATGCCGCCGTCGAACTCGGTATCGGGGATCGGGTGCTCGACGCCGTCGATGGTGACGACGGAGCCGTTCGGGAGCGCGTCCCGGACTGCGGCGTCGATGCTGGGCGGGTTCGGGACGGTCGCGGTGATGGTCATCAGGATGCCTCCAGGGCGGTGGTCGGATTGGGGTCGGCGAGCAGCGCGGCGAGCTCGTCCTGGTGGATATGGATCGGGGCCTCCTGCCGGTAGATGCCGTCCGCGAGCGCGAGCTGCTGAAGCGCTTTCTCGACCCGCTCGCTGAGCTTCGGCCAGGCGCGGACATCGCCGGGATGCTGGGCGCCCCACTCGTGGTAGACGTCGGATGCGGTCGGGAGGTAGTCGCGCCGACCGAGCACGCGCATGATCTGCGCGACGCGGAGCAGGTCGTGGGCCGGGTCTGTGCGGTCCATCGGGCGGCCCTTGCCTGCGGACTCGGCCCGGTACCCGTCCTCGGACCTGTCGGGCCAGAACGTGTGGAACAGGTCGGCGAGCACGCAGCGGATCCGCGCCCAGGCCGGGCCCTCCGCGCCGTAGATGCCAGCGAGGATGTCCGCGGCCTCGGCAACGGTGAGGACGAACTGGTGGTCGAAGCCGTCGCCGAGCAGCACCCGCTGCGTGGTCGGGTACTCGGCGTAGTCGTTGAGGAGCGCCGCAGCGTCGTCGTTAGCGACGAAGGTGATCTGGGCGGGCCGTTCCTCGTCGTCGAGGGCGATGTTGGTGATGCGAAAGATGGTGCGGTCGTGGATCACGTTGTCCTCAGGCTTCGATCGCGGCGGGCCGCTTGGCGAGGAGAGCGCGGATCCTCTCCTTGCCGACGGCGGTGACGTAGAGGGTGGTGCGGTACTGGCCGTTGTGGTGGCGCGGCGCGTTCGGCTGGTCCTTAACGGAGAACCAGGTGGCGTAGCCGGCGCGCGCGAGCCACTGCCACTCGTCGACCATGGCCCGCCTCGACTTCGACCAGCGCTTCTCGACGAACCGCCGGTAGATGAGGCCGTGGCCTTCGAGCCAGGTGCGGAGGTCGCCCTCGGTCATGCCGATCTGCTGGGCGAAGATCCGGACGAGGGTGGTGTCGCCGGTCGGGTTGACGAAGTTGTCGACGAACGCGGCCTTCGGGCGGGTCGTCGCCAGCTCGCGGGCTTGAATGGCGTTCGCCAGCTCCAGCGCCTGGTGCTCCTTGGCGAGTTCGAGCATCTGGCCGAGTACGTCCACGGCCACTGCGGTGTCCCGGAAGTCGGGCACAGCCGGAGGCGCTGGCGGCGGGACGACCAGTCGTGCGGCCCTCTCCGCCTCGATGAGGTAGGTGCGCACGTCCACGGCAACGGGGCTGTCGCGCAGGAGCATGCCGACCCGAAGGACCGCTGGGCGCGGGAACAGCGCCAAGCTCGGGCTACGTGTGGCGATTCCACTGAGCTCCTTAAGACGGCTCAGTGGCTGGCCGGTAATCACCTGGTAGCCGCTGATCTCCAGCTCGGCGCGGTGGTCGACAACCACGGAGCGCACGGTTTTGATCGGGACCTCGTAGTACGCGGCAACCATCTCGGTCGTGGCGTGGACGTCGTCCGGCAGGAGAACGAGCGCTTTGACCTTGTCGAGGGCGTCGACCCGGCCGGCGTAGCGGTCCCGGTCGTGGCGGTTGTCGACGAGGGTGTCGGGCTGACGGGTGATCTGCATTGGGCTCCTTGCGCTGGACGGCTCCAGGAAGCGTTAATGTCTCTGCTGAGACAGTAACGGCCAAAGGGGGTTGTATCAAGTGAGACACGACAGTGGTACGTTGAGCGCCGTGATCCGCCCGACCTGGACCCCCGCGACCGCCGAGCAGCGAAACGCCGTTCAGCGCGCGGCCGCCCTCGCCGAGCAGAAGATCCGTATCGAGGCGGAGATGTGGGCGGCGATCAAAGAGGCCCGCGACCTGGACGTGCCCGACACTGTGCTGTGCGAGCAGACGGGCCAGAGTCGGGCCACGCTCAACCGGAAGTACGGCTCCCGCTCTACACAAGCGGGCGCGACCGAGGCTTAGCTACGGCCGGGAGACGGACGCGTAGTGCCGAACGAAGGTTCCGAAGTTCTCTGCGGCGACCGTAGACTTTCCAGCCGCCTCGGCCGAAAGCCGAGCAGCCTCCAGCTCGGCGAGCGCCGCCAGCAGGCGTGCTTGGGCGACCGTCGTCGGATCAGGATTGGCTCGTTGTTCCTCAAGACGCACGTACATCTGCCGCAGCAGGTCGAGCGTGTCAGGTAGCGAGGCCATGGACCCTCCTCATGCCTGGCGAATAGGGCTCACGGAACATAAGCCCGCCGGTCGCCAGCTTCTTGCATTCCTGCAAGTTCTCGTTAAATGAGGGCTACGTCACCCGCTCGACAACCCGCCGCACTGGATCAACCCACACGATCGGCAGCCCGATTTTCCGCGCGTACCGGACCGCCTGCCACGTCCCGCCGCGTTCCCTGCCGTCCCAGACCGCGATGCATCCGGCGCTCGGCGGGTCCAGCAAGACCTGGTTGCGGTAGTGCAGCGCGGCGACCGTCCTTACGTAGTCGCGTGGGTTCGGCCCGACGACGGTCTCGGCGTGCGCGCCGGCGCGGAGCCGCTCCCAGCGGAGCCTGGCGTGCGCCGGCCACTGGTCGGCTTGGGCCTCGAACGGCACGACGGCGTGCAGCTGCAGCCCGGCGTCGAGGATCTCTTCGGCCCAGATCGTGTCCGCGCCGAGCGCCATACCCGACCGGCCGGTGTGCGTGCCTTGGTCGCGGAGCCGGGCGATCCCGGCGGCGAGCTGGGCGCGGACCCACTCCTCGGCCGCTCCCAGCTTCCAGTGCCCGGTGAGGGCGACGACGGGCCAGGTCATAACTCGCCTTTCTTCGGTTTGGCCAACGACGGCGCCCTCCGGGTGGTCTGCTTGGGGCAGTCGATTCTGGGGGTGCAGGCCGTGATGTCGACGTGGCACTGGGCGGTGCTTGCCTGCCCTGTCATTGCTCTGATCGCTATCGGGGCACTCGTAGGCGTGATCGTGTACTTGGTCCGCCGGAAATCTTCGCCGCCTCCGACCTGATCTCTTCGGTCGCGGCGTTCATTCCCGCCACCAGCGCAGCCCGGCCCGCTCCTGCACGGGCTCGCCTTCCTCGACATCCATGACCGCGGTCCGCCGGGTGACCGCGTCGGCGGCGGCTTCGCGCTGCTCGGTGGTCATGTTCCGGGTCAGCCACCGCCAGTCGCCGTGGAGCCAGACGGAGCACATCGCCTCGTCAAGATCCTCAGCCGACGGAAGCCGGGGCGCGTCGACGCCGATGCCGCCGAGGACGGCCTGGGCACGAACGCCGAGCTGGGCTGCATCCTCCAGCTCGCCGAGCACCTCGGCCAGCAGCACCTCGTAGTCACCGAACGTCGGGTCGAGCGGGACGACGATCGAGCGTTGCCGGTCGGAGCCGGGCTGCCGGAGCCGGACGTAGAGGCCAGCGCGGCGGCCGGCCTCGATCCAGCCGTGGGTGACGAGGGCGGCGATGAGCTGCTGCGGCTCGACGGCGGTCACGGCGTGTCCTCCCAGGTGGCCGGGTCACGGACCGCGTCTGCGGCTTCCTGTAGCGCGATGACCTGCATGTGCTCGGCGGCGGGGTAGCCGGTCGGGAACCCGTCTGCGATCCGCTGCTTCGACGCGGCCATCCGGTCGAGGTACGCCGCGATCCGCTTCCTCTCGGCGTCACGCACGTACTCGTCTCGGGCGCGGCGCCCAACCTTGATGGCATCGTTCTCGTTCTGGAGTTCCTGTTGCCGGTCAACGGCAGCCTTCAGCGCAACCGGGGTCCATGCCTGGTCCACGCCCATCGCCGCGGCGCCAGCCTGGTTGGGGTGGAGGCATCCTCGGCATTCGTCGAGGCCGCCGGGCCAGCGTTCGGGGCCTGCGGTTCTGAAGCGGTGGGCTTCGGCGGCGAGCCCGACCTTGATGTCGAGGGCGTCCATCTGCGCGTCCATCTCGGCGCGGTCGGCGTCGCCCTCTGGGTCGGTCACCGGGGGCTCCTTCTCCGCACGACGGCGTGCCGGTCGCCGATCCGGATGGCCGGAGGGTAGATGCCGTCGGCCCAGGTGAGGCCGTCACGGAGCCTGGGCCGGACGGGCTTGCCGGTGGCGGTGTCCCACAGCCACAGCGGCACCCAGACGGCGACCGCGAACGCGCGGCGCAGCACGCGGGTCACGTAGCCTCCTGCCCACCGGTCGGGACCAGGCCCATCCGGTCGTCGAAGTGAATTTCAACGTCGCAGTCCCGATGGCGCTCCAACCATGCCATGACGTCGGGTACCGGCAGACCGTCGGTCCACAGGTCCTCGCCGTGCCCGTCGCAGACGATCAGGCAGATCCGGGACACCTCGTCCGGTGTGAGCGTGTCGCTCATGCCGCCGCCTCCCGGAACGCCTCGACCAGGCCGGGCGCGATGTCGTCGCCTTCGCCGAGGTGGACGCCGTCCTCGTCGTAGCGTTGCGGGACGAGCTGGTACCCGGCCTCGATGACGGCCAGGATGGCGGTGACGAAACCCGCGATGACCTCGGACAGCGGGCCGGTCGCGTCGTGCCGGGCGATCTCCTGGGCGCGGATCGCGTCGATGAGCGTGAGCGTGTCCGCCGGGATCTTGGCCCGGTCGGTGTCGTCGGGTGGGTACGCGTACCGCGGGGATTGGTCGATGTCGAGCAGGTCCAGGTCGGGGTTGCCCTTCGGGGAGAGGCGGTGGGGCATCACGCCGCCGTCGCCTTGGAGCTCGACGAACAGGCTGTGGACGACGCCGCCGAGTCGGGCGGGGACCGTGTCGAGGTGGAGCAGGTCGGCGGGGAGCGGCCCGGCCCAGTTCGGGACGATCACGTAGGCGAGCTGCTCGGCGAGCTCGCGCTGTTCGTCGCTGCTCACGCCGGTACCGCCTTGCAGGCCGGGCACAGGTCGAGGGTGCCGGACGTGTCCCACCGCTCGTTGTCGGCGAGGTGCTGCCGGGCTGCCGCGAACCTCGTGTGCTTGTCGGCGCCGGTGTAGTCGGCCCGGTGCTCGACGCCGCAGCCGTCGCAGAAGACGACGACCTGGGCGACGTGCCCGGCGTCGATCGCGGCGCGCATGTCGTCGGTGAGCGGCTGGCCCTCGTCGGGGTCCGGGATCCGGAGCGCACGGCCGGGCGCGTAGCCAGGGGTCATCTGGCCGGTGACGAACGGGTCGCTCACGCCGCGTCCCCGGGGTGCTCGGCGGTGTGCCGGTCGGCGAGGGCGAGGATCTCGTTCGGGTAGGCGCGGATGGCCCAGATGATCCGATAGGCGCGGGCGATCGCAGCCCGGTGGTCCTCCTCGGCGATGTCGTCGTTCTCGTTGAGGTCGTCCTCGGCGGTGGATTCGGCGCCGTCGGTTACCACGGAGATCGCGTACTCGTCGATGCTCAGCATTCAGTTCCTCCAGCTAGAAACATGTGGTCCAGTTCTGCGCCCAGTCTACCGATCGGCGCATGCGCGGGCGAGTGGCTGCGGTTCACGGATGGCGGAAACTGGACCACAAGCTGGCACACTGATCACGTGCCCCACCCCGACCCGCACCGCGACTCCCGCGTCAACGTCCGCGCGCCCGCCGACGAACAGGACGCGGCACGCAACGTGCTCGTGCCGGCGGGCTGGACGCTGCAGCAGTTCATCCAGGCATGCCTGCGCGCCGTCGCGTCCGAATCGGGCCCCGAGTTGCTACCGAAGTTGCTCCCGTACCGCACCGAGGTAAGCAAGGGCGGCCGGCCACCGAAGACCCCTGCCGGCTGAACAACACACCACGCTACCGATCGCACCGGCCCAGAACGGCATGCTCAGCCGCTCGCCCTAGAAGTCCCAGGCCGGTTGACTACATACATGCGACTGGACCCCATCACGGACATCCCAAAGGAAAATGCCCAACCTCAAGCCGCCCGAGACCTCCGGTTCAAAACTCCTGACGCCTGCAACCAGCCGGCACCGCACCCGAGAGTGGAACACGTCCGCGTGACCGAGACTTTTTTCCCGATACCGAAATCGCGGCGGGCGATGCCGCCCGCGGACGCGGACGCTGGCAAGTGAATGCAAACGGCCCGCACTCGACCTTTCGGGAGTGCGGGCCGTTCCACCTCGGCTGGCGATCAGAGCGTAGCGGCGGGGTGCGACAGCCGCCGCCCCGCAGTCACCCTGTGGAGCTATGCCGCGGTGACGATCATGTCCAGTCCGCTGTCGGGGTGATACGTCCACGACGCGCTGAAGTCCCCCCACGTCGCCTGCTGCCGGCCGTCAAGCGCTCGCGTCTGCGCGATCTGCGACCGGACCGACTCCGGCGCCTTCAACTCGTCGAGGACGCACGACAGGATGGTCTGGTCGTAGGCAGCCCCGGTGTCGACGATCAAGGTCTTGTTGCCGTCGGCGACGGTAACGCCGTACCGACCGCGGTCGCAGGTGTTCGCGGCGACGATCAAGGGCTTCTCGGGGGCCTGCTGCTCGGCGGCCCATCCGGTGAGCGCGGTCGGAGAGGCTGTGGGGGCGGGTGTTCCAGCGCTGCCGACCGCGGCTGCGGTGATCACCGCGGTGCCGCCGATGACGGCGAGCAGAGCCACTCCCCCGACGACGAGCAGGAGCCACTTCCGGCCGGCGGGGCGCGGGGCCGGGCGCGGGGTTGGAGGCGTGGCCGACGGCGGGTGCGTGTCCGGGCCGGGGGTGGTCAGCTGCGACGCGTCGGGTGAGGTCGGCTGGGTCATGGTCGCCTCCGTGTGCGGGCCGAGGTGGGCTGATGGGTGCGGCCGAGCTCAGCCCGAACCCGGCCGCCCTGGGAGTGTCCTGTGTGGCGGCTGTGCGCGGGGGCAGTGACGGCGCGATCCGGCCGTTCGGGCGGTAGGTGTGCCATCCCGGGCGTGGGTGGCGGTCCGGCTGGCGCTGGTACCCACCGGTTCCGTTGTTGATCTAGTCTGCGTGGGTGAGCGCCATCAACCCAGGAACCGACCCCATTCCGGACGCGACCGAGGACGCCGCCGCCCTCGTCCTCGCCGCGTTCGTCACCGCCATCCAGGAGCACGGCGCCGTCCTGGCCGGCGAACCCATCCGCACCCCCGAACTCGACGTGCAGCTGCTCCGCGGTGACACGGAGCCGTCCGCGGACGGCCGGTTCGGATGGACGCTGACCGGCGCGAACGGGGCCGAGGTACCGGTCCGGATCCCCGGCGCCCCGCTCGACATCGTCATCGGCAGAGCCGCGCTCGCCCGCGGCGACGGCTCCACCGCCCCGATGCTGTACGTGTGCGGGCATCCGAACTGGTGGCCGTACGCGGTCACGCGCGCCACCGGGGATCTGACCAGTTCCTGATCAAGGCTGGGAAGGGTCCTCGGAGATAGATTCCAAGTCTTCAGACCATTCGCCCATCGGAGGAAGGGCCGGCTCCTCGCCTTGATCGCTGCCAGGCTGCGGGTTGTCCGGGTGCCAGTCGTCCGTAATGTCTCCATAGTCGATGTCGATCTTGCTCGGAAAGTCGGAGTAATTTTCGTCGCACATCAGATCCTCCTCCTGCCGCCTTTGTTTCAGCCTGCCAAAGTCAACTCGCCAGCGGCAGGGCCTGCGAGAGTTGTTCGGTGGCCACGGCTGCGGTTTCGCCCACTGCATCGTCCAGCCTGACGGCAGGTCGGCGTCGGGTGCGACGAGCAGGGCCCGACGGCAGTCGGCCGGGATCCGCCGGGACGCCTCGGCGTGGGTTTCGTCGTCGAACCAGGGCAGGATCACGTCTCCGGCGTCGCCGTCGAAGCCGAGCAGGGCCAGGCGCTCGCGAACCTCGGGCTTGCGCAGGTCGCGGGCGAAATCGAACGCAATACCGCGGCCGGTCACCGTGCCTCCTCGGCGAGGAGCTTGGTGCACTCGGCGACGACGTCGTCCAGGCCGGCCGCTTTCGCCACGTCCCGGCACGCGCCGATGACGTGCTCGGCGACGAAGCTACGGATACGCGGGTCCTCGATGGTCCGCCACGCCCCGGTGTAGGCGATACCGGAGAGTTCCTCGGCGGCGCGTTCGAGCCGCTCGGTGTCGGTGCGGGTGTCGGTCATCGGTTCTCCTCGGCGTTCAGGTCTTCCAGGTCGGCGTCGGTGACGTGCTCGTCGGCGTACACGCTCGCGCTGCACGACTTCGGGAACCGGCAGCAGCGCGGGTCGTAGTCGCCGGTCTCGGCCTCGGGCCACGCCTCGACGCACGCTTTCAGCCGGCGGCGCCGCGGCGGCAGGCTGGCCACGATCCCCTGCCTCTGCCGGGCGATGTGCGCCCGGATCGCGCTGGCCCTCTCGTGCTGGCTCTCGGCCCACAGCGTGCCGTCGCGCTTCCAGAACTGGAGGGTGAAGCACTGCTCGTACGGGTGGTCGCAGTCGACCGGCATAAGCCGCGTGACGGTCAGCCCGGCGCTGTTCGCCTCGCGGGCGAGGGTGACGTGCAGGTGGTCCTCGGTTGGCGGCGGCCAGCCGGCCGGGATGCACGTCGGGCAGGTCCAGGCGTCGTCGACGAGCACCCAGCCGCATTCGCGGATGTGCGGCAGGTCGACGGGCCGGATCGGGCCGGACGCGTTCAGGGCGATGGTCGTACCGCAGTTTCCGGCGCAGCGAAGCACGCCGGTGGCGGTGTCGACGTTGCTGGGCATCAGTTCTCCTCGGTGCTGGTCGTGCTGTTCAACGGGCTGCCCTGCGGGTTCTGGACCGGCCCGATTCGGGTGATGGCGAGCGACCAGCTCCGGCTGCCGACGATTTGGGTGATCCGGAGGGGCTGCCAGGCGCCGTTCGGTGGCTCGCCGTGGAGGCGGAAGCTGCGCCACTGGAACGTCGGCCCGTACGTCCACCACAGCTTGCGCAGGCGGGCGGCCATCAGCCTCTCCCCCACGCGCATTCCAGGTCGTCGAATGGGGTCTCGGACTCGAACGTCTCGTTCCACCAGTGCTTGAGCGCGAACGGGCGCACGGTCAGCCGCTCGCACAGCGCGATGGCGTGCGGGGTCCGGACCAGCTCGTACGGCCAGATGTGCTTGGCGAACGCGCTGTCCGGCCCGAACTCGCGGATCATCCTGGCGAGGTCGTCGTGGTGGAGCTGGACGAACGCCCGCAGCGTGGTCGGGTAGCCGGCCAGCTCGTCCGGGTCGAGCGTGGCCGTGACGACGTCGAGGAGCAGGCCGCCCCACTCCGGGTCGACGTCGGGCCGGCCGCCGCCGCACGTCTCGTACAGGTCGGCGAGAAGCGCGGTCAGGGCGTCGTGATCCACGGTCATGCCGGCACCCACTCGCTGTGCGCAGGGCAGCGGTCGAGCTTCGCGCCCTCGCTGCTCTCGGCCCGTGTCCAGCCAGCGGCCTTCGCCCCAGCGCGGGTATCGCGTAGGGAGTCAACCTGCTCGACGCTGGCCTGGTAGGCGGTGAAGCAGCCCGGGTGGTCGCAGGCCAGCTCGTAGTGCTTGAAGACCGTCATGCCGTCGTCCTTGCCGCTCGCCTCGCCCGCATCCGGGCCAGCCTGGTCTGGTCGTCCGGGGCGACCCAGCCCTTCCGGTCGGCGCCCTGGTGGCCGGCGAAGAAGTGCTGGGCGTGCTGACGCTCGACAACACCGCAGAGGGCGCACCCGTCGGGGCCACCGGTCTCGGTGGCAGCGGCGTAGAGCACCTCCAGCTCGGCCCAGAGCGCCTCGGCACCGTTCTGGTGGGCGCGGGCGCAGTCGAGCGCGTATCCGGCTGCGACGGTCCACGGGGGCAGGTCGCCGTCGGCGGAGAGCGTGGCGTCGGTAAGGCGCTGGCCGATGCGGGGAGGCGTGTAGGTGAGCGTCCCGGCGGGGCCGGTGAGCTCGTACCGGCCGTCCTCGACGGTGCGGGTCAGATCGGTCATGCCGGCTCGCAAATGAGGCAGTCGACCGCCGACCACGAGGGGTGAAGGTGACACACCTGCAAGATCTCGAAGTCCTCTGGCTTACGGGCGAGCTTGGCCGCTGCCGCTCCCCGGATCGCGGCGATGCCTTCCGGCGACGTCGAGTCGGCGGCGTCCGGCACGAGGTCGATGACGTAGCCGTCGAGGCAGACAGCGAGTGGCATGTGCGCGGACGCGTCCTGACGGCGAATGCTCGGGCTGGTCATCGGGTCGTCTCCAGTCCGGTGATGGGCTCGACGGGCGCGGTCCAGTCGCCGGAGTAGTCCCCGGTCGGCGCGTCGTTGTCGATCGTGGGCGTCCACGGTCCGGTCCGGCCCCAGCCGAGCGCGATGAGGACACCATCGGCGGCGTTCTCGCAGTCCGTGCCGGGCGTGTTCCAGAGGACGTTCGTGCCCCGGCGGCCCGGCCGCCTGATGTCGTCGGTCACGTGGATGGCGGTCGACCAGGCGGAGACGCGCAGCAGCGCGGTCTGGGCGGTCACGCCGCGTCCCGCTTGTGGTGGAGGGCGAGGTCGTAGAGCCGCACGAGTTCGTCGTCGTCCAGCCTGTCGCGGTCGTCCTCCATCGACAGCGCGTGGTCGCAGGCGTCATCGGGGTCGAGCGCGGTCAGGCGCGGGTCGTCGATGAACTCGGCCGGGTAGTGCTCGGCGGCGTACGCCCGGCCCTCGTTCTCGCACTTCGCCAGGTGCATGAGGGCGGCACCCTTGTCGAGGTCGGATAGGTCGTTCCAGCGGGGCAGGCTACGGATCATGTCGGCGTGCTCGGCGTTGACCGCGTCGAGGACTGCCTGCCGGACGGCCGGGTCGTTGAGGACGGCGGACAGGCCGGCGCGGGTCACCTCGGCGGTCCGGGTGGCGGGCGGGTGCGTTCCGGCGGTGGCGGCGCCGCTGGTGAACGCGGCGATCATCTCGTCGGTGATGTCGATCGTGGTCATGTGGTCTCCTCAGTTCGTGGCGAGCAGGTGGCGGAGGCAGCGCTCGGCCGCCCGTGCGTCGTAGAGCGGGTGGTGCGGGGACCCGTCTGGGAGCGGCAGGCCGTGCCGGGTCAGATAGTCGTCGACGGACAGCGGCGGCTCGCCCTTCGCGAGCAGCACGGACGACACGTCGTAGAGCGGGTACGGGCCTTCCCAGACCCGTTCGTGCGAGTACACGTCCAGGAGCAGGCGGGCCTCGACCGGCCAGGCCACGTGCGCGGCGAGCGGGATCTCCCGGCCGCCCCACTTTTCGATCTGCATGCCGATCTGGGCGAGCATCTGCGGGTAGCCGCCGGGGCAGTTGACCGGGATGTCCGTGATGACGGGCAGGACGTTGTCGGCGACCCAGGCGTTCGTGACGGCCTCGCCGATTCCGCAGCGGCGGACGAAGGTGTCCAGCTCGCCGGACGGGTCGGAGAGAGTCATGGCGACGGCGAACGCGCGGCCGGCGAGGCCGTTCGTTTCGGCGTCGATGCTGATCAGGCGGTCGAGCGCGGTCACTGGTTCTCCTCGGTGCCGGTGTTCGGGGTCTCGGCCAGCCACTCGACGCGCAGCCGGTCGGCGATCGCGTCGTTCTCCTGGGCCTGGCCGTCGAGCCAGCGCAGGTGGCAGCGGAGCGTGCACGTCACGGTCAGGGCGCATCCGGAGCGCGGGTCACCGCCGATGACGGGGTCGTTCGTGCAGTCCTCGTCCGGGTGGAACGGCTCGGCAGCCGGGTGGCTGGCGGCGGGCTGGTGGAGCATTCGGCGTCTCCTTCGGTCAGTAGGTCAGGGCTCGGTACTCGGCCCACCGCTCGCGCTCGTACTTGGCCTCTTCGTTGGCGCAGTCGGTCTCGAACTGGGCGCGGATGCAGCCGTCGGCGGTGCATGGCCACGGGTCGACGATTCGGCTCTTCGGGGTGTGTTCGTTCAGCCACGGGGCGTTCGGGTCGGGCTCGACGATCCGGTGCCCGTGGGTGCACCAGGTGCCCCAGCGGTCGGCGGGGACGTCGTTGATCAGGGCGGGCAGCGCGGTCATGTGGGTCTCCTCGGGTGCGGTCGGGATGGTCAGAGCTGGCCGAGCCGGTTCATGCGCCGGAACTTCGGCAGGTCGGCGCACGCGCCGCACAGGTGCCAGTTCTCGCGTCGGCCGACGGAAAGCTGCGCGGGCGCGAGGCAGTCCTGGGCCTGGTCGCCGGTGGCGCGCATCTGGGTGCCGGGCGACCACTCGCACAGCTCGGTGCCGGTGGGCTGGACGACGTCGACTTGGGTCCAGCCGCGGCCGATGACCGCGTAGATCTGGACGGTCGTCCGGCGGCGGTTCGCGGCCTGCCAGGCGGTCGCGTACGCGGCGGTCTTCGAGGTGGCGCGGACGACGTTGAGGCCGCCGGCGAACGTGCCCCAGGTCGTGTTGTCGGGGGCGGCGACGGACTCGGCGATGTCCTTGGCGAAGCTGATGCCGATCATCTGGGTCTCCTCGGGTTGTGGTTGAAGGTCAAGAGCGCACCGACGGAAGGTGGGCTCGGATTTCTCATCTACGACTTGCGGTAGTAGTTCGCCACTTTTAGTTCGCCACCTCGCCGGGCCGGTCTGTAGTTCGCCAGTTCGCCACCTCCTTTAGGGGTGGCGAACTGGCGAACAGCGGTGACCTGCGGAAATGAAGATCAAATGCCGGATTAGGGGTGGCGAACTGACAAACTGGCCCTGACCTGCAAAAACGCAAGATCACTGTCCGGCTCGCCAGTTCGCCACTTCAAGGTGGCGAACTGCGGCGAACTGGCGAACTAGCGCTCACGCCGCCTCCTGTTCGATTCGGCAGGCCCGGCACAGCACGTGCCCGGCCGCCACGTCCGCCGGTGTGATGTGGGCGCGATCCTGCTGGCACCACGTCCGCTCATCCGGCGTGGACATGTCCACATCGTCCGGGTCCGCGCCCGACAGGAGCGCCAGCGTGGCCCGGCCCGTTCCGGTGATGTCGTGCAGGCGCGAGTTCGACCGGCCCGGCACGACCAGCACGTAGCCGCGCGACACCGCGTCCGCGAGCGCCTTCCGCACGTCGTTGCGGCCGACGCCCTGGACCTTCAGCTTCTTCTCGATCGCGTCCGCCGACTGACCCTGGTTGTCGCGCACGTAGACCAGCAGCTTCGCCAGCGCCTCGGACTGCTCGGTCGCCTTCCGCCCGCCCTCGACAAACGTCAGGTGCCGAGTCCGGGAGTCGTGCAGCAGTCGGCCCTCGCGCACGTCCACATCACGGCCGTACGCGGAGAAGAACCGCGGCGAGTCCGGCGCCGGCTCGGCATTCGGGTCCTTCTCGTCGCGCTGGCGCAGAATCCGCCAGTTCACGTCCGGCCAGCCGATCAGCCGCGACGCGCCACGCGACCGCTCGGCCCCGTGACCCATGTGGTGGATCAGCAGCACCTCGTCCACGTCCGCCTCGGCGGCGGCCGAGGTGAGCCCGTCGAGGAGCTGCCCGACCTCGGTGTTGTCGTTCTCGGAGATGCCGAGCGCGGACAGGACCGGCGACAGGCAGTCGATGATCCAGACCTTGACGTTGGCGGCCTTCAAGCGCTCGACCCACTTCGCGCGGATCTCGACGTCCCGCAGGTCGAACCGGGCAGCCTTGCCTCGCTCGGTCCACACAGCCACGCAGTGCTTGTTGATGATGCCCTGGTCGGCCAGCCACCTCTTGACCCCGCGGCGTGGCATCTCGAAGTCGAGGACCGCGACGGTTTCTTCGTCGCGGACTGGCTCGACCGGGTAGATGCCGAGAAAGGGGGCGCCGTCGACCAGGACCCGGACCGTGTTCCCGGTCGTGGTGGTCTTGCCCGCCTTCGCGCCGGCGGCGAGGAGCACATGCCCGCCGCGCGGCCAGACACCCTGGATCCGCCACGCCTCGGTCTCATCCTCCTCGTCGAGGAGCGTGGTAAGCAGGGTCGGCTCGGGGACCTCGACGGTCTTGCCGTCCTCGGAGTCGAGGAGGCGGCGGGCGTCGCGGCGGGCACGCTGCCGCATGACCTCGTCGTCGAGGTACGCCCGGTAGCGCTCGGCCTTGAGGGTTTCCCGCATGTCGTCGGACTCGTCGTCGGCGAGGGTCGCCGCCCAGGACGCTTCGAGGTCGTCGACATCCGGTGGGTTCGTCACGCCGCAGTCCGTCGCTCGGAGGCTCGCTGGGTGCGGCGCAGCCAGGCGCACGCCGATCCGACCGGCATGCCGGTCTCCCAGTCGACGGGGCCGCCGCGGTAGCGATAGCCGGCGGGGAGGCCGAGCCGTGCGTTGAGGCGTTCCCGGGCCGCCTCAGACTCGGCCGCGCGCAGGGCGACCTGCTCGGCGTGAAGCGCTCGGACGGTGTCGGCGCTGAGGTCGGCGCAGCGCACCTCAGCGCAGCCGATCAGGTGGGTGGCGGTCCGCCCGGACTCGTAGGCGAGGTGCATGAGGTAGGCGACCTGCTCGCGGGTGAACGTGTCCTGCGTGGCGAGCGCGTCGACGGCCTGGAGAGTGACACCCGCAGTGAGGACCGTCTGCGCGGATGGCGCGTTTGGGCTGTCGCGTTCCTTGACGTTCTGGCAAGCTGTCGGCATGTGATGGCCTTCCAAGGTCATGGACAGCGCCGGGGTCTCGACACCCTGGCGCTGTTTCTTTTCCGGGGTCATGCGGCTGCTGTGCCTTGCCGCTCCCGGTCGACGTACGCGCGCAGGTCGGTGCCCTCGAACCGGAGACGGCCGCCCAGCTTGAACGGGGTCAGCTGGCCCGTTTTGATCAGCTCGAACAGTCGGGTCTTGCCGATCCGTAGGTACGTCTGCGCTTCGCGCGAGGTGTAGTACGACGAGGTCAATGCCAACCTCCAAGAGTTGGGCGTATTTCTTGCCGACCCCATCTGATCACGGTCCGGAACAGTTCGCAAGAGTTCGGCCCGGTTCTTGCCGGGGATCGTCCCCGATGATCACCCGAACGTGAGCTGATACCGTCCACCCGTGCCCGACCAGCCCGTCTTCATCGACGCCAACGTCCTCGCCCAGCTACTTCGTGAGCAGGCGGACGGCGAGTGGATGCGATGGGAAGGCGGCCCCGCCGGCATCCCCGACGCCACCCTCTGGGCGCATTTCAAGCCGGACGCGGACGGTCGAAAGGTCATGGTCGGGATGGTGCTGCTCACCGACGGCATCACCTCAGCGGACCTACGACGCATCCCGGTCGGCGAGCTCGAAAAGGCGTACGCAAACAGGACTGCCGAGCCGGACGACGACCCCGCCACGCTGCCGCCGCTACGCCGCGGCGATTCGTCGTACGACGAGTTCCTGCGCCTGCTCGCTCGGCATTACCTCGCGCACGCACAGCGCACAACCCGGCCAGCGGCGGCAATCGTAAAGGAGAGCGGGGAGAAGTCGGCGACGGTCCACGGCTGGATCCACGACGCACGGCAACGCGGAATCCTTCCGGAGGCACAACGAGGGAAGCGCATCCGGGAGATAGACGTTGCGGAGAGCGTCCGGGAAAAAGACTGGGCAGACTCTCTTCGGCGGGCGGGGTTCGACCTGGGTCCGCAAATCGAGTGGTCGCCGGAAACACGGCGCCGGTTCGCGGAGCACGAGGCTCGCCGCAAGGCCGACGAGGCGTAGCCGGACACGACGAAGGCCCGCCGCTCCCATCAGAAGCGCGCGGGCCTTCAGCGTTTCGGTCAGGCGTTCCAGTTGAGGTGCGACGCGCCGGCCTTCCGGAGGCGCCGGGCGGCCAGCGTCAACCGACCGGCATGGACCCGCCACTCGCCGCGCCACGACCACAGAACGGGCTTCTTCTGCTCCCTCGCGCCCGTGCAGGCCGCCCCCGGCGCCGCACCGCACTTCGGGCATTCCAGTGCTTCGACCAGGGCGATCGTCGCCAGGCTGTACCTGAGTTCGATCTCTTTGATCTCGGGTGTGACGCCGCCGGTACCGGCTTCCTGGTTCGCTCGCTGCGCGGCCACGAACTCCGGCAACGCGGCGTCGAACGCTTTCGTGGGGGACGCTTCTGTCATGGCTCGGCATCGTAGCCGCGTGTCCAGGATGGTGTCCGATCCACGAGCGGGCGGGGTCCAGACGATCCACTGCCGCCGGCGGGCGGGACAACTGGCGTCCGATTGCTACGGTCGCCCACATGCGTCAGTGGATCGTCATCGGCCTATCCGTTGTGGGTGGCGGGCTCGAACTCGCCGCCGTCATTCTCGCCTGGACCGGCGCACGCCGCGAATATCTGAAGGCCCAGAACGGCCCCGGCGAGCAGGAGCGGTTCACCTACGCGGACCTGAAACGCACGCCGCGCATCATCCGCATCCACATCGCCGCCTCCACCTGGCGCGGAGCAACGACAGCTCTGATCCTGCTCGGCGCCGGCGTCATTCTCAGCACCGCGGCGAACGTAGTCGGCGCGATCGGCAGCTGACCGCCTATCGGTCCGCGGCCGCTGTCGGCCCGTAGACGATGCCCAGGCCGGGGACCTCCTGGGCGACGCGGGCGACGACTGCCCGATGCCAGGCCGCGGGCAGGTCTACGCCGGGATGCGCGGCCCGGTAGTCGGCGTCGGTGCGGTAGACGATGACGGCCGGGTCGGGCACGTCGGCCAGCGCTTTCACGATGCCGTCGACGAATTCGGCGGTGCGCTGTTCCAGGTCTTCAACGGCGAGCCGGACCCCGTCCGGGACCTCGTATTTGCCATGCTCCCAGTGGCGGACGGTCCGGCCGGACACGCCGAGGTGCGCGGCGAGGGCGTCGCCGGTGAGGCCGAGGTGTTCGCGGACGACGCGGAGTTCGGCGTCGGTCATGCGTTCGTCGTCGGGCATTCCGGGCGGGTCGGCGTAGTCCACGGTGGCTCCTGGATATGGGTCAGCCCCGGCTGGTCGGCCGGGGCTGGACGGGTGGTTCGGGTGGGGGCGGTCAGCCGCGGTAGACGCCGTCGTCGTCGGTGTTGGTGAGCAGGTCGCGGAGGTGGGTCTCGGTGGTGTCGTCGAGCTCGGCGGTCTGCGGGGTGTCGTTGAGGTCGGCGAGGGCCTGGACCTCGTGGGGCTGCATGTTGTATTCGGCGGCGAGGCTGGCGATGGTGGTCATGTCCGGTTCCTTCCGGCGGTGGCTGGGGCTGTTCCCCTGCCGACACCCCAAACGCTAGCTTCCTAAATTAGGAAGCGCAAGCGACATCACTCCGAAGTGGCCAGAACGCGCAGACGCCCGCGGCCGTCACGGAGACGGCACAGCGGGCATCGGGCGCGAGCAGGAGTCAGTACCCGCCGGCGTCAATCAGCCACACCTGCCCACCGTTGGCGTGAACGTTGCCCGGGTTGAAGTCGGCGGCGCCTTCGAGAATCGGGTACGGGCGGGCCACGGATCCGTCGTCGGGCAGGTACGGCATCGCAACCACGGTGGCCGTCTCCTCGTCGCCGTAGACGGTCAGCGTCACCTCGAACAGGCTGACCTCGGGCGCGTGTCGGTGACCATCGGCGCGGAGCCGGGTCAGGGTGGCGACCTCGCGCCGGTTGGCGCCGTCGACGCCGACCTTGTAGACGGTGGTGCCGTCGGCGGACAGGTAGACGGTGCGGTGGGCGCCCTGGCCGATCTGCTCGACGCCGTCCGGGAGGTCGAGGTCCAGGTAGTGGGCGGAGGCGATCACAGTCGCTTCGGCGCGGGTGCCGGGCATTAGGCGGCGTCCTTGGGCGACTTGCGGCGGGCTCGGACCGCCTCACGCGCTTCGGGTTTGAGTGCCTGGCGGACGGTCTCGCGGCTGTAGCCGGTGACGCGGATGATGTCGACCTGCCGCATGCCCTCGTCGGCGGCGCGCTGGATCTCGGCGTCGCGGGTGTCGCGGCGCTGCGTTTCGAGTCGCGCGATGTGCTCGCCGGCTTGGTCGTAGGCGGCTACGACGGCGCGGAGTTCGTCTTCTGTCACGTCTCAATCTTGGCACGTCAGGGTTGGCCTAGCAAGTCATGGCCTAACGTGGCTTGACATCCAATCCTCGCTTGGCCTAACGTTGGTTGCAGCAAGGCACCGGGGTTCCCGCCCCGGACAGCAAGAAGCCCCGGCAGGGTTCCCGCCCCGCCGGGGCACGCGAGACAGGGTTCCCGCCCCGCCTCGCGAAGACCGACCCTGACGCAACAGGAGCCGATCACCATGCAAGGTACCAACCAGGCCGGCACCGTCATCGCCGAGCGCACCTACGGCACCCTCACGCTCTCCCTGACCACCGCGATCGACGGATTCACCGTCAACGCCCGGTCCGGGATGAACCGCCACGACGAGCTGACCAAGGGCTTCGGCGCCATCCCGGCCGCCCGCGACTACTGGGGCCGGGTCGCCTACCTCGCCCAGGCCCAGATGCCCGCCTCGCAGATCATCGAGAAGCTCGGCCAGGCCGACGGCAGCTACGAGTGGAACGCCCCCGCCCCCGCGCCGGTCGAGCCGGCCGCCACGCTGGCCGACTTCGCCGTCGACCGCGGCCGCCAGGTCCCCGTCCGCCGGTCCGGCGCCCACACCAAGCCGCCGACCCCGGCCACGATCCGCGCCCTGCTCGTCGCCCTGGAGCACGGCCGCGTCTGGCGAGCCGGCAGGCACAACAACAAGCACATCACCGCCCGTCGGGACAGCCTCGACGCCGCCGGGTCGAAGCTGCTGCTCAAGCTCACCCCCGCGCCCGGCACCCGCCGCGGTGACTGGCTGTACGGCGAGCTGACCGACGCCGGCCGCAAGCTCCTCGCCCAGCTAGGGCACGCCGCGGCGCTCGCCGCCTAGTTCTTTCCTCTCCCCCGTAATGGCTGGCCGGGCGTTGTCCCGGCACAGGACAGCGTCCGGCCAGCCGCCCCTGATCTCCCCTTCCAGGACTGGAGTCCGCCGTGAGCACGCCGACCATCGACACGAACGTCTTCCACATCTCGCACAACACGTTCCGCCCGATCCTCGTCTGCCTCGCCGACGGGACCCGCCGCGCCGGCCTGGCCCTCGGCTTCGACGTCACGTCGACCGGCCAGCGGAAGCTGTACGTCGGCGACCGTTTCTCCTGCCCCGCCCCGGTCGACCTGGCCGACGTCGTCCACGTCGAGTTCTGCGACTGGACGACCGTCGCCGAGGTCCGTGCCGACGAGCAGGCCGAGGCCGAGCTGCGCGCCGAGGAGCTGCAGGCGTCCAGGGTTCGGCCGGTCCGGCAGCCGCGCCGCAAGCGCCCGTCCCGGACGGTCCTGCGCCACGAGGCGATCGACGAGTCCGCGGGCCGCCGCCGGCACCGGACCGCGGGCCGCGCCCGGATCGCCGCCTGATCTTTACTCCCTCCCCGCTGGCCGGGCGCGTCACAGACCCCCCGCTGGACGCGCCCGGCCAGCCCTCCCGCATCTGAAAGCGAGACCACCGCATGAGCGACATCCGTGCCGCGTTCCGCCGCGACTACGCCCTCAAAGCCGCCCGCCGGGACGCGGAGTCCAGCCTGAACGTCACCATCTGGGCCAGGGAGAACGGCGAGCACCCGACGATCGGGTTCACCGCCAGCCTCCAGGGCGGGGAGAGCATCCTCGGGATCGTCACCGCCATCGACGGCGACCTGGTGACCGTCGTCCAGGACTCCGACCGGGGCACCACCAAGTTCGACATCAACGAGATCGTCTCGACGAACACCTACAACCGATGAGCGGCATCATCGACGAGCTCGCCCCTGACGTCGCCGATGTGTTTGCGCAGGCGGAGCGGGTCGCCGTCGAGGTCAACGCCTACCTTGCGGTCATGGATCACGGCCCGTTCAGCCTGACGATCGGCCTCGGGGTCTTCGTTCTCGGCATCGACCGCCGGGAGCAGATCATCGGATACGCGGCCGCGCTCGGCGTCGAGGTCACCTTCCGCTGACCGGCCCGCCTCCGTCCAGCCCGAGCGCACGACCGGCCGGGCTGTGGCGGTGGCAGGCCGGACAGCCCGGACCTCGACCAGCAGGAGCAGCAGCATGCATGCCTACTACGTCACGTACACCTTCACCGGCCCGCGCGGTGGTGGCGGCGGTGCGGTCGACATCACCCGCCCGCAGCCGATCCGTACTGCGAACGACATCTACGGGGTCGCCGAATTCATCCGTGACCGGAACAACTTCGACACGGTGGTCGTCCAGAACTGGATCGAGATCGAGCCCGCCTGACCGCCGTGCTTCCGGCCCGCCCGATCGCGCCTGCTCGGGCGGGCACTCGGTGGCCGACCGGCCAGCCGCCGCCGTCCTCTTCCCCGGACGGCGGCGGACCCTCTCCCCGCAAGGAGCCCGCATGACCGCACCCACCCTCGCCGACCTGGACTTCTTCATCACCGAGTCGGACCCCGGCCACGCCCACTACGAGTTCCCCGGCGGCCGCGGCGCGAACGTCACCGTCGACCCGGACAGCATCTGGCCGTACGAGCTGGAGGTCGACCCAACCGACGACGAGCCCGCCACCGACAGCATGCGGGGCGTCATCGTCAGGTCCGGGCTGACCGCGGACGAGGTCATCGGCTGCCTGTCGAGGCTCGCCGCTGGCCAGCTGCTCGGCGCCGCGTGACCGCCACCCCGACCGTCCTGGACGCGGCTCAGTTGGCCGGCGCGGCCGAGGACGGCGAGTCCTGCCCTACCTGCGCTGCCCCGCCGACCACCGGGACGCTCTCGTTCGACGACCGCGGCCCGTACCAGCAGATCAGCGTCCGCACCTACGCGTGCCCCGACGGGCACACGTGGCGGTCCGAGACCGACGGCGGCTGACCGCGCCCAGCAAGAAGCCCCGCCCGGTGATCCGGTGCGGGGCTTCTTCGCGCCTGCGGTCAGAGGTCCAGGAACTCGACCGCCCATGTGACGTGCGGTCTGGTCTCGGCGGACTCCCGCTTGCTGCAGTCCTCGACCGCGCCGGCCTCCGTGTCGTGGCTGGCCACGATCCGCTCAGCCGGGCTGGTCCGGACCGCAGCCGCGCATTCGAGCAGGCCCGGCTCGTCGTACGAGGCCGTCTCGTATCGGTGCTCGTACCGGCCGGCCAGGTGCTCCCGGTCGACGTGCTCGACGACCTGCCACGGGCCGGTCACGACACCACCTCGAACCCGGCCCGGAACGCGGCCGGAGCCACGACCTCGACCTCACCGGACGGGCGGCGGACCGCCCACCAGCCCAAACCCACCGGCACGACACCGTCGCCGAAGACCAGGTCCAGGGTCGGCGACCACCAGCGGCGCTCCCACCGGCCCGTACCCAGCGCGGCGACCTGGTCGGCGTTCCGACCCGTCCAGCGCACGGCGGTCACCGTCGTGCCCGGGAAGCCACGCCGGACGTAGACGCCGCTCATGACGGGCCGCCTTCCGCAGCCAGCCGTACCGCCTCGGCGTCCATAATCCCGTCGATCAGCCCGGCCCACTCCGGCGTCAGCTCGTCGAACAAGTCGGTGCCCTGCCGGCGCTCCCCGCCCTCGACCGCGTCGATCCAGCACCAGCCGTCATCGTCCGGCGGCGACACCGACCGGACGGTCAGCCGGTCCGGGCCGCCGTACGAGTCGTCTCGCCACACGACCATCCCGGGTCGCATGTCCGGCCACACGTGTGTGACCCGGTCCCAGTCCGGAACCCGCTGCGCCAGGTCGCGCCAGTCGGTGCGTTCGCGCTGCCACGGCCACTTCACTCGTCGTCCTCCTCGTCCTCGGGCACGCCGTCGAACGCGGCGTGAAAGGCACGGATGGTGGTGGCGTCCGCGACCTGGGCGGGCTCAACCGTCTCGTCATGCCAGCCGTCGCTCGCCTCAGCCATCTCCGCGGCGAAGAACTGTTGACCGCCGTGGTAGCGGCCGGCGCCGAGCGGTAGGCCGGACAGGCGGTCCAGGTCGGCGTCACGGGCCTCGACGGTGTCGTACGGGCCGATGATCAGCCGGGCCTCCATCTCCTCCCGGCCGGACATGTAGTTGATGAAACGGATCGCGGGACGGTCGTCGCGGGTCACGGCGTCCACCTCAGCGGGTAGGCGACCCGGGCGAGCTCGTGCAGGACGTGCGCCTCCGTCGTCGACTCCACCGGGCCGACAGCCGGCCGCGGCGAGTCGACGTGCACGCACACCGTGCCGTCGTCCAGCTCGCACGACACGACGATGCCCTCCGCAGCCAGGCTCACGCGCACGGCGTCGACCCGGTCCATCACCGGCGCGGTCACCACGGCACCTCGTCGTACACCGGCACCGCGGTCAGCTCGACCGTCGCCGAGTCCGAGACAGTCACGATCTTGCCCAGCCGATCCAGGACCAGGCCGGCCGTCTCGTCCCGGGTCTGCGGCTCGTCGACGATCACGACCCCGGAGTGCGTCGACCAGTCGCCCTCGACCACCCGATACCGGTACTCGCCCGCCTCCAGCACCTCGTCGGGCGCGGTCACGACGCCACCCGCGGGGCGACGTCGGCGGGCCGGACCTGGAACTCGTACATCTGCCACTCGGAATACGCCTGCGACCACTCCTGCACGTCGTAGCGGCCGTCCGCGGCCTGGCCGGCGATCCAGTCGTGGGCGGCCTGCTCCGTGTCGTGCTCTACCGGTCCGGTGTTGCCGGACGTGTCGACGGTCCGCCACATGCTGCCTTTCAAGGTCATGTAGTCCTCCTCGGGACGTGAAGAGGGCCCGGCACAGATGGCCGGGCCCGAGGGGTTAGTGCAGGTAGTCGATGTGGTTGCCCGCGGCCTCGACCACGTCGTTCAGCGAGCGCCGCCCGTCCGTGTCGAGCAGGCCATGCCGGTCGCAGCGGGCCGCGTAGCCCTCCCCGTCGTCGGACAGGACGATCTCGACCAGCGGCGTCGTGCCGTCGTCGGCGGTCACCCAGGTGCGGCTCACGCCGCCTCCCCGATGTCCTCGGGCGTGACGCCCTGCTCGTGCAGGTCCCAGCCGATACAGCCCGGCCGGCGCTCCTGGACCTCGAACCGGGACCCGGCAGGCTGGCCGGCGATCCACGCATAGCAGGCGTCCTGGCCGTCGTGCTCGACCTCAACACCCAGCTGGTCGATCGTCTTGAACGCGGCGGTCACGGCGCTGGCCTCCACTCGACCAGGCCGTCCGGTGTCGGCTGCGACACGACCCCGCCCGGACCGAGGGTGATGTCCGGCTCGGTAACGATCTCGGTCAAGAGCCCCTCGTCGACCTCCAACAGCAGGTCACCGCGGCCGTCCGTGCGGATCATCGGCAGGTAGCGGGCCGGCGCCTCACCGGCGGCGGTCACGACCGGCTCCGCGGCTGCCGCTGGGTTGCGACCCGGTCCTCGGTCTGCTGCCGGGCAGCGGCAGCCTCAGGCGTTGCGCGCAGCGCTGCCGCGGTCGACGCAACCAGGGTCTGGTCCCCGGACCGCTGGGCGGCTTGGAAGTCCTGGGCGAGCTGGGAGAAACTAGCCATGCTGATCCCCTCCTTCGTGGGGGTTCGGTAGGTGGGGAGCGGCGTCGCTTTCCAGGGCTGGAGCCGCTCCCCGCGCATCGTCAGTTCGTCTTGCGGTTGACCTGGTACGTCACGTCAGCCCACAACGACCGCCTGCGGGCCGGACCCTCGCCGTCGTCGAGCCACACCCACGCCATCGGACGACCGTGGTCCTGGTCGCCGGGGCAGTTGAAGTCCCCGACCGGACTGACCTCGACGACGAACCCGCCGCGGGCCGGCTCGTCACCGGAGTCCAGGAACAGGAAGTCGCCGGGCTGCACGTCGGCGAGACTGACGGTGTCGCTCACTGCCCCTCCTTCGGATAGGCCGCCGCATGCAGCCGGGCGTGCTCCTCGGTCTGCCGGAACGCTTCTGCGCCGCCTGTGTGGTCGCCGCCGTGGTCGAGACGCCACGCGGCGATGAAACGGTCGTGCGCCTCGGCCCACGCCCACCACTCCGCGCTGACACCGTCCGGCCGCGGCCGGTCGTAAACCTCCAGCGAATCGCTCACTGCGGGTCCCCGATCCGCGACCGAATCGCCTCGTCGAGACTGTCGAACCCGGTGCCGTCCGGCTCCTGCCCGTCGTCCCAGGCGACGAACCCGCCCAACTGGCCCGGCCCGACGTAGACGACGCCGTTGCCTCCGTCGACCTTGACGCAGCCGTGCCCGCAGACCAGAACGGTCACCCGCGAGTCGTTCGCGTAGGCGCTCACTGCGGGATCTCCGCGAGGAACCGGTCCAGGGCCTCGTCCGGGCTGGCGTGCTGCTGCCGCTCCGGGTCACCCTCCGTCCAGTACGACTCGGCCTCCACGCCGTTCGCGCCGGCGAACAACTCGACGCGTGCGTGCGTATGGGCGGCGCCGGGCCAGCACAGCACGTCCCAGCCGTTGCCGTTCCAGGCCAGGTTCTCGTGGCCGTCGTACTTCGTCTTCGGGGCGGTCACGCCGGCACCTCCGCCGACGCCTCACGGGCAACGATCGGGAACGGCCAGCCGTCCAGGGGCACGCCAGGGAACTCGGACGCCGCCCCCGTCTCCCGCCGCAGCCCGGCCGGGATCGGCAGGTCGCACATGCAGCAGTTCTCGCCCGTGCCGCGGCCGACACAGCCGGGGCACTCGGTGCGGCCGTTCACGCCGCCACCATGTTCAGCGCCACACCGACCGCGTCGTCCTCGGACGCCCAGCCGATCGCTGCCCCGCCGTCGGCGATGGACAGGTCCGGGCCGGTGTAGATACCCCAGCCGAGCACGGGGTTCGGCAGGACCCGCAGGTCACCAACCTTGTAGCCGTCGCCGGAACGCTCGACGGCCGGGTTGTCCAGGTTGCTCACGATGGTTCTCCTTGTCTCCGCTGAGCGGGATGCTCTGGCGGTCTCCTTGACGCACCCCGTGGGATGCGTCGCGGACACCGTCAGCGCGCAGCCACAGGTCGCTGCTCGTAGGCTTCGCCGGCGGTCGGGAAAATCCCACTGCCGGCCTCGATGAGCACCCTGTCGCCGCCGGCCGCCTCCGCGAACCAGGTCGACGTCCAGGTGCCGTCCGGGAAACCGGATCGCTGTAGCACCCCGCAGGTACGGGTGCCGTCGGCGTTGTCCTGCTCGAACAGGTAGCGGCCGTCCTCGGTCGCCGTCACCCGCTGGTCGTCTTGCAAGCCCATGTGGATCTCCTCTTCTGGCCGGGCATGTCCCGGTCCCCACGGCCGCCCACACGCGTTGGGCGGCCACCAGGCACCGGTCAGGCCACGACCGCGGTCAGGACACCGGCCAGCGGCGCCGCGAACAGCAGCACGATCGACATCTGGATGAAGCGGTTCTTCGCGAGACCGGTCTGGGACAGGTCCACCACCGCGCGCGTGCTGACCGGCGGCGCCTCGGCCAGCTCGACGGCCAGGGCGTCCGGGTCCATGCCCGCCCAGCGAACGAAGCCGTGATCGCCGCCGAGGCGCGGCCACAGGCTCGCCAGTACCGCGCCGAGCGCAAAGAACCCGCCCACGCACGCCGCCACGAACCCGGCCCGGACGTCGCCGTGCGCGATTCCGGCCGCACCCGCGAACACGGCGATCTCCGCGACCGCGGCGGCGGACGCAATCCCGGCCTTCCCGTCTGCCTTGGCCGTCTGCGCCTCGGCAGTGGCGTGCGCGGCCTTGACCGCGCTGGTGTCGACGGCGGCCGTCATCGGGCGATCTCCTCGGCGGCCAGCACCGTCAGCTCCTGCGCGACGGAGTCCGGAACCGGGGCCGGGTCGATCCGGTACTGCTCCCACGCGTTCGACTGCTGCGGGTGAAGGCGGTCGGTGACGAGCAGCCAGGTGTTGCCGTGCCACTCGTAGACGCGGTGCGTGAGCGGGTTGTCCTCGACCATCACGGTCAGGACGCCGGAGAACCAGGCCGACCACAGCAGCTTCACCGGGCCACCTCGATCCGGCGGGTACGGACCCGGCGCCGGCCGAACGCGACCGGGACGATGTCGCGGCGGAGGGCGAGCGGGGCCCGGCGGGTGAAACCGTCGGACAGCCGGGTCGGGGTCATCGTCCACCGCCGGCCAGGAACGGGGTGGTGGCGAGCCGGTCCCGCTGCTCGCGGGCGGCCGCCCCCTGCTCCCGCACCCACTCGCCCGCGTCGCCGCGGACGGCGGAGAGCAGGTTGTCGGCGGCACGGTGCGGGCTGCCGTCGGTGGTGGTGCTGGCGGTGAACGTCTTGGTCTGCCCGTCGACCTCGACGGTGATCGTGACGGTGGCGTCCATGCGGTTACTCCTTCTCTCGGCGTTCCGTCTGGTCGGCCGCCCAAGCGCTCAGCCGCGGGGCTGAGCACAAGGGAGCGGTCGGTCAGGCGTTCGCCGCGGTCAGGTCGCCCCAGCCCAGGTGGTCGAGCATCTCGGCGCGGTCCGGCAGCAGGTAAACGACCTGATTGAGGCCGGTGAACGACACCACCGGCTCGTCGTGCGCGCTGGTCCGCTGCGCCTCGACCCGGCCGTCGATCGCATCGGCGAGCGCCCGGTAGACGACCCACTCGCGGTACTCGTTGCGCTCGCAGATCGCGAAGAAGTCCCCGGTGTGGAGCTGGCTGAGGACCGTCGAGGTCACAGCCCGGTCGCCGTGCTCGGTGCGCAGATCGACGCCGCCGCGATCGCCGGTGAGACGGATCGCTCCGGCGGTGGCGTCCTGGCCGGCCCAGACGGTGACCTCGATGGTCTCGCCGGCGGCGATCGCGGCGAGGACGGCCTGGGTGGGGAGGATCATGTAGGCGGGCCGGTCGGCGGCGAGCTGGTCGCGGACCTGGGCGGCCGCGTCGGTCTCGGTGTCGACGGCCATGGCGAACTGGACCTGCTCGTGGGAGCAGGTGAGGACGTTGCCGGTGTTGAGTAGGGTCCGGAGTTCGTCGGGGACGGCGATCCACATGCGGTGGAAGTCAGTCGGCTTGATCATGTGATTTCTCCTGTCTCGGCGGGCCCGGTCTGGCCCGGCCGCCCCGGTCCTCGCACCATGTCGAGGGCCAGAGCCGCCGGTCAGACCTCAGCGAGGTGCCGCAGCGGTTCGTACGTGTGCACCCCGGGCATGTCGTCCCACCACACGGCCACGTGGTGATCGATCTCCGGGTTCTGGGATCGGGCCTCGTCCAGCTCCTTCGTCTCGACGCGCCCATAGCGGGTGCCGGCCGAACCGAGCCACATGCTGACCGGAGTCATCGCGTCGCTCATGACGGCCGCCGTGCCGCGGACTCGCGGTTCGCGCGCCGTTCCGGGGACTTCTGCTCGGCGCGCAGCCGGTCCAGGCCAGGATCCGGACGCCGGTCGTAGTCGGGCTCAACGCGCTGCTGGGCGGCCGTCATCGTGCACCTCCGGCCGTGACAACCTGGGTGACCGCGGTGCCCGCCGGAATCTGCTGGGAGCGCTTCTCACCGTCGTCGGACGTGGCGGTTGCGGTGTCGCCGGCCCAGCCGTCCAGCGTCCAGACGGTGCCGCGCGGCTGTCCGTACCCGCTGCCGCGGACCCGGCCGTCGGGCGACACCCAGCAGACCGTGAACGCGGCGAGCGTGATCCACCTGTCTCCGGGCTGCAGGTCACGGAGCGGCACTTCCCGCAGGTCGTCCCACGTGATCTGGGCGGCCGTCACGAGCCCGGCTCCGCGGCACGGTCCCGGCCGGACGCGTCACGCAGGTGCTCCTGCAGCACGTCCGGCGGGTACCCGGCCAGCACGGCGATGACCGCCTCGGCCTGGACGATCAGGTTGTCGCACCACGTGCAGTCACCGTCTTGGCAGCCGTCGGCGTGCGCGGACAACGCGGAGATGATCCGGGCCTTCAGCGGCGGGTCGTACGGGAAGAACGTGGCCATCACGCACCCACCGGAGTCAGCGCGCACGCGACCGGCCCGACCGGGCCGCCAGGGATCCGCGCACCCGAAGCCAGCGCGGCGGCGAACACCGGCCGGAGCACCTGCAAGGCGACGATGTCCGCGAACAAGGTCGGGACGTCCACGGTCACCTCGCCGGCACCGTCGACGTCCGGGCCTGCGGTCCAGATCGTCGCCGTGTACCGGTAGACACCCGGGGCGACGACCGTCTCCAGGAGCGGATGCTGCGGGGCGCTCATCGGGTACCGCCCGCGGCATGCAAGTCCAGCTCGGCCGCACGATTCGTGCCGTCCGCGGTCAACTGCAGCTGCGTGCCGACCTCACGGACCAGACCGCGCTCGGCCAGGTCCAGGGCGGTGTTCTCGTCCGCGACCGGCATACTGTCGGCCCACACCCACCCGGCCTCGACCAGCACGGTCCGGCCGGCGGCGAGCGCGAAGAGGACGTCGGTTTCGGCGGCCGCGGCCAGCTCGGCGGCGCTCACAGCGTCCAGCCGATCTCGCGCAACCGCTCCCGGCCCGCAGCGGAAATCCGCCACGACCAGTCACCGGTGCGCTCCAGCAGATCGCCGAGATCCTGGACATGCTCCATCTGGACCCAGCCCTGGGCGTCGACCGCAACGTAATCGTCTCCGGTCGGCGTCAGGACGATCTCTGCGGTCTCGGCGGACTTGAGGATCTCGACCAGGTTCGCGGCGTGCGCCGCATCAAGGTCGGTCGGCTGCCAGACAGCCATCAGCGTCCCCTCTCGGCGTTGCGAGCGGCGGCCTGCCCGGCCGCTGCGGCCATCTGCGCGGCACGGGTGCTCGACGCGCGGGCCGCAGCCAGTGCGGCAGCCTTCGCCGCGACCTGCTGCTGGGTCTGCTCCGGGGTCAGTGCGGCGCTCACCGGTTCGCCTCCGCACTCTGGCGGGCGACGCACGCGGAGATGTCGGCGCAGGTGAACAGGGCCGAGTCGTCGGTCAGCTCGCTGAGGGAGCGGAGGTTAGCGTACGGCTGCTCGATGCCGCAGAACCCACACTGGCCGGGCGGGCACGTGATGTGCCGCATGACCGGCTCGACGCCGGGGGCGCTGGTGACGCCGGGGACCTCTTCGGCCTGCCACGGGTCACCGAGCGGCCGGTAGCAGGTGAAGCAGTCGTCACGGGTCACCGGCTCGCCTCCGCCATTCGGGCCGCGGCGGCGCGCAGCTGCACGATGTACGCCTCGACGCCGGCCAGGTCGAGCTCCACGTTGCCGACGTCGACAGACAGGAGCGGCTCGCCGTCGGCGGCCTTCTCTACGGTCAGCTGCCCGAAGTGGTCGCTGCTCAGGTCCGGGATCAGGTCGGGTGCGGAGTAGCAGGTGCCGTTCACGTGGCGGGCGCACCACGGCTGGTGGTCGCCGGTCGCGGCGGCGGTCAGGGCCGGGGCGGTCATCGGACACCCCGGGCACGCCGCAGGCTCAGGTCCAGCGGTGTCACCGCAGCCCGGTCGACGCCCATCGCGTCCGTGAACCGGCCGGTGAGCAGGTCGCGGATGTCGTCGAACGTCTGGCCGTCGCCGATCGTGACCACGCCCGCGAACTGCTCGCTGCTGTTGTGGCCGGCGATCTGGTAGGTGGCGGTGAACGTGCGGGCGCCGGGGGTGAGGGGCTTGACGGGTGCGGGTGCGGGGGCGGTCATCGGGCCACCGCCTGCCGGCGCAGGAGCCGGGCGAGCATCGCGTCGAGACCGGCGCCGGACTCGGTGAGCCAGGCGAAAGCCTCGGTGTCGGAGCTGAAACCGTCAGCCGGGTCGCCGCCGGTGAACGGCGGCGGGACGGGCTTGAAGTCGTCGCCCGGGAAGTCCTCGGTAGCGGTGGCCGTGATGGTCACGGGCTCTCCTTCAGGCTGGCGCGGCCAGATCGGCGGCGCGACGAGGAAGGTCAGGAGCAGCGGTCCGCTAGTTTCTCGCTACGGACTTGCTGCTTGCTCTGATCGTCCACCCGACCGAGAAACTTGGCAAGCAATTGCTCGAAATTTCTCGTAAGATGACAGGGCCAGGTTCCCGCAGCACGCCAATAACCCCCTCCCGCAACGCGGAGGGGGTTATTGCGTAGCAAGACACGCCGATGACACCATCGGGTCAAGAAGATTGCGGCAACTCCTGGCAACCCACGGAAAGGTCACGCCCATGCGCAACCTCACGTTCCTGTGGAAAGACGCCGGCTCCGGCATGAACGGCTGCCCCGCCCTCTACGAAACCGAAGGCGGCTACGTCGTCCAGGGCATCCAACTCACCGACGACGAGCGCGCCCAACTGCGCAACCTCGCCGACAACGAAGACGCCATCTTCGTCCCCGCCAACGTTCTCGACCGCCTCCGCGGCAACGCCTGACCATGCGCGCCATCACCGAGGCCGAGCTCGAGCACATCTTCCGCAGCGTCCGACACTCCGCGTTCCGGCTCGAACTCCAGCCGGCCTACAACGAGCCCGTCGAGCGCGCCTCGGTGGAAGCGTTCCTCGCCGGACACCCGGAACCCCCCGACACCAACATGGAGGGGTTCCGGGGCTGGTACGACCGCACCCAAGCACTCACCGCCAGCGGCATCACCATCACACGCGTCCGCGTCCACCAAGACCCGCCCACCGACTACCAGCGCTGGCTGCGCTGGTTCGGACAGTGGGCGACGCGCGCCGGCGAGCAACACATCTACCTAACCCCCGAACAAGCCACCCAAGCCGGCCTCAACAACGGCAGGGACTTCTGGCTGTTTGACGACACCCACCTGATTTTCCTGGCCTTCGACGACCAGGGACGCCGCACCAACCAGCTCAGCACCGACCCGGACGACCTAGCACAAGCTCGCGCTACGCGGGACCTGGCGGTCCGCCTGACGCGAGGAGACATCCATGTCCAGTAACCCACCCATCACCCAGTGGCTCGCCCAACCCGGAGGTGTCGCCGACACCCTCCGGCACGCCCGCACCACCGCTGGCGTCACCGGCAAGGAACTCGCCGTCGCCGCCGGCTGGCCCCCGTCGAAGGTCTCGAAGCTCGAGGCCGGCAAGCAGATGCCCACCAGCGACGACATCGCCGCGTACGCGCGGATCGCCGGCCTCGACGACACCGCCGTCCAACACCTGCAAGACCTGGCCCGGATCGCCGAGGACGCACGCACCAGCCACCGGCGCCGCTACGCCGGCGGCCGCGGCGCCGCCGTCCAGGACGAGTTCCTGCAGCTGCTCGCCGACGCCACCAGCATCGTGTTCTTCGACGTCGCCTACGTGCCAGGCATGCTGCAGACCGCCGACTACTGCCGGGCCGTGTTCGCGGACGGCTACCGGCTGCACGAGCTCGACCCGTCGGACATCGGCGAGGCGGTCGCGAAGCGCATGCGGCGCGCCGACCACCTCTACGACAGCAGCAAGCGCTTCAACCTGCTCATGACCGAACAAGTGCTGCGCACCTACGCCTGCGAGCCCGCAGTGATGCGCGCCCAGCTGGACCGCCTGCAGACCGTCATCGGCGTGCCCCACATCCGGTTCGGAATCATCCCGTTCGGCAAGGTCAGTACGTGGCCGCAGGCGTCGTTTCAGATGTTCGACGGCGAATCCGTCCTGGTCGAAAACCTGTACGGGGACGTCAAGTACGTCGGCGACGAGGCCGCCATATTCGCCAGGGCGCTCGACCTGATGTGGCAAGACGCTGTCGAGGGTGACGAGGCCCGGCGGCTGCTCGTCGCTGCCGCGGACGCGCTGACGACCTCGTAGCTCCGCCAGCTACGACAAACGCCCGGACCGCGAAGGTCCGGGCGTTTTGCTGTGCGCTCGTCGGCGGCTATGCGTCGAAGATCCGGCAGGTGACAGTACGGGTTGCGCGGTCTACGTCGTAGGTCACCGTCACCGAGGTCCCGGGGATGCGCGCGTGAAAGAAGCCGTCGAAGTCGGGCTCCGCCTCCCCGTCGGGAAGTGTCATGCCAATGTGCCCGGACACGGGAGCGGCGCCGGAGGGTGCTGGCTCGGCCTCGAGGTCGAGGATCCACGCGCTGACTCGCTGCAGCTCGGTGCCGGGCGGATTCTTCTCCTTGATCCAGCGGTCGATCCAGAACTCGAACCCGCTGACGGTCCATCGGTCGTCAGTCGACACGGCCGGCCGCCCAGGCGGCGAGTCGGTCCCGGTTGTCTGGTGGTGGCGCGGATCGTCCTCGTTCGGTCCGGACGCGGCTGACGAGATGTGCCCGGTAGCCGGGGTCGGTGAGCCGCGGGTCGGTGTCGTCGGGCGCTCCAGCGCCGGTGAAATAGGCGCGCATCTTGTCGGGGTCGATGATCGCCCCGTCGGCGGTTTTCTCCCAGGGGGTCTCGCCTCGGCTGAGGACGCCGATGTCGTTGGCGGTGAGGCGTCCGTACCTGCCGATGACGGATAGCAGTACGAGGTCGTGGTCGTGGCTGAGCTTGCCGTCCGCGGGCTCGTATGGGAACACCGCGGGGGCTGGCCCGTCCGGATCGGCGACGATATGGGTGTCGAACATGGGCTGGCCGGTGAGTGCCAGGTGGTGCGCCTGGCAGTAGTAGAGGAGCCTGCGGAGTTTGGAGTCCGGCAGGCCGGGGAGCTCGCTGCGGAGAGCGGCGGCAACCTGGTGCACGGTGGTGGTCATCGGCCGACCGTAGCGACCTTCGGTTGATGATCGGGAGGGGTGTTCGGGATCTGAGTTTTCATACACCCGTTCGGGTCGCTGTCCGACTGCGATGACCATGGGTTGCCTCCGCGTGGATAGACCAGCATCAACCACTCACGGTATTTGGATCGTTACTCGATCAGGAGTGTCGGTTTTCGCGACTGCTGTCCGTCGGGTCGTCTCGCTCGGCGTTCATCTTGGCGAGGATGTCGGCCCGGAGCTTGTCGATGTGCGCCAACAACTTCTCGGGGGTGTCCGGTTTGGCGGGCGCCTTTAAGCGCTCCTCGGTGCCGACCAGCATCTTCTGGATCTGTAGCCGCTGGTCGGCGGCGATGGAAAACCACGCTGACAAATCCTCGCCCGCGACGGCTGCGACCCTCGCGGCAAGGTCGTCAGGAATGTCGATCGTCAGCCTGGCCATGCCGGCCGCCACGCCCGTCCGGCGCGAACGTAGGCCGAGCTGCTTGCGGATCTCGGCGCTCTTTGCCGGATCAGGCCGGTGGGAGAGTACCTCCCGTGCCCAGGCGCGTGACTTGGCCCGCTGCTCGGGCGTGGCGTCCGGCGCGTTCGGAAGCGGCTCGTTGGCGGTTGCGGGCTCGCCGCCTTCTGCGGGTGTCGTCATCGGGCGAAGGTACCGCTGCGTGGGGCGCCGGTCACTCGAACGGGCGCCCCACCGCTGGTCAGAGCTGCCAGTAGCCGTAGGCCGAGTTCTCGAACAGGCTGGTCACCCGTAGTTGGATCTTCCCGGACTCGGCTGCTTCCTTCGACACGTCGAAGACGACCCAGCCGTCGGTGTTCTGGCCGGCCTTGAGGCTCGCCGTCGTGTAGTCGGGCTTCCCGTCGAACGAGCCATAGCCGACCTCGTAGACCTTCCCGCCGGCGTCGACGACGGACAGGTCACACGAGCACACGTATGCCTCGCCCTTGGTGACCTCGGTCTTGAGATGTACGAGCAGGTAGCGGCCCTGCTCGGGCTTCGAGTCGAAGTCGTCGGCGGTCTTGATCTCCGGCTTCGACAGGGTCCAAGTCGCGCCCAGCGTGTCGCTACTGACGGAGAGCGGCTGGCCGACCTCGACGGACTTCGGTGACGCGGACGGCGTGGGCGCGGGTGCTGCGGCGCCGCCGGTGATGCTGGTCCCTGACCCGCAGCCGAGCGCAACGAGCGCGGCGGTGATGAGCAGGGCGGTGGTGGTCTTGCGCATGCGTGGACTCCAGTGGCGGACTGCGCTCGGACTGCAGCAGCCCCGCCGGGCAGTCCGATGCCGGCGGGGCGCGCATGCGAGAGTCCGGGAGTCGTGCGGTGTTACGCGCGGGTAGCCGATGGTTGATCAGGGCTGGCCGAGACGGCTAATCCGTTCCGGGTGGCCCGTTTTTGAAGTGCGGCATGATCCCGCCGTCGGGCTGCACGAGGTCGTGATTGTGATAGGTGCCCTTGGTGTCGTCGGCGAACGCGTGCGTGAAGTTGTTCGCCAGACTCTTGACGAAGTCGCGCATCTCCTGACAGAGGTCCATCCAGCCGTCGGACTGGGGGTAGAACACGTCGAGGATCGCCTCGACGGCGCGGGCGCACCGCTTGTGGGAGACGAACAGCGGCGACGACTGGCGCCTATCGCCGACCCACCGGTCCCGGTAGTAGATGTTGCCACTGCCAACGACCTGCTCGCGGCAGGCATCACAGATGAACGCGGGGCAGAGCATGGCTTCGGGCGGGCCGTCACGGGCCACCATTTCGATCATGCGGGGGGATTCCTATCTCTCGGTTCGCGGGCCACGCCCAGGGCTTGCCGATTTTCGCGGCTTTATCCGTGATTTAAAAACAGCGCCTGACCTGCATTTTTAGTTTCCCTCGTTTCTTTCGTACCCCCGGGAGGGGGTACAAGGACCTCCACGGGACAAAATCCGCCCCCACCTGGAACTATATATAAATATAAATAGATCGAGAAAATGCACATTCCTGCGCGAGGGCGTCCGCACCCACCCACAAGCCCCTACGAAAGAAACGAAGAAAACGAGGAAAGCCCCGAGCGGGGGGATTTTCCCAGCTCAGGGCCTATCTACTTACCTCGTACGTAAATACAGGGAAACCTACGAGGAATCCCCCACCCAGCGCACCTCCAGCCGCGGACGACCACGGCCAAGGCTCACCTTCTCCAGCGTGTACTCCCCCGTAGCCACCAGCTCGCCAACCCACCCATCGATGTCATCGGCCTTCTCGTTGTTGCTGAACACCTGCTTGCCAATCTCCGTCCGGCCAGCCCGCCGGCCTTCACAGCCGTCCACGTACTCCTTGATCCGACCCGCATTGCGCGACACCCCTACCACCCGTCCCGCCGCCAGCAGATGCTCGATCGCCCACTCCCCAATCGCGATCGCGTCCCGCATCGTCGACTCCTCAATTCGATCGTCCGGGGTCATCCCGGCACCCAGATGCAACAGGGCTGCGACACGCAGAACTCGGGCCACGTGCTTGCCCGCCCACCCACGCACCTGACACAGGTCGCCGTCTCGCGACGGATCCATGCGCGGCTCGAGGACGTTCTGATAGTCAAGGTGCAGCTTCCACGCGCCACGGGTCAGGTCGATGACCGCCGACTCCGCCTCGATCGCCGCCTCCTCGGCTTGCCGGTCAACCAGCGCGTCATAGCCGACCAAGCTCTCCAGCAGCTCCGCCCACCAGCGCTTCAACCGCCGGCTCTGCGGCTCAGCCGGCACGTCGTCGATAAAGACCGACTCCCGCCCCTCACGCTTGCCGACCAGGTCGCCGGGCAACGAAACGAGAAAGCGGTTGATGAAGCCCGTCTCCTGCATGAGAGCGTTCTGCAGCATCTCGGCCACCAGTAGCGGCTGCGGCGAGATCGCCAGCGTCAGTGCGGCCCGACCGATCTGCCCGGCCTCGCGGGTGATCCGGGTCGGCTTGTACGGGGCGCAGTCGTAGCCCTTGAGGACAATCCCGAGGTTCGCCGTTCGGCCCGAGTACTGTCCACCCAGATTCCGCAGCAGCGTCCCCTCGTCGTCGATGACCGCGCCCGCGCCGAGGTTCGTCGACATGCGGTCGGCGAGCGCTTCCGGGCTGGTATCGCCGTCGAGCTCGACGACCGGCGCCGGTGGCGGGCTCTTCGCCAGGTCCTCGGCCTGCTGGCTGAGTCGTCGCGCGCGAGCCTTCAGGCCCTCTTTCTCCTCCAGGTCGGTCGTCACCGCCTTGCCTTTCGCTAGGACGTCCTCGATCTCGGCGGCGAGTCGCAGCTGCTCGCCCTCCACCCACTTTTCGTGCTGCTCGCGCAGCGTCCGGTTCGCCAGCCACAGCCCGTCGCGGAGTTCGGTGACCGGCGGCGACTTTGCGCTGCTGGACTCCATGCCGACCATCACGTACAGGTTCGTCGGCTGAATGAAGTCGTGGTCGCGGCGGACCAGAATGCGCGGGCCGGTCACGCCGGACATGACACCGAGCATCATCAGGGCCGGCAGGTCCACCGGGACCTGCTTGCGCTCGGCCAAGTCGACCACGTACTCGCGCATCATCGGCGGCAGGTGCTCCACCGGAAACCGGCGGGCATGCCCGTGCCCTGCCGTGAGCGGCGTCGCTCCGGATCCTCGCTTGGCTCCGGGGGCCGGCTCGCCAATTTCTCCCTGGGCGTGCAGCCGCGCGGCGTCCGCGAGTGCAGCGGCGAGCGCTTCAGCGTTCCCGGATTTGGCTGCCTGCTGGACGCGGATGCCGACTTCCTCCGCGCGCCTCGTCCGGGCGGTGTCGGCAACACTTCGAGCATGCCAGGTGGCCGACGCGACCGTGGGCACCTCGGCGACGCAGCGCAGCAGGTAGGGGGCTCCACCGACACGCAGCAGGTCACCTGACCTGTGGAGCGTGTCGCCGACCGCCACTGCATCGGTGGGAGCTCCGTCAGAGCGGTTGTTGAGGACCGCTCTGAAGATCTCGCCGTGGATCGGGCGCGCGAAGTCGTCGAAGGTCAGAATCGCCGCGAGGCTCGGAACACAGTCCGACTGCAGCATCATCGCGCCGAGCACGATTCTCTCGGACGCCTCCGGGTCTAAGCCGGTTGCGTTGCCGCTCATGCGGGGGACCCCTTCGCCATCAGTGGATGAATGCCTGCCTGCGGTGCGGCGGGGTTCATCCGGTGCCGATCGCGGCGAGAGCGTCGAGGAGGTGCCGGTAGGTGATGGCGCGGGCCCGGTTGGGCTTGTTGAGGCCGCGTTCCCAGCGGGAGATGGTCATCGGGTCGACGCCGACCTCAGCGGCGACCTCGGCAAGGGTGGCGCCGGATCGCTGGCGGATAGCGCGGCATTCGCTCGGCGGGGGGAGTCGGGTGGCGCGGATCGTTTCCACGAGCGGCGGAGATTCGGGGGCGAGGGTCATGAAACGATCCTAGCGAAATTCCAAGAAATTTCTAGCAACTTGCTAGCACGTGTGGCAAGATTGCTCGCATGCCACCGACTGCCGTGAGCAACCTGTTCGCCCCCGACTACGGCACCGGCTCCCCGCCGGCGGCCCCGGCCGAGCCGAACGCTGTGCCGTGGTGGCAGCAGCTCGCGCCCGACGCACTCGGATACGCCACCGGCCACTGGCAGGCCGCCGCCGCAGTCGCCCTCCTCGCGCTCCTCGCCTGGAAGGTCACCGGCCGCTTCCGCCGGACCCGCACCGCCGGAGGCGCGCCCACCGAGCCCGGCGGACTCACCCCCACCGACCGGGCCATCACCCGCATCACGGCCCTGATCGCCACCGCGGTCCTCGCGACCGGCATGTGGAAGTTCTTCGCCGACGTCCTGTCCTTCCACTGGACGATCCGGCTCGTCCTCTTCGCATTCGCCGAAGCGCAGATCATCTCCGCGTTCCGGCGCACCCGACGGCACATCTACCGGCACGGCAGCCTCGGCCACGGCGCCCGCGTCATCTACGGCATCGCCGCCGGCTCCGCCTTCCTCGCCTCGATCCACGCGACCAGCACCGACGAAGGCGCGTTCCGCTGGTTCGTCGCCGCGGTCGCCGCGTACATGGTCGTCGAGGAGCTCGTCGAAGAGCTGGACATCTGGCTCACCAAGCACCCGGAGAAGCGGCCCGCCGGGTCCCGGAAACCCGGCCAGATCCACTGGGCGCTCACCCCCGAACGGATCCTCGTCTGGCTGCGCCTGGCCGAGCCGACCTCACGCGGCATCGAAGACGTCGCCAAGGCTCGCCGCCTCGCCCGACTCGCCCGGACCGCGTACCGGCTCCACCTGCTCCAGGAGACGAAGTCCGCGAAATGGCGGGTCCAGCTCGCCGCCCGCTCGCTGCGCCGGCAGGCCGAGGCCGCGAACGAGCACCTGCAGCTCGGCACCGACCAGGCCGCGATCCGCGCGGTCCGGGAGCAGCTGGCCCTGCTCTACCAGGTCGCCGACGGCACGACCCGGGCCGCGGTCGCGGACGTGTCCCCGTGGGGCGGCCAGGTCCGGCTCGCCATCACCGGACATCCGCACCGGACATCCGCACCGGACATGACCGGACACGCGCCGGACGCGGTGACCGGACAGCGCGGTGGACAGCCGTCCGGACATCAGGTGGACACGCGACCGGACACCGCACCCGACAGCCCGGTGGACACCGGACTCGACACGGTGACCGGACAACGGGTGGACATGGTTCCGGACAGCGCGGTGGACATCGTGACCGGACAAGCGCCGGACATCAGTCCGGACGCCGCACTGGACACCCGACCGGCCACCCGTCTGGACATTCGACCGGTCACCGCCGCCGTCGCTGACCGGACACCACGACCGGACACCCAGGCGCGCCGTGACCGGACATCCAACCGGACACCGCGACCGGACACCAAGACCACGTCCGCGCAGGCCAAGGCCCGGAAACTCCGCGACGAAGACGCCCTCACCCACGAGCAGATCGCCCGGCGGCTGAACGTGTCCACGAAGACCATCTCGCGGTGGCTGAAGAGCGACGAGCCGGACACCAGCACCGCGCCGGACATGCCGATCCCGATGTCGCCCATCCCCGAGCCGCGCCCGCCGGTCACCGCCGGGACCAACGGGCACTCTCACAGCACCGAGGAGAACTGACCGTGCGCGACCCACTCACCTACCTGTACCGCTGCTTCGACCGCGAAGGTCAGCTGCTGTACGTCGGGGTCGCCGACGACGTCGAGCGCCGCAAGCGGCAGCACGCCGGCGAGAAGTACTGGTGGCACGACGTCGCCCGCGTTACCAAGATGGCGTTCCCGCGCCGGATCGAGGCGCTGTGGGCGGAGTGGGCGGTCATCACGACGTGCGCGCCGCTCTACAACGCCACCGCGACTATCCCGGCCGTGCCCGGTGAGACCACCCGGCCCGCCCCGACCGCGCGCCGCGACACGAACTACCAGCTCACGGCACCTGCGATCCGCGCAGGCATGACGGATGAGCAGGTTGAGCAGTACGCCGAGCAGCGCGCCCAGGCCGTCCTCGCGCACGGCGAGACGAAGGCGTCTGCGATGCGCGAGTACTGGCTGACCTGCGCATCTCTTGGCGTTGAGGCCCGGGGCACCCGGATGGCGAAGGCCGCGGGCAGCGCCGAGTCGAAGGGCCGAGACCTGGCGATCCGCTGGCGCCGCGACCTCCAGTCTGGCGCGTCTACGGCGGACATCGCCGCCGCGCTCGAACGCGTCACCACCGACTTGAGCAGCACAAACACCGAGGAGAGCTAACCATGACCGACCTGCAGATCCGGACGACCGTCACCCCGGCCGTCACCGCCCCCCGTCACTACCTGGTGCCGTTCACGGAGAACCCACCCGGCCCGCCACCGCCCTTGCCGCCCGTGCCGAAGTCGACCGGGATCGGGGTGACGGTCACCGGCGCGTCCGCGTCCGCGCTCCTCATCGGCGCCGCGGCAGTCGCCTCTCAGGCACTCGATGGGACCGCTTGGGCGCTGCCGCTGGGAGCGGCCGTCGTCACCGCCGGGGCAACCCGGTTCGTCGCCCACCACCGCCGCCAGCAGCCGTAGCCGGCCCTTCAACGACGGGAGAAACGATGACTCAAAGTAGCGGAGCGGAGGATGTGCGTGCGCGCACGCACATCGGAAACCCCACCCGCCCCACGCGCTCCACCAGCGCAAACACGCCGGGACGGCCGCCGCTGCGAGTCATCCGCGGCGGAACGCACATCACACCGGCCGTCACCGAACCCACCACCGATCACGCAGAGTCCGATCACTACACCGACGCCACCGATGCGCTCCGCGACCACCCGATCGCCGCCCAGCCGCTCCCCACGCCCGCCGACGCGCTCGACACCCTCTGGCTCGACCGCGACGACGTCCGTCACGGCCTCGCCGGGCAGCTGGCCGCCGCGGTCGCCGGGCTGCTCCAGCTCGCCTGGCTCGCCCTCGCTCACTCCATCGCGAAAACCGCCGGCGCGTCCAAGACGACTGCGGCGATCGCCACCCTCGCCCTGATCCTCGCCCTCACCGCCTGGGCCGTCGCCGCCCACGTCTAGCCCGAAAGGAGCACACCCGTGATCGACTGGTTCAACTCGCACGCCTGGCACATCGCCGCGATCATCGCCGGGTTCGGCATCCGCTGGTTCGCCATGCAGTTCCTCGCCACCGCCACCAAGGCCAGCCTGCGCGCCGGCGCCGGACGGGCCGGACAGCCCGGCACCGGCCAGGCCGGCGGCACCGCCACCGCCACCAAGTCGAAGAAGTGGAACAAGCTGCGGGTCATCAAGACGATGACGCTGGCGCTCGTCGTCGCATCCGGCCTCGCCCTTGCCTACGGCACCATCCCGGCCGCCCAATGGGTGATCAGCTGGGGGTCCGGGTTCGGCGGGATCGTCGCCGCGATCTTCGGGGTGCTGTCCGTCGTCGCCGGATGGCGGGCCATCGAGTCCGGCGCGCAGCTCGTCCACGACCTGTCCGACGGCACTCCCGACGACGCCGCGTTCAACGCCGGGTTCTGGATCCCGACCCTCGTCCCGATCGGCTGGGCCGCGATCGTCGCCCTGTTCACCAGCGCCGAGGGCGTCACCAACCTCGTCTCGGCGATCATCATCTCCGCGATCACGATCTTCTACGGGCACCGGATCCTCAAGCAGGCCCACAACGCCGCCGGGCACAAGCCGCTCTGGATGTACTACGCCTTCATCGTGTCGATCTTCATCGGGCTCGTGCACATCGTTGCGTTCGCGTACATCGACACCGGAATCGCCGCCTACCTCGGCTCCGGTCTCCTGATCATCCTGCGGGTCGTCTTCGCCGTCACCGCCATCGGCTTCCTCATCGCCGGCGCCGGCGACTGGATCCGCGACTTCATCCCCGAGAAATGGTCCCAGTGGGCCGCCATGTACGCCATCCCGATCCTCTTCGTCCTCCCCCAGGCCGTCTACGCCGACATTCAGAACCGAGGCCAGGACACGATCACCGTCATCTTCGGAGCGTTCTCATGACCAAGCCCACCCAGCAGCCCGGCGGCGACGAGAACGCCAAGTCCGCCGTCGCCTTCACCGCCATCATGACCGCGGTCGCCGGTGGAGCCGGCCTGGTCGTCGCCGGCCTGATCCTCGGCTTCGACTACCTGATTCACGGCGACCCCGACGAACGCGAGCAGCTGGAGAAGACCCGCGAGCAGCGGCGCGCCGACCGGTACGCCGACGCCCTCTCCTGGCTCGACGCGGACCGCGCCGACCGGGACCGGCACCGGCGGGCCACCCGGGACTGGTTCAGCGCCGACCCCGCCACCCGCGGCGAGAAGCCCGACAGCGGTGAGACCGTCGGCCGGGTCGCCGCCCGCCTGTGGAACGGGGCGATCGTCGGCTGGCGCCGGTTCAAGACCGGCTGGGACGACGGCCGCGCCGACGCCCGCGACCGCCGCGACGCCGGCGAGCCCGGCTGGTGGCGGCCCGGCACCACCAAGCCCCGCACCAGCGGCCACGACGACGGCAAGGAGCAGGCCGGCGGCGAGCCGGTCACCGCGACCGGCGAGCAGACCGACTGGGACGGGCTCACCCCCGGCCCAGCGCCGGCCAGCACCGACGACGGCATCCTCGACGCCGAGGTCATCCCCGACCCGCCGGCCGTCGACCGGGACCTCGTTCCCGTCGGCCAGGACGCCACGCCCGGCCCGGACCCGCGGACCGCCAGCTACGACGCCAGGCTCGCCGACCTCGAAGCCGAGGTGTCCAGCAGCGCCGGCCAGCCGCGGCCCGGCTACCGCAACGGCCAGGCGCTCCGGGACGCGGACGCGTAAGCGACCGCTTCGTCCACATCACCGACATCGACATCTTCTGAGCGAAGGAGAACATCCGTGAGCAACCTGGCGAACATCGGCGGCGGGGGTATCGCGCCCCGGTCCGGCGGGGCGATGGCCATGCCGTCCGGGACCGGCGCGGCCGGCGCCGCGAACGTGTCCATGGTCCGCATGATCGTCCTGCTCGGTCAGGCGGTCCGCGCCCTCGACGTCCTCGAAGACGTCGGCCGGGACCTGCTGGCCGAGGCCACCACGACCGAGGAGATGGCGAACTACCTCACCGCGTCGTTCGGGGAGCGCATCTCCCTGGAAGAGATCCGGATCATCGCGCAAATGCTGACCCAGATCGTCGACGGCAGCAAGAAACTCGTCCACAAGGGCGCCGAGTCCGTCCGGGCCGCGACCATGGCGAACTTCCAGGTCCGCGTCGCCCAGGAGCAGCTGCACTCCCTCGGCGCCGACGGCGCCTGGGTCGACTCCCAGCGACGGGCCGGCTGACGGCCGTGGAGCCCCGCGCCGCCCGGACCCGCGCCGGGCGGCGCCGAGTTTCCCGGACCAGCCCCGGAAGGAGAACCCGATGACCAACACCATCACCGCCCCGGCCACGACAGCCCGGCCACCGGCGCCCGCGAAGAACGCCCTCCCGGCCGGGGTCGTCATGACCCGGCACTGGCGCGAGACCGACGGCGGCCCGATCGTCAAGCACGACCACGAACGCCCCGTCGACGACAGCCGCGACCTGCCCGTCGGCGTGTGGTGGCTGTGCCCGGCCTCCGAGACGTGCAAGACCGGCGAGTGGGTGTTCCCCCGCGACGACGACCCCGGCATGCCGAAGAAGCAGTTCTGCGCCGACCACGGCGCCCGGCTGCTTCCCGGCCGGGCCGAGGCGTCCGACGGTGATCCGAAAGCCGCTGCACGCGGCTGGCTGGAGGGCTGGCTCGCCGACGCGGCCGCCGCTGGCCGCCAGCGGATCGCGGATGCGACAAGCACCCGCATCGCCCAGATCCGCGCGGCCGGCCGGGCCGAGGCCGAACGTGCCGGCCGGGACCTGCGCGAGCACGTGCCGTCCCTGACCGTGTCCGCCGGCGCGCTCGTCGCGGACTACTCGCTCCTGACGAACCTCGACACGCTGCCCGGCATCGCGGTCGGCACGTGCCTGGCCGTCGGCGGAACCGTCCTCGCCTACCTGACCGTGTACGCGGGCGAGCTCGTCTACGCCCGCCGCATGGGCTACACCCTCCGCGAACTGCCCCGGCACCTGCGCGCCCGCGCCCGGTCCCGCGCCCGCTGGATCGCCTCCGGAGTCCTCGCGACCGGTGTGTGGCTCGTCATCGCCGAGGCGATCGGCGCGGACCTCGCGAACTTCCGCGGGTTCCTCATGTCGATGCTCGGCGCCCTGCTCATCGCCGTCGTCAACTACCGGCCGTGGGCCGACATGGTCGCCCGCCGGCAGGCCGCCGCCCGCGCGGCCGCCGTGCACGCCGAAGCGCAGGCACGCGCTGAGGAGGAGCGGATCGAGGCCGAGCGTGCCGAGACCGCCCGGCAGGAGCACGAGGCCGCCGAAGCGCAGCGTGCCGCGGAGGAGTCCGCGGCCGCCGAGGCACGGAAGATCGCCGCCGAGCACGACACCCCCGACGACGCCGGCCGGAAGTTCGCCGAGCGTTGGCAGCACGTCATCGCCGCGTCCCGGGCCGCGAACGGCGCCGCCGGATTCGACATCGCCCGGACCGAGGTCGTCGCCGGCCAGACCCGGAAGCTGACCGCCGCCGACGGTGACGGTGAGGTCGTCATCGGCTGGGAGTACCTGGTCAAAGCCGCACCCGGCGTCCTCACCCCGCGCAACGGGGACGTGTCGCCGTTCGTTGGTATGAAGCGGTGGCTTGCCGACGTCTTGGAGATCGACGTGGCGATGCTCGACCTGCAGTACCAGCCGAACCGGGTCGGTGAGGGCGACAAGCCCGAACCGCTGATCAATCACGGCCTCGTCATGATCTCCGAGACGTTCCCGCTCGCGGAAGCCGTCACGCACCCGGGCGCGAGCGGCGTGTTCGTCGACCGCAAGGGCGTCCGGTGGGCGTTCGCCGGCCGGGGCGTCCGCGGCGAAGGCGTCTACAAGCGGCACTTCACCCCCGGGCAGGCCGGGGGCGGGAACACCGTCGGTGTGACCGGCACCGGCAAGTCCGTCCTCGTACAGGGCACCGTGTACGGCGACCTGCTCCTCGGGATCCTGCCGATCCTCCACGACGCGGGCAAGAACGCCATGGACTACGTCGACTTCTACGGCATCGTCCCGGTCGGGCACACCATCGAACACCGGGAGATCATCCGCGAGTCGCTGTGGGCGGAGATGAAACGCCGCCAGGCGTGGATCAACATGCGGACCACAACCGGTCTCGGCGGCATGGAGGTCGTCGCCGACCCGACCTGGGACTGCGACGCTGGCGGCCCGCCGATCCGGGCGATCTGGGACGAGTTCCACATGCACATGAAGGACCCGAAGTTCGTCACCATGCTCACCGAGATGGTCCGTCTCCAGCGCGCCACCGCGATCATGGCCGAGACGGCGACGCAGGGCGGCGGCCTGGCCGACATGGGCGACAACAACCTCCGTGAGCAGCTCAACGAGATCCGCTCCCAGCTCATGCGGGTCACCGACCACACCGCCCGCCTGACCGGCTACACCGGCGGGATCAAGCCGTCCGACCTGCCGACCCTGCCCGGCATGGTCGTCATGCAGGAGATGCGCGGCACGCCGGTGGCGTACCGGGCCGCGTTCATCCCCCGCGATCCGCAGAACCCGGACTCGCTCGTCTACCGGATGCGCCGTCCGAACGGTACCCCCGAGGGCGAGCAGATCCTGTTCGCCCCGACCCTGCCGCCGGAGACGATCGCCGTGTTCGAGGAGCACGGGCTGATGGACCTGTGGGAGCTCGGCAAGACGAAGTCCGGCCGGGAACGCCTGCAGTCCGAGTCCGACCCGGTCGAGTCGACCGCGTTCCCCGCCGACCTCGCCGCCATGTTCGGTGCCGCCGGTCAGGGCGTGCAGCCGTCGCAGAAGCCGCACATGCGCGCCGAAGACCTGATCCTGGCCATGCTCAAGCACGAGTCCGACCAAGGCCGGCCCGGCTTGACCATCGCCGAGATCCAGGAGTCGGCGTGGTGGGTCCACATCGCCGGCCCGTGGTCCAAGAGCGACAGCGGCAGCCCGTCGCACACTACGATCGGGCACGCCTGCAAGCGCATGTCCACCGTCACCGACCAGCAGGCCGCAGCCGGTGCGGCACCGCTGGTCGGCAACGACGGCGGCAAACCGGCCGTCCGCTGGTCTCTGCTCGCCGCCGGCACGGAGCGCGGCGAGCAGATGCTCAACCTGATCCGTTCCACCGGTGCCCTCGGCAAGGAGGGCCGGGCCCAGGCCGCGGCGTCCGGCATGGACGTCGGCCAGATGGAGCGGGAGGCGATGCTCCGCGCCGAGCAAGAGGCGCTCATCGCCGAGCTTGTCCGCGAGGCCGCCAAGGCTGCGGGTGGCGCATGACCGGCGCGGATGCCGCTACCGTGGACGGATGCCCCGCTACGAGGACAACGCCGTCGGCAACTACCAGCGCGCCGGCGACCGGCTCAACAACGTCGAGCAGCACGTCGACTCCATCGCCGACCAGATCGCACTCGCCCAAGCCGACCTGCTCCGGTCGGCCGTCGGCTACCTGCACACCCTCGTCGAGAACACCGGCCGGATCGCGGCCGCACTCGAAGCCCGCAACGACGCCGACACGAAGGCGTCCGCACGCCGCTGACCAGCACCGGTCCGGTGCGGCATGACCACAGCACCGGACCGGCTCTCCTCGGTCGTCCGTCGCGGCATCGTCTACGGGATCACCACCCTGACGCACGAGTGCGCGCTGGCCATGCTCCGCGGCGAGCCCATCACCGCCGGGACCGAGTTCGGGTATGCGGGCAAGACCCGGCAGCGACTGGCCGCCCGGGAGCGCCAGCACCGCGACACCCAGCCGTGGTCGGATCTGATCGTCGGTGAGGCGTTCGTCGTCGAGCAGGGCATGTGGGACGAGCCGGAACTCGACGCCCGCGAACTGGCGGTCATCGCCGGATGGCGGCCGCGGTACAACATCAGCGGCAACTGGGACAACCCGGGCCGGGTAAAGCCGTGGGATGCGGTCGCGCAGCGCCACGCGCGTGATGATGCGGCGGGCCGGCCTCGGTGGGTTCCGCCAGTCGAGCGTGCGCCCGTCGTGTTCGCGACGCCGCCGTGGTGGCGGCGCGCGCTGGCCGCTTGGCCTCCATGGTCGGCGAAGCTGGTGGTATGGGCTGTGGCGTGGCTGCTGCTGTGGGCTCTGGTCCAGGCTGTGCTGACCGAGATGGGAGTGCCGGACAGCGGCGCTCTGGCGGTCCCCGTGTCCGGCGGCCTGCTCGGGTGGGGCCTACGCCGGGGTGGTGCCCGGTTCGCATGGAAGCGCCGCCGCTAACCTACCGACCCTTGATCGGCTGAACGTACGAGCCCGGCCCGGAAACTCCTCCGGCCGGGCTCGCACCGTCTCATCCTGGAGTGCGTCCCTCGGGCTGCTGGCGCCCGCATCTCTCCCGGACGGGAGTGTTCCCCATGACCTACCGCGCGTACGTCACGCCCCGCGGCGACGACGAGCCGCTCATCATCTTCGGCTCCGTCACGGATCGGCGCGCCGATCTCAAAGCGATCGCGCAGAGTTGCGGGTTCGACCCGACCAATCAGAGCCACAAAACTCTGGTCACGGTCGATCTGCTCGACGACCCGCGATCGCTTCGTCTCGCGAACGGGCACTGGACGGTGCTCGGCCCGAACGCTTTCTTCATGCAGCGCTACTGGGAGATGGCGGAGGGGCGTGCGCTGCAGGGCCACGCTCCGACGCTACCGATCAAGATCGTGTTCGGGCCGTTGTCTGCTGCCCAACCGGACCTGGCCGAGCACCAGGACGGAATCATCGGCCGCGCCGTATTGACGAGTCACATGGACGGCATTCACGACGACCTGAGGCTTCCCTGACCCCCGGTCGGCCGTCAGATGATCGGCGGATGCTGATTCGTCCGATCAACCATGGTCGTTGTGTCGCTCCCCGACTGGCACGCACGAGCGTGCCAGCATGATCGGTAAGCCCGGGTGTACGGCTGGCCGCCCGGCACGCGGCCACCCCCGCCGCACACCCGGGCCAACCCTGGGGAGGGCAACATGGACGAACCGAGCTGGTGCGACCCGCAGCAGTGCACCGCACACGAACAGGACTTCCCACCCGGCCGGGCCGCACACCGATCCGCGCCACAACTCATCGAAGGCACGACCGGCCGGGTCTCACTCCAGATCGTCCAACGCGCCAGCATGGACGGCCCGCACCTGGTCGCCGGCGTCACCGCGACAGGGCCCGGCGGCAGCTCCCAACACCTCGCCGTGCACCTGCCCATCAGTCAGGCACCGCACCTCGAGGCGGCGATACATCACCTGGCCGCGGCCGCCGATGCCTGACCCGGACGTGCGCGACGAACGGGCATGGTGGACGGTCTCGCCGAACGCGATTCCGTACCGGCCGCCGGCACCCGGGCGCGACGAAGCGCCCCGCCCTCGGCCCGAAGGCCAAGAGCGGGGCGAACGAAAGATGGGCAACGAGCCCGGGGCGTGACTACTCCAGCAGCGCCGGCCGCGGGCGGGGATCCCGGCCGGTCACGCCGACGTTCGCCTGCACGAACCCGGCCACACCCGTCGGGCTCCACAACCCGAAGTGCATCGCGACCGCGACCATGAACGTGCCAAGCCACGTCAGGCCGACCGTGCCCCAGCCGAACACCTGCGCGGTGTTCAAGGCGACCAGGTACTCGGTCAGGAACCCGGACACCGCGGACAGCAGCGCGAGCAGCACCGCCTTGACGCCCGGACTGGTCGACTTGGACGTGACGACGCCGACGAGGATCGGCAGAATGATGCCGACCACCAGGGAAAGGATCTGCACCTGCACGGCAGGCCTCCAATCGGTGTAAGAGCAGCGCTACGCTGCCGGAATGAAAGATCAGGTCCGGGTCGGGCAGTGGTGGTGCAACACCTGCGGCAGCACCGTCACCCCGCGCTGGAACGAGGTCGTTCCGACCTGCCCCGCCTGCACGGCGATGCCGCTCGAAGTCGTCGACGGGCCGCAAGGCGTCATCTACCGCGAACCGACACCAGCCCGATGCGACACCGGACACCCGCTCGGCCCGGGGACCGTGTTGCTCGGCTGGACCGGATGCGGCTGCAACCCCGCCCACGGACACCGATCCTGGGCTTGCCAGGCCGCGGGCTGCGGCGACGTGCAAATGTGGCCGCCACACCGGCCGGTCGACGACGCCCCGTACTTTGGGCCCGGCCGCGACGATGCGTGGCGGGCCGGCTAAGCCCGCCCGTTCTGCTGCTGCCCGCGGGCGACGAGAAGCCGCAAATGCTCGAGCGTCGCGTCCGGGGCCAGGATCGCCGTCCGTAACTGATGCAGTTCCGTCGCGAGCGCCCGCGCCTCCGCCGTCACCCGCTCCATCTGCTCCTGCGCCGCCGACATCTGCTCCCGGGCCTTCGACGCCTGCACCTGCGCCGCCTCGGCCTGCGCCTGCGCGGACTCGGCCGCCTTCTCGAACTTCCCGATCCACTCCATCGCCGTGCCCGTGATCACCTGCGCGGCGTCCGCGCGAGTCTTACGCCGGCCGAACGCCGCATTCAACAGCGCCCCGAGCCCGCCCAGCCCGCCGACCACCGCGACCGCGAGCATCAGCCACTCCGCCGTCCCGTTCACCGGTCGCCGTCCTCGACCAGCAGCGGTATGAACTCCGCCCGCCGTGCCCGGTCCACACGCCGCAGGTCCAGGACGATCTGGACAACACGCGCCCACCCGCCGACCGCGATCGCCGCCACGAACCCGCCCGCGACCAGCGCCGCCCAGCCGCTGACCGTGAACACCGCGATCACGTACATCGTCACGCCGCCCGCCAGGAGAAGCACGCCGGCCATCTCCACCCGCAGGCCCGTCTCGACCCGGCCCCGCCACCACGCCCCGACCAGCGAGACCAGGCCCGCGGCGGCGAGCATCGTCATCCACACCACGATCAGCTCGTGCGGCATCGTCTTCTCCGCCGACTTCGGCACCTGCCCCGTCGTGGCCAGGACCAGGCCGACGAATATCGTCGCCACCATGATCGCGGCCTCGAACGGGTGCCGGCCGCTGGTCACCTGGATAGGGCGGGACGTCACGCCCGCGCCTCGTCCAGGCCGCCCAAGACCCGGCGCAGCGCGGTCTCCTGCGCGGCGACGAGCGCATCCGGCGCCACCTGCCCGACCAGCTGCTGCCCGACCGCGGCGACCAGGAGCGGGGCGAGCTCGGACGCGATCTGCGCCCGCATCGCATGCAGCACCTGCAGCTGCTCGGCCGCCCGCTGGTCAATCCGGGCCAGCACCTCCGCCGCGCCCGCCCGGCCCTGGACCGCGGTCAGGATCGCCTCGTCGCGGAGCTTCTGCCGACCCGCCTCCGCCTGCCAGTCCTGGGCCATCGCCAGCAGCAGCATCAGCGGAGAGCCGCCCTGCGGCAGGTTCACGATCCCGGGAGTCCCGACCCGCTGGGTCAGGAAGTCACGCAGGTTCGAGTCGTCGACGACCCACTGGCCGACCGTCCGGCCGGGGTTGGACGTGGCTCCGGGGAGCCGGTCGGTGAACTGCATGGTCGCTCCTGTGCTGGTGATGATGGTGCGGGCCCGCCACGCCTCCAGGGTTTCGCCGCGCAGGATCGACAGGATCCGGTCGGCGAGGTCCGGGAGGGTCACGAACCTACGGATGATCGACCCGTGCAAATGCCAGAGATGGCTGTCGTCCCGGCCCGAATCCGGGCCCGCATCAGCGCCGACACCCAGCGCCCGCCCGCCGGTCAGGACGTAGCAGTAGACGACCCGGCTGTCCTTCGTCCCGATGAACTCCCGCAGAATCGGCCGGCCCGCCACGTACAGCCGTGAGTCCCGGGCGCGGGCCGCCACGTCAAGCCGGGAGGTGTAGAGCCGCATCGCCGCCGCCGACATCGTGAAGTCGAACGCCGCCGCCTTGTCCTTCGGCCCGGCCAGGTCGTCCGCCAGCTGCAGCGAATAGTCGTCCTCGTCGAGACGGGACGGCCACGAGTGGTAGCCGGGCTTCTCCGCGACGATCCCGCCGAGGACCGCGGTCGGTTCCAGTCCGTCCATGCCGATCCACAGCTGCCACACCGGCTCGGTGATCCGCAGCGGGTTCGGGTTCCGTGCCGCCATCAGCCCTCCCCTGCGGCCGCGATCACGTCGTACTCGTCACCAAGCGCCGCGTGCAGGGCGCCGACCTCGGAGTACCAGCGGTTGTCGCCGGCATGCCCGCCCGGGTCGACCCGCCACACCGACCCGTCCCACCGGTAGACCCAGGCCATGTGCCGGGGCTTGTCGACGAGGACGAACCCGGCAGGGAACCGCGACAGCTGGATCTGGCCGTGCAGCGGCCCACCCATGCAGGCCGCTTCGTAAGGCTGCTCGGGCATGACCACCCCTCTCAGTTGATCAGCGAGCGGTAGAGGGACACCTCGAAAACGCACGTGATCGTGGACGTCTCGCTGCCGGTCCCGAGCATGTTCAGCGCGCCGCCGGACGTCTGCCAGCCGAACAGCTCCACGAAGTCCGTCGTGCCGTTGCACTCGATCAGCCGCTGCACCGACACGGACATCGGCGTCGCCGTCAGGTTCGCGATCCGCTCCGACGGCGCCATCAACGTCCCGTTCCGGGCGATGATCGCCCGCCGTTCCCCCGTCGCATTCGACGCCCACCACACCGTCCCCTGGCACAGATACGTGCCAGGCACCGACGGCGTCACCCTGGACGGGTTGACGGTCGTCGAATGAAAGTCGTGGGTGTCGTACACCTCCACCGACGTGCCGCCGAAAACGACCGGGAACCCTGACCCGGACGTCGGATGGGACTGGTCAGCGCCCAGGATCAACCTGGTCACCGGCCGGTCCGCCATCAGATTCAGGCGGGCCGGGGTCAACTTCATGCCGGCGAGAAACGTCGCCATCGCCAGCCTCCTATCGAAGCCGGGATGGACGGGAAGGTCAGAGCGGCAGGTAGGCGGGGTCGGCCACGTCAACCGGCTCCAGAGCGAAGTGCGCGACCGCAGCGGTCCCGTCGACCCCGCGCGCGACCAGCGAGATCGTCTGCACGCCGGAGACCGGCAGCGCCGCCGACGTCGCCGTGACGAGCTCGTCACCGATCCGCAACTGCATCGGATAGTCGGCCGGGTCCGTCGTCCAGTACGCGCCCACATTGGAGACGCGGGCGGACATCCCCGACGACGTCATCCCCGACGCCAACTGCGACCCGTCCGTGGCCAGGCGGATGTCGGAGTCGAGAACAGCCACATCCCACGGGGAGTAGGTGCTGCAGTTGGCCTTCACCTGCCACGACCGCGGCGCCAGGGTCTCCGAATAGCCGTCCAAGACCTGCGAGATGATCCCCGGCGTAGCCACGGACGGGGCGTTGATCCGGTCGATGCGGCAGCCGATGTCCGCGGCCAGCCACGCCGAGATCAGGCCAGGGTTCGACGACAGGTCGATCGGCAGATCGGGGTAGCGGACCTCGTCGATCGTGCCCAGCCGGACGTCCCACGACGCGTGCAGAACGGCCTGGGAGTCCGTGGCCACGTTCGCCTGCCGGCTGTTCGTGTAGCGGCCGTTCGCGTCGATGTGCGCCTTGTCCTCGTACCGGCCCTCAGACCCGGACGGGCGCGTCACCGTCGCCTCGTTGACCACACCCTCGTCGTCCCAGACCGGCCGGAGCACATCCGCCTGCTGGCCGCCCTCCACCCGGTACGTGGCCAAGTCGATGACCATCGCCGGGGTCAGGTTGTAGCGGGCACCGCGCGGCAGATAGGCGAGCGCGAAAGCCTTCTCGTACCTGATCCCGCCGTCGGTCTCGGCCGCATCCTTGAGCAGGTCCATCAGTGCGGCGTCCGCCTGCGCGCCCATCGGCGTCCCCACGCCGGCGTCCGTCACCGCGGTGATCGCCACCGGCACCCCGGCCTCCGCGCACAGGCGCAGAATCCGGCGGTGCGCGGGCTCACCCGCCCACGCCTGCCACACGGTGGCTTTCAGGCCGGTCAGCGGGTCCGTCGTCGAGTCCGATCCGATCGGGATGTCCTTGGTGTCCCACACCTGGACGTGCCCGGCACCCCACTGCTTGCCGAGGTCGTTGCTCGCGGCGTTGTTGACGACCCCGGCGGGGTTGACCGTGACCTGCCCGATCCGGCCCAGCGTGCCCACGATCGTCGACGGCACAAAACCGGCGGTCGACGAGTCGCCCAGCCACAGCCTGACGTTGACGTTGCCGCCGGACTGGACCGCGTCGACCTGGTACTGGGCCAGGCCGGACGTGCCGAACGTCAGGATCTCGCCGGTCTTCGTCCCGTCGGCCGTGAAATACTCCAAGATCAGGTTGCCGTCGGAGCGGGCCGTGACCAGCCACCGCGCCCACGAGCCCGTCACGAACCGGATCTCGTACAGCGGAATATCAGCCCCGAACCCCGGGGCGAACACCGCGGCCAACGCACGGACCGCCCACTCCACCGGCGACGACGTACCCCGCCGGACCGTGCCCGTCAGCCGCCCACCCGACGACATGTCCGCGATCGGGGCAGTCCCCCACCGGCGCGTCGACGGCACCGGCGGCGGAGGCGTATACCCCGCCCAGCCGACCTTGAGACTGCCGCGCTGCATCGGAAAACTCTCGTCGACCGCGCTCGCACCGCGGGTCGCGTCCTGCCCGTCCTCCAAGGGCCAATAGCCGATCAACGGCTGACCGGACGCCCGATACCGCTCGGCCGCCGCCCGGATCGGCGAATACGCCGCCCGCTGGCCCCGCTGCAACCTGCGGGAGATCCCGGAGATCCGCACCTTGACCGTCGACCACGTGTACCCGCCCGTGGACGGCAGAAAGCCGGGCTGCCAGTCGTCAGCGAACCCGGCGAGCCTGGTCGAGTACGGGATGATCGACACGTTGTCCCAGGCAATCGCCGGGAACGTCGTCGACGTGTCCGTGATCCCCGACCGGACCCCGTGCCCCACACCCACCGCGGTGATCGCCGTATCCGTCGCCGCGACCATCCACCCCGACGGCTCCGGATCCGTACCCGTCCACAACCGCAGACCGAGCTCACCATCACCACACCGGCCACGCATGTGCAACGGCATCCCGACCGTATAGATGATCCCGGTCAGCACCTCCGCCAGCACCGCGTCCACGTTCCCGACCCGGCGGATAATCTGCGCGATCACCTGCCCCGTCGACGAGATGATCCGCGCCCGCATCTGGTAGTAGTCCACATACGTCGCCGAAATCCGCGACGCGAAACCCGCATGCACCGCCCCGTTGTCCGGCAGACCGGACAGCGTCACCGTCCCGAACAGCTCGACCTCGGGAGCCAGCACCTGCAGGTGCGAAATCCGATACCCGCCCGCCGCCTGGACCCGATGCAGGCCCTGGGTGCCGTTGAGGGCGAAGTCCGTGCTGGTCGTATACGGAACGGTCGCAGCCCAGAACCAGGGCATGCCCGACGACGACGTCCCCCACCGGATGTCCCCCGCCGGCGGCCGGTCAAAGGTGTCCTCGGCGTCCGCGACGTGCGGGTAGACGCGAAGCCTGGCCGGGACCGCGCGGGTGATCGGATACGCGCCGGGCCGCTTTGGGGTCAGCTTTCCGTCGTCGTTGACGAGGGTGACCGTGCCCGACTGTGCCTGCGCCTCCGCGGCGCCCGCGGACCGGCCGCGCTGGATCGTGATCGGGTCCGCGAGCAGTCGCGGTGTCAGGTCCGTCCACGACCACGTGTGCGGCAGTTGCGTGAGGTCGGCGCCGAACGCGACCTCCAGGGCGGCATCCAGCTCGGCGTCGGGAAACGGGCTGCCGGTCCTCGACGTGGCCGGCGTGACGAACAGCGGCATCAGCGCACCCCCGTCACGTGGCCGTGAAGATCTGGTAGCGGGAGACGCGCCAGCGCTGGTTCGCCCCGTGGTAGACGGCGGTGATCTCCGCTGTGGACCCGGACGCGATCGCGGACACCGTCACCGTCGGCGTACCGGACGCGAGCACGAACCCGCCCGTACCGGTCGCGAGCGTCGGCGTGCGCGCGCCGCCCGACGCGGTCAGGCGCCACGTGCACTCCTGACCATCACTGGCGTTCGTCGGCACACCGAGCGTGCGGTTACCGGCCATCGCCGCCACCGCGAAGTACGAGCCGAGGCTAGCGTCGGTGGCGATCGCCGCCGCGTCCGTGAGCGCGATCGTCGGCGCCTGCATTTTCACGCCGGGGCCGACCTTGAGCGCGGCCGCGACCGTACCCGGCCCGGCGTACGTGCAGTCGCGGACGACCGCGAAGTCGGCGACGTCGGCATTGACGGTGCTGCCGGTGTCGGCGTAGATGCTGATCGGCCCGGCCACGTTCGGCTTCGCGCTGTACGTGTTGTCGTCGTCGATGAGCAGCACCGTCGCCGACGGCTCCACATACGCGAGTCCGCAGCGGACCCGAGAGCCGTAGCCGTCCAGGTCGGCGAGCACGGACCCGTTCTTCAGCGTGACGTGGACGAAGTCGATGTCAATGTCGTAGGCGGCCGAGGCGATCGCGGCCGCGGTCCCGAACTGCTCCACATTGCAGTTGACCAGCCGGATGTGGGCGGTCGCGCCGATGAACCGCCATGCGATCATGCCCGTTGTGGCCGGGTTCGCAATGCTATGGCATGTAAGAAACAAATTCTGATTCTGCTGGCCCGCATTGCTCTCCAGCGAATACGCGGCCCCGCCCGCCGCACCCGTATACAGGTCGACGAAGCACCGGCTGACGGTCATGTCGCCCGGGTTGAAGTCCGCGTGCGACGAGGAGAACCGCATCCCGTTCGTGGTGCCGTTGACCTCGATGTCGGAGATCGTGGCCCGGAACATGTTGTCGAGGTCCAACGCCCAGCCGCTGTCGGTGCCCGCGAACGAGCCGAGCACCTGGATCCGATGGATCGTCGACATCCACGCCGACCGGTGGCCGGCCGCGGGCGTCGCGGTCGCGACCGCCTGGATGCCGTCGGACGTACCGCCGATCGTCAAGCCCAGATCCCAGACGTGCGCCCTCACGCACTTCGTCAGCCGGACGCCGCAGTTGACGCCGCCAGCCACGTTCAGGGTCGTGTTCTTCGGGCCCGCGCCGCGCAGGTACAGATCCTGCTCGACGTCCACGTCATCGAAACCCTCGACGAGGATCGGCGCCGCCAGGTTGTAGACGCCCGCGGTCAGCAACACCGTCCCGCCCGCCCCGGCCCGGAGCGCGGCCAGCGCAGCATTGATCTCGACGTCGTCCGCGGTCCCGTCACAGTTGTAGGCGCCGACGATCCCGGACCCGTTCGCCGACACCACCAAGGTGTTCGGCAGCGACGCCCCGCCCGCGCCGCCCGACGTGCCCCGAATCCGGTAGCGGACGCCCGAGTTCGGATCCTGGACCCAGATGTCCGCCGTGAAGCCGTCAGGGCCATAGAACAGGACCCGCCCGTTCACATCCGCGGTCACCACCGCAGAAGCCGCACCGACCGCTGTCTGCAGGTCCGTCAGCGCCGACCCGCCCGTCAACGCCGACCAGGCCGTCAGAATCATGCCCGGTGCGATCGCCGGCACCTGATACCCGCCGACCGACTGCGCGGTCGCCACGTAGTCGGCGGGCGCGCCACCGTAGAGCGTCCGGGCCATCGGCTACCTCCGTCGTCCGTCGCCGAGCGCGACCTGCGCGTCTCCGCCATAGCGGATCGCGACCATGCCCCGGATCGCGTCTAGGATCTGGTCGCCCGTCGCATTCCGGGCCCACGCCAGCTCCGGGCTCGGCGGCGCCTGCAGGGTCATGCCGGCCGAGAACGCGGCCTCGGCCTGGGCGTAGATGCCGTGCGGGTCGGCGACAATCGACGACGCGATGTCGTCCGAGATGCCGCCCAGTTCCGAGCCGAGCAGCCCACGCCGCGAGGCGATGCCCTCGATCAGGCCGTCCATGATGGCCGCGCCCTCGGGGATGAGGAGCTTGCGGTCTTTCTCGATCGGACCCTTGTTGTTCTTGATGAAGGTGGCGACGCCGCCGAGGTAGCCGCCCAGCGTGGAGAGCATCGAGCCGATACCCGAAATCAGGCCCGACACGATCGCACGCCCGGCGCTGTAGAGCAGGTTCCCGGTTGCTCCGAGCCCGTTCGCGACGCGGGTGCGCAGCCCGGACGCGGTCGACTGCAGCGATCCGGCCAGGCCGGAGATCCCGGATTGGAGCCCGGAGACGAAGTCCCGGCCCTTCTGCACCAGCGTGCTGCCGGCGTTCCCGACCGCGTCCCGGACCTTCCCCGGGATCTCGCGGGCCTTCGACGACAGCGACCCGAACAGGGACCCGATCCCGTTGATCAGGCCCTGGATGAGGTCCTTGCCGATCTGCATGAACACGGTCGACGGCGAGGCGATCCCGAGCCCGGACTTGACCTTGCCGACCAGGCTGTTCGGGCCCGACCACAGCAGGCTCGCCGCCGCCGACGCCAGCAGCGACCCGAGGGCTTTCGCGCCCTCCACGACACCCTCGACGATCGCCCCGCCGACCGACTTGGTCCTCTCCTTGACCGTCGTGCCGATCCCGGACCAGTCGATCTCGCCGATCCACTTGCCGATGTTGTAGAGCAACTCGTACTGGCCGAGGAAGGTGGCGTCGTCGCCGGGATCAAGGGAGCTGAAGAAGTTCGAGATCGACTCGGCCTTGCCGACCAGGTCGCCGACCGACTTCGCAAACTCTTTGAAGTCCTCGATGTAGCCGCGGATCCGCTCCTGCGTCTCCGGATCCTTTAGAGACGTCGCCAAGTCGTCCATGAACGCCTTGAACTGCTTGAAGGGCGACTCCTCGTCCTTCTGCTCCGACCCGGTCAGGATCTCAAAGAACGAGCCGACGATCGAACCGGCATCCTTAGCGATGTCCTTCAAATCGTTGAAGTAGCCGGTCGCGTCCTGGAAGAACTGCTCCAGGCGGCCGTCCTCCGCCATCGAGTTGATTTTGTCGGAGAACTTCTGCAGCCCGTTCGCGATCGACGACCCGACCGCGTCCAGGAACGGCTTCGCCTCCGCCGCCAGCGACGCGAACGCCTCCACCAGCGGGCCGGTGACAACCTTGCCGATCTTCTCGAAGTTCGACCGGATCGTCTCCGCGCCAGTGATCAGATCGTCGATGACCTGTGGCTTCTGCAACGTCTGGCTGAGGTTCTTGAACAGGCCGTTGAACGTGTCCGCGTACGAGCCGAGAGACTCCTCCAGCCGCGGCAGCCACGCATTCGCCAGATTCGTGATCTCCACGCCGAGGCCGGCGAACAACCGGTTCTGCACACCCAGGCGCAGCTCCTCGAACGCCGGCCCCAACGCCTTGATCGCATCGACGAACTTCTGCGCCTCAGGCGCCAGCTTGATCGTGTCGTCCAGGCCGCCGCCGCCACCCCCGCCACCGGCGGACGCGGCACGCTCCCTCGCCTGCGCCAGCGCATCCTGCGCCGAGATCAGCGAGTCATACGACGCCTTGACGCCATCGTTCGCGCTGGCCAGCCTGTCCTGGGCGTCGATGATCCCGTTCGCGGCATCCTCGACGGCCTTACGCGCGTCGGACTGCTCCTTCAGCGCGGCAACAACCTCTTCGGAGCCCTCGATGCCCTTGCGGTTCGCCTCCCCGGACTCCTCGCCCAGATCCTCGACCGCATCCTTGGCGTTCTCGACCGCGAGCTTCGCCCGCTCGTAGCGGGACTCCGCCTCCTCGATCAGCTCCGGGTTGAACGTCGTCTTGGCCGCCGCCAGGTCCCGCTGCGCGTTCCGTAGCTCCCGCTCCGCGTCGCTCTGGTCCAGAACCGCGCCGCGTAGCGAGCGGCCCAAATCCTCGAACCGCTCCTGCGCCTGCTTCCGCGCCCGATCGACGATCCCCTGCAGGCGCGCCTCGGCGGCCAGCGCGTCCGTGTACGAACGGTTCGCCTCGGCCAGGCCGCGCTGCGCCTGCTGCAAACCACGCGACGCCGCCGCGATCCCGCGACGGGCCGCCTCCACCCCGCGCTCAGCCGCGGCGACACGGCGAGCACGGTCCTCGGCGGACTCGCCACCACCGCCACCCGAACCGCCGCCGCCGACCTTCTTTTTGAACGCGTCGCCGATGCCCGAGAAGCCGAGCTTCAGCGTTGCGAAACCCGCGCCGATACCGGCAATCAGGCCCGGCAGCGACGCCAGCACGCCCGCGAGCGTGTAGACCAGCGGCACCGCGGCGCTAGCCGCGAAACCGATCCCGGCGACGATCCCGGCCGCGATCGCCGCCACACCAGCAGCCGACCCGACAGCGCCCAGCGACCTGGCCACCCCGCCGACGCTGCCAACCACATCCGACGCCACCCCAGCCAGCTGCGAGAGAGCAGCCGAGATCGCGCTCGTCTTTGGCGGGTCGACCTCGACCTTCGCCTTCACCCGCGCCGACGCTGCCGCGACCAGCGCCCGCAGCTTCAACTCGAACTCCCGGCGGCCCTCAGGGTCGACCGGGATCTTCGCCTTCAACTGCTGCTGAATCGCGCCCAGCTCGGCCCCGAGCTCCTGCCGGAAACCGGCCGTGTCCGCGTTGACCGGCACCTTCGCGTTCACGGTCTTCGCCAGCCCGGCCACCTGCACGCCCAGCTCACGCCGAAACGCGTCGAAGACCGGGTCGACGACGACCGGGACCGTGACCGGTTCCGGCTTCGGAACCTTCGGCAGCTTCTCCGGCTTCGGCTCCGAAGACCTCGGCGCCCGAGGCGCCCGCGGGGCAGGCTGGCCGCCGGACGGTTCGGCCGGCACCTTCATCCGGGCCTTGCCGAGCTGCTCCTTGAGCCTGCTCGTGTCGAGCACCGGCGTGACGGTGACCGTCAGCTTCTCGCCGTTGATCGCCTTCTGCAGGACCGACTTGAAATCGACGCCCTTGAACGCACCCTCGATCTCGCGCTTCAGGGACTTCGCGAGCTTCCGGGTGTCCGCGACGACCTCGACGCTGACTTGCCCCACGGAAATCGGAGCGGTCACGGGGATTCACCCCGATCCCGTCTCACGCTGCAGGGATCAGGCCCAGATTCCGCATCCGGCGCGCGAGGTCTTCACCGCGCTGCGCCGCCGACTTCTTCGGCTTCCCGTCTGGGATTTCGATCGGCTTCGGCCTGCGGCCCTTGCCGCCGCCGCGCTGCCAGTTCCCCGCGTTCACCGCGTGCAGGATGTTCCGCAGCAGGATCTCCGCCAGGCCCCACTCCGCGCGCTCGCCGAGCAGCTTCCGGTGTAGGGCCGACTCGCGCGGCAGCCCGCGGATCAGAACGATCAGCTCCCGGGAGCTGCGGCGGTCCCGGCCCTCGCTGAAGAGCGCTGCCGAGAGCCGGACTTGGTAGAACCGCGCGAGGTCTGCTTCGATGGCCTCCCCGTGCTCGTCGAGGAGTCGGAGGAGGCCTCCGATTCCCCCGGCTGCACGCCGTCCCATTCCTGCCAGGCGTGGAACAACTCCTTGATCGCAGACGTAGGCTTCGGCGCCTCGGCCCACGCCTCGTCCTGACCGGCCAGCTCGAATGCGATCTCGAACGCCTGCCGGAGCGCGGTGACGTCCTCCGCCTCGCACGCCTCCAGCACCCGCAGGTCGATGTCCTGGATGTACGGCAGCGTCCAGTCGCGGTCCTTGCCGTCGCCGCCGGGCCAGACGAACTCGAACGGCTCCTTTTTGATCTCGGCGTACCTGGCCGTCAGGTTGAACTTCACGCGCTCAGCCACGGCCGACCGCCTCGTCCACCGCGGCGCCGATCGGGTCCGCGGCCGGCGGCGTCCAGCCCGGGATCTCCTCGCGCGGATCCGGGCCCTCGCCAGCGCCCCACACAGACCGCGGCCGCTTCTCCGGCTTCGGCAGCAGACCCATCGCGTCGAGCTTCTCGACGACCTCGGGCCGCACACCCGCCGCCTCGTTCACAGCAGCCTGGACCTCGCGGCGAATCATCGCCACGATCTCGGCCATCGCATCCTCGGGGACGTCGACCTCGGGGTCCGGGTCAACGTCGACCTCGTGCTCGGTGGCGATCAGCGCCCGGGCGCCGCAGCCGCGGGCGAACTTGTCCCAGTCGCTGCCGGCGAACACGGCCGGGGCGCAGCGGTCGAGGACGAGCGCGAACGGCGAGCCGTCGTCGGACTCACCGCGCGGCAGGTACAGAAAGCGGAGTCGTGCCATGTGCGGGTTCTCCTTGCGGGATGTGCGGGTCGGATGGTTCGAGACGCTGGCGGCCAACCCGCACGGTGGCCGCCAGCGCCGGTCTGGGGTTAGAGCGCGAGGTCGTCGTCGAGGTAGTAGCGGTAGACCCAGAAGCCATTGACGTCCATGTATGCGGACAGCTCCCACTCATACACGGTGATACCGCCGGCCGACCACAGGACGTCACCCCTGTTCGTAACCTCACCGCTCGGCACCACGAGCCGCAGCGCGCGGTTACCGTCGATGCCGTGCAGGACCCACGGCCGCACGTCGGTGCCCGGCGGGCGCTCGGCGACCGACACGCCCTCGGACGTCTGCGTGATGACCGACCCGGAGTACTGAATGCCCAGGGTGGTCAGGTTCGTCTCAGCAGCAGCAAAAGTGAAGACTTTCGATGCCTGGCCGGGGATGCGGCGGGCCAGCGCGTTCTTCTGCCACACAAATACATCGGTTCGGTCCTGAGAAGTCGCCTCGGAGATGCCGTCCTCCGAGATCGCGCCCACCGGGTTCGCGCCCGACGGTAGCGGCGACGACGCGTTGGTCGGGAGCGTGAAGCTGCCGCCCTCGACGGAGGTGGCCACAAGGCCATCCGTGTAGGCCCTGATCAGGCTGACGTCGACCATGGGTCACTCCTTGAGCATGGTGATGGACCCGACGGCCGCGCCGGGCAAGAAAGGACGAAGAGGTGCTTCGCGGTCAGGCGGTCCGGAAGGCCTGGAGCTTCACGTCCGCGTGGTCGACGCCGACCTCCAGCGAAGCGCCGTAGCGGGTCGTGTCGAACGGTCCGACGTAGCGGGTCCCGGATGCCGGCACGGACACGCTTCGGGCCGTGATGGGCTGGCCGTCGACCGAACCCTTGAGGTTGATCGTCATGGTCCGGGGTGTCACGCCGTTGTTGCGTGCGACGATGAACGTCGATCCACTGTTGGCGACGGAATGCGCATTCACGGGATCGCCGTTGACCTCGGTGGCAGGCGCTACGCCCGCCTTGGTGATCACGGTGACGGGTACGGCAACGCGCGCCATGGCTACCTCCGGGCATGGTGAAGTGGCCGAGCCCCGAGGCGGGTCGGCTGGATCAGATGGGTGGGATCCGTTGGAAGCGTTCGCGGTAGACGGCGGATTGCGCCTGCTCAAGATCCTTAATCGGATCATCGATAAGAATCAATTCTGCGGGCCGTCCGGTCACACTGCCAGCCACGCCGGCACAGAACACCCCGCCCTTACGTCCCTCGATCTGCCAGCGCCCCGCAGCACGCGAATCCGCGCGCAGCCGCACACCGAGGTCCACCGTGCCCTCGTCGCCGTTGAAGGTCTCGAAGTCCCGCTTGATGTCCGCGCCCCAACGCCTGGCGATCTCGTCGGAGTAACTGATGATGATCGTCCGGAGGTCTTGATCAACGTCGGCCATCAGCCACGTCGGGAACCGGTACGACACCGTGCTCGACTTCGCCTCCTGTGGCGGCATCGAGATGATGAGCCGGTCCTCGCGGCCCTCGGCCACGTCGACCAGCGACGCGTTGATCAGTTCCAGGGCAGGCGTGCGCACGATCGTCGGGTCGAGCGCCTGAGCCATGTCCAGCGGCGACGCCCAGCGCCGGGTCCGCGGCTTCATCAGCCGCGCCGCCTCGCGCATCGCGGCGCGCACGTCGAGGAGCCCGGACACGCTCACCTCGCAGGTGGGTGTCCGGCCGTACCGCGGGGAGTAGAGCGGCACGGCCGGACGCGCGATCCCCCACAGGACACGCCACTCGCCACGGCCCGATCTGCCGCGGTGAGAGTCAGGGTTGCCCGGTCGTCTTCACGGGCGCGAGCGGGACCACACGGTCACCACTTCTTAGCCTCGGAGTGAACAGCTGATATAGCCCCCAGTCAAGCAGGCGTCGTCCGGCGGTGCGGTCTGCGCCCGGCCCAGAACGGCCGGCGTGGTTTCGGCTTGCCCTGCATGTCGTGCCGGGCTTCGACGCCGCGGCGGTCCATCTCGTCCTGGACCGCGTGCCCGTCGTAGAGCGCGCGCCGGGTGGCGGGGTCGTAGCGGACGGGCCGGCAGTATTTGCGGATGGTGTTCGCGGCGACGCCGAGCATGTGGGCGAGGGTGTCGCGGTCGGCGTGGATGGTGTCGCCGACGAACTCGCGGACGAGGACCGGGGTACGGGCGGTCATGCCTTCCACTCCTCGCGCCATCCTTCGCGGCCGGCGTATGGCTGGGCGAGCGCGTGAACGGCGTCCGACCACGCGTCGTTGTATCCGCCGTAGCCGGGCCCGAGGTCGAGGATTCGCCGCTTGGCGTCGATCTCGGCCAGGACGCGTGTCGGGTCCCAGCGGGCCATGTGCACGCCGGACTTGCGCAGGCTGCCGCCCCAGGGCCCGGTCGCAAGAAAGCCGTTGCCGCCAGTGCCGACCATGTTGACGTCGCCCTCGTCGCAGGCCGCCCATTCGGTTGTGCTGTGATCGGCGGCGGCGGACGCGACCCGCTCGTCCTCGTCGAGCTGCGTGCGCAGAAACGCCACCAGCTCGGCGGTCATGCCGCCGCCTCCGTCGCAGCGCGGACCAGCTGGTCGAGGTAGTTCGGTGGGGCGAACGCGTCGCCGTACATCGGGTGCTCCGGCGGGATGGTCTTGAGCCGGAAGTTGCCGAGCCTGCAGATGTCCTCCCACTTCTCCACCCACCGTTTGCCGCGCGAGAAGACGCGGACGGTGATTCGGTCGTGGCCGTTGCCGGGGTTGACGAGGGTGACGTAGGCGCGGGCTCCGACGGCGGCGGTCGGCGTGGGGCGCATGTAGTTGCACTGGATGACCTGCCGGTCGCTGTCGCCGTTCATGCCGCCCACGGTATCCGCCGTCGCGCTGCCCTCGCGCTATCCGACCTGCCGGAAGCGTGGGCTCCCCCAGATCGGTGACACCTCGACGCGCGCGCCCGGATACGGGGCGTGGACCATGAGCCCGTCGCCGAGGTACAGGCCGACGTGTCCGGGGAGGACGACGATCGCGCCCGGCTCGGCCTGCGACCTGGACACGCCTCGCCCGCGTTGGGCTTGTGCCCCGGTGTAGTGCGGGAGCCGCACGCCGGCCTGTGCCCAGGCGGCCATGGTCAGCCCGGAGCAGTCGTACCCGCCCGGCCCGACGCCGTTCTCGATGTACGGCTTCCCGACCTGGGCGAGCGCGAAGTCAACGGCGGGATGCGACGAGCGCGGGCGGCGCGGCTTGGACGAGGCGGGACGTCCCCGCTTCTTCGGCGCGTTCTTGCCCTTGGCCGGCGTGGACTCGGCGCGCTTCTCGGCCCGGCGCTCGCTGCTCCCCCGGCTGGCCCGGACGGCGCGCTCCTGCCGCTCGACGGCCTCCGACATGGCGGCCAGCTCGGCACGCGCGGTCAGCGCCTCCCGCTGGACGGGGAGTCCTGCTCCTAATTTGCTGCCAGTTGCTCCCAAGTTAGGAGCAGGACTCAGCTCGACGGCCGCCGGTATGCGGGTCCGGTGCTGGTCCTGCGCGGCCGCCGTGGCGGCCTGGTCCGGGGCGAGCAGCGCCGGCATCCCGACGGCGGTTGCGGTGAGGAGGGTGACGGCGATGCGTACGCGCATGCGGCTCCGTTGGTCGGCCCGGTGCTCGCGTGCGTGGCCTGTTGGACCGGGCGCGGGTGCGCTGGTCGCGGTGTGGTGCTGGTCAGGCTCCCGGGCGGTGTCACGTCGGGCATTGTGCGCAGACGCGGGGCGCGCGGGTGGCGTTCTACTGCGGGATTGGGCCTGACTTTCACTCGGCGTGGGTACGCAGTGGACCGGGAGTAAGCGATGCTCACTCCCGGTCCACAAGGTCAGTACAGCCGGATCGGCCGCCGCAGCGCCTCCTGCAGCGCAGCCTCGGCCGCATCCTCGTCAATCACGTACGCCTGGCCCTCCGGCATGATCGACGACGGCTTGACCGTCACCCGCTGCGCCCCAGACTGCTCAACCGCGGCGCTGACCATGTCGGCCTGGTCGGGGTGGCAGATGACCGTCCGGCGCGGGTGGATGGCGTCGTAGATGGCGTTCATCTCCGCGAGCAGCGCGTCCACGTCGAGCGGAGGCGACGGCTGCGGCGGCTTGATGCGGAGGTGGCCCAGGTCCATCAGATCCGCCCCGCCATCGCGTCCGCCCACGCCCGGCGAGACGGCTCGTCGTCCAGCCGGAAGTCCGGCGCGGGCCCGCCGTTCTTCGGTGCCGTGCCGAGGTCGTCCCACCACGAGACGCCCCGGCAGCCCTCGGCGCGCAGCCTGGCCACGCACGCCACCATCAGCTCTGCGCGCCGGCCGCCGGTCGGGTCGTCCGGCCGCTTGGCGATGCCGAACTCCGGCAGGAACGGGGCGGTCCCGGTCACCTCAGCGAGGGTGAGCGGCGCCCACAGCAACTCGGCAACAGTCGGGTACGGCTTCCACGAGCGCGCGTACGTGTCAACGGCCGGGGCGCCCACGCCCGGCAGGTAAATCGAAAGGTCCCGGCCGCCCTTGTCCTCGACCCAGATGTTCGCGTCGATGTGGACCAGCTCGACGATGCCGCCCTGGCCGAACTCGGCCAGCATGTTCGCGAGGACGAACTGGCGCCGCCGGTACTCGCGCGGGTCCGCGTCCTTCGGCCCGGGCTCGTGCATGTGGGAGATCAGGTAGTGCGGGAGCCCGTCGCGGCGCGGCGCCATGTTCGCAGGCGGTAGCCAGGCGCGGAGCATCTTCCGGGCGGTGTCGTCGTCTCCCCAGTCCTTGAAGCTGACGTGTGGGATCACACCTGGGCAGAGCTGCTGGACCTCGTTGATGCGCTGGTCGTCGTGGGGGCGCTGCCTGTCGTCGAGGACGGTGCGGGGCGGGATGCCCTTGCCGGGGCCGCCGAAGATCCGGGTCATGCGGGCGGCGGGCCAGCGGGCGAGGCGGGTGCCGTAGTCCTTGGGGTCGCAGGTGATGCCGACGAGCATGGCCGCCGGCGGGTAGGTGATCGTGACGGTGGCGGGCTGGCCGGTGTTGGTCGTACCGGTAATCGTGGTCATGCGATCTCTCCTTGGTGGCGTGCGACGGCGTCGCGGACGGCGCGGGCAAGGTCAGGGTCGGGCCGGTCGGTGTAGACCATGACCACCTCGGTTTTGGCGGGCAGCATCGTCGCCACCCGGATCGGGGCCGGGCTGCCCCCGTAGCTGCGCTGCTCTCGGCCGACGGTCCGGCCGTGCTCGTTCTTGATCTCGACGGTCTCGACGCGGCGGACCGAGGTCACGTGCTGGGTGATGCACTGGGTTCCGCCGTGGGGTGGCAGGAGTTCCCAGTGGCTGGCCTCGGTGCAGGCGTGGCAGCACAGGTCAGCGGGCGCTTCGCAGTTGCGGTTACGCATGTCGCAGCACGCGGCGGCGGGCGGCTGCGTACTGGCCGGCGGCTCGTCGCGCTCGTGGCAGCCGAGGTCGACGGCCCAGGCGCGTTCGAGCCAGCCGCGGTCGACCTGGTCGTGCATCGGGTCCCAGAAGTGCGAGCCGCGCTCGGTGTTGCGGGCGAGGTCGTCGAGGACCCGCTCCTCCAGGAGCCGCTTGAGGGCTGCGCACGGGGCGCAGCAGATCGGGCAGCAGCCGCCGACCTCGGGGTCTTCGGTGGCCGACCACAGCGAGGACAGGGCGTGCGAGGTGAGTTGGGCGGCCGTCTCGCGCGGCAGGGTGTACATCAGTGCCAGGTTGTTCATGCGGGCTCCTCAGAGGATGACGGTGCACGCGCCGCACAGCGCGTACGTGACGAGCAGGACGAGCCCGACCGCGGCCGCGAGCCGGAGACGGGCGAGCCGCTTCCACCCGCGTAGAGGCCGCCCGTAGACGGCTCCGCGTTCGGCGTGACGGCCGGAGATCCGGTGGACGGGCGGCGGCGGGGTGAGGAGTTCGGCTACGGCGGCGGCGCCGACGAGCAGGTGCCGGCCGATCCGGGCCCACAGTTCACGGCGGGTCGGCGGTGGGGCCCAGGGCGCGCGGGTCACGCCGCCACCTGCTCGTGGACGGCGATGCAGCGGCCGATCTCGGGCCGGAACATGCGCTTCGAGTCGCGCGGTTCGGTGACGTCGTGCCAGCCGACCGGGAGCCTGCCGCCACAGTCGCTGCACGCCGGCGCCCACGGCGAGGCCTGCGCGCGCTCGGCATCCTCGGTCGAGTACCGGCGCCGCTTGTCGACCGGCCAGTGGCGTTGGATCTGGACGGCGAGGTCGAGCCAGCCGCGCCCCTGCGCCCATGACGAGCGGCAGCGCCCGCAGTCGACCATGGTCGTGTGCGGGTCCTGCCACAGCGAGAAACCGCACGGCTGCTCGGCGCCGCTGTCGCGGTCGGTGAGCAGCGTCGGGCACCGGCCCAGATACGTTTCATCGCGGGTCTCGCCCAGGGCGCGCTCGAGTTCGGAGTGCAGGGCGCGCAGCTCGGCGTGCAGGCGGGGGATGCCGCCGAGGTTCCGGTCGCAGGCTTCGTCGAGCCAGCGGAGCAGCCAGCGCACGTCCCGGTCGGCGGCGGCGACGGTCCGGACGGCCCCGAACCGGGCACCCCACTCACCTGCGGCGGTGTCGGCGTGCTGGCCGGGGCCGGGCCCGAGCAGCATCCAGCCGACGGACATGCGCGGCTCGGCGTCGTCCTGGTCGGCGGCGATCCCGGTCGGTTCGCGGCCGGGGACGGACAGGCCCGCCTCGCGCCGCCACGCTGCGACGGTCGCGCGCAGCCACTCGACCGGCGGGATGGAGCCGACCTGGTCGTCCGGGAGGGCGTAGAGCTGCCGTCCGTCGGGGCCGGTGACGGGCTCCTGGGTCCAGGTGACGATCTGCTGCTCGCGGGCGGTGGCCATGGTCCCGCCTCCGGCGAGCCGCACGGTCCCGGCGACGGTGACGGTGGAGAGTACGGCCGTCTTGCGGACGAGCGGCTGCAGGGCCCGGTGGTCACGGATGACGGTCGCCGCGCCGGGCCCGAGGAGTGACAGGACGTCGAGCCGGGCCGGGGTTGGGCTGCCGGTCCGGGAGGTGGTGACGCGCTCCCCCTGCGGCGTCGACCCGGGCAGGAGGCAGAGGGCGAGCCGGGCGATCTGGCCGGGCATGGCGGTCAGCCAGTCGGACATGCGGACCCGGCAGACGGGGCAAGCCGCGCCTTCGTGTGGGCGGCGGTGTCCGCAGCACGGGCACGGGAGGTCAGGCGTTCGGACGATATCGGGCGTTTCAACGTTGCGCGTCATCGTGGTGCTCCCGTGATCGGCTACGGTGCGAGACGCGATGCAACGGGGCTGCTGGGGAGCGGTTCTAGCTGCGGGAACGGCTCGGGCGACTTCGGACGCGCTCGGGCCGTTCGGCTTATCTGGGCCGGGAGCCCCAGTCCTGTATCGCGGCGACCGCTCTCACGGTCCGATGGGCCAGCCGCACCGTGCGCGCGGTCGGCCGCCGGCCAGATAGCCGCACCAGGGCCGCGAGCAGCCACGGGCTGTCCGCGTCGTACGGCTCCCCCATCGCCACCACGATCTGCAGGGCGCCGAGCATGTCCGCAACCGCGTCCTCGTTGTATCGGTGCCACCACGGCAGCCCGGCGTTAACCTCGGCGCGGACCGCGGCCACCCACTCCGGGTCCGCGGCGTCCATGGCGCGCTCCATCGCCTCGATCACGTCGTCGGTGTCGGTCATGCGGCGATCCCCTTCATCGTCGGCTCGGCCGTCGCCAGGTCGATGTGACGAACGATCGACTCCCACACCCGCTCCTCCGCCGTCTGGACGCCGAGCTCGCTGAGGACTCCGACGATGACGACCTGGATGAGGACACCGACCTGCTTCGCCAGGTCGATCTTGGCTTGAGCGACGTTCGCCGAGACCGCCAGCGCGCAGAACTTGCCGACCATCTCGTGCGCCTTCCGCTCCAGCTCCGTCAGCGCCCGCACACCCTCGTCGACGGCGTAGACCAGGCCGCGGTCCGCGTCGTACTTGTGGCCGACGAGCGCGGTCACACCGCCCTGGGCGAAGACCCGGTTCAGGTCGGCGCGCGCGGTCTGGAGCTCGGGGTGTTCGTGCTGCCGCCGGCCCTGCTCGTCGACCTCGATCTGCTCGTCGATGAGGACGATCTGCTCCGCGGCGTGCGCGCGCTGGAGGCGCTCGGCGGCCTCGTACGCCTGCCCGATCAGGGAGCCGTACAGGTTGCAGCGCCACTTCCAGAACGCGATCAGGCGCAGGATTTCGACGCGCGGGTCGATGCTGGCCCCGTCGTGCCCGTCGAGGGTCCATTCGTTGAGCTGGAGACGAATCTGGCCTTTCGCGGCGTGCTCGGCCGGGGCGACGCCGGCGTGCCGGAGGCAGCCGGTGGTGCCGGGGGTGACCCATTGGCCGCACCAGCCGCCGCGGTTGTTCTTGTGCCGGTGGTGGCCGCATTTCTTCGGGTCGGTGGGCGGTGGCCCCATGGCGTTGTCGTTCCGCATGACCTTCACCTCCGTCTCGTCTCGGACCTCAACCTTGTATCAGGTTGTCGCGTCATCTACCACTCGCGGCCTGCGGCTGTGCGTGGTCGCGGATCTGTTCGCTCCAGGTTTTGGGCGGGTCGATCGCGGCCCCGGCGGCAACGCCCGCCCGGTAGCCGCTCCCCCACGACGCGCTGTGGACGTCGGGCAGGAGCCCGATCGTGGCGAGTGCGTCGAGCGCTTCGCCCGGCTGGCGGAGACGCACGACGAGGCGGGTCATCCACCCGGTCCATTCCCCGTCGCATTCCTGGACGGTGAGCGTGTCGCCGTTCATCTGGATTCGGTGGGCTGGCCATTCGCCGCGGGCGGACTGCCAGGTGTGGAGTCCGTCTCGGCCGGTGCGCGGGTAGCGCTTCGTCCAGCCGTGCTGGCGCACCCAGCGGAGCGCGCGGATGATGCGCAGCTGCAGGTCGGGTTCGGTCATCGTCGTCGTCCTCGTCTCGGTGTCGGGTGCTGGGTGCGTTCGTGCTGCCGGATGCGCAGGATCGCGTCGTGGTCTCCTGCGGCCGGCCCGGCGCCGGGGCAGCTCTCGCGGATGCACCGCCAGCCGTCCGCCTGCGGGATGTCGTCCGGCAGGTCGCAGCCGGGGTGAGTGGAGAATCCGCCGGCCGCCGCCGCGGGGTGGAGCGGCCAGCCGCAGTCGGCGGCGCAGGTGAGTCCGGTGTGCACGGCTTCGTCGAGGACGCGGGTCCGGCCCGGGGCGACGGCGGTGGTCATGCGGTGCCACTCCGGACAAGGTCAAGAAGGAACGCTCTCCTCCGGACCAGGTCGAGGAACGCCGCCCAGGCGAGGAAGTCGAATTCGAGCATGGGCGGGAACGGGTCCCATTCCTCTTCCGAGGCGTAGACGAGCACGCGGCGCTCCTTGGGGGCGATCCCGACCTCGACGCAGGTGTGCGACTCGCAGCGGGACGACTTCCGCCAGGCCATGTCAGCCACGTCGCTTCCCGAACGCCAGGTAGAGGCCGCCGAGCACGAGCAGCACGGCGAGCGCGAACAGCGCGCTGATCCACAGCGGCGACAGGACCCACCACCAGCTCCAGTCGATGTAGCCGGTGAGCTTGAGGCCGATGAACAGGACGGCGAGCAGGCCGGCGAATCCGATGCTGCCTCCGCCACTGTTGGACGAGGTGGAGCTGCTGCTCACGGGGTCTCCTTCGGGGTTCGGTGCTGGTCCATGCAGGCGCACCCGCACGGCTTGGCCTGGGTGAGCGCGGCCCGCTGCTCGTCGGTGGTCGCGCCGGCGTGGGCGGCCTCGTCGGCGTCCATCCACGTGTGCGGGTCTGCCGGGCACTCCCTGAACTGGCACGGGTAGCACCTGGTCCAGCAGATCCCGGCGGCGCCGGACCCAAGCGCGACGGCGATCTGCGCAGCCTGGCCGTCGGTGAGCGGCGGGGCGTCCATCTGCGCGCGGAGAATGACGGGCTCAGCCATGGCGCGTCTCCTCGCCGGGTGTCTGCTGGTCGCGGGCCGCGTACAGGTCGTCCACGCTGGTCCGTCTGTTGAGCCAGTCGTCGATCGCCTGGTGGAGGCGGTCACGGTCGCGCTCGGCGTGCCGGAGCCGGTCAACGATCGGCTGGAGGTGTGCCCAGAGGGCGTCGCTGACGTACGGGACGCCGGAGCACGCGCACGGCCGGGTCGCGCCGGGGCAGGCGGGCTCGTCGTGGCAGTGGTGCCATTGGAGGTAGTCGGGGGCGTTCGGGTCGTTGTCGTCGGCGTCGTAGCAGCCGGACTGGACGATGACGGCGCCGATCGCGGCCCGGATGCGTTCCTCGGTGAGGGGCGCGTCGCCGTTCGGCCCGCTGAGAGCGTCCAGGGCGACTTGGGGGTTACCGGGGTATGCGGCGGGTGGGTTCGAGCCTCCTGCGGGGCGCTCAGCATGCCGGACGGCAGTCTCTGGTTCGGTCATCGGGTCTCCAATCAGGTCGAGCAACGTCGGCCCTGCCTGCCGCGCAACTGGCAAACGAGGGCTGGTCGCGTTTCGGGGGTGCGGGATGCCGTACCTGGCCGCGCAGTCCGGGCCGTAGCCGACCGCGCGCGACACCGAGTCCGTGAGGAGCTGGCCGCAGCCGCCACGGCACGGGACCGGCGTAAGGCCAGCGAAGGGCAGGAGCGCGGTCACGCGGTCAGCTCCGCGAACAGGTCGCCCTGGGCGAGCCGTGCCACGATCGCCTCGCAGTAGCGCTCGTCCGCCTCGACCAGCACCGCGCGCCGGCCGAGGAGCCGGGCGGCGACCGCGGTGGAGCCGGACCCGGCGAACGGGTCGAGCACCACACCGCCCGGCGGGCACCCGTATTCGATAAGTGGCGCCATGATCGCCGTCGGCTTCTCGGTCGGGTGGATCGCCCGGCCGTGCGCGGACGCGGCCTGGATGACGGACCGCTGCAGGCGCTGCCCGTCGTCGACGTACGACCCGCCGGAGATCTTCCCGGTGTGCGGTACGGCCGTACGGTTGCGGACCGACTTCGCGGGGCCGGGGCGGGCGACGCGCGGCACCTCGTGCCGGATCGCCGACCATGCGCCGCGATACCAGTGCAGGGCGTGCTCGTGGACGCGCCGGAACCGGTCGGCGGCGAACCCGCTGCCGTTGTGCTTCTCCCAGACGACGTCCTGCGACATGGTCCAGGTGGAGAACTCGAGCGCGCGCTCGAGGAACATCCGCATGCTGCCGAAGCACCACATCGAGTCCGTGGCCTGTGCGGCGATCGTGGGCCAGCCGTCCGGCCACCGGTCCCAGGCCAGGGTCGTCTCGGCGTACGGCGGATCGGCCAGCACCAGGTCGACGCGGCCGAGGCCGGGCACGATCTCGCGCATGTCGCCGCAGTACAGCGTCACGGTCGCGTCGGCGTAGAACGGGGTCGGCGTCACCACGGCATCCCGCCCAGGTCGTCCGGCACGTTGACCGACACGGGCGCGGTGTGGGTCGTCGGGCAGTCGGCGTGCCCGCACGGCGCCGGGACCGGCAGGACCAGGCCGGGGTTCTCCGGCCGGGTCGCCGTCCTCGTTCCGTCCGGCGCGGTGGCCAACTGCCAGCCGTGGCGGGCGAAGAAGTCGACGGTCAGCCACGACATGCACACGGCGGTCACGGGAACATCCCCATGTCCGCGAACTGGGCCACGTGCAGCTTCGACGCGACCGTGACGGTCTCCTTCGGCCCGTTCCGGTTCTTCGCCACGATCAGGTCCGCCTCGCCGGCGCGCGGGGACTCGGCGTCGTAGTAGTCCGGCCGGTGGATCAGGATCACCACGTCGGCTTCCTGCTCGACCTCGCCCGAGTCGCGCATGTCCGAGAGCTGCGGGATCTTGTCCGTCCGGGACTCGGAGCCGCGGTTGAGCTGCGACGGCACGATCATCGGCACCTCCAGCTCCTGGCCGAGGGTCTTCAGCTCCTTCGCGTGGGTGCCGACCTCCAAGTCCTTGCGGTCGAACTTCCGGGTCGGGACGAACCGCTGCAGGTAGTCGGCATAGACGAGGCCGAGGGCGCCGTGCCGCTGCCGGAACCGGCGGGTCTCGGTCCGGATCCCGGCGACGGTGTTCGTGCGGTCGTCGATGTGCAGCGGCCACTTCGCGATCATCTGGCTGGCGGCGCGGGCCTTCGCCATCTGGTCGGAGTTCAGGTGCCCGGACGTGAACGCGGACAGGTTGATCCCGGCGACCGACGACAGCAGCCGCCAGGTCAGCTCCCGCCGGGACATCTCCAGCGTGAACACGATCGCCGGGTGTCCGGCCCGTGCCGCGGCGACCGCGAACTGCAGCCCGAGGGTCGACTTCCCGGAGCCGGGCCTGCCGGCCGGGATGATGAGCTGGCCGGGCAGGAACCCTCCGAGGAGGTCGTCGAGGGCAGCGAGGCCGCTCGACAGGCCGCGCGGGATCTCACCCGCGATGATCCGCTCCAGGTGCGCGAGCTCGTCGTCGCCGAACTCCGAGAATGCGGCGAGGCTGCCCGAGGTCCGTTCGACGGTCGCCTCATGTACGGCGCGCTGCGCGTCGTCGATGACCTCGCTGGTCGGGGTTTGCAGCGACTGCGACACCTGGACGATCCGCAGGCCGGCCTCGTAGAGCTGGCGGCGCTGGGCCCAGTCGAGAACGATGCCAGCGTGGTAACCGGCCGTCCCGGATGTTGTCGCACGGGCGAGGAGGGTGTGCAGGTACGGGCCGCCGCCGATCCGCTTCAGGTCGCCGGACTCGTCCAGGGCGCGGGCGACGGCAACCGCGTCGGTGGGCTCGCCGGACGCCCACAGGCCGGTGATCGCGCCGAAGATCCGGCCGTGCTTCGGGCTGTTGAAATGGCCGGCCTGGAGGATGTCGACGACATCATCAACGATGCGGGGCAGCCCCATCATCATGCCGAGAACGACCTGCTCGGCGGCCGGGTCGGCGAGCCCGCTCTCCGCGTAGCCGGGGTCGGCGAGCTCGACGGCGTGCAGGTGCCGGGTCTCGGTGGCGGTGCTCATCTACTGACCTCCGGGAGTCGGGATGCAGGTGTGGGCCGTCATGCGGACTGCCGCCCGCCAGAGGAAAGCCGGTCGGCGCGGCACGGGCCGCAGGTCGCTGCGTTGAACGTGGGGTGTTCGGGGCAGCGTTCGTTCGGCGGAACGCGGCGCGGGATCGGGCTGACGGGGGCGACGGTGGGCCGGTAGTCGTCCAGCCACCGGCTCTCGTTCAGCCACGTCGCCCCGTGGGCGATCGCGCGGGGCGGGGTGGCCTCGGCGCGGAGGTGCGCCACGTACCTGGCGAGCCCATCCGTCAGCACCTCGGCCGACACCTTCTTGCGTGCCCCGGTCCACGCCTTGCGTGCCGGCTGGCGGGCAACCTTCTTGGGGTAGCCGGACCACCAGGCGTCAAACTCGGCGTCCGCTCGCGCCAAGGCAGCCGCCTCGGCTGCGGCCTTGGCGGCCTTCGTCTGGGCGATCGACTGCTCGTGCAGCACCGCCATGCCGTCGAACCCGTCGAAGAGGTCATCAGCAGGCGGTCGCCGCGCAGCGGTGACCATGTGCTCTTGACCTTCGGGGTTGGGAGTGGGAGTGGGATCCCGGCGCGCAGGCGTGCGCGAGCCATCGTTTGCTACGGCGTTGCTATCAACGTCATGGCAAGCCGATGGCAAATTGCCATCCTCAGCGATCTCCTGAGCGCTAGCCTCGGCCTCACGCTTCGCTGCCCACCGCTTCTCTGCGCCGCGCTTGCCAGCCTCTGACCGGGCCTCTCGGGTCTTCTCCGTCGGCAGGTAGTCGCCAAAGTCGTGGAAGAACCAGCCGTCGTCGGCCGGGCTTACATCCCACAGCCCGTGCTGCACGAGCAGCTTCACGCCGACGCCGGCCTCCGACCCGAAGTAGCGGCGCGGGAGGCCTGAGGGCACGAACCCGGGCGCACCCTTGCCCTTACGGCGGTTCCTGTTGACGTAGGCGAAGCACAGCGCCCACAGCCCGATGGCGGTCGCGGCGCCCTCCATCTCGTCGAGGATCGCGAGCACCTTGGGGTGGTCGTCGAAGTTGTCGTCCATCCGGCCCCAGCCCATCAGAGCAGCACGTCCTCAAGCAGGTAGGTGAGGCGGAACTTGATCGGCTTGCCGTGCCGGTCCGGCCACTCGGAAACCCCGGTACGGCGGGCGGCGCGCACGATGTCGATGAGGTGGTCGTCGCACCACAGGTCGTGACCTCCGCACACGTCCTCACACTCCGTGCATTCGTCGAGGTGGACCGGGGTCATCGGCCGGAACGGGCAGAACTGCTGGTCCTCGTAGCGGCTGTTGCAGGCGCCGTCCGGCAGCTCGTCGGCTTCCTTGAAGGCGCGGGCGTATCTGGCGGCGATGCCGTCGATCTGCACGCTGGAACTGTGCGGGTTCATGTCCCGGGCGAGGCAGGTCCAGCACTCCCGCTCCCGCTCGGGAAGGGCCGTCAGGTACCGCACGTTCAGGAGGCGCGTGTACTCCTCAATCGCGGACCTGAACCGGCTCTCCGGCGGCAGGTCCGGCACCTCGAACTCGGACTGCTCGTCGGCCCAGTCGAGACAGATCTTTGCGTCCCTGCGCGGGATCGATTCGAGGAGTTCCCGGATGACGCGGTCCGCGTGCCCGAGCTGCATCTGCAGGCGCATAACCGCCCCGTACGCCCACGACGCGGCGCCGCCGGCCATCTCGGACTGGTAGAAGGCCAGCACCCTGCTGGCGCCGCTGGAGGACGGCGGTTCCAGCAGGTGCAGGATCTCCTCGGCGAGCGCCTCGCGGGCGTCTGCGGCGGCGGGCCCTTCGACTGTGCGGCGGGTCTCGGCGGGCAGGTCGTGCCAGTTCAGCCGTAGCCACTCCTCGTCGACAGTGAGGCCGGGGATGGTCGTCATCTCGTTGTGCTGGTCGTTGTAGAGCGGCTTCTCCGTCTGGATGGCGGCCTTCTCCGCGGTGAGCGCGTCGGCGCGGTTGGAGTAGTGCTCCCTGCGGATGTCAACGACCTGGTCAAACCAGGGCTTGTCGCGGGCGTGCTTGGCGATGCGGGCGCCGAAGTTCGCGGTGATGCCGACGTAGAGGAGCACGTCGGCTCTGTCGAAGAACCGGTAGAGCACGTGGGGCCGGTCTGCGAGGTCGAGCAGTGCGGCGCTGACCCGTACGGTCATCGGTTCCTCCTTCTATGTGGCGGTGCTGGTGCTGGAGCAGGTGGTGCGCCCGGCCGGGTGAGGTCCGGCCGGGCAGGGCGGGTCAGCTAGAACGGGTTCTCGCCGGGCGCGAGCGGCGCCGCGGGCGGGTCGTCCCACCGGTCGTCGTCGTGGTGGATCGGGCAGCCTTCAACGGGTTCGCGTTCGGCGCCGTCGTCTTCGCCGACCGGGTAGTGGTGGCAGGCGCACCACCGGTAGGCGTCGGCGACGGCCACGACCCGCCAGTCCCCGCCGCGCGTGTGGACGATCCAGTCGCCGAACTCGGCCTTGACCCGCCCGGCCGCCGTGTAGACGTTCAGGCCGGTGATGTGCAGGCCGCCGCCGGCCGCGGGGTCGTAGTGCGGTTTGGAGTCGGCCCATTCCCAGACGGCGGCGCCGTTCTCGCGGGTGAGCTGGACGGCCTCGCCGTCGGGTGTCTGCGTGGGCATCATGGTGGTCTTGTCCATGCCGGTACCGCCGTTCACGCGCTCACCGCCTCGGCGACGCGCGGGAACTCGCGGACGCGCAGGTCGGGCGGCCAGAACTGCCAGTCGCCGCCCTTCTTGTCAACCCTGGAGACGGGCGTGTCCGACGCGGACACCGAGCAGGAGTCGACGACGACCTGCGGCGATCGGGCGGCCCAGACGGAGCCGAGCTGCTTGACGAACGGGGCGGTCCCGGCGGTACGGCATCGACCGACGAGGTCCCGCACCCAGCTCAGGTCCATCGACCGGGATCGGGGGCCGCTCTCGCCGCCGGCGATGAGCCAGTCGATGCCGGCCAGGTCGAGCGACGGGAGCGGCCCGAGGAGCGGTTCGGCGGAGATGAACCGGACCGCGGCGGGCGTGTTGCGGAGTGCGTCGGCGCGGCGTACGTGCTGGTCGGACTCGATCGACGTGCCGATCCACACGTTAGGGAGCGGCCAGACGGTGCGGTGGTAGATGCCAGACTCCAGGCCGGGCACGTACGTCGGGCTGTGCGGCGTGGCGGCCCACTCCATGTCGGAGCGGAAGTGAACGCCCGGGGCGTGCCCGGACCCGCAGTCGCACAGGTCGGTGAGCATTCTGGCGGCGCGCTCGGGCCGCTTCGTGAGGATCTGGTAGGTCAGGTGCGGGGTGGACGCCATGACGGCAAAGACCCGGACGACGAACTCGCGCGGCACCCTCGCGTGGAAGAGGTCGCTCATGGAGTTGACGAAGATCATGCCCGGCTTGCGCCAGCGGAGCGGTTCGGTGAGCGCATCCGGGTGGACGGTGACGCCGAACCCGGGCCCGCTGGTGCGCGGGTCGCCGTCGTTCTGGTACTTCGCGGAACCCATGCCCTTGAGGCGCTTCGCCATGGTCAGCGCGTAGCAGTTGTCGCAGCCGGCGGTGATGCGGTCGCAGCCGGTGGTGGCGTTCCAAACGCGCTCGGTCCACTCGATCGAAGTCTCAGCCACGGGCGTTCTCCTCGCTGGTCGCGGACACGGTGGCGGTGCTGTTGGTGGCGCGCGGCCAGTCGCGGACGGCGGCGTCGAGCTTGGCGAGGGCCAGCTCGGCGGTCCGGTCGACGGGCCGGATCGCCTCCCGCTGCATCGCCTGCACGACCTGGTCGGCGGCCCGGCAGATGGGCTGCATGTCGATGACCTCGGAGCGCACCTGGTCGGCGTCGTCCATGAGCCAGCGCAGCAGCTCGCCGAGGTCCGGCATGATGTGGGCGCGGGCGGTCGGGTCTTCGGCGCGCCAGCGTGCGTCCGCTTCCCTCGTCCGGGTCCACTGGAGCTCGAACAGCGCGCGCAGGTCGCCGGCCTCGGCGTCGAGCCGCTCGATCTCGCGGACCAGGTCGAGGATGACGGTGCGCGGGTCGCCCTGAACGCAGGTACACGCGCCGGGCAGGCTGGCGTCGCACGGCCCGCACTGGCCGAGCCAGGTGTTGCGGATGGCGTCCAGGTCGACGGTCATCGGATGGGCTCCGTTCGGTGGGCGGCGCGCACGTCGGCCAGGCTGTCGCCGCGGCGGAGGAACTCGTCGACGTCGGCGTAGAACCACGGGACGTGCCGGTGGTTGGTGATCAGGTCGTCTTGGCGGAGGACGGCCCGCCGGTAGCGGCGGTTCTTCGCGGCCCAGGACCGGTTGACGCGGCGGCTCATCGGCCGTCCTCCGCCTGGTGCGGGTACTCGTCGTACGCCTGGATGAGCGCGTCAGCGGCGTCGTAACCGGGGTCGCCGCCGCCGTGCCGCCAGGTGGCGACGTGTTCGATCAGCGCGCGGGCGGCTGTGACCTCGGTCCGCCGGATCCGGCCGACGGCGATGAGGCGCTCGCACTCGTTCAGGGACTTCACGCCGCCACCTCGAGGTGGCGGCGTCCCGCGTGCACGCGAATGTCGAGCCGGCCGCCGATGGCGCGCGCGGTCCGCTGGTAGATCGCGAGCCGCATCTGGGCCGGGTCGAAGTTTTCGTTCTGGACGACCGCCGACGCGGACACCCCGATCCGGGCGCCGACGTCCTCGGCGCGCAGCCCGGCCTGTACGCGGGCCAGGCGGAGTTCGGCGGCGAGGAGCTTGAGCCGGATCCGGTCCGCGTGCCCGGGGGTGATCGGGGTGAGCTTCCGGAGCCCGTTCATGTACGCGTCGTCGGGCACGGCGGGCAGGCCGCGCAGCCGCAGGCCGACCGTGGCGTCCAGGGCCCTCGCCCACGCCAGGTACAGGCCTGCTCGGCTGCTGGTGCGGCGTTCCATCGTCCACACGCATCGGGCGCTGATGTGAAGCCGGCTGCCGAGCTGCCTGGTCGTCAGCCCGGCGTCGAGGCGTCGAGAGACGAGTGCGTCGCGGAGCCGGAGGCGGGCTTCCAGATCGTCGGGGTGGAGGTCGATTCCGGTGGTCACGGCCACCACCGCCGGGACGCAGCCAGCGCGACCATTGCGACGACGCCGGCGGTGAGAAGGGTCGGGGCGATCCATGCAGGCGCGGCTGCGGCGCCGAGCATCAGGTCGGTGATCACAACTCACCGCCCGCGAGGATCCGGACGGCCAGCTCGAGCGCGTCCGCTTCACGGTCGGCGTGCTGCCCGACCGCGCTGGCCGGGTCGAGGTTGTCGGCGTACCGGCGCCGCGCGGCCGCCGCAAGCTGCAGCTGCCGCCTCCCCCAGATCGCGACCGCGTGCGCACGGTTCACGGCGCCGAGCCGGCCGAACGCCACCCGGCTGTAGTTCTTGACCGTGCCCTCGGACAGGTGAAGCCGCCGTCCGATCTCCGCGTTGTCGCAGCCGTCCGCGATTAGGACGAGGATCTCGTGCTGGCGGGAGGTGAGCACGCCGGACGTGGACCCGCTCACCGTCGTCGTGGTGGCCATCAGGCGGCCACCGCCTCGAAGTTGGTGAGGCAGCCGCAGCCACCCCAGTCCAGTTCGTCAAACAGGTCGCCCTGCTGCGCCAGCGCGGCGTCCTGCGCCTCGACCCGGGACCGGAAGAGACGAAGCGGCAGCGGCCGTGACTCGCCGCCCGAACGGTCCTTCAGAATCGACACGTCGGTGCCAAGTTCCGCCCGCATCTCCTCCTCGTGGGCTTCCTTTGCCGCGAAACGGTCGGGAAAGGTGCGCAATAGGTGCGCCCACTGGGCCTGTCCGCCCCGTACGCACGCCCCGCCGCAGTTGTTGTGCGGGAAGCCGATCCGGTTCAGCAGCGGCGGTTCGATATCGCGCCGCCGCAGTTGGTCCTCGATCTGCCGCTTGTCGACGTACGGCGGCTCACACATCGGGGTCTGGACCGTCCACGGCTTCCACCCGGCGGCGATACCAGGAATGCGGTGCATCTCGGTCCAGTCGATGCCGACGTAGAGGACGGTGCTGGCCGGGTCGCAGTTCGCCTCCAGCCACCTACGACACGGCTTGATCTTCAATTCGAGGGAGCACTGCGCAACCCGAGAGTTCGACAGCCACCGGCGGTCGACGTCGACCCGCTCAGGAGTACGTCCGTCGCAGACACGGGTGACCGGCACGCCGATGTCGGCGGCAGCCTGGTCAAGGAACCGGTACAGGTCGGTGTCCTCGGCGAGGGTGTCGGCGAACAGGAGCGTCAGATCGGCGGTGCCGTACCGGTCGGCGACCCTGCGGGCGGTCGCCCAGCTGCCCATGCCGCCCGACATCTGCACGACGTGCCGCGTCACGCCGCCACCCCTGGGAGCATCGCCGGCGCGAGGTGCGCGTAGCCCGCGTCGAAGACCTGGTCGAACAGGTGCCGGTCACGCTCGTAGTACGCCTTCACGGACCGCTCGCGGCCGTTGACCAGCGCCAGGACCTCGCCCGGGTTCTCGCCGTGCTCGAGCACGTACGCACCCTTGAGCTTCTTGCCGAACGTCGACCGGATCGATACCAGGTCGGCCTTCGGCACACCGCGGTCGACCAGGTAGCCGTCGACCGTCAGTAGTCGGTCCTCGGGGGCGATGTCGGGCTTCTCGCCGACGACGAGCGCGTACTCGTGGCGGGCGCGGCCGTCGAGCCACACCGGGTCGGCGATCCCGCCCATGAGCGCGAGCAGTTCCAGCCGACGGCGGGCGCGGTCGGCGCGCTTCGCCTCGATCTCGTCGGCGAGGTCGGCGAGCTGCTCGTCGCTGGCCGCCTCGTTGATCGCGCCGCCCTTGGTCCAGAACTCGCGCAGAGCCTTCGCACTCTTGCTCTGGTACTCGACGAGAAGCGGCTTCACCTCGGCGGCGACGCGGTCCTCGTGGATGTTGGCGAGGAGCATGGCCCAGGCGTCGAGGCCGATGACGGCCATGTCCCGGACCTTGCCGTCCTCGGCAACCGTGGGGCACTGGCCCACAGTTGCCCACGACCGGCCGCGAATCTTGCGGAGCTGGGTGGAGTAGTCGATGCCGATCTCTTCGAGCGTCGGCTTGAGTACGACGTGCGGCTCGCCGTCGAACATGACGCTGTGGATCTGGGCGCCGTGGAATGGGATCAGGACGATCTCGGCGGTGGGCGTGGTCATGAGGTCTCCTCGGTGAGGTCGCCGGGCTGGCCGGCGGAGCTGGTGTCGGTGGCGCCGAGCTGTGCGAGCACCTGGTGCTCGATGTCGGCGGGCAGCGTCCACAGGCCGAGCGCGCCGCGGGCGGCGATCGGCTCCGGGAGCGGCCGGGTGTTGGCGATCTGCCAGTGGTGCGCGCCCGGGCGGGCCCACATGCCGCACCGGCAGACGACGTACCGATCGGCGCGGGACGCCGAGCACACGCCGACGATCTCGGCGACGGCGATGACGTGCCCGACGGGCACGCCCGGCGTCAGGTCGTCGCCGAACAGGGCGGAGACGTGCGGGTCGCGGATGCCGTCGCGGTCGATGCGCAGGCTGGCGTGGATCGCGATCAGCCCGCGGTGGCTGGTGGACCTGCTGCGGTTCTCGATGTTCTTTTCGCCGCGGATGATGCAGTCCGCCCAAGGCTTCTTGACCGTCAGCGCCTTCACAGGGCACCGACCGTGATTACGTCGGCCCCGTGCGGGAGTTGCTCGTCGCGGTGCGCGCCTGCGGTCGGGACCTTGCAGACGAGGCAGTGCCGGCGTACGTCTGGGAGCGGCCGTCCGGCGAGCGCGGCCTCGACCTCGGCGTTGAGGACGTCACCGACGGGCAGGCCGCAGCCGTTGCAGGCGCGCTTGGCGGTGATCCGCCGGTCCTCGGCTACATCAACGGGCAGGTCCGGGGACCAGGTGCGGGTCGGGTGGAGCTGCGACAGGTCGACGATGACGAGGGTCAGCGACCCGACCGGCTTGGAGATCGACCCAAGATGCGGGTACGGCCCGTCGAGGTGAGTTGGGTTGTCGTCCGGGATCATGCCGATGCCGGGCGCGTGGGCGGGCTTCTTCCCGCCGCGGACGAACGCCGGCCCGAGCGCGTCCACGGACGGCTTGGCGGCATCGGTCCAGTTCCCGAGGATGTCCCGGCCGCGGTTCGTCGTCGGCCGGATGATCGCGTCGACCCGGATGCGGTGCAGCCCGGTCGGGAGCTTCGCGTACTGGGCGAGCTGGTAGGTCACGTCCCGCCAGGCCTTCGTCACGCGGGCCTTCTCGCGCGAGTGCCCGCGGACGTTCGCGGTCAGGAACCCGCAGCCGGGGTCGTTGACGGTGATGGTCCAGGTGCGCGGGGCCGCGCCGTGGTGCGCGGACCCCGTCTCAATACTCATCAGGCGTCGGCCTGCTGCTCGCTAGCCCGGTTCAGGGCACGGATGAGCTGGTCGGCGTCGGCCTGGGTCAGCTCGTCGGTCGACTCCACCGACAGCCCGCCGAGCTCCTTCGCGACGATCGCCATCCGGGCGGCGTGGTTGTCGTCGCCCGCGTAGCCGAGCTTCGTCCACAGGCGGGTCAGGGCGGCCTTCTGCTGCGGCTGGATCGGTCCCGGCGCGGCCGGCGGGCCCGACACCGGCCGGTCTGCCGCGGGCGGTCCGGACACCGGGTCGATGACCTCACCCTCGAAGACCGGGTGGTCGGTGGCCTCGGCCGGGTCGGTGCCGGGGTTGATGTCGACACGGACACCGTCGTCGGCAGCGAGGGCAACCGCCAGCTCGGTCGACTTCGGCATGTACTTCGCGAGCTGCCGGACGACGGACTTGTGGGCCATGCCCTCGAAGTGGTCGACCCACGGGCCGAAGACCTTGCCGTCCTTGTTCTTCGCGGTCGCGTTCTTGTCCCGGTACTTGAGCATGTCGCGGTGGGACATGACGAAGAACGCGTGCCCGCCGCCGACGAACTTCACGACCGCGTAGTAGGCGATCGGGTCGCCGCGGTCCTCGAACAGGTTCGGCTTGTGCTTCAGGGTGTCGGCGAGCCCGTACTCGACGTCGAACTCGTCGTTCGCGTACACGGTCCGGGCGATCAGCGACTGGATCTTCCCGGAGCGGTGGGCCAGCTCGATCAGGCCCTGGTAGCCGATCACGAGCTGCGCCTTGTAGCCCTTGTTCTTGCCGTCCCAGAACGGCAGCAGCCACGCGTGCCCGAGCACACCCGGCCGGAGCCCCAGCTGGGCGCACGTCATCAGCGACCCGAGGACCGAGGTCTCCTCGCACCTGGCGAGGTTCTTCGTCATCCGCATCGCCGTCAGGGCGTCCCGGACGAGCTGGACGGCCTCTGCGCCCTTCGGCATCGCGGCCTGGAACTGGGACTCCATCGACCGGATCCGGTCGGAGATCGAGCTGGTGGCGACACCACCGTTCTCACGGCGGGTAGCAAGGGCGGCAGCAGCAGCGTTGGTCATTTGGCGAGATCCTTTACGGAGAGGGAGCGGCTGGGGGATTTGCGGTAAAGCTCGGGGTTCGGCATCGGCACGCCGGCGGCCTCGGCCAGGTCGGCGGCGAGACGCGGCCAGTCGACGTGCCCGGTCTTGCTCGACCAGGCGACGGCGACCCGGCCGCCGAGCTGGCCTTTCTCGTTCTCGGCGAGGAGCTTCTTCAGCCCGGCGCCCGCGGTCTCCTTCGCGGCCTTGCCCGCCTTCTCGGCCTCAAGGCCGGCGAGGTAGGCGGCGTGGAGTTCCTCGGCATCGGTGCCGTCGAGGTCGACCTGCTTGCCGTTCGGGACCGGGTAGAGCGCGGCGAGTGCCTTGTTGTCGACCGCGCCGAGCGGCGGCTCGATCCCGTCGACGATGTGCTCGTCACGCCACGCGGCGACCTGCTCGACCATGTCCGCCTCGACGTCCAGGTCCCGGACGACCGTGCGCCGGATCAGGCCGTGGCCGGCAGCGAGCGCGATCAGTTCGACGGCGGGCCGGTCGAGGACGTGCATGGACCAGCGGCACTGGAACTCGTAGCCGAGCGGAATCCCGCCGTCGTCCCAGCCCTTCGCCGCACCCCAGCCCGAGGCGAGCCCGGCGGTCTTCGCCTCGACGAGCCGGCCGTCGGCGACCTCGGCGTCAGGAGAACACAGCCGCCACCCGTGGACCGGGTGCGCGTACATGCGATGGCCGGTCCGGCCGACGGGGGCGCCGATGAGCCGGGCGGCCTGGTCGACGATCCACGGCTCCAGCGCGGTCCCGAGATCCGATGCGGCGGTCGCGTCGTCGTCGGCCCAGGACCGGACGCCGGTCTTCTCCGCCCACACGTCCCACGGCGTCCGGTAGCTGGAGAAGCCGAGCACCGCGGAGATGTCCGAGCCGCCGAGCCCGCGGGTGCGGGCCAGGCGCCATTCGTCGTCGGTGGCGTCCCAGCTGGAGACCGGGACTGCGAGGGCGGGCATGGTCGCGGTCATCGCCGAGCCTCCTGGTTCAGACCGTCGGCGACGGACACCATGAGCGCCCGAAGCCGGCGGTTCTCAGCGCGCAGCGACTCGACCTCGATCCGCAGGTCGGCGATGTCCTCGCGCAGGTCCGCCTCGCGGCAGTCACAGCCGACGCGGTGGTCGGCGCACGCCGTGTAGCGCGGGTCCAGGGTGTTGACCGGCGGCGTGTAGTCGCTGGTCGAGCCGTCCGAGAACGTGACGGTGTCGGTACGGACGGGCTTTCGTTCGGCGAGGGACGGCAGGCGGGTCACAGGTCCACCGCCCGCTGGAAGCGCGCGTCGGCGGCGATCTCGGCGCTGACGCACGCGGGCTGCTCACACCCGGACAGCAGGCCGGCGACGGGCCGCTGGCAGTACGGGCAGGTGACCGACTGCTGGGCGGCGCGCGCGGTCCGGACCCGCTCGATCAGGCCGGTGACGGCCGTGGTCAGCGCGGTCACAGCGCCACCACCAGCGCGGCAGCGGTCTCCTCGACCAGGGCGGCCCGGTCCAGCACCTCGACGTGGGTGAGGCTGACCGCGCCGGAGCAGCCCGAGATCCAGGCGACCGCGGTGTGCCCACCGAGGACCGTGGACGGGTGGTAGACCCGACCAACGCCGGACGGCGGGCCCTGGCGGCCACTCCGCCAGTAGCGGACCAGCATGCCGACCGGCGCCATCTCGTTGAACGCGTCCGCGGCGTCCTGCGCGGTGGCGGGGTTCTTCAGCTCGACGGTCACAGCGCCACCGCCGTCGCGTCCCACGCGGCCTGGATCCGGGCGTGCGAGGCAGCCTGCGCCGCCGACCGGGCCGGGTCCGCGGCCAGCTCGGCGCGGGCCTGCTCGGCGTCGGCGCGCCGCTTTGCCTGCCCGGCCTGCAGCGTCTCGACGGCGGCAGCCCGCTCGTCCTCGTTCAGGTGCGCAACCGCGTCACGGCGGGGCTTGTGGAACTGCACCTGATAGCCGGTGCGGCTGCGGCAGTGGATACCCGGCCTGGCGTTGCAGGTCTTGCACGTCTCGGTGATCGGGGCCAGCGCTGCCGCGGCCACGCGGCGGTAGAGGAGGAATGCGGCGCTCGGGCGCTCCGGGGCGATCGTCATGCCGCACCGCCGACGAGCATCTGCGCGCGGACGAACAGCACCTCGTCGTCAGCCCACGACGTCGGACCGGACCGGGCCGCGACGAACTCGCGGACGATACCCTCCAACGCCAGCTCGCGCGCCGACGGCACCGGGGCGGGCTCGCCGCGGTCGTCCGGGCCGCCGTCGAAGTAGGCGCCGGCGCACTTCGGCGACCCGAACAGCATCCCGGCCGGGTCTTCGAACACGGTCCGCCCGTCGTGCCCGGACAGGTCGGCGTCGGTCGCGTCCAGGAATTGGCGGCCGCACTGGCAGAGGTCGTCGGCGAACACGATCATCGTCCCGGCCGGGCGGGCGGCGAGGTCCGCGGCGATCTCCGGGTTCGGGTGCCAGGCGACACACCGGACCTCGACCGGGGTGGCGGGACGGCGGGCGTGCTTCGGGGCGGTCATGCCGCCACCTCCTGGGTGTCGGCGGTCCACGGGCCGGCGTGCACACTGCGAGACACGGCGACCACGCCCGGGATCAGAACGGCCAAGTCACGTGCGGCCCGCTCGTCCTGCTGCGGCCGAACGACGCCGTTCGGGAAGATGGCCGCCCACTCGACCTGGGTGGTCGAGCCGTTCGGGGTGGGCGTCGCGGCCCAGCCCTTCGGGATCGCGGACAGCTGCAGGCCGACGGCGGCGAGTGCGGCCCGTAGGTCCTGGATGGAGGCGCGGCGCTCGCCGGCCTCGTGGGAGCGGTGCGTCGGGGCGAGCTTGCCGATCATCGCGGCGAACTTGTTGATGGACAGGCCGCGGGCTTCGCGCTGCTCGGCGACGAGGCGCCAGAGCGGGTCGGGCCCGGTGATATTGGTGGTTGTCGGTGTAGTCTGCTCAGCGAGCATCTCGGCGTCCTCTCAGGTGGACGGTTGAGCTGTGAAGCCCTGGCCGGTCGGACGGCCGGGGCTTCCTTGCGTTAAGCCGTGGCGACGCGCTTGGCGCGGCTACGGCCGCGGGTGCGCATGCCGGCGGCGACCTGGCGCATGGTGTTGCTGTCCGCGATCCGCTTCGCTTCCGCGGCGTTGGCCGCTTCGGTCGCCTGCCGGGTGTAGGCCTCGGCAGCCTTGTAGATCTGCTCGCGGGTCATGCCGTACGTGCCCTTGCGGTTTACGTGGTCGATGCGGCCGGCCTTGCACTCGTCCATGACGGAGCGGACGGTCCAGCCGGTTAGGTACTCGACCTGTTCCAGGGTGTAGACGAACGGGTCCGGGGCGCCGGGGATGAATAGCGGCTGCTCGATGACGTCGGTCATGCCGCGGCCGCCGTCGGCCCGGCCTTGAGGAGGTCGTCGTAGCTGACGCCGAGGGCGTCGGTGATGCGGCCGTAGGTCGCGGGCTTCACGGTGGGCCGCTGGCCGCGTTCGATCTGCGCGACGTAGGAGACGGACAGGCCGATCGTGTCGGCGAGCTGGGTGATCGTGAGGCGCTTCCGCTGGCGCTGTTGGCGCATCTTCGCCCCGTCGACGCGGGGGCTGGCGTGCATGGGCTCCATGAAGCAGAAGCGTACAGGATTGAGCAGGATTGAGCAGCACTTGTCGCCAGCCTGTCGCCCGAGCGTGTTGCGGCCGGCCGCGCGCTGCAGTCAGGCAGCTCTGCGCAGCAGAAACCAGGGCAGCAAAAAACGCCGTGCCCCCACGGTGCCCCTAGAGTTTCTAGGAGCCCCATGAGGGCACGGCGTTTTAGCAGGTGCCTCTGGAGAGATTCGAACTCCCGACACCCGGATCCGTAATCCGGTGCTCTATCCGCTGAGCTACAGAGGCGTGGAGGAGAGTGAGGGATTCGAACCCTCGGCGGAGGTGTTCGCCCCCGCTACGGTGTAGCAAACCGCTGCCTTGGACCGCTCGGCCAACTCTCCTTGCATTGCGAGAAACGCTGCGGGCGGAGGATTCGAACCTCCATCGTCCGGGTCAGAGCCGGATGTGCTGCCGGTTGCACCAGCCCGCACCGGGGCGTCCCGGGCCGTGATCGACACGGCCCGGGACGTCACAGGGCCATTGCCGCCCAGGTGGGGGCGACCGGCCGGAATCGCAGGGGCATGCGCGCCTCGACAGGCGTGCGGTCACCCTTGCGCTGGTTACAGGCGCCGCACGCGGCGGCCGTGTTCGCCCATGAGTTGCGGCCGCCGCGCGAGCGGGGCATCACGTGGTCGATCGTCGAGGCGTGGCCGCCGCAGTAGACGCAGCGACGGCCGTCCCGGACCAGCACGCCGGCCCGCGACCAGCCGGGGCCACGCGAGTGCCGCCAGCGCGTCACCACGTAGCTGACCAGCCGCACCACGGTCGGCACCGGCCAGACGCCTATCTGCGAGTCGGGGTGCGACTCGTGAACCTCCGCCACGCGGCGCACCAGCATCCGCACCGCGTGGCGGAGACTGACCCGGTGCAACGGGCCGAGGTCGGCGTTCAGCACCAGCACGTCCACCGGATCCTCCTTTCATGGGTTTGTCGAGGTGAGAGCGGTTACGGGGAGTCGAACCCCGGTCTGCTGCATGGCAAGCAGCCGCACTGCCGTTGTGCTACAACCGCATCGTCGGGATGCCCGGATTCGAACCGGGGGCCTTCCGCTCCCAAAGCGGACGCGCTGACCAAGCTGCGCCACATCCCGTACTTAACCATCCGCTATGGAATTCTCAATCATCATTTCCGTGCGCATAAAATGCGCAGGACAAAGCGCACGGGCGGCAGGAGTCGAACCCGCAACCTACGGTTTTGGAGGCCGTTGCTCTACCAGTTGAGCTACACCCGTATGGGATACGAAAAACCGCCCGGTCCGATGTCGGACTCAGGCGGCGCGTCTAGCCGGGTAGGCGTACTACCCCAGGCGGCGCCGCTTGTCGGGACCTCGGACGGATGAACTCGGCTGCAGGCGCCAGGCAACACTCTTCGCCATTACTACGTTCTTCGACATCGCCATCGCCTCCTTCGTTTCGTCCGTCTCGCTCGGTGCTGGAATACACGTTAGTGACCCCGCACAACACGCACAACCAATTAAACGCGATTCCCACGGTACGCCCGCGGGAGCACCCGACAATCGCTGGTAGGGTGCGTGATCATGCGGCTCGGGAAGCAGATGCGCGCCCGCCGGAGCAGTGAGCTCGCGGCCCTGCGCGCCGAGGTCGCCGCGCTCCGCGCCGAGGTGGCGGCGCTCCGCCCGTCCCCGCCGCCGCCCGCCGACGACCTCGCACAGGATTACCGCACCTGGCGGGACGGCCCGCTGCTCCGGCTCGCGAAGGTGCTCACCCGCCGCGCCGGGTCCGACGCGCCCGCACCGGCCCGCGGCGCCGCGATGCACGCGCTCTGCCGGGTGCTCCTGACCCCGGCCACCGACGCGGAGACCCGGCACCGCCTGGTCGGCGACACCGTCACCGACCTGCTGGGCGACACCTCGTGGCGCAACGACGCGGCGCTCGTCCGTACCCTCATCGAGGCTCGTGACGGCGCCACACCGCTGCGCGACGCCGTCGCCGTGCACGAGTGGCTCTGGCCGGCCGGGGGCGTCGCGCTCGACCCGGCCCGGCACGACATCCTGCCCGGCTCCGAGGGCGGCCGCGTCGTCGCGACCGCCGCCCCGGGCCTCCGTGGTGCCGTGTTACCGCTCGTCGTGGCCGGGTGAGCCGCTACTGCTGATCCATGGTGGCGATCGCGAGACCGTTACCGAACGTGACCGACCACACCTGAGACCGCTCGGCATCCGACGGATCGGCCATGTCGGCCGCGAAGTCGTTGAGCGCGTAGGGGCCGCCGTTGATCGTGCGGATCTCGGCCTCCTCCGCGGGCGCGATCCACAGCGGACCCAGCCCGTCGCTGTTGCCCGCGTTCTTGTCCGCCGCCTCGCGGATCCGGAGCTTGAGGTGGCCGCCGGCCGTGCTCGCGGAGTCGACGACCATCAGGAACGGGCCGGGCCCGCTGTAGTCGGTGCCGGGCAGCTCCAGGTACGCGTCCGGGTCGTCCGGGTTGGCCTCCTTGACGGCCTGCACCACGCGCGGGTCGAGCGGCTCGCCCCGGTTGTTCCGCGGGCCGGTGCCGACCGGCGTGGCGCTGGGGGTGGCGGCGGGCGTGTTCGACGGAGCGCCGCTGGTCGGGCCGTTCTGCGGCGACCCGATCTTCTCGTCGCCACGGTTCCCGTAGGCGACATATCCGGCGCCCGCCGCGGCCAGCACCAGCAGGATCACCAGCGCGACCGGCCAGCGGCGCTTCTTCCTCGGCGGCGGACCGGCCGGCACCGCCGCGGCCCCGGTCGCCCTGCGCCCCGGCCTGCCCGGCACCTCGAACTGCGAGTACGGCCGCGTCGGCGCGAGCCCGTCGTCGGCCTGCGGGGCCCGCGACGGCACCGGCTGGGCCGGCGCACCGCGCGGGGGTGTCAACGGCGCCATAGTGACCGGCGGGGCGTGCAGCACGTTCGCCAGGCCCGGACCGGACGGCGACGCCGGATAGGCCGGCGGCGCGGAGACCTGGCCCGCGAGCGCCGCGGCCACCTGCTCCCGCGTCACGCGCGCGGTCCGGTCCGCGTCCAGGCCACCCACGGTCTCGGCCGTGACCGCGCCGTTCGCCACCGCCAGCTCCGGCTGCTCGATCACGGCCGGCGCCACGCTCAGCGCGCGGTGCAGCATGGACGCGACCAGCGGCACCCGGCTCGCGCCGCCGACCAGCAGCACACCCTTCAGCGCGGACGCCTCCACGCCGGCCTCGCGCAGCACCAGGCGCGTGGTCGCCACCGTACGGTCGATCACCGGCCGGGCCAGCGCCTCGAACTGCTCGCGGCCGAGCGGCGCCTCCACCTCCAGCAGCGGCAGGTGGATGTGGGTGGCCGAGGACCGGGACAGCATCTCCTTGCCGGTACGCACGTCCGCCCACAGTGCACGCGAGGCCCGCCGGTCCGCCGCGTCGGCCGGCGCGGTCAGGCGCGCCCAGGCCGCCGGGTCCTTCGGCGCGTACACCGCGCCGAGGTGCGCGACGATCGCCGCGTCCAGGTCCAGGCCACCGCCGTCGGACAGCCCCGACGTGGCCAGCAGTGCGAAACCGTCCCCGGTCCGCCGGATCACCGACGCGTCGTACGTGCCCGCGCCCAGGTCACAGACGACCACGCTGCCGCCGACCGGGATCGTGGTCCCGGCCGTGCTCGCGAAGTACGCCGCCGCCGCGACCGGCTCGCTGACCAGCCGCACGTTGCGCAGGCCCGCACGCGCCGCCGAGTCCAGCAGCACGTCCCGCCGCCGCTTGCCCCAGGCCGCCGGGTGCGTGATCGTCACCCGGTCCGGCGTGCCCTGCACCTGGTCCGCCACCCGCCGCAGCACGGCCGCGAACATGTCCGGCACCGCCACCTCGACGCCCCCGAGCAGCACGGACTGCTCGTCGATGCGCTGCTTCGGGTACGGCTCATAGCTCTCCGGCGCCGTCCGGGCCGCGTGCGCCGCATCCGGCCCCACCAGCAGCCGGCCGCCCGGATCCGCACAGACCCCCGACGGCAGCGACGGCGCGCCGTCGAACAGCACCGGGCGTACCCCCAGCGGACCATCGAACACTGCCACCGTGCTGGAGGTGCCGAAATCTATGCAGAGGTGCGTCACCGAACCAAGATAGCGGCCCCTCGCCCCACGCGCGTCCCAGGTGGACCGCCCTCCCCGGCCGTCCCGCAGGTCCTGCACCCACGATCGACTCGTCGCTGACCTGCTGCGACGGCGGCAGCATCCAGCGGGCATGCCCTCGGTGATCGCGGACCGCCGGTCCGGCACGGTGTCCGCGGTGCCGTAGGCGTGGGTCGGCCTCGCCCGGTCCACCCCGTCAAGATCTTCAAGCACGGACCAGAGCCCTGACCAGGGGGTACGACATCCCGCCGCGCACCGGCACGCGCGGCAGCAAACGTGAGCGGCGGCGGGAGTCGCGTGCTCTTCGGTGACCAGCGGCGGCACCGGCTCCGATCGGGGATCGGAAGCGGAGCGCCAGCGGAGTCTTCCGAACCCCGGAGGTTGGCCCGCGGGAGCAACGCTGCGGGACCACGCCGGAAGCGGGCACGTCGTGGGGTCCGGGGCTCGGGCCCCGGGGAAACACAGCGCCCGCGGGAGCAACGCTGCCGGACCACGCCGGAAGCGGGAAAGCGGCCTATCGGGTCTGGATCTTGCGGCCTCGGGCGCCCAATGGAATCTGAGCGGGGTCGACGGCGACCGAGGTCAGGTTCTTGTAGGCGTAGCCGCGGGAGGTCAGCCACTCGTCGGCGAGGAGTTCGGCGCGGGTGGCGGTGACGTCGAGGTCCTCGTCGTCGTCGGCCTCGACGAGGTAGCGGAACGTGAAGAACGGGCGGGCGGCCAGGTCGTAGGCGAGGTGGCCCTCGGGCGTGTAGGCCGTGGTGAGGAAGTCACGGCCGGCGGCGTCGGCGGTCAGGGCCGCGGTCTGCTCCGGGGTCAGTCGGTCGAAGGCGCCACGCACGGTCACTCGGATGCCACGGCTCATGGCGCGACCCTATCGAGCCCCGGAGGCCGGTCGCATCCGATTATCGTCGTCGGCATGTCTGTGCTCGTGGCTTTCAGTGTGTCGCCGCTCGGAGCGGGCGAAGAGGTCGGGACGATCGTGGCGGAGGCGGTACGCGTGGTGCGCGCCTCCGGGCTGCCGAACCGGACCGACGCAATGCCGCCTAAACTGCATCTCATGTTTCCCCAGATAGAGAGCGAATCGTGTGATGCGAAATCCCTCGGATTGGGCAGGTAGCACTGACAGCGGCTCTCCCAAGTACGCCGTGGCCTACATACGGGTGTCCCGGGTGGGCGGACGGGACGATGACCTCATCTCTCCGGAGTTGCAGCGATTCCAGATCGATGAGCTTGCCCGGCGCGAAGGGATCAAGATCGTCGAGGAGATGCAGGATCTAGACCGGTCCGGACGCGACTTCACCAAACGTCGCGTCGAGGAGATCATCGACGGAATCCGGAACGGCAAGTGGCAGTACGTCCTGCTCTGGAAGTGGTCCCGCTGGGGCCGCAACATGCGCCAGTCTCAGCTGTACCTGGGTCGGGCTGAGGACGCTGGCGGCGTCGTACGCGCAGCGACGGAGGATTTCGACCCGGGAACAACTATCGGCCGCTTCAGCCGAGACCAGATGCTGTCCTTCGCGCAACTGCAATCGGACATGATCGGTGACAGTTGGCGTGATACCCAGGACCGTCGTCGCCGCAATGGCCTACCTCATAACGGTCGGCCTCGGTTCGGGTACGAGTACAGCCGGAAGACCGGCTATACCCCTCATCCTGAAACCGGGCCACTGCTGGCGAGCTTCTATGAGCGGTATGTTGCCGGGGAGTCCTTCTACAAGCTCGTCCTGGAGTTGAACCGCAGCGGCATCCAGCCGCCCCAGACGGATGTTTGGAGTCAGACGGCGCTCTCGGTTCTCATGGATACGGGTTTCGCGGCTGGGCTGATTCGAGAGAAGTCTTCCCAACAGCGTCGCCGTGAGGGCAAGGCCACCAGGCGCACGCTCGACTCGTACGATATCTGGCGCGTAGGCGCACATGAGCCGTTGATTTCAGAGCCGGTCTGGGTTCGGTATCTCGAACGCCGCAAGCAACAGGCGAAGCTTCCTCCGAGGTCTCGGTCGCCGAAGTACGCCTTGTCGTCTGTCATGCGGTGTGCACTGTGCGGAGCGTCGATGACAGTGATGCATGGAAGGAACGGGCGTCAGTGGTCGTGTTCGAAGGCACGAGCGTCCCGGCACCACGAGCCGAACTACATTTCGGACGTCCGGGCAAGTCAAGAGGCTTTGGACTGGTTGTTGTCCAATGTGCCGGAGAAGTCTAGTGGGGCGGTAACGGAGGAGGCTCGTCGGCTGGAGCGAGGTCGTGTGGCACGTGACCGCGTGGCCCGGCTGTCCGAGCAGGACAAGAAGATCAAGGGGCGGCGAGCGAAGCTGATCGACCTGTACTCCGATGATTTGGTGACGCGCGAGGAGTTTGAGGAGAGGCGTGCATCGCTTCTGGTGGAGTTGGAGGTGGTGCAGGCTGCCCTCGCTGAGGCGCGAGAGGATGAGCGGCGTTCGGGGGTAAGTTATGTCCGGGCCTTTTCGACACTGGCTCAGGAGTGGGATCTTTGGGAACCGGATAAGCGGCGGGAGGCATTGCTTCAGTTGGTGGGTAGTGTGACGGTTCTCCCGAAGAGTGCGAACGAATCTAAGCGACTCGTCGTTGTTCCAATATGGGATAGAACCGGCGAGGTGGGATAGTTATTCCAATTTGCCGCCACGATATCTGTGACCGATGCCGTTCAGGCGGCGTCGGCGCCCCTGCGGCGCGTCGCCAAATTCTGGGCAGCATGAGCCTCGCGTAAGCAGGTCTCTAGGTGGGCATGAGCGGCGATTCTCCAGAAATCGGCTACAGCCTGCTCCCGGGTCTTGTGGGGATTTTTCGGATCGGCGCGGCCTGCGTCAGGCAGGGCTCGCCGTCGGCGATCTTCTCCAGATGGCCGGCTGGAACGGTTCGACTTTGCGTCCTTCAACATGGGCGACTCTTTGAATTTGGAACACTTGGTCATTTGATTTCGGCGCGTCCTCAACCCTCCGAGCAGGGTGTTGACCTGAAAGTACGCGTAGTGCAGTTTGATTCCCCAATTTCAATTGTTTGGTAAGGCGCCCTACGGCATCTCCGGCGTTTTCCTCGCCATGGCACGGTCCGCAGGGGCCCCTATGCCCGTCGAGTCGTCCCGGGCATCATGCCTAGAGCCTCCTAGGAGGCTAGTCCACTATCTTTCTCCACCCCCGCAGCAAGCCTCAGTTCCACGCCGCTATACACCGAGCTAAACACAGGGCCACAAAAGAAGACCAGCGGTGCAAATCAAATGGAACGAATTTTGGTTCCCGCCTCCGGCCCGTGGTAAATGGATAGATGGCGGACAAGCGCGCCATCTGGGCTACCTTTCGCAGTTCAGCCGCTCCGTCTATCGGGGACGTCAACCGCGGCCCGCTCGAGATCACCGCCCGGATCCGGCACGAGGTGGTAGTCAGTCGACTTTTACCGGCAGAAGAAACGTACGGCGGTCTGGCGCAAGCAGACCGAGCGCCTGCCGGATGATGTCGGATTTGGCAGGTCGGGATCGCGCAGGGCGGTCCGGAGCTGGTGGCCCGTTGGCGCGCGGGGTTCTTGGTCTCGATGACCGCACGTCACTCACCTGGGCGAGGTGCCGCCGGGCGTGTCTGCGGCTGGGTGAGACTGGGGCGGAGGGTGGTTACCACCGCCTCGACTACGTCCAGCGGATGAGCCTGGCCGTCTGGTACGACACGTCAGAGGTGCCGGCCCTCGGGGACCTGGAGCGCTGGGTCCGCCTGCGATAGAAGCTGGCGTCGGCTTCCGTATCTCGGCTCAGACACCGGGCGGAGCATCCTGATGGCCCCAGCCCTGCGGCGCCCGGACGGACCGAACGTCAAGAAAGGATGTGCCGCCTTGGCCGCGCTCACGGGCCTTCTCGCCGGTGCCACTGGCGCGATCACCGCCTGGCTGCCCGACAACCTTGGTAGCTGATCTCGATGCCGGGCGAGTCCATCGTGATCAAGGGCCTCGCCCGTGGGCCGCCGTCACCGCTCTTCGACTCGACGTGGGCGAGGAGCACCAGGGTGATCACCGTGGCGATGAGCCCGATCGCGCGGCCGTGCCGAGCAGCGCGGCGGGGAGGGGGAACTCACGGTTGAGCAGGTCGGTGAAGGCTCCGAAGAGCAGCCCGCGCACGGCAAGCAGCGGCGCGCACCGTACGAGCGCGGCGATCGCCAGCACGGTCTCCCACGGCCTTCTGACCACCTCGCCGTGGCCGTCGACCCGCCGCATGATCTCGGCAGCGTCGGCGCGGCCGCCCCATCGCACCCGGTCAGGTAGCCGACCTCAGCGAGCGTCGGCGGGACCGCCCGGCGACGTATAGGCGTAGGCGAGATGTCCACCGACGTATGTTGTGCACCTCGCCGCCTGCCGACCCGCGGCCACCACGCGGCCTCCCACAGATGGGCCAACTGGGACACGAAAGCGGCATCCCGCAGGGACGCCGTCTGCAGGGCGTTACGCACCGCGTCGATGCGGTCTTGCCTACTGCCGTCCCCCCACCTGCGCCCGCCTTGGGGTCAGCGGTGCGGATGTGAAAGCCATCGGGTGAATGGGCAGTACATCCGATCAATCGTTTATGTCGGATTTACGATAGAAGACCGTAGTATCACCGGCGATCATGGGAGGTACTGCGGAAATGCCGCGGATTACACATGCCGACATATCGGCATCCACCAGAAAGCTGCTGCCCCCCAGCAGCCGCCGGCGCTTCGCGATGTCGATCGCCGCGCTGACATCAGCGGCCCTGCTCGCCACGCTGCTGGCAACACCTGCGCGCGCGACGGTCACCCAGGTGTTCCCGACGCCGGCTTCGGAGCCGCAACTCGAGGCCGGCATCGCGGAGACTGTCACTGGCTCCGGAGATCTCCCCGGCACGGGCACTTATGACTGGTCCGGCGGCGTGACTGTCGTCAAGGGCGCGGCATACGTGATCGACCGAGGCCGCATCGCGCGCGTGAATCTCACTTCCGGGCAGGTCACGACAACGGCGGGCGTCGCCGCCCAGGAAGACTGCCGCGACGCCGCCACGGGCGCGGATGTCCGGTTCTACAACCAGGGCGAATTCCGCATGGCCGGCACCGACGGCACATTCATCTACACCGTCGGCTACTGCGGCCTGCAGCGTGTCGATCCCGACACCGGCGCGACCGTCACCTTCCCCCAGTACTACAAGCACGCCTCGGTGGCCGGGCGTTACCTCTACGCGGTCAACAACTCTGGTCAGCTTTTCCAGCACGACCTTCAGGACTTCCCCAACCGGCGCCAGATCGGCCAGGTCAACGCGATCACCCCCATCGCGGCGGACAACGACAGCGTCTGGTACTCCCAAGGCACCCTGCTGCGCCGCGTCGACATCGCCACCGGCGAGGACGTCACCGTCACCACCCGCACGGGGCTGCCGGGCCAGGTACACCGCATCCAGACAATCGGCGGTTACCTCTACGCCGCTGTCATGCAGTCTTACGCTGGCCTGTACCAGCTGGTCCGAATCTCGAAGACCGACGGCGAACCCCAGCAGATCGAGGGCGGCAACGAGGGCCAGCGCGGCTTCAACTTCACTAAGATCACCGGTATCGCCGCCGACGGCCAGAAGCTTTACCTCGTCGACAGCGCGCCCACGGCCACCCACCTCAAGACGATCACGCCTACCGGAGTGCGTACCTTCGCCAACATCTCGGGCCCGCAGCTCGGTGCCGGTATCGCGGAAACCCTCACCCGCTCCGGAGACCTCGCCGGCACCGAGACCTGGGAATCATCCGGTGGCGTGGCCGTGGCCGGCGGCGCCGCCTACGTCATCGACCGCCACCGCCTCGCGCGGGTCAACCTGACCACCGGCGAGGTCACCACCGCCGCCGGATCGGCTGCTGAGCAAGGCTGCCGAGACAGCGCCACTGGTGGCGACGTGCGGCTCACCAACGCGCAGGAACTCCGCATGGCCGGCACCGACGGCGCCTACATCTACCTCACCGGCCCGTGCGGGCTCCACCGCGTCGACCCGGGGACCGGAGCCACCAGCACCTTCGCCGGCGGCTACCGGTACGCGACCGTAGCCGGGCACTACCTGTATGGCATGACCACCCGGAACGAACTCTTCCAACACGACCTACGACACATCGCCAACCGCCGCCGCCTCAGCACCGGCTTCCCGATCACCGCGATCACCGCGGACACCGACAGCATCTGGTACCTGCTAGCCGACGGCCTCCACCGCCTCAACATCGCCACCGGCCAGGACGTAACCATCCCGTCCGCGTTCCCCGGCGGGCTGAACCGCCTGCAGTCGATCGGCGACTACCTCTACGCCAACCTGCACTTCGCCCGCGACTCCTCCAGCCCGCACCAGCTCGTCCGGATCGCCAAAGCCGACGGCAAGGTGCAGCACATCGATGGCGGCGACCGAGGCCAGGACGGCTTCAACTTCAACAAGATCGCCGGCATTGCCGCCGACGGCCGCAAGCTTTACATCGTCGACAGCCAGCCGACGGTCACGCATCTGAAGGTCATCACGCCCACCGATATCCGCACCTTCGCGCCCCCGGCCGCAGGGCCTGAGCTCGACGCAGCGGTCGTGTCCACCGTGGGAGGGATTTCACTACTGCCGTCTCCATACCTGTCGCTGCAGACCGGCGGTATCGCCATGCTCGGTAAAAGCGTGGTCGCCATCGACGGCCGCCGGGTAGTCCGGGTAGACCCCGCCACCGGCGCGGTGACACCAATTGCCGGCGACCAAGCAGCCACCGGCTGCACCAATAGTTCCACCGGCTCCGCCGTCCGGTTCGGAAGCCACTTCCTCAGAATGATGGGCACCGACGGCGTCTACATCTACATCGTCGACACCGAATGCGGGCCCCGCAGAATCGACTCCACCACCGGTGCCACCACCTACATCGCACCCGACAGGTACGACTACGGAACGGTAGCCGGCGAGTTCCTGTACGCGATCTCAAACAGCGGAACGATCTACCGGCACGACCTACGCAGCCCCAATCAGCGCACCGAGATCGGCACGACGCCCTATCCCGGACCGATCGCCGCTGACAGCGAATACGTCTGGCATCTGGACGGCCGTGGCGGCACGCTCTACAGCATCGCCCTCGACACCCTCCGGGCGCAGACCACTGCCGCCAGGCTTCCCGTCTGCAGGGGATACTGGGCCTGCGACGGACCTGGCAGATACCGGCCGCCCTCTGTCCTCGTCTCGGCAGGAAACTCGCTGTACGCAGGAATCAGAAGTGCATCCGCCCCCTATGGCTTCACCACTCTCGTCGAGATTGGCAAGAGCAGCCTAATCGTCAATGAGGTTGCCGGCACTCAACAGTCCGTGCAGCAAGATGGAGGCGCAGACCACGCCGGCTTCTCCAGCATTGTTGGCCTAACTACTGCGGGCGACACCCTACTGATTGCCGACTCCACTGAAGCCAAGACAGTGATCCGGCGCGCACAGGATCCGTTCACTGCAATCGATCGCCTTTTAACTCCTCCAACCAACTCGGTACCGAAAGCCGGCACACGGTCCATCGATATAGGCGGCCCTACCCAGCCAGATGCCCCGATGAATTCCATCGACATCAGGAACAACTACACCCTGGTACCCGAGGGAAATCCGATGGATTTGATACCGGAGGGCTTCGAGGCGGCGTACGTACCCGGCCCCTCCGGCAAGGTTCTGACATGGGACCCGCAAACACAGCTCTGCACCTCCAATTGCGGCGAAATATACACTTTGTCGCACCGCCTCTACGAGAATGAGGGCGGGGGCTACACTTGGTGGCACGCCCTGCGCAGCGAAATAACCGGACGGACGCCGGAATATTTCGAGGCCGATCTTGTCAAGACTATTGTCGACTGGCAGCGAATATTCAATCTTGACGGGACCGTCAGGAAAGACTTCACCGCATCCTACATCGAGGCATATTGCGTCGAGAATGCCAGGGACATCAACGACTGCGACACGGCCAAGACAGAGTCCGCCGCGGAGACCGTACTCAAGTATGTTGACATAACGACGTCCATCCTGCAATTTCTGCACACCCTCCCAGGTGGGCGCCAACCGATGCTCAACGAAGAGCAGCTCGCCATGAAGTTCCGGCTCCAAGGATTGGCCGCCAAGGCCTGCAGATCGGTACCGCGCGGATCGCTGTCCAAATCAGCCTGGGGTGAACTCGTTCACGAAGAGTTCGAGGACCTCGTGCAGATTGCCAGAAAGACAAACCCTAAGTTGTTCGGCGAAACCGCCTACTTCAGCGGTAAAGGGATTCCCAAACCACCAGGCCCCCGCCAGTACGACCACAGGTATCCAGATGCCATATTCGGTGCCACGGAGGACACGCCAGAGGTTGTGTTTGATCTGAAATCCGGCCTTGGGCTTATCCGCAGGGAGTGGGTCAGGGACCTGTTCAGGGAGTTGCCGTTCGGATTCGACGACATTCCCGTGGTAAGACTCTACTGCCCGTAACATGAGAATCGGAATTTCGGAGACTCGTTTGCGCACCGACCTGTGGCGCGCCTGCGCACAGCAGTACCTCGCCCCACACCTACCCGGAAGCTGGACGGTATCTGGCAGCCTGCTCCACCACAGCCAGAACGAATGGATCATCTGCGCGCTGTACGTGAGCCAATACAGCAAGGCGAATTGGTTCACCGTCGAGCGCCTAGTACAACTTCTGCCGATTCCGGCAACACAACTCGAAGGGCCATTCTTTCATACCCTCACGAATGGCCCAGAAAATGAGCCACTAGTAGTTCCAGAAAACGTCGAACTAGCGGCACCAGTCATGACCCGAGTGCTGAACATTGTCCAAGCCGAGGCCATGCCCTACTTCAAGTCAATCGCCACAATCGACGGATATCTAACAGAAATTTGGGAGAGAAGCCACTCCGCTCCTGCCAATTTTTACCATCTAGAAAAGATCTGCTACATCTTACTCCTAAAAGATGATGTCACCGGTGCAAGAGAGGCTTTCCTGCGGGCGGTCAACAGTCCCGCAACAAATCGGTGGCCAGAAGCCGCAAACAAGCTAAAGAAACGCATGTCGCGCGTAATGTCTCTTGCCGAATCGAGCCCGGACCTCGCAAAGGTATTGCTGCGCGAGTGGTCGTCTGAATCATGGAGGAATATCAGCGGCGGAACGTTGAAACCACCCGACTAACGATTGACGATGCAGGCCGGCCCACGCTCGCGCACCCCGGCCTGCATCGAACTTAGTAGCACGGCCGCCATTCTTGATCATGACCAGAAAACGAGGGCTAGCCTCGGCCCCTTCGTTAAGGGTTTATCCAAGGGCCGGGCAGAAATGAAGAAGTGCATTCCGATCAGGCAATAGGGCTTGCTGAGGGTCCACATTGTTCTGTCACGAAAGGCACTTGCAGGGTGCAGACTACCGCAACGCGTCCGAAGGTTACGGTGACCGGCGGCGGCCGGGGTGTGGTCGGTCATGCAGGTGCCCGGCTGCTCACCGATCTGGCGGACGCGACCGGTCTGGCCAGCGCGTTCGGTGATGCTCTCGCCGGGTTGCGGCAGCGGCAGGGCGGGCATGACCCAGGCCGGATCGCTGTCGATCTCGCCGTGACGCTCGCCGATGGCGGTAAGGCGATCGCGGACCTGACGGTGCTGCGGGATCAGCGGGCCTTGTTCGGGCCGGTCGCGTCGGATCCGGCCGCGTGGCGGCTGCTGTCCCGGCTCGACGAGACCTCCCTGGCCGCGCTGCGGGCCGCCCGTGCCCAGGCTCGTAAACTTACCTGGGCCCAGCACGCCGACGTCCGCGGTGACCTGCCCCAGGCTGCGGTCGCCGGGCGGCAGGTTGACTGGCTGGTCCTGGATATCGACGCGACGATGGTCATCTGTCACTCCGAGAAGGAAGCAGCGACCCAGACCTGGAAGGAGGCGTTCGGGTTCCATCCATTGCTATGTTTCCTGGACAACACCGGTGAAGCCCTCGCCAGCCTGCTATGTGAGGGCCGGGCCGGATCGAACACCACCGACCACATCACCGTCCTGGACCAGGCCCTAGCCCAGATACCCGATGACGTCCGGCACGGGACCCCGATCCTGCTGCGCTCGGATGCGGCCGGGTCCACGCACGGCTCCTCGCCCACACCCGGTCGCTGCGCCAGGAGCATCATGACATTCGGTTCAGCGTCGGTGCCGCGATCACCGTCCCCGTCCGGGAAGCGATCCAGGCCGCCACCGACTGGGTTCCCACCATCGATACCGACGATGACATGCGTGAACACGCCGAGGTCTGCGAGATCACCGGCCTCCTCGATCCGGATGGCTGGCCTGAGGGCACCAGACCGGGTTGTCATCCGGCCAGGGCAGGACCTGTTACAGCAGTCGCGGGACCCCACGATTCGGGTGAGGTACCTGCGAAGGGTCAATCCAGCAGCGATGCCGCGTCGCTGGTGCTGCCGGGCTCGATGCATCCAGTCTGGGCTTGTCTCGCGTTCAGCGGTCAGGCAACGGAGCCGTGGTGGAGCGCCCATAACGGCACCGCTGGTTCCAGATCCAGCCTGGCCCTCAGCACATGTAGCCGGACGGGCGCTGGCAGGTCCACGCCGCCTCCCGCGGCGACCACCGCTGGTACCGCGTCCTGCACGATGACGCCGTCACCGACGGCCGCCGGGCCGGTTCTGCCGCCGCGGCCCATTCAGTCCCGTGAGCAGCGCGAGTTCCGATGCAAGTGCCCACCGTGCGGGATTTATCCGCCTGCGGGCTGTCGGCCGGTCCCACTGTGGATGCGGCCTTGCGCTGTGGTCCCTCCGCCGAATCTGGTGGAGGGGCCACAGCTGGACGCCCTCGGCGTGCAGGGGGATGCAGGCGAGGACATCCAAGGAGGGGTTCGGCCACAGCGTAGGCAAAATCGACCATCGTGTAGGCCGAACGACTATCCGCCAACCCACAAACGATGGGCGACCGTACCCGCGGCCGACCTCGGGCTGCAGACCGCGTCGGGCGAGCGGGACGGCGTGTGCCGTGACCGATCCGGTATGACACTCGACGGCCGGGCCGGTCGACGCGTCGATGCCGAGCCCCTAGCCTGAACCCTTGTGGACGTCCGGCGTCGGAAGGCGGAACTACCCGTGGACACCGCCCTCGACGTGACAACAGCCGCGGACGGCACCCTCGTCATCGCCCCGCACGGCGACGTCGGCGCCGATGACGCGGCGTGCTCCGGCAGACTCTTGTCCACGCGGTACGCAGGACACGCCCGCTACGGCTGGAGGTCGCGCTGGCCGACATCGGCACCATCGACTCGATCAGCATCGGCACCCTCGCCGCAGTCTGTGCCCTCGCCGACGTGCACCACGTCGCGGTCTTCTACACGCATACCTCCGGCCGCTCGCGTCGATGCTGACCGCGGCCAGCGTGCCCACACACCGCATCCGCTCGTAGCACGCACCCTCCGGCCTGTCCGCGCGCCGTCCGCGAAGCCATAGCCTGTCGCAGCTCGCCGGAGGCGGGCGGAGAAGCTCGGCCCGTGGGTGAGAGCGCTACCTGGTACGGCGCAGAGCCGGCCACTGGTATCCGCATGCGTTGCACCGTACCGGCGGCTGACGGCGGTAGTGGCGGACCCAGTGCAGGCCGAGGAGGAAGCCGAGAACAACGGTCGGGCCGAGCGTGAAGAGCAGCGGCAGATTGTCATGATTGCCCTGCTGGAGATCGGTGCAGCCGCCGATGGTGACGATCGGCCCGAACAGGGAGGAGAAGATCACCAGCATGACGCCGGCGAAGTTGCGCCAATGACCCGCCGCCGAGGTTCCCCGCACGATCTTCGTGTGGTCGCCGCACTGCGGGCAGGACAGCCGGGGCGGGGCCACCACCCGGAGGAAAAGCCAGAACGCCGCGACGAGGACGCCGGGTACGAGCTCCCAGGCGAGTTGATCAGGATGCCGCACCGCGAAGACGACACCCACCACGCAGGCGCCACCGGCGAAGAGGAAGAGCAGCGCGCGCTTCACACCAGCCTGGTCCATGTCCACAGCAGAGCACCCGGACCCTGCACCCTGGCATCGGCCCGGACGGCACCGTGCCCTGGCCAAGAAGAGCGAACAGTCACCCGACGCGGTATTCCATGCCGCCAGGACGCGCTGAGGCGTCGACGACCCGGTCGGCGAAACCGCTGCCCTACCGTCTCGGCCCACAGCACACAGCCACGACTCCCGCCGCTTGCCGGCCACATACCGTGGCAGGCGCGGCTCCGCACCGGGCGGGTGAACCGGATGCAGCTCACCCGCGGCGGCGGTCGGCCCAGCGGGCAATGGGGTCGTCCAAGATGCTCTTCGTGACCCACGGCCCAGCCCCGTCGCGCGCTCTGCGCGGCGTTCGGCCGCACCGTGGATGTCCGCGTCGACCGTGGCCGAAGCACGGTCTCAAGTCCCCGGCACCCGAATCGCACCTGTTCTTCCAGGTCAACGGCACCGCCGTGACAGCTCAGGCACAGGATGAGCCGCGAATCTGGGTATCAGCTCGACCGGCACGGTGCCGGTCCCAGGCTGAGGGAAGCAGGCACCTTTTGAAGCTCAAGAAGATCGGTCTCGTCGCCGCCAGCACCGCCGCGGCCGGAATCCTCGTGTTCGGCGGGGCCACCCTGGCCAGCGCCGCGACCGCGACGCCCACCCCGTCCGCGTCCGCGGACTCGTCGAACGGCACGCCCGGCCAGGGTCACGAGCACACCGACGTGACCGGCGACGAGGCCACGAAGGTCACGGCCGCGGTCACGGCGAAGGACTCCACGGTCACCGTCACCAGCGTCCGCAAGGACCCAGACGGCTCCTACGACGTCTTCGGCACCAAAAACAGCGACAAGGCCATGTTCGAGGTCTCCGCCGACCTCAGCACGGTCACGCAGGGCACCGGCCGTGGCCACGGCGGCGGGGGCGGCGGCCGGGACGGATCGACGGACACGGCGGTGACCGGCGACGAGGCCACCAAGGTCACCGCAGCGGTCACCGCGAAGGACTCCACGGTCACCGTCACCAGCGTCCGCAAGGACCCAGACGGCTCCTACGACGTCTTCGGCACCAAAAACAGCGACAAGGTCATGTTCGAGGTCTCCGCCGACCTCGGCACCGTCACCTCGCAGACGGCCTGGCCGGGCAAGGGCCACGGCCCGGAGCAGGGCACGCCGGACAGCGACCCGAGTGCGACGCCGAGCACCAGCCCGACCAACTGAACCGTCGCCTCGCCTCGATCGGTCACCGGCCAGGACACTGGGCTGGCGACCGGGGTGCGACACATGGCCATGCTGCTGCACTCACCACTCGGGCCGCGCCTGGCCGGCCCCGGTGTCGACGTGCGGGCATACATCGGGTGGAGGCAAGTCGAGCCGTTGCGGCCGTTGCCGATCGTGGATGTCCGCGCGGCCGCCGCAGGCGGTCTCGATCCGCACCGGCGACCTCGGACGAGTCCGAGCCGTGGTGCAGGAGTTCTCCTACCACCACAGCAGCGTGACGATCGCGCCGACGCCCACATTCGAAGCGTCCGTCCGGTGGTCCGCATCAGCGATCTCGCCATCGGAGACCCTGTCCTGCAACACCGCGTCCACGCGAACCTGGGCACGCTCGTCGCCTACCCCGTCGCCATGGTCCCTTCAGGTCTGCGGCGCTGGCGGCAAGGAACATCAGCATGGACCGCCGTGCCGGGTCGGGCCGCGATCCTCTATCCGGATGGGCCGGTCATGCCCGGCTGCCGGGCCAACAGCGGCGCGCAGACGATACTCGATCGTGTTATGTCCGTCGACCGCGCGATCCGCTCGCCGTAGTCCCCTACCGGGAGACCCTGGTGACCAGGAGCCAGCAGCCACACATCCTCGATCTCGCAAGGGAATCGGGGGCAGCACGTCGGAGATAGTGCCGATCACCGCCGTGATCATGCCGCTAGCCTGCTTGCGAGGATCGCGGGAGCCGCGCGGCGAAAGAATCGATGCGGTCCTTCGGCCCTCCGACAATCGCTCCTACTACCCGCGGTGTCGGCGGGGTTGGTGACCAGGTGCTCGGGCGATGACAGCTCAGATGCCGGCACGGCGACTATCGTGCCGGCATCTAGGAGAACCATGATCTCGGCATCTTCCGTGCCGGGGATCGCGCCGGCGACGGAGCCGCGCCGGCCGTCAGGTTCTATACGCACCCGTCGGCCGACGCGGACCGGACCTGTCGGATCTGCCATGTGGTCAACGATACGTTGACCACATGACGGAGACGTATATGGGTGTAACGCTCACCGCACGGTGAGTGGTCTTGAGCGCCAGATTGGTGCGGTGGCGGGACGGCGCCGACGTCTTTGCGGGAGACTGAGTAAAGGGCGCCGCCCCTGTGCAATATTACCGTGTCTGATTCGCGGGCTACTCGCGGTCGAGAACGTCGCCGTCGCCCGACTGTTCGTGTGGCGAGCGTCGTTCCCGCGGTGCCGGCTGTATTTACGTGACGCGGCCGTATCCCGGAACGAGCGCGAAACCGTCCTTCCGTCCGAACGGCTTGCACGGTTGCGGCGGGCCCGCTCTCGCCGGCCCAGTCAGGCCGGTGTTCACACGGCACGGATGAGCGCGGGCGCAATGCGACCGGGTCCGATTCTGCGGCCGTCGGGAAGAGTCGTACAACCGCATTTCTCGCAGAAGTGGCTGGCTGCCCACAGCCGCCGCGCGGCGATCATCGTCGGCCCGATCCCGCGCTCCGTTCGCCACAGAAGGGCGCCTATCGCGCCGCACGGCAGGACGAGCCCAAGAGACATACAGACCAGCAGGCCGACGCCACCCGTGTGTTCACCCGTCAGCACCGACAGGGCAGAGACGACTGCGGCCAGCGCGAGCCCGCTGACGCCCACGAGCGCGACGATCGCCGGCAGCACCCATGATCCGGGGGCTCGTGGCGGTGCGAGCCGCGCGCCGAGGTCCGTGATCGCCACGCCGGTCTGCGTGTGCTGCCAGCTCATGCCGGTGGCGCTCACGGAGGAGGTCCGGGAGGAGTAGGCGAGCCGGCTGCGCTCGTACAGCACCGGCACACCGATCAACGCGCCACCACATGCGCAGCCACCGGTACTCGGCGCGGGCGGGCGGGGAGTCGGTCCGCGGTCGCGTGGAGACGCCGCCTGGCTCGTCGTCGGCTCATACCCGGCAGGCATCGCTCTCACCCCATCGACATTCTCAGGTCTCCGGATTCACGGTAGATCCCGACACGCCATGACCGACAGTCGGATACCGCGCGGCACTACGCCCGTTTTCCGCATCAGCTCCCTGCGCACACAATCTGTCACGATCGCATCGCGGAGAGCATAAATTTGCTCACTCGTACGTTTCGGTGTCGGATTTGGGCCGTTCTAGAATAATTAGCCCGGATAGACAATCGCCAGAGCGCATAAGGTTGGCGACACATTGCCTGCCGACAGGCTGACGCACGTCCTGCCGACGTGATCCTTCGCGGCACAAGTGGCCAATCGCCGCGCATCCACGCGGCAGATTAACGCATCGCGGCATTCGATCCCACATGACGTGTTCCGCCGCTCTGTTCCTGACAGCATCTTTATCGTGATCGATGTCGGTGAGCGCGTGTGCCGCACGGCGGATGCAGCGCCCCGTTCAGGTCCTCGCCCGTGTTCTCGGGCACCTAGTCTCCCGTCGGGCGAGCGTTCAGGCGACCGTGACGTCGATCTGGGGCTTGACCCGACGCTGGGTCACCTTCGACAGCCGTCCATCCTGTTCGAGCCGTTTGAGGATCCGCAGGTGGTGGGCATCATTGGGGAACGTCGGTGTCGCGTCAGGGGTGGACAGGTCGGCGTACGGGCCGCCGAGGTGCGCGAGGACGGTGAGGATCTCATCGGCCGAGAAGGTGTTCTCGGGCTGGTCGACCAGCGGAACCACCAGCTGCGCATCGTGGGTTGCCTGGGCGATCCGCTCCAGGTGGGCGGGCGTCACCGGCACCTGGGCTGTCGCGGCGAAGCGCCCGGCGGCCCGCAGCGCATCGTGGTGGCCGGTCGGGACGAACTCGTCCAGCCGGGACAGGACGGTCTGCCGGAGCGTCTTGCTGATAGAGGTGCTGCCCAGCAACCGGGCCGTCATGTCTGGGTCGAGCAGGGCGGGCGTGACGAAGTCGGCGAAGTTCGCCGAGGACTCGATGCCGTGCCGGATGGTCTCCCAGTCGCTGGTGGCGAATCGCTGGAACACCCCGGCGGTGTCGTTGCAGATCCGTTGGCGGAGCAGTTCGCCGAGCAGCGGGCCGTTCTCCTGCTCGATGTCGCTCGCGGCGACCCACTCGGTCAGGTCGAGCGAGGCGACCAGCGCGGCTCGGGTCCCGGGGTCGGGGATCGTCTTGCGGCTGCGAAGGATCGCGACCGCGACCTGCATCTCCTGCGCGCCGACGGTATCGGGCTCACCGGCGCGAGCCGTGATCGCGCCCGCGTCGACGAGCAGCCCGGCAAGGTCGGTGTCGACCTCACCGGTCTGGTCGATGTAGGCGGCGGTGTTGGTCACCGTCGCGGGGAACCGCCGGGAGCGGGCCAGCGCGGGCCAGACCTGCGCGGGTACGTCGGCGATGTCCTCGATCCGGCACGTCTGCGCCGCCTGGCGGCAGGCACGCTCCGTCAGGCCGGTCTCCCAGTCGGAGATGTCGGTGACGATCTCTGCGAACGTGCCGGGGTCCGCGACCGTGACCGTCGTGGGCGCGTCGGTGTCGACCGCGTCGAGGTAGTCGGCGGGCTGGGCGACGCAGTAGTCGTAGACGGTGGAGTCGATCGCTTTGATGGTGTCCAGGCTCAGAGTCGGCGGATCGTGCAGCGCGCTACGCAGGTTTCCGCTGGTGATGGTGTACATGCTGTCGGCGACGACCAACGCTCGAACGCCATCGTCGAGGACGGCCAGGTCGTCGATCACCACCCGGGCCTGCCCGAGCAGCGCGACCGCGTTGCCTGCCGAGGTCGGGTCAACGGGCTGGGTCAGGCAGGGCAGGCGGGTGTAGTTGTCCTGAAGGTAGGTGGTCACAGGCGCATCGATCTGCCAGCCGAGGTCCGGGCCGGCGTGCGCGACGGCCACGTCAACCAGATCGAGACGGCGGTCCGGCGGCAGATCCGCCGCCTCCAGGATCCGGCTCAGGATCGGCGACCATGTGCCGGACAGGTACCGGACGGCCTCCGCGGCCTGCTCTCCGCCGCTCAGGTAGGCCTGGAGGAAGTCGCGCTCGGCTGGGCCGTCGATCCCGGTCAGGCGGCCGAGGACGGTCCGGGCGCCGGAGTCCTGGTTGGCCAGCAGATAGTCCAGGATTTCGATGTTGTAGGCGCTGTGCAGGTCGAGGAAGTCCGCCTTGGTCTCCCGCAGAACGCCTGCGACGTTGGCCATTCCGCCGAAGGCGTAGTAGGTGTCGGGGACGTTGGGCTGGACGTGCTGCACGATGAAGTTCAGGGCGCGGGCGGAGACGCGCTCACCGTAGTAGTGGGCCACGTAGAGTGCGAAGTTCTGGTCGATGAAGCCGCGCCGGATCAGGTCACGGGCGACTTCGGAGCCGATCGTCTTCTTGAGGAGTCCCTGGAAGGGGACCTCGACGTCGCCGCGGACAAGGGTGAAGGCGGGGTTCGCGGCGAGGTCGGCGAAGTCGGCCTTCCGCAGCTCCGCGATCTCGGCGTTCACCTGCTCACGTTCGGCGTCCAGTTCCTGACGCTCGCGGGAGTCCCAGTCGTCCAGGTCAACCTCGGGCAGGAGGAGCTCGCGGATGTCGGTCACCGGGATGTGCACCTGCTGAGGCGAGCCGTAATGATGCGTGAGGGTCACGGTCAGCCCGTTTCCGTCGGCGATCACCGCCCGCCAGAATGACGCGGTGCCGGCCTGGGCGGGAGTGAAAGCCTGAGTGCCGATCGCATAGTCAGCGCGGGTGTAGTGGCTATAGGGGGTGGAGCGCCGGAGGGCGTCGACGTACCAGTTCAGGCGCCGGCCGAGCTGTTCAGGCTTGTCCTGGAGGGCGCGGGCGAGCGTCTCGGAGCCGGCGATCTCGCTGAGGCGGGTGCGCCGTTTCGCAATGGACTGATTCACCAGGGCGCGGCTGAGGAAGTAGAGCATGTCGAGGTCGCTGCGGCCCAACGCGATCTGCTCGAAGTCGCCGAGGTGGATGTTCTTGTAGACCATCATCGCGAAGACCGCGTCGGCGCGCAGCTGGGGCACGCCCTGCTTCGCGGTGATCAGGCGGGCGGCGAACACCACGTACTCGTTACGAACATTCGTCAGCAGCCGCATGTCGACGATGTGCCGGCCGACCAGGTCGACCAGGTCCGGAGCCACCGGAACGACGCCCTGCGCGGCCAGCAGACCGGTGAGCAGATCCCGTGACGTGCGGTGCGTGATGAACGGCACCACCGGCACGACCAGGTCGAAGAACTTCGTCCGGTTCGCCCGCACCGCCTCCGCCGAGGCGGCGTCGTCCGGCCCCGTAGTGTCGGCGCCCAGGCCCTCGAAGATGCTGTCCTTCAGCGCGTAGATGAACCGGAACGTCCGGCGCCGCGCCGCGTGCGAGGTGTTGAGTAGTGTGTTCAGCTCGCGCAGCGCCTCGAAGATGTGCGGGTCGTCGAACCGGTCGAGGTCCTCGAAGACGACTACGTCGTACGTCGTCGACTCGAAGAAGTAGATGATCTCGTCGAGGTACTTGTCGAAGTAGCTGACCTCTTGCGCCCCCAGCGCGATGGTCGCGCCGGCGGCGGACACCGAGGATAGGACCCGGTTGTGCAGGGCCTGCCTGACCCACGTCAGCGCGGCCACGATCAGCAGCCCGAACAGCAGGACCGCACCGGCCCTCACCGGCCACGGATGGTTCTTGGTGGCGCCCGTCAGACGGGGGAAGTCGCCGAGGAGGAACAGGATCAGCCCGACCGCCGTGACCTGTGCCGTCGCGACGATGACGCCCCGGAGAAGGTGCGGCTTGTCGATGCGCCGGAAGCGCGACCGGGGTAGCACCCGCTGCGGCTGGCTGTGCAGGAGCTGCTTGACGAGCTCTCGCTCGATCCGGTTGGTGGTCGACTCCTCCTCCCCCTCCGTTTTCTCCTCCCCCTTCGAGGAAGGGCCGAGGGTCGACAGCGAGAGGTTGAGAGCGCGTCGCGAATGCTGGTCGGTGAACTTCTTCAGGATGCTGGACTTGCCCGCGCCGTACCGGCCGGTCAGCGCGATGTTGCGCACGTCCGGCCGCTCCAAGGCGGCGTTCAGCCGTACGAGGTACTCGTCGTGCTGCTCCGGCTGGAATTGTGGCGTCAGCGGAAGCAGGGCGACATGCTCCTCTCCAGGCTTCGGCGAGCCGGCCCACCACGCCTGCAGCCGTTTCCACCCGCGCACCTTCTCCCCTTTCCCTCCGTGACCAGCAAAGACTAAGGGAGACCCCGGCATCGTCCACATGCGGCTGTCACCGCCGCGGTGATCCCCAGACCGTGCCCACGAGCCCATGCCGGGACGAGGCCCCGCGCGCCCGGCGCACCCCGGAGGCCGGCCAGGTCTCCAGCACGAGCACCCGCGCAGAGGATGGCGCGCTCGGCAAGCGGTCGTCGTGGACGCGGCCGATCGGACGGCCAGCACGCGCAGCAGGACCTTTAACCCAACCCGCGGGATAGCGACCCGGCGGGGGGGGCGAGTCGATCAACAGCCCCGGCCCAGACCGCCCGACCCGGACGAAGCCCGGCTCCAGCTCGACCCGGCGCCGAGCGCCGCCCGCCCACCGAGAGCTGGACCGGAGGGGCACGCCCGGGTTTCACTCGAACGAGATCCCGACGCCCTAGTCGGACAATACGATAAACCTTCACGTTCCGGCATGCCCGGCCTGGGCATCCTGCACCAACCGGGTCAGCCGCTGGCCATCCTCGCGCACGGTCTACTTGCCCACCTCAGAGATCGAGCTGGTGCGAGCCGATGGTGACCTTCACGGGGCGGTGATCCGAGACCGGCGCCGTGTCCCGCCTGCCGGCGCCGAAGCCGTCGTGGTCTGCGCCGGTGACCGGCAGGCCGGTCACCGCGGCGCCGGGCAGGTGGTAGGTGGCGTACCAGCGGTCGATCCGGCGGCCCGATCGGTAGCGGCCCTTCGCATCGTGGATCGTGGCCGCCGAGGGAACACCGGCCAGCAGCGCGCAGTCGCGCATCCCGACCCGCTGTGGGGATTCCAGCCGGGCCGCCGCCCTCCGATCGGCCCGGTCCTGCCCGTCCAGCTGGTGCACGTGCTGCGGATGCCACGTCGCGTGCATGTACGGGGTCGTCGTCGTACTTGACCCGGCCGTCGTCGGGCAGCGGCGTGGCCGCCGAGCACGGTGGTGTGCAGGTCATTTCGGCAGTGTGGGCTTCATCGGTCCGGCCTTCGGTGAAACCAGGTCCGGTCGTAGTGCCGTGCCTTCAGCGGCCAGTGATCCGACGGCGTCCGCCCACCACCACAACCCCGTGCCGATCCCTACGCGCGGCGCCTCAGCCGACAGTCCGGGGCCGCGCATCCGCTTCAACTCGACACCGGGAATCAGCACCAAAATGTCGCGGCCGTCGGACATCCGTACCCGCCAGGCGAACCATCCACCCGCGTCGGCGCCGGCATCCCGTTCCGGATCTCCCTCGATCTCTGCCACACGATGCTTGACTACGGTGACGTCCATGTCCTGTTCGCGTGCGCGGACATCCGCGAGCAGCGTGGTAAGCGCGGCCGCGGCGAGTTGCTCGGTGGCGCCTTCGATCTCATCCCCCGGTTTGATCATGAACCGACCCTACGAGACACGACCGTCCCCGCACCAGGTGACGCACGACCCCGCCCACCGCGTGACCAGCAGAAGTGTTCACGACGCGTCGCTGTCCCGGCCGTACCATGCGGCGTGTTCGTCGTAGGTGATCTGGTGGGCGAGGCAGTGGTGCAGCTGGCCGAGGAAGCGGCTGTAGACGCGGCGCAGCGCGGCGGCGTGCCGGTCACCGGCGGCTTTGCGCTGGTCGTAGAGGGCACGGGCGCCGGGTGAGGCGCGCAGGGAGGCGTAGGCCCACAGGTGGCCGGTTTCGGCGAGGATCGTGTTGGTGTGGCGGCGGTGGCGGATGCGCGTGTGGCTGCCGCTGGCCCAGGTCAGCGGGGCGGCGCCGGCGTAGGCGCGCAGCGCGCGGGCGGTGGCGAATCGGGTGAGGTCGTCGCCGAGTTCGCCGAGGAGTCGTGGGGCCAGGTGCGGTCCGAGGCCGGGGAAGCTGGTGTAGATCGGCGCGTGCGGGTGGCTGTCGAACAGCCGGTTGGTGTGCTGCTGGAGACGGTCGCCGGCGTCGAGTGCGGTGGCGATCTGGTCGAGGAGTGCGCCGGTGATCGCCGCGCTGGCCGCGGTGACCTCGGCGTGCTCGTGCAGGGCGGGGGCGTGGAAGACCTCGTGCAGGCGGACAGCTTCGCCAGCGACCCCGCGGACCCGGCCGGAGCGCTCCAGCAGGCGCTCGAGGCGGCGCACGGTGAGGCGGCGCGCCGCCGCCGGGCTGGGCGCGATCCGCAGGATGAGCCGGGGTGCGGGGCGTTGGAGAGCGCTGCGGCCGGGCCAGGCGACGGCCACGGCGGGGAAGTACGTGGTCAGGTGGGCGCGGAGCTGGCTGGTGTGCAGCCGTGCGTTGTGGCTGGTGCGGCGTTGGGCGCGTACTGCGGTGCGGATCGCGCGGACCGCGGGTGTGATGTCCGGGGCCGGCCGGCAGGGGGCGGTCGCGACGACGTGGGCGAGCAGGACGGCGTCGCCGCGATCAGATTTACGGCCCGGGTTGCCGTGCCGGGTCCGGTGGGCGTGGGCCTGCTGCGGTGGGATCGGGACGATCCGGGCGCCGTGCTGGCGCAGGAAGGTCACGAGGAGACCGTCGTTCGTCTCGATGCCGATCGGGATGCGCCGCCACATGCGGTGCACGCCGGCGAGGGCGTCGATGAGCTGGGTGAGCCCGTCGGTGGTGTGCGGTACCCGCAGTTGCAGGACCGGTTCGGTGGGGCTGATGACGGCGAGGTCGTGGTGGGTGGTGGACCAGTCGATCCCGGCCCACAGCTGCCGTGCGCTGCTCATGATGGTGGTCCTGTCGTCGTGTGGGGTGCCGGTCCGGGCGCGCGATCTCACGGAAGAGCTCAAGGGCTCGGGATCTCAATAGGCGTCTCCCGGACCGGCACGTCTCACCACCCGCGGTGCCGCCGCAGCCGTTTCCTGGTGTGGCGGGCCGCCGCAGGGGTTAGATGGTGGTGCCGTGGCTGGCACGGAGCCGGCCGGCGAGCGGCGCGTAGTCGGGGAGCCAGTCGCCGAGCCGGTGCAGGGCCGGGCGGTCGCCGCGGTGGGTGCCGAGCACGACCAGACCACGCGGGGCGTCGGGAAGTGCTTCGGTGCTGCCGTCGGGGCGCAGCCGGTACGCGGGCCGGGTGCTGTCCGGGGCCTGGATCGACATGAGCGTGCCGTCGCCGGGAATCCAGCGGATCGTGTGCCCGTCCAGCAGCGTCGTACGGAAGGTGTCCGACGCGGTGCTGGCAGGGCACGGGGCGGGCCGGCGCGCGGCCGCGACGATGCGGGCGATCTCCGTGCTCCCGGTGACCGGCGCGGCCCGGCCGGCGCGGGACAGGATGATGCGATCCGGCTGGTCCCGGTGCCGGGCTGCCTCGAGGTCGTCCCACAGCCACACCTGCGTGGTGCCGGAGACGAAGACCGGGCCGATGTCCGGCTGGCGGCCGTCGACCGGCACTTGCAGGTCCTGCACGACGACCGCACCCGCCCCGGGTATCCGGCGCTGGCGGGTCATCACCCGCAGCCGGCCGGAGGTACGTGCGTGGGCCTCGGCGAGATTGGCGAACGTCTCCAGGCCGCGGTCGGCCGAAACGCTGTCGTAGCGGGTGTCCGCCTGCCAGGTCTCGGGGATCCACCAGCCGAACACGCGCGGGCCGGGCAGGCGCCGGAATCCGCACAGTGGGCAGCGTGCCCGGTGCTGCTGTCGGTAGCGGACCGGCCCGAGTAGAGGTCCGCCGCCGGTCATCAGCTGCTGCAGCTGCCACCGGAAGATCTCGATCTCCAGGCTGCTGCCGTCGACCGCTTCCAGCGTGCGCGGCCGCCCGGTGACCGGATCGCGGACCTCCGCGATCGTCACCCGCTGCACGATCGGACAGTGCCCGTCCGGCAGCGCATCGGCGGGCGGGCGGGTCGGGTGGAGGATGGTCACGTGCTGCTCCCCTTGGGCGTACTCGCGTACGAGCTGGTGGCACAGCACACCGCTACACCACCATGATCAGACAAGGGATCCTCGGCGTCAGACCGTCACCGGGTCTGGGCCGCTATCGGCACCATGGCCGCAGAGCACGCATAAATATCCTCGCGGCTGACTCCACCGCGCTACGCCGCCACCATAGCGATCCCGGCGCCCCTCGATCCCGGCGCCCCTCGCGCTACCCGTCAGCGCTCGCCCTGGCCGTCGATTCGTCCGACGCCGTTCAGCTGCCATCGTGGGACCAGATGCAGCCTTTCCGCCCTATCGACGGAGCGCCTCGCCGGCGAGGCAGGCCTCCGGGATGGACGACTTCACGTTCCACACCTCGTCCGTGGTGGCGAACTGGACGATCCATCCTGTCGGCCCGCCAAAGGGCTACCACACCAGCGTCAGGGCAACCAGGACGCTACGCGCCGCTTCGCGGTCGCCTTCGGCGATCCCGGCAGCCCTGACGCTGGCGCGGTAGATCGAAGATCAGGCCGACGGGATGGATCTCTCACCCAGCACAAGAATGCAAGATCAACAGCCTCGGGTCGCTACGTGGTGCAAATTGACGCCCGACCCAAAACAAGGTATATTAGTAGTTATCGCATCGGGATGGCAAGCCCTGCGCGACCAGCAAGACACCATCGACCGAAAGGCAACCTCATGTCGGCCCTTCTGCACGAACTCCAGCAGCCGTTGCGGCTCGCCGCGCTGCCAACCCTCGTGGAGACCCTGCGCATCCGGCAGGAGCGCAAGATCGATGCCGTGCTCCCCGCGAGCGCCATCTGCGCCGAGGACGGCGATCTGCGGCTCCGGGACACTGAAAGCCTGCTCACCCCGGAGGGCGTAACCCGTACCAGCGGCCTGTACGCGCCCACCAGCATCTGCGACAGCACCTTGTCCTCGAAGCTGGCGATTCCGCTGCCGTACCTGCGGAAGATGCGCGCCGAGGACACGGGCTTGCTCGATACCAACATCAACACGTGGCTTCGCCGTCTCGAAGACCGCCGCTTCCTGGTCCGCTGCTTCTCCGACGGCCCGGACGGTGTCGGTGTCGCCCGCGCCGTCCTCTCGACCAACTACAAGATCATCGATCACACCGATGTGCTATTCGCGGTGCTACGCGGCATCAAGGAATCGGGGATGGCGGTCACCGCTACGGCGGACCTGACCGAGCGGCGGATGACTGTGAGGGTGCAGTCGGAGGAGATCCGAGCGCTCGCCCCGGCGTTGCTGCGCCGGTATCGGTCGCCATTCAGCGACGCCACCGGCGCCGACGATCCCACGGTGTTCGCCGGGTTCGTGTTCACCAACGGCGAGACCGGCGCGAGCCGATGGACCGTGACGCCGCGGATCGTGGTGCGGGTCTGCTCCAACGGCATGACCATGAACGAGGACATGATCGGTGCTGTCCATCTCGGCGCGGAGCTGGCCGATACCGGTGTGATCGCCTGGTCTGAGGACACGCGGGCGGCGAACCTGACGCTCATCGTGAAGCAGGCCCGCGACGCCGTGCGCAGCTTCCTGGACGTGGATTACGTCACGCGGAAGCTGACCGAGATCGAGAGGAAGGCAGGACGGGAGATCAGCGACCCCCAGGCCGCGATCCAGGTCGTCTCCCAGCGGCTGCGGTTCACCGCCGACGAGCAGCGGGAGATCCTCAACCACTTCATCGCTGGCGGAGACCGGACGGCCGGCGGGGTCATGCACGCGGTGACGAGCACCGCGCAGACACTGACCGATCCTGACGCCGCCTTCGCCATGGAGATGCAGGGCGTGCGGGCGATGGAGATCGCCGCGACCGCCTGAACGCCGCCACCCCCGGAGCCAGTGCGCTCCGGGGGTGGCCCGCGCCCATCCCGTCGCCGTCACGCATGGCCTTGAACAGGCCACCCTCGATCATCGGAGTTACCGTGCCCACATCTCTACGCATCGCCGTTCCTCACGGCGTGCAGCTACCGCGAACCCTGACCGAAGCCGACGCCGTCGACCTGGTGAGCAGGCTCGCAGAACACTACGGATGGTCATACCAGCTCTTTGGCCGAGGCGTCGTCGAAGAGCACCTGGCCGTCAACCGCGACCACCCGGCGGAAAGCAAGTCCCGGCATCGCCTGAGCGAGCAGCAGTGGCGCCGCGTGCGGAAGACCGCAGCCTGGCGGTCGGTACGCAGGGTCGGCATCCGCGCCGTCGTCGAGGCGGGCCTGCTCGATGCGGCCGTCCGGCAGGCGGGTCTGGAATGCCTCGCGTGCGGTGCCGCGCTGGACGCCGCGCCCGATCTGACCTGGAGTCATTGCGCCTCGTGCCTGGTGCGCACCGACCTTGGCACCCTCCAGCAGGCGCGCTGCCCTGCCACCGCGGCCGAAAAAGCGCACCAGTTCGCAGAGTCGAGGTGTGTCCGTTGCGGGATCCCCGCCCCCGAGACGCCATCGCAGTCCAGAGTCGAGCCGGTGCCGGATGATCCGGCCACGCGGCACCTGACGGTCGTACCCGACGCCGCCTGAGGCACCCGGAACGCCCCCGACTTCCCCCAGTGGCGAAAGGGGCTGCTGGCCGCTTGCCGCTTCCACTCGGCCAGCAGCCCCGCCCGCCGATGCCTCATCCGCCCATCATGGCGGACCGATTCTCGGAGAGTCACTATGCAGCACGTCATCGGTACGAACAGGTGCATCACGGTGCCGGACATCATCGCGAAGCTGGCCGCGCGAGGGGTTCCGGAGCACGTCATGGAGGTGTGGCAACAGCCCCCGGGATGTCCGATGCTGGCAATCGGCCCGCGCACGCCCTCCGGCCACTTCCGCGTGATTCTCGGCAGAGTTCACCTCGGCGACCCGCCATACGTCGCGCTTGGCGAGGGCGTCGCCGCGATGCGCGACAACGACGGCACCACCGAGGACGCCATCACGTTCACCGATCAGGACACCGCCTCCACCATCGCCGCCCGGGTGCACACGCTGCTTCACGCCCCGGGCGTGTGCGCCGACTGCGGCTGGAGTCAGGGGGCCGGCCACTTCGACGGCTGCTTCACCCCCTTCACCCGCGCAGCGCGCATCACCGCCGACGCGCTGCGCGCGCTCGCGCGGGTATTCGACGATGCGCAGCTGATGGCCCGAGACGGCAACGAGCTGGCCGCGCGGATCGGCGTGGCGTACCCATTTGGAGCCGCACTGCACGAGGTCGCCGCCGCAGCGCAGACGTGGGCCGGCGCGCTGACAGACATCCCGTCCTCGCAGGATGACATGGCGGCATGAACCGGCTGGCGCGGCTCCTTTAACGAGTCAGTCCCGTAGACCGGAGCGGCCTTCGGCCGCGCTGCCTTACCCTTTCTCGGCCACCGGCTGCGCCGGAAGTGTGGGTGCTGGCCATCGTCAGTCAAATCCGGGACGGGCGAGCAAAACATCATGCGGAAGAACACATGATCTTTTGCTCGAAACCCCCGTCCCGGATGTGACAGCCGCCGTCCAGCACCGGAGCGAGCACGCTCGCCCCCCGCCGGCCGAAAAAGGGCGAGGCCACGAGCCCCAAGTGCGAGCGTTTCGTCGGCACCTTACGCCGCCCGACTCAGACAAAAGAGGCGAACAGGCATAGAAAGGTGGACCTCAGCCCACAAACAAGGTATATTAGTAGCAGCTCGGCAGGGAGGGCAAGCCCAGCCGACATCAGCAGGAGACCACCAGAGAAGGACATCCATGGACGAGGGCACGAATTCCATCGCCGCATACGTACCGCCATTGCGGGTTCTGCGAGGTCACGTCAGTCGCAGCACCGCATACGAAATCGACGGACACCGGTACGGCGTCCGGGTCAGCAAGATCCGGTATTGGGTCGAGACCGCTACGCGCGGCCCAAAGCGGCAGCAGCACAGAGTCATGGCGCAGACCACCAACCCGCACCAGCCCGGCAGCCCGTGGAACAACCCGTGGCCGAAGTCCACGTACTTTCGCTGGGTCATGCTGTGCCTGGACCCGAATGGTCAGATGGAGTGGACCGGAGTTCATGACTTCGACGTGACTCCGGAATTTGACGCCCGCCTGAAGCTCAGCGGCGTCCACGCCCAACTGACCGACCCGGAGCGGGAGCAGTACGAGGTGCTGGCGGACAAGTCACGACTGCGTCGCGGGCCCTGGATACAGTTCGCCCGCACCGTGGACGCCGTGGCCGCACACATCGCGGCCACCGGCGAGGACCCGCACACGCACCGTGGCACCTGGGACAGTCCCGACGGCCCCGTCTTCCTGGGAACCGATCACGTACCGGTCTACCTGGCGAGCGCCCGCTCACGCCCGGCGCATTGATCATCGCCGCCGCGTCCGGGGCGGGCCCCGGACGCGGCACCACCCACCACACCGGACCATCCACCTGGGGTCTCCATATTCCAGGTGGACACGAAATCAAAAACAAGGTATATTATTAGTTATTGACGGGGAGGCAAGCCCCGCCGACACGGCAAGCCACCGCCGAAAGGAACGCGTCTTGACGGTCATCGATTTACTTCCCGGTAGCGCCGAACACGACCCGGCGACCGACCTCTCCGGCGATCGCGGTTTCGCCGACCTGATTCGCGGGCCGCAACCGATGCCCAGGCCCTTGGACACACGGTCGCTGGAGCTGATCGAGAGCGCCCGCGAGCAGGTGACGCACGCGGTCCGTGAGCTGCTGTGCGACGGTCTCGCGGCAGAGTGCCTGGCGATCCCACTCACCGACTGGGAACGGGTCACCCGATTCTGGACGGACGAGTCGATCACTCTTCTCGTCCGGCTCAGTGAGCCCGCCTGCCCGCAGGCCCCCATCGCGGCGGGACTCGTCGCCGACCTCCGGGCGCTGGTGTCCCTGGTCCTGCACCACCACAACCGGTGGCGAACATGGGCCGAGGTCACGGACGCGGCCGAGCGGACCGCGCAGCACGCACGGTGGGCCTCCAACAGCATCCACGCCCTCACCAGCTGACAGCGGCCGGGCGTCCGAGCCAGCACGGCCCGGACGCCCCCCGGCTCGGCTCGCTGCTCCTGGCGGAAGCTCCTATGTCCGCCACCGCCCCACGACGACCGGCCCAGATCGGGAGGCAAGCCCGTGACGGAGTCCGGCCAGCAAGAAACCGATTCCAAGGAGACACCGTGAGCATCACCGCACTGCCCCATGACCTCACCTCGCCAGCAGATGACGACCTGCTCGCCGACGAGGGTGAGGCGAACTCCCACGATTCATCGGTCACAGAGGACCGGGACACCGTCCAGCACACGCCCGGCGAAGCGGACCAGGACGAGGAGCTTCCCGGCCGGTACAGGTCCATCCCCGTCAAGAGCGTCATCGTCAACGAACGCAACGTCCGCACCGATGCCGTCGCCCTGCCCGGCATCGTGATGAACCTGCGCACCAGCGGCATGAAGGGCATGCTCGCGCCCGTCATCGTCGTCTCTCTCGGCACCAGCGACGCCCCGGAGGCAGACCCGGAGATCGTCGCGCAGGCCGACAGCGGCGACGGGGACCACGACGGCGGCGAGGGCAAAGACGCAGACGAAAGCGAAGACGAGGACACCACGACGTACCTGCTGATCGATGGCGAACAGCGGTACCTGTCCGCCGTGGAGGCAGGGCAGAAGAAGATCCAAGCGATCATCCGTGACGATCTGGCCGGTGACCGAGATCAGATCATCGCGATGCTGCGCCAGTCGCACCGCACCGACCCGTCCGGGATGCAGCAGGCCCGCGCGTTCGAGCTGCTGGCCTTGGACGGCATGTCCGACGACGAGATCGCCGACAGCACCGGCTACCTGCCTCAGGTCGTCACCGCCAGCCGCCGGGCAGCACGTATGGGCACCAGCCTCACCGCCTCCGCCGCCCAGACCGGCCTCGACCTCACCCAGCTCGCCAAGCTCGCCGAGTACGCCGACGACGAGCAGGCGGCTGCGGCGCTCATCGCTGCCGCAGAAGACGGCCCGCACGAGTTCGCCCGCGCCGCCCTGCGGGCGGACAACGCCCGCGAGGCCGCACGTCAATGCGAGGTGCGCCGGGCCGCCCTGCGCGCCGAGGGCGTGGCGCTTCTCGCTCAGCGGCCCGATTGGTCCGACAAGACGCACAAGCCGCTGGTGGAGCTGCGCAACCATGACGGCCGCACGGTGACGGCCGACAGCCACCGCAGCTGCCCCGGCCACGCCATCTACCTGACGACCGGTGACCCGAGGCCCCGAGAGTTCTACTACTGCACCGACTACGCCAAGCACCGCCACCAGCTCTACAGCAGCATCAGCGGCGCGCGACGCGGCAAGATGTCGGAAGCCGAGCGCGCCGACCTGCGTATCACCAAGGAGAACAACCGGCGCATGGACGCCGCCAGCCCCGTCCGCCGGGAGTTCGTCGCCCAGATGCTGGCGGCCCGGAAGGCACCGAAGGGCGTCGGACGGCTGGTCGCCCAAATGCTCACCACACACTGCGAGGTGCTGGAGTCCTGGTCCAAGCGCGGTCGGCCGATGCTCGACGAGCTGATGTATCCCGGCAAGGCGCGCCGCCCCGGCACCGCGTACGTTCCGGCCAAGGCCACCGAGGAACGCTGCCGCACCATCATGCTGACCGCGATCGCCGCCGCGATCGAAAGCCGCATCACCAAGACGACGTGGCGCACCGTCGAACCCGCCGTGGCGCTGTGGCTGGAATTCTGCGAGACGAACGGCTTCGCCCTCGACCCGGTGGAAAAGATCATCATCGAGAAGGCGGGTCCGGCCGGAAGGCCGAGGCCGGGTACACCCCCACTGAGCACGACCGTGTCGCAGATCGCGGCGGGCCCGGACATCACTGCGACGGACACAGACCCGGTAAATGACCTGGCGTTCGGTGAGGAGGAGCCGCCGGAGCCGATCGATACCGGCGATGAGCTTGCCCAGCTCGCGGCACTCGTGAGCGCTCCCGGCCCCACGGATGAATCCGATGACGATGACTTCGACGCGTCCATCCCGGTAGCCGCCTGACGGCGTCAGCGTGGCGCGTGCCGGACGCCCACCCGGTGCGCGCCACACCGCCTCCCTTACGGAACCCAGCCACCAGCCGAGCTGGACACTTCCGCACAAACGAGGTATATTAGTAGCTATTGGCGGGGAGGCAAGCCCCGCCGCACCACAGCAGAAACCACCACGGCGAAAGGCATCCATCATGAGCACCCACACCCTGATAGCCATCAAGGCCTCACCTGCCGTGCAGGTCACCGCCGGGTGGGACGGCCCGCTCGGCACGTTCTTCGGCTCAGTGGTCGACAACGGCGATGAGATCTTCGCGGTCGGCACTACCCGGCGGAAGGTCACCGACCCTGCCGTCGTGATCGACGGGCTGCGCCCCTACGCGCTCATCCCCGACAGCCTGCGCGCAACCCTCCGCGCGGACGCCTGGCGTGAGGGGAACCGTCAGGTACCGGCACCGGTCAGCGCCGCACCGGCTTCCTGACCCTCGCCAAGCCCGTCACCGCGCCGGGCGGAGCACGCACGACATGCCCCGCCCGGCTGCGGTTCACGCCGCGGGAGCACGCGTCCCGCGTGCATTGAGCACGCGCTCCGCGTCTCCATCTGCCCGCGCCCCGCTGTGCTCGCCGGCCGCACGGACGCGCATCGAGCGCCCCCGCGCGGGCCCCGCGGCGGCGCCTCACGTGCCGCCGACGGCAGCAACCGACAACACCTCATCCGGTCCGGGTGCCGACGCGCCCGGCCGGCTCCGAAAGGCTTTCAGATGTCCCAACGCTACGAGACGTATCACGGCGGCGCAGAGATCGAGATCGTCCCACCAGGGACTGCTCTCGGCGACGAACTCACCGACGATCACTCCCTGGTCATCGGCAATCCATGGTCCTCCGCCCTGGCACTGACCGGGGGATTCGACGTCATCGAGTCCTTCGCCCGCGAGATCCTCGCCGAGGTCGCCGACGCCCGCCGCACCGCCGACGTCATCGACGTCGAAGAAGTCCCTACGAACGCGCTCTCCGCATCTCCACACCAGCCCTTCGCCACGACGCCACCGCCCACCTACGTCGACACCCCGCACGATGCCGCACACCGCGCCATCGCCGCCGCGCAGGAACTGCGGTGAAAGCCCGCAGAGCCGATGGCGGTACAGAGGCCGCCGTGCGTGAGATGCGTCGACACCTGCGCCGCGCCCGCGCGGCGGCAGAGGCGGACAGCGCCGCCCAGGAAATCGCGGTGCTGCGGGCCGCGCTGGACTTCGCGGTCTCCGTGCGCTGGCCGGACCTGCCCGACATCGGCGTGCCACGCACGGCCAGCATGCGCACCATCGTCCTCATCCGCAGGGCCACCGATCCTGATCCATGGCACTACCTCACGGTGCAGGACCTGAAGCGCGGCGACGAATTCGCCTTCGTCGACGCCGCCGGTTTACCGACCACCTGTCATGTGCTGGAAGCCCGCTTCGGCATCGACACGGACACCTGCCATCTCTACCTCAGCGCACTCGACTTGGTCGGCTTCACCGCCCCTCTACGGGCCACCATCACCCGCGCATAGCCCTATCACGGCAGAACGCGCGGACTCCCCTGTACTCCGCCACGCACCGGCGATCCCGTCCACGCCAGGCCGCAGGTCCGCACGGACACGCTGCCCGGCTCTGATCGGCGCGCCCCGCCGATACCCCGGAAGGAATCTCATTGCGATGACCGAACACACCGACGCCTCCGACAACCTGGCCGGTCGTAGCCCGTACCGGCTGCCGGCCGAGATGTACGCGCCGCAGCTGCCCAGCGACGACGACGCGCCGCTGGCGATCGCGCACGACCACCATCACGGCACCCGGCTGGAGGGCGGGTGCCGTGATGACGGGACCCTGCCCATCGCCGAACGCCACGGCCTCGCCTGGCGGCGCGACTGTGGCGTGCACCTGTCCGGCAGCCGGGACAGCTTCGCCGATCTGTCGCTCATCACCGCGCTCGCCGCGGACCTGCGCGCCGCCGGGCACCGCGTCGCCGTTCACATCGACGACCTCTGGCGGCCTGCCCACGCCCGCCAGGACGACCGCGCGGCCCGCGCCGGGGCTCGCGCGGCCCGGCTCGAATACCGCGCGGGTCTCGCCGCCGGCTGCGCCGCCACCGCGTACGCCGCCGAGCGGGACATCCGCGACGGCTGGCCCCTTGGACAGCCGATCCTCACCGACCACCACAGCGCACCACGGCACCGGCGCGCGCTGGCGCGCGCCGACGCTCACCGGGAGAAAGCAGCCGCCGAATCCGAGTACGCCGCATACCTCACCGGGCGGGCCGCCGCCGCGCGCCGCACCGAGGCCGACGCCCACGGCCACCCCCGGGCCCTCATGCGCCGCCTCGACACGCTCACCGCAGACCTGCGCCGCTGGGAACACGTCGCCGAAACGGCCACGACCCCGGCCAGGCAGCGCCGGGCCGCGCTGGAGGCCGAACGGATCCACGAGGACATCGCCCACCAGCAGGCCGTGCTCGCCGAGCTCGCCGCACGGGACGAGTTCGTCGCCTGGTCACGCGAAGACTTCCGGCCCGGGGACCTGGCCAACATCGGTGGGCTGTGGTGCCACGTCGCGCGCGTCAACCGGGCCAGCATCAGCGTCCTGCGGCCCGACGCCTACCCCGGCGAGAAAGCCCGCCCGGTGCGGTGGGACGCCGTGCACGGCCGCCGACGCGACGGCCAGCAGCACGACACCCCCACCGGCACGCCGTGGCCGGTCGCGCATGCCGTCGCCGTCGACCGGTGGCAGCGCCTGCAGGCACGCGCCGATTCCACCAGCCGCGGCACCGCCGACGAGGCCCGGCACGTGGCCGCCGCGCGCCGGATCGCCGCCGGCCTGCCCGTCACCGCCGCCGCGGCCGAACTCGCCGCCCGGCCAGGCCCCGACCACATCGACGGCCAGCGCACCGCAGCGAGGCTGACCTTGGAGATCTTCGACCGGCTCGCCGCCGGCGACACCCCGGCCGACGTCACCGCCGCGGTCGCCGACTCTGTCGCCGCGCTCCGCGCGCTCTGCCCGCCCCCAGCCTGGACCATGCCCGACGGCCAGCCCATCGACAGGCGCATAGACCAGCTGCAGCCCGGCGACATCATCGCCGGTATATGGGAGCGCGGCTATTCCGGCCGGATCCTCGCGCGCACCGTCTGCGGCCCCGTCGCCGACGTCAGCACCGCCCGCGACCGGCGTGAGTCCGGCACCTGGCACACCATCACCCTCAGCGCCGGCGAGCAGTACGACCACCAGTCACACATCTGGTTCGCCGTCCACCCCCGCCCGTAGCACCCCCGGCGACGCGGCCCGCACGCCTCGCCGGACGGCAGCCTGCCGACCGAGCCCGGACCGCGTCGCCGACTCTTCCAGACAGGACCTCACCATGCGCTTTCCCCTGTACTTGCTGATCTCCCGATCCGCTGCTGGCACCGACATCACCGTGTTCGCCACCAGCACCGACGCCTATACCGCGCGCGCTGCCGCGGCCCGCGCCGACTGGGCACAGCTCGCGGGCCGACCATTGACCGGCCCCGGCCGGCCGACCGACGCCACCGTCCCGGACACGCCCCCGGCCGACGACGAACGAGCCGGCAACTTCGACTGGGCCACCCGCCACGACCAGGGTGCCAACGAATCCAGCTACGTCGAGGAACACCACCTCGACCTCGCCGCACTCGATCCGGCCGCTCTCGCCTGCTGGCAGAACGCCATCGCCACCGAGATCGCGCACCGCACACCGCCACTCACGAACGACGCCGTCACCGACTGCGCCAGCACACCGACGGGCACCTCACCTTCCGCCACCACACCAACACTGGGCGAAGTGTTCGACCCGCGTGAGGTCGGCGTGATGTTCTCCTGGCCCGTGCACGGTGCCGGCCGAGCAATGCCGGTCCGCGACGCGGCGGGCCGGATCCGAGTCTTCGAATCGGACGGACGACGGGTCGGATGGGCAGACATCGGAGCAGTCGAGTGGACGGACAGCCTCCCATGAGCGAGTCACCCCGCCCGCGCGTGGAACTCACCGCGACTGTCTTACGTCACGTGCGCCAAGCGTTGAGCGAGTACGGAGGTGACCAGGCGAACGGGCCGCGGATGGTAATCACTCCCGACCCGGCCGAGCCGTGCTACTTCCACGTCTCGCTACGCACGGCGCCGTCGGCCCACATGATCACCATGCATGTCAGCGTCGATGACATCGAGATGCACTGACCTCACCGCCAGCACAGCCACCTCCGCCAGACATCGATCACACGACGCCTGGCGGACCGCCCAGCGTCTGATGCTGCCTCGCGACGTAACAACCCGGCGATACCGAGAAAGGTAAACGCGGCCGACGCCCACCCCGAAGGGGGAAACACCACAAGGGTGCGTCTGGCAAGAACCGCCGGCCGCTTCAGCAAGAAACCACTCCGAGAACAGCGGCCTTTCGGTCACTGCGCCAGAGATAGGCATCTCAGCCCTGGACTATACCGGCCCACACCCAGGCTCGGGCACTGCGTGTTCCGCCTGGCAGACACGCTGGATGGGCCATATGACCGGTCTCGGAGAGGTAGGCCTCGTGCTTCCCCACATCGTCACCGAATCGGCGGTGCACCGGCGCACCGTGACAGCACCGCCTCAGCCGTCATGGCCGGGAACCCGGCTGCGCACCCGTCGCGCGATACGGCACGATCAGCACATGGCACGCGCTATCGACCGCAGCGGGGACCCTGACGAGCTCGTGGGCACCCACGAGGCCGCACGCGTGCTCGGCTACCCACAGCACAAGGCACTACCACAAGGCCTTCTTGACCGCGCCGACGAGATCGACGACGACGGCCACGTCCTACGGCGCCGGTTCCGGCGCGCAACGCTGTGGGACTACGCCGACACCGGCCTTGGTGCCGGGACCACCGCCGTCGACGGTCCGGAGCACTTGGACCGACGTGGAGTTGCCGAACGCGCCGGCGTGCGCGTCGGCGCCGTGGACGTCTGGATCGCTCATCGGTCTACCAATGGCTTCCCGCCCATGACCCGGGACCACGGGTGCGACGCGGACGCTCTCGACGCGTGGCTTGCACGACGCGCCGAGGAGCGCCGCGGCCTCCTTACCGAGGTCGATTACACCGCCGATCCCGAAGACCTCGTCAGCCAGGCAGGCGTGGCGCGTATCGCCGGCTACGCGAAAGTCGAGAATCTGCGCGGCTCATCGCTGATCACTGCCCTGGACCAGCGCAACAACCCGGAACATAATCAGCAACTGCCCAGCGGCCGCATCCGCAAACGCTGGCCGGTCCGCGTCGTCTGGGAAGTCCTGGAGCAGCGGACCGGCCGGACGGGTCGGCCGACCGGTGCGATCGCGGCCAGCCGTGTCGTCGACCGCAGCGGCGATCCTGACGAATTGGTCGCTGCCGCCGAAGCCGCTCGAGTGCTCGGCTACCCACGTCCCGCCAGCCTGCCTCCACGCGTCCTCGACGCCGCAGACGAGGTGACGACCAGTGAGACCGGCAAGGTCACGCGTCGTCGTTGGAAACGATCGACTCTCTGGGGAATCGCCGGCTGACCGCCACTCCGGCAGCCGGGAGCCGGGAGCCGGGAGATCCGGGCCCGCCCTCGCCGGACTGTGCATCCGTAGATATCCGCTGCCCTCTCGTCGCCGGCGGCCGGTGAGGCGGTTGGGTTCCGGGAGCCTCCGGCGGGCGCTCCGGCTCCGGGGAGGGCGACACGTCCCGCTCACGGCGGGTAGCGTCGGCCCGGTCGCCTTTCGCGGTGGGACGGGTTGCGTCTCGTGAGCCTGGGTGTCCCGTCTGCCATCGGCCGGGCAAGCCTTGCAGATCTTCGGCAGGGCCGCCAGCTCTGGTCGGGGTCGGCATACCGGCGCCCAGGGCGCCTGATGCCTAGGCTGCGGCCGTGTCGTTCGTGGCGGCCCTGCCGAAGATCTGCAACCCAAGGGCGGCCGATGGCAGACGGGACACCCAGGCGGCGGCGGTATGCGTGCATCGCACGCCACACAACAAACCCACCGGCCCGCACTCGCGGTGGCCGATCGAGAAATACCGAAGACGCCCAGCATCGATAGTGAAAAGGGTCGACACCACACCAAAAACTAGGTATATTAGTAGTTGTTGGTCGGGGAGGCAAGCCCCGCCCAACACCAGCAGGAACCACCACTCCCAAGGAGCAGCGTGCAGACCTTCGTCACGATCACCGCCGAGCACCTCACCGACCTCATGTCCACGATCAAACGACTGACCGGCGAGGCCAACACCGACGAACTCACCGGCCTACCCAACCGCCGCAGCCTCCTCACCGAGTTGCACCGCCTCGAACGCATCAACAAACCTTTCAGCCTCCTGATTTTCGACCTCAACGGATTCAAAAAGCTCAACGACACCCACGGCCACCGCGCCGGAGACAACGCACTCCGTCATGTCGCGCGCCACCTCCACACCGCCGTGCACATCTTCATGAACGATCTCTTCCCCGCACGTCTCGGTGGCGACGAATTCGCCGTCATCATTCGCGGCAACGCCGCAGACGGCCACGCCATCGCACACATCATCCTCACCACCCTCGCCGAACAGGAATCCATCTCGGCCAGCGGCGGAGTCACCTACCGCGACCACTGCCGAGACCTCACCGACCTCATGGGACGCGCCGACCGCGCGATGTATATCGCCAAGCGCGACCGGCACACCGTCATTCCGGGCATCCCGCCGTACATCACCGACCGCCTGCACCTCACCGGTCCACCCAACACGGGCCGACGCAGGTTCCGCGACTCCTGACAGCTCGCCCAGGCCCGGCCCGCCCCACAGGCGGGCCGGGCGACCCAACGCGCCCTCAGGACACCAAAGGAACCGGCATGTCATCCATCACCGCGCGCGCCCTGCTCGACACCTTTTCACCGGACGCCACCAACCGCACCGCCGCCATGATCGGCACTCTCGAAGCCGCGCGCCACGCCATCCACACCGCGCACGCACACACGACCCCATGCGCCAGCGCTCCCCGGTTCACCAACGAGCCCCTGCTGACGATCGCGGACGCGGCACGCCTATACCGGACCGCCATCCGCATTCGCCACCACCTCCGCCGCGCCGTCACCTGCACATGCGACCGCACCACCCACGAACACTTGCGCGCGCAATGCCGCATGTTCACCGGTCTGTGCAATCTCGCACTGCGACACATCCGCAATCCCGAGGTATTCACCGAAGCGATCGTCAACCGATCCGCGCGCGTCATCGATGACTACTCGGTCTATCTCCTCACCGGCGACACCCAGCAGCTACTACGCAAGCGCGCGTGATCCAACCACCCCACAAAGCCTTAGGAACACAAGAATGAAGTCACGCGACATTCAAGACCATCTGCCCATCGCGCCACGCCAAATAGTCACCACCCACGGTGCGCTCGAACTCGCCAAGCAGTCATACGGGCCCGCCTACCTCATCGCGGTACTGATGCTCTTCAGACGCCACCTGAACGGCGACTGGGGACACGTCGACAACTTCGACTCTCGCAGCAACGACGACGCTCTCATCAGCGGTTATCGAATCCTCGCGGCGTACACCCTCTGCCCGATCGGATGCGGCCGCGCCGTCAACGGCGCATGTGAACCGCACAAGGTCTGGATCATCACCGAAGCAGACCGATCAGCGACCACCATGCTGCTGCCCTCGGAGTACTAGCCACCGCGCTGCCCCGGCCGCCCGATGCCGCAGCCGGGGCAGCGCCCAACCGAGAGCGGCACGAGACACACGCGGAGACCAGCCCGCCGCCGCCCTCCAGGTTGCCGGGACAGAAACACCGAGGCTGCATCACGCAGCCACAACGCCACCGCGCACCTCGAACGCCCCACCCCACTTGCGGAGCAACCACCGTGACTCACCGATCACGCTTTTCGATCACCGCGACCGATGACCACACCGAGCATCGCGTCACCCGCGACCGCACTCAGGGCGGAGACATCATCCGCCAGTGGCGCACGCGAGGCGACGGCACGCACACCGTGACCATCCATACCGTCCACCCGCAGTACGGACGTCTACAGCGCGGCACGATCCGCCGCTCCCCTGACGGCGGCTGGACGTTCACCGATCACGAATTTCACTCTGCACCGCACAGCTATCCCGACTACATCGACGCCGAAGACTCCCTCATCGCATCCACGTCCGGCCTCGACACGATCGAGGCCGTCTGCCCAGAATGCCGCACCCAACCGGCCCGCAACTCCGGACTGTGTCTCGCTTGCACCCTCGCCACCCATCCCGCCATCCCCCTACGCACCAAGCCCACCCATCACGATGGCGATCCCTGGTATTGCGGCCAGGGATGCCCCGGCCCTCATCACACCGACCAGGCCCCCGCCATCTGCCCGGAATGCGGAGGCAGCGGTAGAGCGTGCCGGCCGGAGTGCACCGAGCGGCCGCGCCGATACGACCCGTGGGACGGCCGCACCGGCATAGACGAGTTCTACGCCGACTACGACTGAACACGATTCAACAACGCCCGAGAACCAAATCCCACGCGCCACTAGCCGACCCGATCTGAAGAGAACGGCGCAGCATAAGATTCCCGCTTCAACCCATCAGTCCCGCCCTCACTCTCCGAACCGACCGCGCGCCGCCCAATGGTCACGGATGGTCCGGTGCGGCGACCACGCCGCACCGGAACATCCGTCAGAGCATTGACGAAAGCTGCGACATCCTTCTCTGACACACGGCGATGCGCCGCGCGGACCTGCGTCACATCGACGCCCGCAATCTCCGCCGCCACCGCGTCATCCCGCAACAGCACCGCCAGGCCCGCCAGCGCCACCAACAGGCCCATGTCCGCCGCCGCCACCTCAGCATCGGCACGCGCTACCACCTCATGTCGACGCTGCGCCGCCGCCTGTGCCATGCGTGCCCGTGCGGCCACCTCACGCACCGCCGCGTCCTCACGCCGCCGCCTCACCTGCAGGGCCGCCGCCGCCCGATTCGTCGTCTCACTCGCCATAGCCCCGACCGTAAACACCCCGCCGACGATCAGACACCATCCGGCTCGGATCAAACAAACAGCACCATTTGTTCCATCCGAGCCACACTTTCCACAATCACATTCGTCACTAGACCCTGGCCTCTCAAGGCGCTTTGAGCAGCACGTCCGTCATGGATAACGTTTTGATTGAGTCCGCGCGATACACCCCCTTGCATTCCGGCGGGCGCCGGCGCCTTGTTGATCTTCTACGGTGGGCTGGTGCTGACCGTCACGAGGATCTCTCCGGGGGCTGGCTACCGGTACCTGACGGAGCAGGTCGCCGCCGGCCGGCACGACATGCGCGCCCCGCCGGGTGATCCGACCCCGTACTACGCCGATCCGCAGGCGCGTGGTGAGGCGCCCGGCTGGTGGGCCGGCGCCGGCGCTGATGTCCTGGGTGTCGGCGGGTGGGTGTCGGAGCCGCAGATGCGGTTCCTGGTCGGTGAAGGCCGGCATCCGACCGCCGGGTATCGGCTCGGGCGGGCGTGGCGGATATATGCGCCGCAGACCGATGCGACCCGGGCGGCGGCGGTGGAGCGGGCGTGGGCGGCGCTGCCGGAGGACGCCACGGTCGAGCAGCGTGACAAGGCATGGCTGGACGTCATGACCGCGCCGGAACGCCGCGCCGTGTCCGGATATGACGTGACTGTTTCTCCGGTCAAGAGCGTGTCGCTGTTGTGGGCGTTCGGCGACGACGACATCAAACGTGAGGTGATGGCCGCGCATCACGCCGGTGTCCGCGCGGTCCTGGACCACCTGCAGCGGCACGGGGCGATGACCCGCACCGGCACGGGCGGGGTCCGGCAGCTCGAGACCGCGGGGCTCGCGGCGATGGTCTTCGACCACCGCTTCTCCCGCGAACGCGACCCGCAGCTCCACGCGCACATCGTGGTATCCGCGAAGGTCCGCACCCTCGACCGCGACGGCCGGCCGCAATGGCTGGCCCTGGACGGGCGCGCGTTCTATCAGGCGACGATCGGCGCCCGGATCGCCTACGAACGCGCGATCGAAGGGGAACTGTGGCGGCGGCTCGGCGTCCGGTTCGCGGCGGTCGATGGCATGTCCACGCGCGAGATCGTCGGGATGAGCCCGGCCTCGTTGCGCCGGTACGCGAAACGGCGTGCGCTCATCGCCGGCGAGATGGACCGCCGGCTGATCGGACCCGGCGGTGAGCGCTGGCGGCTGTCGGACAGGCGGTGGCGGGCGCTCGCGCAGGACGCCACGCTACGCACCCGCGACCACCTGCACGGCGGCGAATCGACCGTGCAGGCAGTCGCCCGCTGGCAGGCCGAAGACCACGCGGCCGGCCTGCACACCGCCGCCGATGTCCGCCGCGTACTGCGCCCGGGGGCCAGCCGCAACGAAGCGGTGGTGGCGGGCCGGACGGTGCTGCGGCACGCGCTCCAGCACGCCAGCCGGTCCTCCGCGGTCACCGAGGACGACCTGCATGTTGCAGCCGGCCGACTCGGTATCCGCGACGGCCTGCGCCAGGCTGCCGTGGACGCTGCCGTCCGCGCGCACCCGCAGCTGGCGGTCGCGCGCGCGATCCGCACTCTCGCCGCGGAGCGTGCGGTCTGGGGTGTCGATCACCTCGAGCTGGCCATCGGCCGGATCCTCGATATCGACGAGCGCACCGACCCGGCCACGGACTGGGCCCGCGTGCAACGGCTCGCCGCGCACGCCATCGCCACCCACGCCGGCGGTCTGCGAGTCCTCACCCCGCCCTCGCCGGTCGCATTCGGTCCGAGCCTGCAACGCACGATCGACGGTGAATGCACCTACACCCGGCACCGGTCACTTCGCCTGACCAGCCTGCCGGTCCTCGCCGCCGAGAAGGAGGTCATCGCGCACGCCGCCCGGCGCGGCGCCACCCCCGTGCCGGACACGGTAGTCGCACAGGTGGCCGCCGAAATGCGGCTCAGCGTCGAAAAACACCAGGCGTTGCGGTTCCTCACCGATGACCGGCGGGTGGCCGGTGTCGTCGGCCCGGCCGGCGCCGGAAAGACATACCTGCAACAGGCCGTCGCGACCGCGGCGCATCGAGCGGGGGTGCCGGTGCTCGGCCTCACGGTCGGGCAGTCCGCCGCCGGCGTGCTCGCCGACGCCACCGGGATGCGCACGGAGAACCTGGCGAAGTGGCTGCACGCCCAGCACACCCCGCCCGCCGGTGACCACGCCGGCCGGTGGCAGTTCGCACCCGGGCAGTGGGTGGTCCTGGACGAGGCGTCGCAGGTGTCCACCCTCGACCTCGTCCGGCTCCTGCACCTGCTCGATCGGGTGGACGGCAAGCTGATCCTGGCCGGTGACCCGCAGCAGGTGCCCGCGATCGGGCCCGGCGGCATGTTCCGCCACCTCCACACGCTCGGCGCGACCATCGAACTGCGCGAGCTGCACCGGTTCACGCACCAGTGGGAAGCCACCGCCTCACTACGGCTGCGGCAGGCGGACCCGACCGTCCTGGCCGAGTACGACCGCCGCGGGCGCATCATCGGCGGCCACCGCGACACCATCGTCGACCAGATGGTCACCGCCTGGGCCAAGGATGCCGCCGCCGGCCTGGAGTCGGTGATGCTCGTCGGCACCCAGAGCGAAGCCGCCGCGGTGTCCGTGCGTGCCCGTTCGCGTCTGATCGCCGCGGGCGTGGTCTCCACGCACCGGCAGGTCCGTCTCGGCGACGACACGCACGCCGGTGCCGGGGACATCGTCGTCAGCCGCCGCAACGACCGCCGGCTCACCACCACAGAAGGCCTGCGATGGGTTACCAACCGCGACCGGTGGCGCGTCACCGCCATCACCACCGACGGCGCTCTGGCAGTGCGGAACCTGCGTACCGGTGAGGACGTGGTGCTGCCGGCCGGGTATGCGCGCCGGCACGTGCAGCTCGGCTACGCCGTCACCGTCGACTCCGCCCAAGGCCAGTCCGTCGACGTCGCCCGCGCGCTCGTCGACGACACGATCACCGCGCAGCGGCTCTACGTCATGCTCACCCGCGGCGCCCGGACCAACGTCGCGTACGTCGTCACCGACGACGAACCACCGGAGGGGACACCGCCGGCGCCGGAGACCGCCAGCGTCGCCGTCCTGGCCGACATCCTGCGCCGCGCGACACCCGACCGGTCCGCCACCGAAACGTCCGAACAGTTGTGGGCCGACGCCGACGCCCTGCACACCTGGGCGCCGATCTACGACGACCTCCTCGCCCGCGCCCAGACCCCCGCCTACCTGGAGATCATCGCCCGGTACACCGCGCCGCACATCGTCGCCCGGCTCGCCGACGACCTGGCCATGCCCGCCCTCGTCCACCGGCTCACCACCCTCCAGGAAGCCGGCTACGACCTCGACCCGATCCTCAAAACGACCATCCAGGGCCGCGAGCTCGACACCGCCGACGACATCGCCGCGGTGCTGTCCTGGCGCCTCGACACCCTGACCGGCCGGACCCTCGCCGACCCCCGCACCGCCACCACACCCGGCCCCGCCCTCACCTACACCGCCCGCATCCCCGACCTGCCCGCAAGCGACATCACCGACGCCCTCCGCCACGTCGCCGCCCTGTGCGACCAGCGCACCACCGCCCTCGCCGACCTCACCGCCACCCACCAGCCCGCATGGGCGCGCCGGCTCGGTCCTGTCCCCGACGACGACGCCGGCCGGCAGCTGTGGCTCGCCCACGCCGGGTTCGTCGCCGCCTACCGCGACCGGTACCAGATCACCGGCGAGCACCCCATCGGCGGCGAACCACCCACGGCGGCGCTCGCCCAGTGGGCGGCCTGGCACCGCGCCCGCATCGCCCTCGGCACCGCCACCGCCGCCGGCCACGTCCGCGACGCCGACACCACCACCCTCACCGCGCTCGTCGCCGCCCAACGCGCCGCGGACAACGCCGCACCCCCATACGTTGCCGACGGCCTGCGCGCCGCGCACGTCGACCTCATCCAGGCCGAGGAACACGCCCAGGCACTACGCGCCCAGCTCGCTGCCGTCACCACCGCCGGAACCCGGGCCAGCACCCACGCCGCCGCGGCGAAGCCCCGATGGTGGCATACACCCCGCCGGCGGGCGCAGCTCACCGCCCGCCGCGACATCCACCAGAAACGCGCGACCGACGCCGCCACCCGCGCCGACTCCCTGCGGACCGCTGTGGAGGACGCTGGCCGTGTCGCCGAGACGATGCGGGCGCGGATCGGCGGGATGGAGGACCGGCACCGGGAATGGGTGCGCTGGTACGTCAACGCGCTCCCCACCCGATACCGCGGACTCGCCGCCAACGCCGAGCGCAAACGCCGCCTGCGCAGCCGCGTCACGGCCGTCGCCGACGCCGTCCGCGACACCGCCGCACGCGTCCACGCCATCGACGGCACCCGCGCGCAACCACACGCCCAGCCGGCACCGGACCGGCTCACCGACCTGGCCGACGCGGCACACCAACGGCTCGATCCAGGAGCACCGGAACTGGAGGCATAGGCGGTGACGGGACATCATTCGGTGGCGTTCGTCGACGAATCACACCTGAAAGGGCCCGAGTCGGCGGGCTTCTACCTGCTCGCGGCCGTCATCGTCGACCAGGACGACGCGGACCAGGCACGCAGCGCGATGCGTGACGCAGTCGGCACCGACTTCTTCCACGCCACCACGCTCCACCACCGTGCCCGGTTCCGCGTCGTCGAAGACGCCCTCGACGTGGTATCCGCGCACGCCGGCTGGGTGCACATCGTCACCCACGCCCCGCTGGACGTCGGGAAACGAAATCGCACGGCAGCGCTGCCTCAGCCAGCTCCTGCCGGAACTCAACCGGCAACGCGTGCGCGACGTGCTGATGGACAGCCGCGGCGCCGACCCAGACCCGGAAGAGCGCGACATCAACGACATCCGCGACCGGCGCACCTACCGCCAGCTGGTCCGCGAAAGCATCATCAGCCCACGCATGGCACTCCGGCACCAGCCCAGCCCAGCCGCGACGAGGGACTGTGGATGGCGGACGTCGCCGCCTGGGCCGCACAACGCGTCCTGCGCAGCGACGACCCCGTGTGATGGAACCGCATCGCGGACGTCACCACGGTCACCGACGCCGTCACCGGCACAGACCTGACGATCCGCGGGAACGGAGGTGGAGATAGGGCCGCTCTGCCAGACGGTGATCGCGGCCCCCAGAGAGCGAGCCAAAGCGCTCCACCCCTGTTACCACCGCCAGCATACCCGCCCGCGACAGGCGTGCTGCCACCGTTTCCTGACGCCACCCTCACCGACCTGGTCAGGCAAAGCCTCTACGCACGACAGGCACAAAACCGCGTCGAGAACCGGCTCTCCCGATCTCTCACCGAACTGACGGCAGAGGTGCGCAACCTCCACGACACCATTCAGCGCATCACCGCGCCACACCCTCCTGAGTCCGGCGTGCACGGCGTAGCGCCACTCCCCGACACGAGCACGCCGTCCAGATTAGACGACAACGGCGACCGGCGCGCGCTGAAGTGATGGTCCGGCTGGGCGGCGATGGGCGTGCCTGGGCCCGCAACGGCCACGCTCGGGTTCTGACCCCCTTAGTCGGAAGGCATGTCCCAAAGGCGGAGTGTGCCGTCGGCCGCCGCACTGGCCAACGTGTCGTCTTTCGGGCTGAAGCGAAGTGAGATGACACGGCCGGTGTGGCCGGAGAATGTTGCGACCGGCTTATTGGTCGCCGTCATTCTTACCTGGATGGTTTCGTGGTCGTCAACGGTCGCGATGAATCGATTGGTGGATGACACGACCGCACGCATGTCCGCTTGGGCAATGAGCCATTCCGCGCAACGAGTCGCCGACTCTGAGTGACCGGCGGTCGGAGTCCACACGCGACACGCCGAAGGTGTTGCGCTGCAACGAGAAGACG
>NZ_JNXY01000005.1 GCF_000717135.1 Catenuloplanes japonicus
CCGCGGCGGCACCGTCCTGCTCTCCTCGCACCTGCTCCGCGAGGTCGAAGCGGTCGCGGACCGGCTCGTCGTCATCGGCGGCGGACGCATCGTCGCCCAGGGCGACAAGGCGGAACTGCTCGCCGGTGGCGGGACGCTGGTGCGCGCGGTCGACCCGGCCGGGCTCGCCGCCGCGCTGGACCGGGCCGGGCTCAAGCACACCCGCACCCAGGACGGCGCTTCGCTGGTCAGCGCGGAGCCGGGTGCGATCGGCTGGGCCGCGGCCGAGAACAACGTGGTGCTGCTCGAACTCCGGCCGGCCGACGGTGCCGGGCTGGAGCAGATGTTCCTCACCCTGACCGCTACCAGCGGAGCCTCTGCTGCCGGAGTCGCTGTGAAGGAGAACGCACGATGACCGCCACCCTGCAGATGACCGAGCGGCCGGCCGTGGTGCCGGACGGCGCGGAGCGTACCCCCAGGCGGGTCTCGCTGTTGACGTTGACCGGCGTGGAGCTGCGCAAGCTCGCGGACACGCGCGCCGGGCTGTGGCTGCTGATCGTGATCGGCCTCGGCATCGTGCTCACCCACGTGGCCATGCTCGCCACGGCCGAGCCGCGCGCCGGGGCGAACTTCGCGGCGCTGATGGGGTTCGCGCAGATTCCGGTCAGCATTCTGCTGCCGGTGCTGGGCATCCTGGCGATGACCGGCGAGTTCTCCCAGCGGACCGCGATCACCACGTTCGCGCTGGTGCCGGCGCGGGGGCGGGTGCTGGCGGCGAAGCTGCTGGCCGCGGTCGTCATCGCGCTGATCACCACCGCGGTCACGGCCGGCACGTCCGCGATCGCCAACCTGGTCGCGATCGGCGTGGACGGCGACGGCTCCTGGACGCTGAAGCCGGAGGCGCTGCTCGGCTTCGTCGTGCTGGAGATCGTCTACATCCTGATGGGTTCCGCGTTCGGCGCGCTGCTGCTCAACTCGCCGCTCGCGATCGTCCTCTACTTCGTGGTGCCGACGCTGTGGACCACGCTCGGCGCGCTGGTCACATGGCTGCACAACGCGGCGGAGTGGCTGGACATGAACGCCACCTCGATGCCGATCGGCGAGGCGGGCGTGACGTCCGGCGAGTGGGCCCGGTTCGGGGTGTCCGCGCTGGTCTGGGTGGTGGTGCCGCTGGTCTGCGGCATCATCCGGATCACGCGCCGCGAGGTGAACTGAGTCCGGGGCGCCGCCCGGGGGTGGGTGGCGCCCGCCTCACGGCTGCCGGGGTCCGGTTCGGGCCCCGGCAGCCGCGTTTTCCGCAGTCTCGTCGCGGCCGCGCGGAAGGCCCTGATCCGCGCCTGCGCGGGACCGCCCGGTCACGTCGTGGTCCGGGCGGGTCCGGCACGTTCGCGCGAGACCAGCGGGATCCAGCGCGTTCGCGCGGGACCAGAGGAGCCAGCGCGAGGATCGCCGGACTCATCGCGGCCCGGCGGGGACCGATGGGCGGGTCGCGGGCATCAGGAGTGCGGCGGCCAGCGCGACCAGCGCCGCGGCCGTGAGCCAGCGGTAGGTCAGGCCGAACGCGGCCGCCCGGTCGGCGCCGCCGGTCAGCGCGCTCTGCAACAGCAGCGCCACGAGCGCGCCGCCGAAGGACGCGCCGAGCTGCTGGAAGATGCGGATCGCGGTGCTCGCGCCGGGAATCTCGGCCGGCGCCAGCACGCGGAACGGCGCGGCCATCACCGGCACCAGCGTGGCGCCGAGGCCGAGGCCGCTGACCACCAGTGCGGCCGCGATCGGCAGGCGACCGGTGTCCGGCGAAAGCCGGGTGAAGAACAGGTTCGCGAGCGCCACCAGCGTCAAGCCGGTCAGCACGATCGGTCGCGGCGGCAGCCGGTCGGTGAGCCGGCCCGCGACCACCAGCGCCACGCCCAGACCGAGCCCCTGCGGCGCGATCAGAAGGCCGGCCTCGAACGCGGTGGCGCCGCGGACCTGTTGGAAGTAGAGCGGAATCAAGGCGATCGCGCCGAACATCGCCACCCCGGACAGGAAGATCACCACGATCGGCCCGGTGAAACCGCGATGCCGGAAGAGCCGAAGATCGATCAGGGGTACGACGTGCGCCCGCGCCGCGTGGACCACGAACCCGGCCAGCAGCGCCACGCCCGCGAGCAGCGGAATCAGCATCTGCGCCGTGTCTCCGGCCCGACCGGCCTCGGCCAGGCCGTAGACCAGGGTGGCGCACCCGGCCGGCAGCAGCGCCAGGCCGACCAGGTCCGGCCTGGTGGCGGACGCGGATCGCCGCTTCGCGAGGGCTTCGCGCTCCCGGCCTTTCGCGAAGGCCGCCTCGCCGGGTACGGCAGCGCCGGGGGCAGCGGCGCCGGGTGCGGGCCGGGCCGGCTCGTGCGTGGCGGGCTCTCGCCCCGTCACGGACGTGGCATCGGCAAGCGCGGCATCACCCGACGCAGGCCGGGCCGGCACCGCGGGCGCGTCCTGCGGCAGGAAGCGGACGGCCGCGAGCAGCGCCGCGAGGCAGAACGGGATGTTGATCAGGAAGATCCAGCGCCAGCCCGCGTGGTCGAGCAGCAGGCCGCCCGCGACCGGGCCGAGCACCGGACCGAGCATGGCCGGTACGCCGAGCACGGCCATCACGCGGCCGAGCCGGTCGCGGCCGGCGGCCTGCGCGATGATCGCCTGGGAGAGCGGCAGGATCATGCCGCCGCCGATGCCCTGCACCACGCGGCCGGCGATCAGGCCACCTACGCTCCAGGCCAGGCCGCAGAGCACGGATCCGGCCAGGAAGATCGCGACCGCGAGCAGCCACATGCGGCGGGCGCCGAAGCGCGCGATCACGGCGCCGGTAGCCGGGATGGCCGCGGTCATGGCCAGCAGGTACGCGGTCCCGATCCACTGGGCGGTGGGCAGCGTGGTGTGGAGGTCGCGCAGGAAGGTCTCCAGCGCGACGTTGGTCATGGTCGCGTCCAGGCCGACGACGACACCGCCGGCCATGACGGTGAACGCGATCCGGTAGACAGGCTGCACGGGCGACTCCGATTCAGTAAACGTTTACCGCGGAATGGGCACGAAAAAGCTCACGGCCCGGTCAGGCCGTCGAGCAGCAGGTCGATCACGGCCTCGTCCGGGAGCGCCATCACGCGGGCCACCTCGGCATCGCGGGCGGCGAACACCACGCGGGCCATGATCGCGGACATCGCGGTGCCGTAGGCCAGCTCGAACGGCTGGTCGGCCCGGAACACGCCCTCGGCCTGGCCACGCTCCCAGAGCAGGCGGGCCGTCTCCGGCAGCTCCGCGGGCGAGGCGGGCGGCACCGCGGGCTCCGGCGCGAGCGCCTCGTGCACCATCAGCCGGACGAAGACCGGCCGGAGCCGGACGATCTGGAAGTAGCCGAGGAGGATCGCGCGCAGCCCCTCGTACGGCGGGAGCTCCGCGGCCTTCTCCATCACGGGCAGCCACTCGGCCGCGAGCGCGCGCTGCTGCTCCTGGATGACGGCCGTGTAGAGCCCGTCCTTGCTGCCGAAGTGGTGGTAGATCATGCGCTCGTTGACGCCGGCCGCCGCGGTGATCGCCTGGATCCGGGTGCCACGGCGCCCGTGGAGCGCGAACTCCTCGGCCGCGGCGGCGAGCAGCGCGGTGCGCGAGTCCCTCTTGTCAGCCACGCGGTAAATATTTACTTACGAACTCGTCGGGCGCAAGCGTTCCGCGAGCCTTTCGTCCTTGACCTTCATCCACCGGCCGACGACCTGGGCCAGCTCGGCCTGGGCGAAGTCGAAGAAGTCGGCCATCTCCGCGACCCGCCGCCCGGGACCGGTCTCCGCGCCGCCCGCCGCGTCCACGCCATCGGCCGCCAGGTCGGACAGCTGCTTGAGCAGCGCGTTCTTCGCGGTGGTGGCGCCGTACCACGGGTGGTCGATCGGCAGCCGGTACCGATCCGCGCGGGAGCCCTGCACGGGCTCGCGCACGACCATGCCGATGTTCGCCAGGTACCGCACCGAATTCGAGATGGCGGCCGGGCTCACGCCGAGCCGTTCCCCAGGGCAACCGGCAGAAGGTGGCGCTGGTCGCGGCGCTCTCCTCCGACGTGGAGCTGCTGCTCTTCGACGAGCCCACGTCCGGCCTGGACCCACTGATGGAGGAGGTCTTCCAGAACTGCGTGGCGGAGGAGAAGGCGCGCGGCCGCACCGTGCTGCTCTCCAGCCACATCCTGGCCGAGGTCGAGGCGCTGTGCGACCGGGTCAGCATCATCCGCAACGGCCGGACCGTCGAGACCGGCGACCGGGCCGGCGCGATCGCGCTCGGTGTGGCGCTGGCCGTGCACGGCTGGTTCTTCGCCGCGGTCGGCGCGGTCGCGGCGCAGCTCACCCAGACCGCGCCCGGCGCGCGGTGGATCGCGGTGAGCGTGCTCGGCGTCTCCTACCTGCTGCGCGCCGCCGGCGACTCCGGCGGCGCCGGGAACGGGCTCGAGTGGCTGTCCTGGCTCTCCCCCACCGGTGTGGCGCAGCGGGTACGCCCGTTCGCGGACGAGCGGTGGTGGCTGGTGGCCGTGCTGTTCGCGGCCGGCCTGGTGCTGGCCGTGGTCACCTATGCGCTGTCCGCACGGCGGGACATCGCGGCCGGGCTGCTGCCGGAACGGCTCGGACCGGCGGAGGCGGCGCGCTCGCTGCGTACCCCGCTGGCGCTGGCCTGGCGGCTGCACCGTGGCGCGATCATCGGCTGGACCGCCGGCTATGCCGCGTTCGGCGCGGCGCTGGGCGGCGCCGCGAAGTCGGCCTCGGACCAGATGAGCGACAACGCGGACTTGGAGGACATCCTGGCCCGGCTCGGCGGCACCGCCTCGATCGACGACGCGTTCCTGGCCATCTGCTTCTAAAGAATTACCTCGGGTTTGATCCTGGCCACCGTCCAGACGCGGTGCCGCCGGGCGCCGAGCGCAGTGAGCAGCAACGCGACCGCGAGGTAGGCGACCAGGATCGACGTGGCGCGGCCGACCGCCATCATGTCGCCGCCGTACATCAGGTGGCGGAGGCCGTCGACGGAGTAGCTCATCGGCAGCACGTGGTGCAGACCGTGCAGCGGCGCGGGAATCGTCTGCCACGGGAACGTGCCGCCCGCGCTGACCAGCTGCAGCACCATCAGGACCAGGCCGAGGAACTGGCCGACCGCGCCGAGCCACGCGTTGAGCATGTGGATGATCGCGATGAACGTCGCGGACGCCAGCATCATGAACGCGGCCATCCCGGCCGGGTGGGCCGGCCGGAAGCCGAGCGCGAGCATGACCACGGCGAAGAGCAGGCCCATCTGCGCGGCGCCGAGCAGCGCGGGTGCGAGCCAGCCGCCGACCGCGACGCGCAGGCCGGACTGGTTCGCCGCCATCGCGCGGTTGGAGAGCGGCCGGACCAGCAGGAACAGCACGTATCCGCCGATCCACGCGGCCAGCGAGAGGAAGAACGGGGCCAGACCGGCGCCGTAGGTCGCGGCCTCGTTCTGCCGCACGGTCTGCACGTCGACCGGGTCCGCGATCGCGCCGGCCGCGGCGGTACGGGCCTCCGCGTCCAGGTTCGGGATCGTGGCCAGCCCGGTGCGCAGCCCGGTCGCCAGGCTCTTCGCGTCCGTGGTCAGCGTGCCGAGCCCCTGTTCGAGCGTGGCGGAGCCGTCCGCGATCTTCGCGGCGCCGGTGGCGGACGTGGCCAGCCCGTCCCGGAGCGCGATCGCGCCGTCGCTGACCTTGGTGCTGCCGCCCGCGACCTGCGACGCGCCGGTCCGGAGCGTGGCCGCGTTGACCGCGGCCGTGTCGAGGCCCTGGGTGAGCGCGGGCAGCGTGGTCTTCAGCGCGGCCGCGCCGGCGCCGACCTGTTCCGCGCCGAGCGCGAGCGAGTCGAGCCGGGTGGCGAGCGCGGCCACGGTCGCGTGCGAGGCGGAGAGCGCGGTCCGGGCCGCCTCCAGCCGGTCGCCGATCTCGGTGGCCTCGTCGTCCGGCACGCCGAGCGCGCTCAGCCGTCCGGCGAGCGCGTCAGGGGATTCCAGGCTGCTCAGCGTGGCCTCGCCGGCCGCGGAGATGCCACCGGCCGCGGTGGCCGCCTCGCGTGCGCCGGCCGCGACCGAGGCCGCGCCGTCCGCCAGCGTGGTGGTGTCGCCGGGCAGCGTGGTCGTGGTGGCCCGCAGCGTGCTGAGCCCGCCGGAGAGATCCTCCGCGCCGGTGGCGAGCGTGCGCGCGCTGTCGCCGCCGGCCAGCGCGGCCGCGGCCAGGTCGCGGGCCGCGGAGAGCAGGTCGCTGCCGCCGCCGGCCAGCGCGGCGCTGCTGTCGGCCAGGTGTTCCGCGCCGGAGTGGGCCTTGTCCGCGCCGACCGCGAGCTGGTCGGCGCCGTCCGCGGCCTGCGACGTGCTCTGGTAGATGTGCTGGAAGCCGAGCAGGAACCGTTCGGCCGCGCGGGTGCCGACCTCGCGGGAGAGCGATTCCTGGATCCGGGTGGCGACCTGCGCCGCGATCGTGTGGACCACATAGTTGTTGGCGTCGTTCGTGGTCAGCACGATGGTGCCCTGGCGGGGTGCGCTGCCGCTCTGGACCGCGTCGGTGGTGGAGACCAGCGCGGCGGAGAAGTCGGCCGGGATGCGCAGCGCGAAGTCGAACTCGCCGTCCCGCACGCCGGCCTCGGCCGCCTCCGCGGTGGTGCGTTTCCAGTCGAACGTGCCGTCGGAGACGAGCTCGTCGCCGACCTGCGCGCCGGCCCGCATGAGCGTGCCGTCCGGCGTCATCGCGCCGGCGTCGTCGACGACCAGCGCGGCGGGCACACCGCCGAGCCGCCCGTACGGATCCTGGTTCGCGTAGAGGTAGAGCCCGCCGTAGAGCAGCGGGACCGCGGCCAGCGCCAGCACCACCAGCTTCGGCATGCGGCCGATGGTGAGCCTTCGCAGCTCGGAGACCGCCAGTCGGACTGCGCTCACAGCAACTCCTCGGTGTTCCGGGCTGTCGCGGCCGCGCCCAGCTCCGGGCGGCGGATCGTGCCGATGGTGAATCCGCCGGTGGCCGCCGGCGTGTCCGGGTCCGCGCCGCCGAGCCGCACCGCCCGCAGGCCGAGCAGGTCGGCGGAGGTGTCCGTGCACTGGACGACCACGCCGTATCCGCGGGCCGCGAACACGCCGGCCAGGTCCCACCAGCTGCCGGGCCCGCCGGTGTGCCGGTCCGGCAGCGTGAGCACGAGCACGCTGACGCCGGGCCGGAGCGCGGCCAGTTCGGCGAGCACGCGGGTACGCACCGGGCCCGGCACGTGCTCGGTGCGGGTCTCCGCGTAGACGAGCGCGCCGTGCCGGTCCAGCCACTCGCGGACCGCGCGGCGCCCGGCCTTCGCCCTGGCCAGGGACAGTTCCTCGCCGACCACGGCCGCGAGCGGCAGCATCTCGTCCGGTTCGCTGATGCCGGGCACGTCGACGAGCGCGACCGCGGCGCGCAGCCGCCGGCCGTCCCGGACGCCGTCCAGCGTGACCTCGCCGCTGTCCGGGTCGAGCCGGCCGCCGAGCGCCAGCGCGAGCGCGGTGTGGCCGTGGCCGGGCGGTCCGGCGACCGCGACCCGGCGGCCGGCGACCACGCCGATGCTGGTGGGGCGCAGCATGCCGGTGGCCGCGACCGCGCGGGCCTCGATGGCGACCGTGGTGACCGGCTCCTCCAGCACCACCTGCGGCAGCGTCTCGACCGCGTAGAGCCGTTCGATCTCGGGTGCGAAGAGCGCGGTGAGCAGGCCTCGGCGCGGGCGAAGCGTGGGCGTGAGGTGCCCGGCCCGGCGGGAGAGCCCGCCGGACAGGATCTCGAACCGGCGGATCTGCTCGGCCGCGGACGCGCCCGCGTTGGCGGCGTCGATCGCGATCCGGACCGCTTCGATCACGCGCGGGTCGCCGGCCGGGTCCGCGGTGTCCGGGAACGTGCGGCGGACCGCGCTCTCCTCCAGCGCGACCAGTGCGGCGACGTACGGCCGGCGCTCCCCGACCACCAGGCAGTGCGCGACCAGCGGATGCGCGCGGACCGCCTCCTCCAGCGCGACCGCGGCCACGCGACGCCCGGAGTGCAGCGTGATCATGTCGTCGACGTTGCCGAGGATCCGCAGGTAGCCGTCGTCGTCGAGCGCGCCGAGGTCGCCGGTGTGCAGCCAGCCGGACGCGTCGATCACCGGGTCGCGGTCGGCCTCGGACGGGCCGTCGTAGCCGTGGAAGACGCCCGGTCCGCGGACGAAGATCTCGCCGTCCGGGCTGACCCGCACCTCGACGCCGGGCAGCGGCGTGCCGACCGTGCCGGGGCGGTACCGCGCGGGTGTGTTGAGCGTGACCGCGGCCGTGGCCTCGGTCAGGCCGTACCCGGCGAGCAGCGGCACGCCCGCGCCCCGGTAGAGCTTGGCCAGGCGTGCGCTGACCGGCGCACCCCCGGTGATCACGCACTCCGTCCGGCCGCCGAGCGCGGTCCGCAGCGCCGCGTAGGCCCGGTCGTGCCGGGTCCGGCGCAGTCGCCCGCGCAGCCCACCGGGCGCGGCCAGGGCGGCACGTTCCGCGGCCTCGTCCGCGCCGAGGTGCCGGCCCCACAGGTGCTCGAAGAAGCGCGGCGGTGCGGCGAGCACGGCCGGCCGCAGCGACTCGATGTCCGCGAGGATCCGCTCCGGGCCGGTGTGCGCGATCCGGGCGCCGCCGATCAGCGCCGCGAGCTGCACGATCCGGCCGAACGCGTGGGACAGCGGCAGCGCGGAGAGCACGGTACGCGGCTCGCCCTCGAACAGCTGCGGCATGGCATCGCGGATCGCCTGCGCGGCCGCGTCCAGGTTCGCGTGGGTGAGCCGGCAGGCGGCGGGCCGGCCGCCGACGCCGGACGTGTAGACGATGGTGGCGACCGCGGCGGACGGCATGGCCGCGGGCGGGATCGCGCCGAGCGTGGGCACCTCCAGTGCGGACAGCGGCGTGAGCGGGCCGTCCGTGCCTGGCTGCCAGGCGTGGGCGAGGCCGGCCGCGGCGACGCGGGCGGCGAGCGCGGGGTCGTCGCCGGTGACCACGCAGGCGGTGGCGCCGCAGCAGCGCAGCATCCAGTCGAGCTGGTCGGCGGGCACCTCTTCCTGGAGCGCGACCGGGATCGCGCCGATCCACCAGGCCGCGAGGTCGGTGATCATCCACTCGCTGCCGGGTGGTCCGAGGATCGCGATCCGGTCGCCGGCGCCGAGCCCGGCCGCGAGGAGCCCGCCCGCCCGCTTGCTGATCCGGGTCTGCAGCTCGGCCGGGGTGAGGTCACGCCAGCCGGCGGAGGTCCGTTCACAGAGGAGGGCGCGCTCCGGCCACCGTTGCGCCGACACCGCCACCCCGGCAGCGTAAGACTGATTTAAGCCCTATATCGCTTGAATCGGCCTTACCGGCCTAAGCCGGAATTGGTGTGCTAGGAATCTGCTGGCGGATGCCGTTGGTGAGCCACTCCACCACCGCGTCCGGCCAGACCGGCCGGGAGAAGAGATAGCCCTGGCCGAACGGGCAGCCCATCTCCAGCAGCATCTGCCGCTGGGCGGCCTCCTCGATGCCCTCCGCGACCACGCCGAGGCTCAGGTTGTCCGCGATGCTCACGATCGCGGCCACCAGCGCACGCTGCTGCTTGCTGCTCAGGATGTCGTCGATGAACGACTTGTCGATCTTCAGGATGTCGACCGGCATCTGCCGCAGGTAGCTGAGCGAGGAGTAGCCGGTGCCGAAGTCGTCGATCGCGACCCGCACGCCCATGTCGCGCAGCCGGGCCAGGTCCTGCCAGACCGAGTCGTCGTCGCGCAGCAGCAGGCTCTCGGTGATCTCCAGCAGCAGGCGCCAGGGCGCCACGCCGCTCTCCGTGATCACGCGGGCCACGTCGTCGACGAAGCCGGGGTTGCGGAACTGCCTGGCCGAGACGTTCACGGAGACGTAGCGCAGCGGTGCGGCCGGCACCTGCTGCCGCCAGTCCGCGATCGCCAGCAGCGCCTCGCGCAGCACCCACGCGCCGATCGGCACGATCGCGCCGTTCTCCTCCGCGACCTCGATGAACTCGCCGGGCCCGATCAGGCCCCGCGTCGGGTGCTGCCAGCGGACCAGCGCCTCCAGGCCGACGATCTCCTCGCCGGCCAGGTCCACGATCGGTTGGTACTGCAGCACCAGCTGCTGGTCCTCGACCACGGTGCTGAGCGCGGCGCGCATCTCCAGCCGCTCGACCATCGCGGTGTGCAGGTCCGTGCGGTAGCGCTGGTAGCGGCTCTTGCCCGCGCCCTTGGCCACGTAGAGCGCAAGGTCGGCCTGCCGCTGCATCTCGGCCGCGTCGTGCGCCTCGACGTTCGTGGTGACGCCGATGCTGACCGCGCCGCTGAGCATGGCGCTGCCGCCGGTGTCGTACCGCAGCTCGAACGGCTCCTCACAGGCCTCCACGATCCGGGCGGCCACGTCGTCCGCCTCGGACGGCCCGTGCGACTGCTCGATCAGCACCGCGAACTCGTCGCCACCGAGCCGCGCCACGGTCTCCTGCGGGCCGACCACGCCGGCGATCCTGGCCCCGACCGCGGCCAGCAACCGGTCGCCGACGACCAGGCCGGCCGTGTCGTTGACCACCTTGAAGTCGTCGATGTCGATGAACAGCAGGCCGAGCACGGACCGGTCGCGCTGGGCGAGCGTCAGACCGTGCTCCAGCCGGTTCTGCAGCAGCAGCCGGTTCGCCAGGCCGGTCAGCGTGTCGTGGAACGCCTGGTGGGACAGGTCGCTCTCCAGCCGGCGGCGTTCCGTGACGTCGCGCATGGTCAGCACCGCGCCGCGCACGGTCGGCTCGCTGCGCATGTCCTGCAGCGTGCACTCGACCTGCACGGTCCGGCCGTCCGCCCCCAGCCCGACCAGGTCGAACGCGGCCTGGCCCAGCCCCTCGCGCAGCCGGCGCAGCGACTCCAGCAGGCGTTCGTGCTGCTCGCCCACGACCAGGTCGGTGACCGGCGTGGTGACCAGCGCGGGCGTGCCGAAGACGTCGGAGGCGGACGGGCTGGCGTACCGGATGCGGTCGTCGTCGCCGACGATCAGGATCACGTCGGAGGCGTTCTGGATCAGCGTGCGGAAGTACGACTCGCTGTTGCGCCGCGTGATCTCCGCGTTCAGCGTGATCCGGTCGATCGCCATCGTGCCCTGCGCCACCAGCGCCTCGAAGGACGGCCGCAGCCGCCACAGCACCGGCTCGCTCGCCGCCAGGTAGACCCAGGTGAACTGCGGTTTCGTCGACGCGGCCTCCGGCATCAGCGGCCCGGGAGCACGCAGCACCACCTCAAAACCGTCCAGCGGTACGTCGTGCGCCTCCGGCAGATCGGCCACCCGCCGCAGCGTCACGCCCTCCGCGAAGAACTCCTCCCGCGTCATCCCCTCGAAGATCCCGAAGCTCTCCACCAGGTACGGCTCGTCCGGCGGCATCAGCTCCGCCACCGCGGCCCGGACCGCGTCCGCGACGTCCGCCGGCGTGGCCGCCGAGACCAGGCGCGTCCCGGCCTCGCGCAGCGCCCGCTCCCGGCCGCTGATCCGTCGATGGTCCGCGAGCAGCCCGGCCAGCCTGCCGATGACCAGCAGGAACATCAGCGCGGAGAACGCCGCGATGATCGGGGCGTCGGAGACCACGCCGTCCAGGTTCTCGAAGACCAGCACGGCGGGCGCGACCAGCGCGGCCGCCACCAGCATGGCGAGCCGCCGCGGCCCGGCCACCCGGTCCGCGAACCGGCCCACGGTGTGCTCGGTGAGCCGGGTCATCGACGGGTCCAGCGCTGCGTACCCGAGCATCGAGTAGAAGTAGACCCAGCCCAGGTCGACCGGGCCGCCGGTGTGCCAGTCCTGGCTGAGCTGGTTGAGCCCGTAGATCAGGTCGGTGGCGAGCAGGCCGGCCACGCCGAACGTGAGCGCGCCGATCGCGACGTGCCGGGTGCCGGGCGCGCTGAGCAGCCGTAGCAGCATGGCGAGCGCGACCATGTCGCCGAACGGGTAGCCGATCGACGCGAGCTTCTCCGCCGTGCTCAGGTCCACGTCCCGCACGAACGGTCCGATCCAGACCATCCAGACCAGCAGCCCGATCGCGCAGGTGGGGACGAGCGCGTCGAGCAGCGCGGCCCGGTCGTCCGCACCGGAGCGAAACCGAATGAAGATCAAGAGCGCAGAGGCCAGCAGGGGGTACGACAGCAGGTAGAACCCGTCCGCCGGCGACGGAAACTGATTGCCGGGCAGCAGGTTGTAGATCGCGTCGCCGACCGCGAACGTGACCAGCACGCCGGAGAGCAGAAACCACGGCAGCCGGCGCGCCGGCCGGTTGAGCACCACGCCGAGCACCACCGCGGTCGCGCCGGAAAGCCCGAGCGTCGCCCAGAGCGCGGTGCCGTACGCCGGGAACGCGTAGTACGCCGCCGCCAGCGCGACCATCCACACCGCGAAGCAGGCACGAGCTACTCGCGTGGCCATCAGCTCTCCGTTCCGACATTGCCGCTGATTGCCATTTCGGTAGCAATCCGGTCAAACTTGATGAAAATCCACCTAGTTCGATCGGCACCTCACCGGCACGCTCGGATACTGCCCACAGGACGGCGGCACCGCGGACTATCTGCTGCCCGAGGAGCACTTCGTGCTGGCCGGCGCCGGGCGGACGCGCCGGCCGAGGGCCGGGCACGGGCCGGCGCGCTGGACCGGCGGCCGGACCGTGGCGCCCAGGCACGGCACCTGTCCGGCGGCACCCGGCAGAAGCTCAACCTGACCATGGCCGGGCTGGGAACCCGGCCGCGCTCTTCTCCGGCAACGCGGCACGTGGCCTGGAGCCCCGGCTCCGGCTGGGCGGCTACCGGCCGGTCGAACTGCTGGCCGGCCGGCTGCTGGCGCTGTGGCTGGCCGGCGCCGTGATCACGATCCCCTGCCTGCTGCTGGTGCGGCTGGATCAGCACGAGGTCCGGCACGTCGCGATCCTCGTGATCATGGTGCTCACGGTCGCGGTCGCGGCGCCGTTCGGCCTTGCCGCCGCGGCCGTGCTGCCCCGCGAGCCGGAGGGCACGTTGATCCTCATGCTGGTGGTGACGCTGCAGATGATGATCGGCCCGGCTGCTGCCGTTCTGGTTCAGCCCGGAGATCGCCGCCTACGCGCTCGGCCAGGCGGATGCGGGGCACCTCGGCCCGCGGCCTGCCGCACGGGGTGGCGGCGACGGCCGTGCTGACCGCCGCCGCCCTGACCCGGGTGCGATCAGCCCGCCGGCTGCCGCCAGACCGTGACGTGTCCGGTCATTTCTTCTGCGTCCAGACCTCTTCGTCCAGCCACTTCGCGTGCGACTCCCACGCGGCCTGCTTCGTGCAGCCGAGCGACTGTCCGATTTGGGCCCACGATGCGCCCGCCTTCCGCGCGGTGCGCACGTCGAGCTGACGGCCGCAGGTCGCCTTGCGCGCGATCAGCTCACCGAGCGCCAGCAGCTCCAGCGCCTCCTCGTCCGAGAGCGGCAGCAGGCCGGGTTGGTCCACATAGGAAGAAGCCGAGGCCAGTGCATCCCTTGTGCGCAGAATGTCGTACCGGGCAACGGCGGTCAGCAGGGTGTACTCGTACTCGAGATCATCCGGCGCAGGCATGTCTCCAGGGTGCCGTCAAGACGCCTTGACAGCAACCGATTCCCACGTCAGAAAACAGACCAAACCCCTTGAAAATCCATGCAGGGGTACGCGGAGAGTCCGCGACCGAAAGCGATCAGTTCGGCCCCCGACCGCCGGATCGAATCATGCGCATCGCTTTCTCCGCCCGCTTCTGCCGTGTCTCCGCCTTTTTCGCCGCGCCGATCCACTCCGCGTACTCCCGCCGATGGCTGTGCGACAGCCGGTCATAGGCGAGCCGCATCTCCGGATCCGCCCCCAGCGCCACGGCCAGCTCCACCGGCTCCTCCACCACCCGCGGCGACGCATCCAGCACCACCGTGACCTGCACCGCATCCCCCGGCGCCAGCCCCAGATCGTTCAGCCTCGACGTCCGCAACGCGATCCAGCCCCGGCCGCCGTAGTGGGCAACCGTCGCATGAAACGGCTCACGCCCCTCGAACGTCACGACCACCTGCGCGCGGGACCGCCCGAAAACCTCACGCGCGTCGAACGGCAGCGGCACCGCCGCACCCGGCCCCTCGTCAAGGGCCTCCACAATCCCGTCGAACGTCCGACTCGACATGGACCGGAGTCTGCCCCATCCACGGCACACGCGCCTCCCTTTGCCCCGGAGCGAACTGCGCCAATGCCGCGCCTCCGTAGGCACAAGCCGGGCGCGCGCATCCTCAAGCGCGGGCAGCGTGCCACACACCCGATATTTCTGCATTTATTGAGCTTTTGCGGCGAGAGCCGCCCCCGCCGCGATCAACCGGAGCGGATGCGGACGCCGAAAGCTCAGTAATCGCGACGGTCCCAGACCCCGCACCGAAAGCTGACGGAAAATAGGCCCACCACGAAACCGAAGCCGAAAGATGTTCACCCCCTACGAGGCATCACCCGAAGGTGCCTGAAGACTCAGAACCAGCCACCGCAGCCGGCAAACCCTCGCGCGAAGTCGCTCTCAGACCAGCGCCTCCAGGAAACGAACCGCATCAGCCGGACCGGGCAGCGACGCCCAGCGGGCGCGGAACTCCCGCGCAGCACCGCGATAGCGCGCATCCGCGAGCACGGTGGCAGCCTCCCCCGCGGCCTGCTCCGGCGTGACGTTCTCCGCATCCAGCACCCGGCCGAGCCCGAGCTCAGCAACCCTGGCCGCATTGTCCGGCTGGTCCGCACCCATCGGCGCCACCAGCATCGGCAGGCCGTGCGCCAGCGCGCCGAGCACGCTCCCGGAACCGCCGTGCGAGACCACCAGGTCACAGCGCGGCAGCACCTCATCCTGCGGCACGAACCGCTCAAGGCGCACATTCGCCGGCTGCGGACCGAACACGGCCGGATCGATCTGCCCGCCCACGGTCATCACCAGGTCCACCGGCAGCTCACGCAGGCCGGCCAGCACGCGCTCGAACAGGTCGCCGGACTCGACGTTGAACTCCGTACCCAGGGTGAAGTAGATCAAAGGCCTTTGATCTGCCTTCGACAGCTCAGGCAGAGACCCGGCCGGCCTGATTCCGCGACCGTTCCCCGGCAGCGGGAACGCCGGGTCGCGGAAGCCGGGCGGCACCGGCTCCAGCACCAGGTGCCGGCCGAGCATGGCCAGGCCGTGGCTCGGCGGCAGGCCGGACTCGGCCCGGACCTCGTCGATCGCGTCCGCCAGGTAGCCGTCCTGGAAGAACGTGCCGGCCGCGAGCACGATCACGGTCGCGTACGGCAGGCCCAGGCGCTCCGCCGTGATCATCGCGCCGAAGTCTGCCTCGTCGCAGACGATCAGGTCCGGCTGCCAGGCCGTGGCGCGGTCCGGGAGGTAGGTGACGCGTTCCCGGACGGCCTTGCGGACGAAGTGTTCGATGACGACGCGCCGTTCCCGCGCCAGATCGAGCGGGGCCAGCGGCTCCCGCTCGGCTTCCTTGCCGGGCCCGGCACCGGCCGCCGGCTCATCGCCGAGGAGATCGAAACCGGCGCGGCGCACGGCATCCGCCCGCTGCGGAGCACAGTGGAACGCGACCGTGTGCCCGGCCTGCCCGGCCTCGCGCGCGATCGGCACCAGCGGCAGGAAATGTCCCGTCCCGCCGGCGAAGGAGAAGAGGATACGCATCCCGGCATCTTATTATATGAGAGATGCTTCTCGCATAACGAGATTCCGGGTCTATCGTCGAGGCATGTCAGCCGTCTACACCCACGGTCATCACGAGTCGGTCCTGCGCTCCCACCGCTGGCGCACCGCGGACAACTCGGCCGCCTACCTGCTGCCCCACCTGCGCCCCGGCCAGACGCTGCTCGACATCGGCGCCGGCCCCGGCACCATCACCATGGACCTGGCCGCGCTCGTCGCCCCGGGCCGCGTCACCGCCACCGAGATCAGCGAGGAGGCGCTGGCGCTCTCCCGCGCCGAGGCCTCGGCGCGGGGCGTGGGCACGGTCGATTTCACCACCGCCGACGTGCACGCGCTGCCCTTCCCGGACGACGCGTTCGACGTGGTCCACGCCCACCAGGTCCTCCAGCACGTCGCCGACCCGGTCCGCGCGCTCGCCGAGATGCGCCGCGTCTGCCGGCCCGGCGGCATCGTCGCCGCGCGCGACAGCGACTACGAGCACTTCGCCTGGTTCCCCGCGGTCCCCGAGCTCGACGAGTGGCTGGCGCTCTACCGCAGCACCGCCCGCGCCAACGGTGGCGAGCCCGACGCCGGCCGACGTCTGCTCTCCTGGGCCCGCGCCGCCGGCTTCACCGACATCACGCCCGGCGCGTCCGTCTGGTGTTACACCGCCGAGGACGATCGTCGCTGGTGGGGCGCGCTCTGGTCGGACCGGATCGTCAAGTCCGACATGGCCCGACAGATCCTCGCCGCCGGCACCGCCACCCCCGCCGACCTGCAGCGCCTCTCCGCCGGCTGGCGCGCCTGGTCGGACTCCCCCGACGCCTGGTTCAGCATCCTCCACGGCGAGATCCTCTGCCGCGCCTGAGCACGCGGGGTCACCTGCCGGTTCTCGCCGGCACCGGTGCCAGGTGGTGCGGGGAGGGCCCGATGCCGGCGAGAAGCTGTAACGGCGTTCCGTCGAACATAGTCCATCAAAAATGCATTCAAATCCAGCCGGTACGCGTATCAGAACCGAATGGGCAGAGCCCCACAGAAACCCACACCACAATCACCACAAGTGGAAATCAATAGCCACTCCCGCGGACATTCACCCTGCTGGGAGCCGGTTCCGCCGCCGCCGGCCCCATTCTCCACAATGCATCGATGAATTGTCATGACACAAACTCACGGGGCCCAGGTCAACACCGCAACGAAAGCCGGCGACCGCCCCGCACGGGCGCCACTCCAGCCTCACCTCGACGGCTGCGCGCGTCTCGCCGGGATGCCGCCGTGCACCGGCATGAGCCGGCCGGCCGGATCCGGCGGCGCACCCACCTCACGGTGCCGGCCGCTCGGCTCGCAACGCTGATCGCCGCGCCGGTCGGCAGGCCGGGCTGACGAAGAAATCCGGCGGTGGACCACCGGGCGGGTCTTTGGTGACCAGCCACGGATCCGCGGCCGCGGGAGCCGCGGGAAGGGGGCACGCCGGGAGTGGGAAATCTGGAATTCTGGGTTGGGGAAAGGGGGCGGCCGGCTCTTCCTCCGGAAGAGCCGGCCGCTTTGTGGCTGGTCAGAGCGTGACGGCGCCGTAGAGCGGGAACGGGGCCAGCAGCTCGGTGGCCTGCTTCGACACGCGGCCGGAGATGGCCGGGTCGAGGGTGAACTTGGCCTTGGAGGTGGCGTCCGGGGTCGTCTGGGTGAGGACGGTGTGGATCAGGTCGGCGATCTGGTCCATCTCGGCGGTGCCGAGGCCGCGGGTGGTGAGCGCGGGGGTGCCGACGCGGATGCCGGAGGTGTACCAGGCGCCGTTCGGGTCGTTGGGGATGCTGTTGCGGTTGGTGACGATGCCGGAGTCGAGCAGGGCCTGCTCGGCCTGGCGGCCGGTGAGGCCGAAGCCGTGCACGTCGATCAGGACCAGGTGGTTGTCGGTGCCGCCGGAGACGACGGTGGCGCCGCGCTTCATCAGGCCCTCGGCCAGCGCCTGCGAGTTGTCGACGATCCGCTGGGCGTAGTCGGCGAACTCAGGCTTGCGGGCCTCGGCGAGCGCGACGGCCTTCGCGCCCATGACGTGGGCGAGCGGGCCGCCGAGGACCATCGGGCAGCCGCGGTCGACCTGGTCGGCGAGCTCGGGCTGGCAGAGGACCATGCCGCCGCGCGGGCCGCGCAGGGACTTGTGCGTGGTGGTCGTGACGATGTGCGCGTGCGGGATCGGGTCGAAGTCGCCGGTGAAGACCTTGCCGGCGACGAGACCGGCGAAGTGCGCCATGTCGACCATGAACGTGGCGCCGACCTCGTCGGCGATCTCCCGCATGATGCGGAAATTCACCTTCCGGGGGTACGCCGAGTAGCCGCCGACGATCACGGCCGGCTTGAAGTCCTTCGCGCTGGCGCGGAGGCCGTCGTAGTCGATCTGGCCGGTCGCCGGGTCGACACCGTAGGAACGCTGGTCGAACATCTTGCCGGAGATGTTCGGCCGGAAGCCGTGGGTGAGGTGGCCGCCGGCGTCCAGCGACATGCCCATCAGGCGCTGGTTACCGAACGCGGCGCGCATCTCGGCCCACTCGGCATCGGTCAGGTCGTTGATCTGGCGCTTCTCGAACTTCTTCAGCATCGGCGCCTCGACCCGGTCGGCGAGGATCGCCCAGTACGCCACCAGGTTCGCGTCGATGCCGGAGTGCGGCTGGACGTAGGCGTGCGGCGCGCCGAACAGGGCCTTCGCGTGCTCGGCCGCGACGGACTCGACGGTGTCGACGTTCTGGCAGCCGGCGTAGAAGCGGCGGCCGATCGTGCCCTCCGCGTACTTGTCGGAGAACCAGTTACCCATCGCCAGCAGCACGGCCGGGGAGGCGTAGTTCTCGGACGCGATCAGCTTCAGCGACTCGCGCTGGTCGGTCAGCTCGGACGCGATCGCATCGGCCACGCGGGGCTCGACGGCGCGGATGACCTCGAGCGCGGCACGGAAAGCGGTCGACTCAGCGTTCAACTCGGACATTGGACCTCCCTATCACAGGTGGAAGAGGCCCAGGCGCGCGGCAGACGCCCGGTGCGGGCGGGACCGCTCCCCGATGGTTGATCCATCTGACAGCGCCAGTCACGGTCCGCCTCGGAGCATACCCGCTGCTTCGGCGCCGAGGGCCAGGCTCGATGATGAATTCATGCGTGAGGTCACCATCAGCGACGACATGATCCGGCTCGGGCAGTTTCTCAAGCTCGCAGACGTGATCGAGGCCGGTTCGGACGTGAAGTATCTCCTCGGTTCCGAGCGGGTCACGGTCAACGGCGAACCGGAGAACCGGCGGGGACGCCAACTCTTCCGCGGCGATATCGTGACGGTAGGTGACGATATTTCACTGGTCGTGGCATAGCGCGTCGGTGAACTCGGCAAGCGTGCCGTTCCACAACACGTCCGCGACCTGGGTCAGCAGGATGCCGACCGTGTTCCGCGCGGGCACATTGCACCAGAACGTGCCGTACCCGCCGGGCCAGCCGTACTCGTCCGCGGTCACGCTCAGTCCGTAACCCCAGCCGGAGCCGTCCAGCAGCGCGCCGCCGGCCGTGATCTGCGCGTCCGTCAGATGGTTCGTGGTCATCGCCGCGACCGAGCCGGGACTCAGGACCGGCACGCCGCCCGCCAGCATCATCCGCCCGAACCGCAGCAGGTCGTCCGCGGTCGAGACCAGACCGGCGGCCGCGCTCGGGAACACCGGCGGGACGCTCCACTCCGCGCTCGTGGACCCGGGACGCGGCTCCCCGCTCAGATAGAGGTCCGGCAGCCGGGCCGCCTGCGCCTCCGGCAGGTCGAAGCCGGTGCTCCGCATGCCCAGCGGCCCCAGCAGGCGCTCCTCGGCCACGTCCGGCAGCGGCTTCCCCGTGGCCCGGGAGATCAGCACGCCGAGCACGATCCCGGACGTGTTGTACTGCCACGCCTCGCCCGGCTGCGTCATCAGCGGCAGCGTGCCGAAACGGCGGATCCACTCGTCCGGCGCGTGCGGCGTGCGCGGATCCGGCTCGGCCAGCGTCAGCCCCAGCCGCTTGCCCTCGTTGACGATCGGGAAGTCGGGATCATAAGGCTCGAAGATCAACCCATGACCCATGCGGTACGTCAGCACGTCCTCGACCGTGATCGGGCGCGACGCCGGAACCGTGTCATCGAGCGGCCCGTCCAGATTCCTCAGGACCCGCCGGTCGGCCAACTCCGGCAACAACTCGTCCACCCGCTGGTCCAGACGCAGCGTGCCGTCCTCGACCAGCGTCAGCGCCACCGCCGCCATGAGCGGCTTCGTGGTCGAGGCGATCCGGAACGGCGTATCCCGCTCCATCGGCGTGCCGCCGCCGAACGCGGTCACCCCGACCGCATCGATCCACTCCGAATCCGGGCCGGCGACCACCGACACGTACCCCGGCAGCTCCCCGTTCGACATGCGGGCGGCCAGCGCCGCGCGAATCCGCTCCCTCATACCTCCGACCGTAGTGGCTGTAGTTTCGTTTCATGGGCACCTACCTCGGCAGCGCCACGCTGATCGCCTCCGACGGCAACGCAGCCTCCGTCAAACACGCCAGCCTCCGCACCCGCCGCGACGCCGCCACCGGCCTCGTCACCTGGTCCGGCACGCTCGACCTCAGCGACAGCGAGATCACCGGCCTGCTGCTCACCACCGGCGAGGGCACCCTCCGCCTGCCCGACGGCACCGAGGCCTCCGTCCAGGTGTCCGCCGGCGGCACGTTCACCGGGATCGCTTTCGCCTCCTAGCGCGCCGCCTCCAGCTACCCGGCCCGGGATACGGGTCGGGTAGCATGAGCAGCCGCGCCCTCGTAGCTCAGGGGATAGAGCATCGGTTTCCTAAACCGTGTGTCGCAGGTTCGAATCCTGCCGGGGGCACCCAGGTCACAGCCTTGATCCACTTTGAGTGGATCATCGCGTGGCGCGGTTCGTGGCACGAGCGCCATAACGTCCGCGCCATGCCAGCTCAGAAACGCGATCGCGGACGCATCGAGACGCTGCCGTCAGGCTCACTCAGGGTGAAGGTGTACGCGGGCATCGACCCGATCACCAAGCGCCGGTACGACCTCACCGAGACGATCCCGCCGGGGCCGCGCGCCGACCGTGAGGCACAGAAGGCGTTGACCAAGCTGCTGGGGCAGCTCGACGAGCAGCGCAACCCGAAGACGCGGGCGACGGTGAATCAGCTGATCGACCGGTACCTCGAAGTGCTGCGGGTGGAGGGAACAACGCGGCCCACGTACGAGGGATACATCAAGAACCACATCCGGCCGCTGCTCGGCACGGTTCCGGTCGCGCGGCTCGGCGGTGAGATCTTCGACTCGTTCTACGCGGAACTCCGGAGGTGCCGCGCGCACTGCCGTGGACGCAAGTACGTCCAGCACCGGACCAATCGCGTGCACGAGTGCGACCGGCGCTGTGGACCGCACGTCTGCCGGCCGCTATCGGACTCCACGATCAAACAGATCAACGGCATCCTGAGCGGCGCATGCAACCGCGCGGTCCGCTGGGGCTGGCGCGGCACGAACCCGATCGACCAGGCCGAGCGTCTGCCGGGCGGGAAGCCCGACCCTCAACCGCCGACGCCGGACCAGGCCGCGCGGATCACGACGGAAGCGTGGACCGATCCGGACTGGGGCATGTTCGTCTGGCTGGCGTTCGTCACCGGGGCGCGCCGCGGCGAACTCTGCGCGCTCGCGTGGGACCGGCTCGACTTCTCCACCGGCGTGCTGACGATCCGGAGCAGCATCGCGCAGCACAACGCGATGACGTGGGAGAAGCACACCAAGACGCACCAGCAGCGCCGGATCGTGCTTGACGATCAGACGCTCGCGCTCCTCCGGGCGTACCTGCGGCTGTGCACGGAGCGCGCGGCCACGATCGGCGCCGAACTGCTGCCCAGCGCGCGGATCTTCTCCGGCGCGCCGGACGGCAGCACGTGGTTGAAGCCCGGCACCGTGACACAGCGGTTCGTGCGGATGTGCGCGCGGCTCGGCATGGACAAGAACCTTCACCAGTTGCGCCACTACTCGGCGACGGAGCTGATCGGCGCGGGCGTGGACGTGCGGACCGTCGCGGGGCGGCTCGGGCACAGCGGGGGCGGCACGACCACGCTCCGGGTCTACAGCGCGTGGCTTGCGGAGGCGGACCAGCGGGCGTCGGGCGCGCTCGCTGCGCGCATGCCGGAGTTGCCCGCAGGCGTTTCGGTGGAGGAAGACCTCACGGCGCTCGAACGCGCCGTCACTGAGGATTCGGCGCCGTACCACCGGATCGCGGCCGACCTGCGCGGCGCGATCCGGTGCGGGGCGATCCGGGAGGGCGACCCGCTGCCCGTCGTTGCCGAGCTGGCCGCGCGGTACGGCGTCGCGGCCAGCACCGCGCACCGTGCGGTGGCACTGCTGGCCGACGCCAACGAGGTGGTGGTCAGGCGCGGCAAGCGCGCGGTGGTCGCCGGCGCTCAGGGCTGAGCGTCTGCCCGCTCTGCCAGGGCCTTCAGTTCGGGCGAGGCCGACCGGCCCGCGATCAATATCAGCTCACGGATCGCGTTCCGGGCCTCGACGTGGGTGTGGATGAGTTCCGGGGCGAGGCTTTCCGCGTCGAGTAGGTGCGCGAGAGCCTCCCCGGTCTGCCGGCGCTGTGCGTAGGCCCGGCCCAGGTCCATCGCCAGACGGGCGCGCCGCTCCACGGAGAGGTCGTCCGAGGCAATGCTCTGGCCCACGTCGATCGCCTCGCCGGCGTCGCCGAGCTCGACCGCGATCGAGACCGCCTGAATCTGGACGTTGGTCGGTCCGAATTCGAGGTTGAAGTCGTTCCGATCCTCGCCGAGCTGCGCAGCGACCTGCCGTGCGTTCGTGATCTCTTCGCGGGCGCCGGTGCGGTTGCCCGAGCGCGCGTAGACCAGCGCCAGCGCGAGGTGCATCGAGCCGAGTATGGACAGCGCCTCCGGGCGCGCGGTGGCGTCGCTGATGTGCTGCCGGAGCGCGCTGACCGCGGTCGCGGCGGCGTGCTCACCCTGGTCGAGGTGCTTCAGCCGGACGAACGCCTGCACCAGCCGGAAGATGCTGGCGAAGACGTGCAGCGCTTCTCCGGACCTTTCTGCGGCGCTGATTGCGCGATCAGCGGAAAGCCACGCCGCGTCCGGCTCGTCCTGGCGCACGAAGGCTGCGGATAGAGCCTGATAGGTGCGGCTGAGTAGGAGCCACACTTCGCTCTGGTCGCTCGCCGGCGCGGTCCGCGCCGACCGTTCCAGCCGTGGGACAAGAGGACCGATCAGCGTGCTCAAATCCGCGTATCGGCTTGCGTGCGTCAGCTCCCAGATGTTGTCGACCGCGGACCGCAGGTCGTCGAGACTGACGGGCACGGCATCCTGCGGTGGCGCGAGCAGTACGTCCGGCGCCGGGTGGCCGGAGATGACCAATCGGGCCTGGTCAAGGTCGTTCGCGGCATCGTCGACCTCGCCGCGCTCGCTGACGAGTTCCAGCGACGGGGCATCCGGCCGGAGCGACTGCAGGGAGACGCCCAGCCCGTCCGCGAGCCTGCGCAGCACGTCAAGCCGGTTGACCGGCTGAACGCCGCGCTCGACCTGGGAAAGCCAGCTTGAGGTGCGGCCGATTGCGGCGGCGAGTTCCTCTTGCGTCATTCCGCGTTGCTTTCGCAATCCGGCGACCTGTGCGCCGAATTCGCGGCGCTCTTCCGGAATCACGGGCGCATCGGCCCCTTTCCGCTCTGGGCGTCAAGAAACGTGACGCTGAGTCCGCTGAGGAACTGCTCGCGCTCCTTCAGGAAATGCGTCGTGTGCGGCTGCTGCTCGTGGAAGTCGAAGCCGGCGCGATCCGCGTACAGCTCGTAGAAGACGCGGACCAGCGGCTCGTCCGCGACCGTGTGGACCACGTACGCGAGCGTGTCCGGCTCCAAGCGCTCGATCTCCGGCGTGGTGCGAGCCACCAGCGCGTCGAAGCCGTCCGCTGCGTCCTGGTCGCGCAGTTCGAACCGGACGACCAGCCCAAAACCCCTGCTCATGCTGCCTCCCTAGGCGTTCGCAACCAGCTTCCCAGACTCGCAGGTTCACTGTCATTCGCAGATTTTCTTGACTCGCAGAAAAACTGCGCTTACGTTCGTAGAAGCACTGCGAGTCATGCCACTGCTGACAGAGATGCAGCCTGTGGACGCTCGTGACCTGCCCAGATACGGGAGGACCGAGGATGGACAAGCGCTTCTACACCGTCGCCGAGACGGCGGCCCTGCTCCGGCTCTCCGAGCCGACGCTCTACCGCGCGATCCGGACGGGCGAGTTCCCGTCGATCAAGGTCCGTGGTCGCTACGTCGTGCCGGCGAAGGCCATCGACCAGCTGGAGACGGACGCCCTCACGGACCCGCAGGACGACGACCCGACCGACCAGCTCGGGAGCGCGGCCTGATGACGAACCGCCATCGAGTGTCCGTGCGCTGCGTGCGCCGGCTGTTCCCCGCCAACCACCCGCTGCTGCCGGTCGCCACGCGCCTCTGCCAGCACCGCAAGCCCGGCGCGGACCCGTGCATCACGTGCTGGGAACTCACGATCAGGAACGACGAGCGCGTGGTGGTGGAGTTCGAGCTGCCCCGTGAGGTCGAGACCGACCGGTTCTACGTGGACGAGATCGCGGTCGAGCGGGCCTGCCGCGGCGAGCGCGTCAACCTCACCCGAGCCGAGCGCCGGGCCGCCATCGAGCTGCTGCACACGCGCCGTCTCAGCCCCAGCCAGATCGCCCGCGTGCTCCACACGAACGACGATTCGGTCCGGGCCACGCTCAGCGCGATCGTGCGGCCGACTTCGCAGCTGCGGGCGGTGGCGTGATGACGGTCGACACCGGCAAGCGTTCTGACCCGCGGGTGATGCTCGCGAGGATCTCACTGATGGCGGAACTGCCGATGCCTCGATCGATTCGCTTTCACGGTGACATCGGCTCTGGGGTGCTGGCGCTGACGTTCGACCGGATCGCTGACGGTCAGGCGTGGTCGGCATATCTCGGTGGTCAGGCAGGTTCCGAGGTCACGGACGGCGTCCGCTATCTCAAGGCGAGCTGGATCACCTGGGGCGGCTGGCAGTTGCACCTCAACGCCAGTGAGCCGGTCAGCATCGATACCGCGCTCGACCAGGCGACCACGGAGCGGCTTCACCTGCTCGTTTCGCCGGAGGTGGCGGCATGAGCAGTCCTGCCGTGCTGGAAGAGGCCGGCGTTTCGGCCAAGGTGCTGCCGCTGCTGCCCGCGGCGCTGGATGTGGCGATCGAGCTGGGCGCGCTGCCGCCGCGAGACCTCTTGAAGAACACACTCCACATCGGTTCCGACCGCGCCGGCGAGATCCGTACCGCGCTCGCGCGGATCAACTGGGACCTGGTGGGCAGCATGTTCACCGGCGGCGACCTGGCGCCGGAACACCGGGAGGCGTTGCGTGCCTCGCTGCTGAGGATGGCAAGCGGCGAGTCCGCCGGCCCGGTCGAGCTGCCCGCCGCGCCGTCCCCGCGCCGCCTCACGGCCGTCCCGGATCTCGCCGACGCGGAGACCAGCGACGCTGCGGACGAGAGCATCACCACGCCTGGTCAGCCTGACCAGGCGGCTGTGCCCGCCCGTGCCGACGCCGAGACGGCTGACCCTCCCATGCCGGGCGGATCGGTCGACGCGAGCGTGGACGCGGCCGAGGTCACGATGCCGCCCGCACCGGGCGAGATCACGCCGAGCGCCGAGACGGACACAGCCACATCCGGGAGCGTCGTGCCGACCGATCCGCCCGGCATGAGTGAGTCAGCCGCCCCTGTCGTCGACCAGGCGGCCCCATCGCCTGACACCGCGCCTGACAGCCCGGCACCGGCGAGTTCAGCACGGCGTAAGCCGGTATGGCCGGTGCTGATCCTGTGCCTGCCGGCGTTCGTCGCGATCTGGTCCGGGTGGGTGGAGCTCGGGCAGATGTCCGGGTTCGGGGTGGTGCAGCCGCTGCCGGGGATCGTGGACGACTTCCACCTGAACACCGCGATCACGCTCCCGATCGGCGTGGAGACCTACGCGGCGTACGCGCTGTGGGCCTGGCTCTCCGGCATCGCCGGCACCGCGGCGGCGCGCCGGTTCGCGAAGTGGTCGGCGCTGGCGTCGCTCGCGGTCGGCGCGCTCGGCCAGGTCGCCTACCACCTGATGAGTTCGTGGGGCTGGACGACCGCGCCGTGGCCGATCACCGCCGCAGTGGCGTGCCTGCCCGTCGCGGTGCTCGGCATGGGCGCCGCGCTCGCGCACCTGCTCCACAGCACCGATGAGCACTGACCCGGTGGGCGGCACCGTCGCCGCTCGCGCACCGCATGGTCCCGGAGCGTGGCCTTCCCTGGCTGGCACCTCGAACGGCCACGCTCCGGCCCTCCCGATCCGATCCCGCCGAAACGGCCGATTCGAGGAGACCCACATCGTGACATCCACCCACGTGGCGCCACGCATCGCCACCATCCCCCGCTCCCGCCGGCTCCCGCTCCCGCTGCTGCCCCGCCGGGCACGGCCGCTGGTCGGCCGGACCGCCGACGTCCACCCGGACCAGCCGGAGCAGCGGCTCTGCCTGCACTGCCGCCGGCTCATCCCGGCCGCCGCGATCGGCGCCCACCTCGACCGGCACCCCGCGATCCGGGTCCGGAGCAGGTTTTTCCTGCACTGGCGTCGCCGGGTCCTGACCCTGTCCGAGATGCAGCGCCTGACCCAGAACTGGAGTCGTACCGATGGCTGAGAGCTTCTTCGCGACGCCGCGCCAGCTGTGGCGGGCGCTGAACTGGATGCGCGACATGGACCTCGCCGGGCAACACTGCCGGGTCGTCACGATCCTCAACGAGTGCCAGCCGCTCGACTTCGACGACCTCGCGGCGCTGGAGGACCGGGGCTGGGTGCGGTACTGGCTGCCGACCGCCGCCGGTGACATGCCGTTCCTGTGGTCCGACCTGATCCACCGGGCACCGGTCCGGGTCACGAGTTTCGGGGTCATCCACATGACCCCGGCCGGCATGACGCGGGTGACCGAGCCCTGGAACAAGGTGCTGCGGCTCCTCCACGAGCACGGACGCCGGAGCAGCACGCTCGCGCAGGCCCGGAAGGTCAAGCAGATCGCCGGCGTCAACGACAAGACGCTGATCGAGATGGCCGAGTGCGACCTCATCACCGCCGACACGGAGTCGATCCCGCTGGCCGCATTCCGCAAGCTCCCGGCACAGCTGCCGCTGAGGCTCGGCCCGAAGGCGCACTGGTACCTGCGCGAGGGCGTCATCACGGTCCGCCGCAACGGCGTGTTCTCCCACCACATCCTCTGACCTGCGAAAAGGAGAACTGACTATGGCTCGCTTGATGCCGGACAAGGACCTCCGTACCGATGAGGACCTGATCGAACTGTTGGAGCACATCCGCAAACTGGGGATCGCCGGTCACGACGAACTCGATGAGCTGGCCGGGCTGATCCGGATGAAGATCGAGCGGTACGGGCGCCGGAACGGGCTCGGGGCGTGGAAGTCGAAGATGTGGGCGCGCACGGTGGCGCTGCCGATCGGCCGGTCGGCGGACGCGATGCTGGCGGTGGCCGGGTACGCGAAGGTGTGCAAGAACCGGTTCGAGGCGTTCGTGGTCGCGCTCGACGAGCAGGACGCGGGCCGGTCGGACTTCGAGGTCACCCAGCGCCGGCGTCCGAGCCCGCGGCGGGCCGCCTGATGCGGGGCCGGCAGTTGAGCGCGGACCTCGCCCGCGGGGCCGCCTACGAAGTCCAGGGCAACCCGGCGCCGTACATCGTCCCGCCGGTCGCCGCGATCGCGAACCTGATCCTCTCGGGGATCCTGTCGCTGGTCTGGGGCGCCTACGCCGACGCCGACACGTGGCAGACCGCATGGCGCTCCGGCCTGATCCTGGTCTGCGCGGCCGCGATCGTGGCGACGACGTGGGCGGTCGGTAGGGCGCGTAAGCCCGAGCTGCGGTTCGCATCGCTGCTGATGTCGAGCGGGTCGTGCGTGGGCCTGTTCGTGCTGACGTTCCGCGGCTGGACGCGCGACTCCGTGATGGTCTACCTGATCGTCATGGGCTGCGCATCCGTGCTGCTCGCGCTGACCCGGCTGCTGCGCGGTGACGGCACCGACGCCCGGCCGGGTGTGTTCGGTGAGCTGGGTGAGCGGGTCCGGGAGTTGCAGGACATCGGCGCGACCGGCAAGTCGAAGGTGGTCGACGGCCGGGTAGTGACCCCGATCGGGATGGTCGCCGGCGGGGACTTCGACACCCTCGCCAAGCCCGAGGTCCGCCGTGCGGTCGCATCCGCGCTCAACGTCCCGGCGGGAGGCGTCCGGATGATCAGCGACCGCGACAACGTGCGGACCGGCCGCATGGAGGTCTCCCCGGTGGACATGCTGGAAAACCCGCCGGCATGGCCGGGCCTGTCCGCCCCGGGTGGGTCGATCGCGCAGCCGATCCGGCTCGCGGTCTACCAGACCGGCAAGCAGGTGCCCCTGTACCTGCCCGGTGACCCGAAGGCCGACCGGAACGCGATCGGCGTGATGTTCCTGCTCGGCCAGTCCGGATCCGGGAAGACCGACTTCCAGATCGACCTCGCCGCCGAAGCGCGCTCACGCCGGGACGCGCTGGTGACCTACATCGACGCCCGGAAGGGTCTGCAGCTGCCGAAGGCGCTGCGGGCGAACGTGCACACGTTCATCCACCAGCCGGCCGAGGCCGAGAGCTACCTCGACGGCGTGGTGCCCGAGGTCGCGCGCCGGGCGGCGCAGATGGGCGAGCACGGCTGTGAGCAGTGGACGGCCGGGTGTCCGGACTGCCCGAAGTTCCTGGTCATCATCGTGGATGAGGCGTCGAAGTTCGTCGAGACCAGCGAGGAAACGCTGGTCGAGCTGGCGGAGTCGGTGCGGTCGGTCGGGATCTTCATGCTGCTCGGATTGCAGCGCGCCACCGGTGACCGGATCCCGACCTCGGTCCGCTCCACGATCGGCGGCGCGGCCTGCATGGGCGTCAAGAACGTCGGAGAGGCCAGCTACGTGCTCTCGGACGAGACGATCGCCGCGGGCGCGGACCCGTCGTGGAAGAACGAGAAGCCCGGCGCGCTCTACGCCGAGCTGCCCGGCACCGGCCGCGACGACTGGTCGTTGCCAGCCCGCACGTACAAGCCGGACCGGGACGGCGTGCTCGCCGAGCTGGTCGCCTACCTGACCTCGATCGGCGAGGCCACCCCCGGCGACCCCGGCCCGGAGCCGGCGGCGCTGCCGGTGCCGGCGGGCGAGCCCGGCGAGCCGGTCGACGACCCGGGCGCCGATGAGGTGGACGATCCGGAGTGCCCGCCGCTGGAGATCGACCCGGGCTGCGAGCCCGACCCTGACCCGCGGACCCCGATCACGGTGCCGGACCGGCCGCGGATCGACCTGTCGCTGGAGCCGTCCGCGGGGCAGACGTTCTCTCCGCACCAGGCCCGCGAGATCTTCCGGCAGGCCATCCTCCAGGCCCGCGACGAAGGCACCCGGTTCGTCAAGCCGTCGTCGTTCTCCCCGATCCTCGACGTGGTCGGCGAGAACGGGCTCGCGCCCTCCACGATCACCAAGATTCTCGGCGAGTTCTGCCGGCCGGAGCGCGGGCCGCTGCTGCGCCGCGCCGCCGACCGCGGGGTGTACGAGATCCTCGACGACCCCGACCGCGAGCCCGCACTGGCGGGTTCGGCTACGTAGCGCAACTGGGTCCGCGCGTGTTTCACGCACTTCACGCGTTTCACGCGCGGACCCGCCAGCGGCCCCCAACGCGCGCGTGCGCGTACGCGCGAGGTCCGTGAAGTCCATGAAACGTGAAGTCCGTGCAATCCGTGAACATCACCGGAGAGTGAGCACCCCATGAACTGGATCCGGCAGGCCCGCCGAGGCGCCGCCGACGAGTTCGGGCGACGCATGTGGCGCTGGTTCCTCGCCGCCGCGATCGTCCGTCGCGCGGTCTTACCGCTCCTCATGCTCGCCGCGCTCGCCATCGCCACGGGGATCGCGATCCGCTGGTCCGTGTGGTGGCTCCCGCGTCTCGCGAGCCTCGCGCTCGCCGCGGCCACGTTCACCGCTGTCGCGTGGGCGTTCTACATCGGCGCCGTCATCCACCACCGGCTGAGGTGGCGGCCCGCACCGCATACGGCGATCCCGGTCGCGCTCGCGCTGCTGACCGCAGGCGCCGGTGCCCTGTTCTGGCTTCGCTGAACGGAAGGACACAGACATGACTGACTCACCCGACCTGAACGTCCGCATCTTCGGGGACGCGAGCACGATCAACCGGCTGATCACCGTTCTGCGCGGGATAGATCCGCGCCTCGACCTGCGGCAGCGCACCCGCCGCGACGGCGGCCCTTCCGCCTATGTCCAGATGCGCATGCCGGTTGTCGGTAGCACCGACTCGACCAGCGCGCCGGACAGCCGGACTGGACCCCAGCTCAGCACGGATCAGGTTCGAGCGATTTTCCGGCAGGCGATCGAGGATGCTCGGGCGGACGGCGTCCGGCACGTCAGGCCGACGACGTTCGCCAGGGAGTTCGCGTCCGTCGTTGAGGCCATCGGCCCGGACAGGTTCGGCCCGCGGTTGATCTACACGGTTCTTCATGAGCTGTGCCGGCCGGAGCACGGTCCGCTGCTGCGCCACAACCGAGAGCGCGGCGGCTACAACATCCTGGACGTTCCCGAGGTTCCGGACCCGGCATCCACGCACGCAACGACTTCAGCCGATGTGCAGTTGGAGCCGTTGACGGGTGATGGCCAGCCGCGCTGTCAGGCGCGCCGGTTCGGGGCTCAGTGCCGCAAGCCGGCGGGGCACGGGTTCAGCCACTACGCGAGTTTCGACAACCATTGGTCACTGACCAGTCCGCTCGACGGCCCGTTCGGGCCGTTGCGCGACTAGCCGGGCGTCGATCATGTCGAACGGAGAGGTGCCGGTCGGCCTGGAGGTCTGGCTGATCGGCACCACCACCGAGCTGGACGCAGCGCTCGCTGCGTGGCAGCACATCGGCCGGCTGATCTACCGCTCCCCACTCCGGCAGCTCGACGGCGCCGGCGACACCGGCCGATTCCGCCTCTACGTGCGGGTCAGCATCGCGGTCGCCGCGTCGACCAGCACGCGCCACAAACAGCCAACGCCAGCCGCGGGCGCGACGCTGGTCGACCTGGACACGGCACGGCAGAAGCGGGGCGCGTAATGGCCCGCATCCGCGCCACCTTCCACGACCCGGACGGCGTCCGGCACGGCATCCCGACCTTCTGGTGGCGCGGCGCCCCGGACGGCTACGCCACCACCCGCCAGCTACGCGCCCGCGGCCTGCGACCCGGCGGACAGCCCGTTGCGGCGCAGGTGATGTGGGCCGGAATCGGCGGGACGCGGGTGGCGTACCTCTACCGGATCGACCTCGCCCGCCCCAAGCGCACCGCGACGCCGGCGCAGCAGCGCGCGATCCGGGCCGCGCTGCGTGCCCGCCGGACCTGCCCTACCTGCACGAAGGTCCGCGCCTACTACATACCACGGTCGCTCGGCGAGTGCCTGACCTGCGCGAACGTCTGACTACCCCGCTTCTAGATCGGAGGTCTCCCATGCCTGCACTGCTACAAGCCGCGCTCAACGCGGCCGACCACGGCTGGCCGGTCTTCGTGCTCGGCCGCTCCAAGCGCCCGGTCGCGAACTGCCCGGCCTGCCCGAAAGCCGAGGTCGACCCGACACACGACCGGGAAGCCTGCCCCTGCCTGGCCTGCCACGGCTTCTACGCCGCGACCCGCGACCCGCAGCGCATCGCCGCGATCGTCGCCGCGGTCCCGCGCGGTCAGCTCGCGGTCCGCACCGGAGCACCGTCCGGGCTGGTCGTGGTGGACGTCGACCCGGCCCACGGCGGCACCCGCACGCTGTTCACGCTGATCCAGACCGGGATGCTGCCACCGACCGCGCGGGTACTGACCGGGTCCGGTGGCCTGCACCTGTACTACGCCCACCCCGGCCAGCCGATTCCGTGCAGCCAATCCATGCTCGGGCCGGGTATCGATGTCCGCGGTGACGGTGGGTACGCGGTGCTCCCGCCCTCGATCCACCAGGGCACCGGATGCCCGTACCGGTGGGCGCCCGGCGGGTGGCCGGTGGAGGAGATGCCCCCCGCACTTGTCACCGCGTGCGCTCCGGAGCCGACTCCCGCGCCGTCCGGAGCAGCAACCGATCCGGTGACCCTCGCCAGCGCGGGGGGCATCTCCTACCCCGATCGGCTCCTGGACGCGCTCCTGCACCGCGTGCGCACCGCTGGGGAGGGCCGCCGCCGCACCACCCTCTACGGCGTTGCCCGCGGCGTCGCCAAAATGGTTGCTGCCGGATGCCTCACCTCCACGGACGCGGAAGCCGTGCTCACCGGTGCGGGTCGTGAGGCCGGGCAGAGTGAGCGGGAGATCCGGGCCGCGATCGCTGGCGGGTTCCGCGCTGAGGGCGTGGCGCTGTGACCACCCCGGCCCGGCTCCAGATCGTTCCGGCACCCGCCGACCAGCCCGGCCCGGGTACCGGAGGCTGGGACCTGCCCGTACCGCTGACCACGACCACGGCGCCGCCGCCGTTCCCGGTCGACGTGCTCCCCAGCTGGCTCGGCGACATGGTCAGGGCCACGGCCCGGTTCACCCAGACCGACGTCGCGATGGCTGGCGGGGTCGCGCTCGCGGTGCTATCGGCATGCGCCGGTGGCCGGCTCGACGTGGAGGCCAGGCCGGGCTGGCGGGAGCCGGTGAACCTGTTCCTCGCGGTCGTCGCCGAGCCCGGCGAGCGCAAGAGCCCCGTCCACGGCGCGCTGACCGACCCGCTCGAAACGGCCGAGGCGACCCTCGGCGACCGGACCCGCGCCGCGGTCGCCGAAGCGGCGGCGCTGAAAGACATCGCGGCACGGCAGGCCGAGCACGCCAAGAACGTCGCCGCGAAAGCCACCTCGGACAAGCGTGACGACGCCACCGCCGAAGCCCTCGCCGCGGCGCTCGCGGCCGAGGCCATCACCGTGCCCACGCTCCCGCGCCTGTTCGCCGACGACGCCACCCCGGAAAAGCTGGTCTCGCTCATGGCCGACAACGGCGGCCGGATGGCGGTCATCTCCGATGAGGGCGGGGTCTTCGACATGCTCGCCGGCCGGTACTCCAGCACGCCGAACCTCGACCCGTACCTGAAGGGTCACGTCGGCAGGCCGATCCGCGTCGACCGGCACAACCGCGAGGGCGAGTTCATCCCGCGCCCGGCGCTCACCGTGGGCGTCATGATCCAGCCCTCGGTGCTGCGGAAGTTCGGCGGGAACGACGACCTCGCCGGCCGCGGCCTGGTCGCCCGGTTCCTGTTCGTGCTGCCGGCGTCGCTGGCCGGCTGGCGCGAGACCGAACCCGACCCGATCCCCGAAGACGTGCGCGCCCGGTACACCACCCAGGTCCATGATCTCGCCGCGGTGCTGGCCGAGTGGACCGGTCCCGCGGTCGTCACGCTCACCGATGACGCGGCACGGATCCGGGCGACCGCCGCGGCCGAAATCGAGCGCCGACTCCGGCCGGGCGGGACGCTGCGGGACATGCGCGAGTGGGCGAACAAGCTCGCCGGCACCACGATCCGGCTTGCTGGCCTCCTGCACGTTGCGCACCACCCCGCCGACGCGTGGCGGCGGCCGGTTGAGGCCGGCACGATGGCCGACGCGGTGAAGCTGGCCGAGTTCTTCGTCGCGCACTACACCGCGGCCCGGCAGACGATCGTCGCGGACAAGGCCACCGTCCCGGCTCGGTACGTGATCGGCCGCCTGGTCGACAAGGGCTGGGACGTATTCACTGTCCGCCAGCTCCAGCGCAGCGTCTACAAGCAGCTGCCCCGCGCCGCAGAGGTCGTTGCCGCGCTCGACACCCTCGCGCAACTCGGCTGGGTTCGTCAGCGCGACGGGCGCTGGGAGACACACCCTCGCGCCGCCGAACTGCTCGAAGCGGTTGACACGTTGACAGACGACCTCGATAGCGCCTTTACCGCAGGTCAGGCTATCCGGGAGGGTGTCAACCATGCCCGTTGACACCTGGTTGACACCGTTGACACCGACCTGCAGGTGTCAACGGCTGTCATCGGGGTGTCAACGGCCCGGTTGACACCGTAGAACCGGTGCTGAACTGCGGAGACGCCGATTGAAGCCCGACTTGTCATCGTGTCAACGGTGTCAGCGGCTCTACGGAAATAACCCCGCTCAGAGCCCCAAGACAGTTCGATGCATGCCGCCATACCCGGCATCGACAGATCTTGGCTCTACGGCGCTCTCAAAGGGCCGCCCTCCGGGCCGCTACTGCCTACCTCGCGGCATCCTTTCTCACTCCGCCTTGATGCTCGTTCACCCCGCAGGCGCCAAGTTGCGCCGCGCGCGATCTGCCTCGGACGCCTCGACGTGTCAACGGGACAAGGACCACGCCGTTCATCACGATGATCGATTTAAGACGTCTTCACCCTCCGCGCACTGATCGATACTCTTCGCATTCGTGGCATCTCGCAGAAAGTCCAACCTGTGGCGGTACTGGGGCTATGGCGTGCTCGCCGTACTTCTGCTCTCGCTGGGCAGCAACGCCTTCGGCCCCGGCATCTACCTCGCGCTCGTAGGTTTGCTGATCCTCTACGTCCTCTTCCAGGCGCCGGTCTACTGCGGCGCCGTGAACCGGGTTCGGGCGAGCGGTGTCGAGTTCTGTCGCAACAACTCGACGGGCCTGATCCTTGGCTGCCACCTGAGGCAGCACAAGTGGCAGAAGTTCGGCAACGAGTGGTGGTCGCTCAGCTGGCGCGAGAAGACGAGAGGTCTCTGGACGGGCGCCTCAGCGAAGCTGGCAACGGTCAGCGGGGTCATCGGCACCGTCACCGGCCTCATCGGGGTCTTTAAGTAGTCGCCCGCACTCAGGGTGACTACTGATACCGTCGTTTTCTGTCGATCTCGCGTGCTAGCCGTGGTGCGGTTCGTGGCGCGAACCGTGGCTCACCGCAGCCACCCGTGACCGCCATGACAGATATGTGACTACCGTGACCTGCGGTGACACTCCGGGACAAAGCCACCGAGCCTTTCCTAAACCGTGTGTCGCAGGTTCGAATCCTGCCGGGGGCACGAGCTTTGGGTGCCCCATGTCCGCTGGAGAGCGCGGACCTGGGGCGCTCGTCGTATTCTCCGGGGCCGAGCCCCGGAAACCCCACGGTGCGAGAGTCGGCTGCGTGGTTTGCTGCCGGTACCCCAACAGCAAGACCGCACGGTGCGAGGGGTGGCTGCGTGGTTTGCTGCCGGTACCCCAACAGCAAGACCGCACGGTGCGAGGGGTGGCTGCGTGGTCGGCCGCCGGTACCCCAACAGCAAGACCGCACGGTGCGAGGGGTGGCTGCGTGGTCGGCCGCCGGCGCCCAGACCCACCGGCCCAGAAATCCCACCGGCCCAGAAATCGAGGACCGGCCCGGAACCGTGGGGATTGGGGGATCGGCTAACGTCCCCGTGCTGTGCGTGGGGGAACGGGAGTCCTGATGAGAGCGAAGACTGCTGCTTTTGTGCCGTTTGGTACTGGGGTTGTGGTGATGCTGGGGGTGGCGGGGGTCTCGCTGACCAGTGTGCCGTTGGACTGGGATGAAGGGGCGACGCTGTCGGCGGCCACCCGGTCGCTGGGGGAGCTGTTCACGCTCGCGCAGCACAAGGATGCGGTGATCACGCCGTACTACCTGGTGTTGTTCGTGTTGACCAGGGTGTTCGGGGAATCGGATGTGGTGCTGCGACTGCCGTCGCTGCTGGCGATGGCGGTCGGGGCGGGGGTGACGGCGGAGCTGGCGCGGCGGGTGGCGGGGCAGGCCGCGGGGATCACGGCGGGCGTGGTGTGCGCGATCGTGCCGAGCGTGGTGTTGCTGGCGACGACGGCGCGGCCGTACGGGCTGGCGTTCTGCTTCGCGTCGTTGTCGTCGTTGCTGTTGTTCATCGCGGTGCGGAACCCGGGGTGGTGGCGGTGGGCGGCGTACGGGCTGGCCGTGGCGCTGACCGGCGTTTTTCATCTGGTGACGCTGTCGATCCTGGCGGCGCACGTGGTGATCCTGGTGCTGGCGTTCGTGAAGGACCGGGACCGGCGGCTCTTCCGGTCGGTGCCGATGGTGGGGGTGGCGCTGCTGGGGCTGCTGCCGCTGGTCTGGCTGGGGCGCGGGCAGCACCAGTCGCAGCTGCACTGGGTGGCCACGCCGACCTGGGAGACGCTCGTCACGCTGCCGGGCGACATCGCGGCCAGCCCGGCGCTGGGATATCTGCTGATGGGCCTGGCCGTGGCGGCGTACGCGGCGCTGCCCGCCCGGCGGTACGTCGAGCTGGTGCTGCTGCTGGTGGTGCCGGTGGCGGTGATCCTGACGGTGTCGCTGATCGCGCCGGTGTGGGTGCCGCGGTACGGCGTCTTCCTGTTCTCCCCGCTGGCCGTGCTCGCGGCCGCGACCATCACCTCGGAGCACGTACGCGCGGTGGCGGTGCCGCGCCTGGCCCGGATCGTGGTGCTGGTGGCGGCGCTGGCGTTCCTGGCGCTGCCGGCGCAGTTCGACGTGCGGGAGACGCACAAGGCGCCGGACACCCGGGCGATGGCCGAGGCCATCCATGAGCAGGCGCGGCCCGGTGACGTGCTCGTCTACACGGACTACGCGTGGACGATGCGGCCGACGCTGACGCACTACCTGGGCGAGCTGGAGTGGACGGAGGAGCGGCCGCAGCCGCGGGACGCGCTGATGAAGCTGACCGCGGGGCAGAACGGCACGCTGGAGGTGCTGGAGGTCAACGACGTCGAGGGCTGGCTGTCGAAGGCGGAGCGGATCTGGCTGATCGGGCCGGCCGGCGGCGTCTACGGCGCGCCGGTGGATCCGCTGGCCCCGGAGGCGCAGAAGATCTGGAAGATCAAGTACATCGCGGGCAAGTACCGGGTCGAGGACTCGTTCACGTTCTCGACCGGGCGGGCGGCGCTGCTGGTCCGGAAGGACGCGGTGCAGCCGGCCTGACCGGTGTGCGGGCTCGGCCGGGGGTCCGGCCGAGCCCTCGGTGTCAGAGCGTCAGTTTCCAGCTGTCGATGTAGCCGGGGTCGCTGCCCCAGGACAGATCTTCGGCCATGAGCTTCCATTCGCCGTCGGCCTGCTTGCCGGACAGGTTCACGACGTACGTGCGGAAGATGTCGGGCTTGTAGTAGGCGTGCATCAGCTGGAGCGTGATGCGCTGCCCGTCGGGGGCGATGAGGTGGACGCCGAGGTCGCGTTCGTTCGGGTGGACGATGCGGACCTCGACGTAGGCGGCGGCCGACGCGGCCCGGCCACAGCCGGTGACCAGCAGCGGGCTCTCGTTGGACGTCATGTCCTCGAACGGGAAGTCGCCGGTGGCGACGCCGCCGCAGGCCGGGACCGGAAGATCCTGACCGGCGAGGTTGAGCGTCCAGGAGTCGAAGTTGCCGGTGCCGCCGGGCGCGTTGTCGTGGACCCTGAGCTTCCAGACGCCGTCCGCGGGCTCGGCGGACAGGTCGTGGGTGAACGTGTAGTCGATGTCGTCGGTGTCGTCGCCGGTGCGGTTGAGCAGGTTGTAGCGGGTGCCGCTCGGCGCGACCAGGTCCACTTCGAGGTCGTCGATGTAGGTGTGGTCGACGTGCACCTCGACGGTGCTGTTCACGGCGCCGGTGCCGCCGCAGCCGGTGATGGTCACCGGCAGCTCGACCGGGTTGGAGCCGCTCAGCGAGGTGTCCGCGTCGTTGCCGCCGACACAGCCGGACGCCGCGGTCACGGTGAGCGTGAACCGCACCGGACGGGTCGCACTGGTGCCGACGCCGACGACCAGCACACGGTACGTCCCGGGCGCGGTCGCCGCGGTCGTGGAGACGGTGAGCGTCGAGGAGCCGAACGAGGCGGTCGCGCCCGTCGGCAGTCCACCGGCGCTCAGCGTGACCTGCTGGGGCGTGCCCTGCACCGCGATCGCGGTGGAGACCGAGGAGCCGGCCGTGACGGTGGCGGCCGCGGGCGTGGCGGTCAGCGAGAAGTCGTCGGCGGGCCGGGACCCGTCGATGTAGAGCAGCCGGTTCGGTGAGCCGGCGCCGGCGTCCGTGATCACGTCGGGGGTGGCGTCCGCGACCAGTTCCGCGGCGACCTGCGCGGGCGTCCAGGTGGGGTGGTCGGCCAGGATCAGCGCGGCCGCGCCGGTGACGTGCGGCGCGGACATCGAGGTGCCGCTCCAGCTGCGGCTGGCGGTGTCGCCGCCGATGTTCGCGGAGACGATGTCGACGCCGGGGGCGAACAGGTCGACGCACGGGCCGATGTTGGAGAACGACGGGCGCGTGTCGTCCGGTCCGACCGCGCCCACGGTGATCACCTCGGGCACGGCGGCGGGCGTGTTGTTGCAGGCGTTCGTGCCGTCGTGGTTGCCGGCCGAGACCACGAAGGTGATGCCGTCCGCGATCGACCGCCGGACCGCGTCCTCCTCCGGCGTGTACCGGCTGGTGCCGTTGATGCTCATGTTGGCGACCGCGGGCGCGCCTGGCCGGTGGTCCGCGGTGATCCAGTCGATGCCTGCCATGACGGTGGCGACCGAGCCGCTGCCCTCGCAGTTCAGCACGCGTACCGGGACGATCTCCACGTTCTTGGCGACGCCGTAGGTGGTGCCGCCGACCGTGCCGGCGACGTGCGTGCCGTGCCCGCGGCAGTCCTCGGGGTCACCGCCGTCGACGAAGTCCTGACCGGGCCGGATCCGGCCGGCGAAGTCCGTGTGGGCGAGGTTGATGCCGCCGTCGATGATGTACGCGGTCACGACCGGCGCGCCGTCCGGGTAGGTGTAGCTGTCGTCGACCGGGCGGGCGCGCTGGTCGATGCGGTCCAGGCCCCAGGAGGGCGTGGGTGACTGCACGTCGGAGGCGGTCACGGTGTGGTTCTGTGTCACGGAGGCGACCGCCGGGTCCGCGGCCAGCCGCCGGGCCGCACGCGCGGTGAGGTGTGCCTCGAAGCCCGTGACCGCATGCTGGTACGTGCGGACGACTCCCCCGCTCTGCCGCGCGGCCAGCGACCGGGCCGTGGCGGGGACGGCATCCACGGCCACGTCCTTGAGCACCACGATGTACGAGTCCTCGATCGCGGTCGGGCCGCCGGCGGCCAGCACGGTGCCCTCGTCGGCGACGGGTGCGGCCGAGGCGGGCGCGGCGAGCCCGAGGCCCAGGAGCGTCACCGCGGCTATTGCCGTGGCTCTGCGATTTCCTACCGATATCAAGGCGTTCCTCCCGATGTAGGCAACGCCGTCATGCTAGGAAGAAACCGTCAATATAGGCAGTGATGGATTTTACAGGCTTCTCTGGGAACCAAACGCCCGCATCCGGACCGACCGCCGCCTATGCTGCCGATCGTGGTGATCCGGATCCACCTGGACGAGCACACGCTGGAGCGGACCCGGCTCGCGATCAGCCCGCTCCGTGAGGTGATCAGCGGCGTCGAACTGGTGCACCGCACCCGGCAGGGACGCGATGCGGGCTGGCCGTACGCGGAGTGGGCCGCGCACGCCGCCTCGGTGCTGCGCACGGATCCCGGGACCGGTCCGTTGCGCGTCTATGCGCAGCTGTACGGCGTGGACCACGGCCGCCCGACGCCGGACGCGTTCCAGCCCGCGCCGCCGTCGTCCCGTCCCTCGCTCGCGGACGAGCTGGCCGTCCTACGCGCCACGCCGCCCGAGATCATCGCGGCCCAGTGCGCCAAGCACTACCCGGAGGGCGCGCCGGACTTCCTGCTGCCCTACCTGACGGACGGTGCACGGGCGTTCGGGCTGCTGGCGGACGCGGTGGAGGTGTTCTGGGAGCGTGCGGTCGCGCCGCACTGGCCGGCGATGCGCGCGGTACTGGAGGAGGAGATCGTGCTGCGGGCACGCGTGCTCGCGGAGCAGGGCCCGGAGGCCGTGCTCGGCAGCCTGAGCGGGCCGGCGAGCTGGGACGCGCCGGTGCTGTCCCTGCCCAAGCGCCGGGAGTCCGCGCTGACCGGCGGCGACCGGCGGCTGCTGCTGGTCCCGGTGGTGCTGGCGCAGGGCCGGCCGTCGGTGAGCACGGACGACCCGGTCACGCTCATGGTTACCTATCAGGCGCGCGGGGCCGCGGTGCTCTCCCGCAGGGCGGCGCCGCACCGGGAGCGGGACCGGCTGGCGCTGCTGATCGGCGCGGGCCGGGCCGCGGTCCTGCGCGCGCTGACCACGCCGGCCACCACCAGCGGGCTGGCCGCGGTGCTGGGACGCGCGCCCAGCACGATCTCCGAGCAGCTCACCGGCCTGCAGGAGGCCGGGCTGGTGTCCCGGTCCCGCGCCGACCGGCAGGTGTTCTACCGCCTGGAGCCCCTCGGAGCGTCGCTGCTCGCGCTGATGGACCAGGATTCGGTTCCGGCCGAAGCGTTGGAAGAGCCGGGCCGGCACGCCTAACGTCCGGGTCCATGTTGCACGACATGGTCCGCCGTCATGCCCGTACCGTGGCGCTCTGCTGCACCGGCTCCGGCATCCACCAGATCTGTGAGGCGCTGGTCCCGCTGGCGATCGGCCTGACCGTCGATCACGCGGTCGACGGCGGCCCGCCGGACGCGATCCTGCTGGCCGTGGCCACGATCCTGCTGCTCTTCGTGGTGCTGGGCGCGGCGGCCGGGATGGCCTACTACCGGCTCAACGGCGCGGTGCTGGCCGAGGCGCACCGGCTGCGCGTGCGGACGACCGCGGCGCTGCTGGCCGATCCGGCGCTCGGCGCGGACCGCCGGACCGGTGGCCTGGTCAGCGTGCTGACCGTGGACGCCACGGCCACGGCCGAGTTCCTGCGCGGGCTGGTGGGCATCGTGTCCGGCGTCGCGGGCCTGATCGTCACGGTCGCGGTGCTGCTGCGGGTGGATCCGCTGCTCGGGCTCGGCATCCTGCTGATGGTCCCGGCCATGACCTGGGTCGTGCGGCGGCTCGGCCCGTGGCTGGAACGCCGGGTGAGCGCGCGGCAGAAGACCGTGGGCCGGGCCGCCGCGCTCGCGGCTGAGTACGTCACGTCGCTGCGCACGCTGCGCGGTTTCGGCGGCGGGCCGGAGGCGTTGCGCCGCTACCGGGTCACGGTCGGCGAGTCCCGGGACGCGGCGCTGCGCAGCGCGACCGCGGTGTCCCTGGTCGAGGGCGCGGGCCTGCTCGCGTCCGCGATCGCGCTGCTGGGCACGGTCGCGGCGGCCGCGGCCATGGTGTCGTCCGGCAGGATCACGATCGGCGGGTTCGTCACCGCGGTCACCATGGTCTCATTCGTCGGCGACCCGGTGCAGCGGGTGGCACGCGGCCTCCAGCAGCTCTTCGCGGCCCGTGCGAGCGCGGACCGGATCACGGCGCTGCGCCCCGGCACAACACCGGATGAACCGATAAATACAGACGAGGCGGGACCGCCTACGCTGAGCGACGCCGCGATCGGCCCGGTCACCGGCATCGACCTCACGCTGCACGACGGCGAGCTGCTCGGCGTCGTCACGGCCGACCGCGCGCTCGCGGACGCCGCCGCCGACGTCTTCGCCGGCACGCGTGCCCCGGACCGCGGCGAGGTGACGTTCGGGCAGCTGACGCCCGGCCACCCCGCCCTGCGCCACCATGTCCTGGCCGCGCCGCACGCCGTCTCGCTCTTCGGCCGCACGCTCACCGAGGCGCTGGACACCGGCCGGGGAACCGACGGGCGCGCCGCGCTCGCCGCCGCCCAGGCCGCCGACCTCGCGGAGGATCTGCTGGACGCGAGCGCGAACCTCTCCGGCGGCCAGCGGCAGCGGGTGGCCCTGGCGCGGGCGCTCGCGGCCGTACCCCCGGTGCTCGTTCTTCGTGATCCGCTGACCGCGGTCGACGCCGTCACCGAGCAGGAGGCCGCGGCCGGCCTGGCCGCGTTCCGCCGGGAGAGCGGCGGCGCCACGGTGGTGGTGACCACGTCACCGGCGCTGCTGGCGCACTGCGACCGCGTGCTGTTCCTGCCCGAGGCCGGCCCGGCCGTGCTGTCCACCGCGGCCGTGCTCGGCGCCCACCCCGGTTACGCCGCGGCGGTGCTGCGATGAGCGCGCTGCCGGTCGCCACCGCGCGGCAGACGCTCGCCGGTCTGGCCCGTGCGGTCCGCGCCGAGCCCGTGGCCGCGTGGCGTGCGCTCGGCTGGACCCTGCTCGCCGCGCTCGGCACCGTGGCCACGCCGCTGCTGCTCGGCCGCCTGATCGACTCGTTCCGGCCGGCGCTGTTCGTGCTGGTCGCGGCCGCGGCGCTGGTCGGTGCCGCCGGCACGGCGATGGCGCGGCGCGCCACCGAGCAGCTCGGCGCGCGGGTCGCGGCGCGGCTGCGGGAGTCCGTGCTCGGCGCGACGCTCGGCCTGCCCGCGCCCGTGCTGGAGCGTGCGGGCAGCGGCGACGTCTCCTCCCGGGTCACCGAGGACGTGGAGAACTTCGCGACCGCGGTGCCGCTGATCACCCAGGTCTTCATCTCCGTGATCACGGTGGTGGTCGCGGCGCCCGGGTTCCTGACGCTGGACTGGCGGCTCACGCTCGCGTTCGCCTGTGTCTTCCCGATCTACGCGGTGAGCCTGCGCCTCTACCTCCCGCACGCGGCGAAGCTCTACGCGCGGGAACGTGGCCTGGCCGCGGAGCGCGGACGCATCCTGATCGAGTCGTTGCGCGGGCGCGAGACCGTCGCCGCGTTCGGCATGTCCGTGCTGCAGACCCGTCGCACCGAGGTCGCGTCCGAGGAGGCGCTGGCCGTCGGCGTGCGGGCGCTGCGCCTCTACGTGTGGTTCAGCAAGTCGATGAACGCGGCGGAGGCGGTCGGCCTGTCCGCGATCCTGCTCACCGGCTACTGGCTGGTGCACGCCGGCACGGTCACGGTCGGCGCCGCGACCGCGGCCGCGCTGCTCTTCCACCGGCTGTTCACGCCGCTCGGCACGCTGCTGCTGTCGTTCGACGAGGTGCAGCGGGCCGGGGCCGCGCTGGCCAGGACGATCGGCGTGCTGCTGGTGCCGGCCGCGCCGGCCGGGATCACCCGGCGGCCCGACGGCGGGGTCCGGGTCGAGGCGTCCGGCGTGCGGCACGCGTACACCCGCGAGGTCTTGAAAGGTCTTGATCTGGTCGTCGAGGCGGGGACGTCGCTCGCGCTGGTCGGGGCCAGTGGCGCGGGCAAGACCACGCTGGCCGGGATCGTGGCCGCGGTCTTCCCGCCCACCGCGGGCCTGGTCACGCTGACCGATCGGGCCGGTGGCGTGCGGGTCACCGACCTGGACGCGTCCGTGCTGCGCGACTGGGTCTGCCTGGTGTCGCAGGAGACGCACGCGTTCGCCGGGGAGATCCGCGACGACCTCCGGCTCGCCGCCCCGGGCGCGGACGACACCCGGCTCACCGCCGCGCTGGCCACCGTGGGCTGGACTCGCGGGCTCGGCGCGCTCGCGACGCTCACGCCCGCGGAGGCGCAGCAGCTCGCGCTGGCCAGGGTACTGCTCCGCGATCCGCCGGTGATCATCCTGGACGAGGCGACCGCGGAGGCGGGCAGCGCGGGCGCCCGGGAGCTCGACCGCGCCGCCGCGGCCGTCGTCCGGGGCCGCACCGCGATCGTGGTCGCGCACCGGCTGAGTCAGGCGCGCGCCTGCGACCGGATCGCCGTGGTCGACGACGGCCGGATCGCCGAGATCGGCACGCACGACGAGCTGATCGCGGCGGGCGGCGCGTATGCCCGGCTCTGGAAAGCCTGGGCCTAAATTCAGGAACATAATTCTTTTCCCGCTTCCGGCGTGGCCCGGCAGCGTTGCTCCCGCGGGCACCGGTCGGCCGCACAGGCAGAGCGTTCACCCCGATCAGGGGTGGGTGGCCGGGGCGGCAGCGGGCTTCCTGCCGGATTCGCTGTGGCGAAAGGAACAGTCCCGGCGTCGCATGAGTCGCGCACGTTTCGTGGACAAACAATCTTGGTCGCAGATTTGTCACAGTTGCCCGGTGGGCAACTCCGGAGCCCTCACAGCGGGCGGGTATTTCCACCGGTATTTTCCGGACATGTCCAGCCAAAATTGCTGGTTGCACGGCACTTCTGGCGACAAAACGACAGCTGTATGCCTGGTCGTCAATCAGTACGATCCTCGGCATGGAACGTCGGGGCGACCTAGTCACCGATGACTCGACCGAGGTCATCGCAGCCGTAACCGCAGATGGGCCGCCCAAGGGCGGCGCACACAAGCGGAAGCGGCGGTGGAAGCGCGTCCTGATCATCACGCTCGTCGCACTGCTGGTCATCGTCGGCGGCGCGACGGCCGCAACCGCGCTCTACGTGCGCTCGGTGGAGAAGAGCATCGACAAGGTCGACGCGTTCACCGAGGTGCCGGAGGAGTCACGGCCGGAGAAGGAGGCCGCCGCCGCCAACGCGCTGAACCTGCTGCTCCTCGGCAGCGACTCGCGCGACCCGGAGAACACGACCGGTTCCCGCAGCGACACGATCATCGTGGCGCACCTGCCGGCCGACCGGTCCGGCGCACAGCTGATCTCGATCCCGCGCGACACCTGGGTCCACGTGCCCCGGTCCGCGGACGGCAAGAACGGTGACGCGGACGCGAAGATCAACGCGGCGTACGCGTGGGGCGGCATCCCGCTCATGGTGCAGACCGTGGAGGATTTCACCCAGGTCCGCATCGACCACGTGGTGCTCATCGACTTCGGCGGTTTCCAGCAGATCGTGGACGCGCTCGGCGGCATCGACATCGACGTGGAGCAGGACTTCAAGTCGATCCACGAGCCGTTCCGCACGTTCACCAAGGGCACCGCGCACATGGACGGCGCCACCGCGCTGGACTACGCACGCCAGCGGTACCAGTTCGCGGACGGCGACTTCGCCCGCATCCGGCACCAGCAGCAGGTCATCAAGGCGATCCTGGACAAGGCCGCGTCCGGCGGCATGCTCTCCAGCCCGGCGAGCGTCAACGACTTCGTGAAGGCCACGGCCAGCTCGGTGTCGGTCGACAAGACACTGTCTATCGTGGACCTCGCGACGCAGATGCGGAACGTGCGCGGCGGCAACCTGACGTTCCTCACCACGCCGACCACCGGCACCGGGACGATCGGCGACCAGAGCGTGGTTCTCGCCGACGACGAGAAGGCGAAGGCACTGTACGAGGCGGTACGCAAGGACTCTGTTCCGGACATCCTCGCGTCCGCGAAGAAGTGAACACCGGCGGCCAGGAAGGCCGCGCCAACCGTTCCACGTCAACGGGGATGTAAATGACGATGGAGGCAACCTCGCGCTCCGAGCAGGACGCGATACCCGGCCCGCCGGCCGTTCCGGCGCAGAGATCACCTGTTTCAGACAACGCCTGGTTCCAGGACAAGCCGAAGCCGGAGATGCGGGCGAGCGCGTCCACGGACGTGCTGCCGTACCCGGTCTCCGTGACGTCCAAGCGCACGCGGCCGCTGCGCGCCTGGATGATCACCGCGCCGGCGGACGCGCTGGCGCTGCTCGCGCCGCTGGTCTGGACGATCCAGTACTGGAAGGGCACGCTGGCGATGGCGTGCCTGACCATCCTCATCTTCGCCGCCGGCGGGCTCTACCGGGCGCGCCGGCACATCAGCATCCTGGACGAGCTGCCCGCGCTGATCGGCCGCCTGCTGATCGCCATGGCCGTGGTGGCGATCGCGGCCACGCTGCGCCACGAGTCGGTGCCGTACGTGGCCGGTTTCATCCAGGCCGTCGCGATCTCCGCCGGTCTGGTGCTGGCGGGCAGGTTCGTGACCCGCTCGATCAACCTGTTCGCGCGCCAGCGCCGCTGGGTGGAGCACAACGCGGTGATCATCGGCTCCGGCCCGATCGCGGTCGAGCTGGCCCGCCTCGTGCGCCGCTACCCGCGGTACGGCCTGCGCTTCGCCGGCTACGTGGACGAGGCGCCCCGGCGCGGCGCGCCGCCGCTGCTCGGCACGCTCGACAACCTCTCCGCCGCGGTCAGCATGTCCGAGGCGGACGTGCTGATCCTCGCCGACCCGGATGCGCCGGAGCCGGCGCTGTGGGAGGTGCTGCGCCGCCCGGACACCCGCACGCTCGACCTGTGGGTGGTGCCGCGGCTGTGGGGTTCCCGCTCGCAGGGCGGGCTGACCGACCACATCGGCGCGATCCCGCTGGTGCAGCTGCGGCACGCCGCGTTCTCCGGCCCGCGCTGGTGGATCAAGCGGACCACGGACATCGTCTTCGCGGTGGCCTGCCTGGTGCTGGTCTCGCCGATCATGCTGCTGACCGCGTTCGCGGTGTGGGCGGAGAGCGGCTTCCGGCACGGCGTCTTCTTCCGGCAGGAGCGCGTGGGCCTGAACGGGCGACTCTTCGAGGTCTACAAGTTCCGCTCGATGCGCCCGGTGAACGAGAAGGAGTCGCAGACCCAGTGGTCGATCGCGAACGACAAGCGCGTCGGCCCGGTCGGCAGGTTCATCCGCCGGACCTCGCTGGACGAGCTGCCCCAGTTGTGGAACATCCTGCGCGGTGACATGACCGTGGTGGGACCGCGCCCGGAGCGCCCGCACTTCGTGGAGCAGTTCTCCGCGGAGCACCCGGAGTACGCGATGCGTCACCGGGTGCCGGTCGGCCTGACCGGGCTGGCGCAGGTCAGCGGCCTGCGCGGCGACACGCCGATCTCGGACCGCACGCGGTTCGACAACTACTACATCGAGAACTGGTCGCTCTGGCTCGACGTGAAGGTCGTCATCCGGACCTTCTCCGAGGTGCTACGAGGCGGGGGTCGCTGACGCGGACGGATCCACGTCCGGCCTGATCAGCGACAGCAACGCCGGGGTGTAGTCGTACAGGTACTGGTTCGGGTCCGCGCCCATCACGTCGTGGAGCGCGGTCCCGAGCACGTCCCGGAAGTCCACGGTCGCCTTGAGGTCGCCGGCGTCCAGGTCGGTGAGGCTGGGCTGCTCGCCGTAGAAGCCGCCGTTGACGCGCGGCCCGAGCACGAAGACCGGCCCGGCCGTGCCGTGGTCGGTGCCGTCCGAGGCGTTGGCCCGTACCCGCCGGCCGAACTCGCTGTAGACCAGCACGGTCGTGCGCCGGCCCGCCTCCGTGCCGGCCATCCGGGTGGCGAACTCGGTCAGCGCCTGGTCCAGCTCCGTGAGCAGCTGCTCGTGCCCGGCTATCTCCTCCGCGTGGGTGTCGAAGCCGCCCAGGCTGACCGAGTAGACCGTGGTGGGCACGCCGGCCTCGACGCACTGCGCCACCAGGCCGAGTTGCGCGGAGAGCGAGCTGGCGCCGCCGGTGCCGGTACCGGGCAGGTGCCCCTCGGTCCCGGCGGACGGCGTGGTGACCTTCTGCGCCTCGGCGACCAGCGAGTCCATCTTGATCAGGTCGCTGTACGAGGTGGCGACGCGGGCCTGCAGCGCGCTCTCGCCGTCCTGGTGCCGGCCGAACGCGGACACCATCTCCGTGGTGATGCCGTCCGGCAGTGCCAGGCCGCCGACGCTGATGCACGCGCCGGAGCGGGTCTCGCCGACCAGCAGCGGCGGTAGCACCGACTCGAAGCTGACCGCGGCCTCCACCGGCGCCTGCGTGGCGTCCAGCCAGCGGCCGACCCAGCCGGTCCGGATCGGGACCTTCGGCTGTGCGGTCTGCCAGATGTCCATCGAGCGGAAGTGGCTGCGGTCCGGCCGGGGGTAGCCGACGCCGCGCACGATCGCGAGCTGCTGCGTCTTCCACAGCCCGGCCAGGCCGCCCATCACCGGGTTGAGGCCGAGCTGTTCGTCGAGGTGCAGCACCTTCTCCTGCGGGTACGCAAGCTCGGGCCGGACCTTGTAGTACTCCGGGTCCGCGTACGGGATCAGCGTGTTCAGGCCGTCGTTGCCGCCGTAGAGCGTGACGATGACCAGCTTCGGCTTCTTCCGGTTCTCCTCCACCTGGCTCGGGTCGGCGCTGCGGAGCAGCTCGTAGAGGCTCAGCCCGGCCGCACCGGCGGCGATGGCGGCGGCTCCGGTCACACCGGAGGCGATCAGGAAACGGCGTCGGGTCAGGTTCTCCATCACGTCACCACGTACTCGGGGCTGATCAATCCGAGGATCAACAGCCGGTTTGGGTCGGTGACGCCGCGCAGCCCCGCGTACGTCCGGTCGCTCCAGGTGTCGACCGCGAGCAGGTCTGCCAGCGACTCCGGGTCGAGCGAAGGGATCTGCACGGTGCTCACCAGGCGGTTGGCCAGCGCCAGCCGGACCTGCGCGGTGCCGGGCGTGAGCCAGTTGCCGCCGGCCGGCCAGCCACCGACGCTCGGCGGCGCCAGCGGCACCTGACCGAGCCGTTCCAGGCTGAGCAGCACCTTGCGCAGCGTGTCCTCGTCCCAGCTGCCGGGGCGGACGCCGAGCTGCCGGGCCGCGCCGATCAGCCACTCGACCGGCTGCTTGACCTGCTGGCCCTCGGTGCCGAGGAACGCCTCGTCGCGCAGGAGCACGCCGAGCATCTTGAACGGGTCGGGGAACTGCGCGGCCATCGCCTCGCGGGTGGAGTCCGGGATCGGCGTCTCCGAGGACGCGTACCGGTACCAGAGCCGGGTCGCGATGAACCGCGGGCACTCGGGCCGCTCGAGCAGGTAGTCGACGAGCTTGTCCGCGTCGAAGACCGCGGTCCGGCCGAGGATGGACTTGGTGCCGTCGTCGTACGACTGCGGCGCCACGTAGGCCGTCCCGGCGTTGTAGTCGATCCGCCAGCCGGTCAGCGCGCGACCGGCCTCCTTGACGTCTTCCTCGCTGTACTTCCCGATGCCGAGCAGGAACAGCTCCATCAGCTCGCGGGCGAGGTTCTCGTTCGCGGACTGGCGGTTGTTGAGCTGGTTGTCCAGCCAGTAGATCAGCGCCGGGTCGCGGACCATCCGGTGCGCCATGTCCCGCACGTCGTGGCCGGAGGCACGCAGCGTCCGCAGCTGGATCTGCATCAGCGACGGCCGGATCACCTTGCGGATCGAGGTGGCCCAGTGGCCGTGCCAGAAGAAGACCAGCTTCTCGATGCCCTGATGGTTCGCGGCCGTCATCCGGTCCATCCACCAGCGCGTCAGCTCGAGCGTCTGCATCTCGCGCGCCTGGGCCGCGATGGCGGCCTGGTCCAGGCTCGGATTCACCAGGCCGGTGAACGGATCCGCGCCCAGGTTGGGTCCGGGCGTCTGCGCCGCGCCCTGATCCTCACCGACCGGCGCGGTCAGCGAGGCCACCGTCGCCTCTAAGCCGGCCTGCCGCGCCGCCGCCAGTTCGGTGGCGGTCGGGCCGAAACCGGCGCGCCGCATCACCAGCGCCACCCCGTCGGACATCACGCAAATGTATGCGACAACGACAGCGGACGGTAAGCAGGGCAAGCGATGATCACAGCCCCATCCCCTCGTAAGCGGCCGCGAGCTGCCGTTTCACCGCTTCCGTGCCGTGTTCGGCGACGGCCCATTCCCGGCCCGCGGCGGACATCGCCTCGGCCGAGCGGGGGTCGGTGAGCAGGTCACGCAGCGCGGCCACCCACTGCTGCGGCTCGTCCGCCACGCGCACGTGCACGTGGTCCCGGACACCCGCGCGCTCGGCGACCGTGGAGCTTGTGACCGTGGGCACACCGGCGGCCAGCGACTGGATCAGCTTCAGCTGGATGCCGGTCCCGCGGAAGATCGGCGCGATCGCCACGGTGGCCTCCGCGTAGTACGGCGTGACCTCCGGCACGTTCGCGTGCAGCTCGATGCCGTCGCCGGCCATCGCGCGCACGACCGGCGGCGGGTCCGCGCCGACCACGCGCAGCGTCACGCCCGGTACCGCGGCCTTGAGCGCGGCCCAGCAGTTGTCGACGAACCAGCGCAGACCGACCACGTTCGCCTCGTAGCTGAGCCGGCCGACGAACAGCACGACCGGCGCGGTGACCCTGCCTGGCCGGCGGAGCGGGAAGTCGCAGGGGCTGCGCACCACCGCGGTGCCCGGCGTCGGTGGGCCCGGTACCTCCGGGCCGGACAGAATGATCCGCACGCCGGCCCTCACCATCTGCTGCTCGCGCGCGGCCATCCGCGGGCCCTCGATGCGGCCGAGCACGCGCCACGCCGGGTTCGCGCCGGATCGGGCGAGCTGGTGGTAGTACTCGCTGCGGAACTCGTCCAGGTCGATGATGACCGGGATCGGCGCGGCGGCCTCGACCAGGTGCGCGGAGCGGAACACGTTGAGGTGCACCACATCCGGCTTCCACGACTCGATCTCCCGTTGCAGCGCGGGGATCAGCGCGGACGGGTTCGCATAACCGGTCTGCAGCGACTCGCCCGCGACCAGCGCGCCGAGGCTGCGGACCATCGAGCCGGAGGCCGGGTTCGCCACCAGGACCGGGTCGGCGACCGGCAGTTGTGCCGCCAGCGCGCGCTCCGCGTCGTTCTTGACCAGGCCGAGGAACCGGACCTCGTGCTCCTCCGCCAGCATGCGCAGCAGGATCAGGCTGCGCGGCCGCTCGGCCGAGGGTATCCAGGGCGCGACGAACAGGATTCTCACAGCGGCAGCCTCCGCAGCGCCTGGGCGGCCACGCGCTGCGCACGCCCGCCGTGCCGGTTGAAGTACTCGGTCATGCCGTCGCGGTAGAGCCGCCGCTTGCCGACCGTGGCCGTGCTGGTGCTCTCCCGGTGCTGCGCCACGCTGGTGCCGACCGAGGCGACGCCCCAGCCGGCCTCGCGCAGCCGCACGCAGAGGTCGACGTCCTCGAAGTAGAGGAAGTATCCGGTGTCGAAACCGCCGATCGCGTGAAAAGCCTCGGCCCGGACGAGCATGCAGAAACCGGAAACCCAATCCACCTCGCGGGTACGCGGTGCGGGCTCCACGTCCAGGTAGGACAGCATCGGGATCAGCTTGCGCAGCGTGGCCGACGCGGCCATCCTCTTCTTCGCGCCGGACGGCACCAGCTCGTCCACCCGCAGCGCGGCCAGCCACTCCTTGGCCATGCTCGGCACCGAGCCGGACGAGACGCCGAACGTGCCGTCCGGGTACCGCATCAGCGGCGCCACCACGCCCAGCTTCGGGTCCGCCTCCAGCGCGGCCGCCAGCTGCGCGAAGTCCTCCGGCGAGATGTGCGCGTCCGGGTTGAACAGCAGGTACGCGTCCGAGTCCGGGAACGCGGCCACCGCGTCGTTGTTCGCCGCGCCGAACCCGTCGTTCCCCCGGCTCAGCACGTGCGGCGTAAACGCGCGCGCCACCTCCGCGCTGTCGTCCGGCGAGGCGTTGTCCGCGACCACGATCCGTTCCAGCGGCAGCGCGCTCAGCCCGCCCAGGCTCTCCGGCAGGTCGGCGGCGGAGTTGTACGCCACCACCACCGTGGTGATCTTCATCGGGCACCCGCCATCGCGTAGGCCTCCAGGTACGAATCGACCGTGTCCGACCAGCGGAAGCGCGTGCCGATGTGCTGCCGGGCCAGCGCGCCCCGCTTCGCCGCCGCGGCCGGGTCCGCCAGCACGGCACGGACCGCGTCCGCCAGCTCCTCCGCGCTGTCCCCGACGTAGACCATCGAGTCGTCCGCGCCGGCCGACTCCGCCGGGCCCGGTGAGGTGATCACCGGAGCGCCGAGCGACATCGCGTGCAGCACCTTCAGCAGCACGCCGCCGCCGATGATCGACGGAGCCAGGATCGCGTGCGCTGCCCGCATCTCGTCGCGCAGGTCCGGCACCGCGCCGGTGACCACGATCCGCTCGTCCGCCGCGGCCAGCGCGCTCAGCCGGGGTCCGGGCCGGGCGCCGGCCAGGCGCAGGCGCGCGTCCGGATGGCTGCGCCACACCAGCGGCAGCACGTTCTCCGCGAGGTGCAGCGCGACCAGCTCGTTCGCCCGCCGCCACAGCGCGCCGGTGAAGACCAGCGTCGGCGGTCCCTCGGCCGGGCTCGTCCAGGGCACGTCCGGCAGGTCGACGCCGATGCGGGCCAGCACCACGTTCGGGTTGAGCGCGCCCGCGGCCGCCCGGTCCGCCTCGGACAGCGTGATCACCGCGCCGGCCCGGCGGATCGCGTCCCGCTCGAAGCGACGGGTCCGCACCAGCTCCGCGAGGCGGTAGGCGCGGGCCGGGCCGTGCGAGACCCGGTACGACTCCGCCGCCACCGCCTCGGTGATGTCGTGCAGCCCGAGCACGGTGTGCCGCGCGTGCGCCAGCGCCTCCGCACCCTGCAGGTACTCCACGTGCACCACGTCCGGCTTGACCCGGGCGATCGCGGCCGCGGCCAGCTCCGCGGTGCGGCGCGACCAGGCCTGCCGTAGCCAGGCGGGCCGGACCCCGAACCGGTGCGAGAGGCCGGGCGCAGCCTGCTCCCCGGCGCCGAGCAGCGCGTAACCGTCCGCCGCACGGTCCTCCGAGACCTGCGGCGAGAAGACGAACAGCTCGGTGCGCTCGGCCAGCAGCGGCACCAGCCGGACCAGCGTGTCCGCGGCCGCGTGGTCATGCGCACGGTCCGGGGCGAACGGGGTGAGCAGCAGCGTGCGGGTCATGCCAGGCCCTTCACCACGGAGGCGACGAAGTCGCGGGCGATCCCGCCCTGCGCGGCGACCCGGCCGGCCGCGGCGCGGAACTCCTCCGGTGACGCGGCCGCCCGCAGCGCGGCGCGGTGCAGCGTGTCCGCGTCCGCGTCCGGCAGCAGCACGAACTCGGCCAGGCCGAGGTCGGTGAACGCGTCCAGCACCTTGCGCTCGTAGGCGATCGCGACCGTGGGCACGCCGAGCGTGACCGCGAGCAGCACCGCGTGCAGCCGTGCGCCGATCACCAGCCGGTGCCCGGCCAGCCGCGTCATCCACTCGTCCAGGACGACGCCGAACCGGTTGTCCTCGCTGAACGGCGCGGCCAGCGGGTTCGCCACCAGGTCCAGCTCGTCGCGGAACGCGGCGTCGTAGATGGTGGCGTCGTCCTCGCCCTGGGTGTCGCGGCCGTACGCCATCGGCAGGAACGCGCCGGTCCAGCCGTCCGCCGTGAACCGGCGCACGGTCTCGGTCAGCGCGGCCAGCACCGCGGCCTCCATCTCGGGCGCGAGCGGGCGCATCGAGACCGCGAGCCGGTTCTTGTCCGGCGCGGGCACGGTGGGCAGCGGCAGCGCGTACGCCATGTCGCCGATCGCCCGCGCCGATTTGCCGAAGTGGTCCGCGCTGCGCTGGTCCCGCACGCCCACGGCCCGGCAGGCCGCGCCGATCCCGCGCAGCACCGCGCGCCCGGCCGGCGTCGCGCCCTCGCGGACGCCCGCGCCGGTGATCGCGACCGGCGTGCCCGCGGTCCGGGCCATCGCCACGATCCGCGCGAACATCGGCAGCGTGCCCGGCCAGGGCAGGTTCGGCGAGCGCTCCTGGAACACCGTGCCGGGGCCGAGCAGCAGCAGGTCACAGTCGCGCAGCGCGCGCTGGACCGCCACGTTGCGCCCGGCGGAGCCGGCGGCCCGCAGCGTCGGCATGTGAATCGCGTCCACGCCGTGCAGCTCCGCGACCCGCTCCGGCACCGGGCAGAGCACCACGAACGACGCGGCCGGGTCGGCGGCGCGCACGTTCGTCATCAGGCTGTGCAGCAGCAGCTCGTCGCCGAGGTTGTCCGAGCCGAACCAGCCGGCGATACCTATTCTCACCAAAGTCCCCCGTGACATGACATCAACCGGTTGTGCGGCGGCGCTCCCGGAGCAGCTGTGCGCCGGCCAGAACGAGCAGCAGCACGCCTGCACCGAGGGAAGCTACCGTGACGCCGCCGACGTGCGCTGCCCCGATCAGGACAGCCCCGACCCCGGCCACCGTCGCCACGCCGGTCAGCACCGGGCGGATCAGGGACCGGGAGCGGATGAAGTAGAGCATCGAGCCGGCGACCACCAGTTCGGTCGCCACCGTGGCCCAGGCCGCGCCGTACGCGCCGAACGGGCCGTCCAGCGTGAGGTTCAGCAACAGGTTCGCGGAGAGGCTGAAGACCAGCACCAGCAGGCGCCCGCCCGCGCCGCCGCCGGCCAGCAGCACCGCGGAGAGCCCGTAGTTCGCGAAGCGCAGCGCCAGGAACAGGCCGAGGACCAGCGTCAGGCCGCCGATCGTCTCGCTCTCCCCGTCGCCGAACAGGATCACCAGCGCCAGCGGCAGCCCGAGGTAGAGCACACCGCTCGCGCCGAGGCCGGCGATCCGGAAGAAGCGGAACACCAGGCCCGGGTCGTCCGCCGCCGGGTTGCCGTCCGGCTTCCGGCCGGCCGCGAACGCCAGCGCGCCCACGCCCATCGCGGCCGCCACCTGCACGGCCGGTCCGACCAGCGCGGCGGCGGAGACGTAGGCGCCGACCACGGCCGTGGACACGAAGAACGCCAGCACGAACGTGTCGCTGCGGAAGTACGCCAGCCCGAGCAGATCCGCCGCGAAGTACGGCGAGGCCTGCCTGATCCGGGTCGCGGTGGTCCGCGGACCGCGCAGTCCGGCCGGCAGCTCCCGCAACAGCCCGGTGAAGAGCACCGCGCCGAGCGACCGCAGCGCGGCCACGCCCAGCAGATACATCCCGGCACGCTCGAAGTCGAGCGCGCCGGTGCGCCAGAACTCGGCCCCGCACAGCGCGATCAGCAGCGCGCCGCAGGCACCGTTCGTCGCCGCCTCCATCCAGCCCCGGGCGGTCCCGCGCACCAGCACCCACGCGGTCTCGTTCCACTGCTCCAGCAGGCTGGCCACAAAGACAAGGACAAAAGCCAGACGCAGATCCGCGGGTACGGCGAAGCCGGTCAGCGGCCAGGCCACCACGACGGCCGCGGCCAGCAACGGCAGGCGGGACGCGTGCAGCCGGGCCACCTCGGCGGGCTTCACGCCGCCGGCCGCGTACTCCCGGGTCAGGAACGTGGCCAGACCGAACGAGAGCGCGGCCGCGGTGAACGAGGCGCTGAGCGTGGCGATGCCGTAGAAGCCGACCGTGGCGGCGCCGGCGCCGCGGGTCAGCAGCGCCATCAGGACCAGGATGGTGAGGCGGTTCGAGATCGCGGCCAGACCGAGCAGGCCGGAGGAGACGGTCAGGGAGGCGCGGCGGCGCGGAGGAGCCGGCGCCTCACCGGCGGCGACCATGGTTACCTGCCTTCCCGCTCTCACCGGCCGGTGTCGTGTCCGCCTCGGCGGTCACGTCCGGCCGGTCCTTCCCGGGCGCGTCCCCGGGCTCAGGCGTGGCCTCGGGACCGGACTGCGCGTCAGTATGCCCAACCGGGTCCACCTCCGCGCCCGTCTCCGCCCCGTCTCCGGCCGCCGCCGCGCCCGTGTCCAGCCCTGATGCGGCCTCGACCTCGGCCGGGCCGGGCTCCACTGTGACGTTCGTCTCGTCCACATCGGCCGGTCCGGCCTCATCCGCCGTGTCCGCCTCCGTCGCGGGCACGACGGCGGGCTCCTCCGGCTCAGGGGCCTGCGGCACGACGCCCGCGTGGACCACCAGCGACGCCGGGTGCGGTGCCGCGATGTCGATGCGCGCGCCGAAGTAGCCGAACAGCAGCATGAACATCAGCAGGTACGGCCCCTGCATCAGCCCCCAGCCGGTCATCCCGATCAGCAGCACGCCGGGCGCCGCGCTCACCACGAGCCGGGCCGGCAGGTCCGCACCTCGGGTCACCCAGGTCCGGCGCACGGCCGCGGCCAGCACCAGCAGCAGTGGCGCCCAGAGCAGCAGCGCGCCGGTCACGCCGAGCTCGGCGGCGCTGAGCAGGAACATGTTGTGCACGGGCACGCCGCTCGCGGTCAGCTCGTCGGTCCGGCCGACCACGGCCACGTAACCGTTCGCCCCCACACCCAGCAGCGGATGGGCCGCGATCGCCTCGAACGCGACGCCGGCCACGTGGCCGCGCGCGCCGCCGCCCGGGTCGGCCAGGAACCGGGAGATCAGCCACGGCAGCGAGGCCAGGCCGAGTGCCGCGGTCAAGCCGAGGATCGCCAGGTCGCGGCGCTGCCAGCGGCCCGCGGTCAGCTCCAGCAGCAGGAACAGGCCGACCATGCCGACCACCGCGACCAGCACGGTGCGGCTCTGGGTCAGCCAGACGCCGAGGAACACCGCGGCGAGCGTCGCCCAGGCCAGCCACCGCTGCCGGTCGGTGCGCTGCGGCAGCGCGAGCGCGCACATGCCGCAGAAGAACAGCAGCTTCGCCAGCTCACCCGGGTGCGCGGTGAGCCCGGTCGCGCGGCCGAGGATGTCCAGCGCCTGCACGCCCTCGATCCGGCGGAGCGGCAGCCCGACCGCGGCCAGCCCGACCGCGAGCAGCTGCACCCAGGCGACCAGTGCGAACGCCCAGCCGAGCGCGGGCGGCCACCGGTCGCCGGGCTCGTCCTCCAGGCGCGTCAGCCGCACCTGGGCGGCGGCCCAGCCGGTGGCGAACGCCATCCCGGCCAGCGCGAGCTGGATCGCGCCGGAGAACGTGCGCGGCGCGTGGTCCCAGAAGATCAGCCCCAGCGCCACCCAGATCGCCAGCGGGATCCAGGTCAGCGAGCCGTAGGCCAGGCGGCGCGGCATGCGCACCGCCATCACCGCGAACGCGGCGACGAGCGCGACGGTGTACGTGAACAGCGTGGGACCGAGGTTCGCCATGCCGGAGTAGGTGGGACTCTCGGTCGGCAGCAACGCCATCGGACCGATACCGAGAGTGACAACCACCGCGCCGAGCACCACCGTGGACGGGCGGTCGACCACCCAATCGGTCAGCGCCCGCAGGCGTACCGTGGCCATGGTTTTTACGTATTTCCGTTCTTCCGCGGATCGGAGACGCCGATGGCCGCCACAGTATCGGGTGTCAGGACCCGACGGTGTCGTGGATGCCGTAGGCGATCTTCCGGAACTCGTCCGCCCAGCTGTTCGCGCCGGTCAGGTGCAACACCATCTGACGGTCGAACGGCCCGAGCTCGGTGCTGCGGAAGTACGTGATAGTCACCAGACCGTAGCCGGTCACGCCGTCGAGCTTCGGGTTTTCCGCGATCGTCGTGTTCTCGCCCGCGAAGCGCCACTGCGCGCCGAACGCGTCCTCGACCAGTCGCAGATCGGTGCGGCGACTCTCGTCACACGGCGCGGCGCACTCACGCATGGTGATCTCGCCGCCCGCCTCGAACGCGCCGTCCTTGCGGATGCCGCAGGTGTACTGCACCGCATTCGGGTTGGCGGTGCACTCCCAGTTCAGCGGCAGCGTCACCTCGAAACCGATGCCCTGCAGCGCGAACGGGCGGACCGGGGCGCCCTCGGCGTACTTCGGCCAGTTCGGCCAGTCGCCGGGGCGCGGCGGCTCCAAGCCCGGCCGGACCGGCGTGGCGGTCGGGGACGGGGAGGCGCTCGCACTCGCACTCGGCGTCGGGCCGAGCACCTCGGGCTTGTCGCCGCCGCCGAGCTGGGTCACGGCCAGGATCACGGCGCCGCCGACCACCAGGACCGCCACCACGGCCGCGATGCCGATCAGCAGCCTGCTGTTGTCACGCTTGGCACCACCGACGGACGCGCCGTAGGGGTCCTGGGCGCCCTCGCCGAAATACGGACGCCGGGGCGAGCCGTCCAGCCCCATGTTGTTGGCCGGCGAGCCGGAGACCGGGCCGCCCGAGACCGGGGAACCGGAGACCGGCGTGCCCGAGACGGGGGTGCCGGACACCGGGGTGCCGGAGACAGGGAGACCCGAGATCGGCGTGCCCGAGACCGGCAGGCTGGAGACGGGCATGCCGGACACCGGCATCGCCGAGACGGGCATGCTCGACACCGGCCGGTTGGGCGGCGCTTCGCCGGGCGGCGGGGAGAACGGGGTGTAGGGGCGGCCGAGCGAGATGAAGACGCGCTCCGCGCCCGGCTGCTCGGTGCCGTTGAACGCGACCCACGGTGCCGGGGCGGCGAAGTCGGCGCCGACCCAGGTCCGCGCCGCACCGTTGATGGCGCCGGCGTGGCCCGCGAACGCGTCCCGCCAGCGCTGGTCGGCCGCCGCACGGGCGTCCAGCACCGCCACGGTGACCGGCAGGCCCCTGGCCTCGTCGATCGCCGACCAGACGGTGCCGACGTCGCACGAGCCCAGCTTCCCGACCACCCGGTACGGAATCTCCGGCTGCATTGACCTGCCTCCCCATGACGCACTGCCAGCGGATTCTAGCGGGAATCGCCAAATCCACCGGCCCGGCTACCAAGGGGTAGCGAGCGGCCCGGACAAAGGTCGCGATGCCTTCCTATCGGCGCTCGCCGGACAGACCGTGCCATCCACGCGCATCCCTCCGCGCGCCGATCACCGAACGTGATCAAGCGGGCGGTCCGGTGGCTCAGCCGACGTACCACTTCTGGTGTGACCCGCCGTTGCACTCCCAGATCTGGATCAGCGCGCCGTTGCCGGTATTGCTGTCCATCACGTCCACACACCGGTCGACGCGCGTGTTGACCAGGTCACCTTCCGAGTTGAGCGAGAAGACCTGGTCCCAGGCACCGTCGCAGGCGGCGAGGCGCATGGTGGCGCCGTCGCCACCGCCGGTCACCTCCAGGCAGCGGCCCAGCGCGCGCAACTGCCCGTCCGAGGTCAGCTCGAACGACTGCCCCGGCTTCCCGTTGCACTCCCACATCTGGATCGGGCGCTGGGTGGAGGCGTCACTGTCCGGCACGTCGATGCACTGTCCGCTGCCGTAGCTGACGATCGGCCGGCCGGCGAAGGCCGGCGTAGGAGCGGGGGTGCCGGTCACGCTGGTCGCCGGACGAGTGGCGGACGTCTCCCCCGCGCTGGGCGCGGTCGGCGTGGCGCCGGGACGGGGCAGACCGGCACCGGCACCGTTCGCGGTCGGCGGCGCCGAGGGTGTGCCGTCGATCACGCCGGATCCGTCCCGGTCCGTCCGGCCCCCGGCGGCGGCCGCCGGGTCCTGGGCCCTGCCGGAGTCGTCGTCGCCCAGCATCGGGATGACCAGCAGCAGCACGACCAGCAGCACCAGCAGCGGCACCAGGATCATGACGGCCAGCCGGACCGGCCGCGTGCTCGTGCCGAGGAACTGGTCCACCAGCTCGCTGGCGGTCCGCGACGGGCTGGACGGGCGTCTGGCCGTGGGCGTGCCCGGCACGCCGGACCCCGAATATCCGAAACTGCCCTCCACGCCCGGGATGGGCGAGGACTTCTGCTTCGCGATCGGGACGGACGCGCTGGCCTCCGCCCCCCGGTAGCCGTAGCGCGCGTCCAGCGTGCCGCCGCCGGAGTCGGGCGGGCTCCCGGACGCGGCCGCACTGGTCGCCTCCGCGCGCTCGTTCCGCCGCGGCCGGGGCACGGCGGGCGGGAGCGGCGCGGCGGTCTGCGGGACCGGGGCGGACGCCTCCTCCCCCGAGCCGGCGGCCTGCTGGAGCAGCTTCTCCGCCTCGGCCGCGTTGATCCGGCGCGCCGGGTCCTTGCGCAGCAGGCCCTCCAGCACCGGGAACAGCGTGCCGGCTCGCTGCGGCGGCGCGGGCAGCTCGGTCGCGAGCGCGGCCAGCGTGGCGATGGAGGACGACCGCGCATATGGCGAGCGCCCCTCCACGGCCGCGTAGAGCGTGGCGCCGAGCGACCACAGGTCGGACGCGGGCCCGGCCGGCTCGCCGATGGCCCGCTCCGGCGCGAGATAGGCCGGCGAACCGAGCACGATGCCGGTGCGGGTCATGGTCGGGTCGTCCTCGACCGTGGCCAGCCCGAAGTCGGTGAGCATGATCCGGCCGTCCGTGCCGAGCAGCACGTTCGCCGGCTTGACGTCGCGGTGCAGCACGCCGACGCGGTGGGCGGCGCTGAGCGCGCCCAGCACGGCGAGGCCGATGCGGGCCGCCGCGGCCGGGGACAGCGGCCCCTCGGCGCGCAGCACGCTGTGCAGCGGTTGCGACGGGATGAACTCCATGACGATCCACGGGTCGCCGCCGTCGATCAGGACGTCGAAGATGCGCACCGCGTTGGAGTGGTTGAGTTGTGCGATCGCGCGGGCCTCACGCAGCGAACGCTCCCGGAGTTGCGCGGTCTCCGCCTCGCTGAGGCCGGGTGGCGGCACGAGCTCCTTGACCGCGACGTCGCGTCGCAGCATCTCGTCACGGGCCAGCCAGACCCGCCCCATGGCGCCCTGCCCGAGCGCACTAACGAGGGTGTAACGACCGGCCAGCGATCGTTGCGAGGTTTCGGGCACGTCAGCACCGTACCGGGTGAAATATCGCGGGATGATATCGACGTGGTCGGCAATCGGCCACAGTCGCCTAAGTCACAAAGGACCCCGCGTCATATCTGTCTGCACGCAGCAAACATCCGCTGGCCTGCAACAACTCCGGACGGCTCCCACCATACTTACAGGTAATAAACTTCGCTATTTACATGCGTCACCACCGCCATCGACTGACGGTTGTGAGCGCTCCCATGAAACCGCACGTCGCCGGGCTGCACACACCCGCCCGGAAGCACCTCGGTGACTCTTAGTAAACATTTAGGGTTCACATTTTGATCTCCCGGAACGCCCCGCTGCGTAGGAACCGATGCCGCAACGATGCAGGGCGAACGGATGGAGAAGATCATGAACTGGCGCCACCTCCTCATCGGACGTAACCGGAAGATCGTCATCGGGGCGACCGCGCTCGCACTCGCGGGCGGCGCCTTCGCGATCGGGACCGGCGTCAGCGGCGCGGCCGAGGGCCCGTGCGCGGGCATCGAGGAGGCCCGGCAGCGGAACCTCGACTTCATCGCGGACCAGCGGGCCAACCCGGACGCGCTCTCCGACGCCCGGATCAAGAACCGGCAGGACGTCATCGCCGTGATCGACCTCCAGCTGAAGCAGGCCGGCTGCGCGCCGGGCCAGGGCGGCGACGACGTGATCGCCGACCCGCCGGCCGAGGACGCCCCGGCCGACGAGGCACCGCCGGTCGCGGACGCGCCGGACGAGAACGACACCGAGGGTGACGACGCGGACGCCGGTGGTGGGGCCGGTGACGGCCAGGTCGTCTGCAACGGCTCGACGGTTACCCTCTCCGGTGAGGGCGGCGCGCCCGCCGCGTCGAGCAACCAGTTCCCGGTCGGTTCCCGTCTGCGGGTGACGAACCTGGACAACAACAAGAGCATCACGGTCGAGGTGACCAGCGTTTCCGGCAGCTGCGCGCTGCTGAACAACGCCGCGTTCGAAGAGGTGCGCGAGCCCGGCAAGTTCCTGATCCGACGCGCGGTCATCGAACTGGTCGGCTAGTCCTTCCGTATTGGCACCAGACCTGTTGCTCGACATGAGGGGTTTGGTGTGTCAGACGTGACGCAGGATGAAGCGCCGGATGCGACGGCGGATCAAGCGCCGGTCCCCACGCCGGCCAGGGCGTCACGATTTGCCGGCCCGGTGATCACGGTGATGGCCGGTCTCCTGGTGGTGGTGGCGCTGCTGCTGCCGAACCAGCCGATCGGCCTCACCGCGGGCGCGTTCCTGCGCATCCCGGTCGAGGCGCTGATCGTCGCGGTGCTGCTGCTGGTCCTGCCGGGCCGGGCCCGCACCGCCGGCGCGATCATCGCGGGCCTGGTCGTCGGCCTGCTGCTGCTGGTCAAGCTCGCCGACCTGGGCTTCTTCTCGGTCTACGCCCGCCAGATGGATCTGGTGCTGGACTGGAGCCTGGCGGACGACGGCATCACGTTCCTGACCGGCTCCATCGGCCGGGCCGGCGCGATAGCCGCGGTCGTGCTCGCGGTCGCGCTGCTGCTCGCCGTACCCCTGCTGATGATCTTTGCTCTGCTCCGGCTCGGACGGGCGTTCGCGCGGCACCAGACCGCGACCACGCGCGGGATCGCGCTGCTGACCACGGTGTGGCTGGTGCTGGCGCTGGTCGGCAACCCGGTCGCGGACCGCGGCGCGTCGACGTTCCTGACCGCGCGCACCGGCATGGTCAACGACGCGCTGCACGATCGCGAGGCGTTCGCGGCCGCGGCCGCGGTGGACGCGTTCGGCAGCGTGCCGCCGAGTCAGCTGCTGACCGGCCTGCGCGGCAAGGACGTGCTGCTGACGTTCGTGGAGAGCTACGGGCGCAGCGCGGTCGAGGATCCGGCGATGTCCGCGCAGGTCGGGGCCGTGCTCGCGGACGGTGAGCGGCGATTGACCGCGTCCGGCTTCGCGGCCCGCAGCGGCTGGCTGACCTCGCCGACGTTCGGCGGCTACAGCTGGCTGGCGCACTCCACGTTCCAGTCCGGGCTGCGCGTCGACAACCAGCAGCGGTACCGCACGATCGTCTCCAGCGACCGGCTCACGCTGACCGAGTCGTTCCGGCGGGCCGGCTGGGCCACGGTCGGCGTCGCGCCGGCGAACACCTACGCCTGGCCGGAGGGCGACTGGTACGGCTTCGACAAGGTCTACGACTCGCGCAACCTCGGTTACGCCGGCCCGAAGTTCGGCTGGACCACGATGCCGGACCAGTACACGCTGACCGCGTTCGAGAAGCTGGAGCACGGCCGGACCGACCGCGGCCCGATGATGGCCGAGCTGGACCTGCTCTCCAGCCACTTCCCGTGGGACTCGATCCCCGAGATGATCGACTGGAACGCGGTCGGCGACGGCGCCGCGTTCGCCGGCATGCCGGAGCGGCTCGCGCCGGGCATCCCGTCCTCGCAGCGCGACGCCTACCGCACCTCGATCGAGTACTCGCTGACCGCGGTCTTCGACTACCTGGAGCTGCACGGCAACGAGAACACGGTCGTGATCTACCTCGGCGATCACCAGCCGGCGCCGACCGTCACCGGGCCGAATGCCAGCCACGACGTGCCGATCACCATCGTCGCCAAGGATCCCGCGGTGCTCGACCGGATCGCGTCCTGGAACTGGTCGACCGGCCTCAAGCCCGCGCCGGACGCGCCGGTCTGGCCGATGGAGTCGTTCCGCGACCACTTCCTCTCCGCGTTCGCGACCGGCAGCGGTTCCTGACACTCGTGAGAAAAGCGACACCAAGTCGAAATAGAACATCGCTAGATAGAGATACATGAGATCTCGAAGCTGTCCCTCCAGAGCCACCTGGAGGGACAGCTGTGAAGAGGCAACTCAGTGTGATCATGGCAGGCGCGCTGGTCGCCGCCCTGGTCGCGACGCCCGCCCAGGCCGCGCCCGGCACCCGCGCGGCCGACCTGGAACCCACCGCCTCGCTCGGCGAGGACAACCTGCCGCACCCGCTGGCCGAGCAGCGTGAGGCGGAGCGCACCGAGGCGATCGGCAACCTGATCGCGGGCCGGACCGCGCCGGAGCAGCGCAACGGCTCCGAGGTCATCCGGCTCGGCGGCGACCGGTTCGTCGAGTACCGGAAGAAGCAGACCAAGACCGATCCGGTGCTGACGTTCCTGGTGGAGTTCGGCAACGCGGTCTACCCGGCCGCGGGCGGCACCCCGGGCCCGCTGCACAACGCCATCCCGGAGCCGGACCGCGTGTGGGACGGCGGCGCCACCGACGACAACACCACGATCTGGGACGCGGACTTCGACGCGGCACACTACGAGGAGCTGCTGTTCGCGAAGAACAAGGAGTCGATGGCGCACTTCTACTACCAGCAGTCCGGCGGGCGGTACACGGTCGGCGGCGACGTCTCCGACTGGGTGACCGTGCCGTACAACGAGGCCCGGTACGGCAGCAACAGCGTCCCCCAGCGCGACGGCTACTGGAACTTCATCAAGGACAGCGCCACCTCCTGGTACGCCGCGCAGCTCGCCGCCGGGCAGACGCCGGAGCAGGTGAAGGCATACCTGGCGACGTTCGACGTGTGGGACCGTGACGACTTCGACGGTGACGGCGACTTCAACGAGCCGGACGGGTACGTCGACCACTTCCAGGCCATCCACGCGGGCGCGGGCGAGGAGGCGGGCGGCGGCGCCGAGGGCACGGACGCGATCTGGGCCCACCGCTGGTACGCGTTCCCCGGCAGCACCACCGGCCCGGCCGGCAACAGGTCCGGTGGCGTGCAGATCGGCGACACCGGCCTGTGGATCGGCGACTACACGACGGAGCCGGAGAACGGCGGCCTCGGCGTCTTCGTCCACGAGTACGGCCACGACCTGGGCCTGCCCGACCTGTACGACACGGCCGGCGGCGAGAACGGCACCGGCTTCTGGACCGTCATGTCCTCCGGATCGTGGCTGGGCCGGGGCAACCCGACGATCGGTTCGACGCCCGGCTTCATGGGAGCGTGGGAGAAGATCTACCTCGGTTGGTCCGACTTCATCACGATAAATCCGGGTAAATCGCGGTACGTGACGCTGGGCAGCGCGGCCTACGGCGACGGGATTCTGCCCGAGGCGGTGGTCATCCCGCTCCCGGACGGTTCGTACTACGCGGCCGAGTACCGGTCGTACACCGGCTACGACGAGACGCTCAAGCTCGGCCCGTACAACTGGGGCTGGGCGGACTCCAAGCCGGACTGGGCCGAGCGTTTCCCCTACCAGGACGGCCTGATCGTCTGGTACGTAAACCCGGCCGCCGGCGACAACAACACCAGCGTCCACCCCGGCACCGGCCTCACGCTGCCGGTGGACGCGCACCCGGCCCCGATCACGTTCCCGGACGGCACGCTGCTCAGCAACCGCCGCCAGCCGTTCGACGCCTCGTTCGGCACGCAGTCGACGGACCCGGTGACGTTCCACCGCAACGGCGTGCCGGTCTCGGTGCCCCGCCAGGCGGCCGTCCCGATCTTCGACGACTCCGACCCGCTGCGCTACTGGAACGCGGCGAACCCGCAGAGCTCGGTCAAGGTGGCCGGCGCCGGCGTGAGGATCGAGGTCAAGTCGCAGATCCCCGGCCTGCTTCCGCTGATGACGCTGAAGGTGACCCCGCCGGCGACGTGATCCGGAAGAGCCACGTCACCGTCCCGGCAACGCCCCGCCGTTGACCTGGACGATCTGGGCGGTGACGTGGCTCGCACCCGGCGAGGCCAGCCAGTGCACGGTCTCCGCGATGTCGACCGGGGTGCCGGCCCGGCCGTTGTGCGCCTGCTTGACGTTCCGCTCGTGCCACTCCGGGGTCATCGTGTCGCCGAAGAACTCGGTCTCCTCGATATAGCCGGGCGCGACCACGTTCACCGTGACGCCGCGGGAGCCGAGCGCGGACGACAGGTCGAACGCGTACGGGTGCAGCGCCGCCTTGGCCGCGCCGTAGGAGCCGTTACCCGACCCCCGGTACGCCGCGATCGAGCTGAGCAGCACGACCCGCCCGCTGTCCGCCAGCACGTCCGCCAGCGCCTCGACCAGCAGCACGGACGTGAGCACGTTGGACTCGAAGTTGCCCTGCCAGTGCTCGCGCACCTTGAGCAGCCGCTCCAGCTCGACGCGGGCCACGCCGAACTCGGTCGGCGCCTGCTTGCGCGTGACGTTGCCGCCCGCGTTCGCCACCACCACGTCGACCTTGCCGTGCCGCTCGACGACCTCGTCGCGTACCCGCAGCGCCTGTTCCGCGTCCGCCAGGTCGGCCGTGATGGTGTGCACCGATCCGGCGCCCTGGCCCTCGATGCCGGACACGGCCCGGTCCAGCACGTCGGCGCGGCGGCCGACGATCACGATCTCGGCCGCGTCCCGGGCGAACCGCGCCGCCACCGCCTGCCCGATGCCGGTTCCGCCACCGCTGACCACTACGACTCGTCCCATGGACCCCTGCCTACCCGTTTACACGGAATATCAAAGACTTGAAAATCATTGTCATAAACATGAAGGTACGCAGTTCGCTCAGGTCCCTGGCCCGCAAGCCCGGCTCCCAGGTGGTCCGCCGCCGGGGCCGCGTGATGGTGGTCAACCACAAGAACCCGCGCTGGAACGGCCGGCAGGGCTAGAACCGGCCGCGCAGCGCGGTGAAGGACGGCAGCTCGAGCACGCCGGTGTCGGCCGGGTCGAGCGCGGCGTGCTCCAGCTCCCACGTGTGCGGGTGCGGGATGAAGACCGCGTTCCACCCGGCCTGGCGGGCCGGGATGATGTCCGACTTCGGGGAGTTGCCGATCATCCAGGTGGCGCCCGGGTCGAGCGCCATCGCCTCGGTCAGCCCGCGGTAGGTGGCGAGGTTCTTCTCCCGCACCACGTGCACGCTGCCGAAGTGTCCGGCCAGCCCGGACGCGGCCAGCTTGCGCCGCTGCTCCGCATCCTCCCCCTTGGTGAGCAGCGCCAGCTCGTGCCGGGTGCCGAGGTCGGCCAGCGTCTCCGCCACCTCCGGCATCAGCTCGACCCTGTCGAACACCAGCGCGGCGGCCAGCTGCTCGATCTCGCGGCGCTCGGCCTCGGTGGCGGGCCGCTCGTTCAGCTTCTCGAAGCAGTCGCCCAGGTTGCGCAGGAAGACGCGGCTGCCGTACCCGTGGACCTTGACGTTGGCCCGCTCGATGTCGTTGAGGACGGCGCGGATCGCGGCATGGTCCAGCGTGGGGTGCGCGAGCCAGGCGAGAAAATCGTCGACCACGCGGATGAACAGGATGTTGTTCTCCCACAGCGTGTCGTCGGCGTCGAAGACCAGCGTGCTCATGCCTGCATCCGATCACGCGACGGGTTGTGTGTCGTCCGAGTTTCCTGAGGCATTGACCACAGCCGTTCCTCTTACCTATGGTCGTATCAACGCAGGTTGTTGAAACGATTCATAAAGGCGGAACATGAGTGGACTGAAGCGCCGCACCGTGCTCGCACTGGGCGCCGGCACGCTCGCGGCCGGCTGGGGAGCGGCGCCCGCACAGGCGACGCAGCGCAACGACTTCGCCGACCCCGAGACCCGGCACCGGCCATATTTCCGCTGGTGGTGGCCGGACGGACTGGTCGACCCCGCGGAGATCCGGCGCGAGGTGGACCAGATCGCGGCGGCCGGGTTCGGCGGCGCCGAGATCGCGGCCGTGCACCACAGCATCCGGGACAAGTCCGTGCTGGACACCGCGCACCACGGCTGGGGCTCCGCGGCGTGGACCCGCGGCGTCGAGGCCGCGCTGGACCAGGCCGCCACGCGCGGCATCACCATCGACCTGACGATCGGCCCGTCCTGGCCGGCCGCGGTCCCGACGATCACGCCGGACAGCCCGGCCGCGGTCCAGGAGCTGGCGCACGCGGCGGTCACCGTGGCCGCGGGCGGCACGTTCGACGGCCCGGTCCCGGCCTCGGCCTCGCCGTGGAAGCAGACGCTGATCGCGGTGCAGGCGGTCAGGGTGGACCCGGCCAACAGCACGCGCAAGGAGACCGGCCTGGCCGCGGACTCCGTCACCGACCTCACCGCGCACGTGACCGGCGGGCGGCTCGCCTGGACCGCGCCGGCCGACGGCGAACACCTGCTGCTCGCCTACTGGCAGCGCGGCTCCGGCCAGGAGCCCGAGTCCGGGCCGCACACCAGCCCGGACGCGTTCGTGGTCGACCACTTCAGCGCCGCCGGCACCCAGGCCGTGATCGACTTCTGGGAGGCGCGACTGCTGACCCCGCGCGTGCGGGCGCTGCTGCGACGCTCCGGCGGCTCGCTCTTCGAGGACTCGATCGAGCTGGAGACAGCCGCGCTCAACTGGACGCCCGCGCTGCTCGCACAATTCCAGAGCCGCCGGGGGTACGACCTGCGCCCCTTCCTCGCCGCGGTCGTGCGCGTGAAGGAGTCCACGGTCTACGCCTTCGACGCGGCGACCAGCCGCCGGGTGCGCGCCGACTACTGGCAGACGCTCTCCGACCTGTTCACCGCGCACCACTTCACGCCGCTGACCCGCTGGGCGCACTCGCTCGGGCTGACGTTCCGGGCGCAGCCGTACGGCCTGGAGACCGACGCCATCTCGGTGGCCGCCGTGATCGACGTCCCGGAGGGCGAGTCGCTCGGGTTCAAGAACCTGGACGACTACCGCTGCCTGGCCGGCGGGCGGGACATGGGCGGTCGCGCGCTGCTCTCCTGCGAGGCGGGCGCGTACCAGGGCGGCGCCTACAACACCACGTGGAAGAAGCTGCTGCGCACGATGGGCGGCGCGTACGCGGCCGGCCTCAACCAGACCGTCTTCCACGGCTTCTCCTACGCGAGCGCGCCCGGCGCGGGCTGGCCCGGCTACGCCGCGTTCACGCCCTACTCCGGCGCGATCGGCTACGCGGAGTCCTGGGGTCCCCGGCAGCCGTCCTGGCGGCACGTGCCGGACGTGGCCGCCTACCTCGGCCGCGTGCACCTGGCCGGCCGGATCGGCGTGAACCGGATCGACGCGGCCGTGTTCCGGCAGAAGGGCTACACGAAGACCGGCATCGGCGCGTCCTGGTTCACCTCGGACGGCATCCCGTCCGGCTGGACGCACCAGATGATCAGCGCGCCGCTGCTGGCGCTGCCGAGCGCGACCGTCCGCGACGGCCGGCTGGCCCCGGACGGCCCGGCCTACCGGGTGCTGCTGGTGGAGACGGACCTGTTCTCCGGCAACGTGGCGACGCTGGACCTGCCGTCCGCCCGGCGCATCCTGGCGCTGGCGCGCAAGGGCCTGCCGGTGGTGCTGCTCGGCGACTGGTCGGCCGCGACCACGCCGGGCCGGGCGACCGGCGACGAGGACACCGTGCTGCGCGCGCTGCTGGCCGAGCTGACCGCGCTGCCCAAGGTGCGGACCGTGGCCGTGCGGACCGACGTGGGCGCCGCGCTGGCGAGCCTGGGCCTGACGCCGGCCGTGTCGTACGCGCAGGCCTCCACGCTGCTGCACGGTCACCGGGTTCTCGGAGATGCCGACTACTACTACCTGGTCAACGGCAAGCACGCGGAGACGGTCAAACCGGCCGTGGCCGCGATCGACCACGACGTGACGCTGCAGCGGGCGAGCCGGCGCGCGGTGCCGTACCGGATCGACCCGTGGACCGGCGTACGGGAGCCGATCGCGCACTTCACCGCGGACGGCGACCGGGTGACGATCCGGGTGGCGCTGCAGCCGGGCGAGTCGTCGATCGTGGTGCTCGCCCCGGGGCCGTCGGCGAGGCACGTGACCGCGACGACGGCGGACCGGGTGGTGGCGCGCGACCGGGACCTGGTCCTGCGCGCGGCGGCCGCGGGCAGCTACACGGCGACGCTGGACGACGGCCGCACGGTGACCCGGACGATCGGCGCGGTGCCGGCGCCGATCCCGCTGACCCGGTGGACGCTGCGGGTGGCGGACTGGCAGCCCGGGTCCAGCGCGACCGAGACGCTGACCGTGACGCACGCGCTGACGCTGGACGCGCTGAAGCCCTGGCCGGAGATCCCGGAGCTGGCGGACGTGTCCGGCGTCGGACGGTACACCACCGAGGCCGACGTGCCGGCCTGCGCGGGCGCGTACCTGAGCCTGGGCGAGGTCTTCGACACGTGCCGGGTGACCGTGAACGGCCGTCCGGTGACGGTGAGCCCGCTGCACCCGGTGGCGGACGTCGGACCGCTGCTGCGCCGGGGGCGGAACACGATCGAGGTCGAGGTGGCGACCACGCTGAACAACCGGCTGCGGGTCGCGGATCCGGCCGTGTACGGCGTCGCTTCCCGCCAGTCCTACGGGCTGACCGGGCCGGTGACGCTCATTCCGTACGGTGAATCGCGAATCTGAAAAGAATGCGGGCGCTCCGATTGTCGGAGCGCCCGCACAATTGCTATTGCTAAGCGACGGTGACCAGCACGGAGAGCGGAATTCCGGACTCGCTGGAGCTGGACGACGCGGTCTTCTTGATACGACCGATCGTGATGTTGAATGCGAGGCCGTTCTTCGCCGCCGGCACCGCGGCCGCCACCCGCCCGCCGGCCGGGACATCGATCAGCGACACGGCCCAGCCCTCGCCGTTGTGGATCGCCACCCGGACGCGCACCGGGTCGTTGCCGGTGTGGTCGGACGCGAACGACAGGTACAGGCGCTTGCTGCCGAAGACCGGGTTGGAGGCGAGCCCGGCCGGCTCGACCGGCACCGAGATCGCGTACTGGCGACCGATCAGCGACTGGTTCTCGTCGTAGGCGAACCCGGTCGGCAGCGGGATGACCTGCTGTGACATCTCGTCTTCTTCCTCTACTTCCGGAGCTTGCCCGCGCGACTTCCAGGTCTCGAGCGACTCGCCGCGCAGGACGGACATGAGCCGGTCCATCGCGTCCTGGGTCGCGACGAAGCGGCGGATGATCGACAGGTGCAGGTGCCAGAGGTGCGTCTCGTCGCGGCCCGGGTCCGGCCCGGAGTCCGCACCGACGCCCAGCGCACGGCCCCCGGTGAGCACGTAGCAGTAGACCGTCCGGCTGTCCTTGGTGCCGATGAACTCCCGGATGATCGGCGCACCGCCGATGAACAGGCGCTCGTCGCGCGCTCGCGCGGCCGCGTCCATCCGGGAGGTGTACTTCCGCATGGCCGTGTCGGACATGGTCAGGTCGATGGCCGCGGCCTTGTCGCCCGGTCCCAGCCGGTCGTTGGCCACGTCGGCGCGCGAGTAGTCGCTGGTCGCGAGCGCGTTGCGGTAGTTGTGGTAGCCCGGCTTGGCCGCGTAGACGCCGCCGAGCTGCGCGGACGGCTCCAGCGCGTCGAACTGGCCCCAGAAGCGCCAGATCTCGTTCGTGATCTGCCCCGGGTTGGGGTTCGCCGCGCCCAGGACCAGCGGCGGCTCGCCGGTCGGGTCCTCCGGCGGGGCGATCACGTCGTAGTCGTCGCCCGCCGCGATCGCGACCGCGTCGGGCTGACGGAGCCGGACCGGCTGGCCGCCGCGCAGCTGGAAGCCGGCGCCGGCACGGTCGTAGTACCAGCCCGTCGCGGTGACCTTGTCCGCGAGGACGAACCCCCCGGACTTCCGGACGGCATACGTCCGGCCGTCCAGTGGGCCACCCGTGCATCGCCCCTGGAAGAAGTAGCTTTCGTCAACGGAGTCTGTCATCGCACCCGCCAATTCTCCCTTCGCACGCCCGTAAAGACGTTTCCGCGTGATCTTCTGAACGGTTCCGCGTTATCGGCGTCCCGTCAAGTGAGGGTCGCCCGGTCGGTTGATTTATCCATAGGTGGAAATCAGCAAACCCGTTCGCCGTGACAAAAAGCGAGAACCCGCAGGATGCCCTTATCCCGCGGGTTCTCGTATGAAACGTGAGTCAGATCAAATTATTGACAGGTGTACGTGGTTCGTATGGTCACCCGAGGGGCTGCCACCACCCGAGTACGACTGCCAGCCGCTGGACGGCAGCCAGATCCGCCGGAACCAGATCACGTAGAGCACGCCGAGCCGGTCCGCGTTCTTGATGTAGAAGTTCGCCAGGTTGTCGCCGTAGACCTTGTCCGAGCCGCTCGCGACGCCGCCGAAGCCGCTCGCCTGGGCGGACCAGTCACAGGCCCGGCCGCGCGGGTGCTCACCGCCGTCCTCCGCGCTGCGGTAGCAGGACACGAAGTGGTTGAACCCGGCCGACTTCGTCTGCTTGTAGGCGTGCAGCAGGCGGGGCGTGATGCAGCCGCCGGTCGGGGTGGGGTCGTTCACCGTGCAGCCCTCGGACGGGAACGACCCGTCCGGGTTGCGTTCGACCGCGACCGCGACCGCGGCGGAACCGGAGCCGGACTCGACGTTCTGCGCGGCGCCGCCACCGGCGGCCTTCAGCGCGCTCTCCGCCTGCTTCTTCCGCTTCTCCATGTTCTCGACCTGCTTCTTCTGCTCACCGATCTCGGAATCGATGGCAGTTTTCGCCCGGGAGGCCTCGTCCTTCGCCTCGACCAGGTTGCGTACCTGCTTCTCCTGGTTGATCGTCAGGGTCTCGACGAACGTGGCGCGGTCCATGAAGCCGTCACCGTTGGACGCGTTCAGCACCGCGACCAGCGGGGTCAGCCGCCCGTTGCGGTAGGTGCGGCCGGCCAGCTCGCCGACCGTCTTCTCCCTGACCACGAGGTCTTCCTCGATGGTCTTGAGCTCCTCGGTCAGCTCCTTCTGGCGCTTCTCCGAGGCGGCGAGCTTGTTCTTGGCCTCGACGAAGCCCTTGCTGGCCGCGTCGAGTTGTTCTCTGAGCTGATCGGAGCCGCCTTCGTCGATCGCGTAGGCAGGCGTCGCGAGCGCGGCAGTGGCACCGCTCGCCAGCAGCACGGCAAGCACCGCTATTCGCCGTAGGCGCATCATGTCCCTCTCTCGGACCGCCGGCCGGGTTAGCTGACGGGTTCGGGATGGGAACGACACCCCTACCGCTTTACGCGGATTCACCCCACAAACGTGGTTCCCCGACTCGCTGTGCGATTTGGCGGTGGTTGTCACTGGCACCGGTGCGGCGCCCGCTGATGACAACCGGCGGCAACATTACCCACGCGCGACAAACACGAGCGCTCAAGATCACGAAACTTAAGAAAACCCTATAGTCACAGAAAGTGCCCGCTCAATGACCCTAAATCATAGACACACATCGACACGGTACGGGAAATGGCCGCCCCGGGGAACCGGAGCGGCCATTCGTCGACGAATCGTCGACAAAGCGATTACAGAGAGCTTGCCCTCCGTGCCGGTGCGCGTCCGGCCGGCTGGTGCGGCTCGGCCGGGACGTCCGTCCGCTCCGGGATCGCCATCGTCACCGGCTTGTCCGCGGACACCGTGACCAGCTCACCGTGGTGCTCGAGTGTGATGCTTTTCTCACCGGTGCCGTTACGCAGCGAGTAGGTGACCTCGTTGCTGCGCACGTCCACCCGCAGCCGCAGCCCGCGCCAGAGCAGCGCGAACTCCATCCGGGTGATGCGCTCCGGCAGCCGCGGGTGGAACGTCAGCCGGCTGCCGTGGTCCCGCATGCCGCCCAGACCCATCACCAGCGAGATCCACGAGCCGCCCAGCGACGCCACGTGCAGACCCTCACGCGCGTTGTTGTGCAGGTCGTGGAGGTCCATCAGCGCGGCCTCGCCCAGGTAGTCGTGGGCGAGCTCCAGGTGCCCGGTCTCCGCCGCCAGCACCGCCTGCGTGCACGCGGAGAGCGACGAGTCCCGTACCGTGCGGGCCTCGTAGTAGGCGAAGTTGCGCTGCTTCTCCTCGTCGCTGAACGCGTCGCCGCGCCACAGCATCGCGAGCACCAGGTCCGCCTGCTTCACGACCTGCTTGCGGTAGAGGTCGAAGTACGGGTAGTTGAGCAGCAGCGGGTAGTTCTCCTGCGGCGTGCCCTCGAAGTCCCACTCCTGGAGCCGGGTGAAGCCCTCGGACTGCTGGTGGACGCCGAGCTCGTGGTCGTACGGCAGGTGCACGGCGGCGCCCGCGTCCCGCCAGCCCGCGATCTCCTCGTCGTCGATACCCGCGGCCGCGGCCTTCTCCGGGTACTTCAGCGCCACGTCCGCCGCGGCGTAGAGATTCTGCTGCGCCATCAGGTTGGTGTAGATGTTGTCGTCCACCACGGCCGTGTACTCGTCCGGACCGGTCACGCCGTCGATGTGGAAACGGCCGTGCCGGTCGTGGTGGCCGAGCGAGCGCCACAGCCGCGCGGTCTCGATCAGCAGATCGAAGCCGTAGTCGCGCTCGAAGTCCTCGTCCCCGGTCGCGACCACGTACCGCCGGGCCGCGTCCGCGATGTCCGCCGCGATGTGGAACGCCGCGGTGCCGGCCGGCCAGTACGCCGACGTCTCGTGCCCGCGGATGGTCCGCCACGGGAACGCGGCGCCGCGCAGGCCCAGCGTCTCCGCCCGCTCCTTCGCGAGGTCGAGCGTGGCGTGCCGCCATCGGAGCACGTCCTTGGCCGCGTCCGGCTGCGTGTAGGTCAGCACCGGCAGCACGAACGTCTCGGAGTCCCAGAACGTGTGGCCGTCGTACCCGGGGCCGGTGAGCCCCTTCGACGCGATCGGCCGCATCTCCGCGCGGGCGCCGGCCTGCAGCACGTGGAAGAGCGCGAAGCGCACCGCCTGCTGCACCTCCGGATCGCCCTCGACCTTGACGTCCGAGTGGTCCCAGAACGCGTCCAGGTACTCGCGCTGCGCCGTGACCAGCCCGTCCCAGCCGGTGAGCCGGGCGCTGGCCAGCGCGGCGCCGACCTGGTCGCGCAGCGCGGGCACGGAGCGGCGGCTGGACCAGCCGTACGCGATGAACTTGACGATCCGCAGCTTCTGCCCCGGCTCGAGCATGCAGGCGACCGTGGTCCGCAGCCAGTCCGGGTTGCCCTCGGTCTTGACCATGTGGCGGCCCTCGGTCTCCACGACGTGTTCCATCGCGGCGGCCATGCGGAGCTGGCTGTTCTTCGTGCTGTGGATCAGCAGCCCGCCCAGGTCCTGGACCAGGTGCTCCTCGGCCTCGAGCGGGGACTCCAGCAGCGCCGCGACCCGGGGGTCACGCTTGGTCGGCGGCAGTTGCTCGTTCGACACCAGCTCGGACTGGACGATCACCCGGGCCGGGCCGTTGACCGGCTCGACCTCGTACATGATCGCGGCGATCGCGCGCTGGGTGAACGACACCAGCCGGGTCGAGCGCACCCGCACCGACCGGCCGGCCGGCGAGACCCACTCGACCTCGCGCTCCAGCGTGCCGGCCCGCATGTCCAGCACCCGCTCGTGCGAGACCAGGTCGCCGTAGCGGACGTCGAACGGCTCGTCGTCGACCAGCAGCCGGATCGGCTTGCCGTTCGTGACGTTCACGATCGTCTGGCCGGACTCCGGGAAGCCGTAACCGGCCTCGGCGTACGGCAGCGGCCGCAGCTCGTAGAAGCTGTTCAGGTAGGTGCCCGGCAGACCGTGCGGCTCGCCCTCGTCCAGGTTGGCCCGGAGACCGATATGGCCGTTGGAGAGCGCGAACACGGACTCCGACTGCGCCAGGACGTCGAGGTCGAGCCGTGTCTCGCGGACATGCCAGGGCTCGACCGGATAAGCCCGCTCTCGGATCACAGCGATCCCTTTCAGTGTTGATCTGAGCCCGTCGGTGAACCACCGGCGGGTTGCGTCCTACCGGGAGGACTCGCCGCCGTCCAGGAGTTCGGCGAGGTCCGATACGACGATGTCGGCGCCGTGGGCCCGGAGATCATCCGCGTGCCCGACCCGGTCCACTCCGACCACAAATCCGAAGCCGCCGGCCTTGCCGGCTTCGACGCCCGCCAGCGCGTCCTCGAACACGGCCGCGTTCTGAGGATCGACGCCGAGCCTCTTCGCGGCCGCGAGGAACGTGTCCGGCGCGGGCTTCCCGGGCAGTCCCTCCGCACGGGCGACCACACCGTCGACCCGCTCCTCCAGCAGTTCCTCGATGCCGGCCGCGCGCAGGACGTCGCGGCAGTTCGCGCTCGCGGACACGACCGCGGTCCGCATCCCCGCGTCCCGCACCGCGTGCAGGTAGGTGACGGAACCGTCGTACACCTTCACCTTGCCCTCGGCGATGTTCTTCAACACCAGAACGTTCTTGCGATTACCGATTCCGTTGATGGTCTCGGCGTCGACGCCGTCCTCCGGCGTGCCCTCGGGAAGCTCGATGCCCCGGGACGCCAGGAACGTGCGCACGCCGTCGGCGCGCTGCCGTCCGTCCACGTACTTCAGATAGTCGGAACCCGAGTCGAAGGGGACGAAGGAGGTCCCGTCGGCATCGGCGCGTCTGCGCAGGTACTCGTCGAACGTCTCCTTCCAGGCCGCGTTGTGAACCAGCGCGGTCTGGGTGAGGACACCGTCCAGATCGAACAGGCAGGTGGTCACATGAGGTGGAAGACCAAGCACCCGCTCAATTTAACTGTGAAATGGAAACTTAACCGGATTTCGGCGGTGTCAAACCCCGGGCGCGGCGGCACGTATGGTGGCCCGTTTGGCAGGTTATCGCCGGTCAGCACGCTCGCGCGGGAAAACGTTGAACCTTTCATGTCGCCCGGACGACACAAACGATCGCACAAAGGGTCCGTCGGCCCCGGCCGTTCGGCCCCATGAGTTGATCTTCAGGCTTCTATCGCCACCCCACGTCGATCCGGTCGCCGCGCTCGTCGAAGAAGTGCAGCGCGTCCATCCGCACGCCGATCGCCAGCGGGCTGCCGGGCCTGATCGCGGGGTACGGCGCGAGCCGTACCGCCAGCTCGGCCGGGCGGCGGTGGTGCCGCCCCGGGTCGCTGAGCACGCTGGTCCGGCCACCGCCGGACGGCTGCTCCGGCTCGCCACGGTCGCCGAACCGGCCGGCGATCCGCTGCACGGCCTGCCCGAGCCGCCGCATCGGACCGGCCCCCTGCTCGTCCACCTCGACCGCGGCGCCGCCCAGCTCGTCCACCAGCACCGCGGTGGCGCCCACGTCGACGAACGCCAGCGACTCGTGCCCGTGGTGCTCCAGGTAGCGGATGCGGCCCTGCAGCACGTCGCCCGGCGTGTCCGGCGCGACCGGGGTCAGCGCCTCCGCGCGCAGGCCGATCACGATCCGCTCGCCGTGGAAGTGCGCGACCGTCCGCGCCCGGATGTCGTCCCACGGCAGGTAGAGCGCCTGCTCGCCGAGGTTCAGCGCGACGTAGCGGTCCAGGTGCACGTAGACGGACGCCTCGATCAGGTTCATCCGCGGGCTGCCCAGGAACGCGGCCACGTAGAGCGTGGCCGGGCGGCCGTAGACCTCGGTGGGCGTGCCGACGTCCTGCAGCACGCCCTTGCGCATGATCGCGACGCGGTCCGCCATGGTCAGCGCCTCGGCCTGGTCGTGCGTGACGTACATGGTGCTGACGCCGAGCTCGCGGACCAGGCCGGAGATCTCGGCGCGCAGCTCCGCGCGGAGGCCGCTGTCCAGGTTCGAGAGCGGCTCGTCCATCAGGAACAGGCCGGGGCGCCGCACGATCGCGCGGCCCATCGCCACGCGCTGGCGCTGACCGCCGGAGAGCTGGCCCGGTCGCCGGCCGAGCAGCTCGCCGATGCCGAGCGCGCCGGCCACGTCCGCCACCCGCTCCGCGCGCGGTCCCGGCTCGACGCCGGACAGCCGCAGCGGGAACGAGATGTTCTCGTTCACAGTCATGTGCGGATAGAGCGCGAAGTCCTGGAAGACCATCGCGATGCGTCGATCCCGGGGCGGGATGTCGTTGACCACCTCGCCGTTGAGCAGCACGACGCCGCTGCTCGGATCCTCCAGTCCCGCCACCATGCGCAGCACGGTGGACTTGCCGCAGCCCGAGGGCCCCAGCAAGACCATGAACTCGCCGTCCTCGACGTCGAGGTTGACCCTGTCGACCGCCACGGTTCCATCGGGGAACACCTTTGTGACGTCCTTGAGCGCGACGGTTGTCACCGCCACCTCCCCGCAGCTTCGTTAGCCGGCCCCCAGCTTCGTCCACTGTGACGATGGTCATCGTTATTAGCCCATCGGGTAAACGTGCCATGTTCGGGGAGTAATTACCCAACTACAGAAATCGCACACAATGTCGATTTGCGGTAATTAACCCTGAATTTATCGGGACGAATCTCTCGCAGCGGCGACGATATCGACGAAGATTCGCGCCTCGGCCGGGCGGACACGCGGCGAAACGGTGGTGAGACGGGAGATCAAGCGCCGCAGCCGGGACGGGCCGGGCCGGTAGAGGCGCCGCGGCAGCCCGTCATCCAGACAGGGCAGCGCGCGGTACCGCCGCAGGCCGCGTCGCACGATCGGCACGCCGCCGGCCCGGCTCGCCCGTACCACCTCCAGCAGCTCCGGCACGCGCCGTTGGCGGACCAGATGCCACTGCACCCGCGTGGCGGCCGGCAACGCGGCCAGGTCCCGCGCCGGCACCCGGTCGAGGAACTCGTTGCACCGATCCAGAAATATCTGGATATAGGTGGTGTCGACCTCGGGCAGCACGCGCAGGTAGTGCGCCAGGTCGGACCGGAGCACGGACGCGTCGTACACCCGCCGCAGTTCTGGGAAGTCAGCCAGGAAGCGGCTCACCCGGTCCACGCCGTCGGCGCGGTCCACGAAGTTGCGCAGTTCCTCGCGGCGCTGCGTGATCGACCGGTCGCCGGCCTCCCGGCGCCGCCAGTGGTAGACCGGGACGTCCACCACGTCCACGGACCGGGCCAGCACGTGCGCCGGCACCATCACCGGCGTGTCCTCGTAGAGCACGCCCTCCGGGAACGCGAGCCCGTGCCGGTCGAGGAAGTCCCGGCGGAACAGCTTGTTCCACGCGGTACGGTCGCCGAGCAGCTCACGGTCGCGGCTGACGTGCGTGCGCAGCCGCGTGTGCGTGAAGATCCGCCGGTGCATGCGGGACGGGTGCGTGCCCTGCGAGTCCAGCCGCAGCGTGTTCCCGGTGGCGAAGTCGGAACCGGTCCGCTCAAGCGCGGCGGCCAGCACCTCCAGCGCGTACCGCGGGAGCACGTCGTCGCTGTCCACGAACTGCAGCAGCTCACCGCCCGCGTGCCGCACGCCGGTGTTCCGCGCCGCGCCGAGCCCGGCGTTCTCCTGGGTGACCAGCCGGAACCGGGCGTCGCGCGCGGCGAACGCGGCCGCGAGCCGGCCACTGTCGTCCGTGGACCCGTCGTCGACCAGCACCACGTCGAGATCCTCGTACGTCTGTGCCGCGATCGACTCCAGGCACTCCACCAGGTAGGGCGCCACGTTGTAGACCGGCACGACGACACTGATCACGGACCCCATCTTCAGCGGGCCTGCCTTCCTGCAGCGAGATCGCGCTCAGCATCCCCCGCGGCCGGCGCCTGGACGGGCAGGCGGGCCTGGCGCGTACGGGTGGTGGATGCGGCGACCCGCCGGCCGAGCACGCCCAGCGTCCAGGCCGCGAGGACGGGGAAGGCCACGCTGCCGCACGCCAGCACGACGAGCGCACGCCCGTCCCAGCCCGGCTCGCATCGCGGCGACCACCGGGAGCCCGGACGCGCGGCCAGGTCGTAGTGGTGCATCGCCACCGCGAGGAGCAGCAGGAACACCAGCGGCGGCGGCACCCGGTGCAGCACGGCCGCGCCGATCACGGCCGCGTACTCGGCCAGCCGCAGCACGGCCGGCAGCAGCCAGTCCAGCCGCCCGGCGGGGCTCGGCAGACGTCGCGCCAGCCAGCCGTCGTCGCGCTGCCGGGACGTGACCGGCACGCTCACCCGCATGCCGTACGACCGCAGCCCGCGCAGCGCCAGCGTGTAGACCATCGCGGCCGCGCCCCAGCCGAGCACGGCCAGCAGCGCCGCCCGTCCGCCGGCGAGCGCGGCCGTCACCGCGATCAGGGCCCACCGCTCGCCGATCGGGAAGACCACGATCCGCTTCAGCCAGTAGACCGGCGAGCGCCCCTCCGCGATCACCCGGTCGGAGAGCCGGCCGAGCGCGCCACCGGGCCGGGCCAGCGGTGCCGCGACGTCGTGCAGCACGCCGTACCAATGGTCGGTGGCGTGCCGCACGGTCTGCAGCGCCATCGCCGCGATCGCGAGCCACCAGCCCTCGTCGTGGCCGAGTCGCACCGCGCCGGCCGCGAGACCGGCGTAGACCAGGTATTCCTTGGCGCGGTCCGCCATCGTGTCCAGCCAGCCACCGAGCGGCGTGAACCGCCGGGTGAACCGCGCCACCTGTCCGTCCACGCAGTCCAGCACGAAGCCGAGGTAGAGCAGCACCGCGCCGGCGATCATGGCGGTCCGGGACGCCTGCGCGAAGCCGAGCGCGGCGCCGAGCGCGCAGAGCACGGAGATCGCGGTCACGGCACTCGGCGACAGCCCCAGCCGGGCGCAGGCGCGGGTGAGCACCGGCGACCACGAGCTGACCAGCACCGTCGCGACGAAGTCGTCGCGCTCCTTCACGGCGAGCCGCAACAGCGCCCGCCCCTCGTCGACCCCGGCGATCTCCGCCTCTGCCTCGGCTGCCGCGGCGCCGCTCGCGCAGCGCCGGGCTTTCACGAGCCTCAGGGGGTACGCGTGGAGGCGCCCGGCCGGCACGAATGCGCTGACCAGCGCGTCGATGAGGTCGTCCCCGGCGCGATCCGTCGCGACGACGGTTCCGGGGCGGCCGTCCGGTGCCGTGCGCCCGGCCGGGGCACCCGTCGCGGCCTGCGCGGCCCGGTCTGCCGTCGCGGCGTGTGCGGCCCGGTCTGCCGTCGCGGCCTGCGCGGCCCGGTCTGCCGTCGCGGCGTGTGCGGCCGTGGCTGCGGCGCAGGCGGCCCGATCGCTGCCGGCCACCCGCAGCGCCCCGAGGAAGGCCACCGGTCCTTCCCCGGCCCTGACCACCATCCCGCGCGCCGGGAGCACGCGAAGCCCGTCGCCGTCGCCGGTGAGCGCCACCGACCGCTCCCCCGGCTCTGTGGCCAGCAGCCGGAGGACCGCGTCGTGGGCGACCAGGTCCGCGGCCACGACCAGCACCGGCCCGTCGCCGTCCCGGAGCAGCGCGGCCAGCTCCGCGGCCGTGTCCGGGGCCGCGAACGCGGTGGCGCCGGCCCGGCGCAGCTGGTCCGTGAGCCGGGCCTGGCGGGCGGAGTCCGCGGCCGGGCCGATCAACAGTGCGAGGGTCACGCCGGATCAACCCGTTATCGGCCGCTTAGTGGCGACTCCCTACGGGAATGAGGGGGAGAGATCCCCTTGAAGACGGACGGCGGACTGGACCCCGGTCCGTACCGTTGAGTCATCGGCACATCACCTCGTGCCACGAACTGAGGAGTTGAGCACCATGGCTTCGTCGCCTCGCCGTCTCACCCGGCCGCGCGACAACCGCTGGATCGCCGGCGTCTGTTCCGGCCTCGGCCGCCGGTTCGGGCTCGGCGCAGGCATGACCCGGCTGCTCTTCGTGCTGTCCTGCCTGCTGCCCGGCCCGCAGTTCATCATCTACATCGCGCTGTGGATCCTCGTGCCGAACGAGGACCGCCACTCCGCCGCCTACTGATCCGCGGACGCACGAAGGCCGCCGGGGCAACCCGGCGGCCTTCGCCATGATTACGGCGCGGTGTAGGTGACGGTCACCTTCTCGTAGCCGAGCGACCGGAGCAGGCCCTCCAGCATCTTCGTGGTGTTCTCCTGGGCGCGCTGGGGCAGCTCGCTCTCGCGCGCGGCCGCCTCGATGCGCTCCTCGGAGAGGATGTAGACGGCCTGCTGCTTGTTCGGATCCTGGCCGAACATGTCGCCGACCCGGTTCAGCAAGCCCTTCTCCTCGGAGAAGACGTAGCTGCGCTCCTGGTCGAGGTTGGTCTCGCCGAGCTGCGGGGCCGGGAGCGTGATCGTGGCGGACTTGCCGTCCTCCGAGACCACGATCGCGTCCTCGGAGATCGTGCTGAAGTCGACGTAGGCCTCGACGGAGCCGGCCGCCACGAACAGCGTGCGCTCGTTGAGCAGGAAGTCGGGGACGTGCTCCCGGTTGCGCTGGGTGTCCACCACGACCTGGAAGTTGCCCTCGGCCGCCACGTACCGGCTGAGGTCCTGGATCGACTGCAGCAGCGGGGGCTGGCTGCGATCGGTCTCCTGCTCCGCGAACGGGTTTGTCAGCTGGGGCAGCAGGCCCGTGACGCGCACGCCGATCAGGCCGGCGACCAGCGCCACGAGCAGGATGGCCACCACCCAGAAGACGCCCCGGCGGCTGCGCTCCGGCGCCACCTCCTGGCTCTGCACCGCGTCATCGTCACCCCCGTGAACTGGGATTTCGCTGGTCCGCTGCTCAACACCCCTGTTGCCGCCCATCGCGGCTCACCCGCCCTTTTCAGCGCTGTTGCTACCTACCTCAAACGGTACGGGTGGGGTACGACAGTCGCGAATCGAGACTGCCGCGTACCCTTATAGTCGGTTTTGGGTCTTCTGTTGTTAACCATCCCGAAGGGTCCGAATCTTTGAGTACGTTCACCGCCGGTCAGGTCCGCGCCACGCTGAAGGACCGGGACGCCTGGTGGACCGTGCTACTGGTCGACCCGATCGCGACGCCGATCGTCCGGCGCGTGGCACGCTTCGGCTGGATCACCCCCAACCGGCTCACGCTGGCCGCGTTCCTGCTCGGCACCGGCGCCGCGCTCTCGTTCTGGCAGGCGACCCGGCCCTGGCTCGCGCTCGGCGCGCTGCTTTTCCACCTGAGCTTCATGTTCGACTGCATGGACGGCAAGGTCGCGCGGCTGCGCGGCGACGGGTCCGCGTTCGGCGCCTGGCTCGACTTCATCTGCGACCGGATCAAGGACCTGACCTGCACCGCCGGCCTGTTCGGCGGGCAGTGGGCGGTGACCGGCGACGACTACTGGCTCGGCCTGGGCGCACTGGTGCTGTTCATCAACATGTTCCGGTACCTCAACGGCGCGCAGATGACCCGGGTCCGCGAGGACATGCGGGCAAAGATGGTCACGGCGCGGCGTGCGGCCGGGCTGGACGACGGCGGCGAGCTGCGCTGGCTGGAGGAGTCGACCGACGTCATCCCGGCCGGCGCGACGGACGACACCTCGGTGGCGGACATCAACGGCGACTTCCGTGCGCGGTACGGCCGGTTCATCGGCCTGCGGAACGCGCTGCGCCGGTACCGGATCCGCCCGCACCTGGTCAGCGGCATCGAGTTCCAGATGTTCGTGTTCATCGTGGGACCGCTGACCGGCCAGGCCGCGATCGTGACCGTGGCCACCGGCGCGCTGCTGCTGCTCTTCGAGGCCGGGCTGATCTACAAGCTGTGGCTCTCCACCCGCTCGTTCGAGCGGCAGATGGCCGGGCTGCGGGCGTCCGCCACCGCAGGGTGACGGACGCCGCGACGATCAGCCCGCCGGAACCTCGCTGAACTCGCTGAACAAAAACACCCGGGCGTGGATCTGGTTGCGCTGCTGCAGGGCCGCGCGTAGCGCCCGGTGCAGGCCGTCCTCCAGGTACATCCCGCCGTTCCACTGGACGACGTGCGGGAACAGGTCCCCGTAGAACGTCGAGTCCTCCGCCAGCAGCTTGTCCAGTGCCAGCTCGCGCTTGGTGGTGATCAGCTGATCCAGCCGAATGGGCCTCGGCGGGATCTCCGCCCACTGCTTCAGCGTGAGCCCGTGCTCCGGATAGGGCCGACCGTCCCGAACCCCCTTGAAGATCACGACGGCACGCTCCCCTCCCATGACGCCGTTCCCGGCCTGGCGGTAGTCAGCCTAGCGACCCGTACCCGTGGATGATTCGTCCCCGTTAGCCGTGGTCCGACCGGGATGTGAATCACCCACCCCAACGACCGCGGTGAATGACCTCGGTCTGCGGCCGGCGTCCCCGCTTCAGCGACGGCGAGCGACGATCCGGTGCACGGTATCCGATCGTCAGCGCGCCGACCGGCACGAACTCCGCGGGCACGCCGAACGACTCCCGGTACGCGCCCGTCCGCTCCGGCGGGATGCCGAAGAAACACGCGCCCAGGCCGGCGTCCACGGCGCTCAGCAGCATCATCAGCGAGGCCATGCCGGCGTCGACGTCCCAGTACGGCACCGGCCAGCGCTTCTCGTCCCGGTCCGTCCAGCCCTTGTCCGGCTCCGCGTAGCGGTCCAGGTAGGCGGCGCGGTTCGAGTGCGGGACCACGATCAGCGGCGCCCGGCTCATGCCGGCCAGCCAGTTCGTCATCGCGCCGCCGTCCGGGCCGGTCACGGTCCAGAACCGCTCCCGGTCGGCCGGGTCCTCCAGCACCAGGAAGCCCCAGCCCTGGGAGAAGCCCGCCGAGGGGGCGCGTACCGCGTGCTCCAGCAGCCGGTCCACCACCTCGGGCGGGACCGGGCGGTCCGGGTCGTAGTTGCGGACCATCCGGCGCTTGCGTACCACCTCGGCGAACTCCATGGCGGCGACTCAGGAGGCCGGGACCGGAGTGACGCCCCAGACGCCACGCCAGGTGTCGCCCGGGTCGATCACGATCACGCCGCGACCGGACCGGAACGCGTCCGGCGGGCAGGTCATCGGCTCGATCGCGACCGCCTTGCGCAGCCGGTCACCGCCGAGCGTGTCCGACGTGAAGACCTGCCACCAGCCGAACTCCTCGTCCGCCCAGATGCGCACCTCGGCGCCGTCGCCGGCCAGCACGACCGTGGACGTGCCGTCCTCCGCGTGGACCACGTCACCGAACGCGGTGTCCAGCACCGCGGCGCCGATCTTGCGGCCCTCGGTGTAGTCGAACTCGGTGCCGGCCACCTTCGCGGCGCCGACCGGCAGCAGCCGCGAGTCGACCATCACCCGGTTGCGCGCGGGCAGCGTGAGCGTCAGGTCGTCCACCCGCAGGCCGGGGATCTGCAGGTACGGGTGGACGCTGAAGCCGAACGGGACCTGCTGGACCGCGAGGTTCGTCACCTCGTGCGTCGCCTTCAGGCCGGCGGCGCTCACCTGCCAGGTGGTGCGCAGGCGCAGCGGCCACGGGTAACCGGGCTGGGCGGGCATCAGGTATTCCAGGGTCACCGCGTCGGCCGACTGCTCCACCGCGTGCCAGCGGGAGTAGTTGACCAGGCCGTGGAGCGCGTTGGCCCGCGTCGGCTCGGTGAGGAACAGCTGGTGGTCGGTGCCCTGGAAGGAGTACTTCCCGTCCCGGATGCGGTTGGGCCAGGGCGCGAGGATCTGGCCCGCGCAACCGGCCGCGAGCTCGTCGTCGGCGTAGCCCGACACGTAGTCCACGCCGTTCACCCGGTAGGACCGCAGGCCTCCGCCCACCTCGACGACGACGGCCTCGTGGCCGTCCGCGGCGATGGTCCACTGTGTACCGGAGAGCGGCTCGGCAGCGGTCCCCGACTGGTGCGCGACAGAAGTCATGGACGAACTTTAGCCAGCTAGGGGTTAACGCGGGCTCAGGGAGCCAGCCGTTCGATCACCCACTCATCCCCTACGCGCCGGTAACGAAACCGGTCGTGCAATCGGCTCGGCCGGCCCTGCCAGAACTCCACGCTCTCGGGTGTCACGCGCAGCCCGCCCCAGTGCGGCGGCGCCGGGATCTCCGCCTCCGGGCCGAACCGCGCCACGACTTGCGCGAACGCGGCGTCCAGCTCGTCCCGGCCGGTCAGGACCGTGGACTGCGGGCTGGCCCAGGCGCCGAGCTGCGAGCCGCGCGGCCGGGTCGCGAAATAGGCCTCGGTCTCCGCGCGGTCGACCGGCGCCACCGTCCCTCTGACGAGAATCTGACGGTGCATCGGGTGCCACGGGAAGAGCAGCGCGGCGTGGGGGTTCGCGGCCGCCTCCGTACCCTTGCGCGATCCGTAGTTCGTGAAGAGCGTGAAGCCGCGCGCGTCGACGTCCTTGAGCAGCACCGTACGGCTGCTCGGGCGCCCCTCGGCGTCCGCGGTGGAGAAGACCATCGCGTTCGGCTCCGGCAGCGGGAACGCCCTGGCGTCGGCGAACCAGCGGGCGAACTGCGCGGTCCAGTCGGGAGCCAGGTCGTCGCGGCGCAGGCCGTGGTCGGGGTGGTATTCGCGGCGCATGCCGGCGAGCTCGGACATGACGGCCACGGTAGTCGCCGGGTTTCTGCTTTTCGTCCGCTCCGGCGATGTGGGATCGTTCTGTCCGCAGGAAAGACCCCGTGGAAGGAAGCTCGATCACCGTGGCTGACACGTCGCCGATTCGCATCCCTGACTCGCTGCTGCCCGAGGACGGCCGGTTCGGCTGCGGCCCGTCCAAGGTCCGGCCCGAGGCGGTGGAGGCGCTGTCCCGCGTGTCCCGGTCGTACCTGGGCACCTCCCACCGGCAGAAGACGGTGAAGGACGAGGTCGCACGCCTGCGCCGGAGCATGGCCGAGTTCTTCTCGCTTCCCGAGGGCTACGAGGTCATCCTGTCCAACGGCGGCGCCACCGCGTTCTGGGACACCGCCGTGTTCGGCCTGATCCGCGACCGGGCCCAGCTCGCCACGCACGGCGAGTTCAGTGCAAAATTCGCCGCCGCGGTACGGAGTGCGCCGTTCCTCGGCGAACCGACCGTCGTCTCCGCGGCCCCCGGCACCGCCGCCACCCTGGTCGCCGAGGCCGGCGTGGACGTCTACGGCATCCCGCACAACGAGACCTCGACCGGCGTGTCCGTGCCGGTCCGCCGCGTGGCCGGCGCCGACGCGGACGCGCTGCTGCTGATCGACGCCACCTCCGGCGCCGGCGGCCTGGACGTGGACGTGGCCGAGAGCGACGTCTACTACTTCGCGCCGCAGAAGTGCTTCGGGTCGGACGGCGGCATCTGGCTCGGCCTGTTCTCCCCGGCCGCGATCGAGCGGGCCCGGTCGGTCAAGGCGTCCGGCCGCTACATCCCGGCGTTCCTGGACCTGGTCACCGCGATCGACCAGTCCCGGCTGGAGCAGACGTACAACACGCCCGCGCTCTCCACGATCTTCCTGGCCGCGGAGCAGACCGAGTGGATGCTGGCGCAGGGCGGCCTGGACTGGGCCGTGAAGCGCACGGCGGAGAGCGCCGCGATCATCTACGGCTGGGCCGAGCGGTCCTCGGTGGCGACCCCGTTCGTGACGGACCCGGCCATCCGGTCGAACGTGGTGGCCACCATCGACCTCGCCCCCGAGGTGTCCGCGGACGCGGTCAACGCCGTGCTCCGGGCGAACGGCATCGTGGACACGGACTCGTACCGCAAGCTGGGCCGCAACCAGCTGCGGGTGGCGCTGTTCCCGGCCGTGGACCCGTCGGACGTGGAGCGCCTGACGCAGTGCATCGACCACGTGATGGAGCGACTTTAGGTAGCTTTGTCCGCCTTTAGCGTAATTCAGGGCGCTTAGCGGGATCAATTCAGGCTGGTCAAACGACACACCGCGTGGCTAACTCCCATCAGGCGGCCTTTCGGCGTACCGTGTCCGGGAAGGCTCCGAGTTCATCGTGTGCTAGGGGCAAGGCCAGCCCAGCGCAGATGGCCCAGGACACGGGACGGGACGGAGGCACCACGATGCGGCCGGTTCGCTTCGTCGCCCTCTCCGAGGACGGCCAGGCCCTGGTACTCGCCGACGAGGTCGGACGACTCCTGGCACTCCCCATCGACGAGCGCATCTCCGGTGCGCTGCACGCCGAGCCCGGCGGGGTCGCCCTCGCCGTGGCCGGCACCGCCACCGAGATCAGGGCCACGCTGGCCCCGCGGGACATCCAGGCCCGCATCCGCGCCGGCGAGTCCGCCGACGACGTCGCGCGCGTCGCCGGCGTCCCGGTCGACCGCGTGCTGCGCTACGCCGGCCCGGTGCTGCAGGAGCGGGCCATGCTCGCCCAGCACGCGCGCCGCACCCGCCTGAAGACCTCCGAGCGCGGCGCGCCGCTGGCCGAGGTCGTCGACGGCCGGCTCGCCCAGCACGGCATCGACACCGAGAAGATCTCCTGGGATGCGTACCGGCGCGAGGACGGCACCTGGCGCATCGTCGCCACCTGGCCGTCCGGCAAGGCCACCGCCCAGGCCTCGTGGGACCTCGACAAGTCCCGCCAGGTCGTCGCCCCCCACGACGACATGGCGCAATACCTGTGCGCCGAGCGCCCCACCCCGATCCTCGGCCAGGAGCCCGCCCCCGAGCGCGGCGGCCACGGCCTCCCCATGCCCGGCCGCTCCGAGCCCGGCCGCGGCGGCCACGGCCTCCCCGGCACCTCCCAGGAGAAGCGCCCGACCCGCGAGCTCACCGCCCGCGACCCGATCCGCGCCGGCCGCGACGCCCTGCTCGCCTCCCTCGACCGCCCACTCGGCCAGAGCTCCGGACGCTCCCTCGACCCCGCCGCCCTGACCGAGTCGGTCCGCCCCCGCTCCGCCCCCACCGTGGGCGGCGCTGCCGCGCTGCTCGGCGGCGGCGCCGGCTCCGCCTTCGACGACGACGCCGACCTCCCCAAGGAGGTCCCGGCCGTCCCGTCCCTGGCCGTCCTGCGCCCCCGCCGCACCACCACCGGCCAGGGCACCGCCGACCCCACCGACGCCTCCGGCAAGCCCCGCAAGCGCCTCCCCAGCTGGGACGACGTTCTCTTCGGCGGCGGCCCCGCCGCGGCTCGCGAGACCAGCTAGTCCTTCGGCTTCCCCAGACGGCGACGCGGATCCTCTTCCGCGTCGCCGTTCTGCATCCCGGAGGGGTGCGTCCCGGTGGAGCGCTCGTCCCGGTGGAGTCCGCATCCCGGAGGGATCGTGTCCGAGGGGCGTGCCTACCGACGGTGGCTTGCGTCGGAGGGCTCGCGTCCGAAGGCTTCCACCGCAGAAGCTCGCGCCCCGGACCCGTCCCGGACCCGTCCCGGAACCGTGCCGTGCCGGACCGTCCCGGACCGCGCCGCGCCGCGCAGTGCCGGGCGGTGCCGGGCGGTGCCGGGCGGTGCCGGGCGGTGCCGGGCGGTGCCGGGCGGTGCCGGGCGGTGCCGGGCGGTGCCGGGCGGTGCCGGCCTTTCAAAGCCGGAAAGGATCATTGACGTCGACAAAAGTGCGGCTAAAACGCGTTGCAGACCGCACTTTTGTCGACGTCAATGATCCTTTCCAGTTTCAGCGATCGCCCGTGGCGACTTCAGTCTCACGACAACGACCGACTGCGCTTGCTTTTATAGTGAAATTTCGGATACAGGGCGCCCAGGGCCAGCGCCCGGGGCCAGCGAGGGGCGAGCGGCGAGCCGCGAGGGGCAAGGGGCGAGCGAAACAAGGTCAACCCAACCAGCGAGCTGCCGGGCCAGGCGCAGAGCCGAACAGGGTCAGATCCGCCGCGCACGAAGCCGGTCAGTGCTTCGGGATGATAAATACCGAAAACCGCCGCCGAAGAGAGGGGAATACTGGTCGGAGCCGTCAGAGGTCGTAGCGGGAGAGCTCGGTGTAGACCGGGACGGGGCCGAGCTGACTGCGCATCAGGCGCAGCGGGGTCGCGGGCCACTCCGGACCCTCGTAGCTGTCGAGAGCGGCCCGGTCGGCGTCGACCTGGAGCCGGTCCACCCGATCACCGGGCCGGGCCAGCGTCAGGTGCGGGCGGAACGGGCGCGGGTCGAACGGGAGGCCGGCGCGGGCCAGCGTGTGGCGGGTCGTGTCGCCGAGCTGGGTCAGGCGGCCCACGTCGCCGGACAGCCCGGCCCAGAGGATGGTGAGCCGCCCGCGCCCGAAGCGTCCGCCCCCGGCGATGCGGAGGCGGGCCGGTTTCGTACCGGCGGCGTGGGTGGCGGTGGTGAGGGCCGTGTCGACCTCGGACAGACGATCGTCGGGGACCTCGCCGATGAAGACGAGCGTGACGTGCCACTGGGCGCGAGGGGCGAGGCGCGTGTCCGCACCGGCCGCGCTGACGTGGAGCGTGCCGACGCGCGCGGCCAGGTGGGCACACGCCTCATCCGGAGGGTAGATGCCGGCGAAGAGGCGCACGCCCGACGTTAACGCGCCGGGCGCAGCACCAGGCCGGCGGCCTCCAGCTCGTGCTCGATGCGGAGGCGCTCGATCTCCAGGTCCATGCCGTCGAGGCCGTCGAGGTGCTCGGGCAGGCCGAGGCACTGGCTGGCGAGGCGGAGCCGGGCGTCGTACGCCCGGAGGACCGCGATGTGCCAGACCAGCGACTGGGTCGCGATGCCGACGCGGTCGCGGTAGAGGCGGCGCAGGTCGGCCTCGAGGTTCTCCAGCGCGGGGGCCGGGCGGGGCGGGACGGCGCCCCAGTCACGGTTGAGCCGCTGCAGCGTGACGCAGTCACGCACGGTCATGCGTCGCAGGGTGCGGCGGGTGGCTCGCGCGGCGGGGCGCCAGCGGCCCCGGAGCTGGGTGCCGTTGGCGTGGATGGCCAGGATGACGGGCAGGCACAACATCGCTATGAGCAGCAGTGCCAGCACCACCATGTGCTTGTCGCTCACGATGCAGACGGTATGCGGACAGTGGCGATGATCACTATATATTTGGGGGTTTCCGACAAAAAGTAGCCACCTGGCTGACTGCGATTCTTCCGATCGGGTGATGGATGAATGCAAGCCTGCATTTTTGGAAGCGGCATTCATGCAACTGTCGCGTCGGGCGCGGGCGGCGCGGTGATCGAGAAGCGCGGCCTGGGCCGCAGTGTGACGCGCATCCGCTCACCGGACCGGCGCAGCTGCCAGACGAGCGCGGCCAGCGCCGCGACCAGGGAGATCGTGCCGCTGAGCGCGATGCTGACGGCCGGTCCGAACAGCTCCGACCACCAGCCGGCGAGGGGTGCGCCGATCGGGGTGGTGCCGAGGAAGACCAGCACGTAGAGCGCCATCACCCGGCCTCGGAAGGCGGCGTCCGTGCCGAGCTGCACGCGCTGGTTCGCGGCCTGGGCGAAGAAGATCATGAAGAATCCGGTGGGTACGAGCAGGAGCGCGGCAACCCAGAACGCCGGCGCGAACCCGACCAGCACCTCGAAGACCGCGAACGCCACGCCCGGCAGCAGGACGGAGTAGATCGACGGCCGTCCGGTGCGCGCGCTTCCGGCCAGCGCGCCGCCCAGCGCCCCGAGCGCGAGCGCGGTGGTGAGCAGGCCGAACGAGGCCGCGCCGGCGCCGAACGACACCTTGGCCAGTACCGCCAGCGTCACCGGGAAGTTGAAGCCGATCATGGCGACCACGGCCATCACCACGATGACCAGCAGCAGGTCGCCGCGTGTCCACACGTACCGGAGGCCGTCCAGCACGCTGCTCTTCGCGTTCTTCCCGGTGGTGAGCCCGGCGCGGACGAGCGCGCCGACGTTCATCCGCAGGTACGAGAAGACCGGTGAGATCGCGAGTGCGGTGCTGATCAGGAAGACCGGCCCGATGCCGAGCGTCGCGATCGCCAGGCCGGCCAGCGCGGGGCCGCTCACCCGGGCGATGTTGAACGTGGCGGCGGAGAGCGAGAGCGCGTTCGGCAGCAGCGACATGCCGACCAGCTCGGAGACGAACGACTGGCGGACCGGCGTCTCGATCGCGTTGGCGGTGCCGAGCAGCCCGGCGAAGACGAACACGTGCCACAGCTCGACCGTGCCGGACGCGACCAGGATCGCGAAGACCACGGCCAGGACCGCGTAGGCGGCGTTCGCGCCGATGAGGATGCGGCGCTTGTCGTACCGGTCGGCCAGCTTGCCCGCGTAGAGCGTGAGCAGCAGCACCGGCAGGAACTGCAGCGCGGTGACGATGCCGAGCGCGGAGCCGGAGTTGCCGGAGAGGTCCAGGACCAGCCAGTCCTGGGCCGTGAACATCATCCAGACGCCGACCAGCTTCACCAGCTGCCCGGTGGCGAACAGCCGGTAGTTACGAACGGCCAGGGACCGGAATGTGGTGTTCAGAGTTGCCCGCACGGGTTCGTGCGCCTCCCTCGTCTCGCGGCGTGGTGGTGCTGCCGGTGTGACGAGGCGGCTTCCTCAGGCGGCGCGCGCAACCTTCTTCATGATCTCGGCGGCCCTGTGCAGGGTCTCCAGATCCTCCGCGGACAGGTCCGCGAGATGGTCAGCGAGCCACTCGTTGTGGGCGCGTTGCACCTGCTCGTAGGCGAGCCGACCGGGTTCGGTCGTACGCAGGATGACCTGCCGGCCGTCGGTCGGATGAGGGTCGCGGCGCACCATGCCCCGCTCCTCCAGCTTCGCGATGATCTTGGTCATCGTCGGTGGCTGCACCCGCTCGACATCCGCGAGCTCGCGCGGACTGAGCGCCCCGGCCAGCTCCAGGCTGGTCAGCGCGGACAGTTGCGCCATGGTCAGGTCCCCGACGGGCCGCGCCTGGCGCAGTCGCCGGTTGAGCCGGGTGATCGCTTCGCGCAGCCCCAGGGCCTGTTGCAGCGCTGTCGTGCGCTCCACCATCACAGTCCCGCTCCGTCACGTTCCTTAGCCTAGCTAATAAGCCTGGCTAACTACCACGAATATGATCGCCCTCACCGCGCTCACGAGATGAGTGAACGCCGGAGGGTTCGGAGAACCGTACCCTCCGGCGGGCCATCCTCAGAGGATTGCGGCCTCGATCGGACCGCGGAGGAAGTACAGGACGAAGAGCACGGCCACGCCGTACAGCAGCGGGTGCACTGCCCTTGCTTTTCCGGACACGGCCTTGAGCAGCACGTACGTGATCACGCCGGCGCCGATGCCGTTCGAGATCGAGTACGTGAACGGCATCAGCACGATCGTGAGGAACGCCGGGATCGCGATCTCCCAGTCGGTCCAGTCGATCGTGCGGACCGCGGTCATCATCAGAAAGCCGACCACGACCAGCGCTGCGGACGCCGCCTCGAACGGCACGATCTGCACCAGCGGCGACACCAGCACCGCCACCAGGAACAACGCGCCGGTCACCAGGTTCGCCACACCGGTCCGGGCGCCCTCGCCCACACCGGCCGCGCTCTCGATGTAGGACGTGTTGCTGGACGTGCTCGCGGCACCACCGGCGGCGGCCGCGATCGAGTCGACGAGCAGGATCTCACGGGTACGCGGCGGGTTGCCGTCCTTGTCGAGCAGGCCACCCTCCTGACCGACCGCGACCATGGTGCCCATCGTGTCGAAGAAGTCCGTCAGCAGCAGCGTGAAGACGAACATCAGGCAGACCAGCACGCCGGCCCGGCCCCACGAGTCGAACACGTTGAACTGGCCGAGCAGCGACAGGTCCGGCGCGATCGACCAGTCCTTGTCCAGGCTCGGCACGTTCAGCGACCAGCCGTGCGGGTTCGCGTTCGGCCCGCCGGCCGGGCCGACCTTCGCCACCGCCTCCACGATCAGCGCCAGCACGGTCGCGCCGAGGATGCCGATCAGGATCGCGCCCTTGACCTTGCGCACCATCAGCACCAGCGTGAGCAGCAGGCCGATCACGAAGACCAGCACCGGCCAGGTGATCAGCTGCCCGCCGATGCCGAGCAGCAGCGGCGGCGAGCCGGCCGAGCCCCGGGCGAAGCCCGCGTCCACGAAGCCGATCAGCGCCAGGAACAGGCCGATGCCGACGCCGATCGCGGTCTTCAGCTCGGTCGGCACCGCGCGGAACACCGCCTGCCGGAAGCCGGTGAGCACCAGAATCGCGATGATCACGCCCTCGATGACGACCAGGCCCATCGCGTCGGCCCAGGTCATCTGCGGGGCGATCTCGTAGGCGACCAGCGCGTTGACACCCAGACCGGCGGCCAGCGCGAGGGGGAAGCGCGCCACCACACCCATCAGGATCGTCATCAGGCCGGCGACCAGCGCGGTCGCGGCCGCGATCGCCGGAATGGCCAGGGACTTGCCGTCGCCGTCGACGGCCGCGCCCAGGATCAGGGGATTGAGCACCACGATGTAGGCCATCGTGAAGAAGGTGGCGAAACCACCGCGAATCTCGCGGCTCAGCGTCGAGCCGCGCGCGGAGATCTCGAAGAAGCGGTCGAAGCCGTTCGTGGGCGTCTTTGCCTCCGCCGGTGAACCGGCCATGGGCACCTCACTGGGATTGATCAGGACATGAGGGCGTCATGGTCCCAAACACAGTGCGTCCGCAAAAGGTCACAAATGTTTCTGATACGTACCGCTGACCTGGCGACGATCACGCTGGACGTACCCTTGAAGAGTGGCCCGATCCCCAGTTCCGCTGCCGACGTCCGATATGACGCCGGGTGATGGGGTTCCCGGCGAGGCGGAGCGACGCCCCCGCCCCCGACCGCTCGACCCGCCCATGGTCCCGTTCGCGCTCGGCGGCACCATCGCCTGGGCCGTCGCCGGCCTGGTCCTGCTGCTCTTCTTCCGCGACTGGCTGGACGCCACCGGTCGCGGCGACTGGCTGTGGATCTGCCTGACCGGGTTCCTGCTCGGCTTCCCGGGCACGGCCACGATGATGCGGCACGATGCCCACCGCCGCCGGCGGCGACAGGAAGGCTGAGCGCGTAGGACTCAGCCGTGACCGTACGGCTCGGCGGGCTCGTCGCCCTCGACCGAGCCCGGTGCGCGGCTGACCGCCACGGCCTCGACCTCGCTGTCGTCGTAGATCGTCGGCAGCTCCTCCACGTGCGCATCCGGCTCCTGAAGCGTCTCCGAGTGCGCGCCGCAGCCGTGGTCGATGCTCACCGCACGGCCGTCGTCCGGCGCGTACAGGTTGCCGCACACGCCGAACGCCTGACGCAGCGCGCCGGCCAGCGGCAGGTAGAACCCGCACGAGCCGCACCGGGCCGCACGCGGGGCCGCCACGGAGATCGGCGCCTCCGGGCCCTGGTCGCCCTCGTACCACCGCTGGGCCGTGTCCTGCCGGCCGAACCGGGACATCACCCGTGTCCGGCCGAGGCCCAGCTCCCAGCTGGTGTCCTCGACGGCGGGATCGTCCGACTCCAGGTAGCCCGGGGCCAGCCGGTCGTCGTCCGGCGCGGTCGGCAGCAGGTCACCCACGCCGAGGTCGCCGGGCTGGAGACGCTCGTTCCACGGCAGCCAGCCGGGGGCCATCAACGCGTCCGGACCCGGCAGCAGCACGGTCTCGCAGACGGTCACGTGCTTGCTGCGCGAGACGCGCGTCACGGTGACCGCCCAGCGCCAGCCACGGTAACCGGGCAGATGGCAGTCAAAGAGATGGGTGACGAGCCGGTCTCCTTCGGCGATCACCTCCAGGTGCTCGCCGACCTCGGACGCATCCACGTCCGTGATCGCGTCGCGCGCGATGTCGATGGCCTCGGCACAGACCTGGTCGAGTTTTGCGGCCCGGGCGGCGATCCTGCTCACCCGTCCATTGTTGCCTACCCATCGGCATCCCTCCCACTTGACCCCGTTTCAGCCCCTGCCGTGCAGCGCGGAGTTGGCCCGGATGGGCAAGGATGGGAGGTATGCAATTCCTGGGGTTGATGATCCGGGCTGTCCGGCTCTTCTTCCACGGCGCGCTCACCAGCACCCGGTGGGCGGGCCGTCATGCCGGCGTGGTCCGGGCCAAGGGCGCCGGCGGCGAGACCGGCATGATGCGCCTGATGGACCTGCACGCCGCGTCCTGTGCCGGCGACACGCTCATCACGATCGGGCTGGCCGGCACCATCTTCTTCGCGGTGCCGCTCGGTGAGGCCCGCGGCAAGGTCGCGCTCTACCTGCTGATCACCATGGTGCCCTTCGCGCTGCTCGCGCCGGTGGTCGGCCCGCTGCTCGACCACTTCCGCCACGGCCGGCGGTACGCGCTGGCCACCACCATGCTCGGCCGCGCGTTCCTGGCCTGGATGATCTCCGACAACCTCGACGGGATCGCGCTCTACCCGGCCGCGTTCGGGGTGCTGGCGCTCTCCCGGGCGTACGGGGTGGCGCGCTCCGCCGCCGTACCCCGCCTGCTCCCGGCCGGGCTCGGGCTCTCCCAAGCCGGCGCGCGAGCCAGCATCTACGGCACCATCGCCGGCACGGTCGTGCTGCCGCTCGGCCTGGCCGCGGTCTGGGTCGGCCCGCAGTGGCCGCTGCGCGTCGCCGCCGTGATCTTCGTGATCGGCATGATCATCGCGTTGCGGCTGCCGCCCCGGGCCGACTCGGAGCCGCCGGAGTCCGTGCCGCGCCCGATCACCACGCTGTTCGGCCTGCGCCGCGGCGGCCCGCGCGCGCTGGAGGGCACGCTCGTCACCACCGCCCTGGTCGGCGCCGCGTCGCTGCGCGCGGTCTACGGCTTCCTGCTGCTCTTCTCCGCGTTCGCGATCAAGGGCGACGATCTGGTCCCCGAACTGTTCGGCCGCGGCCTCACCGACCAGGCCGCGCTCGCGCTCGTCGGCGCCGCGCTCGGCATCGGCGCGTTCCTGGCCACCGCCGCCGGCACCCGGCTGCGCATCCACCGGCCGCTCTGGCTGCAGTCCACCGGCCTGGTCATCGTGGCCGGGCTCGCCGTGCTGGTCGTCATCCGGCCCACGCTCGGCCTGCTGGCGCTGCTCGCGCTGGTCACGGCCGCGATGTCCGGCATCGCCAAGCTCGCGGTCGACGCCACCATCCAGGAGCGGATCTCCGAGCGCATGCGGGCCAGCGCCTTCGCCCACTCCGAGACCATCCTGATGCTCGCCTGGGTCGGCGGCGGCGCGATCGCGCTCATCCCGCTCGGCCTGCGCCCCGGCCTGGCCGTCCCGGCGCTGTTCGCGGTGCTCTCCGCGGGCCGCGCCGCCTGGTCCGTCACCCGTCTCCGTGGCGAACGTCTGACCGGCGTTCCCGCAGCGCCCCTCGGCACCCCGGAGCTTTCCTCAAAACCCTTCGAGGGTACGCCGGAGAGCGTTGCCGACAGCGCCGGCTCGTCATCGGCGCCTCGGCCGCCGACCTCGCCCCAGCCCGGTCCACGCCGGGCGCCGGAGTCGGAGCGGTCGCTCCCGCCCCGTCCGCCGGAGGATCTGACGCCGTCCGACCCGTGGGCGCCGCCGGCGCGCCGGCCGTCGCCCTACCGGAGCGGCAGCGCGGACACGCGCGTCGACCAGCCGGGCGGCATCCGCACCGGCGGCTCCCGTCAGCCGGGTGTTCCGGCTGCTCCCGGCGCGGGCGGTGCCGCGGGTTCCGGCGCCGGTGGCGCAGGTTCCGGCACGGGCGGCGCTGCGGGCTCCGGCGGCGCTGCAGGCATCGCCGGCGGGGCTTCGGGCTCCGGCGGTGCTGCGGGCGCCGGTGGCGGCGCTGCGGGTGCGGCTGGTGGCGGCGCGGGCAAGACCCGGTGGTGGCAGCGGCGCAAGCGCGGCCAGGATGCCGCCGGGCCGGACGCCTCCGCGGGGGCGGCACCGTCGCGGGGGCCGGAACTGCCGCGTGACCTGCAGCCACCTCGCGATCCACAGTTCTCCCGCGACCTCGACCGACCCCGCGACACGAACCGGCCGCGTGACCTGGACCCGGAGCAGGACCTCGATCTGGATCTGGACTGGTCGCTGGACCCCGATCTGCCGCGCACCCGGATCGACAACCCACCGACCCGCGTCGACGACCGGCGGGAGCCGCCGCCCGGCTTCCACGTGTATCGCCCGTCCGGGCAGAGCCGCGCTCAGGACCCGGACGACCGGGACAAGGGATGATGACGCGATGCCACTTCCGCTGCTCGGCCCGCTGCTCGTCGTGACCGCCGTCGAGCCCGAGGCCGCGGCCGTCCGCCGGGGCCTGGCCACCGATCCCGGACCGGCCGGGAGGTCCGCGGAGGCCCGGCGTGCCGCAGGCGATCGCACGGGCAGCGCCACCGGGGCTGCCGGCACACGTGCCGGCGCTCCGCTCGTGGCCGGAAGCACCGCATCCGCCCGTGAGGACGCGGCAGGAGCCGGGAAGGCCACCGCCCACGGCGAGGGACCGGCCGAGGCCGACGATGCCGCAGCCGTCCGCACGGACGCCGTGAAAACCGGGTTTGCCGTGGACCCGGGCGAGAGGCCGGCCGTCACCGCCGGGCACCTGAAGGACGGCGTGGACGCGGACGAGAGTTCGACCGTGACCGACGGGCATCTGGAAGACGGCGTGGACACGCAGATCGTGGTGGCCGCGGTCGGGGTCGGGCCGGCGGAGGCCGCGGCCGGGACCGCGCGGCTGCTGGCACTGGCCGAGGCCGCGGGCCGGCCCTACGCCTCGGTGATCTCCGCGGGGATCGGCGGCGGGCTCGCCGGGCGGGCCGCGATCGGGGACACCGTGATCGGGACCCGCAGCGTCGCGGCGGATCTCGGGGCGGATTCGCCGGACGGGTATCTGCCGATCGAGGAGCTCGGGTTCGGCAGCAGCGTCGTGATTACCGACGACGGCCTGACCACGCTGCTCCGGGACTCGCTGCCGGACGCGCTCGCCGGTGACGTGCTCACCGTGAACACCGTCACCGGCACCGCGGACCGGGCCGATGCGCTGGCCGGCCGCCACCCGTCCGCGATCGCGGAGGCGATGGAGGGCTACGGCGTGGCGGTCGCGGCCCGTGCCGCCGGGGTCGCGTTCGCCGAGCTGCGCACGATCTCCAACCCGGTCGGCCCGCGTGACCGCGCCGCCTGGAACCTCCCTGCCGCGTTCACCGCGCTCACGGCCGCGTTCGCGGCGCTGACCTCCGGCCCGGACAGCGGGCCTCAGTCCGCGTAGGCCCGCAGCAGACGCCGCGACGATCCGGGCGTGGCTCTGCCGGTCCAGCAGCGCCGCGACGATCCGGGTGCGGCTCTGCCGTCCAACGGGCGCTGAATGGCGAAATGTCGGGCGCGGGACGCGCCCGGCCGCACGCGGACAGCGGCCACGGCCTTGCCGCGCAGAACGTTCGGGACCGGGAGGACCCAAGACCGGAGGACCCAAGACCGGCGGCGCGTCTCGGCGCGCGAAGCCGGGGCGGAACAGCGCGGTCTGGTTTCGGCTGGACCACCGCGAACCGCCGGCCCGCGGGAGCATGCGGGCCGGACCACGGCGGGAGTGGGAAAAGCAGGATGAAGGCCACAGCGTGGCCGAGGGTGCGGCTGGTTACGGTGGCAGGATGAGCTCGCTGTCTGTGGCGTATTCGCCGTGTCCGAATGACACGTTCGTCTTTCATGCGCTGGCCCACGGGCTGGTGCCGGGTGCGCCGCCGGTGGAGGTGACGTTCGCGGACGTGGACGTGACGAACACCGCGGCCGAGCAGGGCGACTTCGACCTGGTCAAGGTGTCGTACGCGGCGCTGCCGTGGTTGCTGGACACGTACGAGCTGCTGCCGTGCGGCGGCGCGCTCGGGCGTGGGTGCGGGCCGCTGCTGCTGGTGAACGACGACCGCACGGACCTGACCGGCGCGACCGTGGCGGTGCCGGGTGACCGGACCACGGCCTACCTGCTGTTCCGGCTGTGGGCCGGGGAGAAGCAGCCGGCGAAGGTCGAGGTCGTGCCGTTCCACGAGATCATGCCGGGAGTCGCGGCCGGGCGGTGGGACGCGGGGCTGGTGATCCACGAGGCCCGGTTCACGTATCAGAACCACGGCCTGCGGTCGCTGGTGGATCTCGGCGAGTGGTGGGAGTCGGACACCGGGCTGCCGATCCCGCTCGGCGCGATCCTGGCGCGGCGCGGGACCGTGGATCCGGCGGCGGCGACCGCGTGGATCCGGGAGTCGGTGCGGCAGGCGTGGGCGGATCCGGCGGCCGGCCGGGAGTACGTGGCGGCGCACGCGCAGGAGATGGATCCGGCGGTGGCGGAGCAGCACATCGCGCTGTACGTGAACGAGTTCACGGCGGATCTGGGTGACGAGGGCTACCGGGCGATCAACGCGCTGCTCTCGCGGGCGGCGGCGGCCGGCTACACGCCGAGCGTGCCGGCGCTGACGGCACCGCAGGCATGAGAAAGGGCCCCTGAAAAGGGGCCCTTTCCGCAACAGGACCGGATCAGATCTCCAGCTCGCGGGCGACCGCGTGCACGACCTGGGCGACCTTCTGCGCGCTGCGCTTGTCCGGGAAACGGCCGCGGCGCAGGTCGGGCTGGATCTTCGCCTCCAGCACCTTGATCATGTCTTCGATCAGGCCGTGGAGCTCCTCGGCGGGACGACGGCGCAGCTCGGCGACGGACGGCGGGGCTTCGAGCAGCTTGACGCCCATGGCCTGGGCGCCCTTACGGCTGTCGACGACGCCGAACTCGATCTTCTGCCCGCCCTTGAGCTCCGTGACACCAGCGGGGAGCGCACCCTTGGGCAGGAACACGTCGCCGCCTTCATCGCTGGTGACGAAACCGTAGCCCTTCTGCGCGTCGTACCACTTCACTCGACCCGTAGGCACCGCGGACCTCAACTCCGTTGGACAACGGGCGACCTTGCGCCGCCCAGTGGTCACAAGGCTACTGACCGCTTCGATTCCGACCAACCGCAATCCTGGCGGGGAGAAGCGGCCGAATCAGTCGAGATGATCGGCCAACCAGCCGGGGAATTCCGCGAGTCCGGTGAGCACGGTGGCCGCTCCGGCCGCGGCCAGCTCGTCCGGCGAGCAGGGTCCGGTGGCGACGGCCACACCGGGCACGCCGGCCGTGGCCGCGGCCACCATGTCGGCGGTGTGGTCGCCCACGTAGACGCGCACGTCGTGCGCGGTCAGCGCGGAGGCCTTGCCCTCGGCGAACAGGTCGCCGGCGATCTCGTCGACGGGCAGGCCGAGGTGGTCGACGTGCAGCCGGGCCAGGCGGCCGAGCTTGGATGTGACCACCACCACACGGCCACCCCGCGCGCGTACGGCCCGGAGCGCGTCCAGCGCGCCGGGCATCGGCAGGCTGGGCGTGACCGCATGGTCCGGGTAGAGCGCGCGGAACGTGGCGACCGCGTCCTCGATCGCGTCCGGCGGGAACCAGTTCGCCAGCTCGGTGCGCAGCGGCGGTCCGAGCCGGCTGACCGCGAGGTCGGCGTCGACCGGGACACCGGTGCGCGCGGTGAGCTCCCGGTAGTTGGCGGCGATGCCGGGCCGGGAGTCGATCAGCGTCATGTCCAGGTCGAAGCCGACCGTTATCACGTCAGTGCCCGGAGTCGCTGCGGTGGTAGGTCAGGCGCTCGACCGGGAGCGGGAGCGTCTGGTCGTCACCGAACGGGGAGTTGGCGCCGGGACGGTCGGAGGCGAACTCGGACACCGCGAGGTGACCGGGCTTCACCGCCTTGGACCGCACCTTCTCCTGAGGCTGGGTGGTCGCCGGCCGCTGTGCCATGTGCTGCTCCTCGCCTGTCGATATGGCCCGCGAAGATGTTCCCGCCGGGGGCCTCGTCCAGGGATCATCGTCCCATGGATCTCCCGCGCCGGGCGCGGCCGGATAGCGTTGTAGGACGATGACCACCTCACTCGCGGACCACCTGCGCTCCCGTACGGACGATGAGCTGAGCGACCTGCTGCGCCGCCGGCCGGATCTGACCGTGCCCGTTCCCGTCGACGTGTCCGCGCTCGCCGCCCGCGCGCAGTCGCGCGTGTCCACGGCGCGGGCGCTGGAGGGCCTCACCCAGTTCACGCTGCTGATCCTGGACGCGGCGCGGTTGACCCGCGACGCGGACGGCCACACCTCCGTCACCGCGATCCTGGCGATGGCGCCCAGCGTCGCCGAGGCGCGGGACGCGCTGGCCGAGCTGCGCGCGTTGTTCCTGCTCTACGGGCCGGACAACGCGCTGGAGCTGTCGCCGTCGCTGGACGACGTGTCCTCGCCCTACCCGGCGGGCCTGGGCCATCCGGCCGCGGACCTGAACCCGCGCACCGAGGCGCTGTGCGCGGACCCGGCGAGGCTGCGGCGGGCCGTGCTGGCCGCGTCGCCGGCCGCCCGCGCGGTGCTGGACCGGCTGGCCGAGGGCCCGCCGGTGGGCACCGTGTCCGCCGCCGCACTGGCCGGGGTGACGCCCGGCTCCGCGATCGGCGCCGCGGACGCGGACGCGGGCGACGACGGCGCGGACGAGCCCGGTGGCCCGGTGCGCCGGCTGGTCGAGCAGGGCCTGCTGGTGCCGGTCTCCGCGGAGACCGTGGAGCTGCCGCGGGAGATCGGCCTGCTGCTGCGGCGCGACACCGGCCCGCTCGGCGTGCTGCGGGCGCGGCCACCGGCGATCACCCCGGTCGGCCGTGACCCGAAGGCGGCGGACTCCGCGGGCGCGGGCCAGGCGATGGAGACGGTACGCCGGGTCGAGGCGCTGCTGGAGGCCGTGGCGGCCGAGCCCCCGGCCGTGCTGCGCGCCGGCGGCCTGGGCGTGCGGGAGATCCGCCGGCTGGCGAAGACCGCCGGTGTGGAGGAGGGCACGTCGATCCTGCTGCTGGAGGTGGCGTACGCGGCCGGCCTGCTCGGCGACTCCGAGGCCGCCACCGCGAAGAGCCGCCGGGTGGGTGGCCCGGCCGGTGAGCAGATCTGGCTGCCGACCGTGACGTACGACCTGTGGCGGGCCATGTCGCTGGCGCAGCGCTGGGCCTCGCTGGCCGGTTCCTGGCTGGCCATGCCCCGCCAGGTGGTCCAGCCGGGCCAGCGCGACGACCGGGACAAGCCGCTCAACGCGCTGTCGGCGGACGGCGAGCGGCCGGGCGCGCCGACGAACCGGCGCGTCGTGATGGAGGTGCTGGCCGGGCTGTCGCCGGGTGCGGCGCCGACCGGCGACGAGATCCTGTCCGTCATGGTGTGGCGCTCGCCGCGCCGCACCCGGGGCTGGGAGGGCGCGGCGCACCTGGCACTGGCCGAGGCCGCGGCGCTGGGCGTGACCGGGCTGGGCGCGCTGACCTCGTTCGGCCGGCTGCTGGTCGAGGAGGAGTCGGCCGCGACGGCCCGGGACGCCGCGATGGCGGACGATCCACTGGGCCGGCGTGCGGAGGCGGATCGGGCGCCGGGCGACCCGGAGGCGGTCCGCGCGCTGGACGGGCTGCTGCCCGCGCCGGTCGACCACGTGCTGATCCAGGCGGACCTGTCCGTGGTGGTGCCGGGCCCGCCGGAGCCGTCGATGGCCGCGGAGCTGGAGGCGGTGGCGGACCAGGAGTCGGCGGGCGGCGCGAGCGTCTACCGGCTGACCACGGCGAGCGTGCGGCGGGCGCTGGACGCGGGCTACTCCGCGGACGAGCTGCACACGCTGTTCAAGGTGCGGTCCCGGACCCCGGTGCCGCAGGCGTTGACGTACCTGGTGGACGACGTGGCGCGCAAGCACGGCGGGCTCCGGGTCGGGACGGCCGGGGCCTACCTGCGCAGTGACGACGAGTCGCTGCTGGCCGAGGCGCTGGCGGACAAGCGGCTGGCCCAGCTGGCGCTGCGGCGGCTGGCCCCGACCGTGCTGTGCAGTCCGTACGCGCCCGGCCGTCTGCTGCCCGCGCTGCGTGAGGCCGGGTACGCGCCGGTGCCGGAGGACGCGTCCGGCGCGACCGTGCTGGCCCGCCCGAAGTCGAAGCGCGCGGCGGCCCGTATCCCGCTGGGCAGCGCGCAGGCGTCGGACTCGCTGATCGCGTCCCGGCTGACCCGGCCGCGGCTGTCCGGCATCGTCGAGCAGATCCGGCGCGGTGACGCGGCGGCCCGCGCGGCCCGGCGGGCGCCGTCGACCGTGCGGGAGAGCGACGGGCAGGCACACACGCTGGCGCTGGCCGTGCTGCAGCAGGCCGTCCGGGACAAGGCGCTGGTCTGGGTGGGGTACGTGGACGCGCACGGCGCCACGGCCACCCGGCTGGTGCGCCCGGTGTCGATCGGCGCGGGTTATCTGCGCGCGGAGGACGAGCGGACCGAGATGCTGCACACGATGGCGCTGCACCGGATCACGGCCGCGGTCCTGCCGACGTGAGGCTCACCCGCCCCTGATGGAGCCGATGATCGAGAGGATCAGCAGCGCGGTGACCGCGGAGCCGAGCGACTCGCCCATGGAGTCGACCAGGCCCTGGCGCTCGATGAAGAGCCCGTACAGGAACCAGCCGATCAGCACCAGGCCGAGCACCGTGTAACCGGCCACGGTGGCCCGTGACACCTGGGATTCGTCGTCGGAAGGACGCATGCCTACCCCCGCCCGCATAGGTGAGCACCCGTATCGAGGGTGACATCTACGTGACGTACGGGACACGGTGAATTGCCCGCATGCGCTGATCGCGTGACAGACTGGATGGTCGCCTGGAGGGAGTCACGGACGTGCCTGACGGACCACTCATCGTGCAATCGGACAAGACCTTGCTGCTGGAGGTCGACCACAAGGACGCGCAGGCGTGCCGCATCGCGATCGCGCCGTTCGCCGAGCTGGAGCGGTCACCCGAGCACGTGCACACGTACCGGCTGACGCCGCTGGGCCTGTGGAACGCGCGGGCGGCCGGGCACGACGCCGAGGCGGTGGTGGACGCGCTGATCCGCTTCTCCCGCTACCCGGTGCCGCACGCGCTGCTGGTGGACGTGGCCGAGACCATGGACCGGTACGGCCGGCTCCAGCTGATGAACCACCCGCAGCACGGCCTGGTGCTGCACGCGCTGGACCGGATGGTGCTGGTCGAGGTCGCGAAGTCGAAGAAGATGGCCGGCATGCTCGGCGCCCGCGTCGACGAGGACACGATCTCGGTGCACCCGTCCGAGCGCGGGCGGCTGAAGCAGGCACTGCTCAAGCTGGGCTGGCCGGCCGAGGATCTCGCGGGTTACGTGGACGGCGAGGCGCACCAGATCGACCTCGCGCAGGACGGCTGGACGCTGCGGTCGTACCAGCGGGAGGCCGTCGACACGTTCTGGGCCGGTGGCTCCGGCGTGGTGGTGCTGCCCTGTGGCGCCGGGAAGACGCTGGTCGGCGCCGCCGCGATGGCGGAGGCGAAGGCGACCACGCTGATCCTGGTGACGAACACGGTCGCGGGCCGGCAGTGGAAGCGGGAGCTGATCGCGCGCACGTCGCTGACCGAGGAGGAGATCGGGGAGTACAGCGGCGAGCGCAAGGAGATCCGCCCGGTCACCATCGCGACGTACCAGGTGCTCACGTCCCGGCGAAACGGCGCGTTCACCCACCTGGACCTGTTCTCCGCGCGGGACTGGGGCCTGGTCGTCTACGACGAGGTGCACCTGCTCCCGGCGCCGATCTTCCGGTTCACCGCGGACCTGCAGGCGCGCCGCCGCCTCGGCCTGACCGCCACGCTGGTGCGCGAGGACGGCCGCGAGGGTGACGTGTTCTCGCTGATCGGCCCGAAGCGGTACGACGCGCCGTGGAAGGACATCGAGGCGCAGGGCTGGATCGCGCCGGCCGAGTGCGTCGAGGTGCGCGTGACGCTGACCGACGCGGAGCGGATGAGCTACGCGACCGCGGAGTCGGAGGAGCGCTACCGGATGGCCGCGACCGCGCGGACCAAGCTGCCGGTGGTGAAGGCGCTGCTGGACCGGCACCCGGACGATCAGAAGCTGGTGATCGGCGGCTACATCGACCAGCTGCACCAGCTCGGCGAGTTCCTGGACGCGCCGATCGTGCAGGGGTCCACGACGAACAAGGAGCGCGAGCGGCTGTTCGACGCGTTCCGGGCCGGCGAGATCTCCACGCTGGTGATCTCGAAGGTCGGCAATTTCTCGATCGACCTGCCGGAGGCGGCGGTGGCGATCCAGGTGTCCGGCACGTTCGGGTCGCGGCAGGAGGAGGCGCAGCGGCTGGGCCGGGTGCTGCGGCCGAAGGCGGACGGGCGGCAGGCGCACTTCTACACGGTGGTGTCCCGGGACACGATCGACACGGAGTACGCGGCTCACCGGCAGCGCTTCCTGGCCGAGCAGGGCTACGCCTACACGATCACGGACGCGGACGACATCCTCGGGCCGAAGCTGCCGGAGTTCTAGACCGGCACCGCCGGGCCGCCGGACAACAGCGGAGACAGCAGGTCCCCGTCGGACTTGAGGCGCGCCAGCACCTCCGACGGGGACAGCTGGCGCGGGTCGGACAACCCCGTGCCGATCGCCTCCACCTCGTCCCAGGTCAGCGGCGCCGAGGCGGTGGGCGAGGCCAGCGCGCGCAGCGAGTACGGCGCGACCGTGGTCTTGAACGCCGCGTTCTGACTCCAGTCGATGAAGACCTTGCCGGGGCGCAGCTGCTTCGCCATTCTGGCCGTGATCCCGCCCGGGACCAGGCGTGCGAGCTCTTCGGCGACGCGCTTCGCGTACCCACTGATGATCTCGGCGTCCTGACTGCCCGCGACCGGGCAGCACAGCTGCATGCCCTTCTTCCCGGACGTCTTCGGGTAGCAGGCGAGCCCGTCGTCCGCGAGGCGGTCGCGCATCAGGACCGCGACCGCGCAGCACTCGCGCAGGCCGGCCGGCGCGCCCGGGTCCAGGTCGACGACGAGCAGGTCCGGGTCGGCGCCGAGCCGCCACTGCGGCGTGTGCAGTTCGAGCGAGGCGATGTTGGCGACCCAGACCAGCGTGGGCAGGTCGTCCACGATCACGAAGTCGATGTTCTCCCGGTTCAGCGTGGAGCCCGGCACCGGCAGCGTCTCGGTGTGCACCCACGACGGCGTACCCCCGGGCTTGTTCTTCTCGAAGAAGAACTGGCCGTCGACGCCGTTCGGGTAGCGGATCCGGGTGAGCGGGCGGCCGCGCAGGTGCGGGAGCATCGCCGGCGCCACCCGCGTGTAGTAGTCGATCACCTCGGCCTTGGTAAAGCCGGCGGACGGGTAGAGCACCTTGTCGAGGTTGGAGAGCTCCACCTCGCGCCCCTCCACCTCGACCGTCATGCGACTAGGCATCGTCGGCCACCTCTCCGGGCGATTTATCCGGACGTAAACGCAAATATCGTGGGAAACGCAGGCGGCCTTCGGGCGTGCGCTGGCCGTACTTGACCTCGACCACGTGCACCGGGTCCACCCAGATCGCGCCGCGGGCATCCTCGCGGGGCAGCAACGCGAACGGCGATCTGTCCGTCACGTGCGGCGCGAGCAGGGAGAGCAGCGTGTTCTCCGTCGACGCGCTGATCCCGCCGCCGACCCGCCCGCAGTACCGCAGCGCGCCGTCCGGCTGCGGCACCCCGACCAGCAGACCGCCGATCCGGCGCACGCCCGGACGCCACCCGCCGATCACGAAGTCCCCGGTCAGGTCCATCTTGATCTTGATCCAGTCCGGCGAGCGCACGCCCGGCCGGTAGGCGGAGTCCAGCCGCTTCGCGACCACGCCCTCCAGGCTGTTCTCCTCCGCGGCCCGCTGCGTGCCGGGACCGTCCAGGAACATCGGCGACAGATTCCAGCGCGGGCCGTCCGTGAGGACCGACTCCAGCAGCGCACGGCGGTCCGCGTAGGGCTTCTGCATCAGATCCACGCCGTCCAGCCGCAGCAGGTCGAAGACCAGGTAGGTCACCGGGCGGGTCACCGCCAGCTGGGCCGCGCGGGCCTTGTTGCGCACGTGCATGCGCTCCGCGAGCAGCGCGAACGACGGCCGGCCCCCGTGCAGCACCACGATCTCGCCGTCCAGCAGCGCGTCGTCCAGCAGTCCGCCGAGCGGGGTCAGCTCCGGGTAGGCGACCGTGATGTCCGCGCCGGACCGCGCGGCCAGACGCAGTGCACCGCCGGCGGCGTCGGCGAGCGCGCGGACGCCGTCCCACTTGAACTCGTACGCCCAGCCGGCTCCGAGGGGCAGTTCGCCCGACGTGGCCAGCATCGGACGAGGCCCGGCCGGCATTCAGTCAGCCTAGAACGGTTTCCAAAACCTCGCGCGATGTTCGCATCAGTGCGATCCTCGTAGATACCGGGCCAAAGGTCGGGCGGGGGTTCCGGCTGGTAGAGGCGGTTCGAGGCGCCTCGCGCGGGTAGGGAGCGGACCATGCGGGCAATCTGGAAGGGTGCCGTCTCGTTCGGCCTGGTGTCGATCGCGGTGCGGCTCTTCTCGGCCACCGAGGAAAAGGACATCCGGTTCCATCAGGTGCACCGGGACGACGGCGGGCGGATCAAGTACAAGCGCGTCTGCTCCGTGGACGGCGAAGAGGTCCAGTTCGACGACATCGCCAAGGGCTACGACATCGGCGGCGGCGAGATGGTCATCCTGACCGACGACGACTTCGCGGACCTGCCGCTCTCCACGTCGCGCGCGATCGAGGTGCTGGAGTTCGTGCCGGCCGACCAGGTCGACGCGATCCTCTACAACAAGTCGTACTACCTGGAGCCGGACGGCACCGCCACCAAGCCCTACGTGCTGCTCCGCGAAGCGCTTGGCGACGCGGACCGGGTGGCGATCGTCAAGGTCGCGCTGCGCCAGCGGGAACAGCTGGCCACGCTGCGCGTCCACGACGACGTGCTGCTGCTCAACACCATGCTCTGGCCCGACGAGGTGCGCAAACCCGGCTTCGGCTTCCTGGACGACGACATCGAGGTCCGTCCCGCCGAGCTGGCCATGGCCTCCTCGCTGATCGACTCGATGGCCGCGGACTTCGACCCTAAGGCCTACAGCGACAACTACCGGGCGGCGTTGCAGGAGGTCATCAACGCCAAGGTCGAGGGCCGCGAGGTGGTCGCGCCGGAGGAGGAAGAGGAGGCCGCGCCCGCCGCCACGGACCTGATGGCGGCCCTGCGCGCCTCGGTCGAGCGCGCCCGCGCCGCCCGCGGAGAAGAACCACCCCACAAATCCGGCGACGGTACGAAAGAGTCCCCCGACGCGACGACGCATGCACCCGGCTCGGCGAAGAAGGCGGCGGCCGGGAAGACCGACGACGCCCCCGCCAAGCGGGCGCCGGCGAAGAAGGCGGCCGCGCCCGCGAAGAAGGCAGCCGCCACCACCACCGCGAAGAAGACCACGGCGGCGAAGAGCACTGCGGCGGCCAAGAAGGCCACGGGCACGAAGAGCACGGCCGCTGCGAAGAGCACGGCGAAGAAGGCGTCCTGACGGCCGTACCGGCGAAGGGTCTGTGATCTTCTAGGCGGGCTGCGGGAACGTGATCCGGATGTCGGTGCCCTTGCCGGACTCGCTCTCCAGGGAGATCTTCGCCGCGTGGGCGTCGAGGATGACCTTGGTGACGGAGAGGCCCAGGCCCGCGCCGGCCGACTCGCTGTCGCGCGCCGCCTCGCCCCGGAAGAACCGCTCGAACAGCATCGGCTGCTCGTGCACCGGAATGCCGATGCCGGTGTCCCGGATCCGCAACTCGGGCACGTCGCCGTCGCAGACCTCGACCGTCACCTCTCCCCCGGCCGGCGTGAACTTGACCGCGTTCGAGAGCAGGTGGCCCAGCGCCTCGCCGAGCCGTGCGCCGTCCGCGCTGACCCGCACCTCGTCCAGCCGCGCGGTCCGCACCGTGATGCCCTTCGCGGCCGCGGCCGGCACCGCGGAGGCGACCGCGGCCGTGGCCACCGACGCCAGCTCCACCTCGCCGCGCCGCAGGTCCAGCGCGGTTCCGCCGACGCCGCCGACCTGGGACAGCAGCATCACGTCGTCGACCATGCGCAGCAGCCGCCGCGAGTTACGGTCGATCGCGCTCAGGAAGCGGTCCATCTGGTGCCTCGACAGGTCGTCGCTGTCGATCAGCACCTCCAGGTAGCCGCGGACCGAGGAGAGCGGCGTGCGGACCTCGTGCGTCATCAGCGCCACGAAGTCGTCCTTCATCCTGTCGGCCAGCTCCAGGCGTACCCGGGCCTCCTCCAGCTCGCGCAGTTCCCGGCGCAGGGCGAGGTGGCGGGACGCCTGCCGGGCCAGCGCCTCCAGCATCTCCAGCTGATCGTCGCCGAGCATGCGTGGCTGGTCGTCCAGCACGCACAGCGCGCCGAGCACCTGCCCGCCCACGGTCAGCGGCACGCCGGCGTAGAAGCGCAGGTGCGGGCCGCCCACGACCAGCGGGTGCGCGGCGAAGCGCGGGTCACGGGTGGCGTCCGGCACGACGACGGGCGCGTGCGAGGCGATCACGTGGTCGCAGACCGAGGCGGTCCGGGGCAGGTTCGCGCCGCGCGGCAGGCCGAACGCGGCCATGCACCACTCGCGGTCCGCGTCGACCAGCATCAGCGAGCTCATCGGCACACCGCAGACGTGCGCGGCGACGCGCACCAGATCGTCCAGCTCCGGCTCGGCAGGCGCATCGAGCACACCCAGATCCCGCAGGGTACGCACGCGCGCGTCATCGGCCGCGGCGGTCTTCGTCGCGCTCTTCGTCGGGGAGGCAGCCTGCATCTGAAGGTGGGTCCCGTCCGTGGGTAGGTAGCCGGCAGCGCCGCGGTTCCGTCCGGGCGCCCTGTCGACCTGTCCCATCGGCTGCCCGGCCGGACGGTTGAGCGAACGGGCGGGTTGGCTCTGGACGCCACCACCCACGGCACCGGCAGGGAGGAGCGCCAGCGACGACCGGTGCCCGCGGGAGCAACGCTGCCGGACCACCGCGAAGTGGGAAAACGATCTTTTGTTCGAAGGGTTTTATCGGTTTTCTGCGGCTTTGGCCCAGTCCTCGTCGGCGGTGCGTTTGCGTTCGAGGCCGTCACGGCCGTCGTAGCGGAGGAACGTGGGGAGCGCGGCGGCCAGCGCGATCGTGCCGAGCACGCACAGGACGCCGCCGGAGACGATCGAGCCGCCGACGCCGGTGAACTTCGCGACCAGGCCGGCACGGGTGCCGCCGAGCAGCGGACCGACCGAGTAGGAGATCATCTCGATCCCGGCCAGGCGTCCGCGCAGGTGGTCGGGGATGGTCTGGTTCCAGATCGTGGCCCGGAACAGGCCGGAGATCATGTCGGCCGCGCCCGCGAACGCCAGGCACGCCACCACCAGCCAGAGTGAGTTCGCCAGGCCGGCGCCGATGATGCCGAGGCCCCAGCCGCCGGCCGCGAGCACCACCATCAGGCCGTGCCGGTGCACCCTGCCCACCCAGGCGGAGGTGAGCGTGGCGATCATCGAGCCGATCGCGGGTGCGGCGTAGAGCAGGCCGAGCACCTCCGGGCCGCCGAGGTCGTTCGCGATGAACGGGTAGAGCGCGGACGGCATGCCGAAGAACATCGCGTTGATGTCGACCAGGTACGTGCCGAGCAACTCCGGGCGGCTGCGCGCGTAGCGCAGGCCGTCGACCACGGACCTGATCGACGGGCGGTCCGCGGCCGGCGGCGGGGGCACGGCCTTGACCAGCCACAGGCAGACCAGCGAGACCACGAACGTGGCCAGGTCGAACGCGTACACCCAGTGCAGGTCCACGGTCGCGATCAGGACGCCGGCCAGGCCGGGGCCGGCGAGCTGGCGCACCTGGGCGCTGAGCGAGTTCAGCGCGGTGGCCGCGGCGATCTTCTCCAGCGGCACCACGCGCGGGATCAGACCCTCCATGGCCGGCCGCTGGATGCCCTCGAACGCCGCGGTCAGGCCCGCGACCAGGAAGAGCACCCACAGGTGCGCCTCGGCCCGCAGCGAGTTGGCCAGCAGCAGCAACGCCAGCGCGGAGAGCGCGACCTCGCCGATCAGCACCAGTTTGCGCCGGTCGACGTAGTCGGCGAGCGCGCCGCCGACGAACGACATCACGATCAGCGGCACCAGCTCGCAGAGGCCGAGCAGCCCGACCAGCAGCGGATCGTTCGTGATCTGCGCGACCTGCCACGGGATCGTGACGAAGCTGATGAACGACCCGAAGCCGGACACCGTGGCGCCGGTGAAGATCAGCCGGAAGTCACGCGAGATCCGCAGCGGGGACAGGTCCATCACGTTCCGGCATCATGCCGGAACCTGGCCGGCGCGGCACCTCTATTTCAGGACGAACCGCCCGGTGCTCTCGAACTCGACCAGGTCATCGACGGTACGGGTAACGGTGCCGGGGATCGGGAACGGCGGGTCGGCGAGGTCCACCCACGCCGCGTCCAGGCTCTCGTCCGTCACGCGCTGCAGTTCCCCGTCCCACTCGTCCACCCGGAAGCCGGCGACCATGTGCTGGTACGTGTGCCCCCACATGTTCGTGAACGTGTAGTCCGGGCCGGAGTACAACGCGTACGGCGTGACCACGCGCGCGTCGAGCCCGGTCTCCTCCTGCACCTCACGAATCGCGCACTGCTCGATCGACTCGCCCAGCTCCATCGCGCCGGCCGGCAGCGCCCAGTGCCCGTTGTCCGACCGCTGGATCAGCAGCACCCGGCCCTGATCGTCGCGCAGCACCGCACGCGCGGCGATGAACATCAGGACCCGGTCGCCGGCCAGCTCACGAATCTGGCCCATGTACGAGTCCGCCCACGGAATGCTGACCATGACCGCAGTTTTTCACAGCCGCCGAAACCTTTCGCACTGTGACCCCGGCCACATAGTTTGTTACGTATGCGTAGCACGATGATGGACGCCCCGTTGCTCGTCTCCCGCCTCCTCGAGCACGGCAGCACCGTGCACGGGACCGCCGACGTCGCCACCTGGACCGGCGCCGGCTCACGCCGGATGACCTACGCCCAGGTGGGTACGGAGGCCGCCCGCCTGGCCCACGCGCTGCGCGACGAGCTCGGCGTCACCGGCGACCAGCGCGTGGGCACGTTCATGTGGAACAACGCGGAGCACCTGGTGGCGTATTTTGCGGTCCCGAGCATGGGCGCGGTCCTGCACACACTCAACCTGCGGCTCTTCCCGGAGCAGTTGACGTACATCATCAACCACGCCGAGGACCGGGTGATCCTGGTCGACGAGACGCTGGTGCCGCTGCTGGCGCGCGTGCTGCCGTCGCTGACGACGGTCGAGCACGTGGTCGTCAACGGGTCGGCCGACGGGGTGCCGGCCGGGCCGTATCAGGTGCACTCCTGGTCTTCGCTCCTGGAGGGGCGGCCTTCCTCCTACGAGTGGCCTTCGCCGGACGAGCATGACGCGGCCGCGCTCTGCTACACGTCCGGGACCACCGGCAACCCGAAGGGCGTGGCCTACTCGCACCGGTCCATCTGGCTGCACTCCATGCAGGTCTGCACGCCGGAGGGCTTCGGCCTCACCTCACGGGACCGGTACCTCGCGATCGTGCCGATGTTCCACGCCATGTCCTGGGGGCTGCCGTACGCGGCGTTCATGTCCGGCGCGTCGCTGATCATGCCGGACCGGTTCATGGCCGGCGCCGCGATCGCGTCGATGATCGAGGTGGAACGGCCGACCAAGGCCGCGGCCGTGCCCACGATCTGGACCGGCCTGCTCACCCACCTGGACGCTCACCCGTCGGACACCTCCTCGCTGACCGAGGTGATCGTGGGCGGCTCCGCCTGCCCGCCCGCGCTCATGCACGCGTTCCAGGAGCGGTACGGCATCGCGATCGTGCACGCCTGGGGCATGACCGAGATGTCACCGCTCGGCTCCGTGTCCCGCCCGCCGGCCAGCGCCACCGGCGACGACGAGTGGGCGTACCGGTACTCGCAGGGCAGGGTGCCGGCCGGCGTCGCGGCCCGGATCGTCGGGCCGCTCGGCGAGGTCATGCCGGCCGACGGCGCCGCGGTCGGCGAGCTGGAGGTGCGCGGCCCGTGGGTCACCGCCGGCTACTTCAGCGACGACGAGACCGACCCGGAGAAGTTCCGGGACGGCTGGCTGCGCACCGGCGACGTCGGCACGCTCTCCGCGGACGGCTTCCTCACGCTCACCGACCGCGCCAAGGACGTGATCAAGTCCGGCGGTGAGTGGATCTCCTCCGTCGAGCTGGAGAACCTGCTCATGGCCCACCCCGCGGTCCTGGAGGCGTGCGTGGTGGGCGTACCGGACGACCGCTGGGGAGAGCGGCCGTTCGCGACGGTGGTGCTGCGCGAGGGCGTGTCCGTCTCCGCCGCGGAGCTGCGGGACTTCCTGTCCGAGCGGGTGGCGAAGTGGCAGCTGCCGGAGCGGTGGGCGTTCATCCCTGCGGTGCCGAAGACCTCGGTCGGCAAGTTCGACAAGAAGCAGGTGCGCTCGTCGTACGCGGCGGGGGATCTTTCTGTTCTTGAACTGTCCTAGGCGTGCTGTCGCACGTGCGGGCCGTCCGCGATCGCCTCGACCATCTTCTCGCAGAAGGCCGGGAGGTCGTCCGGCTTCCGGCTGGTCACCAGCCCGTTGTCGACGAAGACCTCCTCGTCGACCCAGGTCGCGCCCGCGTTCGCCAGATCGGTGCGCAGGCTCGGCCAGGACGTCAGCGTGCGCCCGTCCACCACGCCGGCCTCGACCAGCGTCCACGGCCCGTGACAGATCGCGGCCACCGGCTTGTGCGCGTCGAAGAACGACCGCACGAACCGGACCGCGTCCGGATCCGTCCGCAGGAAGTCCGGGTTCGCGACGCCGCCGGGCAGCACCAGCGCGTCGTACTCGCGCTCGCTGACCTCCGCCACCACCTTGTCCACCGGGTACGTCTCGGACCTGTCCATGTGCTCCATCGCCTGGACCTCACCCGCCCTGATCGACACCAGCTCCACCGTCCCGCCCGCGTCGATCACCGCCTGCCTCGGCTGGGTGTACTCGACCTCTTCGAACCCGTCGGCCGCCAGAAACGCGACCCGCTTCCCCTCCAGCACCGCACCCATGTCCCGTTCGCTTCCTTCCCGGTGTTCCGTTCTTCCCTCCACCCCGGTTCCCGACCCGCCCGCGCCGAAACCCGGCACCCTCGTGACCTGCCGCAACGCGCCGAGGGGGATTCGGGTGGAGGGCCGTCCGGCGCGTGACGTATATTGTGTGGGCGTTGCCGCCTTAGCTCAGTCGGTAGAGCGTGTTACTCGTAATAACAAGGTCGACGGTTCGATTCCGTCAGGCGGCTCGGTAACGTAAAGCCCCTGCTCACCTCGGTGAGCAGGGGCTTCGTCGTTTCGTCAGCTGACTCTGCGGCGGTAGACCGCCCAGGCGCCGGTCCAGGTTCCGAGGTCGTGCACCCATCGCTCGGTGCGCTGCCGGGCCTTCCCCGCCCACTTCGCGGCGTTCCTCGACGCGAACTCGTCCAACGCCTCCCGGTCGGCAGGCCACGTGGGGAACTGTGCCAGCCAGCTCTCCGCCTGCGCGGCCGTGTGGCCGCCACCGATGAGCCACTGGACCAGCAGGGCCAGCTCCACCCAGGGTGCCGCCCTGGTCGTGTACGCCCAGTCGACGATCCGCAGGCCGTCCGCGGTCACCAGCAGATTGGCCGGGTTGAGATCAGAGTGGACGAGCGTCTCGCCGTCCATCGCGGGGTGGAAGAACCCGAGCCTGCCGTTGGCGCCGTACCAGGAGCCGTCCGGCGCGGGCGTCCCCTGGAGCTCGTGCAGCGCCTGCGCGAGCAGGCCGAGGTCGGGGCTGCCGGGCGACAGGTCGGGGTGGGCGCCGTCCAGGTGCTCCGTCCCCACCACCAACCAGCCGTCCGCCTCGTAAGACCATCTGATCGCGGGCGGGTAGCGAAGGACCTTCGCGACCGCCTCGTTCGCCGCCAGCTCGTAGCGCAGCGATCGGACGCCCGGGTCCGAGGAGGCCGCCTTGACGAAAACCTTCCCGTCCGGCCCCGTCACGGTCGCTGCGATCTCCGCATGATCTCCGTCCGGAGCAGGTGCCACGCCGTAGCGGCCGGCCATCAGTTCGGCGATCTTCGCGGTGACGGCTTCAGGCAGAACGTCCCAGTCACTGCGCACGTGCTCACTCCTCGGTCAGGCGGTACGCGCCCACGGCCCGTCCACAGCAGAAAGTGCAACTCACCTTCTGCAACGAGCAGGGTCAAGGCCTCGTCCAGACGTGTGCAGTCATCGTCGCCACCGCACCCTGAGCCGCACGAGTCGCCTGCGGCATGCGAGTCGATGACGATCTGGGCTGCCAGTTGCGCCCACTCCCCGGCGCGCTGTACGAGAGAAGCACGTCTCATCGCCAGGGCATCGGTCATGGCATCGCTGGCCGGCACGGTGTGTCGTCGTGATGAAGATCGTGAAGCCCCAGAACGCCGCCCGCCTGCCCACCGAGCCGCAGCTGATGAACGAGTACTCCGTCTCCCGCAACACCGTGCGCCTCGCCACCGGTCTACTCGTCAACGAGGGCCTGGTCGAGAGCGTGCCCGGCCGGTCAGGCGGCATGGTGGTGCGCGCGGCGCTCATGCTCACCTACCACGCCTCCCGCGCGGAGATGGAGCCCGGCTTCTGGCCCGAGTCGGATGCATGGTTCGGCGAGGTTCAGGCACAGGGCTACGAACCGTCGCAGCGCTTCGAGATGCGAATCGCCGAGCTGCCGGCCGAGCTGGCGGAGCGCCTCGGCGTCGAGGCGGATTCACCGGCCGGGCTCCGGCGATGCATCCGCCTCGTCAACGGCAAGCCCAGCTCGCTGCAGGACACCTGGTACCCGATGGACCTCTGTGAGCAGGTGCCCGAACTCCTGTCGCCGCGGGACGTCCCGCAGGGCACGACCCGGCTTCTCGCTGACCGTGGCTTTCCTCAGCCGGCCGTCGAGGACGACCTGGTCGCGATGATGCCCACGCCTGAGCACGTACAGCTGCTCGGCCTCGCGGTCGGCACGCCCGTCCTGGCGTTCACCAGGACCGGCTTCTCGCCGGACAGACCGGTTCGAGTCTCGGTCACGATCTTCGCCGGCCACCTCAACCGCGTGGTCTACACGCTCGGAGATCCGGCCGTCATCGCTCGGCACCGGGAGGAGCGGTGATCATCACGCGCGCGGCGCTCTCGGACGTCGACACGATCATGTCGTGGCGCCGGGAGCGCACCGCATGGCTCGCCACCCGCGGCGAGGACCAGTGGTCCATCCCGCTCCCTCGCTCCGCCGTGGCGGCCACAGTGTCGGCCGGGCAGACCTGGATGGTCTGGGACGACCACGTGGCGACAGGCACGATCACCCTGGCCGCAGCCACCGACGCCGACGGGCTCTGGAAGCCGGCGCACGACGCGCCAGACGCGCTCTGGCATCCAGGGGACGATCCGGCGGACGCGCTCTACGCGGCGAAGATGATCCCGCTGGTGCACTCTGGCGACGGACTCGGGGGCGAGTTGCTCGACTGGGCCGGCGGCCGTGCGTACGCAGCCGGACTCACATGGCTCCGTTTGGACGCCTGGACGACGAACGAGAAGCTCCACGACTACTACCGGCAGCTCGGCTTCCGGCACGTCCGGACCGTGGAGTCGCGGATCAGTGGTGCCTGCTTCCAGCGCGCCGCCCAGCCGTATGACGGTCGGCTCAAGACCGATGGCGGATAGCCGAAGCCTCGACGGATCACAGGTAGCTGAAGGATTTCACGGCGGCCGGAAGCCGCGCCTCGCCGCGGGACCGGGGCGGCGGTGGGGTTTCGGGAGTACGGCGGGACCGGCTCCGATCGGGGGTCGGAAGCGGAGCGCCAGCGGAGTCTTCCGGTCACCGGAGGTTGGCCCGCGGGAGCATGCGGATCGCCACCACGCTGGAAGCGGGAAAATCGGGTCTGGGGTCGTCCCCAGGAAAGCGCAGGCGTATGCGTGGCGTGTCACACCGAGACCGGCGTTTTGGTGTATTGAGGGGCGGGTAGCACCCGGGCGACGACGCGTTGACCGATTCGGGAGTGGGTGACGATCGTGGAAAGCCGGTTGAAAGTCTCGGGGAACCCGGTCCACCTGATGCTCTTCATGCTGCCGATGGGGCTGTTCGTGACCGCGGTCATCTTCGATCTGTTCCACCTGATGGGCGGTCCGGCGCTGCTGGCGATGGCCGGGTACTGGCAGGTGGTCGGCGGGTTGTTCGGCGCGGGAATCGCGGGGCTGGCCGGAATTCTCGATCTGCTGTTCCTGCAGGCGGGCACGCGGGCGCGGCGGTTCGCCATCGCGCACGGGCTGATCAACGGCGGCGTGCTGGCGATGTTCGCGGTGATCTGGCTGGTGCGCGTCGGTGATCCGGCACGGGCGGCGGGGCCGGGTGTGCTGATCTTCGAGGTGCTGGCGCTGGTGCTCGGCGGGCTCGCGGCGTGGCTGGCGGGTGAGCTGGTGGACGGCGTGCCGGCCGAGGGCGAGGCACAGCCGGTGACGTTGCGCGGCCGCACGGTGCGGGCGCTCGGTGCGCTGGTGAGTGTTCGGTGACCGATTGAACATCGGCCGGTGTTCGATGCTCTCCGGGCCGGATAGGTTCTGATACGTGAGCGTCGATCCCACTGAGGTGCCGGCGGAGGCGCAGCCTCGCATCCGGCCACGTCCCGCGTCCCTCGATCCGCGTGAGCTCGGTTTCACGCCGCAGCCGCCGGTGCCGTGGCTTGCGCCGTTGCTGCTGATCAACGCGGGTTTGCGCACCCTGCTGGCGTTCCTCTTCGGGGCCTATCTGGACAAGCGCGAGCTGCAGATCGCGCTCGGCCCGGTGCCTGATCACGACCACAGCGCCGGCGACGAGTTGTGGCTGGATTATGTGGCCGACCTGGGTGACGGGTTCGATTCGACCTATTCGATCGCCTACCTGCTGGCCCAGCCGCAGTTGCAGCCGGATGGGGTGGATCGGCCGCTGCCGCGCGGGCAACTGCTGGTGATGGGCGGCGATCAGGTCTACCCGACGGCCAGCGGCGAGGCGTATGAGAACCGGTCGAAGGGCCCGTACGAGGCCGCGATGCCGGTCGCGCCGCGCGAGGGTCCGCAGCCGACGCTGTTCGCGGTGCCGGGCAATCATGACTGGTATGACGGGCTCACCGCGTTCCTGCGGCTCTTCGCGCGGAAGCGGAACGCGGAGTTCGGCGGGTGGCGGACGGAGCAGCGCCGCTCCTACTTCGCTGTCAAGCTGCCGCACGGCTGGTGGCTGCTGGGGCTGGACGAGCAGGCCGGCTCCTACATCGACGATCCGCAGCTCGAATACTTCCAGGAGATCGCGACGCGCATCCACCCGGACGATCGGATCATCCTGGCGGTGCCGGCGCCGACCTGGGTGAAGGCCGCCGACCGGCCCGGCGCCTACGACTCCGTCGACTACTTCGTCCGCAAGGTGCTGGCGCCGACCGGCGCGCAGGTGCGCCTGATGCTCAGCGGCGACCTGCACCACTACGCGCGCTACTCCGGCGAGGACCGCGAGCTGATCACGTGCGGTGGCGGCGGCGCCTACCTGGTCGCCACGCACCGGCTGCCGGAGACGATCACGGTGCCGCCGCGCGACACGCTGGTCCGGCACGCGAGCAAGCCCCGCGACTATGCGATCAAGGGGCGTTTCCCGACGGTGAAGGAGTCCCGGGCGTATACCTGGAGCATCTTCTGGCGTCTGCCGCACCGCAATCCGGGCTTCGCCACGTTCATCGGCATCATCCACACCATGCTCATGCTGACCATGAGCGGCGCCGTGCGCGGTGAGGAGCAGTCGCCACAGCTCCTGACGCTCCCGCTCGGCCTGATGCTCGTCTTCATCCTCGGCGCCACGATCGCGTTCTCGAAACCCCCCAAGATCGGCCTGAGGGGGTACGCGAAGCACTGGCTGATCGGCATAGCGCACGGCCTGGCGCACGTGGCGCTGGGCGCGCTCGGCACCTGGGCCTGGCTGGCCAGCCCGCTCTCCGGCTGGGAGTGGCAGGTCGTCACCGCTGCCGTCATCTACGGACCGGTCGCCGGCTTCCTGGGCACCGAGCTGCTGGCGCTCTACCTGGTCATCGCCGGCTTCTTCACGGTCAACGTGAACGAGCTCTTCGCCGGCCAGAGCATCGACGACTCGAAGTCCTTCCTCCGCCTGCACATCGGCCGCGACGGCACGCTGACCGTCTATCCCATCGCGCTGCGCAAGGTGAACCGCCGCTGGTCGGCGGCGCCGGACGCGCCCGAGGACTCGCCCTGGATCGAGCCCGGCACCCCGCTGCGCCCCCACCTGGCCGAGGAGTCGCCGATCACGATCTAACCCTGGGGGTACGTCGCGTCGTGCGCCTGACGCGGCCCGCACACGGAGGCACGTGAGCAGGAGCAGCGCGAGCCGTCCGAGTCCAGCCGGACGACGACCTCGTCCCGGGGGACGCTGTGGCCGACGACCTTGCCGTCGCCCTGGTCGGTGGTGACGCGGGAGCCGACCGCGGGCGCGCTGGCCTGAAACTTCTGGTACAGCGGATGTTCGTACTTGAGGCAGCACATCAGGCGGCCGCACGCGCCGGAGATGCGCAGCGGGTTGAGTGGCAGCTCCTGGTCCTTCGCCATCCGGATGGTCACCGGCTCGAAGTCGGTCAGGAACGTGGCGCAGCACAGGTCACGCCCGCACGAGCCGATGCCGCCCTGCACGCGCGCGGAGTCTCGGGCCGACAGTTGCCGCAGCTCGACGCGGCAGTGCAGCGTGGCGCCGAGGTCACGCACCAGCGAGCGGAAGTCGACGCGGTGCGGCGCCGTGAAGTAGATCGTGGTCCGCGCGCCACCGTTCCCGCCGGTCGACTCGAGCACGTGGTCGATCGCCACGACCTTCATCGGCAGGTTGTGCTCGCGGATCAGCCGCTTCGCCGCGACCTTGGCCTCGGCCTTGCGTCGCCGCTGATTCTCGTCGCGCTCAAGATCCTGCGCGGTGGCCAGGCCGGCCAGACGGGGGAAGCCGTCCGTCTCCTCGGTCACCCATTGAGCGGCCCAGACGCACTCGGCAACCTCCGGCCCATCGTCCGTGGGCACCAGCACCTTATCGCCCACGACGGGCCGCAAATCGCCCGGATCCAGGTAATACAGGCGCCCATAACGGTTGAAACTTACCGCGCACAGCATCCCCATCCCCTCACCCTACGTCGTGAGCCGACCATCGGGCAGTGCCCAATCTCGCGTCGATTTGTCCCAGTCGATACGTTCGGCCATCGTTCGGCGTCCGTCCAGCCAGGACAGTGCTGGTGCCCGTGACCACTCTGCCGCCGCGGAGTTGAACAGACGTTCACAGGACCTGCGGGGGGTGCAGGAAACGGCGGCGGTGTCGCGGCCGGAGCGGCCGCTGGCACCAGCCACCCCGCCCCGCGACACCGTCGCCTCCCTCTAGCATTTGTCCCGTGCCGGACATCGACCTCGACAGACCTCCCGCGCCTCACCGTGCCGCGGCGTCTCGCGGGGGTCCGCGGCTCACGTTGCTGATCGCGCTCGCACTTTTGGCCGGCCACCTCCCCGCCGTGCAGCCCTCGCCGGCAACGCCGTGGTCCTGTGAGACCCCGATGCCGCTTCCGCCCGGCACGCAGGGCGCATTCGTCATGATCGACGTGAGGACGGGCGCGGTGACCTGTCAAGGCTGAGAGCCTCGACCGACCTCCGCAGTACGGTCGACACCTCAGGGTCAAAATTCCCACGCTCGCCGAGGTCGAGATCCACACGGTCCCGTTGCCCCATGTCTTGTCATGCCTGGCACAAGGACTGGCCGCCCGATGCCCGAAATATCGACATATAAATACTTTCGTCGATGGCAGTGCCTCCGCCGAGATGCCGAGGTCTCGGGATTCACCATCCGTATGCGGACCGGGCACGATGAACGCCCGTTTTGTGGCTCTTGCGGCGCGACATGGCGGCAATCACCGCCCCTGATCGTGGGCGTATGTACGTTTTCCACGGTCTCAGGCACGTGAAGCGTGGAAAACGTACATACGGCCATGATCAACGAAGGTCACGCTCTGCGTGTGGGCGCCTTAGTGTGAAATTTCGGGCGCGGAGCGCCCGCTTGATCGTGGCGGGTCCGGACCTCGACGCCGAAAGGTCAGTAATACCGGCGCGGGACCGGAGGCGCGAGACGCGGCATGCGCAGCGACGGGGACCGCGTAGGGATTCCGGAACCACGGCAGGACCGAAGGCGCGAGACGCGGCATGCGCAGCGACACCCGCAGAGCGGGAAGATCGGGATCTGGATCTTGGGTCTTCTCGGACCCGGCGCGGGCGATCGAGGGCCGAAGGTGGGGGGTCAGGAGGGTTCGGAGGTGAGGGTCTGGCCGTTGACGTGGGTGAAGGCGGCGGCGATGAGGTCGCGGAGGGTCTCGCTGTCCACGTCGGCCAGACGCTTGATGTAGAGGCAGGACTTGCCGAGGGAGTGGGGGCCGAGGCGGGCCAGGAGGGTGTCGTAGCCGGGGAAGCCGGGCATCAGGTAGAACGTGAGCGCGGCGCGGCGGGGCGAGAAGGCGACGGCGGGCCAGTCGCCGCTGCGGCCGGAGGCGTATTCGTAGCGGTAGGCGCCGAAGCCGACGATGCTGGCGCCCCACATGGCCGGGTCGGCGCCGGTGACGTCGGCCATCAGCGCGCAGGCGGTCTCCGCGTCCTCGCGGCGGCGGGCGTCGGTGACGGAGGCCAGGAAGTCGGGCACGCTCGCCTGGTTCTGCACGGTCTTCGGCATGGGACCACGCTAGGCCGCGGGAGGGTGGTCTGTCGCACGGACGCGCGAACTCAGTATCGGGTGCGCAGCACGCCGCTGTCCGGCATGGACGGGGGCTCGTCGCCGGGGTCGTGGTAGCCGATGCCGGCGAGCCTGGTGTTCCACGCCGCGTGCAGTGAGTCGCCGGCGTCCAGGATGTCCGCGATCACGGACAGCACGCGGGCGGCGATCTCCGCGGCGGCGGTGGCCACCTCGAGCTCGCCGTCGGGTGACGGGGCGACCAGCGTGACGGCCTCGGCGGAGGCGAGGGACGCGGCGAGGACCGAGGCGAGCGCGGTACGGGACGTGGCGATCCAGGCGTCGAGCGCGGCCGTGTAGTCCGCGGTGGCCTGGAGGTGGCCGGCCATGCTGGCGGCGCTGCCGGCCAGGTGGTCGGCGAGGCCGGCCCGGTAGCGCTCGTAGGCTTGCGCGCCCGCGCCCTCCCAGTCGCGGGGTGTGCCGATGGCGGTGCGGGCGTCCGCGTACTCCCGGCTGATCTGGCGCAGGGACGCGCCGGCGGCGAGCAGTGGGGCGGGGCGCAGCGCGGTGATCGCCTCGACGGACGGGAGCGTGAGCGCGCCGAGGCGGCGCAGGAGCGGCCAGAGGCGGTGCTCGGTGGGGGCGCCGTGCGTGTGGAGGGCGTCGTCGACGCGTTGCAGCAGGTCCGCGGCGGGTTCGGACAGGGCGTCCAGTTGGTCCATGTCAGGAAACGCCTCGGGACATCGACGGGAAGTGGTCGGCCTCGGCGTAGGCGGATGCGGCGATGCGCAGTGATTCGGCGGCGCCGGCGAGGCGGGCGGCGGTGGACGCGGCCTCACGGGCGTGGCCCTCCACCACGCGGGTCCACTGGGTGCTCAGCGAGCGGTGCAGCTCGCCGAGGCGGCCGGGGGCGTTCTGGCCGATCCAGGTGGCGGTCTCCAGGTCGACGAGCTTGCGGTACGCCGAGTCGAGGGTCGAGGCGGCGTCGTCGAGCCGGTCCGCGGCCTCGTGCATGCTCTCCATCGTTGGCTCCTCAGTCGGTCAGGGACGGGTAGTCCGCGAAGACCTCGGCGCGGAGCTTCTCCCGGGCCCAGCGCGCGGCCTCGCTCGCGCCGGTGACCGCGTCGGTGAGCGCCGCGGACAGGTCCCGGTTGGTGCGGCCGTGCAGTGCGCCGAGCACCCGCACGTCCGTGATGGCGCCGGCGGCGGTGACGTCGACCTCCACCGTGCCGTCCGAGGAGCGGACGGTCACCGCGACCGCCTGTGCGGCCCGGTCAAAGTCGGCCTGCGCGGTCTGGATCCGCCGATAGCGCGCGATGGCCTCGTCAACCCATGCCTCGTCGATTTCGCGGGGCATTCACGGCTCCCTCACCGTCTGTGTGCCCTCCGTTACGGGTGAGCACACTACCGCCGAACGGCCGCCGATGTAATCCCCATCCCTCCTGGACTAGCGCAGACTGAAAATCCCATCGCATCGAAAACCATACATGGCTCAACCGCGCCAGAGGGACAGCATCATCGCCTCGACCGCGATCCTCGGTTTGACGTTCAGCGTGATGGCCTCGCGGCAGCCGAGCACCGCCTCCAGCCGGCGCAGCGTGCTCTCCGCGGTCCACTTCCCGGCCGCGGCCTTCGCGTTCGCCGCGGTGTCGCCGTGCACCGGCCGGACCGGTGCGCCGAACTGCACGGCCAGCACGTCGCGGTAGAAGCCGGCCAGGTCGACCAGCGCGCGGTCCAGCGCGTCGCGCTGCGCGCGGGTGGCCCGGGACTTCTGCCGTTTCTCCAGGTCCTTGAGCTGGCCGGCCGCGCCGCGCATCGCCCCGGCCGCGCCCCGGCCGGTGCCACCGGCGCCGAGCGCGCGCTCCAGGTCGGCGCGCTCGCCGCTGTCCATCTCCGCGACCAGCGCGGCCGCCTCCGCCTCCGCGGACTCGATCAGCGCGGACGCGGCGTCGAAGCAGGCACCCACGCTGGTCAGCTTGCGCGGCACGGTGAGCACGGCCTCGCGGCGTTTGCGCACCTCCGGGTCGCCGGCCAGCCGCCGGGCCAGCTCCACGTCGCCCTGCGCGGCCGCGGCGGCCCAGGCGGCCACGTCCGGCGCGACGCCTTGGCCCTCGGCGAGCGCGGCGGCCAGCGCCTCCGGCCGGGCCTGGACCAGCGGCACGACGCGGCAGCGGGAGCGGATGGTCACCGAGATGTCGTCCGGGTGGGTGGACGGCGTGCAGAGCAGGAAGACCGTGCGTGGGGAGGGCTCCTCGATCGCCTTGAGCAGCGCGTTTCCGGCGCCCTCGGTGAGCCGGTCCGCGTCCGAGACCACGACCACCTGCCACCGGCCGCCGGACGGGGCCGTGCCGGCGCGCATCACCAGCGCCCGCATGTCCGCGACCGCGATGGAGAGGCCCTCCGGCACGACCATCCGCACGTCCGCGTTGCTGCCGGTCAGCGTGGTGTGGCAGCCGGGACACTCGCCGCAGCCGGTGCCGGTGCGGCACTGCAGCGCGGCCGCGAACGCGCGTGCGGCCTCCAGTCGGCCGGAGCCGGGCGGGCCGGTGACGATCCAGGCGTGGGTCATCGCGCCGGTACGGGCACCGGACTGCGCGTTCTCCTCCGTGCCCAGGCCCCGGCCGGCCTTGACCAGCGCGTCCGCCTCCGCGGCCGCGCGCCGGAACGTCACGGTGGCCGCCTCCTGGCCGACCAGCGCCGCGAAGACGTCCATCAGGCCGCCGTCCTCTCCAGATCGTCGGATTCGTGGGTCAGGCTCAGCACCCGGGCCGCGACGTCGCCGGCGAGCTCGTCCGGCGTGCGGGACGCGTCCAGCACCAGGTAGCGGCGCGGGTCGGCGGCGGCGAGGTCGAGAAAGGCGTACCGCACGCGCTCGTGGAACGCCATCGCCTCGCTCTCCAGCCGGTCCGCGCCCTCGCCGCGGCCGACCGCACGGGCCAGGCCGACGGCCGGGTCCACGTCGAGCAGCACCACCAGGTCCGGCTTGAGGCCGCCGGTCGCCCAGGAGGACAACCAGGAGATCTCCTCGACCGGGAGGGTACGGCCGGCGCCCTGGTACGCCAGCGACGAGTCGATGTAGCGGTCGCTGATCACCACCTCACCGCGGCGCAGCGCCGGCCGGACCACGGTGGCGACGTGGTGGGCGCGGTCGGCCGCGTAGAGCAGCGCCTCCGCGCGCGGGGACGGCGGCGAACTGTGCAGCACCAGGTTGCGGATCTCCGCGCCGATCTCGGTGGCGCCGGGCTCGCGCGTGACCACCACGGTCCGCCCGTGCCCGCGCAACGCCTCGGCGAGCTGCTTGACCTGGGTGGACTTGCCCGCGCCCTCGCCGCCCTCGAAGACCACGAAGAGCCCGGCCGCGTCGCGCGGCTCGGAGGCGGAGAGCGGGCGCCCGCGCATCGAGCCCCACAGGTCCGCCAGCACGGGTACGCCGCGCTTGTCGTCCATCTGCCGGAACGCGCTGATCCCGGCCACGATGCCGACCGCGCCCGCGATCAGCAGCAGCGCGCGGGTGGAGGAGAACGAGACGCTGACGCCCGCGATGTCCACCCGGCGGGAGCCGCCCGCGCCCACGATCACGCCGGAGAGCGCGATCGCCAGCATCAGGATCATGCGGGTGCCGGTGTTGACCACGGCGAAGACGCGGCCGCGCACGTCGTCGCCGATCTCGCCGCCGAGCAGCGTGGTGCCGGCCAGGAACGCCATGCCCGCGCCCGCGCCGACCATGAGCGCGCCGAGAATGGCCATGGCCAGGTGGATGGCGAACGCCAGGAACATCACGGACCCGGCGGCCAGCACGATGCTCATGCCGAACCAGCGGCGCCGGGACAGGTCGCGGATGATCACCGGGCCGAGGCCGATGCCCGCGCCGAGGCCGATGAAGAGCGTGCCGAAGAGCAGGTAGAACGCGGCGTCGCCGGCGCCGAGCGAGGCGGTGAAGAACCGGGCGGTGCCGATCACGATTCCGCCGCCGCCGAACGCGCCGAGGATGCCGAGCACCAGGCCGCGGACCATCGGGGTCTTGCCGACGTACTTCCAGCCGTCCACGAACTGGCCGAACATTCCCTGCTCGCGGACCCCCTCGCGGCGGTCGGCGCGGCCGCTGATCTCCTTGATGCCGAAGAAGACCACGATCGCGATGGCGAGCCGGGTGAACGCGTTGAAGTAGAGCGCCACCTGGGCCGGCTCGCCCCACGACGGCGGCGGCGGGACGATGCCGGAGCGGACGAACGCGTCCAGCCCGGAGAGGCTGAGCGCGGCGATCACCGGGGTGATCCCGTAGGTGGTGATCAGTGACAGCTGGTTGGAGATCTCCAGGCGGGCGCGGGGAATCAGGTTCGGCACCGCGGCTTCCTTCGCCGGGATCCAGATCAGCGTGATCGACTCGATCAGGAACGTGGCGATCGCGGCCCAGGTGACGATCACGCCGGCGTTGTCCACGATCAGCGCGGTGACCGGGATGGAGAGGAAGAGCAGGAAGCGGAGGATGTCGCAGACCACCATGGTGAGGCGGCGGTCGAAACGGTCGGCCAGCACGCCGGCCACCGGGCCGAGCACCAGCGCCGGGAGCAGCCGCACCGCGATCGTGGAGCCGAACACCAGGCCCTTCGCGGCCGAGCCGGTGACCTGCGCGGATGCGAAGATGGCGGTGGCCAGCAGGCCGAGCCAGTCGCCGAGGGAGGCGAAGGCGAGCACGATCCACAGCCGCCGGAACGGCCGGATGCGCATGACCGAGCGGAGCGCTTTCATCCCGGACAGGTCGACCTGTCCGCCAGCTTGATTCTCGATGGCCGTACCTCCGCGTGCCGGCCCCTCGCTGGGCGCCCCCGGCAGAACACTCTAGTCGCGGCCCGGGTCGCCTCCGGCCCCCAGTTTCCCCTGATCGCACCCTGACGGGTGTCAGTCATACGTGAAGGAGACTCGCATTGTCCGGCGGACCTCGATACCGTACGCACGTGTCTCCCTCGGACCGTGAAGCGCTGCGCACGCGACTCGACCGCGCCACCGCACACCTGGACCCGCCGATCGGCGTGGTCGACCTGGCCGCCTTCGACGCCAACGCGGACGCGCTGACCGCGCGCGCCGGTGGAAAACCGATCAGGGTCGCCGCAAAATCGGTACGCTGCCGCACGCTCCTGGACCGGGTGCTGGCCCGGCCCGGGTGGGCGGGCGTGATGGCGTACACGCTGCCGGAGGCGATCTGGCTGGTCCGCTCCGGTGTGAGCGACGACGTGCTGGTCGCCTATCCGACGGTCAGCCGGCCCGCGATCGCGGAACTCGGCGCCGATCCGAAGCTGGCGGCCGCGATCTCGATCATGGCCGACAGCCCGGCCCAGCTGGACCTGATGGACGCGGTCGCCGCGCCGGACCAGCGCGAGGAAATCCGCCTCTGCCTGGACCTGGACGCGTCCTGGCGGCCGCTCGGCGGGCGGGTGCACGTGGGCGTGCGGCGCTCACCGGTGCACTCGGCCACGCAGGCCGGCCGGTTCGCCGAGCACGTAGCGCGGCGCAAGGGCTTCCGGCTGGTCGGGCTGATGGCCTACGAGGCACAGATCGCCGGCCTCGGCGACGCGCCGCCCCGGCAGGCGGCCCGGGGCGCGATCATCCGGGCCATGCAGAAGCGCTCCGGCGCGGAGCTGCTGCCCCGGCGCGTGGCCGCGGTGTCGGCCGTGCGCGCGCTGACCGACCTGGAGTACGTCAACGGCGGCGGCACCGGCAGCGTGGCCGCGACCTCGCAGGACCCGTCCGTCACGGAGGTGACCGCCGGGTCCGGGCTGTACGGTCCGACGCTGTTCGACGCGTACCGCGCGTGGCAGCCCGAGCCGGCCGCGTTTTTCGGGCTGCCGGTGGTCCGGCGGCCCGCCGAGGGCATCGCGACCGTGCTCGGCGGTGGCTGGGTGGCGTCCGGACCTGCCGAGAAGAGCCGGTTGCCGCGGCCGTGGCTGCCGGAGGGTCTGAGCTACATCGGGACGGAGGGGCCGGGCGAGGTGCAGACGCCGTTGACCGGCGCGGCGGCGGACTCGCTGCAGCCCGGCGACCGCGTCTGGTTCCGCCACGCCAAGGCCGGTGAGCTGTGTGAGCACGTCAACGAGCTGCACCTGGTGGAGGGCGACGCGGTGACCGCGACCGTGCCGACCTATCGCGGTGAGGGGCACGCGTTCCTGGGATAGGTCTTTACCGGCGGGGGCGCGGCTGTGGTCGTACCCCCGCCTGATTTTCAGTTTTTGTTGATCAGATGCCGACGTGGGACTGGAGGTAGTCCCGGATCAGCGTCTTGGACTCCTGGATGATCTGCGGATCGCCGTCCGCGTCGCGCCGGAACGCGAGCTTGATCAGGGAGTCGGCCGTGGTCACGGCGATCTCCAGCGCGAACCGCAGCTTGGGCGTGTCCGCGACCGCGAACTGCTCGTGCAGCACCTCGGCGATCCGGTTGGCGATGACCACGTTGTTGTCGCGCTCCTCGTCCAGCAGATGCACGTCGACGACGTCGCCGAAGTGCAGCGTGCGGAACCCGGCGACGGTGCGGTGCATGCCGATGAACTCGTCTATGGCGGCATCCACCCCGTCCCACCACTGGGCGAGGTTCCCGGCGGCGAACCGGGTGGACAGGCGATCGAGGTAGGCCTCCATGTTGCGCAGGGCGAGTGCCTGCACGATGGCCCGCTTGTCGGGGAAGAACTGGTAGACCGAGCCAATGGCCACCTCGGCGCGCTCAGCGAGCAGCGTCGTGGTCAGTCCCTCGTAGCCGACCTCGTCGACAAGCTCGGCACAGGCGTCGAGCATGCGCTGGACCCGCGCTACGCTGCGTCCCTGAACGGGCACGCGACGTAGGGGTCCGGCGGTGACAGCTGTTGTCGACACGCGTCGCAACTCCCTTTCGGCAGAGAGAAAACAAAGGTTACTCGGCTTAACGAGCGAGAAGCCGCAAGGTGTTTACTCTCCGTCCTCGTGCTGATATGAATTCAACTCACGTTAGGCGTGACACTGGGGGGCTGACTTGACCCGCACAGCACCGACACCCACCCGGCCCTGGTCCAACTGGGCCGGTAACCAGCAGGTCACGCCCGCCCTGTCAGTGACACCGGTCAGCACCGACGAGATCGTCGCCCTGGTCCAGAATGCCGCCACGGAAGGGCGCCGCGTCAAGCCCGTCGGCACCGGTCATTCGTTCACCGCCGCCGCACTCGCGGATGACATCCAGGTCGACCTCCGCCGGATGAGCGGCCTGATCTCGGTCGACCGGGAGGCGCGGCTGGTCACCGTGCACGCCGGCACCGACCTCTGCCTGCTCAACGAGGAGCTGGCCGGGCACGGTCTCGCGATGCCGAACCTCGGCGACATCAACGTCCAGACCATTGCCGGAGCCATCTCCACGGGTACGCACGGGACCGGCGCCGGATACGGCTGCCTCTCCACGTTCGTGGAGGCGTTGACGCTGGTCACGGGGTCGGGTGAGGTGGTGCGGTGCTCCGCGTCGTCCAACGCTGATCTGTTCCGTGCGGCCCGGGTCGGAATCGGGGCGCTGGGGGTCATCACCGAGGTGACGCTGCGCTGCGTGGACGCGTTCGTGCTGCGGGCGCACGAGGCACCGGCGCTGCTCACGGACGTGCTGGGCGACCTGGACGAGCGGATCGCCGCGAACGATCACTTCGAGTTCTACTGGTACCCGTACACCGATCGGGTGCAGGCCAAGACGAACAACAGGGTCGCGCTGGACGACGCGCCGCTGAGCCGGTTCCGCGCCTGGCTGGACGACGAGTTCCTGTCCAACACGGTGTACGCGGGGGCGTGCCGGCTGGGTCGCCTCGTTCCGGCCGTGGTGCCGACCGTGCAGGCCGTCTCGGCGCGGGCGCTCACCGAGCGCACCTACACGGCCCGCTCCGACCGGGTGTTCTGCACGCCGCGGCGGGTCAGGTTCACCGAGATGGAGTACGGGGTGCCGCGCGCCGCACTGCCGGAGGCGCTGGCCGCGTTGCAGCACATCGTGGCGTCCATGCCGTTCAAGGTGCAGTTCCCGGTCGAGATCCGGTTCACGGCACCGGACGACATCTGGCTCTCGCACGGATACGGGCGGGAGTCGGCCTACCTGGCCATCCACCAGTACGTGGGGGCGCCGTACGAGCCGTACTTCCGGGCGTTCGAGAAGGTGGCGGCGTCACTGGGCGGGCGCCCGCACTGGGGCAAGCTGCACTATCGGGACGCGGCGTCCCTGCGGGAGGCCTACCCGCGCTTCGACGACTTCCTGGCGGTCCGGGACCGGCTGGATCCAGGCCGCGTCTTCACGAACGAATACACGACCCGGGTGCTCGGCGACTGACGAGCGTCAGTCGCGTGGCCAGTCCGCGAAAGCCGCGCGCATTCGGGCTATCGCCGCCTGGTCCAAGCCGTAACGCGCGAATCTCGCGTCCGGGAGTCCGTCCAAACGCCGCATCGCAGCCGCAATCTCATCTTCGGCCAATATCGGCTCGTGCTCGTGCGCCAGCTCCAGTATCCGGTCACGCCGGAATCCCCGGTCGAGCGCGGCGGCCACATCGATGAAATCGCGAGGCTCGCTGCGGCCCGCCAGCGCGCAGAACTTCGATCCGAGCAGATCATCGAGGTGGACGACAGGACCGACCTCCATCTGCACCGGCAACCGCTGGCGCGGCATGCAGGCCAGCGATATATGCACCGTGGCCTCACCCGCCCTCACTTCGAACTCTTCGAAGGCATCGTCCATGCCGTAGAAGGCATCCATGGGATCGGCGTCATCGCCGATGTGGGCCACCTCGAACCCGCAAGCAGCCAGCGCATCACTGATCGCTGGAGCCGCCTCGCGTACGCCGCCCTCTCGATCGGTGAAAAGGTCGATGTCTTCGGTGGGGCGCTGAACCAGTCCGTGAGCGACGAGCGCTTGACCTCCACCGAGCGCGAAGCCTTGATCGTCGATCACTTCCAAGGCGCGCCGAGCCAGTTCGATACGTAACGCGAAACGATCGTCGGTCATGCAGCCTGCTGCTGGGCAAGCCATCGCACATAGGTCGGATTCGCCTGGACCGGCGAAGCCTCGCGCGCATTGCTCAGGGAAGGGTGCGACATCTCCCAGACATGACGGATGCCATGGGGCAGGTAGAGCGACGGCCAGCATGCGTGCAACATCCGGCTGTCAAGCCACTCGACGAGATCGGCAGAACCTCGGGCCTCGCGCAGAACTATCTCGTACAGCCACTGCAGCGTGCCTGGATCATCAAGGTCGAACGTACGGTCCGCCTGCCACATCAGGTGGTGGGGCAGCGTCACGGTGCCGGTGGTCGGGCCGTGCAGTGCGGCCAGGTCTTTGATGACCACGACCGCCTTGCCGGGCCGGGTTCCTGTCCAACGGGTCACCCGGCCATCGTACGTCTGTACCCCTAGATCATGAGGGGCCGTCACTCTCAGGAGGCGTCGGTGGTCGCCTTCGCGGGTGCGGCCTTCTTCGCCGGCGCCTTCTTCGCGGCCGCCGTCGTCGTCTTGGTCGCGGTGGCCTTCTTCGCCGCGGTCGTCTTCTTCGCGGCCGTCGTGGTCTTCTTCGCCGCCGTCTTCTTCGCCGCGGTGGCCTTCTTGACCGGGGCGCCGTCCGCCGCCTTCTTGGCCGGGGCCTTCTTCACCGCACGCTTCTTCGCCGGGCCCTTGGCGCGCTTCTCGGCCAGCATCTCGCTGGCCTCCTGCAGCGACAGTGCCTCGACGGTCTGGCTGCGGCGCAGCGACGCGTTGAACTCGCCGTCCGTCACGTAGGGGCCGAACCGGCCGTCCTTGATGACCAGCGGCTTCTCGGTCGCGGGGTCGTTGCCCATCTCGCGCAGCGGCGGGGCGGCGGCACGGCGGGCACCACGCGTCTTCGGCGCGGCCAGGCGGGCCAGCGCGTCGTCCAGCGTGACCGTGAAGATCTGCTCCTCGTTGTCGAGCGAGCGGGAGTCGTCGCCCTTCTTCACGTACGGCCCGTAGCGGCCGGAGAGCGCGAACACCTCCGCGCCGTCCGGGGCCACGCCGACCAGGCGCGGCAGCGAGAGCAGGCGGAGCGCGTCCGCAAGCGTCAGCTCGTCCGGCTTCTGGCTGCTGAGCAGCGAGGAGTTCTTGTCGCCGCTGGACACGTACGGCCCGAAGCGGCCGGCCTTGAGCAGCACGGGCTCGCCGGTCTCCGGGTGCTCGCCGAGCTTGCGCTCGCTGCCGGCGCCGCCGAGGAACAGCTCGTCGACCTTCTCCGGCGTCAGCTCGTCCGGCGCGAGCGCCTCGGGGAACGACGCGCGGTCGGCCTCGTCCGGCTCGGCGGACGGGTCGTCGGTGTGGTGGGTGCGCTGCAGGTACGGCCCGTAGCGGCCGACGCGGACCACGACGTCGCGGTCCTCCGCGTCCCGGAACAGCGGGATGGAGTTGACACTGCGCGCGTCGATCTCCGCGATGTTCTCCGTGACCAGCTTCTTCAGGCCGCCGGCCTTGGCGATGGACGCCTCCGCGCCGGCACCGCTGCCGAAGTAGAACGCGGTGAGGAAGTCGGCGGACCGGGCGTCGCCGCCGGCGATCTCGTCGAGCTGGTTCTCCATCGAGGCGGTGAAGTTGTAGTCGACCAGGCCGGGGTAGTGCCGCTCCAGCAGGCCGACCACGGCGAACGCCAGGAACGACGGGATCATCGCCTGGCCGCGCTTGGTCACGTAGCCGCGGTCCTGGATGGTCTGCATGATCGACGCGTAGGTGGAGGGGCGGCCGATGCCCATCTCCTCCATCGCCTTGACCAGCGACGCCTCGGTGTAGCGGGACGGCGGCTGGGTGGAGTGGCCGATCGCGTCCAGCTGCTCGGGGGTCAGCGGCTGGTCCTTGACCAGGGTCGGCAGGCGACGCTCGGCGTCCTCGGCCTCCGCGTTCTCGTCGTCGGAGGACTCGACGTAGGCGCGCAGGAAGCCGGGGTCGGTGATCGTCTTGCCGGTGGCGCCGAAGTCGGCCTCCTCCCCGGCGGTGGAGATCGCGCGGATGCGCACCGAGACGGACGAGCCGACCGCGTCGGTCATCTGGGACGCGATGGTGCGCCGCCAGATCAGCTCGTAGAGCTTGAACTCCTCGCCGGACAGCTCGTTCGCCACCTCGCCGGGCGTGCGGAACGTGTCGCCGGCCGGGCGGATCGCCTCGTGCGCCTCCTGCGCGTTCTTCACCTTGCCGGTGTAGCGGCGCGGCTGCGGAGGCACGTTCGACGCGCCGTAGAGCTCGGCGATCTGGCTGCGTGCGGCCGTGATCGCGGACTCGGAGAGGTTCACCGAGTCGGTTCGCATGTAGGTGATGTAGCCGTTCTCGTACAGCCGCTGGGCCGTGCGCATCGTCTGCTGCGAGCTGGAGCGCAGCTTGCGGGCCGCCTCCTGCTGGAGCGTGGACGTGATGAACGGCGCGTACGGCCGCCGCCGGTACGGCTTCTCCTCGACGCGGATGACCTGGAACGGACGGTTCTCCAGGCGGGCGGCCAGGCCACGGGCGCCGTCACCGTCGAGGTGGATCACGCCGGAGCCGGGCTTCACCTGCCCGGTGGTCGGCTCGAAGTCCTTGCCGCTGGCGACGCGGTCGCCGTTGATCGCGATGAGCGAGGCGCTGAACGTGCGCGGGCCCTCGACCTGGCCGCCGACGGCGAGGCGGGCCAGAATGTCCCAGTACTCGGCGGTGCGGAACGCCATGCGCTGGCGCTCGCGCTCGACCACGATGCGGGTGGCGACGGACTGCACCCGGCCTGCGGAAAGGCCGGTGCGCACCTTCTTCCACAGCACCGGGGAGACCTCGTAGCCGTAGAGACGGTCGAGGATGCGGCGGGCCTCCTGCGCGTCGACCAGGTCGCGGTCGAGCTCGCGCGGGTTCGCCACGGCGGCCTGGATGGCCGGCTTGGTGATCTCGTGGAAGACCATCCGCCGGATCGGGACCTTGGGCTTCAGCGTCTCGATCAGGTGCCAGGCGATGGCCTCGCCCTCGCGGTCCTCATCTGTCGCGAGCAGGACCTCGTCGACGTCCTTGACCAGGGCTCGGAGCTTCGTGACCTGCTTCTTGCGGTCCGGCGAGACGACGTAGAGGGCGGTGAAGCCGTTGTCCACGTCGACGCCGAGCCGTGCCCACGGCTTGTCCTCGTACCCGGCCGGGACCTCGGCGGCGTTGCGGGGCAGGTCGCGGACGTGCCCGAAGCTGGCCTCGACGACGTAACCCGGGCCAAGGTAGCCCGAGATCGTCTTAGCCTTCGCCGGTGACTCGACGATGACCAGACGGGTGCTCTTGGCGTTGCTCGGCACGTTACTCCTGACCTCGATGGATCCCCTGCGGTTGGTGGATCGCCTGTCTATTCAGCTCTGGAAGCCCTGGACAGCGCGCGAGTCTCGGATCGGCCACGGCTGATCATGCGCGCCGCTGCGCCAACCGATCCACGGTAACGCGGTCTGCGGCCGGAGGGTCGCGCGGGACCTTTCGGCGACCCCACGCTACCGGGCCGCCGGCGTCGTGGATCGACAACGCCGGTCGAGCGACCTCTGTTCCCCCCAACGGTGTCCGCTGCCCGGAGACGCTCGGCACGGACCTGCACCATCGTGCCGGTCTATGTCTCGGTCATCCAGTCACCGTAACTGTCGGAGATTAGACAGTACACCGGGGGTCAGCGTGGCCACGCTGACTCGGGCGCGGCGTCCGGACGCGTCCCGACCAGGTCCGCGAGACGGGCGATGCGACGGCGCCCGGAGATGCGCAGCCCGGGGCCTTCGTCACGCGGCGTGGTGAGGCGGCTGGGCAGTCCGACCGCGTGCAGTGCCGCGCGGACCGTCTCCCAGATCGGCTCGTCCGCCGCGCCGAGCCGAAGCACATATCCGGACGGGTCGGGCATTCCGGCCGCCGCGACCCAGAGCCGGAGCCGGAAGCCGTTGAGGAAGAACGCGCGTGGCGGCCGCTTGGGGGCACCCTGCTCGCGCAGCCAGGCGCGGGCGAGCGGCATCAGCGTGGTCGCGTAGGCGGTGCGCACCTCCAGCCGCTCGTCCTCTGTATGCGACCAGGTCGTCTGCAGTCCACGACGGAGGATCTCCGGGACCAGCACATGCACGCGCCAGGGCTCCGTGACGGTCAGCGACACCCGGGCGGTGCCTCCCATCCGGACGATCTCGCCGGGCCCGGCGAGCAGTCCGGCCAGATCGGCCACGCCGGGATCGTGGGCCTCCACCCCGAAAAGTGAAGGCTGCGGGCGTACCGTGGCGCGCTCTTGATCTTGATGTGGCTCGTGTCTTTTCCGCCGTGGGCCCTTTTCAAGATCAAAATCTCGCGGGGGTACGTCCGGGAGGCCCGGAATCGGCGGGTTGACCGACACTCAACGACACTCCGGCACCTGGTCGAACGCCTCCCGCAGCTCCTCCGACTGCAGCGACGACGTGTCGAGCGCGGTCTTGTCGTACTCCGAGTCGAGCGTGGTGACCACCTGCTCGACGCCGGAGTAGAAGGCGCCGGCCTGCGACGTGTCCAGCGCCTGGATGCCCTGCAGCGCCTTGTCGTAGGCGTCCCGGACGCCGCTCAGCGAGATCAGGAAACCCTGCGCGACCTTCTCGCCGTCGTCCACGTCGGGCACGCCGGCCGCCTCGACGCCGGCACGCGCGGTCTCGCTCGCGTCCTTGGCGCCCTCGAACAGCCGGGCCAGGTTCTCCTTGGCCGCGGTGGGCGTGGTCTCGGCGCTCATCTGCTGCTGGGCGCGGGCGGTGAGCGTGCTTATCTCGGTGCGCCACGGACCCAGCGCCTGGCAGACCTCGGAGGCCCAGACTTGCGGCGTGGCGCCACCGCCGCACGCGGCGAGGAACAGGACGAGGGAGGTGAGGACCGCGGTGCAGGACACCATGCGGGGGGTGCGCATGGAGAGCAGCGTACGACTGAGGGTCATCACCGCGCGATGCCGCCGGGAAGCATGCGATCTCCCCGGCGGCATCCTCGGCCGATCAGGCGCTCACGATCTCCTGCTTCGGCGGCACCGGGGTGCCCGCGGTCGGCGCCGGCGGCTCGTCGCCCATCGAGATCGGCTTCCGCTTGATCCACACCACGGCCGCCACGATGATCAGCGTCGCCACCGCGGCCAGCCCGATCCGGACCGGCAGGTTCGCGTCCGCGCCGTAGGTGAGCGTCACCACACCGGGCGCGATCAGCAGGCTGACCAGGTTCATCACCTTGAGCAGCGGGTTGATGGCCGGGCCCGCGGTGTCCTTGAACGGGTCGCCCACGGTGTCGCCGATGACGGTCGCGGCGTGCGCCTCCGAGCCCTTGCCGCCGTGCGCGCCGTCCTCGACCAGCTTCTTCGCGTTGTCCCACGCGCCGCCGGAGTTGGACAGGAACACGGCCATCAGCGTGCCGGTGCCGATCGCGCCGGCCAGGTAGGACGCGAGCGCGCCCGGACCGAGGCCGAAACCGACCGCGATCGGCGCCAGGATCGCCAGCAGACCGGGCGTGAGCAGCTCGCGCTGCGCGTCCCGGGTGCAGATGTCGACCACGCGGCCGTACTCCGGACGCTGGGTGCCCTCCATGATCCCGGGGAACTCGCGGAACTGACGACGGACCTCGACCACGACCGCGCCGGCCGACCGGGAGACCGCGTTGATCGCCAGACCGGAGAAGAGGAAGACCACCGCGGCGCCGGCCAGCAGGCCGACCAGGTTGCGCGGGTCCGACACGTTGAGCAGCGCGTCGATCGACAGCGTCTCGCCCGCGTCACGCAGCGCGGTGGTGATCGTGTCCCGGTACGACCCGAAGAGCGCGGTCGCGGCCAGCACCGCGGTCGCGATCGCGATGCCCTTGGTGATCGCCTTCGTGGTGTTGCCGACCGCGTCCAGCTCGGTGAGCGTCTGCGCGCCGGCCTCGTCCACGTCGCCGGACATCTCCGCGATGCCCTGCGCGTTGTCCGAGATCGGGCCGAACGTGTCCATCGCCACGATCACGCCGACCGTGGTCAGCAGGCCGATGCCGGCCATCGCGACCGCGAACAGCGACAGGATGATCGAGCCGCCGCCCAGCAGGTACGCCCCGAACACGCCGGCACCGATCACCAGCGCGGAGTAGACCGCGGACTCCAGGCCGACGCTGATGCCGGCCAGGATGACGGTCGCGGCGCCGGTCAGCGACGACTTGCCGATGTCCTGCACCGGGCGCTTCGCGGTCTCGGTGAAGTAGCCGGTCAGCGCCTGGATCGCGGCGGCCAGCACGATGCCGATCACGACCGCGCCGATCGCCAGCACCTGCGGGTTGCCGGTGAACTCCGCGCTCACGGCCGGGTCCTCGAACCCGGGGAACGAGTTCGGCAGGTAGAGGAACGTGACCACGGCGACCAGCGCGGCGGACAGCGCGGCCGAGATGTAGAACGCGCGGTTGATCGCGGTCAGGCCGTTGCGGTCGGACGGGCGCAGCCGGGTGATGAACACGCCGACGATCGCGATCAGCACGCCGACCGCGGAGACGATCAGCGGGTAGACCAGGCCGTCCTCGCCGAACGCGGCCCGGCCCAGGATCAGCGCGGCGACCAGCGTCACCGCGTAGGACTCGAAGAGGTCAGCGGCCATGCCGGCGCAGTCGCCGACGTTGTCGCCCACGTTGTCCGCGATGGTCGCCGGGTTGCGCGGGTCGTCCTCCGGGATGCCCTGCTCGACCTTGCCGACCAGGTCGGCGCCGACGTCCGCGGCCTTGGTGAAGATGCCGCCGCCGACCCGCATGAACATGGCCAGCAGCGCGGCGCCGAAGCCGAAGCCCTCCAGCACGGTGGGCGCGTCGCCCTTGTAGAGCAGCACCACCAGCGAGGCGCCGACCAGGCCGAGGCCGACCGTGAGGAAGCCGACGACGCCGCCGGTGCGGAACGCGATCTGCATCGCCTTCTCGCGACCGCCCTGCTTCTCACCGGCCGCGGCGGCCACGCGCAGGTTCGCCCGCGTCGCCAGCGCCATGCCGGCGCCACCGATGAACGCGGAGAAGACGGCGCCGACCACGAAGAACGCGGAACGGCCGATCTTGACCAGCGTCTCGTTGCCGTCGGTCTCGTGCACCGGAAGCAGGAAGAGCAGGACGAGGGCGATCACCACGAAGACGGCGAGCGTCTTGAACTGGCGGAAGAGATAGGCCGACGCGCCCTCCTGCACGGCGCCGGCGATCTCCTGCATGTTGGTCGTTCCCTTACCGGCTGCGAGCACACCGCGGACGAGCGCGAGTGCGAAGCCCAGCGCCACCAGCGCGATGACCGCGGCGACGACGACGTACGAGAGATTCGTACCGGTAAGGGACAGTCCGTCGCCGGCGGCGACGAAGCCGTGTTTGGACATCAATGTCCTCCTCAAGTTCCTACCGAGCGCGCACCAGCCGGCGGACGAACCGGGTGGCCGCAGCCACGCGGCCGTGGCAGCGTCCGGCCCTCACCGGACAGCGGGGCCGGAAACAGTACGTAATGACCCGCGTACTGTAGCGGTCACCCGTGTTGAGGGTCACAGCCGGAGCCATCGTGTCGTGATGATGTTGGCAACTGTGTTAACCGCGGGGATCCATCGGGGCTTGTCTGTAGGCACAGTCAAGGTCATCAGGTCGGTGTGCGCAACTGGTCGGCGCAAGATCAGATCGTGACCTGGGGGTTTGTGGCCGGGAGCTCGGGAGGGGCATCTACCGGCGTTTATCGGGTTTTAGCGGCCTTTATGGGGATGACCGGCGGGGTGCGGCATTCTCGGGCGTACGCAATCACGGGGTGTGATCTGCGTCTCGATCATCGCGAACGCCCGATCTCGCGGCCGGCCGACGCGGCCGTCCGGTCACACCCGGCCATGGGGGCCGCCCGTCAGCCTCGCGCTCGATCATCGATCTCGTGCGGGGTCACCGCGGTCGTCCGTACCGGCCCCGCACGGACATCTCGGCCACCGTTCGCGCCCGCACCATGACCCCTCCGCGCGAGGCGGAGCGGACGTGGGTCACAGGCGGGCGTGACGGCGTGCCGGATGGCCACGGAGCCGGGCGCGGGAGTCCGGGCCGTACCGTGGAAAGCTTTTGATCTTGTGGGTGTCAGGCGGCGTGGGTCGGCCAGGCCATGCGGACCTCGGTGCCCACACCCTCTTCCACCGGGCGCACCTGGAGATCATCCACAAATCCGGCCAAAAGGGCAAATCCGACACCGGTGGTCAGTTCGTCGTCGGAGAGCGACTCGTTGGCCAGCTCGTCCGGCGGGATCGACGGGATGCCCAGACCGGCCTCGATCGGCGCGCGGTCGATCACCCGGACGGTGTACGAGCTCTCGTCGGACATCTCCACCTGCACCGGGGCGAACACGCCGTACTGCCGGTGCAGCGCGACCGCGCGGGCGCAGGCCTCGCCGATCGCCAGCCGGACCTCGTCCAGCAACTCCTCGGCCACGCCGGCGCGGCGGGCCACGGCCACGCCCACGAGACGAGCGGTGCGCACGTGCACAGGCGCCGGCGAGAACGCCAGTCGGACAGTCGCCATCACGCGGTCGGGCCGGAGTCCGCGCCCGCCCCGCCCGCGGCCTGGACGGCCGCGTCGACCGACGGGTAGATCGGGAAGACCTGGTCCAGCGCGGTGATCCGGAAGATCTTGAGCAACGGCTCCTTCGCGCACACCAGGCCGAACGTGCCGCCGACCGGGCGCAGACGCTTCAGCGCCCCGACCAGCACGCCGAGCCCGGTCGAGTCGAGGAACTCGACGCCGCCCAGGTCCACGATCACGCCGCGCACGCCGCCGTCGATCAGCTCGACCAGCCGTTCCCTCAGCCTCGGCGCGGTGTAGACGTCGACCTCGCCACCCACCTCCAGGACCGTGTGCCCGGCGACGGTGCGGGTCGCCAACTGCAGCTCCATCAGTCCTCCTCGGCTTATCGGCGCAAAAATTGCGGCTACGCCCAGTCGAATCTAACCATCGGGTGGGCCGGGTCGCATCGTGCGGCCCCGTGCTTCGGCGTTCTCGTTTGGGTTTTCCGCACACCAGTGCGAGAGTGCAGGACGTGTCGAACACCGCGGTCCCCCCGGCCGAGCTGCTGCGGCGCCTTCACACCTCGCCCTCCGTGACCCACGTGGAACGGGTGCCGCCCGCCGCCGGAGACCCGGTCCGCTGGCCGTCCTGGGTGCCCGAGGACCTGCAGGACGCGCTGGCCGCGCGCGGCATCACACAGCCGTGGCGGCACCAGGCCGAGGCCGCCTCGCTCGCCTGGTCCGGCCGTCACGTGGTGGTGGCCACCGGGACCGCGTCGGGAAAGTCCCTGGCGTACCTGCTGCCCGCCCTGTCCGCGCTCGCCGCCGACCCGAAGGCGACGGTGCTCTACGTCGCACCCACGAAGGCGCTCGCAGCCGACCAGCTCCGGGCCGTGCGCAACCTTGCCCCGGGGGTACGCCCGGCGTGTTACGACGGCGACACACCGCAGGAGGAGCGGGAGTGGATCCGGGCGAACTCGCGCTTCATCCTCACGAACCCGGACATGCTCCACCACAGCATCCTCCCGAATCACGGCATCTGGTCCTCCTTCCTGCGCAACCTGTCGTACGTGATCATCGACGAGTGCCACGTGTACCGGGGGCTGTTCGGCTCCCACGTGGCCCACGTGCTGCGCCGCCTCCGCCGCGTCGCGGACCGGTACGCGCCGGTGACGTTCGGCGCGGCGGCGGCCGACCGGGCTTCCCGCTCCGGCGTGCCGGCACAGGGCAGCGTCTCCGGCCGCGGTCGAGAGCGCGCGGCGGCGCCCGCGCCGAGCACCGCAGAACGTGATGGCGACGGACTCGCCGCAAGGGACGGCTCGGCGCCGCGGCCTGCCTCAGCACCGGATGCCGGCCTCGCGATAGTTCCGATGCAGAACGCAGTGGGTGCGGGGCCGGGAGCGGCGGGCGGGCGAGGGCGGGCCCCGCGACGCAGCCGGGCGGTGTTTCTGCTGGCGTCCGCGACCTCGGGAGATCCGGCCGCGGCCGCGTCCCGGCTGACCGGGCTGCCGGTGACCGCGGTCGCCACGGACGGGTCGCCACGGGGCGGCGTCACGTTCGCCCTGTGGGAGCCGCCGCTGCTGCCGGCCGGGCTCAGCGCCGCGCTCGCCGAGCCGGACCCGGACGACGAGGATCTGCTCGCCGTCCCGTCCGTGCGGCGGTCCGCACTGCGGGAGACCGCGGACCTGCTCACCGACGCGGTCGTCCACGGCGTGCGGACGCTGGCGTTCGTCCGGTCCCGGCGCGGCGCCGAGGTGGTCGCGTCCATCGCCCGCCGCTCGCTGGACGAGGCCGTGCCCGGCCTGGGCGCGCGCGTCGCCGCCTACCGTGCCGGATATCTGCGCGAGGAACGACGCGCGCTGGAACACGCGCTGCTCACCGGCCGGCTGCTCGGCATGGCCTCGACGAACGCGCTGGAGCTCGGCGTCGACCTGGTCGGCCTGGACGCGGTGATCATCTGCGGGTACCCCGGCACCCGGGCCTCGCTGTGGCAGCAGGCCGGTCGCGCGGGCAGATCCGGCGGCGAGGCACTGGCCGTCCTGGTGGCCCGCGACGATCCACTGGACACGTACCTGGTGCACCACCCGGACGCGCTGTTCGGCCGCCCGGTGGAGGCCACGGTCCTGGACCCGGCCAACCCGTACGTGCTCGGCCCCCAGCTCTGCTGCGCCGCCAACGAGGCGCCGCTGACCGCGGAGGATCTGGAGCTCTTCGGCGGCACCCCTGCCGTCGCCGTGGCCGAGGCGCTGGTCCGGGCCGGCTCGCTGCGGCGACGTCCGGCCGGGCTCTTCTGGACGCACCGCACCCGCCCCGACGTTGACCTGCGCGGCGGCGGAGGCGCGCCGATCAACGTGGTCGAGTCCGCCACCGGCCGTCTGCTCGGCACCGTCGATCCCGCGTCGTCGCACATGATGGTCCACCCCGGCGCCGTCTACCTGCACCAGGGCAGCTCCTTCGTGGTCGAGGAGCTGCACCTCGACGACGCGGTCGCGCTGGTCCGCGCGGAGGAACCGGACTGGACCACCCACGCCCGGGACGTCACGTCGCTGGCGGTGACGTCCGTCCGCGAGTACGTCGACGCCGGCCCGGTCGGGCTCTTCCTCGGCGAGGTCGACGTGCACAGCCAGGTCGTCTCCTACCAGCGCCGGCGCGTCGGCTCCGGCGAGGTCATCGACACCCGGCCGCTCGATCTGCCGGTACGCGAGCTGCACACGGTCGCGGTCTGGTTCACGATCACTCCGGACGCGCTGGAGGCCGCGGGCGTCGAGCCCGTCGACTTCCCCGGCGCGCTGCACGCCGCCGAACATGCCGCGATCGGCCTCCTTCCCCTGGTAGCCACCTGTGACCGCTGGGACATCGGCGGCATCTCCACCGCCGCGCATCCCGACACGGGCTTCCCTACCGTCTTCGTCTACGACGGCCACCCGGGCGGCGCCGGGTTCGCGGAGCGCGCCCACGCGGTCGCCGCCGAATGGCTTCGTGCCACCCGCGAGGCCATCAGCTCCTGCGCCTGCGAGACCGGCTGTCCCGCGTGCGTCCAGTCCCCGAAGTGCGGCAACGGCAACAATCCGCTGGCCAAGGATGCCGCCGTCCAGGTCCTGGACGCGGTCCTCGCCGCGCTCCCGCCCTCCCCGTAGCCGCGACCCGCCGATCCTTCGGGTAATCGCAGAATCCGCCACGCGCCGCACTTCGCGATGCTCATCTATGCATGGGAGCGCTACCATGCCTCTTTCGACATCACGCTTCCCCACGCCAGGCCGCACGTACGACCTCAAGGGAGCATCACCGTGGCGAACACCATGTCCGACACCGTCGAGCTCGTCTACAGCATCGACCCCGACACGCTCACCGTCGACCAGCAGATCGCGCTCGCCCAGGCCTACGCCGCCCTGGCCCAGGCCGAACGCCTCGACTGGATCTACCAGCGCCTCGACAAGATCCACCAGCTCCTGATCGCCATCAACGTCCGCATCCCCGCTCCCTCCCCCAACTCCCACGCGGCCTGACCCGCAGCGTGCGGCCCGGCCGCGCATGTGGCCCGGCCGCGCATGTGGCCCGGCCGCGCATGTGGCCCGGCCGCGCATGTGGCCCAGCCGGCGTATGTGGTCCGGCCCGCGTATCTGGCCCGGCCCGCGTATCTGGCCCGGCGCCTCGGCGTGCGGCCGCCAGGGTGTGCGGCCCGGCCCACGGCGCGCTGCCTGACCCGCGGCGTATGAACTGGCCCGAAACGTGCGGCCTGGCCCGAGCCGTGCGGCGCCTCGTGCGGTCCGCCGCCTGCGGTCTGACCGCCGTGTGCGGCAGCATCGTGCTGGAGCGTCGGCCGATTCGGCCGGATCGATGGACGGTCCGGTCTCGGCCAGACCAGCGCCTGCTCCGTGCTGTGCCGCGGCGGTGATCGTTCGGGCGGCAGGCACCGTGCCGGCAGGCACCGTGACCGGCCCTGCGCGGGCCTCCGCGTGGGTGGTCGCGTGCAGGCCGGGCCACGGCTCGACGTCCAGCTCGGCACCCACGGTCAGGGTGAGGCCGTCCGTCGCGCAGTACACCGGGCGGGCGCCGTTCGCCGCGATCACGCGTGTGGCCTGCTGACAGGCCACCGACTCGCCGCGCGGAACGAGCGGCGCACCCGCCAGCGCGCCGAGATCCGCCGCGATCCGCACCTTCCGGTGCACGGTCCCGGCGCCGATCACCGCCGCACCGGCCAGCCCGGCGAGGACCAGCAACAGCCCCGCGGCCAGCACCCAGAGTGATGCCCCACCCCGGTCCGGCCCCACACGCGAGCGCCCCTTGTCCGGCCCTGCACGCAGACGCCTCCCGTCCGGCCCTGCACGCAGACGCCTCCCGTCCGATCCCGCACGCAGGTCCAGCGCCGCGCGTAAGCGCCTCAGATCCGACCCCACGCGTGACCGCCTGGCCCCCAGCCTCGCGCCCGCGCCTCTCGCGACCGGCCCCGCGCGCAAACGCAGAAGCAGGTCGTGGACCGCAAGCCCGGCGACGCCTGGTCTCCACCGGGGTGGTGCGTGCGTCGGTGCTGACGCACGCACCACCCCGGCGTCGGCAGAGGCGAGATCGGCCGTCATTCGGTTAGCACCGTGACGCCGGGCTCGATGGCGGCGACCGCCTCGCCGATGGCGCGGAGGTCGGGGATGCTCCGCCCGAACGTCCGGATCGGAACCGACACCACGGCCCTGACCAGGTCGTCCTCGACCAGCAGCGTGACCGTGGCGCCTGGCGGGGCCGCAGCCTCCCCGACCTCCACGCCCGACTCACCGCGCGCGGCGGCCAGCGCCGCGTCCCGGGCGGCGTCGTAGCACCGGCCCCGGTCCGACGCGGCCGACACCGCCGTGAGCCCTACCGTGAGCAGCAGCATCAACGCCGGAAGCGCGGCCGCGAACTCCACGGTGAACGCACCTCGATCACCGCCGGCGGCCCGCGAGTTCCCACCGCCACCGGCGGCCCACGGAATCCCGGCCCACGACATCGCACCGCCTCCGGCAGCCCTCTGGATCGCACCACCTCCGGCAGCCATCTGGGCCACACCGTCGCCAGCGGCCCGCGAGGCCGCACCGCCGCCGGACATCGCGGCATCTGCCTGATCAGACGCCCGGCCGAACTCCCTGTCGTCGACACGATTGCCGTCTGCAGACCGTGAATCCGTGCCGCCGCCGGGCAACACCGCACCTGCCGGATCCCGCGTCATGACGAACGGGACGAGACCCCATCGGCCGCACGCCACCGGCGGCATCACGCCGCCCGCGCCCGGAACGACCGGCTGCACAGGGCGGGCCGGCTGCACAGAGCGGACCGGCTCAGCCCGCATCGCGACCGGCCGGAAGCTCCCAACCAGCGGAAAGCCCGCGAGAACCCCGGCGACAGACCGAAGCGCCACGGCCGGGCGGCAACGCCCGGCGGAGTGAAGACGCGCGGCAACGATGCCGAGCGTGCGCCTGAAAAAGCCGGTGCGGTGGTGGCGGCCCCGATAGCCCAGGCTGATCATTTGAGCGCCTTCTCGATCACCTCGGTCAGGGCCTTCTGAATGTTCGGGCTGGTCAGCACCTTGAGCAGGATCGCGGCGAAGGCGACGGCCGCGAGCGTGCCGACCGCGTACTCGGCCGTGTTCATCCCGGCATCGCCGTGCAGACGGCGGGTGAGCGGGCGGAACAGGGCGCCGAGACGGCCGAGCATCGATCTGAGCATGGGGTTTCCTCTCTTCCCGAAGAAGGGGTGGTCACAGCAGGTCGCTGAGGACGGCGATGATCACCGGCACGAGGCCGGCGAGGACGAATGCGGGCAGGAAGCACAGGCCGAGCGGCAGCACCACGAGCACGCCGGCGCGGTGGGCGGCCACCTGGGCGGCGATGGCGCGGTCGGCCCGGAGGTCGTCGGCGAGCCTGGTCAGCGCGCCGGCCAGTGCCGCCCCGCTCGCGCTGGACCGGATCGCGGCCGCCACCAGGCGTTCGGTGCCGGGCACGGGGGTCAGGTAGCTCCACGCCTCGTCCGGCGGCGCGCCGAGCCGCAGCGACCGGGCCACGCGTCCGAGGTGGACGGCGAGCGGCCCGCCGAGCGCCTCCGCGACCGCGGCGGCGGCCCGATCGACGGGCGCGCCCGCGCGGAGCGTGGCGGCGAGCAGGTCCGCGGCCAGCGGCAGGTCGGCGACGGCCCGTAGCCGCAGCGTCCGGGTCGCGGCCGGCTCGAGCCTGCGCAGCACGAGGAACGCCACCACCGCCGCAGCGGCGCCGAGCCCGTAGCCGGCCCATCCGCCGACCAGCAGCGCCACCGCCACCCCGCCGCCCGCCGCGCCCGCGATCAGCAGTCCGAGCCTCGGGCGGTCACGGCCATCCGGCCTTCCGGAGCGCGTCGCGCCGCCGTTGACCGCGTCGGGGGAACGCCGCCCGAGCCGCAGGCGGGCGCGACCAGCCGGATCGGCGGACCGCTGTCTGAGCTGCGGGTGATCGCGGGCATCCGGTGGTCCCTGGCCAGGGATCTCGCCGCCGGCGGTGCCGGTGACCCGCGGCCGGGGCAGCGGACCGCCACGTCCACCGCCCGGCATTGCCGCCACGGCCCGAGGAGCGGGCGCTGGACGATCATTCGTCCGGCCCGCGGCCCCGCGCGGGGCCGCCAAGGAGACACCCTGGCCGCCGGCGTACTCGGCGGCGTCGGGTGTGCCGACGCCGCGCGGGGCACGGAAAGTTCGCAGTAGAGCCGGTATCCGGGTGCCGGTCAGGGGCGCCGTGCCCGCCAGCGCGGCGAGCCGGGTCACGACGCCGCTCACGCGGTCACCGTCGCAGCCCGCGGGGCCGTCAGGCCGGGCCGGAAGACGCCGCACCCGTGCCAGACCGGCGGGAAGAACGCGGACGGGCTGCACCGGCGCCACCGCGGCGGCAGCCACTCGGGAAAGGCGGTGTCGCAGCCGGGGACACCGCGGGCCGGCAGAAGGACACAGGTGCTCGGAGACGGAAGTGTGATGGTCATGGGGTGGCTCCCGGCGTGGCGAGACGGTTGGCCCAGGCGAGGCCGGCGGACTGGAGGAGCACCGCGCCGGTCGCGCAGGCCGCGCCGACCGGGGTGTGGAGCAGGACGTGCAGCGGGTCGACGCCCATGAACAGGCCGAGGATCAGGCCGCCCGCGGGCAGCCCGGCGAGGAGCCAGGCGGTGGCACGCGCGCCCGCGGCCTCGGCGGCCGCGGCGGCCTGGCCCCGGGCGAGCGCGCGGGCGTCGGACTCGATGCGTTCGACCAGATCGGCCAGGGGCGCGCCGGTACGCTCCGCGAGCCGCCACGCCGCCGTGGTGAGCCGCCCGATGCGCGGGTCCGGCAGCACGGGCGGGTCGGTGTGCGGAAGCCCGGCGCGCAGGTCGGCCGCGAGCGTGCAGAGCGCGTCCAGCGTCTGGGTGCGGGCCCGCGTCTCGGCACGGGTGGCGGCCCCGCGCAGCACTCCGCGCGCGGCGAGCCGGCAGTAGACCGCCGCCAGCATGCCGACCGGCCCGGCCACCAGCAGCCCGCCCAGCGCGGAGACCGCCGTGACGCTCCCGACCAGCACGCGCGCCCTCATGACGCGTCTCCGCCGCGCGCGTGCGGGCGTCGTCGCAGGGGGACGACCGGCGACGCGACCGGCGCGCACAGCAGGTGCGGCACCGGCACGTGCCGGTCGGTGAGCAGCCGGGCCAGCTCGGCCGCGGCCGGGCCGGGACCGTGCCCGCGCTGCCACACGGTCCGCGTGGTCAGCAGCCGCTCGGGGCCCTCCGGCGCGAGCAGCGAGATCGAGTCGAGGACACGGCCGCGTGTGGTGCGCCGCAGATGCACCACGACCTGCAGTGCGGCCGCGACCTGCGCGTGCAGTGCGGCGCGGGGCAGGCCGCCGACGATGCCGAGCGCCTCCAGCCGGGCCGGCACGTCGGCCGGATTGTTCGCGTGGAGCGTGCCCGCGCCGCCGTCGTGGCCGGTGTTGAGCGCGGCCAGCAGGTCGACGACCTCCGCGCCACGGCACTCGCCGACGATCAGCCGGTCGGGCCGCATCCGCAGGGCCTGCCGGACCAGCGTGCGCAGGTCGACCGCGCCGACGCCCTCGACGTTGGAGACGCGGGCCTGCAGCGTCACGACGTGCGGATGCCGGGGGCGCAGCTCGGCGGCGTCCTCGACGATCACGATGCGCTCGGTCGGCGGCACCAGGCCGAGCAGCGTGTTCAGCATGGTGGTCTTGCCGGAGCCGGTGCCGCCGACCACGAGGTAGGCGAGCCGGGCGGAGACCACGGCGAGGAGGATCTCCGCGACCGGCCCGGGAACGGTGCCCGCGAGCACGAGGTCTGCGAGGCGGTAGGGGCGCTGCCGGAACGTGCGCAACGACAGGTACGGCCCCGTGGTCGCGACCGGCGGCAGCACCGCGTGCACGCGCGTGCCGTCCGGGAGCCGGGCGTCGACGAACGGCTGCCCGTCGTCGAGGCGGCGTCCGCAGCCGGCGGCGAGGCGCTGGGCGAGACGGCGCACATCATCCGGCCCGCCCATGCGCACCGGTGCGCGGACCAGGCCGTTGCCGCGGTCCACCCACACCTCGGTGGAGTTGACGAGGATGTCGGTGACCGTCTCGTCGGACAGCAGCGGGGTCAGCGGTCCGGCACCGACCAGGTCGCCGCGGACCCGCTCGGCGAGGCGCAGCACCGCACGCCCGCCGAGGTCGGCGGCGCCGGGGTCGGTGCGGACGGCGGCGACCACGGCGGCCTCGGTCGCATCCGCGCCGTCCACCGTGAACCGGTCCCGCACCCGGGCGGAGAGTGAGGCCCTCATGCCGCCGCCTCCCCCGTGTCACGGCCCGGGGAAGCCGTGAGGAGGCGGCGGCAGAGGTCCACCAGCGGGCCGGGCCCGCCGGCGGACGGCACCTCGCCGCGGGCCAGGATCGTGCGGAGCGCTGGGTCGCTCCGATACGTCCCCGCGACGGTGAGGCGCACGGTGCGGGCGACGTCGTCCACCGGGAGCGTGTCGGCGGACGCGTCCCGGACGATCATCGCGAGGTGACGGCTGTGCGGGCGGGCGAGCGCGGCGACCCTGCCCGCCGAGAGGGACGCGCGCAGCTCCGCGGGGACGACGAGGTAGGCCTGGTCGGCCGCCTGCAGCACGGCCTGGCCGGCCCGGTCGAGGTGCCGGGCCACGTCGACCACGATCAGGTCGTGCCGGCCCCGGCCGGTGTCGAGCGTGCCGGCGACCGCCTGCCCGGGAACCCCATCGGCCTCGATCGTGTCCAGGTTGAGCATGGTCAGCGCGCCCGGTCCCGGCCGGGCGAACTGTTTCACCCCGACCATCAGGTCCAGCCGCCCGCCGAGCGGGTCGGCGTCGAGGAGCAGGACGCGCCGGCCGGTGTGGGCCGCGGTGACGGCGAGCGTGACCGCGAACGTGCTGACGCCGGCACCGCCCCTGCCGCCGAGCAGCGCGATCACCCGCCCCGGTGGTGCGGGCGGCGGCGTGCCGAGCTGTGCGACGAGCCAGTCCTCCGCGGCCGGGAGCGTGGCGATGTGCGCGATGCCGAGCCGCGCGATCAGGCCCGGTGGCGGATCGGCCGCGCCGGTGTGCCCGACGAGCACGACCGCGCGGCGGCGGAGGCGGGCGCGGACCAGCGGCGCGGTCTGATCGGGGCCGACCAGGACCACGGGTGCGCGCTCGTAGTGCGGGCGGGCCGCGGCCGGGTCGGTGGCGACCTCGAGCTCGGTGCCGGCCGTGGCGGCGAGGCGCAGCAGATCGTCGAGGAGCGCCGCGTCGGCGGTGACGACGAGCGGCCGGGAACCGGTGCGGGCCATCAGAGTCCCTCCGAAGTCCGGGGAAGTGCCGGAAGACATCGGAGGAAGACTCGCGGGGCGTACCCGTGGACGGGGTTGGCCTGTGGATGACTTTCACGCCTGTGGACAAAGCGCGGCGCCGCCTGTCGATCTGATATGGCACAACCGGGGCACCAGCCAAAACACCCGCCGCGCGAATGTGAATGATGTTGGGTATGTTGGTCGCCAGTACGGCGTTGGAGTGGTGCCCATGGAGATCACGAGCGAGCTGTCCCCGGATTCGGCCGCGCACGGACCCGTTGTCGTCGTCACGATCGAGGGCGAGATCGATTACACCAATTCCGACGAGATGGCCGGCGAGATCTGGGACGTGCTGGCCCGGCACGCACCCGCACTGATCGAGGTCAATCTCTCGGCGGCGACGTTCATCGACTCGACCGGGCTCGGCGCGCTGATCGCGGGCTACCGCGCGGCGGCGGATGCGAGCTGCGCCTTCACGGTCACGTCGCCCACCCCGGCGTTCCGCCGCGTCCTCACCATCACCGGCCTGAGCGACCTGTTCGGCGTGCCGGCGGAGGAGGAGCCGACCGAGCCACAGAGGACCCCGGAAAGGTGACGACCCCCGTCGGGGGGTGACGGGGGCCGTCCGGGGGTCCGACTCCGGGGGGGTCGAGCCGAACCCACTCGGCAGTCACGGGGGGTGCAACCGCCGAGGGCCTTCGGGCGACACCTGGAGAGGACATGAATCGGCGTCGCAATCCTAAGGATGCCTGAAGTCAACCGTGCACGTCGAGTGGCGAACGCTTTATGACTCACGACACGCCGCGTCATGCCCGGGATCACCGCCGAATCCGAAGAAACTGCGGCACCGCTCCGGCGCGTTGGCGGGCTCACGTTAAACTCTGCTGCCGTGGGCCGAAGCGCCGCGTTTTTCGATCTCGACAAGACGGTCATCGCCAAGTCAAGCGCCTTGGCGTTCGGTCGTCCGTTCTATCGCGATGGGCTGATCACGAGGCGGGACGTCGTGAAGTCGGCGTATGCCCAGCTCATGTTCCGCCTCGGCGGCACGGACGAGCAGACCATGGCCCGCACCCGCGACTACCTGGCGCAGCTGTGCAAGGGCTGGTCCGTCGAGCAGGTCAGTCAGATCGTCACCGAGACCCTGCACGAGCTCATCCATCCGTACGTGTATGCCGAGGCCACCGCCTTGATCGCCGAACACCAGGCCGCCGGGCGGGACGTGGTGCTGGTCTCCGCGTCCGGCGAGGAGATGGTCCGCCCGATCGGCGAGCTGCTCGGCGTCACCGACGTGATCGCCACCCGGATGGAGATCGTCGACGGGCGCTACAGCGGCCAGGTGGAGTTCTACGCCGCCGGCCCGGCCAAGGTCGAGGGCGTGAACCGGCTGGTCGCGGAGCGCGGTTACAACCTGTCCGAGTGTTATGCCTACTCGGATTCCAGCAGTGACCTGCCGCTCCTGGAGTGCGTCGGCCACCCGAGCGCGGTCAACCCGTCCCGCACGCTACGGCGGACCGCGGTCGAGCACGGCTGGCCGATCCTGGAGTTCCGCCACCCGATCGCGATCGGCCGGCGCCTGCGCACCCAGCCGGCGGTCCCGATCACGGCCGCGGCGATCAGCGTCGGGCTCGGCGTCGCCATCGGCATCGCCTGGTACGGACGTTTGCGCAAGGCCCGCGCCGCAACGGCCTGAGCTGGAGAAACGAAATCCAGGCACTCCCGTAACACGATCCGCCAAGAGCCTGGCGATCAAGCTCACGACGGCGTAGAAAAAGGGAGCGGGATTACCGCTCACGGCCACCGGGCACCCACGCGCGGCCTGCCGCATAGGCACGTGGCATCGGCTCCTCCGGGACCGGTGCAGACGACATACGGACACGCTTGATAACCCGGACCGGACGTGGTGACGGCGCCTCGTGATCGAGGCGCCGTCCACGTACCGGAGTCACCCATTTGACCGATTCGGCACCGGCACAACGGCCCAGGCGGCACGTCAACACCCGAGGCATACTTGCGCAAATGAAGACACACTGGACCCGTCCGTACCCACCGGGCGGCGGCCGGTGGCTCGTGATCGCCTGGGAGGCCGCGAGCATCACCGGCCTCGGCTGGACCAGCGACCGGCTCTTCGGCTTCGACACGCGGGCCACCGTCATCTTCTCGATCATCCTGGCCGTGGCCTGGGCGGTCGGCGCGTTCCGCATCGCGCGGATGGGCGTCTACGTCAGCGACCTCGGCGTCCAGGTCCGCGGCCTGTTCTGGACCCGCACGGTCCGCTGGGCCGCGATCGACCGGTTCCGCATGCAGGACGTGACGTACCGGGTCGGCGCGTTCCGCATCCCGAGCGGTCTGACCGTGCTGATCGACCGCCACGACGGCACCGAGATCAAGACCGAGCTGTGGGCGCAGGGCGTCGACTTCCACTCCCGCCCCGGCCTGTTCCGCCAGGTCTTCCACGACCTTCGCGAACGCCACATCCTCCAGGCCGCCACCCAGAGCGCATAAAGCGCTTCCGGCGTGGTCCGGCAGCGGGAAGATCCTGATCGTGGGGTCTGGGGCTCGCCCCCAGGCAAGCAGAGCGGGCGGCGAGGCGCCCGACCGGCGTTGTTGCGGTCGAGCCGGCCGCAGAAGCGAGCCCTCGCTCAGGCGGCGGCCAGGAGCGCGTCACCGATGGGGGCGATCTCGGCGGCGCCGGCCTCGACCGCGGCGGTGTAGTGCCGCAGCCAGGAGCGCAGGCCGTCCGGGGTGCCGGTGGCGAAGGCGGAGGCGGAGCCGACGTACTCGGGCTCGCGGGACAGGTGGCCGACCTCGACCGCGATCAGGCCGCGTGGGTCGAAGCCGGTGGAGAGCAGCGTCAGGCGGGCGGCGGCGCGGGCCACCACGCCGGACGGGCCCTCGAACGGACGCAGGTTGAGCAGTTCGCCGTGCACGATGGCGGCCAGCAGCAGCGGCGGGACCCGGGTGCCGCCCGCGACCAGGCCCATCAGCGTGTCCAGCCGCGTGGCGACCACCGGGTCGGCGACCGGGCGGCCGAGCGCGTCGTCGGCGACCAGGCCGCTCGCGGCGAGCACGTGCAGCCGGGCCAGGACCTGGCGGGGCGCGGTCTGCCAGCGCGGGGCCAGGCCGTCCAGCGCACCCACCACGCGCAGCGCGCCCTGCATGACCGGGTCGGTGACGGCGCCCTGGCGTACCACCTCGAGATCGTGGTGTGCGCCCTCCAGGGCGGCGCTGGCGACCGCGGCACGCAGTCCGACCTCCGCGGCGACCTGGCCGCCCTTGCGGCGCAGCGCCCGGTGCCGCATCGCGGCGTCCGCGTGATCACGTGCGGTGGCGATGCCCGCGGCGACGCCGGCCAGCTCCATCAGGGGTGCGAGGGGATCCACGGGAGGCAACGCTACCGTCCTGGTCGCGGGCGGTTAGGGAAGACTTAGGGGAAATCGACTCGTAACAGTCCCTTCACGGCGGAACAGCGCGATGCAAAGATCAACCAGTGGGCGCTCACCGTGCGCCATTCGGCGCGTACGGTGACCACGCCTCGCCGCTCACCAGGTCCGACGATAGTCTCGGGGCGAGACCTGGATCACACGGACGTCTGACGAGGAGTTCATCGATGAGTGAGACCTTGGCGAATCTTCTCAAGGAGACCCGGACGTTCCCGCCGCCGGCCGCGATCGCCGCGGCGGCCAACGTGACCGACGCGGCCTACCAGGAGGCGGCCGACGACCGGCTCGCGTTCTGGGAGACGCAGGCCCGCCGCCTCGAGTGGACGAAGCCGTGGGACCAGGTGCTCGACTGGTCCAACCCGCCGTTCGCGAAGTGGTTCGTCGGCGGCGAGCTGAACGTGGCGTGGAACTGTCTGGACCGGCACGTGGCCGCCGGGAACGGCGGCAAGGTCGCGATCCACTGGGAGGGCGAGCCCGGGGACACGCGCACCATCACCTACGACGACCTGCTGAAGTCCGTCTCGCAGGCGGCGAACTACCTGACCGGGCTCGGCGTGGTCGCCGGCGACCGGGTCGCGATCTACCTGCCGATGATCCCGGAGGCCGCGGTCGCGATGCTGGCCTGCGCGCGTCTCGGCGCCACGCACAGCGTCGTCTTCGGTGGCTTCTCCGCCGACTCGCTGAGCAACCGGATCAACGACGCCACCGCCAAGGTCGTCATCACCGCGGACGGCGGGTACCGGCGCGGCAAGCCGTCCGGGCTCAAGTCGATCGTGGACGAGGCGCTGCAGAGCACGCCCAGCGTCGAGCACGTGCTGGTCGTGCGCCGCACCGGGCAGGACGTCGCCTGGGGCGAGAAGGATCTCTGGTGGCACGAGACGGTGGAGCAGGCCTCCACCGAGCACGAGGCGCAGGCGTTCGACGCGGAGCACCCGCTGTTCATCCTCTACACGTCCGGCACCACGGCGAAGCCGAAGGGCATCCTGCACACCAGCGGCGGATACCTGACGCAGGCCGCGTACACGCACCATGCGGTCTTCGACCTGAAGCCGGAGACGGACGTCTACTGGTGCACGGCGGACATCGGCTGGGTGACCGGCCACTCCTACATCGTGTACGGCCCGCTGGCCAACGGCGCGACCCAGGTGATGTACGAGGGGACGCCGGACACGCCGAGCAAGTCCCGGTTCTGGGAGATCGTCGACCGGTACAAGGTCAGCATCCTCTACACCGCGCCCACGCTGATCCGCACGATGATGAAGTGGGGCGCGGACATCCCGGCCGGCTTCGACCTGTCCTCGCTGCGCATCCTGGGCAGCGTCGGCGAACCGATCAACCCCGAGGCCTGGATGTGGTACCGGGAGACGATCGGCCACAACAACACGCCGGTGGTGGACACCTGGTGGCAGACCGAGACCGGCGCCATCATGATCTCCCCGTTGCCGGGCGTGACCGCGGCCAAGCCCGGCTCCGCCATGACGCCGCTGCCCGGCATCGTCGCGGACGTGGTCGACGACCAGGGCAAGTCCGTGCCGGACGGCGGCGGCGGTTACCTGGTGCTGCGTGAGCCGTGGCCGTCGATGCTGCGCACGATCTGGGGCGACGACAACCGGTTCGTGGAGACGTACTGGTCCCGGTTCGACGGCATGTACTTCGCGGGTGACGGCGCCAAGAAGGACGACGACGGGCACATCTGGCTGCTCGGCCGCGTCGACGACGTCATGCTCGTCTCCGGCCACAACATCTCCACCACCGAGGTCGAGTCCGCCCTGGTCTCGCACCCGTCGGTGGCCGAGGCCGCGGTCGTCGGCGCCACCGACCCGACCACCGGGCAGGCGATCGTCGCGTTCACCATCCCGCGCGGCAACGTCGACACCGCAGGTGACGCGGGCGAGGCGCTCATCCAGGAGCTGCGCAACCACGTGGCGAAGACGCTCGGGCCGATCGCCAAGCCGCGCCAGATCATGCTGGTCGCGGAGCTGCCGAAGACCCGCTCCGGCAAGATCATGCGCCGGCTGCTGCGTGACGTGGCGGAACACCGCTCGCTCGGCGACGTCACCACGCTCCAGGACTCGACCGTGATGGACCTGATCGCGAACGGCATGAAGGACAGCAAGTCGGACGATTAACAAAGAGACGGACGGCCGCTGCCCGGTTTTGGCAGCGTCCGTCCGTCGTCCGGGTTCTGGCTGAATTGCAGAGAGTACGGATGGAGGAGCGCCTCTCATCCGTACCCCCGAATGTCTCTCGGAATTTCCCTACTGGGCACCCCGGATGCGAATTCGTGTAGCAGCCCTACTCTTAGCCCATGACTGACGACGCCAGCGTGCTGATCGAAGGGCCGTGGACACACCGGTTCGTCGGCGCCAACGGCAGCAGGTTTCACGTCGTGGAGGCGGGAACGGGCCCGCTGGTGCTGTTCCTGCACGGATTTCCCGAGTTCTGGTGGGCGTGGAACGAGATCCTCCCCCAGGTCGCCGACGCCGGCTACCGCGCGGTCGCGATGGACCTCCGGGGGTACGGGGCCAGCGACAAGCCCCCGCGCGGCTACGACGGCTACACGCTCGCGGCCGACGTCGCCGGCCTGATCCGCGCGCTCGGCGAGCGGTCCGCGATCGTGGTCGGCGCGGGCGCCGGCGGCATGATCGGCTGGACCACGGCCGCGTTCCACCCGCAGATGGTCAGCCGGCTGATCGTGATGGGCGCGGCCCACCCGCTGCGGCTGCGCAACGCGCTGTTCACCGACCCGCGCGGCCAGATCGCGGCCACCACCCACACGCTGAAGTACCAGCTCCCGCGCTACGAGCACACGCTCGCCCGGGACAACGGCGCCGAGGTCGGCAACATGCTGCGCCGCTGGGGCGGCCGGGAGTGGGTGAACAGCCCCGGGTTCGCCGACTACGAGGCGAAGTGCCGGGAGGCGATCACCATCCCGCAGGCCGCGTTCTGCGCGATGGAGGGCTACCGCTGGGCGTTCCGGTCCGTGATGCGGCTGCACGGCTACCGGTTCGTGAAGCTCATGCAGCGGCCGCTGATCACGCCGACGCTGCAGATGCACGGCACCCAGGACTCGGCGATCCTGCCCCGCACCGCCCAGGGCTCCAGCCGGTACGTCCGGTCCTCCTACGAGTGGCTGCCGCTGGTCGGCATCGGCCACTTCCCGCACCGGGAGGCCCCGGGGCTCGTCACCTCGGAGATCCTGCGCTGGGCCAAGTAGCGGTCAGACCCTGTTCTCGCGGAGGTCGGTGACGGCGGAGAGCGGGGCCCAGCCCTGGTAGACGCCGAAGTCGAACTCCTCCAGGCCGAGCGCCTTCGCGGTCGGGGCCTTACCCCCGGTGTACTCCACCCGCAGCCAGCCGTCGGCCTCACCGAGCACGATGAACGGCTCGCCCTGCCAGGTGCAGGTCGTCCGCACGTACGTCAGGTCGTCCACGTCACCGGTGTGCAGCACGCGCACGAACCGGCCGGGACGCACCTCACTGAAGCCGTCGCCGGACTGCGGCTGGTAGATGCGCACGTTGTCGCCGTCCGGGCTGGCCTCGTACTCGCGGCCCTGGTAGCGGACCACGTAACCGTCACGCATCAGTTCTCGCCGACCTTCCGCCAGGTCATCGCGTCCGTGTCCAGCAGCGCCAGCAGCGTCTGCCGACCGGAACGGTCCATCCGCCACAGCTCGGAGCCGTGCGGCAGCCGGACGCTGTCCACCTTGAACTCGGCGATCACGTCGGAGTTGTCGCCGGGCGCGAACCCGTTGCCGCGGAACGGCGGGCGCTCGATCACCCAGCCCTCCATCGCACGCATGGCGCCGTCGTTCTGGCCGCCGTAGGGAATCCGGTACAGCGACGGGCGGTACGCCGGCCAGCGCAGCACGTACACGGTCTCGGCGTCGGGCTGGTACACCGAGCCCTGGTAGATCAGGCCCAACGCGGTCAGCAGCTGACCCGGCGTGCTGAGGTGCTCGACCTCGTTCGCCCGGTGCACGAAGCCGGAGACCCGGTCGTACCCGCGGCTCAGGAAGTAGTCGACCTGCTCCGGCCCGACCGTCTTCTGCATGACCGTGGGCGCGTTCGGGTCCGGCGGGCGGGTCGCGGGCGCGGGCGTCTCCGCCACCCGCACCGGCGCGGCCGTGACCTGCGGCTCCTCCGGCTCGCCGTCCTCGCCGAGGCCGACCTCCTTGGCCCAGCTGGCCAGCGCCACGATCTGGCTGCCCGGCAGCGTCGCGCCGACCGGGCTGCCCGGGTTGACCGCGAACGACAGGCCCGGGTCCGGCCAGTGGCGGATCAGCTGCGCGAACTTCACCCCGACGGTCTCGACCGCGTCGCCGCCGACCAGGTGCTCGCCGAGACGCTCCGGGGACGTGAAGACCACCACGTACCGCTCGTCGTCGATCATGTCGGTGCGCCACGCGAAGTCCGGGTCACCGGGGCGCGAGCCGGCGCCACCGCTGCCCGGCTTGAGCGGCAGCAGCACGCGTGCCAGCAGCAGCGTGGACAGGAACGAGTCGGTGCTGCCGTCACCCGCGGCGGAGAGCAGGTCCTCCTCGACCTCGTTCGCCGCGACGAACCCGGCCAGCTCCGGCGGGGTCACGGTCTGCGACTCCGGCCGGTAGGCGGGCGTCGGCGCGGGCGAGAACGGACGATCCGGATCCGGCGCGTACGACCCGGCGTCCGGCTGCCGCGTGGTGTACGACGGCGAACCGGCGCCGTAGGCGGGCGCCTCGCCGGGCGCGGCCCAGACGTGCGGCCCGCGCTCCGGGGCCGCGGGCTCGGGCTCCGGCTGGTAGCCGGCCCCGCGCAGGTAGTCGTTGGCCGAGTCGACCGGCACGGCGCCGCCGTAGACGGTCGGCGTGGCACTGGCCTGCCGTCGCGGCAGGCCACCGGGACCGACCGCGGGGCCCTCGTCGGCGCCTGCGGGCGCGGCCGGGGACGTGGGGGCGGCCGGAGAGGTCGGTGCGGCGGTGCCGGCCGAGGCCGGACGGGCCGGCAGCGGGTTTGCACCGGGGCGGCCCAGCGGGGTCAGGGACTCCGCGCCGGGGCGGGTGAGCGGGTCCGGTCCGGGACGTGGCGGCAGCGGATCGGCCGGACGCGGGGTGAACGCGTCGGCGGCCGACCGCGACGGCACGGTCTCGGACGCGGGCCTCGACGGGAACGCGTCGGTGCCGGGCCGGGCCGGGAACGCGTCGGCGGCGGGCTTGGCAGGCAGCGCATCCGCGGCCGGACGCGACTGGAACGCGTCCGCCGCCGAGGGCCGCTTGGGCATCGACTCGCCACCCGGAGGCCGCTTCGGCAGCGTCTCCGCCGCGGACTCGGGCGCCTTCGGCGAGAAACCGCTGGAGTCCGGGCGCGGCATGAACCCGTTGCCCGCCGGAACATCGCCCTCCGGACGCGGTGGCAGACCGCCGCTCGCCGCACGCTGCGGGAACCCGCTGCTGTCCGGACGCGGCATGAAGCTGTTGCCCGCAGGAGCCTCGTTCTCCGGGCGGGGCGGAAGGCCGCTCGACGAGAAGCCGTTGGCGTCCGGACGCTGCGGCGACGCCTCGGTCGCGGGCCGTGCGGCCAGCGGGTCCGACGCGGGCCGGAACGGCGCGGGCGAACCGAAATCGGGGCGGTTGGGGCTGAAGTCCGCCCGCGGCGACGCCTCACCGGCACCACCGGGCCGCTTCGGCAGCGACTCGCCACCCGGAGGCCGCTTCGGCAGCGCATCGGCCGCCGGCGCACTCGACCCGAACTTCGGCAGATCCGCCACAGGCGCGTTGGAGCCGAACTTCGGCAGGTCCGCCGCAGGCGCACTGGAGCCGAACTTCGGCAGGTCCACGGCCGGGGCATTGGAGCCGAACGGCGGCAGATCGGTCGCCGGCGCGCTGGAACCGAACCGCGGCAGGCCGGAGGCCGGTGCGCTGGAACCGAACGGCGGCAGATCCGCCGCCGGCGCGCTGGAACCGAACGGCGGCAGATCCGCCGCCGGCGCGTTCGCGCCGAACGGGGGCAGCGGGCTGAAGCCGGGCGGCCGGGTGTCCGCCGCCGGCTCGGTCACGGGCCGTCGTGGCAGCCCGTTCTCGGTCGCGGACGACGACGTCTCCGCGACGTTCGCGCCGTACCGTGGTGGCGCGGCCGGGAACGCCTCGCCGTACCGCGGCGGGGTGGTGTCGCCGTTGGACGGCACCGTCTCACGTGGCCGCGCCGGCAGATCCGACGCTGCGGGCCGCGACGGGAACGACGGCGCACCCGGGAAGTCCCCGTTGGACGCCGGGCCGCCGGGCGAGGCCGCCCATCGGCGGGGACCGGCGTCCGCGGAAGGGATGCCCGCGGACGGCTCGTTGCTGGTGACCAGCCCGGCGCCGTCGAGCGTGCCGGGCGACTGCGCGATGCCGGGCGCGGCGATCGCGGCCGCGACCTCGTCCTCGCTCGGCGGCGTCATGCCGGGCACGGACGCGGTGGCGCGGGCGCGGTTCGCGTTGTCGGCCTTGATCAGGCGGGCGCGGGCGCCCATGGTCCGTCCGGGCAGGCGCACGTCCCCGCGCGCGAGCTGCGACACGAACCAGGCCGGCAGGTATCCCTCGATCGGCAGGCCGGGGTTGACCGCGAGCCACCAGTCGGGGTTGGGCCAGCCGGAGGCGAGCTCCGAGTACGGCACGTGGCGGGTCGATCCGGCGTGCTGGGCGAGGCAGGCCTGCAGTGACGCGGCCGAGGTGAACGCCAGCACGTGGGTGCGCCCGCCCGTGGTCCAGGTGCCCCAGCTCAGCGGCCCGCCGGCAGCCGGGGTGTCACCGGAGACGGGCAGCAGCAGTTCCGTACGCGCGAGGACCTGGAAATAGGCCTCCTGGTCCTCCTTACGGAGGGCCTCCCGCATGGCCTCTTCGGCCTCGGTGGCCGGCTCCCAATCCGTCACGGCCACCTCCCTTCAACCCATCAGGCCAGACGCATTCGCGTACAACCTACAAGGTAGATCCAAGATCACAACGCGCGGCCGGACAGGGTCACAGAGTCAGGTTCTCCCGGATACCATTCGCCGCAGCGAAGGAGGCGGGATGCGTCGCCGAGCAGGCCTCGCCGCAGTCACCGTGCTGTGGACTTTGACGGGATTTATCCCCTCAGAACCCACCATGCCACAGAAAACCGTGACGCACCTGGCGGGCATCAGAACACAACTCTCCGCTTTCGCGCCAGTACCCCTTAGGGCACACTCGGCCACCGCTCCGTCGTGCGAAACCGCCCTCCCGGCCTCCGAGGTCGTCCGGGAGGAGCCGTGGGCCCAGCGGCGGTACGGCACCGACCGCCTCACCCCGGTCGCGGACGGCACCGGCATCACGGTCGCGGTGATCGACTCCGGCGTCGACCCGACCCATCCCCAGCTGGCCGGACACATACTCCCCGGCGCCGACTTCCTCGACCCCGGCGGCACGGGCGCGCACGACTGCGTCGGGCACGGCACCGCCGTCGCCAGCCTGATCTCGGCCGCGCCCGCGGACGGCATCGCATTCCATGGTCTCGCACCAGGATCAAGAATTCTGCCGGTACGCGTGAGCGAGCAGCAGATCGTCGACGGCGCGCAGACCGGGCGCACCGTGACGCCGGACCGGCTGGCCGCCGCGGTCCGCTGGGCGGTGGACAACGGCGCGGACGTCCTCAACCTCTCCGTGGTCCTCTACGGCGACGATCCCGCGGTACGCGCCGCGATCAGCTACGCCTCGGCGAAGGACGTGGTCGTGGTCGCGGCCGCCGGTAACCAGCACGGCGAGCCCGACCCGGCCCGGCCGCGCACGCAGGACCCGGTGCCGTACCCGGCCGCGTACGCCGGGGTCCTCGGCATCGGCGCGATCACCGAGGCCGGGCAGGCCGCCGACTACTCCCAGGCGGGCACGTACGTCGACCTGGTCGCGCCCGGCGGCCACGTGCTGACCGCGGTGCCGGGCGGCGGGCACGCCTACGCGGACGGCACCAGTTACGCCACGCCGTTCGGTGCCGCGACCGCCGCACTGGTCCGGCAGCGCCGGCCCGAGCTGAGCGCGCGCGAGGTCATCGAACGGATCATCGCCACCACCGATCCCGCACCGGGCGGACCGACCAGCGACGCGTACGGCTACGGCGTCCTCAACCCGTTCCGCGCGGTCTCCGACACCGTCGCCGCGCCGCGATCCGCCCGTCCCGGCCCGCCCGCCGTACCCGCCATCCCGGCCGCCCAGGCCGCCGCGGCCGCGGCTCGGGCCGGCGCCGTCCCGCGCGCGCTCACGCTCGCCGCCACCGGCCTCGCCGCCGTGGTCCTCACGGTCACGCTCGCGGTCGTCCTCCCCCGCGCCCGTCGCCGCCGGTGGCGCTCCCCGCCCACCCCGGTCGACGACAATCCTTGAGCCGCGGGCCGAAGCCTCGGCCTCCGGCTCGCGTTGCGCGACAATTGTTCGCCGGTGATCGGGACGTCCCCCATGTCGTTCCAGCAGCATCGGGGACGCCCCGATCACCGGAGGTGCGGAATCCGGCGAACGTTCGTGGACGGTCCGCCAGGCGACGCGCGCCCGGACAGCGCCTGGGTCAGTCGAAGAGCGCACGGTTCCGGGTCTCGGTCGTCAGGTAGTCGGAGGCCGAGTCGTCGACCGCGCGGCCGATCTCGCCGAGCACCGCGGTCAGCTCCTCGGCCGCGCGACGCCACGCGTCCCGCCGGGCCGCGTAGGCGCGTTGGGCCTCGCCACCCCAGGTCTCCGTCAGCGGTCGCACGTCCGCGTCGAGGTCGTCCAGTGTGGAACGCAGGAGGTTGCGTGCCTCCGCGATCTCGGTGCCGGCCCGTTGCAGCGCGGCCACATCGACGACCAGCATCGCCGTCACGCCCCGTTCTCCGCGGGAGACGGGTCGGGCCGGGCCGCCGCCGCGATCCGCCAGGCCGCGTCCTGATCCGCCGCCGCGTAGCGGGCCGCCGTGGCCCGCAGCATGGCGCCGGTCTCGGCCAGCGTGCCGGCCAGCGCCTCCTGATCGTCGGCCCAGGCCTGCCGCGTCTGTGCGAACGCGTCTCCGCCGCCGCCCCGCCAGACCGGTGTGATGTGCGTCCGCAGCCCGTCCAGCAGCGTCCGCAACCGGGCGGCCGTCTCCTCGCATCGCACCGCCGCGCTCACCAGCGCCGTGGTATCCACTGTGGTCATCTTCGTCATTCGCCGCACCTCCCGAGGTCGCCCGGCGGTGTGGAAGGTAGTCAGCGACGCCGGTCCTCCGCGAGCCCGCCGGGCAAGAGCGGCATGCCGGGCGCGCCTGGGCGTTTCCCGGCAAAACCGAGCCCCTGACCTGCGGCCGACCGCGATGCGGGCGCTGCAGAAAGGGTCACCCGAGCCGTAAAAGGTCACGCCGAGCCCAACGGATACGCCCGAGCCGGCACGGCCTCCCGGTCAACGAGGGCCCCCGCCGCAGGAGCACGCCGAGCCCTCCGGGTACGTCCGGGCCGGCGCGGCCTCCCGGTCGATCGAGGGGCGCGCCCGCCGCAGACGACGGTCGCGTCAGGTCTGCCGCTGTGGGCCGCGTCGCGTTGCCACCGGGCCACCCCGTCACAACGAGAGCACCGCCGCCGAGCCACCCCGTCACGACGGGAGCGCCGCCGCGACCGGGTCCAGCGCGGGTCCCTCCGGCATCAGCGCGACCAGCGCGGCCGGCAGCCGGATCGGCGTCGCGGAGTCGTACCCCAGCATGGTTTTGACCTCGGGGGTGGCGAGAGCGTGACGGCGGCCCGCGTCGGTGACCAGGCTGACCGTCCCACCGGTGGCGCCGGGCGCGGGCACGGCCTCGACCAGCGCGGCGCGACCGGGCGCGAGCCGCACCCACGACGGGGAATCCGCGGGCGGCAACCGCACGCCCACCCGCAGATCACCGAGCCCGGCGTCGGAGGCGGCACCGCACAGCGCGCCCTCCACCGGCATCAGCGCGGGCGTGGTCGCGGGGCCGTCCGCCGGCCGGAGATCACCGGCGCGGGGCGCGGACGCGTAGTCCGCCTGGGAGAGCTCCGCGGGCCCGGACTGGCCGGTCCGCGGATCGCCGAGCAGGATGTCCGCCTGCACCTGGGTGATCGTGGCCAGGCCGCCGGCCAGCATCACCGCGAACTCGCGTGCCCCGCTCTGGGTGGTCACCACGTGGACCCGCCCGATGATCGCGCCCGGCGTCGCACGCGACGGGCCGCCGAACCCCGGCACCGGCGGCGACTCGAGCGCGGCGCCCGGCGGCACGCTGTTGAGCAGCGCCGCGTCCACGTGCGCGGGCCGCACCGCACCCCAGCCCAGCGCCGAGAGCACGAGGGGCGACGGCACCGGATGCCGCCGCTCACGCCAGATCAGGAACGTGTCCCGCCCGGACGCGACCAGCGCACCCGACGCGTCCAGCGGCGTGCCACCGGCGGGCGCGGCGCCGGCCAGCAGCACCGCCGACGACGCGTCGGAACACAGCGTCCACGGCGGCCCCGCCAGGCGGCCGGCCGGCGGCAGCGAGTCCGGCGCGCCGGCGATCCCGAGCGGTGCCCCGCGCGGTGCGTCCTCGATCGACCGCCGCGATACCTGCACCGTCTCCGTCGACCCGGCCAGCAGCAGCGCCGACGCGTAGTTGGCGACCGGGTGCAGGCGGGGCTCGCGGTAGACGTACCGCGCGCCGGTCTCCTTCTCGACCACGACGACGGACGGGTTCCGCCAGTTCGTCGCGCCGCCGCCGGTGAACAGGTCGTGGAGCAGCACCGCGCCGGCCCCGATCGCGGCGACGAGCAGGCCGGCGAGCACGGCCCCGCCGGACCGGGCGAACGGCGCGCGGGACGGGTCGGTCTCGCGCATGACCAGCGCGGCCACCACCCGGCGGACCGCGAACTGGTGCGAGTGGAGCTGGTCCTGCCGGGACGGCACCGTACCCTCCAGGGTGTCTCGGGTCGGCTACGCTCCCATCGATCATCCTGGGTACACAGCCGGTTACAGACGGGGAGATTAGCGCGGTGACCGTCAATGCGCGGACCGCCCGGATCGTGGCCACCGAGCTGGCCGCCGCCGGTGTCCTGGTCGCCGCCGCGTCCGGGCTGATCGCGGGTGCCGCCGCGGCGGTGCTGGCCGCCGGCGTCGCCGTGGCCGTCTGGGCCCGTCCGCGCGGCCGCCATCCGGACGAATGGCTCGGGGTCGCGCTCCGCCACCGCCGCGCCCGGCCGCCGGACGTGCTGACCGGGCCGCTCCGGACGACTCTGCTCCCACCTCCGCCGGCACGGCTTCCGCACGAAGGCGAAGCACCGCACGAAAGCGGGCCGCCGCACAAGACCGCGATCGACGATGCACACGGCCTCACCGTGCTGCTGGAACTCGGTGCCCCGGAGGCGCTCATCGCACCGGAACCGCGCACGCTGCCGCACCCGTCCCAGCTGGGCACGGCCGCGCACGTGCAGCTGGTGCTGGCGATCGACCCGGCGCAGGTGCGGGCGTTCCTGGCGGTCCGGATGCCGCACCGCCCCGGCCGGGACACCGGCCGTGATCTGACCGGCGCGCTCCGCACGGTCCACGCCGCGCTCGGCGACCTCCCGCACCGCCCGCTCGCCGCGCCCGAGGTTCACCAGACCCTGAGATATCTCGCGGGTACGACGAGCGCTCCTCGCCAGACCTGGCGCCACCTGCACACACCCGGACGCGTCCAGACGGCCTTCCGGATCTCCGGCCCCCGCCCGCCGATCGAGGATCTGGCCGGGACGGGCGCGGACCGCGTCACGCTCGCGATCTCCGCGTCCGACACGCTGGTCCGGGTCGCGGCGTCACACGAGATCGTCCTGAAGGGCCTGCGACGCCTGGACGGCGAGCATCTCAGCGCCCTGACCGCCACACTCCCCCTGGCCCGCGACCCGCACACCGACCCGCGCACCGACCGCCGGCCGATCTCTCTCCCCCGCGACGGCCTGTTCCTCGGCCTCGACCGCGACGGCGACCCGGTGTCGATCCGCCTGTTCCGCCCTTCCGCCCCCACCACGATCGCGCTGGTCGGCGACCTGCGCGGCGCCCATCTGCTGTCCCTGCGCGCGCTGGCCGCCGGCACCGCCGTGGTGATCCGTACCGATCGCCCGCACGCCTGGACACCGCTGTTCCACGCGGGCGCGGTCGCCACCCCGCACCTCCGCGCCGGCGGTCCCGTGCTGGAGGTGCTGGATCGCGCCGGCCCCGCCACGACGCCGCGGAGCCACGCCACGCTGCTGGTCCTGGACGAGCTGACGCCCGAGACCGCCGCGCAGGCCGCCCGCGCCGACCTCCTGCTCCTGCAACAGCTCCCCGCCGGGAACGCCGCCGTCGCCGAGCGCCACCTCGGCCTGGGCCGCGCCGCCGGCTGGCTCACGAGGATCCGCCCCGGCATGTTCGCCGTCGTCGCGGACCGGGCGCTGCGCTGGGCCGACCCGACCCCCACCCGCGACGAGCTGCGCTTTCTTGATCACGCGCTGACCTGACCGCTGGCGGCGCTGTGGCAAGATCGGTGTGTGGGCATCGTCATCCGTCTCGGCATCAGCGCACTGGCGCTCTGGATCGCCACGCTCATCGTCCCCGGCATCACGCTCAGCACGGAGTCGCTGCCGGGCGCGATCGGCACGCTGCTGGCCGTTGCCGCCATCTTCGGCGTGGTCAACGCCGTGCTGCGACCACTGATCAAGCTGATCGGCTTCGGCTTCTACCTGCTGACGCTCGGCCTGATCGCGCTGGTGGTGAACGGTCTGCTGTTCATGCTGACCGGCTGGATCGCGGGCGAGCTCGACCTGCCGTTCACGGTGGACGGGTTCTGGGCGGCCGTGTTCGGCGCGCTGCTGGTCGCGGTGGTCAGCTGGGCTCTGAACCTCTTCGTCCCGGATCGCGGCGACGACTGAGTTAGCTCGCTCATATGCAAGGACCGGAATCGTCCGGACGCCTTACGGTGAGCCTCATGGACGAGACACGCCGCGGACTCGCGTACGGCCTGACCGCGTACGTCATGTGGGGTTTCTTCCCGCTCTACTTCCGGCTGCTGCGTCCGGCCGGCGCGGTGGAGATCCTCGCGCACCGCGTGATCTGGTCCGTCGTCTTCATCGCCGCGCTGCTCACGGTCGTGCGCGGCTGGTCGTTCCTGCGCACGCTGCGCGGTCAGCCGAGACGGATGGCCGGCGTCGCGCTGGCCGCGGTGCTGATCGGCATCAACTGGGGCGCCTACATCTACGGCGTCAACTCGGAGCGGGTGGTCGAGGCCGCGCTCGGCTACTTCATCACGCCGCTGGTCGTGGTGCTGCTCGGCGTGGTGGCGCTGCGCGAACGGCTGCGGCGGGCGCAGTGGATCGCGCTCGGCGTCGGCGGCCTGGCCGTGGTGGTGCTGACGGTCGACTACGGGCGGCTGCCGTACATCGCGCTGACGCTGGCCGCGAGCTTCGGGACGTACAGCCTGGTGAAGAAGAACCTGGCGCTGTCGCCGTCCGGCGGCCTGTTCCTGGAGTCGTCCGTGCTGGTGCTGCCCGCGGTGGCCTATCTCGCCTGGCTGACCGCGACCGGTGACTCCACGTTCCTCACCGAGGGCGCCGGCCACCTGGTGCTGATGGTGGTGTCCGGCGCCGCGACGGCGATTCCGCTGATCCTGTTCGCGGGCGCGGCGAACCGCCTGCCGCTGACCGCGGTCGGAATTCTGCAATATGTGGCGCCGATCCTGCAGCTCGCGGTCGGCCTGTTCGTCTTCCACGAGCCGATGCCCGCGGCCCGCCTGGCCGGCTTCGCGCTGGTCTGGATCGCGTTGATCATCTTCACCGTGGACGGCATCAGGTCGAGCCGTGCGGCGATTCCGGAGCCCGTCGCCGTCTAGTCGACGGTGAACGTCAGCAACTGCGTGTTGTCGGACCGGATCAGCTCCAGCCGGTCCAGTTCATCCCCCGTGTAATGCGTCAATCCGGTGAAGTCGAGCTTGTCCCCCGGGCCGGCCCACCATGATCCGAGCTGCTCGTCCGTGCCGTCGGTCCCCTTGGCGATCAGGCGGAACAGCAGCTTCTTGCCTTCCTTCCCGCCCGGTGCCTCGTAGGCGCACTCCATGAAGACCGAGGTCCCGTAGTCGCGCGTCGTCAGCCCCACCGAGGCGGCGATCGGCACGGACTCCGCGACCGGCTTCATCTCCGACAGCGCGGGCGGCGGCTCCGACGTGGTGGACGGTGACCCGCCCGCGATCGGCGGCGCGCCGTCCGCACCGGTGTCGCGGAACACCTGGGAGCCGAAGCCCACCACGAGCGCGAGCGCGGCCGCGGCGGCGAGCGTTCCGGCGTACCGCCAGCGGTTCGTGCGCCGGCTCCGGCGACGTTCCGTGGTGGCCGCCGTGATGACCCGGGGCAGTCGTGAGTTCTCCGCGGCGGGGACGGCGAGATCGGCAAAGTCCGCCGGGTCGAGCCGTCCGAGCAGGCCGGGCAGGACCGCGATCTCCGCGACCGCCTCCCGGCAGAACGAACAGGTGGCCAGGTGCCGCTCATAGGCGGCACGTTCTCCCGGGGACAGTGCGCCGAGGACGTAGGCGCCGTCGTCGTACGCGTAGTCGCACCTCATCGCATCACCCCCATTTCTTCCAGCGCCATGCGCAGAGCTCGCAACGCGTAGTGGGTCCTGGACTTGACCGTGCCGGGCGGGATGCCCAGCCGTTGTGACGCCTCCGTTACCGATCGCCCCTGGTAGAAGCACTCCACCAGAACCTCGCGGTGTGCCGGGGAGAGCCGGGACAGAGCCTCGGCCACGGTCCACGCCTCCACTGCGCGGTCAGCCTCGTCTTCCGTTGGTGGTGGTTCCGGCAGCACGTCGGTGATCACTTCTCCGGGTCGTGCGGATCGCCGTCGCCACGCGTCGATGGCCAGGTTCCGTGCGGTCGTGAACAGCCATGCCCGGACCGAACCCCGTTGCGGGTCCAAGGCCTCGGGATGACGCCAGGCACGAAGCAACGTCTCCTGACACAGATCCTCGGCGCGCTGACGGTCTCCTCCGGCGAGCCGGAGTGCGTGGGCGAACAACGCGTCTCCGTGCTCATCGTGTAAAACCCGCAGCAGCGCGGTGCCCTCGTCCGTCAAGCGCCACCCCCCTTTCCTGGTTCTAGGTACGCGGCGCGGGGCGCGATCGGTTCAAAGCGCAGCTCAAGTGCGGCAATTCACCTTGGGTTCATTCCGTCGTCACCGTCGGTGGGCTGTATGGCTCACGACGTTCTGGCAGCGTGCGGCACATTCCCCGATGAGGAGGCCTGACCTCATGTCCGAACGCCCCCGCCTGCTGCCGCTGATCGGCCAGTCCGGTCACACCGCACGCAGCGCGATGACGTGCATGTACCGCTGTGGCAACGCCTGCGACCACCCGGTGCCGAACGAGTCCGGTAACGAGTACTTCGGTGACCTGGTCTCCGGTGAGGTCTCCCGCCGCGGCGTGATGCGCGCCGGCGCGATCGGCGCCGTGGTGCTCGGCTTCGGCGGTGCCGCCGCTGCCGCTGCCACCCCCGCGATGGCCGCGCCGCTGCCGGAGACGAAAACCCCGACGAAACCCGGCAACGGGGGTACGAAGGGCAAGCTCGGCTTCAAGGCGATCCCGCCGAACACGCTGGACAGCTTCGTGGTGCCGAACGGCTACGACCACGCCGTCGTGATCAAGTGGGGCGACGAGGTCGTCCCCGGCGCGCCCGGCTTCGACCTGGCCAAGCAGACCGGCACGTCGCAGTCGAAGCAGTTCGGCTACAACAACGACTTCGTCGGCGTGATCCCGCTGGACAAGCGCGGCAACAAGGCGCTGCTCGTGGTCAACCACGAGTACACCAACGAGAACCTGATGTTCCCCGGCTTCACCACGCTGGACGCGCTGAGCGCGGAGCAGATCAAGGTCGCGATGGCCGCGCACGGCCTGTCGGTCGTGGAGATCGAGCGCGCGGGCGACTCCGGCGAGTGGGTGGTGGTCGGCAACGGCCGGCGCGTCTACAACCGCCGGATCACCGCGTCCGGGACGCAGTTCCAGTTCACCGGCCCGGCCGCCGGCTCCGCGTGGCTGAAGACCGCGGCGGACCCGCGCGGCACCACGCCGATCGGCACGCTGAACAACTGCGCCGGCGGCGTCACGCCGTGGGGCACCGTGCTGTCCGGCGAGGAGAACTTCAACCAGTACTTCGTGGGCGGCGACGCGCTCTCCGCGGACCTGAAGACGAAGTACGGCCGCTACGGGATCTCCACCACGGCCCGCTACCCGGCCGACAGCCGCAAGTGGGACCGGGTGCAGGAGCGCTTCGACCTGGCCAAACACCCGCACGAGGGGCACCGCTTCGGCTGGATCGTCGAGGTCGACCCGTTCGACCCGGAGTCGAAGCCGCGCAAGCACACCGCGATGGGCCGGTTCAAGCACGAGGGCGCGAACGTCATCGTGGCGAAGAACGGCAGGGTCGTGGCGTACATGGGCGACGACGAGCGGTTCGACTACCTCTACAAGTTCGTCTCGGACCGCAAGTACATCGAGGGCGACTCGGCCTACGCGCGGAAGAACAACCTGTCGCTGCTGGAGTCCGGCACGCTCTACGTGGCGAAGCTCGGCTACACCTCCGCCGCCGAGATCGACGGCTCCGGCACGCTCCCGGGCGACGGCGCGTTCAACGGCGCCGGCAAGTGGATCAAGCTGGTCAGCGGCAACAAGTCGTTCGTCGACGGGATGACCGCGGCCGACGTGCTGGTCTTCACGCGCCTCGCCGGCGACAAGGTCGGCGCCACCAAGATGGACCGTCCCGAGGACGTGCAGCCGAGCCTGGTCAGCGGCAAGATCTACGCGGCGCTGACGAACAACACCAACCGCGGCGTGGGTACGAACGCGGCCGCCGACGAGGCGAACCCGCGCAACGCCAACAAGCACGGCCACATCTTCGAGATCACCGAGGACAGGGGCGACCACACCGGCGAGACGTTCACCTGGGCGATCCCGATCGTGTGCGGCGACCCGGCGGACCCGGCGACGTTCTTCGCAGGCTACGACAAGACCAAGGTCTCGCCGATCTCCTGCCCGGACAACGTCGCGTTCGACTCGACCGGCAACCTCTGGATCTCCACCGACGGCAATGCGCTGGGCAGCAACGACGGCCTCTTCGCCACGCCGATCGAGGGTCCGGAGAAGGGCCACCTGAAGCAGTTCCTCACCGTGCCGCGTGGCGCGGAGACCTGCGGCCCGTTCGTCACCGGCGACGACCGCTCGGTCTTCGTGGCGGTGCAGCACCCGGGCGAGATCACCGGCGCCTCGGTGGAGAACCCGGCCTCGAACTGGCCGGACGGCGACATCGCCAAGCCCGGCGTCGTGGTGACCTGGCGTCGCGACGGCGGCCACATCGGCGCCTGACCCCGAAAGGCTTCCGGGGGTACGACGGCGCATCGTCGTACCCCCGGAGTGCTCTCAGGGTGTGATCCTGTCCGCGACGACGGTCGTGAACGCCTGGTAGGGCCGTGAGCTGCCGTCGAGCACGGCCGCGTGGCGCCGGTCCCCGCGCAGCGTCTCCAGGAAGAACGCGGTGGCGTAACCGGTCAGGACCCGGTGCTCCTCGTCCTCGGTCAGCTTGTGGACCACGTTCTCCCAGTGCATCGTCGGCTGCGGCGACGACGGGTCCTCCGGGTCCCAGCCGTCCGGGTAGTCCCAGACCTGGTCACCGCAGGTGCCCGGCTCCGGCCCCACGCCGTCGTCCTCGGCCTCGACCTGCCCGCTCGCCGGCGACCACTGCGTGTTCAGGAAGTTGTGGTTCGCGCCGCCGACGGTCCAGCGGTAGTTCGGGAAGCGCGTGTGGCCCTTGGCCAGCGTCAGGTAGTCCTCGCCCTGGTCCATGTCGCAGCCGCCGAGCCAGACCGCGAGCGGCGCGGTCGTGACGCGGTAGAGCGGCGCGTCCGGCGAGCCCTCGTTCGTCGCGGTCCCGGCACCGGCCGCGGCCAGCGCGATCACGCCCTTGATCTGCACGCCCTTCGGCAGCGCGCCCTTGTGCACGTCGGCCGCGTGCCAGGCCACGCCGCGACCGCCGCGGGAGTGGCCGAGCGTGCCGACCCGCGTCAGGTCGATCATGCCCTTGAAGTTCTGCCGGAACTTCCCGGCGAGCGCGCCCTTCCCGGTCCGGGTCAGCTCGCTCCACAGCTCCAGGTGCTTGTTGATCACTGCGGCCCGCGCCTCGTCGGCGGCCTCGCCGAGCTGGCCGGCATTGACGCCGTTCGCGCTGACCGAGACGACCACCATGCCGTGACCGGCCAGCCGCTCCGCCAGGTAGTCGTAGCCGCGGTAGCTGGGCAGCGGCGCCACGCCGGGCACGCACGGCCACTGCCACAGCCGGCCGATCGCGGCCAGCCACGCCGGGTCGTCGTAGATCTCCTCGTCGGAGAGCACCGCCTCGCGGCCTTCCTTGATCGCGACCGCCTCCCGGTCGGCGCACGTGGCCCAGTAGCCGTGCGAGAGCACCACCAGTGGGAACGGTCCCCGGCCGGACGTCGGGTAGTGCACGTTGCCGGTCACCTCAAGGTCGGCGAGCGCCTCGTCCTCGGGGTCGACGTGGAAGCCCGGCACCTGGAGAACCCGGTCCCCGAGCGTGTAGTCCAGCGACGCCACCCGGTAGGGGCCCGGAGCACCCGGATCGCCGGTCTTGGCCGCCTCTGCGGCGGACGGGACGAGCAACGACGCCAGCAGCGCCGCCGCCACCGCCCCGGTCCGTATTCGACGTGTCATGCCGCCCATCAGACACGACCGTCGTGCCCGGGACCGGGATCCACATCGGAACCTGACAGGAACCTGAAGCGACGCTCAACTCGCGCCGTTCGGCTCCCCCGCGGCCAGCGCGTCCGCGACCGCCCGCGCGGTGGCCTGCAGCCTGGTGCGCAGCACCCGGGCGGACGTCATCAGCTCGGCCGCCGGGAGCGCGCAGGCGATCACCACGCGCCGCTCCAGGTCCCGGTCCGGCGTCACGATCAGGCCGGCGCACGCGACGCCCTGCCGGAACTGGCCCATCTCGATCTGCATGCCGCGCCGGTCGCCGGCGGCCAGATCGTTCTCCAGCTGCTCCGTCGTGATCAGCGTCTGCGCCGTGAACTGCCGCATGCCGAAATCCCGCAGATATCGCGCGCGCTGGTCGGGTGTGAGCGTGGCCAGCAGCGCCTTGCCGAGCGCGGTCGCGTGCGCGCCCTCGTCGAAGCCGGGGACCAGATCCTCCACATAGGGCGATCGCGCGCCCTCCGCCACCGCGGTGATCGCCACCTTGTTGCCGACGAATCGGCCCAGGTAGTGGCTGTAGCCGCTGTCGGACGCCGCCCGCCGTAACGCCTCGCCGACCGCGGGGGGACCGCGGAACGCGGCGACGAGCTCCCGGTACCGATCGGCGACCTCGAGGCCCACGATGTAGGTGCCGTCTTCCCGCCTGATCACATAACCCTCGTAAGCGAGGGTCCTGACCAGGTGATAGGTCGTCGCCACCGTCAGCTCGCACCGCCGTGCGATCTGCTTCACCGTCAGTCCACGCGGTGCCCGTCCGACCGATTCCAGAACACGTAGCGCACGCGAGACGCTACGGATCAGGTCGGACGGCTCCGCTAAGGGGTCGCGCACACCCACCTCCGTAGCCATGGACTTACACCATATGAAAAAGGCTTCGATGAGGGAATGCCCGAATGGATTGAGAGAGCCAGATATCTTGCGACCTTGGGTGATCGTCTGGACACTTTGGGTAGGTACGCCCGGATCGGTTAGCATTTGCCGACGTGATCAAGAGCCGATTCCACCCCGCTCCGGTCGCCGGCGTGCTCGCCACCACCATCGCGGTCGTGCTCCCCGGCTTCCTCGTCGGCGGGCTCGCGGTCCAGATCGGCCAGTCGTTCCCGCTCTCCCCGGCCCAGCTCGGGATCGCGATCTCCGTCTACTTCGGTGTGAGCGCGCTCGCATCCGTCCCGGCCGGACGCCTGGTCGAACGGTACGGCTCCGGCCCGGCCGCCCGCGCGGCCATCCTGCTCTCCGCCGCCTCGCTGCTCGCGGTCGGCCTGCTGTCCCGCTCCGCGCTCACGCTCACGCTGCTGCTCGCGGCCGGCGCCGGTGCCAACGCGCTCGGCCAGATCGCCGGCAACGTCGCGCTCGCCCGCCACGTGCCGCCCGGACGGCAGGGTCTCTCCTTCGGCACGAAACAGGCCGCGATCCCGCTCTCCACGCTCCTGGCGGGCGCGGCGGTCCCGGCGGTGGCGCTGACCCTCGGCTGGCGGTGGGCGTTCGTCCTGGCGGCACTGCTGGCGTTGAGCGCGCTCCCGTTCGCACCGTCCGCGCCCGCGCTGGCGACACCGCGCGGCGCCGCGTCCGGACGCGCCACGGCCGGGCTGTTCGTGGTGGCGGTCTCCGCCACGCTCGCGGCCGGGTCCGCGAACGCGCTCGGCACGTTCCTGGTGGACGCGACCGTGGCCCGCGGCGTCGACCCCGGACCGGCCGGGCTCGCGCTCACGCTCGGCGGCGCGGTCTGCGTGGTCGCCCGCGTGCTCGGCGGATATCTGGCCGACCGGCTTCCGGACCGCCAGCTCGCGGTCATCTCCGGGCAGCTGGTCGTCGGCGCGGGCGGGCTGGCGCTGCTCACGATGGGCGGCAACGCGGTCCTGATCGCCGGCGTGGTGCTCGGCTTCGGGCTCGGCTGGGCCTGGCCCGGCCTGATGAACTTCGCGGTGGTACGCCTGCACCCGCAATCACCGGCCGCCGCCACCTCGGTCACGCAGACCGGCGTCTATGCGGGCGGCTGCCTGGGGCCACTGACGCTCGGATTCGTGGCGACCCACTTCGGATACACCACCATGTGGCTGACGGCCGCCAGCGCCATGCTGACGGCCGCGCTGTGCATGGCGCTCGGCGCGTCCCTCCTGCGCCGCGCTCGCCCGTGACCCCAAGCGCCGCGCCCTCGGCGTCGCGGCCCCTCCAGTGACGAGGGCGTCCCTCGTGTCGTCAGAAGGACACGAGGGACGCCCTGATCGCCAGGAAGCGTGCGTGACGAAACCCCTTGGCCCGTGTGGCCGGGCGCGCTGCGGTCAGGCGCTCAGCAGGTGGCGGACGCGGTCGGCGCCGGCGGCCAGCAGCAGCGTGGGCAGGCGCGGGCCGGTGTCGCGACCGACCAGCAGGTGGTAGAGCAGCGCGAAGAACTGGCGCTGCGCCACCTTCAGCTCCGGCGTGGGCTTGGTGTCCGCGGGCAGTCCGGCCAGTGCCTTCGGCACGCCGTAGACCAGCGTGGTCAGGCCCTCCAGCGACCAGTGCTCGTCCAGCCCTGCCACCAGCAGCCGCAGCGACTCGCGCTGGGCGTCGTCCAGGCTCTTGAGCAGGTCGAGGTCCGGCTCGTCCCGCACGCGGGTGCGCTGCTCCGCGGGCACCTGGGTGGCGACCCAGGTGGCGGCGCGGTCCAGGCGCGGGCGCACCTCGGTCAGCGTGGTCACCGGCTGCGCCGGGTCCAGGTCGTGCAGGATGCGCAGGATCTGCGCCTCGTCGCCGGTGGTGATGTCCGCGACGCTGGCCAGCGTCCGGTACGGCACCGGGCGCGGCGTCATCGGCAGCGGACCGGCCGCGGTGCTCGCGGCGCGCGCGTGCACGGCCGTGTCCACCTCGTTCGCCTCACCGGCGGCGATCCGCTTCTCCAGCGCGTCCCACTCGTCGTAGAGCCGCTGGATCTCCTGGTCGAACGCGACCTTGAAGCTCTGGTTCGGCCGGCGGCGGGCGTAGAGCCAGCGCAGCAGCGGCGCCTCCATGATCTGGAGCGCGTCGGCCGGCGTCGGCACGCCGCCCTTGGAGCTGGACATCTTGGCCTGGCCGGAGATGCCGACGAACGCGTACATCGGCCCGATCGGCTGCTCGCCGCCGAAGATCTCGGTGACGATCTGGCCGCCGACCACGAACGAACTGCCCGGCGACTGGTGGTCCACGCCGGAGGGCTCGAAGACCACGCCCTCGCGCGCCCACCGCATCGGCCAGTCGACCTTCCAGACCAGCTTGCCGTCGGTGAACTCGCTCAGCAGCACGGTCGCGGTGTGCCCGCAGGTGCAGGTGTAGGTCAGCTCCGTGCTGTCGTCGTCGTAGGCGATGACGGTGGTGAAGTCCTTGCCGCAGTCCGCGCAGAACGGCTTGAACGGGTAGTAGCCGGCCGCGGTCGCGCCGTCGTCCTCGGCGGCCGCGCCGGATCCCTCGGCGGCCTCGGCAGCGGCGGCCGCGTCCGCCTCGTCCAGCTTCTGGTTCTGCTTCGGGCCGCCGGCCTTCTTGGTCCGGTAGCGGCCCAGGATCTCGTCGATCCGGCCGCGCTCGCGCATGGCCTTCAGCACCTCGTCACGGTACGCCCCGGAGGTATACATCTCCGTCTGGCTGATCCCGCGGTACTCCACGCCGAGCTCGGCCAGCGACTCGATCATCGCGGCCTTGAAGTGCGCGGCCCAGGTCGAGTACTCACTGCCGGGCGGCGCCGGGACGCGGCTCAGCGGGCGGCCGATCTGGTCCAGCCAGGCGGGGTCCTCGGGGTCGATGCCGTCGATGCCCTTCGGCACCTTCCGGTACCGGTCGAAGTCGTCCCACGAGATGATGTGCACGACCTCGTGCCCGCGGCGGCGAATCTCGTCCACCACCAGGTGCGGCGTCATCACCTCACGCAGGTTGCCGAGGTGCACCGGCCCCGACGGACTCAGCCCCGACGCACAGACGATCGGCTTACCCGGAGCACGACGCTCCGCCTCAGCGATCACCTCGTCCGCGAACCGATTGACCCAGTCAACATCGCTGCCAGCAGCCACGACCTGTTACACCCTCCCGACGAAACCAACAGACCCATTCTCCCCGATCACACGCGGCGCCCCGCGTGCGGGCAACACCATTTCCCGCCGGCCGCGCAGGGGCACGGCGGGCGGGTGTGAGGGCCAGGGTTTTCGGTGACCGGCGACGGAACCGCCGGCCCGCGGGAGCGAACGGGCCGGACCACGACGAAAGCGGGAAAATCCGCTTTTAAAGGTTTTTGATCTAAGAGGTCCGGTCGGAGATGAAGTCGCAGAGACCTTCCAGCGTGCTCCGCGTCGGCCCCTCGGGCAGGACCGCTATGCGCGCGCGGGCCTCGTCCGCATAGGTGCGGACGGTCTCGCGGGCGCGCTTCATCGCGGGGGACTCGCGCAGCAGGCCGAGCGCCTCCGCGTGCAGCGCGTCGTCGACCAGCGGGCCCATGGAGAGCAGCTCGCGGAGCCGGACCGAGCTGGCGTCCGCGTCGTCGGAGGCGAGCGCGTAGAGGACCGGCAGCGTGGGCACGCCCTCGCGCAGGTCCGTGCCGGGCGTCTTGCCGGACTGGATGGACTCGGACGCGATGTCCAGCAGGTCGTCGGAGAGCTGGAACGCGATGCCCATCGAGATGCCGTAACCGGCCAGCGCCTCGACCTGCTCCGCCGGCGCGCCGGAGAACAGGCCGCCGAAGCGCGCGGACGTGGCGATCAGTGAGGCGGTCTTGTCCTCGATGACCTTGAGGTGGTGCGCGATCGGGTCGCCGTCACGCGGGCCGACCGTCTCCGCCAGCTGGCCCTGGACCAGCTGGGAGAACGTGCGCGCCTGCAGCCGGACCGCCTCGGTGCCGAGATCGGCGGAGATGTCCGCGGCGCGGGCGAACAGGTAGTCGCCGACCAGGATCGCGACCGAGTTGGTCCAGCGGCTGTTGGCGCTGGGGGCGCCGCGCCGGACCGAGGCCTCGTCCATCACGTCGTCGTGGTAGAGCGTCGCCAGGTGCGTCATCTCCATGACGACCGCGGCCTGGGTCACCCGGTCTCTCGTCGGGTCGCCGAGGTGGGCGCCGACCGCGACCAGCAACGGCCGGAATCGTTTGCCGCCGGCCGCGACGAGGTGCATAGACGCCTCGCGGACCAGCGGATCGGCGGTGTCGACGCTGTCCCGGAGACTGGCCTCGACCTCCTCGAGGATCGTCGACACCGACGCCTCGATGGCGGGGTCGACGAAGTCGATCCCGCTCGCGTGCTCTGCACCTGGGGTAAGGCCTGCCACGGTTCTACGATGCCATATGCGTGGCAGGCCGACCCTGTGGGGGAACACGCCGCTATTGGACGAACTCGGCGGCGCCGGTGGTCAGGTCCAGGAGCAGGGACGGAGCGACTCCGAGCAGCAGCGTCATGGCCACGCCGATGGCGAGCGCGGCCGTGGTGAGCACGCCCGGCACCGACACGGTTGGCGTCGCATCGCTCGGGTCGGAGAGCCACATCATCACGACCACCCGGAGGTACGGGAACGCCAGCACGATGCTGCTGATCACGCCCGCGATGACGAGCCAGGTCTGCCCGCCCTCCATCGCGGCGGCGAACACCGCGAACTTGCTGATGAAACCGCTGGTCAGCGGGATGCCGGCGAACGCGAGCAGGATGAACGTGAAGAGACCGGCGATCAGCGGCGACCGGCGGCCCAGCCCGGCCCACCGGGACAGGTGCCCGGCCTCGCCGTCCGCGTCCCGGACCAGCGTCACCACGGCGAACGCGGCGAGCACCGAGAAGCCGTAGGCGACCAGGTAGAACATGGTGCTGGCGAGCCCGCGCTCACCGCTGGCCAGCACGCCGACCAGCAGGTATCCGGCGTTCGCGATGGACGAGTACGCCAGGAGCCGCTTGATGTCGGTCTGCGTCACGGCCAGCACCGCACCGATGATCATGGTGAGCACCGCCACGACACCCAGGATCGGCGTGAAGTCCCAGCTCAGGCCGTTGAAGCCGACGTAGAGCACCCGGAGCAGCGCACCGAACGCGGCGACCTTGGTGCACGCGGCCATGAACGCGGTGACCGGCGTCGGCGCGCCCTGGTAGACGTCCGGCGTCCAGACGTGGAACGGCACGGCCGCGGTCTTGAACAGCAGGCCGATGGAGAGCAGCGCCAGGCCGGCGTAGAGCAGCAGCGGGTCCCGGTCGGACTCCGCGGCCGCGGTGTGGATCGAGGCCAGGTCGACCGCGCCGACGAAGCCGTAGACGAGCGCCACGCCGAACAGGAAGAACGCGGACGCGTACGACCCGAGCAGGAAGTACTTCAGCGCGGCCTCCTGGCTGAGCAGCCGCCGGCGACGGGCGAGCGCGCAGAGCAGGTAGAGCGGCAGCGAGAAGACCTCGAGCGCGATGAACATGGTGAGCAGGTCGTTCGCGGCGACGAAGAGCAGCATGCCGGCGATGGCGAACAGCGAGATCGGGTAGACCTCGGTGAGGCCGGGCGCGCGGGCGGCCTGCCGCTCGTCCGCCTCGGAGCCGACCGTGATCGCGGCCTGCGGCACGAACGCGCCGCCCGGCTCCAGCTTCCGCTCGCCCATCAGCAGCAGCGAGACCAGTGCGAGCACCAGGATCGCGCCCTGCAGGAACACCGCAGGTCCGTCGATGGCGAGCGCGCCGACCGCGGTGGTGACCCGCGTCGACGCCTGGGTGATCACCACGACCAGCCCGGCCAGCGTGGCCAGCAGCGCCAGCGTGAGCTGCACGGCGTGCCGGGCCCGGCGCGGCACGAACGCCTCCACGACCACGCCGAGGCAGGCCGCGCCGAACAGGATCAGGATCGGCGCGACGGCCGCGTAGTCGATGGACGGTGCCTTGAGATCTTCCATGGTTACTTCGCCGCCTCGGTGATCGCCGTCGGTACGGGGTCCGTCGCGCCGATGTCCTGCATGGTGGCCTGCACGGCGGGGTTGATGACGTCGGTGATCGGCTTCGGGTAGAAGCCGAACAGGATGATCAGGGCGATCAGCGGCGCGACCACGACCTTCTCGCGCAGCGTGATGTCGTGCCGCATGCCCTCGACCTCGGCCAGCGCCGGGTTCGGCGTGCCCTGCACGGTGCGCTGGACCATCCAGAGCACGTAGGCGGCCGCGAGCACGATCCCGAGCGTGGCGATGATCGCGATCGGCTTGTTGACCGTGAACGTGCCGATCAGCACCAGGAACTCGGAGACGAACGGCGCGGTGCCCGGCATGGCCAGCGAGGCCAGACCGGCGAAGAACAGCACGCCGGCCAGGACCGGCAGCGTCTTCCCGGCGCCGCCGAAGTCGGTGATCAGCGCGGAGCCACGGCGGGCCACGAGCATGCCGACGACCAGGAACAGCAGGCCGGTGGCGAGACCGTGGTTGACCATGTAGAGCACCGCGCCGGTGCCGGCCTGCGTGGTGAACGCGAAGATCCCGACGCCGATGAAGCCGAAGTGCGCGATCGACGTGTACGAGACGAGCCGCTTGATGTCGTTCTGCCCGACCGCGAGCAGCGCCGCGTAGATGATCCCGATGACGCCGAGCACCAGCGCGAGCGGCGCGAAGTACTTCGACGCGTTCGGGAAGATCGGCAGGCAGTAGCGCAGGATGCCGAACGTGCCGACCTTGTCCAGTATGCCGACCAGCAGCGCGCCGGCGCCGACCGGCGCGGTGCCACCGGCGTCCGGCAGCCAGGTGTGGAACGGGAAGAACGGCGCCTTGATCGCGAACGCGAGGAAGAAGCCGAGGAACAGCCAGCGCTCGGTCCCGGTCGACATGTCGATCTGGGTGAGCGCCTGCCAGTCGAACGTGTTGCCGCCGACCACCCACAGCCCGACCACGGCCGCCAGCATGAACAGGCCGCCGACCAGGGAGTAGAGGAAGAACTTCACGGCCGCGTACTGCCGCCGGGCGCCGCCGTAGGAACCGATGAGGAAGTACATCGGCACCAGCATGACCTCGAAGAACACGTAGAAGAGGAAGACGTCGGCGGCCGCGAAGACGCCGAGCATCGTCGACTCCAGCGCCAGCAGCAGCGCGAAGTAGACCGGCACGGACCGGCCGCTGTCGTCCGCCTCGTGCCACGCGGCCAGGATGACGATCGGCACCAGCACCGCGATCAGCATCAGCATGACCAGCGCGATGCCGTCCACGGCGAACGTGAAGTTCACCCCCCAGTCCGGGATCCAGGGGTACGACTCGCGCAGCTGCAACCGCTCGCCACCGGCCTCGAACGCGATCCACAGCGCCACGGTCACCGCCAGGATGCCGAGCGACCAGACGAGCGTGACCACCTTCGCCAGCTGGGGGCGGCTGCGCGGCAGGAACGCCACGACCAGCGCGCCGACCAGTGGCGCCACGGTCAGCACCGACAGGTACGGAAAGGAGCTCACACCAACCACCCCAACTGCAGCGCGACGAACGCCGCCGTGACCACCAGCGCGCCGGTGAGGATCGACATGGCATAGGAGCGGACGAAGCCGGTCTGCGTGCGCCGCAACCGGCTGGACCCGCCGCCGACCGCGGCCGCCAGCCCGTTGACCAGTCCGTCGATGCCCCTGTTGTCGAGGAAGACGAGCGCGCGGGTCAGGTAGATGCCGGGACGCTCGAAGACCCACTCGTTGAACGAGTCCGCGTAGAGGTTCCGGCGGGCCGCGGTGACCAGCACGCCCGCGGGCTGCTCCTGCTCCTGCGTGCCGTTGCGGAACAGCAGCCACGCGCCGCCCGCTCCCAGCACGGTGACCAGCAGCGACAGGATGGTGATCACGGTGTGCGAGAGCACGCCGTGCGCCTCCTCGCCGTGCTCCGGCAGCACCGGCGTCAGCCAGTCCGGCACGCTCGTGGAGAGCAGGAAACCGGCCCCGACCGAACCGACCGCCAGCAGGATCAGCGGGATCGTCATCAGTGCGGGCGACTCGTGCGGATGCTTGATGTCCTCCGTCCACCGGGGTTTCCCGTGGAACGTCAGCACGAACAGCCGCGTCATGTAGAACGCGGTCAGGGCCGCGCCCAGCAGCGCCGCGCCGCCGAACAGCCAGGCCGTCCAGCCCTCGCGCTCGAACGCCGCCGCGATGATCGGCTCCTTGGAGAAGAAGCCGGAGAACGGGAACATGCCGATGATCGCGAGCCAGCCCAGGCCGAACGTCGCCCAGGTGATCCGCATGTGCTTCGCCAGCCCGCCGAACCGCCGGATGTCCGTCTGGTCGTGCATGCCGTGCATGACCGAGCCGGCGCCGAGGAACAGCCCGGCCTTGAAGAAGCCGTGCGCCAGCAGGTGCACGATCGCCAGCGCGTACGCGCCGCCGCCGAGCCCGACGCCGAGGAACATGTAGCCGATCTGCGAGACCGTCGACCAGGCCAGCACGCGCTTGATGTCGTCCTTGGCACAGCCGATGATGCAGCCGATCACCAGCGTGAGCGCGCCGATCGAGACGACCACGGTCTGCAGCGTCTCGTTCGCGGAGAAGACCGGGTTGGAGCGGGCGATCAGGTAGACGCCCGCGGTGACCATGGTCGCCGCGTGGATGAGCGCGGAGACCGGCGTCGGGCCCTCCATCGCGTCCGGCAGCCAGGCCTGCAGCGGGAACTGACCGGACTTGCCGCACGCGCCGAGCAGCAGCAACAGCCCGATGGCGAGCACCAGGCCGGAGCTGAGCGCTCCGACACCGTTGAAGACCTCGTCGTACTGGGTGGTGCCGAGCGCGGCGAACATGGCGAAGATCGCGATGGCGAAGCCGGCGTCGCCGACCCGGTTCATCAGGAACGCCTTCTTGCCCGCGGTCGCGGCGGCCGGCCTGGTGTACCAGAACGAGATCAGCAGGTACGACGCGAGACCCACGCCCTCCCAGCCGACGTAGAGCATCACGTAGTTGTTGCCGAGCACCAGCAGCAGCATGGCCGCGACGAAGAGGTTGAAGTAGCCGAAGAACCGGCGACGCCCCTCGTCGTGGCGCATGTACTCCACCGCGTAGACGTGGATCAGCGATCCGACGCCGGTGATCAGCAGGACGAAGATCGCGGAGAGCGGGTCGTAGAGCAGCCCGAAGTCGACCTTGAAGGAGAAGACGTCGATGAAGTCCCAGAGGGACAGCTCGACCGACTTGTTCTCCAGGCCGCTCAGCTGCGCGAAGAGGACGAGCCCGAGGACGAATGACGCGGCCGGGGCCAGCACGCCGAGCCAGTGCCCCCATCGATCGGCGCGGCGGCCGAGCAGCAGCAGGAGCGCGGCGCTGGCGAGCGGGATCGCCACCAGCAGCCACACGTTCCCCAGCAGCCCCGTGGCCTGGGCGTACTCCACCGTGTGTTGTTCCACTGTCGGCCCCTTAGTACTTCAGGAGGTTGGCGTCGTCGACGCTCGCGGAACGCCGGGTGCGGAAGATCGACATGATGATCGCCAGGCCGACCACGACCTCCGCGGCGGCGACGACCATGACGAAGAACGCCATGATCTGACCGTCGAGGTTGCCGTTGATCCGGCTGAAGGTGACCAATGCGAGGTTCGCGGCGTTGAGCATGAGCTCGATGCACATGAAGAGGACGATCGCGTTGCGGCGGATCAGCACGCCCGAGGCGCCGATCGTGAACAGGATCGCGGACAACACGATGTAGGCGGTGGGGGTCATCTACTTCTCCGTCCCCTTGAGCGCCGATTCCTCGGAGGTCAGCTCCCGGACCGGGAGGATCTTCGAGATGCTGCGCTCGGCGAACGTGCCGTCCGGCAGGCGTGCCGGCGTGGCGACCGAGTCGGACGTCGCGAAGATGCCGGGGCCGGCCTTCGGTCCCGGGTAACTGCCGGGCGCGAAGCGGGCCTTCATACGGTCCACCTGCGTCGGCTTCTCACCCTTGGCGCGCTCCACGTGCGCCAGGATCATCGCGCCGACCGCGGCGCTGATCAGCAGCGCGGACGTGACCTCGAACGCGAACACGTACTTCGTGAACAGCAGCTGCGCGATGCCCTGCAGGTTGCCGTTCTCGTTCGCGGCGTCGAGCCCGATCGCGCCGGTGCCGGCCAGCGCGCGGGACAGCCCGGCGCCGACGATGCCGGCGAACCCGACACCGAGCACGATCGCGGCGACGCGCTGGCCGCGCAGCGTCTCGATCAGCGAGTCGGACGCGTCGCGGCCGACCAGCATCAGCACGAACAGGAACAGCATCATGATCGCGCCGGTGTAGACGATGATCTGCGCCATGCCGATGAACGGCCCGGCCTGCGCGACATAGAAGACGCCGAGGCTGAGCATGGTGCAGACCAGCCAGAGCGCGGAGTGCACCGCGTTGCGGGCCAGCACCATGCCGAGCGCGCCGATCACCGCGAGCGGCGCCAGGATCCAGAACAGCGTCGCCTCTCCACCGCTCATGCCGCCTCCTCCGCTTCGCTCCCCCGTCGGCATGAGTTCAGGCGCCGAGCCAATGATTCGCTCGCAAGCTCGCTCATGCCGGGCTCCCCAGCACGTCGACGTCCGAAAGCGGTGCCCGCTCCGCCCCGGCGGACGTGCCCGGGTTCTCCAGCGCGCCGAGGTAGTAGTCCTTCTCGGTCTCGCCCAGGAACATCGCGTGCGGCGGCTTGCTCATCCCCTCCAGCAGCGGCGCGAGCAGCTGCTCCTTGGTGAAGATGAGATCCTGCCGGTTGTCGCGGGCCAGCTCGTACTCGTTCGACATGGTGAGCGAACGGGTCGGGCAGGCCTCGATGCAGAGCCCGCAGAAGATGCAGCGCGCGTAGTTGATCTGGTAGTTCTTCGCGTACCGCTCACCGGGCGAGAAGCGCTCCTCGTCGGTGTTGTCGCCGCCCTCGACGAAGATCGCGTCGGCCGGGCAGGCCCAGGCGCACAGCTCGCAGCCGATGCACTTCTCCAGGCCGTCCGGGTGCCGGTTGAGGATGTGCCGGCCGTGGTAGCGCGGCGCGGACACCGGAGGCTTGAAGGGGTAGTCGGTGGTGATGACCTTCCGGAACATGTGGGAGAAGGTCACTCCGAAGCCCTTGAAGGGATCCATCACGCCCACGTCACACCTCACTTCTGTCTGAAGAGACGTCGGCCGGCTGCCGCTCGGCGACCTGACGCGCGACGCGAGGGCTCGGGGGAACCTGCAGGTCGAGCGGCGGCAGCGGGAAGCTGCCCTGCGGACGGGCCGCGATCTGCTCGGCCAGGCTCGGCGCGGGCGCGGCCTTCTTGCCTGACGGCCACAGCACCGCGACCAGCACCACCACGAGGACGGCGGCACCGATCAGCGTGAACCGGGTCTGGGCCTCCAGGTCGGAGGTCTGCAGCACGCGCACGGTGGCGAGCAGCAGGATCCACACCAGGTTGACCGGGATCAGCACCTTCCAGCCGAAGCGCATGAACTGGTCGTAGCGCATCCGGGGAAGCGTGGCCCGCAGCCAGATGAAGACGAACAGGCAGAGCAGCACCTTGGCCAGGAACCAGAGCATCGGCCACCAGCCGGTGTTCGCCCCGGACCAGAGCGTGATCGGCCAGGTCGCGTGCCAGCCGCCCAGGAAGAGCGTGGTGCACAGCGCCGAGACGGTGATCATGTTGATGTACTCGGCCAGGAAGAACAGTGCGAACTTGAACGACGAGTACTCCGTGTGGAAGCCGCCGACCAGCTCGGACTCCGCCTCGGGCAGGTCGAACGGCGCCCGGTTCGTCTCACCGACCGCGGAGATCGCGTAGATGACGAAGCTCGGGGCGAGCAGCACCGCGTACCAGCCGGGTGCGGTGAAGTCGAGGCCGAAGAGCGAGACCTCGCGGCCGTCGCCCTGCGCCGCCACGATCTCCGACGTCGACATGGAGCCGGACATCATGAAGACCGCCACGATCGACAGCCCCATCGCGACCTCGTAGGAGATCATCTGGGCGCTGGAGCGCAGGCCGCCGAGCAGCGGGTACGTCGACCCGGACGCCCAGCCGGCCAGCACCACGCCGTAGATGCCCAGCGAGGAGCAGGCCAGCACCACCAGCACCGAGACCGGCACGTCCGTGACCTGGAGCGCGGTCTGCTGCCCGAAGATCGACACCACCGGGCCGAACGGGATGACCGCGAACGCGGTGAACGCGCAGGTCGCGGAGATGACCGGGGCGATGAAGTAGATCACCTTGTCCGCCGTACGCGGGATGATCTCCTCCTTGAACGGCAGCTTCAGGCCGTCCGTGAGGCTCTGCAGCCAGCCCTTCGGCCCGACCTGGTTCGGTCCGGGCCGGACCGCCATCCGGGCCACGACCTTGCGCTCATAGTTGATGGTGAACAGCGTCAGCAGCAGGAGCAGGACGAACACGCCCAGCACCTTGATCAGCGCGATCCACCAGACGTCGTTCTCGAACGTCTGCAACGTCGGATCCACTACGACTCACCTCCCGCCGCGCGCGGGGCCGGCAGGGGGCCGGACCCGTTCGGTGACGCGGCCACGGAGAGCCGCACGATCGATCCGGCCGTGCCGAGCGCGCGCCGGACCGTGGACCCGGGCGAGTTCGTCGGCAGCCAGACCACGCCGTCCGCGATGTCGGTGATCAGCGCGGGCAGCGTGATCGCGCCCCGCTCCGCACCGACCGTCACCGGCTCGCCGTTGCCGACGCCGAGCGCGGTCGCGGTCGCCTTGGACAACCGGGCCACCGGCGGCCGGGCCGTACCGTTCAGGTGCTCGTCGCCGTCGGTGAGCGAGCCCAGGTCGATCAGGTGGTGCCAGCTGGCGAGCACGGCCTCGTGCTCACCGGGCCGGGCCGGCGCGGTCGCGGCCACGGCCGGAGCCGACGGACGCGTCGAGCGGGTGGCCGGCAGGCTACCGAGCTCGCGGCGGACCCCGTTGACGTCGCCGGTGTGCAGCGCGGTGCCGAGCAGGTCGGCGAGCGCGTCGAGCACGCGGGCGTCCGTCATCGCGGTCGTCTTCAGCACGGCCTCGAAGGTGCGCAGCCGCCCCTCCCAGTCCACGAACGAGCCGGCCTTCTCGACCACGGGCGCGACCGGGAAGACCACGTCCGCGCGGCGGGTGACCGCGCCGGCCCGCTGCTCCAGGCTGACCAGGAACGGCACCGCGTCCAGCGCGGCCTCGGCCTGCCGGGGGTCGGCCAGATCGGCCGGGTCGACACCGGCCACGACCAGCGCGCCGAGCCGTCCGGTGGCGGCGGCCGCGATGATCCCGTCCGTGTCCCGGCCGGGGATCGAGGAGATCACGCCGGGCTCCAGGCCCCACGCGTTGGTGAGCTCCGCGCGGGCGCTCGCGTCCGACACCAGCCGGCCGCCGGGCAGCAGGTTGGGCAGGCAGCCGGCGTCGACCGCGCCCCGGTCACCGGCCCGGCGGGGAACCCAGGCCAGCTTCGCACCGGTACGCGACGCCAGCGCCGCGGCCGCGGACAGCGCGCCCGGCACGGTGGCCAGACGCTCGCCGACGAACAGGATCGCGCCCGGCTGGGACAGCGCGGACGCGACCGACGCGTCCTCGCCGAGCAGCCGCGCCTCGTCACCCGGCACGGCGCCGACCAGCACCGCGTCCAGCTTCTCGAAGCCGCGGCTGCGCCAGGACGCCACGGTCAGCACCGGCAGCCGGCGCTTGGTGAACGCCTTGCGCACGCGCAGGAAGAGGATCGGGCACTCCTCCTCCGGGTCCAGCCCGGCGAAGACCACCGCGGGCGCGGTGTCCACGTCCGCGTAGGTCACGTCCGTCCGGCCGGTCACCGAGGACGCCAGGAAGTCGGCCTCCTCCGCGGAGACCGGGCGGGCCCGGAAGTCGATGTCGTTGGAGCGCAGCGCGATCCGGGCGAACTTGGCGTACGCGTACGCGTCCTCCACCGTGAGCCGGCCGCCGGTCAGCACGCCGACGCCCTGCTCACCGTCCCGCGCCGCGCGCAGCCCCTCGGCCGCCACCGCGAGCGCCTCGCTCCAGGAGGCCTCGCGCAGCTCGCCGTTCTCCCGGACCAGCGGCGTGGAGAGGCGGCCGGACGCGGTCGCGTACCGGAAGCCCCACCGGCCCTTGTCGCAGTTCCACTCCTCGTTGACCGCGGGGTCCTCGCCGGCCAGCCGCCGCATCACCTTGCTGCGACGCCAGTCCGTGCGCTGGGAACACCCGGCGGAGCAGTGCTCGCACACGCTCGGCGTGGAGACCAGGTCGAACGGGCGGGCGCGGAACCGGTACTGCGCACCGGTGAGCGCGCCGACCGGGCAGATCTGCACGGTGTTGCCGGAGAAGTAGGAGTTGAACAGCACGTCGCCCTCGGACGCGACGTCGCCGGTCTTGGTGCCGCCGAAGAAGTCGTCCCGGTACGTGTTGATCTGCTCCCCGGACGACCGGTCCATCAGGTCGATGAACTTGTCGCCGGCGATCTCCTCGGAGAACCGCGTGCACCGCTGGCAGAGCACACACCGCTCGCGGTCCAGCAGCACCTGGCTGGAGATGTTGATCGGCTTCTCGTACTCGCGCTTGTGCTCGACGAAGCGCGACTCCGTGCGGCCGGTCGACATGGCCTGGTTCTGCAGCGGGCACTCGCCGCCCTTGTCACACATCGGGCAGTCGAGCGGGTGGTTGATGAGCAGCAGCTCCATCACGCCGCCCTGCGCCTTCTTGGCGACCGGCGAGGTGAGCTGCGTCTTGACGACCATGCCCTCCGCGACCGTCTGGGTGCACGAGGCGACCGGCTTGCGCTGGCCCTCCACCTCGACCAGGCACTGGCGGCAGGCGCCGGCCGGGGCGAGCAGCGGGTGGTCGCAGAAGCGCGGGATGGCGATCCCGAGCTGCTCCGCGACCCGGATCAGCAGCGCGCCCTTCGGCGCCGTGACCTCGATACCGTCGATGGTCAGCGTGACGGTGTCGGCCTTCTTCGCTACGTCGGTCACTGTGCCTCCCGGATGGGCGACTGCGGGGCTCCGCTACGCAGTCGCGGCCCGTCGAACAGCTGCGGCGCCGTTCGCTTCGCTGCACTCCTCGCGCCCATCAGTGCGCCCCCACCAGCTGCTTCGCGGAGAGCCGAGGAGCCTTGCGGCCCTCGATGTAGTCCAGGTAGTCCTGCTTGAAGTAGTTCAGCGAGGACGTCACCGAGCTGGTCGCGCCGTCGCCGAGGCCGCAGAACGAGCGGCCGAGCACGTTGTCGCAGGTGTCCAGCAGGGTGTCCAGGTCCGCGTGGGTGCCCTCGCCGGACAGGATCCGGCGGAACACCCGGACCATCCAGTAGTTGCCCTCGCGGCACGGGGTGCACTTGCCGCACGACTCGTGGTGGTAGAACTCCAGCCAGCGGTACGTCGCGTACACCGGGCAGTCCTGATCGCTGAAGATCTGGGTCGCCGTGGTGCCGAGGATCGACCCGGCCGCGGCCACGCCCTCGAAGTCCATCGGCGTGTCGATGTGCTCCGCGGCCAGCAGCGGCGTGGACGAGCCGCCCGGCGTCCAGAACTTCAGCTCGTGGCCGGGCAGCATGCCGCCGGCCAGCTCGATCAGCTCGCGCAGCGTGATGCCGAGGCCGCACTCGTACTGGCCCGGGTTCACCACGCGGCCGGAGAGCGAGTAGATCATCGGGCCGGCCGACTTCTCCGTGCCCATGCTCTTCCACCAGGCGGCACCGCCCAGCACGATGTACGGCACGCTGGAGATCGTCCCGACGTTGTTCACCACGGTCGGGCTGGCGTAGAGCCCGTGCGTGGCCGGGAACGGCGGCCGCAGCCGGGGCTGGCCGCGGAACCCCTCCAGCGAGTCGAGCAGCGCGGTCTCCTCACCGCAGATGTACGCACCCGCACCGCTGTGGATCACCAGGTCGAGGTTGAGCCCGGATCCGAGGATGTTCTTCCCCAGGTAGCCCTTCGCGTAGGCCTGGTCGACCGCGTTGCGCAGGCGCCGCGCGGCGTGAACTGCCTCACCTCTGATGTAGATGTAGGCGCGCTCCGCGCGGATCGCGTAGGAGGCGATGATCGCGCCCTCGATCAGCGAGTGCGGGTCGTGCGTCATCAGCGGCAGGTCCTTGCAGGTCCCCGGCTCGCCCTCATCGGCGTTGATCACCAGGTAGTGCGGCTTGCCGTCGCCCTGCGGGATGAAGCCCCACTTCAGGCCGGTCGGGAAGCCCGCTCCACCGCGTCCCCGCAGTCCCGAGTCCTTGATCAATTGGATAAGATCATCTGGGTGTACGGCGAGCGCCTTGCGCAGGGCCGCGTAACCGTCCAGCCGCTCATAGACGTCGATGTCCCACGCGTCCGGCGAGAGCCAGCGCTTGGTCAGCACCGGAGTCAGCTTCTCCAGCACCTCACGCCTCGGCGAGACCAGGGGAGAGTTCACCGTTCCGCCCTCATTTCGCGTCCTTCAGGTTCTTGGTCTGCGCGTCGGCGTTGTCGCCGGCCGGCTTGCGGTCCGAGGCAGGCGCGCTGGTCTTGGGGGGAGCGACCGGCGAGCCGCCGGCATCCTTCCGGGGGATGGGGGTGTCCAGGTTGAACCCGGGCACCGAGATGCCGTGCTCCTGGGCGAGCGTGACGCCACGCAGCGTGGGCGCACCGGCGACACCCTCACCCACCGCGCGCTCGCGCGGGTCGGAGAAGCCGGCGAGCTGCACCGCCATCTCCTTGAGCGTGCAGAGCCGCGGCGCCCGGCTGGGCGTCGGCGGGTTGCCGGCCTTGAGCGCCTCGACCACCTCGACCGCCGAGTCCGGCGTGACGTTGTCGAAGAAGTCGTAGTTGACGGTCAGCACCGGGCCGTAATCGCAGGCCGCGAGGCACTCCGCGTGCTCCAGCGTGATCTTTCCGTCGGCCGTGGTCTCGTCGTGCCCGACACCGAGCGTCTCGGAGAGCGTGTCGTAGACCTCCTGGCCGCCGAGCACGTTGCACATGGTGTTCGTGCAGACGCTGACCAGCCAGTCACCGGTCGGCCTGCGCTTATACATCGTGTAGAACGTGGCGACGGCGCCGACCTGCGCCTTGTTGATGCCGAGCACCTCGGCGCAGAACGCGACACCGGCCGGGCTGACGTAGCCCTCCTCGCTCTGCACCAGGTGCAGCAGCGGGAGCAGCGCCGACCGCTCGCGCCCCTCGGGGTAGCGGGCCAGGATCACCCTCGCCCGCTCGTACACCGTTTCCGTGAAGACCGTGGTCGTCATCTATCGATCACATCCGCCCATGACCGGATCCAGCGAGGCGCCACCGGCGATGACGTCGGCCAGCAGCGCACCCTCGGCCATCGCGGGAATGGCCTGGAGATTGACGAAACTGGGCTCGCGATAGTGCACGCGGTAGGGCCGTGTGCCTCCATCCGAGACCGCGTGCACGCCGAGCTCGCCGCGGGGCGCCTCGATCGACACGTACACCTGGCCGGCCGGGACCCGGAAGCCCTCGGTGACCAGCTTGAAGTGATGGATCAGCGACTCCATCGACTGACCCATGATCTTGGCGACGTGCTCCAGCGAGTTGCCCATGCCGTCCACGCCGATCGCGAGCTGCGCGGGCCAGGCGATCTTCTTGTCCGCGATCACCACCGGGCCGGGCTTGAGCCGGTCCAGCGCCTGCTCCACGATCTTCATGGACTCGCGGATCTCGGCCAGCCGGACCTCGTACCGGCCCCACACGTCGGCCGTGGTCGCGGTCGGGACCTCGAAGTCGTAGGTCTCGTAGCCCAGGTACGGCATGGTCTTGCGCAGGTCCCAGCCGAGGCCGGCCGCGCGCAGGACCGGGCCGGTGATGCCGAGTGCCAGGCACCCGGTCACGTCCAGCACCGCGACGCCCTTGGTCCGCTCGTGCCAGATGGGCTGACCGCTGAGCATGTCCTCGTACTCTTTGAGCTTCTTCGGCAGGTACGTCAGGAACTCCCGCGTCTTCCTGACCACGGAGTCCGGGATGTCCTGCGCGAGACCGCCCGGCCGGATGTACGCGTGGTTCATCCGCAGCCCGGAGGCCTCCTCGAAGATGTCCAGGATGTACTCACGCTCGCGGAAGCCGTAGAGCATCATCGAGATCGCGCCCAGCTCCATGCCGGTCGTCGCCAGCCAGACCAGGTGCGAACTGATCCGGTTCAGCTCCGTCATCAGCACGCGGATCGTGGTGGCGCGCTCGGTGATCTGCTCCTCGATGCCGAGCAGCTTCTCCACGGCCAGCGCGTACCCGAGCTCGTTGTGCATCGGCGCCAGGTAGTCCATGCGCGTCACGAACGTCGAGCCCTGCACCCAGTTCCGGTACTCGATGCTCTTCTCGATGCCGGTGTGCAGGTAACCGATGACCGGCCGCGCCTCGGTGACCGTCTCGCCCTCCAGCTCCAGCACCAGGCGCAGCACGCCGTGGGTGGACGGGTGCTGCGGACCCATGTTGACCACGATCCGCTCGTCGGTGAGCGGGTCGATGCCGGAGGTCACCTGGTCCCAGTCGCCACCGGTGACGGTGAAGACCTTGCCCTCGGTCGTGTCGCGTGAGGCGGCATAAGACTGTGTCATTGGTAGGTCCTCCGCGCGTCCGGCGGCGGAATCTCGGCGCCCTTGTACTCCACCGGGACCCCGCCGAGCGGGTAGTCCTTGCGTTGCGGGTGGCCCTCCCAGTCGTCCGGCATCAGGATCCGGGTCAGGTTGGGGTGGCCCACGAAGATCACGCCGAACATGTCGTACGTCTCCCGCTCCTGCCAGTCGGCGGTCGGGTAGATGCTGGTCACGCTCGGCACCTCGGGCGCGTCCGGCGTGACGCCGACCTCCAGCCGCACGCGGCGGCGGAACGTCATGGACGTCAGCTGGTACGCCACGTGCAGCCGCCGCTCGTCCGAGCCCAGGTAGTCCACGCCGGAGACGGACGAGCACAGCTCGAACCGCAGCGCCGGGTCGTCGCGCATCACGCGGCACACCTCGGCGATCCGCTCCGGCGCGATGTGCAGCGTCAGCTCGCCGCGGTGCACGTCGACCCGCTCGATCGCGTCCCCGAACTGCGGGTACGCCTCTTCCAGCGCGTCGTAGACCTCGTCCAGGTAGCCGCCGAACGGCCGCGGCGGCGTGACGACCGGCGGTCGCTGCCGCACCAGACCGCCGAAGCCGGAGGTGTCACCGGTGCCGGCGACGCCGAAGAGCCCCTTGCCCGCGCGCGTGGACGGCGGGTACTCCGCCGGTGCCCCCGTGGAGGCGCCGGCCGGGACCGGGTTCACGTCGGTCATGCCCCACCGTCCCGCAGGTGGTTCTGTGCCTTCATCCAGTTCTCGATGCGGAGCTGCTCCTCGCGGCCCTCGCGCACGGCCTGCTCCCACTGCGCGCGACGCGCCGGGTCGGCCCGGTAGGACGACGGCATCGCACCGGCCGCGACCAGCGGCATCTTGCCGTCGGCCTTGCGCTGGTCGAGCATCTTCCGCCCGTTCGGACCGAGTGGCGCGATCATCACCTTCTCGCGCATCTTGAGGATCGCGTCGATGAGCATCTCCGGCCGCGGCGGGCAGCCGGGCAGGTAGACGTCGACCGGGATGATGTGGTCGACGCCCTGGACGATCGCGTAGTTGTTGAACATGCCGCCGGACGAGGCGCAGACGCCCATCGAGATGACCGAGCGCGGCTCGGGCATCTGGTCGTAGATCTGCCGGACGACCGGTGCCATCTTCTGGCTCACCCGGCCCGCGACGATCATCAGGTCGGCTTGCCGGGGCGAGGCGCGGAACACCTCCATCCCCCATCGACCCAGGTCATAGTGGGGTCCGCCGGCCGCCATCATCTCGATGGCGCAGCATGCCAGGCCAAAGGTCGCGCCCCAGAACGACGACTTGCGTGCCCAGTTGGACAGCTTCTCCACGCTGGTCAGCAGGATCCCGCTCGGCAGCTTCTCCTCGATACCCATTGCCCGGCCCTCCTTCCCGATCTTGTCCATGTGCGGGTTGTGCAGGGGTTGTGCAATAAGCCTCGGGACTCAGTCCCAGTTGAGGCCGCCGCGGCGCCAGACGTAGGCGTAGGCGATGAAGACGGTGCCGATGAACAGGACCATCTCCACCAGCCCGAACAGGCCCAGCGCGTCGAAGGACACGGCCCACGGGTAGAGGAAGATCGTCTCGATGTCGAAGACGATGAAGAGCATCGCGGTCAGATAGAACTTGACCGGGAACCGCCCACCCCCGACCGGCTGAGGCGTCGGCTCGATGCCGCACTCATAGGCGTCGAGCTTGGCCCGGTTGTACCGCTTCGGCCCCACGATCGGCGCGATCGAGACGGAGAACAACGCGAAGAGCGCGCCGAGGACGAACAACGCGACGATGGGTACGTACGGCGAGAACGACATGTCGTCTCCTGGCTCCGGACGGGGGTGGGGGATGGTGCGTTCTGTTACCTATGTGATCTCTGTGACACTGACACTATTAGCGCTCTGAAACCGACTTGCTACCGGGGGTGGTTAAACGGCGGGGGCCACCTTGGTCATGGCATTGATGACCCTGTCCATGGCGTCACCGCCGCGCGGGTCCGTGAGGTTGGCCAGCAGCTTCAGCACGAATCGCATCAGCAGCGGCTGCGGCATGCCATACCGCGTGGCCATCTTCATGATCTCGGGGCGGCCGATCAGCTTCACGAAGATGCCGCCGAGCCGGTAGTAGCCGCCGTAGCGCGTCTTCAGCTCCGCCGCGTAGGCCCGCAGCGCGCGCTCCCGCTCCGGGCCCTCGGCACGCGCGAGCGCCTGCACGATGATCTCCGCGGCCAGCTCGCCGGACTCCATCGCATAGGCGATGCCCTCGCCGTTGAACGGATTCACCATGCCGCCCGAGTCGCCGACCAGCAGCGTGCCGCGGGTGTAGTGCGGCACGCGGTTGAAGCCCATCGGCAGCGCGGCGCCGAGGATCGGGCCGTCCGCGTTCGCCTCGTCGTTGGTGCCCCACTCGCCCGGCGTGGTGGCCAGCCAGTCCAGCAGCATGTGCCGGTAGTTGGTCTTGCCGTAGCCGGCGGAGGAGTTGAGCACGCCGAGGCCGACGTTGACGCGGCCGTCGCCCATGCCGAAGATCCACCCGTACCCGGGGAGAAGTTTGTCCGGATTTTCCCGGGAGCGAAGCTCCAGCCAGGACTCCAGGTAGTCGTCGTCGTGCTTGACCGGCGAGGTGTAGTAGCGGCGGACCGCCACGCCCATCGGCCGGTCGTCGCGCTTCGTGATGCCGAGCGCGATCGGCAGCCGGCCGGAGACGCCGTCCGCGGCGACCACCAGCGGCGCGCGGAACTCGACCGGCTCCTTGCCGGGACCGGACTCGGCCCGGACGCCGACCACCCGGCCGTCGTCGTCGAGCACCGGACCGACCACGTTCGTGCTGCTGTGCATGACCGCGCCGGCGCCGACCGCGCGTGTCGCCAGCATCTGGTCGAAGTCGAGCCGGGTGCGGGTCACGCCGTAGTTCGGGAAGGTGGCCAGCTCCGGCCAGTCCAGCTCCAGGCGGACACCGCCGCCGATCACCCGCAGACCCTTGTTGCGCAGCCAGCCGGCCTCTTCCGAGGTGTCGACACCCATCTTGATCAACTGCTTGACCGCGCGCGGGGTGAGCCCGTCGCCGCAGACCTTTTCCCGGGGGAACTCGGTCTTCTCGAGCAGCAGGACCCTGACCCCGTGACCGGCAAGGTGATATGCGGTCGCAGAGCCCCCTGGGCCCGCGCCCACCACGATCACGTCGGCCTGTCCGGCCTCAACGTGCGTCACGGCCACACCTCCTCGCATGTGCTAGTGAAGAACTTCACAAGCATGTGCGAGAGCAGTGTAGGCCCGCTGCGGATCTTTGTGTGTCTTAGGCCACCCTAATTGTTTCCGATCCGTTAAAGAGTTCTAGATAGATCACCCATATGGGTGACAAAACATCCCTTAAAGGGCGACGGACGCCCGCTTTGACGGCTTTTGTCGCCCACGAACGCGCCGCGGGTCGCTGCTTGACGGATGCCCCAAGCCCTTCCGGAGGCCCCTCGAAGCCCAAAATCAAGATCATCACGATGGTACGCCGGAAGCCTCCACCTGTCGGGCCGAGCGCCCCTTCCGGTCGGTGCCCGCGTGCGTCGAGCCACCGCGCGGCCCGGCGACGCGGCCTCGCCGGGCCGGCCCTTCCAGACGATCGGGACGCCCCCGATCGTGCAGAGAGCGACGCCGGGCGAGCGGTGCGCGGACAGCGCGCCGGCCGGCGAGGAGGTCAGGGCTTGACGGCGCGGTGCAGCGCGACGATGCCGCCGCTCAGGTTGCGCCAGGCCACCGCGGACCAGCCCGCCGCCCCGATGCGACCGGCCAGCTGCTCCTGGTTCGGCCACGCGCGGATGGACTCGGCCAGATACACGTAGGCGTCCGGGTTGCTGGAGACCGTGCGGGCCACCGCCGGGAGCGAGCGCATCAGGTACGACATGTAGACGCCGCGGAACGCCCCGTTGACCGGGTGGCTGAACTCGCAGACGACCAGCCGCCCGCCCGGACGCACGACGCGGGCCAGCTCGGCCAGCGCGCCGTCCACGTCCACCACGTTGCGGAGCGCGAAGGAGATGGTGACCGCGTCGAACGTCTCGTCCCTGAACGGCAGCCGCAGCGCGTCGCCGGCCAGCAGCGGCACGTCCGGCCGCACCTGGCGGCCCGCGCGCAACATGCCCTGCGACAGGTCCAGACCCACGGCGAACGCCCCGGAGCGGCCCAGCTCGAGCGTGGAGACCCCGGTGCCCGCGCCGACGTCCAGCACGCGCTGACCGAGCTTGAGCTGCAACGCCGCCCGGGTGGCCCGGCGCCAGCCGCGGTCCTGGCCGAACGAGAGGACCGTGTTGGTCAGGTCGTAGTTGCGCGCCACGCCGTCGAACATCGACGCGACCTCGTGTGGCTGTTTGTCCAAGTCTGCGCGGCTCACACCGTCCACTCTGCCAGAGCGTCCCCGAGAGCCGACGCGGGCACTTCCGTCAGGACATAAAAAAACCGCGGACCTGGCTTGCACCATGGTCCGCGGCACTGCATCTCTATATCAACGCCTATTGGCGGGTCGGGATTATCTTCGGGCCCGCCGGTAACGATGCGGACTCGGCGGGACCGCGAATTCATGACACTCGCGCAACGAATGACACAGGCCGCGTCGCAATACGCCCACTTGCGACACCTTGCCGGAATCGCCGGTCCGGAAAGCGACAACGCCGCGAGCCTGTGGCCCGCGGCGTTGTCTTTGTGTTGCTTTGATGGTGACTCGTAGCCACCTTATCGCTGGATCAGAGCGACGAGTTCTCGTCACCCGGAGCGACCGTGACGACCCGGCGACGGCGGGCCATCATGAACATCGCGGCACCGGCCACGACGACCGCGGCACCGAGGCCACCGATCACGCCGACCTGCACACCGGTGTTCGGCAGCGGGGGCTCCTCGCCGCCGCCACCGTTGCCACCCGGCACGGCCACGAGCGCGGCAAACTCAGCGCTGTGCACGACCGCCGGCGGCTTCGGGGTGGAGGGGGACGGGGAGGGCGAGTTCGGCGTGGAGACCGACGGGGACGGCGACGGCGACTCGGGGTTCGACGGCGACGGAGAAGGCGACTCCGGGTTCGACGGCGAAGGAGACGGCGAGTTCGGCGTGGAGACCGACGGGGACGGCGACGGGGAGGTCGGCGGCTTCGGCGGCTGACCGCAGTTGCCACCGCCGTGGCCCCAGCCACCGCCGTGGCCCCAGCCCTTGCCACCGTTGCCACCGCCGTGCTTGCCGCCGGTCGTCTTGAACGACGCCAGCTGCACGCCCGAGTTCGTACCGGTGAAGGACGCCGGCTTGAACTCGGCGGCCGCGGCGGCGATCTCGGCCTCGGCGCCGGTCTCGAACTCGGCGGCCTCGGTGATCTTGCCGGTGGACTTGCCACCGGTGAGCTTCGGGCCCTTGGCGTCCGCGGCGATGGTCACCTTGAACGGCACGGACCAGGCGGAGAAGACCTCGTCCTCCTCGGACTCCTCGCCGACCGGAACCAGGCTCCAGCCCTCGGAGAGGTCACAGGTGACGGTCTGACCCGCGTAATCACAGGTCTTCCAGCCGTCCGCGTCGGCGCCCTTGAAGGTGACGCCGTCCGGCAGCGTGACGCTCAGCTCGAAACCGGTGATGACAACCGAGCTGGCGTTCGTGATGGTGGTGTTCACCGTGGCGTCGCTGCCGGGGGACAGCGGCGCACCGTTCGCGCCGGTGATGTCGTCGGTGACAATGCTGAAATCGGCGCTGTCGGAGACAGCGGCGAAAGCCGGGGCTGCAAAGAACCCGGTGGCGCCCGCAGCCAGCGCAGTGGCGGCACAGAGACGGGCGAAGTTCCGCGTGCGGAACGACATTATTTGGCTCCTCGGGTACGAGGACGGTCGGGACGCTGGGACGTTAACGAAGACATATCAATTCGTCTACTGCACAAATCGGACAGTCCGCTGTGAGCTATACCTCGCAGGTCCGCATATGTCCGGATTTGTGAAGACTTAAAACGGGCTTAAGTGGACCTTTGGCCCGCCTGTGGACCGCAAAAATTCTCCGGAAAGCAGCACAATCATCGGCCGAACGGGGGATCGAGCGCCTTCCGAATATGCGCTCTGAGCATCCGCCCGGTCACTCCACGCATTTACGGTGACAAAAGCCCGGGACGTCCGGCAGAACGACCGAGCAATGTAGACCGTTCAACTACATTGCTTTTCCTGAACCCCCGCCGGTAACGCGCAGTCACCACCTGTCGCCACTCGGCACCATCACGGCGACGAGCGCGACCCGGAAACGACGGCGACAACGACGGCGGCGCGACGAACGGCGGCCGGCATGGGCGACTCCCCTCTCGGCGAGGACGGGCAGGGCCCCGGACGCTAACCGGTGCCCGCAAACCCGGATCCGCCCGTAAATGCACAATCGGGGCGCACGAATGCTTAAAACGGCCTTAAGCAACCCTTAGGCGCGGCGCACCCGACCGAAAAGGCGACGCCGGAATGGGCCGATCGGTGGAGGGAGACACGGAAAAGCGCGGCCCCCGCACATCGGGGACCGCGCCGAAAACGAACGACTCAGTGCGCGTCGACCAACGGCAGCGACCGTCCCACGCCACCGCCGGGAATGGCGATCGACGAGAAGTGCGACGTCACGCGGTCGTCCGTGGGATCGTCCGCCGGCGTGTGGTGCACGGCCAGGTGCCGGTAGAGCGTGTCGCGCTGCGCCGGGATGCGGCCGGCCGACCGGATCATCCAGATCAGGTCGTGCAGGTTCGACCGGTGCTTCGCGCCGGCGGAGGAGATCACGTTCTCCTCCAGCATGATCGAGCCGAGATCGTCCACGCCCATGTGCAGCGACAGCTGGCCGACCTCCTTGCCCGTGGTCAGCCAGGACGCCTGCAGGTGGTCCACGTTGTGAAGGAAGAGCCGGGACATCGCGATGAACCGGAGATATTCCAGCGTGGTGGCCTGGGTGCGGCCCTTCAGGTGGTTGTTCTCCGGCTGGTAGGTCCACGGGATGAACGCGCGGAAGCCGCCGGTGCGGTCCTGCACGTCGCGGATCATCGCGATGTGCTCGACGCGCTCCGCGTGCGTCTCGCCGGTGCCCATCATCATGGTCGCGGTCGACTCGATGCCGTGCCCGTGCGCGGTCTCCATCACCTCGAGCCAGCGCGCACCGGACTCCTTGAGCGGCGCGATCGCCTTCCGCGGCCGCTCCGGCAGCATCTCCGCGCCGGCGCCGGCGATCGAGTCCAGCCCGGCGGCCTTGATCCGGAGGATCGCGTCCTCGATCGAGATGCCGTCGACCTTCGCCATGTGCAGGATCTCGGACGGGCCGATCGAGTGGATCGCGAGCTGCGGATAGGCCGCCTTGACCGAGGAGAACAGGTTCTCGTAGTAGGAGGTGCCGTAATCCGGGTGGTGGCCGCCCTGCAGCATCACCTGGGTCGCGCCCAGGTCGACGGCCTCGCCGCACCGGCGGAGGATCTCCTCCATCGGGTGCGACCAGCCCTCCTTGTGCTTCGGCGCGCGGAAGAACGCGCAGAACTTGCAGGCGGTCACGCAGACGTTCGTGTAGTTGATGTTGCGGTCGATCAGGTAGGTGACGATCCCGTCCGGGTATCGCCGCCGGCGCACGGCATCGGCGGCCTCGCCCATCTCGTGCAGCGGGGCGTCGGTGTAGATGAGCAGCGCCTCCTCGGGCGTGATCCGCCCGCCGTCCGCGCCACGCTGCAGGATGTCGTCGATCTCCCTGTTCACCGTCACCCCCCGAGCCTACGTCCATTCGGTCGAGGCATGCCGCGTCGCAGGTCACGATGCCGGTATCGTCGGGCGGTCCACGCGGAGGAATGAGGCGGCGCGCATGCTGGTGGTGCACGGTGGCTGGCACGACGGCCGCCTGGTGCTCTGGGCCGAGGACACCGGACGTGCCACGGCCGACGACCAAAAGCAGATCAAGATCAAAATCAAGCCTCATCGGTACGCCGCGGAGGCGCACGATCTGGCCAATGCCCTGCCTGCCGCAGGCGAGGAGACCACGCTCCCGATCGCGCTCCCCAGCTCCACGCGACACCCGCTGCCCTCGCCGGAGAGCGGCATCCCGCTCACCGCGCGCACGCCCCGGCTCACCCGCTGGTCCGTCCCCGCACTGCTCGTCACACCGGCCGACGCGCTGCCGTTCCTGCGCGCGGAGACGGACGGCACCTGGGCCCCGGCCGAGTCGCTGCGCTACCTGGGCGCGGTCGCGGAGCTGGCCGAGGACCTGGTCCGGCGCGGACGCATGCTGCCGCAGCTGGTGGGCGACGAGGCCCGCTGGCGCGCCGTGCTGACCGGCGCGGACGCGGCCGCGTTCCGGATGTTCGCGCAGGCCATGCCGCCCTCCTGCCGTGCGCTCGGCGAGACCGAGAAACGCGCTGATGACGTACTCCGGCAGGCTCTTGATCTTCTGGTTGATGCCGCCGCCCGGGTCGCGTTCCCGGAGCGGTTGCTGCTCGGGCACCGGCCCGGGAGCCGCGCGCCGCTGGCCGACCGCTGGATGGTGGCGCTCGCCGGCGACGATCCCGCGCTGCCAGGCGCGAGAAGGACCGAGGCCGAGGCGCTGCGGACCGCGCTGACCGGCTGGTTCGACGCGGCGCAGGCGGCGAACGGCCCGGCGCGCGTGAGTTTCCGGCTGGACGAGCCGGTGCAGGGCGCGGACGAGTGGTGGCTGGAGTTCGCGCTGCAGTCCACGGAGGACCCGGCGCACTCCGTGGCCGCGGAGGACGTGTTCGAGGGCGCGGCGCCGTGGCCGCGCGCGGACGAGACGCTGCTGGCCGGCCTGGGTCGCGCGGTGCGGCTGTTCCCCGCGCTCTACGAGTCGTTGCGCAAGGCCCGCCCGGACGGCCTGGAGCTGGACACGGCCGGCGCGTTCAACTTCCTCAGCGCCGCCGCGCCGTTGCTGCAGGCCGCGGGCTACGGCGTGCAACTGCCGTCCTGGGCCGGCAAACGCGGCCTCGGCCTGAAACTGACCGCGAAGAGCAAGAAGACGAAGTCCGGCCCGAAGGCGGTGGCGGCGCAGGGCTTCGGCATGTCCGAGCTGGTCGACTACCGGCTGGACCTGATGGTCGGCGACGAGGCGATCGACGCGGCCGAGCTGGAACGGCTGGCGCTGCTCAAGGTGCCGCTGATCCGGGTCCGCGGCCGCTGGGTCGAGCTGGACGACCGGCAGCTGAAGGCCGCGCTCAAGGCCGTGGGCCGCCGGCGCGAGGGCGAGCTGACCGCGGCGGACGTGCTGGCGCTGGTGGTCGACGGCGGCGAGCCGGACCTGCCGATCGTCGACGTGGACGTGGACGGCCCGCTCGGCGACCTGCTCTCCGGCCAGGCGGCGGACCGGCTGACGCCGATCGCCACGCCGGACGGGTTCGCCGGCACGCTCCGGCCGTACCAGGAGCGGGGTCTGTCCTGGTTGTCGTTCCTGTCCCGGCTCGGGCTCGGCGGCATCCTGGCGGACGACATGGGCCTCGGCAAGACCGCGCAGACGCTCAGCCTGCTGGTGTCCGAGAAGTCCGACGATACCGGCCCCACGCTGCTGATCTGCCCGATGTCGCTGGTGTCGAACTGGCGCAAGGAGGCGGAGCGGTTCGCGCCCGGCCTCACCGTGCACGTCCACCACGGCGCCGGCCGCGACCCGGCCGCGCTGGCCAAGCACGACCTGGTGATCACCACCTACGGCACCGCGCTGCGCGACCTGGAACTGCTCAGGGAACAGCAGTGGGAGCGCGTGGTCTGCGACGAGGCGCAGGCGCTGAAGAACAGCGGCACCCGGCAGGCCCAGGCCGCGCGCGCGATCCCGGCGCGGACCCGGCTGGCGCTGTCCGGCACGCCGGTGGAGAACCACCTGGCCGAGCTGTGGTCGCTGCTCGAGTTCTGCAACCCGGGGATGCTCGGCACCGCCAAGCACTTCCGGTCGCGCTACCAGGAGCCGATCGAGGCGCGGCAGGACGAGTACGCGGCCGCCGCGCTCAAGCGCGCCACCGGACCGTTCGTGCTGCGCCGCCTCAAGACCGACAGGTCGATCATCACGGACCTGCCGGAGAAGCTGGAGGTGAAGGTGTGGTGCACGCTCACGCCGGAGCAGGCCACGCTCTACGCCGCGGTCGTCGAGGAGATGATGGCGACCATCGCGTCCACCACCGGCATCGAGCGGCGCGGCAACGTGCTGGCCGCGATGACCCGGCTCAAGCAGGTCTGCAACCACCCGGCGCACCTGCTCAAGGACGGTTCCGCGCTGCCCGGCCGCTCCGGCAAGCTGGACCGGCTGGAGTCGCTGTGCGAGGAGATCGTGGCGGACGGGGAGAAGGGCCTGGTCTTCACGCAGTACGCGGAGTTCGGCGCGCTGCTCCAGCCCTACCTCCAGGCCCGCCTCGGCCGCCCGGTGCTCTGGCTGCACGGCGGGCTCACCAAGGCGCGGCGCGACGAGCTGGTCGAGACGTTCCAGACCGGTGACGAGCCGACGATCTTCCTGCTCTCGCTGAAGGCGGCCGGCACCGGCCTCAACCTGACCGCGGCCAACCACGTCGTGCACGTCGACCGGTGGTGGAACCCGGCCGTCGAGGACCAGGCCACGGACCGCGCCTACCGCATCGGCCAGCGGAAGAACGTGCAGGTCCGCAAGTTCATCTGCACCGGCACCCTGGAGGAGCGGATCGACGAGATGATCGAGCGGAAGAAGTCGCTCGCCGAGTCCGTGGTCGGCACCGGCGAGGAGTGGATCACGGATCTGTCCACGGACGCGCTGCGCGACCTGTTCGCGCTCGACCCGGCGGGGGTGGCCTGATGCCGGTCGGACGGGACGGCTGGTTCGAGGCCGCACGACCCATCGCCGTCGACGGCGGCCTGCGGGCCCGGTCGCAGCGCGGCGCGATAGGCGAGCAGTGGTGGTCGCGGCACTTCACCGGGATCCTGGAGGACATCTGCGACGCCGGGCGGCTCGCGCGCGGTCGCGCCTACGCCCGCAAGGGCCAGGTGCTCAGCCTCTCGGTGGCGCCGGGGACCGTCACCGCGCTCGTGCAGGGTTCCCGGCCGAAGCCCTATCAGGCCACGATCACCATCCAGCGGTACGACGAGAGCCGCTGGACCGCGATCGAGGAGTCGCTGGCCTCACAGGCTCTGTACCGCGCGAAGCTGCTCGCCGGCGAGATGCCCACCGAGATCGTGGACGTGTTCGACGCGCTCGGGGCACCGCTGTTCCCGTCGTCGCTCTCCATGGAGTGCAGCTGCCCGGACTGGGGGCTGCCGTGCAAGCACCTGTCCGCCGCGCTCTACCTGCTGGCGGAGGCGTTCGACGAGGACCCGTTCCTGGTGCTGGCGTGGCGGGGGCGTACCCGTGAGGAGTTGCTGGGGTCGCTGGGGACCGCACCGGTGGCCTATGACGCGCTGGCCGTGGAGCACGTGCCGCTGGCCGAGACGCTGGACGATTTCTGGGCGCCCGGCGCCTCCCCGGCCAAGCTCCGCGAGCACGGCGTGAATCGCGTCACGGCCCCGCCTGACCTGCTACTTCGCGCGCTGGACCCGCCGGACGTGCGCGTTCGCCATATTCCGTTGGTGGATCTGCTGCGCGCGGCCTACCGTTCGCTTGATGGTGGCGACGTGCCAGAAGAAACGGGGACTTAGGCTGCGCAGGTGGGGCAGGGCGAGATGAGTTATCGGCGACTGGGCGACTCAGGTTTGACGGTCTCCGCGATCGGCCTCGGCTGCAGCAGCTTCGGACGCCGTCTCGACGCGGACGCCAGCCGTGCCGTGGTCGACGCCGCGATCGACGCGGGCATCAACTTCTTCGACACCGCGGACGTGTACGGCGAGCCGCGCGGCACCTCCGAGCAGTACCTCGGCGCCGCGCTCAAGGGCCGGCGGGACGACGTCGTGATCGCCACCAAGTTCGGCATGGACATGGCCGGCAGCAACGGGCAGGACTTCGGCGCCCGCGCGTCCCGGCGCTACGTCACGCGCGCGGTCGAGGCTTCGCTGCGCCGGCTGGAGACCGACTACATCGACCTCTACCAGCTGCATCGCCCCGACCCGGCCACGCCGATAGAGGAGACGCTGTCCGCGCTCGACGACCTGGTCCGGGCCGGCAAGATCCGCTACCTGGGCTGTTCGAACTTCGCCGCGTGGGAGATCGTGGACGCGGCCTGGACGGCCAGGACCACGCACCGGACGCCGTTCATCAGCGCGCAGAACAGATACAGCCTGCTGCACCGCGACCCCGAGGCCGAGCTGCTGCCCGCGTGCCAGCGCTTCGGCCTGGGCCTGCTGCCGTTCTTCCCGCTGGACAGCGGGCTGCTCAGCGGGAAGTACCGGCGCGAGTCACCGCCGCCGGCCGGCGGGCGTCTCTCCGACGAGCGTTACGCCGCGCTGCTGGCCGACGCGCCGTGGGACGTCATCGAGACCATCGAGAGCTTCGCCCAGGTCCGCGGCAAGACGCTGCTGGACGTGGCGATCGCGGGCCTGACCTCGCGCCGCGGCGTCTCCAGCGTGATAGCGGGCGCGACCAGCCCCGACCAGGTCCGGGCGAACGCAGCCGCGGGCTCCTGGCGCCTCAGCGCTGACGACCTGGTCAAGCTGGACGCGATCCGTTAGGCGTCGTAGTCCACCGTTAGCGAGCCGGTTAGCGGAACTGACTGGCAGGTCAGGATGTAGCCGGCGGCCACGTCGTCCGGCTCCAGCGCGTAGTTGCGGGCCATCGCCACCTCGCCCTCGGTGAGCCGGGCCCGGCAGGTGGCGCAGACGCCGCCCTTGCAGGCGTAGGGCAGCTCGGCGCGGACCGCGAGCGCGGCATCGAGCACGCGGGTGTCGCGGGACATGGTGGTGCTGGACTCGCGGCCGTCCAGGCGGAAGGTGAGCGCGACCTGGCCGGTGGCACCGCTGGCGCCGGTGGGGACGACGGCGGGCGGCTCGCCGGCGTAGAACAGCTCCGTGTGTACGACCGGTCCGCTCCGCACGCCCGTGTCCGGCGCGTCGGCGGTCGGCAGGCTCGTATCCAGCAGGTTCGCGGTCGGCGCGATCGCAGTCGGCGCGTCTGCGGTCGGCGGGTCCGCGGTCAGAGCGTCTGCGGCCAGAGCGTCTGCGGTCGGCGCGTCTGGTTTCAGCAGCTCGCGGGCCGTCTCGACCAGGCCGACCGGGCCGCACAGGAACCACTCCTCGATGTCCCGCGGGACCAGGCCGCCGAGCAGCAGTTCCAGGCGCGGGCGGTCCAGGCGGCCGGAGAGCACGGGCGACAGGCCGGGCTCGCGGGAGAGCACGTGCAGGATCTGCAGCCGGGCCGGGTAGCGGTCCTTCAGCGCGCCGAGCTCGTCCGCGAACATCACGCTCGCGGTCGCCCGGTTGCCGTAGACCAGCGTGAACGTGCTGGCCGGCTCCGTGGCGAGCGCGGTGGCGATCAGGCTCAGCACCGGCGTGACACCGGAACCTGCCACGATCGCGCCGTAGCGCCGGGTCCGGGCCGGGTCGAGCGCGGTGGTGAACGTGCCGAGCGGCGGCAGCACCTCCAGCACGGCACCGGCCGTCACCACGCCGGCCCCCGGCACATCGGCCACCGGCGGCACATCGGCCACCGACGCGCCGGTCGCCGACAGGCCGGCCAGCAGCGCGCGGACGCCGTGGCTGCTGAACGCGCCGCCCGGCACCTCCTTCACGCCGATCCGGATTTTTCCGGTTTTATCGAGATCTGCGGGGGTCGAGCAGATCGAGTACGAGCGGCGGACGTCGGGCGCGTAACGGACGGTCAGATGCTGGCCGGGAAGGAACGCGTAGGCCGCGCGCAGCTCCGGCGGCACCGCGAACGTGATCGTCACCGCCTCCGCGGTGAGCCGCGCGACGTCCGCCACCGGCAGCGGATGCCAGACCGGACGTGGGCGCGCGGCCTTCCGTACCACCGTGGTCATCGCTCATCGCTCCTTGACCCGCGGGAAGGGTTCCGTGCAGGCGCGGCAGCGCCACAGCGCGGTGCACGCGGTCGAGCCGAACCGGCTCAGCTCCTCGGTGTCCGGCGAGCCGCACTGCGGGCAGCGCACCGTGATCGTCAGCAGCGTGGTCCGGGTCGGCGCGGGCGGTGCGACACCCGCGTCGGCCAGCTTGCGGCGCCCGTCCTCGCTGATCCACTCCGTGCTCCACGGCGGGCTCAGCCGGGTCCGCACCTCCACGTCCGGAAAGCCGGCGTCCGCCAGCGCGACCCGCACGTCCTCCCTGATCACGGACACAGCCGGGCAGCCGGTGTAGGTCGGCGTGATCGTCACCGCGACCCGGCCGCCGTCCAACTCGTCGACCGCACGCAGGATGCCCAGCTCCGCGATGGTCACGAACGGCAGCTCCGGGTCCACCACCGCGGACGCGGCAGCCAGCGCGGTCAGGCCGTCGGTGTGCGCGGCCGCCGCTGCGCTCTCCGAGTCCGCGGCCACCGCCGTGCCGCCGGTGCGCGCCGTCGCCGCCGAGCCCGCGGTCACCACCGTGCCCCCGGGTGCGCGCGGTGCAGCGACTGCATCTCGTCGAGCAGCGGGCCGAGGTGCGGGGTGTGCCGGCCGGCGCGGCCGTCCAGGTCCGGCACGTCGGCCGGGGCCGGCACGTGCAGCGTGGCCTCGGCCAGCGTCGCGCCGATCATCTCGTCCCATTCCGCGCGCGGCGGCGTCACCCCGATCCGCTCCGCGACCGGATCAAGGGTGAAAAGCTCGCGGGCGTACGGCCAGAGCGTGTCGATCGCGTCCTGCATGCGCCGATGCGACTCCGCCGTGCCGTCGCCGAGCCTGATCGTCCACTGTGCCGCATGGTCGAGGTGGTAGGCGGACTCGAGCCCGGCCGTGGCCGCGATCCCGGCCAGCCGCTCGTCCGGGAATGCGGCCAGACGGGCGTAGAGCGGGCGCTGCCAGGCCGCGAGGAACAGCAGCTTGGCGATGGTGACCGCGAAATCGCCGTTGGGCAGCTCGACCAGCGTGTGGTTGCGGAATCCGTCCGGGCCGCGCAGGAACGCGAGCGTGTCCTCGTCGCCGTCGCCGGTCAGCTCCGCCGCGTATTCCAGCAGCAGCCGGGCGGCGCCGAGCTGGTCGAGCGCGATGTTCGCCAGCGCGACGTCCTCCTCCATCTCCGGGGAGGACGCGTAGAGCTCGCCGAGCCGCTGCGCCGCGACCAGCGCGTCGTCGCCGATGCCGAGCACATATGCGGCCAGGTCCGCGCTCACAGGTGCGGTGCCCCGTCCGGGACCCGGTAGTGCGTGGGGTGCCGGTACGGCTTGTCCGGCGCCGGGGTGACGGCCGGGTCGTCCGAGGTGACGATCGCGGTGGACGGCACGACCCAGACCGAGACGCCCTCCTGCCGGCGGGTGTAGAGGTCGCGGGCGTTGCGCAGCGCCATGGCCGCGTCCGGCGCGTGCAGGCTGCCGGCGTGTGTGTGCGAGAGCCCGCGGCGCGGTCGCACGAAGACCTCCCAGAGCGGCCACTCGGCGCTCATGCCGGGATCCCCGTGACATCGCGGCGCTGAGCTGCCCGCGCGAGCGCGCTCATGCCCAGCGCCCCGTGACGCCGCGGACGCGCTGGTGCCGGGCTCCTGCCGCAGACGCGCGGGCGCGGGGCTCGTGGTGCCGCGAGCGCGCTCATACCCGTACCCCCGTGGCGCTCTTCTGCTTTTTGGCCGCGTATGCGGCGGCGGCCTCGCGGACCCAGGCACCGTCGTCGTGGGCGGCGCGGCGGTGGGCCAGGCGCTCGTCGTTGCAGGGGCCGTCGCCGCTGATCACGCGCTTCAGCTCGTCGTAGTCGGGCGGGGTGAAGTCGTGGGCGTCACGTGACGGGTTCCAGCGCAGCGCGTCGTCCGGGATGCGCAGGCCCAGGACCGCGGCCTGGGGCACGCACATGTCGACGAAGCGCTGTCGCAGCTCGTCGTTGGGGAAGCGCTTGATCTTCCAGGTGATCGAGCGGGCGGAGTGGGTCGAGTCCGCGTCCGGCGGGCCGAACATGGCCAGCGACGGGAACCACCAGCGGTCCAGCGCGTCCTGCGCCATCGCGTGCTGCGCCTCGGTGCCGTGCGCGAGCGTGTGCAGCAGCTCGTAGCCCTGGCGCTGGTGGAACGACTCCTCCTTGCAGATGCGGACCATGGCGCGCGCATAGGGACCGTAGGAGCAGCGGCAGAGCGGCACCTGGTTGACGATCGCGGCGCCGTCCACCAGCCAGCCGATCGCGCCGATGTCCGCCCAGCTCAGCGTGGGGTAGTTGAAGATCGAACTGTACTTCTGCCGCTTCTCCAGCAGGTGCGTGACCAGCTCGTCGCGTGAGACGCCGAGCGTTTCCGCGGCGGCGTAGAGGTAGAGGCCGTGACCGGCCTCGTCCTGCACCTTGGCCAGCAGGATCGCCTTGCGCTCGAGGCTGGGGGCCCGGGTGATCCAGGAGCCCTCCGGCTGCATGCCGATGATCTCGGAGTGGGCGTGCTGGGCGATCTGACGGATCAGCCCTTTCCGGTACGCCTCCGGCATCCAGTCGGCCGGCTCGACCTTCTCCTCGGCCGCGACCAGGGCGTCGAAGCGTTCCTCGCGGGCCGGCTCATCGATGCCATCCATCACCCGAGTGTTACACCACCCCATGCTTCAAGCAATAGACTGTCACACGCGGCGATACCGACATTTTCCACTTTACGGGCATAGAATCATCCGCGCGGGTAAGCGACGAGCGGTGCCACGGCGACGACTGCGCGGGCTGATCGCGCCCGCCGCCGTCCTGGTCGCGCTCGCGGGCGCCGCCGGCACGATCGGCGCGATGCGCCTGGTCCCGGACGACGCACAGGCCGCGCCCGCGATCTGGCACACGCCCGCCTCGCCCGTGCCCCGCGTGCTGGAGAAGGCCGCGGTCCCGCCGACCTCCGCGCGCGTGCTGGAGGAGCGCCGGCCGGACGAGGTCCGCCCCGCCGCGGTGCACATCGACGGCGATGCCTGGTGGTCCTGGGCGCTGCTCGACCATTGGACCGGCATCGTGTCCGGCTCACCCAACCTCGGCGAGACCACCACCTCCGCGTCACTGATCAAGGCGTGGATCGGCGCGGACTACCTGCGCCGCGCGGACGAGGCCGGTCGCCACCCGAGCCGGGGGCGGCTGCACCAGCTGCGGATCATGCTGCGGGACAGCGACAACGACGCCGCGGAGTCGCTCTGGGCCGCGGTCGGCCGGGCCGAGTCGATCCGGCGACTGCAGCGCGTCTGCCAGCTGATGGACGGCGGGCCGCACCGGCAGATGTGGAGCAACACCCGCCTGTCCGCCCGCGACGTGGTGCTGCTCGGCCGGTGCCTCGCGGACGGGCGCGCCGCGGGCACGGCCTGGACGCCGTGGCTGCTGCGCGAGATGCGGGCGGTACGCGGCGCCGGCGACTTCGGCATCCGCGAGGCGTTCCCGGACGAGGTCGCGCCGACCATCGCGATCAAGAACGGCTGGATCGTCCGCGAGGCGCTCGGCGAGTGGCACGTGAGCTGCCTGGCGATCGGCGACGGCTGGAGCATCGGCGTCCTGACCAGGTATCCGGCGTCGCGCGGCGTCGATTACGGCGCGGAGCTCTGCCGGAAGGTCGGGCGGCAACTCCGTTCCTGAGCGTTTGTGTTCTCCGGAACATTGAGCCTCACCGGCCGGGCGCGGTCCGCCGGGCGGTGGATAACCTGGCGGCCATGAGCGTCGCACAGCGCCCCCGGGTCGGCCACATCCAGTTCCTCAACTGTCTCCCGATCTACTGGGGTCTGATGCGCTCCGGCGCGCTCCTCGACGTCGACCTGCACAAGGACAGCCCGGACGCGCTGAACGACGCGCTGGTCCGCGGCGATCTGGACATCGGGCCGATCTCGCTCGTCGAGTACGTGCGCAACGCCGACAAGCTGCTGGTCCTGCCGGACATAGCGGTCGGCAGCGACGGGCCGGTGCTCTCGGTGAACCTCGTGTCCAAGAAGCCGGTGGCGGAGCTGGACGGCGCCCGGATCGCGCTCGGCTCCGCGTCCCGGACCAGCGTGCTGCTCGCCCGCATGCTGCTGGCCGAGCGCTGGGGCGTGAACCCGTCGTACTACACCTGCCCGCCGGACCTGACCGCCATGCTGCTGGAGGCGGACGCGGCCGTGGTCATCGGCGACGTGGCGCTGCGGGCCATGTACGAGGCCCCGCGCCTCGGCCTGCACGTCACCGACCTGGGCCAGGCCTGGCGCGAGTGGACCGGGCTGCCGATGGTCTTCGCGGTCTGGGCCGCCCGCCGCGACTTCGCCGCGCAGCACCCCGGCGTGGTCAAGGACGTGCACGAGGCGTTCCTGCGCTCCCGCGACCTGTGCCTGGCCGAGCTGGACGACGTGGCCGAGGCGGCGGCACGCTGGGAGCCGTTCGACGCGGCCACGCTGGCGACGTACTTCCGGGCGCTCGACTTCTCGCTCGGCGCGCGGCAGGTGGAGGGCCTGCGCGAGTTCGCGCGCCGGGCCACGCTCGCGGGCGAGGCTCCGGCCCTGCCCGAGGCCGGGCCGGAGTTCTTCGTCCGCTGAGTCAGCCCTCCCGTGAGAGGCGGGCGACGACCTCGGTGTCCTCGGTCTCGCCCGTCTCCACGAAGCCCAGGCCGGCGTAGCACTGACGGGCGGCCTGGTTCGCCGGTTCGTAGGACAGCGCGAAACCGGTCACGGCCGGCTCCTCGCTGGCGATCAGCGCGGTCAGCGCGCCGACCGCGGCCCGGCCCACCCCGCGGCCCTGTTTCGCCTGGTCGATGACCACGCCACCGATCCAGGCGGCGCCGTCCTCCGGGTCGACGGTCCACATCAGGAAGCCGGCGACCACGCCGTCCACCCGGACCGCCAGCGGCCGCCATCCGGCCTCGCCGTAGGTGCAGAGCGCCAGGTAGTAGGTCGGCGGCGCCACCCACTCGCGCTGGTGCGCGGCGACGGACAACTCCGCCACGTCCCGCCAGTTCCCCGAGTCGATCGCGACAAGCTCCACGGCCATTGTTGACATGCCGCGCATGGTGCCAGCCCGCGCCACACGCCGTCCGCGGGGGTTGCCTGGCCACGACGCGACCGGTGCCCGCGGGAGCAACGCTGCCGGACCACGCTGGAAGCGGGAAATGAATTAGAGGTTCGCGCTTGTGGCTTCTTCGCGGAGCGGGAGGGAACGTTGTGCCTCCGGGGAGGCGGCCAGGCCGCCCAGCAGCGACGCGAGCACGGCCGTGACCACGACGATCCCGGTGACCATCTCGATCGGCCACTGGAGTCCGGCCCCCAGGTGCAGCCCGAGCAGCAGGCCGGACCAGACCATGGCGACGTAGACCGCGCCGGCCAGCGGCAGCCGCAGTCCCGCGCGCGGGCCGCGCACCACGTCGAGCCAGACCACGAGCACGTCCGCCAGCAGCGCCGCGAGCACGGCGACCACGCACGCGGCGCTCACCGGCGCGGGGAACTCGAACATGAACAGGCCGAAGAGCACGATGCCCGCGACGATCGCGGTGCCGGCGCCGAGCGTGGGCCGGCGGCGGTGGGCCAGCAGGAACGGGATCGCGATGACCGGCGTGGTGAAGACGAACGCGTCGACGCCGATGAGCGCGAGCATCCCGCCGGACGAGTCGAGCCCGCCGTTCGGCGCGGCGCCGGGGTCGAACGGTCGCGTGGGCGCGTCCGTGAGGAACGCGCTGGAGTGGCTGAGCAGGATCGTGGTGACCGCGGGGGCCATCGCGAGCGAGATGACGCCGGTGACCGTGCGCAGACCGCCCTCCCCCGAGGCCCACCAGGCGCGCATCGGGCTGCTGACCATCAGGACGCCGCCGATGACCAGCAGCAGGTGGCTGGGGCTGAACTGGGTGTTCAGCCCGACCTCGATGCCGATGGTCTCGTGCCAGATCATGTCGCCGAGACCGCCGGCCGCGACGATGATCGCACCGAGCGCGCCGACGCGGTAACCGGCCGGCCAGGCATCGCGCCACCAGCGCGGGGCGGTGGCGCGACGGGCGTAGGCGAGCCAGAACGTCCAGGCCGCGGTGCCGGCCAGGCCGGCGTACATGATGCCGTGCCAGGGCGTGAAGAACGTCTCGAGCGTGGACGCGAGGTTGGAGTGCGCCCAGCCGTCCATGGTGGCGCCGGCCACGATCATAAGTGCCAGCACCGTGGTGACCAGGTCTTCCTGTGCGGTGGTGCGCAGTCTGGCGGTCATCACGTCACCCGTTTCGATCGTCGGCCGGACACCTGATCGTCTCCGCTGATCGCCGGGCCGGACGACCACCGTTTCAGGACCCGAGAATCACGACAATTGGGTACGGGTGTCAGGCCACGGCCAGGGTCAGCGTCGTTCGCGTGCCTTTCGCCCGGTCCCGGCGGACCGCCCGGACGATCGGGATCGCCAGCAGCGCGCAGACGGCCAGGCCGGCACCGCCCAGCGCGAAGACCAGCGTGCGCGGGTCGAAGAGCTCCAGTTGGAGGCCGGCCATCGCGTACCCGGCCATGCCCGCGCCCTGCACCCAGCCGACCAGGATCGCGAACGCGCGACCGTGCGCCTCGGCCGGGACGCGGCGGGCGACCAGCACGTTCTGCAGCACGTTCAGCGCGCCGTTGAACGCGCCGCCGATCAGGTAGAACGGCACCACCCAGAGCAGCGCGGGCGCGGGACCCATCAGCAGGATCGCCAGGCAGGTGCCGGCCAGCGCGAGCAGCAGGCCGTGGACCAGCGCGCCGTCGTCCCGCATGCGGCGCACCAGCCGGGCCACCAGCCAGGAGCCGCCCAGCAGCCCGACCGCCCAGAGCGCCTCGACCAGGCCGTACGCGGTGGTGGACGCGTGCAGCGTCTCGCGCAGGAAGAAGACCGCGACCACGTTGATCGCGCCGACCCCGAGCACGACGCCGGCGATCGCGACCGTGAGGCAGGCCAGGATCGGGTCACGCCAGTAGTGGAAGTTCGTCGTGGTCGCTTTCCCGGTGGTCTTGGTGGCCCTGCGCGCGTGGATCAGCAGGCCGGCCGCTGCCAGCGCCAGGTAGGTGGCCGCGTCGATCAGCAGCGGGACGCGCGCGCCGAACTGGCCGACCAGCACGCCCGCGAGCACGGGCGCGGCCAGCGCACCGATCGAGCTCGCGGTCTGGTTGAGCGCGCTGGCCCGCGGCAGGTCCTCGCGGCTGACCATGGCCGGCAGCAGCGCGGCCAGCGTCGGCTGGGTGAGCGCCAGCCCGCAGGAGAGCAGCCCGACCAGCGCGATCGCGAGGATCGGCGTCTCGGTGTAGGCGAGCAGCACGCAGACCGCGGCCTGCGCCAGCCCGACGCCGACCAGCAGCCGCCGGCTGTCCACCCGGTCCGCGATCCGCCCGGTCACCGGCGCCAGCACCACCAGCGGCAGCACGCTGGCCAGCAGCAGCCCCGACACGGCGTAACCACCGGCACCGGCGCTCTGAAACGCCAGCACCAGCGCGGTCGCCGCCAGAAAATCCCCGGTCACGGAGAGCCCACGCGCCCCGGCCGCCAGATAAGCGTCCCGCCAACCCACCCGAGATGTGAAAGACATACTTCGAAAATAAGGCTTCAGATGTGGGTACGCAAGGAGGTTCAGCGATAGCTGAAGAAGGGGCGGGTGTCGCAGATCGAGCAGGGGAAGGTGTCCGGGCAGGAGGTGCTGGCGCGATACGCGGCCGCGCTCGGCGGGCGGCCGCACCAGGCGATCTACTTCGAGAACGGGGACATCGCGGCGATCGCCTGAGCCGTCCCGGCGGGGTCAGTCCGCGGGGAGCTGGGGCGTGGCGGCGTAGTGGAAGACGACGGTGCGGGCCGTCTCGGGCGGGTCGGTGCGACGGCGGCGGCGGTAGGGCTCGATCAGGTCGGAGAACGCCTGGTTGATCTCGGCGAGCTCCTCCGGCGTCATCGCGCACACGATGCTGCTGAGCTGCGCGACGTTGTACCACTCCGGCGGCACCAGGTGCGCGTTGCGCGCGTACGCCTGGATCCGCTCGAAGTCACGCTGCAGGTACGTGTCGATCAGCGCGATCTCCGCCGCCCGTGTGTCGTCCGACGCGTCCCGCCCGGCCTCGATGCTGAACGACGGGGCGGACGCCCGCCACAGCCGCTCGCGCCCGTCGCCCCGGCTCGGCGCCTCCTCGACCATGCCGGCCTTGGCCAGCGCACGAAGGTGGTAACTGGTCGCGCTCGGCGACAGCCCGGCGACCTCGGCGCACGAGGTCGCGGTCACGGATTCGCCGGTCGAGCCGAGGTGCTCCATGATGGCCAGCCGCGCGGGGTGCGCCAGCGCCCGCATGACCCGCGGGTCCGAGATCGTCACCCGCTGCGCCCCACGCCGCTCCGCGTCGGTCATCAGCACCCCTCCCCTCAACCACCCCGATCATCCCAGCCGCACGTGGCCGGCCGATCGCTCGGGGTCGCGGGCGAGCAACGCGGCCGGGAGGGCCTCGTTGAGCCAGACCTCCGATTCGTCGAGCGACCAACCGAGATCATCGGTACGCACGAAGTAGGCCGCGTTGCACAGGTGCAGCCAGAGCAGATCGGTGGCGCGGGCCTCGTCCACGTCGGCGCGGAGCGCGCCCAGCCGGTCGAGACGCCGCGCGGTCAGCACGAATCCGTGACGCATGCTGGCGTGCGCGATCTGCTGGATCTCCCGCACGGTCGGCTCCTGCGGGGCCGCGGCGACGACCTGCCGCATGAGGCCGGACCACTTCTCGAACTGCTGGCGGGTGGCGCGCACGATGAATCGGACCAGTTCGGCCGGATCGGCACTCTCCGTGATCCGGCTCAGGACGACCGATATCTCGTCCGCGTTCGTGCCGGACTCGATCAGCGTGCGCAACAGCCCATGTTTGCCGCCGCCCACCGCGTAGACGGTCGCGGGCGCCACCCGCGCCCGCCGGGCGATCTCCTCGACCTTCGTGCCGAAGTAGCCCTTCTCGACGAAGAGCACACCGGCCGCATCCACGATCGCCTGGCGGGTGTGCAGGGCGTACTCGGCGCGGCGGCCGGTCTGAGCAGGCTTCGACACACCGGTGAGGGTACTTGCTACAGTTCGTCAGAGTCGACTCTGACGAATATGTCGGCCTATTAGGAGGCATCATGAAAGCGCTCTTCACGACCTTCCCGGCGTACGGCCACCTGCTGCCGATGCTCCCGCTGGCCCGTGCGGCCGCCGCAGCCGGTGACGACGTGGTCATCGCCACGCACGGTGACCTGCACGGCGCCGCGGACGGCCTGCCCACGCGCGAGTTCGGCCCGTCGCTGCCCGCGCTGATGGCGGAGAACGACGCCCGCTCCGGGCAGGACGTGCTGGGCTATCGCAACGACCGGTCCGACGAGGCGCCCGACCTGCTCGCGGCCACGGTCGCGCTCTTCACCACGACCTATGCCGACCTGGCCTTCGACGAGATGCTGAAGATCGCGACGGACGAGCGCCCGGACGTGATCCTGGCCGAGATGTGGGACTTCGTGACTCCGCTGGTAGCGCAGCGGCTCGGCATCCCGTGGGTCACCTTCGTCCACAGCCCGGCGACCGTGGTCGACGCGGTCCTCGCGGCCGGTGCCGCCGACGCGGGCGCGCGACGCGATCTGGTGGAGCCCGCACCGCTGGCCACGATCCAGCTGTGGCCGGACTGGCTGGAAACGCTGCCACGCTCCGGCGGCTCGGAGACGATCGCGATCAGCAGCGACGCGTACGACACCGCGGCCCGGATCGACATTCCCGCGTTCGACGACGACCGGCCGGTCGTGCTGGTCACGCTCGGCACGGTGGTGGACGATCTGGAGCTGCTGCGGTCCGCCGTCCGCGCGGTCCTCGACGCCGGCGCGAACGCGCTGGTCACCACCGGCTTCACGGCGACACCGGCGGATCTGGAGGCAGACCCCGCACGGGTACGCGCGGTCAGCTTCGCCCCGATCGCTCAGCTGCTGGACCGGGTGCAGGCCGTGATAGCCGCCGGCGGGTCCGGCACCACGCTCGCCACACTGTCCCGTGGCCTGCCGATCGCCTTCGTCCCGCGCATCGCCAACCAGCCCCAGGTCGCGGCCGCCGTCACCGCGCTCGGCGCCGGCATCACTCCCGACTCCCTCGCCGGCGCCGTACCCACGCTGCTCGGCACACCGTCCCTGCGCGAGGCCGCCGCCGAGGCCCGCACCCGGCTGGACCAGCGCCCCTCCCCCGCCACCGCCTGGTCCACCCTCCGCTCCCGCATCTCCTGACCCGCTTCCGGACCCGGCCCCGGATACGGGCCGGGATTCGGTGGGACGGGTTCCGATACGTGAGCGCACGGCGGCCGCGCTTCAGACGGTGAGAAGCACATCGCCGCGCCGCGGGAGGGGGTCAGGCGACTTTCAGCTGCTCGTCGCCGAAATCGGCGATGAGTTTGAGCGTGCCGCCGAGCGCGGCGATGTAACGCCCGAGGACCTCCTGGGTGGAGACGTCGCCCGACTCGATCTGTGACACGCGGGCCACCGAGATCCCCATCCGGGTCGCGACCTGCTCTTGCGTCATGTCTCGCCGCCGGCGCAGCTCCGCCAGACGCCAGCCGCGAGCCTCGTCGAGCATCGCGGAGACGTCCGCCTCGAACACTTCCACGCCGCCGGCGGTCTCGATCGCTCGATCCAGGTGATTGGTGTCCCGCCACCGCTTAACGCCGCTCATCGTCGATCTCCTCCTCGCGCTCTTTCAAGTATGAGGCGTAAAGGTGCTCCGCTTCGGGGATCGCGTCCCGGTACCAGCGCTTCCACTGCCCCGATTTATCGCCCGCGACCAGCAGGATCGCGGATCGCCACGGGTCGAAGACGAACAGGATCCTGATCTCGGTGCGACCCGCCGACGGCGGGCGCAGCTCCTTCATGTTGCTGATCACGGAAGCGGTGATCGTGTCGACAAGCGGTCACCCCTCGGCCGGGCCGTTTCGTTCGAGCACGAGGATCGCCTCGTTCACAAGCTGATGCGACTCCCTGTCCGCCTCGTAAAGGCGGTCCAGAAAATTCTCCGACCTGCGAGGTCATCAGAATTTCCCACTCCACGTACGCCGTCACCTCCGAGGTTAAGAATATCCTTAACCTCGGCCAGGCGCAGCCCGCTGATCCGCCACCGGACCCGCAGGCAACCGACGGCCCCGGTAAATCGGTGGAGTGGGGGTGAGTGGGGGCGTAGGATCGATGGCCGCTTGACGGCCGCGGTGGGATGGCACCGGAGCGGACGTCCCACGCGCCGGGCCGGCTGGAGCCGGGTCCCGGATACGCGAGCGAGCAGCGGCTTTATTGCGTGAGGATGCAGCGTGCCCGCAGAAGATCTGGAGCTTGAGCTTCACACCGAACGACACCACCTGGACGCGTCGCGCGCGGCGTTGCGGCGGATGCGGGAGCATGCGCAGGCGTTGTTCGCGACCGGCGACAAGGTGGCCGGCGACTCGTACACGGCGGAGCAGCTGGGACGGCACATGGCCCGGCGGGTGGTGGAGCTGGCGGACGACCCGTCCACGCCGCTGTTCTTCGGGCGGCTGGACTTCGGCAGCGGCGACCATGCGGGGAACGAGTACCACGTGGGGCGCCGGCACGTCACGGACGAGGCGGGCGAGCCGCTGGTGCTGGACTGGCGCGCGCCGATCTCGCGATCGTTCTACCGGGCCAGCGTCAAGGAACCGCAGGGCGTGGCGGTACGACGGCGGTTCGGCTTCGTGGACGGCGCGATCACCTCGTTCGAGGACGAGCACCTGGACCGCGGTGAGGAGCTCGGCACCACGTCGAAGATCCTGACCCAGGAGATCGAGCGTCCGCGCGTGGGCCCGATGCGGGACATCGTGGCGACGATCCAGCCGGAGCAGGACGAGCTGGTCCGCGCGGATCTCGGGCACTCGCTCTGTGTGCAGGGCGCGCCCGGCACCGGAAAGACCGCGGTGGGCCTGCACCGGGCCGCCTACCTGCTCTACCTGCACCGCGAGCGGTTGCGCCGGTCCGGCGTGCTGATCGTGGGGCCGAACCAGGCGTTCCTCGGCTACATCGCGGCGGTGCTGCCCGCGCTGGGCGAGGTGGAGGTCGCGCAGAGCACGGTCGAGGACCTGATCAGGCGGGCCGACGTCAGGGCCGAGGACGCGGTCGAGGTCGCGGTGGTGAAGCACGACGTGCGAATGGCGGAGGTGCTGCGGCGCGCGGTCTGGTCGCACATCGGCAAGCCGGCCGGGCCGATGACGGTGCCGGACTCGTCGTACCGCTGGCGGGTGGGTGAGGAGCCGCTGCGCCGGGTGGTGGACGAGGCGCGCCGGGAGGGCCTGCCCTACGCGGTGGGGCGGGAGCGGGTCCGGGCCCGGGTGGTGTCGCTGCTGCTGCGTCAGTCCGAGGCGCGCCGGGGCGATTCGCCGTCCGAGGCGTGGCAGCGGCGGATGGCGAAGGCGAAGCCGGTGACCGAGTTCCTGGACGCGGTCTGGCCGGCGCTGACGCCGGAGGGCCTGTTGTTCCAGTTGCTCACCGACCGGGAGACGCTGAAGGCGGCCGCTCAGGATCTGCTCACGGACGAGGAGCAGGAGTTGATCACACAAACCAAGCCCGCGAAGACCGCAAAGAGCACTAGATGGACCAGCGCGGACATGGTGCTGCTGGACGAGATCGCCGGCCTGCTGGACCGGATGCCGAGCTTCGGGCACGTGGTGCTGGACGAGGCGCAGGATCTCTCGCCGATGCAGTGCCGGGCGGTCGCGCGGCGCAGCGAGCACGGCTCGATCACGCTGCTCGGCGACCTGGCGCAGGGCACCGCGCCGTGGGCGTCCGCGGACTGGGCGGTGTCGCTTGAGCACCTGGGCAAGCCCGGCGCGCCGGTGGTGCCGCTGACCGTGGGCTTCCGGGTGCCGGCCACGGTGATCGCGCTGGCGAACCGGTTGCTGCCGTCCCTGCACGTCAACGTCCCGCCGGCGGAGTCGATGCGGCGTGATGGCGCGCTCGACGTACACGCGACGGATGACCTTGAATTTGATCTTGCACGCGAGGTCGGGAAGGCGCTGGAGCACGAGGGGTCGGTGGCGGTGATCGCAGCCGACGGCGCGGTGGAGAAGCTCCGCAGAACGCTCACAGAGAACCCCCGCGTCGAGATCGTGCCGGCGTCGATCGTGAAGGGACTCGAGTACGACCACGTGATCGTCGTCGAGCCTGCTGACATCGTTGCCGCGGAGCCACGTGGATTGAACAGGCTCTATGTCGTGCTCACGCGAGCGGTCAGTCGGCTCACGGTCATTCACGCGGTTCCGCTGCCGGAGGCGCTGACCTGAGCGATGGTTTAGGGAGCGAGCCCCAGCGAGAGGACTGAACATGCCACTCCCCCGCAACGGCTACCTCCCGATCGAGGAGCACGGCATCGTCGGCGACCTGCGCACCGTCGCGCTGGTCGGCACCGACGGGACCATCGACTGGTACTGCCCGGCCCGGTTCGACGCGCCGTCGCTCTTCGCCTCCCTGCTCGATTCCCGGAAGGGCGGCTTCTTCTCGATCCACAGCCGGGCCTCGGCCCGCCCGAAACAGCTCTACCTGCCGGAGACGAACATCCTGGTCACCCGCTTCGTCGGCGCGGAAGCGGTCGGCGAGGTGGTCGACTTCATGGTCCCGGAGACGTCCGAGACCGCGGCCGCGCGTGACCTGCTGGTACGCAGGGCGCGCGCGGTCCGCGGCCGGGCCACGTTCGAGCTGGCCTGCCACCCGGCGTTCGACTACGGCCGGGTGTCGCACACGGTCGAACTGGTCGACAACGTCGGCGCGGTGTTCACGTCCGCGGCCGGGCGGTTCGTGCTGCGCACCAGCGTGCCGCTGAAGATCGAGGAGAACGGCGTCGGCGCCACGTTCACGCTGGACGAGGGCGAGTCCGTGGAGATCCAGCTGGAGTGGAAGGGCGAGGTGCGCCCGCTGATCGAGGGCGAGAACGAGGATCTCTTCGTGCGCACCTCGGACTTCTGGCAGCGGTGGCTGAGCCAGTGCAAGTACCGCGGGCGCTGGCGGGAGACCGTGCAACGGTCCGCGCTGACGCTGAAGCTGCTGGTCTACCACCCGACCGGCGCGCTGGTGGCGGCGCCGACCACGTCGCTGCCGGAGGAGCTGGGCGGCATCCGGAACTGGGACTACCGGTACGCGTGGCTGCGCGACGCCGCGTTCACCATCTACGCGCTGATGCGGCTCGGCTTCCTGGAGGAGGCCGCGTCGTTCATGGACTGGGTGCAGAAGCGGTGCGAGGAGGCGGACCGCGATCGCGATTTGATGATCATGTACTCGGTGGACGGCAGCCCGGAGATCCCGGAGTTCTCCCTCGATCACCTGGAGGGATACCGCGGCTCCGCGCCGGTCCGGATCGGCAACAACGCGGTCAACCAGCGGCAGATCGACGTCTACGGCGAGCTGATGGACTCGGTCTACCTCTACAACCGCGAGGTGCCGATCTCGTACGACCTGTGGACGCACCTCTCCAAGCGACTGGCCTGGCTGGCCCGCAACTGGGAGGAGCCGGACGAGGGCATCTGGGAGATCCGCGGGCCGCGGCAGCGGTTCACCTACTCCGCGCTGATGACCTGGGTCGCCTACGACCGGGCCTGCCGGCTGGCCCGGGACCGTGGACTGCCGGCGCCGATCGAGCGGTGGCGCAAGATCGGCAACCAGGCGTACCGGTTCGTGCAGAACTCCTGCTGGGACCGGGAGATCGGCGCCTACGTGATGCACCCCGGCAGCAAGCTGCTGGACGCGTCGCTGCTGGTCATGCCGCTGGTCAAGTTCTCCGGCCCGACCGATCCGCGGTTCCTGTCCACGCTGGACCGGATCTCCACGGAACTGGCGTCGGACAGCCTGGTCCACCGGTACGCGCACACCGGCCACGACGGGCTCGCCGGCCAGGAGGGCACGTTCAACCTCTGCTCCTTCTGGTACGTCGAGGCGCTGACCAGGGCCGGACGGGTCCGCGAGGCCAGGATGATCTTCGAGAAGATGCTGACCTACGCGAACCACGTCGGCCTGTTCGCGGAGGAGATCGGGCCGTCCGGCGAACAGCTGGGCAACTTCCCGCAGGCGTTCACGCACCTGGCGCTGATCTCCGCGGCGGTCAACCTGGACGCGGCGCTCGACAAGTAGTCCCCCACGCGGGGGACCCCGGATTGCTCCCCGCACGGGGATGGGACGGCCCGGCCCGATCCATAAAGTCGTTCATGTCCGCAGGAATGAACGACCGAAAAGGATCGGGCCGATGGTCACTCAACTCAAGCGATTCCGTTTTCCGATTCTTGTCGTCGCGATGCTGGCGGTGCTGGCGGCGACCCGGGGCATCAATGTGCTCGCCTCGTTCAACCCGCTGGCCGCGCTGGCTGTCGGGGCCGCCACCAGCGCGGCTGCGGTCGCCGCCTACCTCTGGCTGACTCGCAGGGTCGAGGGCCGGGAAGCGGACGAGGTGTCGTTGAAGAACATGTGGGCCGGCCTCCGGCGCGGCCTTCTTCTCGGCACGCTGCTCTTCAGCATCACCATTCTGGCAATCGGCATGTTCGGCGGCTGGGAGGGCCTGGAATGGAATTCCCTCAGCGCATGCCTGATCACGATGGGCGCGACCGCGAGCGTCGCCGTCAACGAGGAGCTGCTGTTCCGCGGCGTGGTGTTCCGCATCCTGGAGGAGCGCGCCGGCAGCATCGTCGCGATCGCCGCGTCGTCGCTCTTCTTCGGCCTGACGCACCTGGTCAACGAGAACGCCACGGTCTGGGGAGCGATCGCGATCGGGCTGGAGGGCGGCACGCTGACCGCGGCCTGCTTCATGCTGACCCGCTCGCTGTGGCTGCCGATCGGCCTGCACTTCGCCTGGAACTTCGTCGAGCTGGGCTTCTTCGGCAACGCGACCTCCGGCACCGAGGGCGGCACCGGCCTGCTGCACCTGACGCTGGACACCACGACGCCGCTGCTGACCGGCGGTGTTTTCGGCCCGGAGGCCAGTCTGATCGCGATGCTGGTCTGCACGGTCCCGGCCTTCATCCTGCTCCGCCGGGTGCGACGGGCCGGCGAGTTCCGGTCCGCGAAGGCCGCCTTCGCCTCGAAGTGAGCCCGCCTCGGAAACGCCGGCCGATCATTCGGCCGGCGTTCCGGCGTATCAGGAACTCATGATCCGGCCGACATTCGCCGGTGACAGGTACTCGTCGATCGGCGTGCTGCCCTGCAGCGCGCCGAAGAAGCGCGTGCTCTCCGCCCGGTCGGCGGCGATCTTCGCGAACAGCGCGGCCTGCTCCGGACCCGGCGGCTCCATAGAGGCAAGACCCACGGTCATCCGGAGGTACGGCAGGAAGCGCGCGTCCCGCGTGGCCTGGTACTCCGCGAGCGCGTCCGCCATCGGCCGCTCCCCGGTCAGCCCCGCGTGCACGGCCTCGGCCAGCCACTCCGCGGACAGGAACGCGTCCATGATCCCGGCCGCCATGCACGGGTCCTTGTGGTAGCCGGCGTCGCCGACCAGCGCCCACCCGTCGCCGTGGGCCTCGCGCAGGAAGTTCGGCAGGTCCGCCGTGCCCCGGATCCGCTCGGTCCGCTCGCCGGCCGCGACCCGGGCCGCCACGTCCGGCACACGTGCGATCGCGGCCAGATAATTGCCCTCCACGTCCGCCCGGAAGTCGTGAAAGTCTTTTATCGGACAGGCGACGAAGACGCAGGCAGCGTCGTTGGTCGGAAAGATCACCACGGTACGGTCGCCGAGGTTGTAGATCTCCGCGCCCTCGCGTGAGACCCCGGTGTAGTAGGCGTAGTAACCCGCGGTGAGCGCCGGCGTGTCCGCGTAGACCTTCGCGCCGACCGCCGTGGCCACCGTGGAGTGCAGGCCGTCCGCCCCGATCACGATGCGGGCGTGCTCGACCGCGCCGTCCCTGGTCCGGACGCCGGTGACCGTGCCGTCCTCGATCAGGATCTCGTCTGCGATCGCGCCGGTCCTGACCTCCGCGCCGGCGTCCCGGGCGGCGTCGACCAGGATCTCGTCCAGCCTGGTGCGCCGCACGCAGTAGGGGGACGTGACGCCGTCGACCGGCGGTGGCGGGCCGGTGATCGCGAACGGCCCGAAGTCCATGGTGAACGTGGCGTGCGGCGGCGCACCGGTCGCCACCACGGCGTCGTAGAGGCCCCACCGCTTGAGCGCGACCATGGCGGGGATGTGCATGAGGTGCGTCGACAGGGTGTCGCTGGGAAATGTCGCTTTGTCCAGCAGGAGAACGCTGTGCCCCTGGCGGGCCAGCAACATGGCGGTAGGCGAGCCTGCGGTGCGCGCGCCCACGACGATCGCGTCATACATGATCCCACCGTGGTCGACTCCGTCCGGTGCGTCAACGAGGTGGGCGGGTGTCCGTTCGGCCGATGTTCCGTGGCACCTTTGTATACATGGAGATCACCACTGTTGACCTCGACGCGCCCCCACAGCTGTGGGCGCGGTGGGTCGCGCAGGCGGCCGCGCTTGCCACGATCGGATATCGGGACGTGTACTGGATCGACGGCGCGGGCGCGCACCACGACGATCACGGTGGCAACTGGTCCCGGCTGGTGCTGATCGACGGCGACCGGGCGGTGCTCTTCGGGTACGACCACGAGTACAGCCGCACCGTGGACCACAGCCCGCCGATCGACCTGCTGGCCGGCGCGCCCGAGTGGCTGCCCTGGGCGGAGCTGACCCGGGCCGCGAACATCAACCAGCTCGGCTACGCCTACTGGTACGAGAAGGCCTGGCACCGCGTCGCCTACCCGCAGGATCTCGGCGACGACGGCCTGCTCGCCACCACCCGTGAGGTGATCGACGACGAGCAGGCGCTGCTGGCGCTGCGCGAGATCGTGTTCAGCTGGGGCCGGCACACCCCGGCGGACCCGGTCCGGGAGCGCGTCGAGGTGGACTCCGCCGCGGATCGGCTGCTGGCTGCCGCGTACCAGCGGTCCGTGCACGCGGAGCTGCTGGCCGACCTGCTCGGCCGCGTCACCGCGATTCGCCCGGACCCGCAGGCCGGCGTGCACGCGGCCGCACAGGGCGGCGGGACGCCGGGTAGCGCCGCGCCGTTCGCGCCCGCCGCGCCCGCCCGTCCGGCCCGCCGCCGGGTGCGCCGGCTCAGCGACGAGCAGCACCAGGAGCTGGTCTGGACCGCGATGCGGCAGTCCGGCGAGCTGCACCGGCCGGAGGAGCCGATCTACCCGCCGCCGCAGCAGCTGACCGACCTGGTCGAGTGGGCCCGCGGACGCGCCCCGGCCGGCGACGGGCGCTGTTCCGTCATGTTCCAGCTGGAGATCGACGGCGCCAGCGAGCAGCCCGGCGAGCACGCGCCCGCGACCCGGCCGGGCGAGGACTCGTTCCGGCTGTTCCGCGAGGCCAGCGACCTGGCCCGCGCGCTGTGGTCGGCCGAGGACGAGGGCGGCCGGGGTCGCTGGCTGTTCCTGCGCGTGGAGACGACCGCGGACCGCTACCACGCGGAGCGGCGCTGGGACTCCTGGCCGGACTGGTGGGAGTACGACGGCATCACCGGCCCGTGGCTCGACCAGCTGAACGCGGAGATGACCCGCCGCTCGCCGCAGTGGCGCCCGGACTGGGCCGTCCTGCTCGAGCCGGACGTCGCCTGGAGCGGCCCGCCGGACCGCTACGCGCACCTGCTGAACTGAGGCAGAAGGCCCCCGGAGCTGGGGGCCTTCGTCGCATCATGGGGGAATGACTGATTTCGGAGCGGGCACTCCCGTCTGGATCGACCTGGGCAGTCCCGACGTCGGGGCGGCCGTCCACTTCTACGGCGAGCTCTTCGGCTGGACCGCGCCGGCGGCGCCCGGCAGCGACTACACGACGTTCCTGCTGGACGGCGCGCCGGTCGCGGGCGTCTGGGCGGCGGGCGGCGACTTCAAGGGCTGGTACACGTACCTGCTCACCGACGACGCGGACGAGACCGCGCGCCTGGTGGCCACGGCCGGCGGGTCCGTGCGCAAGGCGCCGTACGACGTGCCGGAGCGGGGACGGGCCGCGATCTTCCTCGACCCGTGCGGCGCCGAGTTCGCCGTCTGGGAGCCGCGGGGGATGACCGGTGCGGGCGCCTTCAACGTTCCCGGCGCGCTGGCGTGGAACGAGCTGGCCACGCCCGATCCGGTGCTCGCGCAGCGGTTCTACGGCGACGTGTTCGGCTGGACCGCGGCGGAGGACAACGGCACCACGGTCTGGCAGTCGGGCGGGCGGCCGATCGGCAGCATGGAGAAGTCCGCGGAGGCGCGCTGGACGGTCTACGTCGGCGTCGCGGACGCTGATGCCGCCGTGGCGAAGGCCACCGGTCTGGGTGCGACCGTCACCGCGCCGGCGACGGACATCCCCTGGGGCCGGTTCGCCACCCTCACGGACCCGCAGGGCGCGCCCTTCTCGCTCTTCCAGGACTGAACCGTCAGCGCACCGGGACGACCAGCGGGCCGTGCTCGCCCGGCAGCACGCGGACGCGGGCGCGGTAGTGCGTGGCCAGCAGCTCCTCGGTGAGCACCTCGGCCGGGGCGCCCGCGGCCGCGACCCGGCCGGCGGCGAGCAGCACCATCCGGTCCGCGTACCCGCCCGCGATCGACAGGTCGTGCATGGTGGCGACCACGGTCAGGCCGCGGTCCCGGCGCAGCCGGTCGACCAGGTCCAGCACGTCCTGCTGATGGCCGATGTCGAGCGCGCTGGTCGGCTCGTCGAGCAGCAGCAGCGGTGCGCGCTGGGCGAGCGCGCGGGCCAGGAACGCGCGCTGCCGCTCGCCGCCGGAGAGCGTGGTCAGCGTCCGGTCCGCGAGCGCGACCAGGTCCAGCGCGGCGATCTCCTGCGCGGCGGCGGCATGGTCGGCCGCGGACTCCCGGCCGAGCGGCGGCACGTAGGGGGTGCGGCCGAGCAGCACGTATTCCCGGACCGTCATGCCGGGCGGGACCGTGGGGGCCTGCGCCACCGTGGCCACCCGCCGCGCCCGCTCACGCGGCCGTAGCGCCGCGATCGGGGTCTCGCCTATGTGGACGGTGCCGGAAAACGACACGAGCCCGCTCAGCGCGCGCAGCAGCGTGGACTTGCCGGCGCCGTTCGGCCCGATCACCGTGACCCACTCGCCGGGCGCGACGTCCAGATCGACGCCGTCCAGCACGATCGCAGCGCCGAGACGCACCCGCAGGCCCCGCGCCGCGATCACAGCGACACCCGCCGGTTCGTGCGCAGCACCAGCGCGAAGAACGGCGCGCCGCACAGCGCGGTCACCACGCCGATCGGCACCTCGGCAGGGGCCGCGGCCGTGCGCGCGATCAGGTCGGCCAGCGTCAGGAACGCGGCGCCGAACAGCATCGACAGCGGCAGGATCACGCGGTACGACGCGCCCGCCAGCAGCCGGACCGCGTGCGGCACGATCACGCCGACGAAGCCGATCAGGCCGGAGACGGAGACCGCGGCCGCGGTGCCGAGCGACGCGGCCACCACCAGGATCAGCCGGGAGTGCCGCGGGTGCAGGCCGAGCCCGGCCGCCTCCTCGTCGCCGACGGTCAGCACGTCCAGCTCCCGCCGGTGCGCCAGCACCACGACGGCGGTGACCAGCACGTACGGCAGCAGCAGGCGCACGTCGCCCCAGCCGCCGGTGGCCAGCCGCCCGAGCAGCCAGGAGTAGATCTCGCGCAGGTCCTCCACGTGCCGCTGCATCAGCCACACCTGTCCGGCCTGCAGGAACGCGGCGACCGCGACGCCGGACAGGATCAGCGCGGCCGGTGACCGGTCGCCGCCGGACGCGCCGAGCAGGTAGGTCAGCCCGAGCGCGGCCAGCGCGCCGGCGAACGCGGCCGCCGGCAGCAGCGTGCGCGGGCCGTCCAGCGCGATCACCGCGGTGGCGGAGAGTCCGGCGCCGGCCGCGACGCCCAGCAGGTACGGATCGGCCAGCGGGTTCCGGAAGACGCCCTGGTAGGCGGCGCCGGCCAGCGACAGCATCGCGCCGACGAGCAGGCCGAGCACCACGCGCGGAAGCCGCAGCTGCAGGAGCACGGCGGACTCGCGCGGATCCAGGCCGCTCTCCAGGCGTACCCCCGGAACGAGGTTGATGATCTCCGTCGCGACAGCGACGGGCGGCAGCGGCACCGGACCGAACGCGAGCCCGGCCACGCCCGCACCCACCACGGCGAGCGAGCCGGCCACCCACCGGAGCGGCCGCAACCGGCTCACGCCGGGACCTTGGCCACCGCGTCCGTGACGGCGCGGACCAGGTCGGCCACGCGCGGGCCCCAGCGGGACGCGATGTCGTCGTCCAACGCCACGACCTGCTTCTTCCGCACCGCGGTCATCGTGTTCCAGCCGGGCCGCGCCGCGACCGTGTCCGCGCTCTGCGCACAGCAGGTGACGTCGGCCAGGAAGATCAGGTCCGGGTTCGCCTTGACCAGGAACTCCTGATTGAGCTGCGGATAGCCGCCCGCGGCGTTGTTCGCGTCGGCCGGATCGGCCACATTGGTCAGTCCGGCGCGGCCGAGCAGCGCGCCGGCGAACGTGGCCGAGGTCGCGGAGTACAGCTCCGGGCCGAGCTCGTAGTAGTAGCTCAGCGGCGTCGCGCGCTGCGGCAGGCCCGCGACCAGCTTGTCGATCTCCGTGCCGACGCCGTCGGCCAGGCTCTCCGCGTCGGCCGGGCGGCCGGTCAGCGCGCCCAGCTCCCGCCACTGGCGGAACGCGTCCGGAAGCGACGTGGCGGCCGGGGCCAGGTAGACCGGGATGGCCAGCGAGGTCAGCGCCTTCACGACGCCGTTGATGTCGTTCGAGATCACCACCAGGTCCGGCGTCCTCGCGGCGATCGCCTCCGCGTTCGGCTGGAAGCCGGACAGGTCCGTGACCGGCACGCCCGCCGGGAAGTCGGACTGGTCGTCGACGGCGGTCACCTGCGGGCCCGCGCCGATCGCGAACAGCACCTCGGTGGCGGTCGGCGACAGCGAGACGATCCGCTCCGGCCGCTTGTCCAGCGTGACGCCGCCGACTGTAACGGGATAAGTCCCGAAATATGATGGTCCGGGCTCGGCCGGGCTGGTCCGCCCGTCATCGGCACACCCGGCCAGGGCGAAAACCATCAAAAACGCTGCGAGGGTACGACGTCCGCGCGCCACAGCCACCTCCGGTTCGACGGCGGAGCAGGCACGCATCGTGCGATGCGCCCCGGATCCGCGAGGGCGATGATCGCAACCGTGCTCCGCAGGCGACCTGGCTTTCACAGTTGCGGGACAGCGCCGGATTCGCACCGGACTTCGCTGTGGAGACGGTCCTTGCCCCAGACGCTAGTGCAGGCCCCGGCCGTGGTGACCGGGACCTGCGTCATAGCGCTGTCGATCTAGCAGTAGGTGGACTGCTTGCCGATCACCCGGTACGGGCAGTCCGCGTACTCGGTGAGCAGCAGCACCGCGGACCGGTTGACCGCGGTCTGCGCCGGGATCACCTCGTCGGGCGGGTAGAAACCGCCGCCGCTGCCGCTGGACCCCGGGTACATCTCGAACGTGTAGGCGAAGATCTTGTGCACGCCCCACAGCCAGTCGAGGCTGTCCCCGTCCGTGATGTAGAGGTCGCTGGACTGCTCCGGCGTGTACCCGTTCAGGTTCGCCATCTGCGTGCCCAGCGTCGCGAACGTGTTGTACTGGTCCGCGTTCATGCCGGTCGCGGTGTTCGCCGTGGTGTATCCGTACGGCCAGAGCACCAGCTTCGAGTACGTGTGGAAGTCGATGTTCGCCTTGATCTGCTGCACGCCGCCGACCACGCGCCCGTTGACGAAGTTGCGCAGCGCTGCCGTCTCCGGCGCGGAGAACGCGGACGGGCCGCGGTAGGTCGCGGACGACGTCGTGCCGGACGAGCCACCGCAGCAGCCCCAGTTGTAGGCCCAGTTGCGGTTGAGGTCGGTGCCCACGTTCGACGAGCCGCTGTTCGGCTGCCGGTTCTTGCGCCACGACCGGTAGGAGCCGGTGGCGATGTCGTACTCGCTGCCGTCCGGGTTGACGGTCGGCACGATCCAGATCTCCCGCGAGTTGACCAGGTTGGTGATCTGCGTGTCCGAGCCGTAGTTGTCGGTGAACAGGTTCAGCAGGTAGATCGCCATCTCGACGGTCAGGTGCTCACGCGCGTGCTGCTGCGAGTTGAACAGGATCTCCGGCTCGGACTCGTCCGTCGCCACGTTGTCCGAGATCTTGATGATCGGCAGGTCGCGGCCCTCGTACGACGTGCCGATGCTGGTCTTCCGCGCGATCGACGGGTGATCGGAGACCACCTGGTTCACGACCGCGATCAGCTCGGCGTAGTTGTGGTAGTTCGAGTCGGCGGACGGGAAGTCCAGCGTGCCGATGTCGCCGGTGCCCGGCGCGGCCACGGCCGTGACCGTGAACCCGAGCGCGCGGATCGACCGCAGCTCCGCGGTGCTGGCGGAGACGGTGAGCACGCCGTGCTCCTGGACCGCGTCGATCGCGGCGCCGGTGCGGGCGACCGCGTTCCGGGCATCGGCGGTGCGGACGCCGCTCACGGTGTACTGCGTGGTCTCTTGCTCCGCGGCGGCGGTCGCCTGCTCCGCCGACGCGGGGCCGGTCGCGGTGACCACCAGCGCCAGGGCGGCTGCGGCGGCCACGGCGAGGCGGAAACGGGATGTGGACACGGATGAGCCTCCTGGGGGTGTGGAGGTGCTTCCGGGTACTTCACCACCCGTACCGTGATCGTCTCAATATGCTTCGATATCCCAAAGCGATCATCCCGCCGGTGACATGGGTCTTTTCTAGCCGGCCTTGTCCGCCTTCTCCGCCTTCTCCGTCACGACCTCGTCCTGCTGGTCCTGCCGGTCCGGCTCGTCCTCGCCGGCCAGGGCGGCGCGGAGGCGCTGGCGCTCGGCCCTGCGCTTGTCCGCGCGGTCGGCCAGCGCGACCGCCATGTCGTCACGCCAGCGGCCGAGCAGGAAGAAGGACGCCACGGCGGAGAGCAGCACCGCCACGATCAGCTTGAGAAAGATGTCCAGGTCGACGAACCACAACGCCGCGAAGAACGCCGCGAAGAGAACGATCCGGCCGGCCGTGTACTTGATCGCGGCCACAGCGCGTCACCTCGTTCCACCGAAAACACAACCATCAGAGGGTACGTCGTGGAGCCGCGCCGGGACGCTCAGGCCCAGATGCGCTGCGGTTCGGCGCGGCGGGCGGCCAGTGGGACCGGGGCATCGTGCTCGTGGATCACGGTAAACGCGGCGTCCCGGGCGACCGGGCGCAGGCCGGCGTCCCAGATCATCTCCAGGAGTTCGCGGGTGGCGTCGAGCGCGACCGCGTTCTTGTCCGCGTTGCGCCAGCGCGAGGTCCCCGCGTCCGTTCCCGCTTCCTCCGCTGTTTCCCCCGCTTCCCCTGTCTCCGCAGACTCCGCCGCTTCGGCGGGGATGTCGCTCAGGTCGTCGGCGCCGTAGTTGAGCAGCAGCTGGGTGAGCGCGGGGCCGTGCGAGGCGTAGTCCGCGGTGAGGTGTGCGGCCGGGTCGAGCAGCAGGCGGGCCACGGCGAACGTGCGCAACGCGTCGGCCGGCGCTGCCTCCTCCTTGACCAGCACGGCGGTGACGCCGCCGGAGAGTTCACGAAGGTTTAGCACCGAGTCCACCAGGTGCGCGGCCGGGTCCTCGGCGCCGCCGTAAACGATCTCACGGGAGTCGATGGGCCGCGCGACGGCGAACGTCACCCGATCGTTGTAGGACTCGGTCCGGCGGTGGTGTGCCAACCTGCCCAACCAGGCCAGCTCATCCGTACCGAAGAGGACAATTCCGTCATCTCGCGTGAGCCGCCCCCCGGCGTAGACCTTCTGCTCGAGCGCGTGCTTCAACCCGGAATCCATGCTCAGAGCCTACGTGGCCGGAAGCTGAACGATCAGGCGGCCGCAGTGGATCTCACGTCGTCCAAACGCGACGAAGTTTCCGATTTATCCCCGCAAAACGCGCGAATTTCAGCTACTTCACAGCGACCTATCGCCATAGACCGATCGACACCCTGTGGCAGTGTGAGGTACACCCTTAGGGGGAACGGGACGAGCCGGGATGATCCACGGTAGGTCGACCGGCGAGCACGTGGGGAATGGTATGGGTCAGAACGCTCATGTGGGACGCCATCGGGCCGCACCGTCTCCGCTGCTGCGACCGGTGATCTTCACCGCCGTGGTCAGCGCGACGCTGGCCGCGGTGATCAGCTCTCCGGCGTATGCGGCGCCGCCGATCCCCGGCATCCCGGACGCCGGCTCCCGGCCGGCCGCGACCGGCGCGCTCGCCCTCCCCGGCGCCGCGGGCACCACGCCCGGCGGCAACGGCGGCGTCACGCAGAACACGTCGGTCACCGGCAACCCGATAGCGGCCGAGCTGGAGGCCAAGCAGACCGAGGTCGCCCAGGCCGGTCAGCGGCTCCTGGCGCTGGAGGAGCAGGTCAACCAGGCCGCGGCCGCCGTCGTCGTCGCGGAGCAGCAGGTCACCGCCACCAGCACCGCGCTCGCCACCGCGCAGGCCGCGACGGACAGCGCGGCCGCCAAGACGCTGAAGGAGGAGGCGGCGCTCCCACCCGGCACGTTCGACTCCGACCTTTACAAGATCGGTTCGCTCTGGCGCGTGCCGCGCGACTCGGACAACGACGCGGAGCGCACCGCACGCGAGCTGGCCCGCGCCCAGGAGGCCTCGCTCGCCGCGATGACCGCGCGCGACACCGCCGTGGCCACCGAGACGCAGATCCGCACGCAGTTCACCACGCTGCAGGACGCCATGAAGGCGTTGGAGCAGCAGTTGCTCAAGCTCCGCGAGACGCACGAGGACGAGCTGACCGCGATCGCGGCCCAGCAGGACGCGGCCGAGGCCGCGCTCGGTGCGGACTACGTCGACAACACGACGACGGACGGCCTGACCGCGCACCCCAAGGCGCTGGCCGCGCTCGCGTTCGCGATGGCACAGCGCGGTAAGTGGTACGAGTGGGCCGCCGAGGGCCCGGAGACCTACGACTGCTCCGGCCTGATGTGGGCCGCCTACCGGCAGGGCGCCGGCTACTACGGTCTCCCCCGCGTCGCCAACGACCAGTACTACGCGACCCGCGGCAAGACCGTCCCGAAGACCGCGATGCTCCCGGGCGACCTGGTCTTCTTCAGCACCAGCAGCCGGTGGAGCGACGTCTACCACGTGGGCATGTACGTCGGCGACGGCAAGATGATCAACGCGCCGACCACGGGCGAGGTCGTCAAGATCCAGTCGATCCACTGGTCGCGGTTCTTCGCCGCCACCCGTGTCTTCGGCGCGGTCGAGGCGCCGGCCAACGGCAACGAGAAGCCGAAGCCGACGCCCACCCCGACGCCGACCCCCACGCCGACTCCAACGCCCACCCCCACCCCGACTCCCACACCGACGCCGACGACGCCCAGGCCGTCGCTGACGCCGTCCAAGCCCAGCTCGCCGACGCCGCAGCCGACCACGCCGTCCCCGACGCCGACGGTGCCGACGCCCACCCCGACGCCGACGCCCACGCCGTCCGTCTCGGCCACCTCGTCCGGCCCACCGTCGAATACGCCGTCCAGCGGCACATCGGCCAGCGCGTCCTCGGCCGCCGGCGAGAGCGCAAAGGCCTCCAGCAGCGCGTCCTCGTCCGCGTCCGGCAGCGCCTCCGCCTCCGCGAACGGCTGATCCCGGGTCGCCTGTCCCGTGACTCGCGGGTATGGCACGTTTATGCGAGGGTGAAGCGTGGGAGGCAAAGGTCATGAGCGAGGATCGGGTGCAGGGCGCCGACGCGTCCGAGAGCAACCCGGCGGCGGTGGCACGTGCCCAGGTGGGACGCGCTTCCGTAACCGGTGCTACCGCGGGTGATCCGGCCGGTTTCGGGGCGCTTCCGTCCCGGGTGCCGGCCGAGGGGCGGACCTACCGGGCCGGTGACCTGGCAGAGGCGTCCGGCGAGCCGCCGGCCCCACTGACACCGGCATCCGGGCCGATAACGCCCGCGCCGGTCCTGGCGTTCACCACGCCGGACATGTCCGCGAGCCCCGGCTTCGCCGACTTCACCGGCGACAGCCCGGCCACGTCCACCGCGCCGAGCGCCGGCCTGTCCGCTTCCGGCGTGTCTGGCGCCGGCACGCCCGGTTCTGGTGCGTCCGGCTCTGGCGCATCGGGCTTCGGCACCGCGGGCTCTGGTGCGGCGGGCTTCGGCACGGCGGGTTCCGGTGCGGCGGGCTTCGGCACGGCGGGTTCCGGTGCGGCGGGTGACGGCGCATCGGCCTGGTCGAGCTTTGCGATGCCGAAGCGGGAGACGGCTGACGCCTCGCTCAACGCGGCGGTCGCCACCGCCCAGAGCGAGCCCGCGCCGATCCGCGACGCCGACAAGCCGGATTCGTCTGCTTCCGAGTCTTCCGCCGCGTCTCAGGCCGCGGGGGGAGTCGTGGCTGCCGCTGTGTCGCCGCTCAGCGCGGCGTCGTCGAGCGCTGCCACCTCGTCCGGTGACGTGTCGTCCGCAGCCGCCTCACGCGGTGCCGTGTCGTCTGCTGCCGTGTCGGCCGGTGCCGGTTCGGACGCTGATCCGGTTTCGTCCGCGGCCGGCTCGTCGGCCGACAGCCCCGCGTCCCCGGCCATCGTGCCGGCCTCCCCGGACACTGTGCCGGCGCTCAGCCCGGTTTCCCCGGCCGCTCCGGCCTCGGCGGCCGCGGCCGCATCGCCGCTCGGCGTGCAGAGCACGTCCTGGCCGAACGCGTTCGCGCTCGGCCACGACGACCCGCGGCCCGCGTCCGCACCCCCGGCCTCGTCCGCGGCGGCCGTTGCCGGCAGCGCATCCGTGTCGGCCCCGCCGTCCTTCTCCTCCGCTCCGGTCTCCGGTGGGGCTCCGAGCTCGGACGCGCCGGTCTCCGGCGGCGCACCGGCCTCCGACACGCCGTTCCCGGCCTTCGGCAGCACGCCGGCCACGGATTCGCCGGTCTCCGGCGGCGCACCGGCCTCCGACGCGCCGTTCCCGGCGTTCGGGGGCGCACCGGCCTCGGACACGCCCGTCTCCGGCGGCGCACCGGCCTCCGACACGCCGTTCCCGGCCTTCGGCAGCGCGCCGGCCACGGACACGCCCGCCTCGGATGCTCCCGTCTCGGGCGGCGCACCGTTCCCCGCGTTCGGCAGTTCGCCAGGCGCGGAAACGCCCGTCTCCGGCGCACCGATCTCGGCCACGCCGTTCCCCGCGTTCGGCAGCACGCCGGTCTCGGGGCCGCCCGCGTCCGCGACGCCGGTCTCCGGCGGGGCGCCGGCTACCGCCACGCCGTTCCCGGCGTTCGGCAGCAGCGCGCCCGTCTCGGGGCCGCCCGGGTCCTCGGCACCGGTTTCGGGTGGGGCGACGATCTCGGCCACGCCGTTCCCGGCGTTCGGCAGCGGTGCACCGGTCTCCGGGCCTCCCGCGTCCACCACGCCGGTCTCCGGCGGGGCGCCGGGGTCCTCCTCGTCCTTCCCGGGGTTCGGCAACGCGCCGGTCTCCGGGCCGCCCTCGGGCACGACGCCGGTGTCCGGTGGCGCGCCCGCCTCGTCGTTCCCCGGCTTCGGCAACGCGCCCGTCTCCGGGCCGCCCTCGGGCACGACGCCGGTGTCCGGTGGCGCGCCCGCCTCGTCCTTCCCGGGGTTCGGCAACGCGTCCGTCTCCGGTCCACCGGCGGGCACCGCGTCGTCCGGCTCGTCCGCGGGCACGGCGCCGGTGTCCGGTGCGCCGATCTCGGCCACGCCGTTCCCCGCGTTCGGCAGCAGCACGCCGGTCTCCGGGCCGCCCTCGCCGGTCTCCGGTGGGGCGCCGGTCTCGTCGCCGCCGGTGACGAGCGGGCCGCCCCCGTTCCGGGCCGCGTCGCCGACCTCCTACGGACAGGCCGCGTCGTCGCCGACGTCCTACGGGCAGCCCACGTCCTACGGGCAGCCCGCCGGTGGCGCGGCGGCGCCGGTGCAGCCGGACTACTCGCTTCCCGCGCAGCGCAGCGGCAGCGTGGCACCGGGCGAGCCGACCCGGGCGCGCGCGTCCGTACCCGGGATGAACCGCATTGCGCCGGACGCGCCCGGTGGGGCCTTGAGCGGCGGGACCTCGGGCAGCGGATATCCGCGTGTCTACGGGGCCGCGGCGCCGACCTCGACCGAGCCGGACCCGGTCCGGCCGCCGGACCCGATGGAGCCGCCGCAGCCGGCCGAGCCGCCCGCGCCCGGACCGGGGCCGGTGCCGACGCCGTTCCCGGATCCGAACCGGCCCGGTCAGCCGGGGCCGCACCCGGGTCCGCCGGTGCCGATGCCGCCCGCGCCGCCGACGCCGTCGCCCGCCCCGCCGTTCCCGTCGCCGTCTCCGATGCCGCCGTTCCCGCCGCCGCCCGCGGGCGGGACCACCTGGACGTCCTCGTCCGCCGCGCACGCGCAGGTGCGGCCCGGGAACGCGGGTGGCGTGCCGCCGTGGCCGGCTCCCGAGGCAGGCCGTCAGTGGCCGCAGCGCAGTGAGTCGAACGTGACGCCGGTCGCGCGTGGGTACTCGCCGGACAGCCCGGACGATCCGCACGGGGTGGCCGCGTCCGCCGAGTACAACCAGTGGGCGCGCGGTCAGCGCCGGGAATCCGGCACCGTCTACTCGCCGCCGGCCCGTTCGGGTGAGCCCGCGGCGCGGGCCGTGCCGGCCAATCCGGCCATCGAGAACACGGGGTCACTGACCGGGCACATCCTGTCGCCGCAACGGTGGAGCGACAATTCCAATTCGAACAATTCCACCCGTGTGGTGGTCATCCTTGGGAGCGTCTTCGCGGCCATCGTGGTGATCGGAATCGTCGCCGCGATTGTGCTGGGTGACCTGGTCAAGGGGTTGTTCGGGCAGTAAACGCAAGAACAATTCGGACGTTACGGTGGCGGGGTAACACAGTGAGCCCCGCCACTACAGGACGGGAATGCCCCCGGATCGCCGCTGGTTGACGGGTAGGCTGTCATTCATCCATTGGTTCCGGTCGGCGCGATCAGCGCCTGCCGCAGGGCGTTCTTGCAGGGCATTCGCGGCGACTCCCCTCGCCGCGGCGGGGCCACTTAGCGAGCATGCGCCCCGTTGAGAGGTTTCTTTGACGACTTTCGTTGACCCCAGCACGTTCCCGTCCCTCTTCGACTCGTCCGCGGACCCTTCCGCCGAGTCCGTCTCCGCTCCCGCGAAGACCGCTTCTGCCGCCGTCCCGGCGACGCCCACCGACGTAACGGAGCCCGCCACCATGGTTGAGCGCGACGACGCGGTGGACCCCGCCGACGTGGCAGAGCAAGAGCAGGGCCCGAGCTTCGAAGACCTCGGTCTTCCCAACCGCCTGGTGAAGGCGCTTGCCCGTGAGGGCATCACGACGCCGTTCGAGATCCAGGCTGTCACCGTTCCCGACGCGCTGGCCGGCAAGGACGTTCTCGGCCGCGGCCAGACCGGCTCCGGCAAGACGCTGGCGTTCGGCCTTCCGGTGCTGGCCCGCGTGGCCGCCGGTGGCCGTGCCGAGCCGCACCACCCCAAGGCCCTGATCCTGGTGCCGACGCGCGAGCTCGCCATGCAGGTGGCGGACGCGCTGATGCCGCTGGGCAAGCCGCTGGGCGTGTTCATCAAGACCGCGGTCGGCGGTGTGCCGTACGACCGTCAGATCGACTCGCTCCGCCGGGGCGTCGAGATCATCGTCGCCACGCCGGGCCGCCTCGGCGACCTGATCAACCGGGGCGTCTGCAGCCTCGACAAGATCGAGGTCACGGTTCTGGACGAGGCCGACCAGATGGCCGACATGGGCTTCCTGCCCGAGGTCACCGAGCTGCTGTCCAAGACGCCGCAGGGCAGCCAGCGGCTGCTCTTCTCCGCGACGCTCGACAAGGACGTGGATTCGCTGGTCCGCCGGTTCATGGTCGACCCGGTGACGCACTCGACCGCGCCGGCCGTCGCGACCGTGACGACCATGGATCACCACATGCTGCTGATCCCGCCGCAGGACAAGTTCCCGGTGACCGCGCAGATCGCCGCCCGCAAGGGCCGCACGATCATCTTCGCGCGTACGCAGATGGGCGTGGACCGGCTGGTCGAGCAGCTGCACGCGGTCGGCGTCCGCGCCGGCGCGCTGCACGGCGGCAAGACGCAGCGGGCCCGCACCCGCACGCTGGCGGAGTTCAAGGAGGGCCGGACGAACGTGCTGGTCGCCACGGACGTCGCCGCGCGTGGCATCCACGTGGACGGCATCTCGCTGGTGCTGCACGTCGACCCGCCGAAGGACCCGAAGGACTACCTGCACCGGGCCGGTCGCACCGCCCGTGCCGGCGAGTCCGGCGCGGTCGCCACGCTGGTGCTGCCGAAGCAGCGTCGCACCACGCTCGGCATGCTGGAGAAGGCCGGCGTCAGCCCGGCGCAGACCCGCGTGCGGGCCGGCGACGCCGCGCTGACCGAGCTGGTCGGCGCGCAGGAGCCGTCCGGCATCCCGGTGATCGAGGAGCCGGAGCCGCGTCGTTCCGAGGGTGGCCGTGGCGGCGGCCGTCGCTTCGGCAACGGTGGCGGCGACCGTGACCGTGGCCCGCGTCGTTTCGACGGTGACCGTGGCCCGCGTCGCTTCGACGGCCCGCGTGAGGACCGTCCGCGCCGCTTCGACGGCCCCCGCGAGGGTGGCCAGGCCGGTGGCGGCGAGCGTCGTTTCGGCGGCGACCGTCCGAGCTTCGGTGGTGGTGACCGTCCGACCGGCGGCGGCTTCGGCGGCGACCGGGCGAGCGGTGGCGGTTTCGGTGCCGACCGGCGTCCGAGCTGGCGTTCGCGGGACGAGCGTCCGCGCGACGACCGTCCCCGTGACGACCGGCCGCGCGACGACCGCCCGAGCGGTGGCGAGCGTCCGCACCGGCGCCCCGCGCGTACCCACTGAGGGTTTTGATCTGTTCGTGAATTGAGGGCCGTCACCCGGATCGGGTGGCGGCCCTCAACGCGTCAGGACGGCCAGACGCCGGTGGCGAGGAACTTGCCCACCTGCTCGAGGTGCGGCGTGAGGTCCAGGCCCTGCTGGGTGACCCAGGCGTCGGAGTAGTACGTGTCCGCGTAGCGCTCGCCGCCGTCGCAGAGCAGCGTGACGACCGAGCCGGTCCTGCCGGTCGCGCGCATCTCGGCCAGGAGCTGGAACGCGCCCCACAGGTTCGTGCCGGTGGAACCGCCCACGCGGCGGCCCAGGACCGCGCTGGCGGCCCGCATGGCGGCGAGCGAGGCCGCGTCCGGGATGGCGATCATGCGGTCGACCACGGCGGGCTGGAAGCTCGCTTCGACGCGGGGGCGGCCGATGCCCTCGATCCGGGATCCCTTGCCGGTCTCGACGGTCCAGTCCGCGTCGCGGTACGCCGGGAAGAACGCCGAGTTCTCCACGTCGACGACGCAGATGCGGGTGTCGTGGCGGCGGTACCGGACGTAGCGGCCGAGCGTGGCGCTGGTGCCGCCGGTGCCCGCGCCGGTGACCAGCCAGGCCGGCACCGGGTGCCGCTCCAGCGACAGCTGAGCGAAGATCGATTCGGCGATGTTGTTGTTGCCGCGCCAGTCCGTCGCGCGCTCCGCGTAGGTGAACTGGTCCATGAAGTGCCCGCCGAGGTCGTCCGCCAGGCGCCGGGCCTCGATGACCACGGCGGACGGGCTGTCGACCAGGTGGCAGCTGCCGCCCTGGAACTCGATCAGGCTGATCTTCTCGGCGGACGTGGTGGCCGGCATGACCGCGATGAACCGCAGGCCGAGCATGCGCGCGAAGTACGCCTCCGAGACCGCGGTGGAGCCGGAGGACGCCTCCACGATCGCGGTCTCCGGCCCGATCCAGCCGTTGCAGAGCCCGTAGAGGAACAGCGAGCGGGCGAGCCGGTGCTTGAGCGAGCCGGTGGGGTGCACTGACTCGTCCTTGAGGTAGAGGTCGACACCCCACTCCGGCGGCAGCGGGAACGGCAGCAGGTGCGTGTCGGCGGACCGGTTCGCATCCGCCTCGACCTTGGCGATCGCCTCGGTCACCCAGATGCGGGCCGGCTCGTCCGTGCGGGAGAAGTCCACGCTCACCTCACCACCGGCTGCGGTCGGTGCTCGAACTTGGTGGAGAGCGCGATGGCGGTGCGGGTGCTGGCGACGCCGGGGATGCGCCCGATGCGCACCACGATCTGCTCCAGCTCGGCTATCGACCCGACCCGCACCTTGATCTGGAACGACTCGACGCCGGCCATGAAGTAGCAGTCCTCGATCTCCGGCATCTCGCGCAGCGCGGCGCCGACGTCGTCGGTGTCACCGCCGGAGTCCTGCACGATGCCGATGAACGCGGTGACGCCCAGCCCGACAGCATCCGGGTCGACCTCGGCCTGGTATCCGCGCAGGACACCGTTGGCTTCGAGTTTGCCGACCCGCTCGTGCACGGCGGGGGCGGAGAGGCCGACCTGGCGGGCCAGCTCCGCGTACGAGATGCGCGCATTACTGCGCAGCAGCTCCACTATTTTCAGGTCAGTTGTATCCACGGTGTGTAAACACTATCGCCCCCGGCCGCGCGCGGCGATCCATCGCAAATCAGAACTTTGCTCGCAGATAGTACCGCCGAACGGCCCAAGCAGTGCGTTTTCCATGTTCCACGGACACGCTTCGCGGGCGGTGATTCAATGGCCGTACGTCCCTAGAGTGCTTCGGTGTGGACACGGAAAGTAATCAAGAACCCCCGAAGCATCGATCGACGCTAGGAGGGGTCGTGGACACTGGAGATCGTCTGCTGACGCCGGGCGAGGTGGCTGCGCTGTTCCGCGTCGACCCGAAGACGGTCACTCGCTGGGCGGCCGCCGGCCGGATCGGAAGCATCAGAACACCGGGCGGTCACCGCCGCTTCCGCGAGTCGGAGGTCCGGCAGCTGCTCGAGGGTGAAGGTGCCCTGGAGGAGCTGAACAGGGACCTACCGCCCGAGGGTAACGGCAACGGAGGTGGGCACGGCGGGTACAACCCGCCGTCGCTCAATTAGCGTTCAGCTCACCCGTCCAACGGCGGAAGAGTGTGTGGGGCACGCCCAGCGCGTCCAGCACCTTTCCCGCCACGAAGTCGACGAGCTGTTGTGCAGAGGCTCCCGCGCCAGCCCCGTAGAAACCGGGGCTGGCCGGGAGCACCACCGCGCCCGCATCGTGCAGCGTGATCAGGTGTTCCAGGTGTGACCTGGTCACCGGCGTCTCGCGCGGCACCACGACCACTCGGCGTCGCTCCTTGAGCGACACCTCGGCCGCGCGCTGAAGCAGGTCCTTGGACAGGCCGATGGCGATGCCGGCACAGGCCGCGGTCGACGCGGGGACGACCACCAGACCACGCACCGGGTACGAGCCGCTGCTCGGACCCGCGGCGAGGTCACCGGCCGGCCAGTATCGGACGTCGCCGGGCGGTGTGCCCAGCCAGGCGGCCAGGTCGTCCTGCCAGTGGCCGTCGCGGAACGACATCCCGGTCTCGTCCAGGATGGTCAGCCGGGCGGCGCGGGACACGATCAGGTCGACGGACTCGCCGGCCTCGAACAGTGCCCGGAGCACCGCCGCCGCATAGGGCGTCCCGGATGCGCCCGAGACGCCCACCACCCACGGCGTCCGTCCTTCAGCCACGAAGGCCCTGCAGGATCACCAGGTCCAGCAGCGCGAACGCGAAGAGCGCGACCGCGATCAGCCCGTTCGCCGTGAAGAACGCGCGGTTCACGCGGGACAGGTCGTCCGGGCGCACGATGCGGTGCTCGTAGATCAGCACACCGGCGATCCCGGCCAGGCCGATCCACCAGAACCAGCCGTAGCCGGTCAGGTAGCCGAACCACGCATAGAGCGCGACCGTCAGCACGTGCGTGACGGACGAGATCAGCAGCGCGCCCGCGACGCCGTGCTTGACCGGGACCGAGCCGACGCCGATCTCCCGGTCGATCTCCACGTCCTGGCAGGCGTAGATGCAGTCGAAGCCGCCGATCCAGGTGCCGACCGCGAGGCCGAGCACCACCGCCTCCCAGGACCACTCGCCGGTCACGCCGATCCAGGCGCCGGCCGGGGCCACGGCCTGCGCCGCGCCCAGGAAGACCTGGGGATAGTTGGTGAACCGCTTGGCGTACGAGTAGATCACCAGCGCGAAGAGCGCGAGTGGCGACAAAAGCAGACACAGCAGGTTAAGTAGCCCTGCTGAGACAAAGAAGATCACCAGCGAGACGATCAGGCCGGCCCAGGCGACGCGCATCGAGATCGCGCCGGTGACCAGCTCGCGGTTGGCGGTGCGCGGGTTCTGCGCGTCGATCCGGACGTCGATGATCCGGTTCGCCGCCATCGCCACCGTGCGGGCGGACACCATCGCGACCGTGATCAGCGCGAGCGTGCCCCACTGGACGTTCGGTCCCTGGGACCGCATGGCGGTCAACGCGGCCAGGTAGGCGAACGGCAGCGCGAAGATCGAGTGCTCGATCATCACCAGCCGGAGGAACCCCTTGACCGGGTTGGGCCGTGCGGCGGTGTCGGTCACAGCCCGTACTCCTTCCAGCGCTTGTCGACCTTCTGCACGATCTCCGGGGACATGACCATGCTCTCCGGCCACCCCCGGGTGTAACCCTCGGTAGGCAGCTTGCGGGTCGCGTCGACGCCGGCCTTGCCACCCCAGAACTGCTGGTACGACGAGTGATCCAGATGATCGACCGGACCCTCGGTGAGCAGCAGGTCCCGCGAGTAGTCGACGTTGCCGAACGCGCGGAACGCCACCTCGGAGTAGTCGTGCACGTCGCAGTCCTCGTCCACGATGATGATCAGCTTGGTCAGCGACATCATGTGCGCGCCCCAGATCGCGTTCATCACCTTCTGCGCGTGCTTGGGGTAGCGCTTCCGGATCGAGACGATCGCCGCGTTGTGGAACACGCCCTCGGCCGGCAGGTCGTAGTCGACGATGTCCGGGATCATGAAGCGCAGCAGCGGCGCGAAGATCCGCTCGGTGGCCTTGCCCAGGCCGTGGTCCTCCTGCGGCGGCTGCGACGTGACGATCGAGTGGTAGATCGGGTCACGCTGCATGGTCATCGCCTCGATGTGCAGCACCGGGAACGGCTCGACCGGCGTGTAGAACCCGGTGTGGTCGCCGAACGGGCCCTCCGGCGCGCGCTCGCCCGGCTCCAGGTAGCCCTCCAGCACGATCTGCGCGTTCGCCGGGACCTGGAGCGGCACGGTCAGGCAGTCGACCATCTCGACGCGCTCGTTGCGCAGGAAGCCCGCGAACAGGTACTCGTCGATGTCGGCCGGCAGCGGCGCGGACGCGGAGTAGCAGACGGCCGGGTCCGCGCCGATCGCGATCGCCACCGGCAGCCGCCGGCCGAGCTGCTCCGCGACCGCGTGGTGGGCCGTGGAGTTCTTGTGGATCTGCCAGTGCATGCCCAGCGTGTTGTGCGAGTGCTGCTGCAGCCGGTAGAGGCCCAGGTTGCGCTTGCCGCTCTCCGGGTGCTTCGTGTGGGTGAGGCCGAAGTTGTGGAAGATCCCGCCGTCACCGGGCCACACCTGCAGGCCGGGCAGCATGTTCAGGTCGACCTTGTCACCCTTGAAGACCAGCTCCTGGCAGGGCGCGGTCTTCAGCTTCTTCGGCGGCATCGACTTGAGCTGCAGCACCTTGCCGATGCCGTCCCGGATGCCGGACCAGCCGACCGGCAGCTCCGGCTTGAGCATGTTGCCGATCCGTTCACCGATCTCGTCGAGCGTTTCCACACCCAACGCCATCGCGGTACGTTCCGGCGTGCCGAACAGGTTGATCGCGATCGGCATGTCGCCCCGGGTCGGTCGCTGGAAGAGCAGCGCCGGGCCGTGCGCCCGTACCGTGCGGGTGACGATCTCGCTGATCTCCAGCGTGGGGTCGACCGGCGCGCTGATCCGGCGGAGATCGCCGGACTTCTCCAGCGCGGCGAGGAAGTCCTTCAGGTCCGTGTACGCCGCCATGACCACCAGTCTGGACCACTCGGCCACGCCGGTCGCGCGGGCGGTCCCATAACCGGACTCGCGCCACATAATCACCGTGCGTATCTCCTCGATTACGCCGGGAGTTGTCCTCGGTGAGGGAACGGGGAGCGGTATGCGGGGACTCGCGGCTTTGGCCATGCTGGCGGCGCTGACGCCGGTACACGATCGGCTTCCGGTGCACGATCGGCTTCCGGTGCCCAGTCCGGCGAGCGGCCGGATGTCCGGATATCACCACCTGGGCGCGACCACGATCGGCGAGTGGTCCGGCGCGTCCGCCCGCTTCACGATCAGCGACCCGGACGTCCGCGCCGGGACCCACGACTTCGTCGCCGCCCGCCTGCTCGCCAAACGCGAGACGCCGGACGGCGTCGCCTGGCTGGAGGCGGGCTGGGCCGAGACCGGCTGGGGCGGCGGCCGCCAGCGCCTCTACACCTACGACAGCGCATCCGCGACGTGGCGCTTCCACGACGCGATCCGCCTCTCGCCCGGCGACGAGGTCTGGATCGACCTGCGCGTCACGCCCTCCGGATCGTGGCAGGCCTGGGCCTGGTGGGACAGCGCCTGGCACCTGCTGACGGAGACCGGCGTCCCGATCGGCCCCACCGGCCGCATGGAGCAGTACGTCGAGATCTACCACGACAACAGCGCCACCCCGATGCACGTCCCGCACGCCGAGGTCGACTACGCCCGCGTCCGCAGCGGCGAGGCAGACTTCCCCTGGACCCCCGACACCGCCCCCAGCACCACCGGCGAGGGCGACGCCGGCTACTGCGTCGAATGGCAGGCCCGCTACACCTTCTGGTCCGCCGGCACCTGCTGACCCGGGCCGAGCCCCAAACCCACGATCACGACCTTCCCGCTTCCAGACTGGAAGCGGGAAGATCTGGACCCGGCTTTGTCTCCGGGCACGGCGGAAGGACGCGGGCCGGACCATCGCGCGTGCGGGCCCGGGGTCTGGGGGCGCCCCAGGTCGGCTCAGACGTCGGCGTAGGAGTGGAGGCCGCCGAAGAAGAGGTTGACGCCGAAGAGGTTCATCAGCATGGTCAGGAAGCCGATGATGGCGATCCAGGTGGCGACGTTGCGCTTGACGCTGGGGGTGGCGCGGGCGTGCAGGTAGCCGGCGTAGACGATCCAGGAGATGAAGGCCCAGACCTCCTTCGGGTCCCAGCCCCAGTAGCGGCCCCACGAGGCCTCGGCCCAGATCGGGCCTGCGATGAGCGCGCCGAACGTCCAGATCGGGAACGCGAACGCGTGCAGGCGGAACGTCAGGCGTTCGAGGGCTGCGGCGGCGGGCACGTTCTTGGCCAGCGTGTACGGGAAGGAGCGCTTGCCCTTCTCGTAGCCGGCGCGCATCAGGTAGAGGACGGCGGGCACGGCACCGAGCAGGAAGATGCCGGAGGACGTGGAGACCGCGGCGATGTGGACGATGAACCAGGCCGAGTCGAGCGCGGGGACCAGCGGGCCGACCGGCGTGTAGGCGACCATGCCGGCGACGCCGAGCAGCAGCACCTGGAAGAGCGCGACGAACAGGCCGAGGTGGCGCAGGTTCGGCCACCGGACGAGCACGACGAGCCAGGCGGCGATGCCGATGAACGTGGCCGAGAGGATGAACTCGTACATGTTGCCCCACGGCACGCGCTCGGCCGCGATGCCGCGGGTGATGAGCGTGCCGATGTGGGCGGCGGCGGCGAGCCCGGTGAGCGCGACGGCGGCGCGGCCGATCAGGACGGAGCGCCAGGGGTTGGGCGCCTCGGCAACCGGATCGGACGATTTCTCGACCAGCGCCGGGCCGCCGGACATGACCAGCTCGCGCTCGGGGCGGAGCGCGGCGCGGCCGATGTGGCTCTTGGTGCCGAACGCGTACTCCGCGGCGTGGCAGATCATCGCGACCAGGTAGGCCAGGACGGTGACCACCAGCAGCTGATCGGAGAGCTCAGCCATTACTCGGTCCCTTCAGCGGTGCCGCCGCCCGGCCTGGTCGCGGCGACCAGCTGCGCGAACTCGTCGGCGAAGCCCGGATAGTCGGTGCGCGGCAGCCCACCGGCCTCCATGAAACTACTACTTGTTGTCGTGGACGATTCTCGCAGGTCGGCAGCGGTGATGCGGAAGAAGACGCGCCGCCGTCGGCCGTTGAGCGAGAGCGTGAGTCCGATGAGGCCGAGCACGCTGCTGAACAGCACGAACAGCTGGCCGGGATCGCTGCGGATGGCGATCGTGGCGTAGTCGCGGGTGCCGACGAACGTGACCGTGCTGCCGTCGTCGAGCGTCCAGGACTCGCCGGGCTTGAGCAGCTTCGCCTCGCCGACCTGGGTCAGCTTGCCCTTGTCGATCTGCGCCTGGTTGATCGAGTAGACCGAGTTGGGGACGCCGGCGTCCTCGCCGAGGTTGCCACGGTAGGCGATCAGCGTCAGGCCGGGGTTGTTCTCGGCCGGGAAGACCGACTGCACGACCATGCCGTTCTCCGGCATGGTCGGCACGTAGATGCCCTGGAAGCCGATCTGCTGGTCGTCCTGGCGCTGTCCGGTCGCGGGGTCCACGTTGGCGTCCGGGAACTTCGCGACGCCGTCGCTGGTCAGCATGCTGTCTGTGGAGAGGAACGGGGTGACGCGTTCCTGGGAGACGCCGTATCTATCGGTGTAACGGATGATCGGCGCGTAGCCGTGACCGAGCAGGTGGACGCTCGCGCCGTGCAGCCGCAGCGGCGAGTTGACCGCGAACCGGCGCCCGGCGGTGACGGCGCCGTTCTCCTCCACCGTGACCGTGGCCTCGAAGGACGACGGCATGCCGGTGTCCAGGAACTCTGCCTGGAAGTCGGTGAGCTCCAGGCAGAAGCCGGGCAGGTCGGCCTCGTCGACGCGGGCACCGAGGCCGCTCTCGTCGAACTGCGGGACGCTGTTGCAGAACGCGGTGTCCTCGCCGGCGACCAGGATGCGGTTGCCGTGCCAGCCGTACCAGCTGCCGAACGCGACGCCGGCCAGCACGGACAGCAGCGCGACGTGGAAGAGCAGGTTGCCGGTCTCCTTGAGGTGACCCTTCTCCGCGCTGACCGTCCACGAGCCGTTGTCCTGCTCACGGGCGGTGACACGCCATCGGCCCTTGCGGAGCATCGTGCGGATCCGCGCGGCGGCCTCGGCGGGCGTGCCGTCGGTCTCCTCCGCGGGTGCGGACGCGGGCAGCCGGTCCAGGCGGCGTGGCGCCTCCGGCGGTGTCATCCGCACGGCCTGCCAGTGCTCGCGCAGGCGCGGGATGATGCAGCCGATCAGCGACGCGAACAGCAGCACGTAGATGGCGGAGAACCAGAACGACGCGTACGCGTCGAAGACGCCGAGCTTGTTCAGCGTCGGGGCCAGGTCCGGGTGCTCCTGGTAGTAGTCGGAGACCTGCTGGGCGCTCACGTTCCGCTGCGGGAAGACGGAGCCGGGGATCGACGCGATCGCCAGCAGGAAGAGCAGCGTCAGCGCGGTACGCATGCTGGTCAGCTGCCGCCACGAGTTCCGCAGCAGCGCCCATGGTCTTGTCACAGCAGCACGTCTCCGACGCCCACGTTGGTCAGCAGCCAGATGAGGAAGTGGTTCCACGCGCCGGTGACCAGCGCGAGACCGACCAGGACCAGCAGGCTGCCGCCGATCCGGGTCACCCAGCGGCTGTTGCGCCGCACGGCCTTGAACAGACCGAGCAGGTGCCGGAAACCCAGACCGAAGATCAGGAAGGGTACGCCGAGCCCGAGGCCGTACGAGACGCCGAGCACGGCGGCACGGCCGGACTCGCCGCTGGCCAGCGCCAGCGCCATCACGGCACCGAGCGTCGGGCCGATGCACGGCGTCCAGGACAGCGCGAAGACGGCTCCGAAGATCGGTGCGCCGATCAGGCCGGCGTCCGGCAGCTTGTTGATCCGGAACTCGCGCTGCATGCCGGGGATCAGGCCCATGAACGCCAGGCCGAGCACGATGATCAGCACGCCGGCGCCGATCTCCAGTGCGCGCTGGTGCTCGCGCATGACGGTCCCGGCCTGGGCGACCAGCACGGCGCTGAGCGTGAACACCGTGGTGAAGCCGCCGATGAACAACAGCGTGCCGAGGACGACGCGTCCCCGTACCCTCGCGGCGGTCTTGATCTTTGTCTGGGTCGCCGTCGTGCCGCTGCCGGGGGTTTCGAGGTCCGCGCCGGTCAGGCCCGTGATGAACGACAGGTAGCCCGGGACCAGCGGGAGCACGCACGGGGAGAGGAAACTGACCAGGCCGGCCAGCGCGGAGGCCAGCACCGCGAGCGCGAGCGGGCCGCTGGAGGCGGTGTTCGCGAACGTCTCACCCATTCTCCGCGGCCACCTTCTGCACCAGCGGCGTCAGCTCGCTGGCCAGCACGGACCTGCGGATGACCAGCGCGATCCGGCCCTCCCGGTCCAGGACGACGGTGGACGGCGTGGCGCCCGGCGGGATGTCGAAGTCCAGACCGAGCCGGTTCGCCGGGTCGAAGAGGCTGGGGTACGTGACCCGGCCCTTCTCGAACTGGATCGCGGCATCCCGGTCGTCGCGGTTGTTGATGCCCAGGAAGTCGACGCCGGTCGACTTGGTGGCCTGGTAGGTCTGCTCCAGCTCCTTGGCCTCGGCGCGGCACGGCGAGCACCAGGAACCCCAGAAGTTGACCACGACGATCTTGCCACGGGCCGAGGTCAGGTCGTACGCCGTGCCGTCCAGCAGCTCACCGGCGACCACGGGCGCGTCCGGGCGCTCGCCGGCCGCGCACGCGATCACGCCGTTGTCGCCGGTGGCACAGGAGTCCGCCCAGTCGCCGCGGCCGGCGAGCAGGGTGCCCGCCACCGCGCCGGCGACCAGGAGAGCGACGCCCGCCGCAACGGCCTTGGCGCGGGTGAGCGGCATCAGGCGCCCTTGGCGGTCCGGGCCGTGGGCGACATCGCGATCAGGTGCGCGGCGGGCTCGGAGTACATCACACCGACGATCTTGGCGCCCTCGAAGTGGAACGAGGTGAGGCTGGCCAGGCCGCACTGGCGCTTGCGCGGGTCGTGCCAGAGCCGCTTACGCTCCACGTGGTTGCGCAGCGTCCAGATCGGCAGCTGGTGCGAGACGCAGAGCGCCTCGTGGCCCTCGGCCTCGACCCGGGCCGCCTCCAGCGCGGCGTACATCCGCTTCGCGATAACCGTGTACGCCTCGCCCCAGGACGGCGTCACCGGGTCGCGCATCACCCACCAGTTGCGCGGGTCACGCAGCGAGCCGTCGCCGACCGAGACGCGCTTGCCCTCGAACCAGTTCGCGCTCTCGATCAGCCGGTCGTCGACCGCGATCGGCAGTCCGAACTGGCCGGCGATCGGCTCGGCCGTCTGCTGCGCACGCTCCAGCGGACTGGCCACGACGTGCGTGATGTCCCGCTCCGCGACGGCCTGCGCGGCCGCCTTCGCCATCTGGACGCCCAGCTCGGACAGGTGGTAGCCGGGAAGCCGGCCGTACAGGATCTTTGCCGGGTTGTGCACCTCTCCGTGCCGCAGCACGTGCACGACGGTCTTGCTGCTCGTCACGCCTTACCCCCTCCGGCTCGCCGCGGCGGCCCGTGCCGCCCGCGGGAGCGCCGCAGCGATGATCTCCAGTGCCTCGTCGTCGATCGCGCCCGAGACGAACCACGACTCGAACGCGCTGGGCGGCAGGTACACGCCGAGCGCGAGCATCTCGTGGAAGAACGCCTTGAACGCGTCGCCGTCCTGCGTCTTCGCGGACGCGTAGTCGGTGACCTCCGCGTCGGTGAAGAAGATCGAGAACATGCTGCCGGCCGTGGAGAGCCGGTGCGGCACGCCCGCGTCCGACAGCGCCTCGGTGGCCAGGCCACCGATGGTGGCCGCGGTCGCGTCCAGCTTCTCGTAGAGCTTGTCGTCCGCGAGGCGCAGCGTGGTCAGGCCGGCCGCGCACGCGAGCGGGTTTCCGGAGAGCGTGCCGGCCTGGTAGACCGGGCCGGCCGGGGCGAGCTTCGCCATCACGTCGGCGCGACCGCCGAACGCGGCAGCGGGCAGGCCACCGCCCATCACCTTGCCGTAGGTGAACAGGTCGGCGTCGACCGGGTCGAGGCCGGTCCAGCCGTTGCGGGACAACCGGAAGCCGGTCATCACCTCGTCGACGATCAGCAGCGCGCCGTTCTTGCGGGCGATCTCCGCGAGTTTTCGGTTGAAGCCGCTCTTCGGCGCGATCACGCCCATGTTGCCCGGCGCCGCCTCCGTGATGATGGCCGCGATATCCGGATTTTTCGTGAAAGCTGCCTCGACGGCTTCAATGTCGTTGTAGGGGACCACGATCGTCTCGGCGGCGGACGCCCCGGTCACGCCGGGCGAGTCGGGCAGCGCGAGCGTGGCGACGCCGGAGCCGGCCGCGGCCAGCAACGCGTCGACGTGGCCGTGGTAGCAGCCCGCGAACTTGACGATCTTCGAGCGGCCGGTGAAGCCGCGGGCCAGCCGGATCGCGGACATCGTGGCCTCGGTGCCGGAGTTGACCAGGCGAATGGCGCCCACGCCGGTGCGCGCGACCATCTCCTCGGCCAGCTCGACCTCACCCGGCGTCGGCGTGCCGAAGCTGGTGCCCTTCGCGGCCGCGGCCTGCACCGCGGCGACCACCTCGGGGTGCGCGTGACCGAGCAGCAGCGGCCCCCAGGAGCAGACCAGGTCGACGTAACGCCGGCCGTCCGCGTCCCACATCCACGGGCCCTCGCCGCGGACCATGAAGCGCGGCGTGCCGCCGACCGCCCGGAACGCGCGCACGGGGGAGTTGACCCCGCCCGGCACGATGGCCTTGGCACGGTCGAACAGGGCCTGGGAGGCCGGAGCCTCGGCCGTCTCGGCAATGTGTGAGTCGCTCACGGTTCGCCCATTCTGTCAGCGCCCGGCGCAACCCGGGCAACCACCCCTGACCAGGAGTTGTCCGTGTCACCGGGCATCGTCGACACCCCGGACGGGTTTCTCAACAGGCTAGCGAGCGCAGATCGCGATAGTCTGACCGCGTGGAGCGTCCTGAGCTGTCCATCGCGGTACAGCGGACCCCCGGCGAGGTCGTGCTCAAGCTCGCCGGGGAGATCGACATGCTCACGGTCGGTCGACTATCGAGCATAGTAAATGAGATGGTCACGGACCCGCCACCGCGCATCATCCTGGACATGGGCGGCATCACGTTCTGCGACTCCCAGGGCCTGGGCACGCTGGTCGTGCTGTCCCGGAAGGCCTCGTTCGCCCAGAGCGTGCTGATCCTGACGAACGTCGGCGACTTCCTCCTCCGCGTCCTCGACATCACCGGCCTGCGCTCCGCCCTGATGATCCAAGCCTGATCGATTAAGTTCACCCGTCCGCGGGACGGTGCGATCACGCTCCAACTTATAGCATCTGCGCTATGGCTTGGGGTAGCATCGAGCAGGAACCAGAGGTCAGCGAATGGCTGGAGAAGCTGTCCACGGAACACTTCGCCAAGGCGACCTTCTACATAGAGCTGCTTGCGGAGAGAGGACCGCTGCTGGATGAGCCGTACACCAAGCAGCTGGACCGGAAGCTGCGGGAGTTACGGTTTCACCTTGATCGAGATGCGATCCGAATTACATATTGGATCGCGACCGGACGGCGCATCATCCTGCTGACCGTCTTCCACAAGACCCGTTTCCGCGAGGAACGGGAAGTCGAGCGCGCACGCAGGGCGCTCACCCGCTGCGTGGACGAGAACCACACCGTCGATGAGGGGGAACTCGGATGAACGAGCACACCAAGTGGAGCGAGATCCGCGACCGGCGGATGGCGGAGCCAGGGGCGGCCGAGGCGTACGAAGCCACTCGCCTGGCCTATGAGCTGGGCAAGTCGGTACGCGACCTGCGGCAGGCGCGCGGCTGGAGTCAGAGTCAGCTGGCCAGGGAATCGGGAATGACGCAGTCGGCGGTCGCACGGTTCGAAGCGGGCGGCACCGTGCCGACGATCCCGATCCTGGAACGCCTCGCGCGGGCTCTCGGTGTCGACCTCACCATCGGGTTCAGGCCGCGACCCGAGGCCGCGGCCTGAACTCCCTAGCTGCCCCAGCGGGCCTTTTCGAGGATGCGGACGGCGCGGGTGACGGCCTCGGGGTCGGAGGTGGCGTCGCGGAGGACGGAGAGGGACTCGTCGACGGCCTCGGTCATGGCGGACCACTGGGACTCGCGCTCGCGGACCGTTTCGGCCTGCATCTGGAGCTGGCGGTTCTTGGACCAGAGGTCGACGAAGACGGAGACCTTGGCGCGCAGCACCCACGGGTCCAGCGGCTTGGTCAGGTAGTCGACCGCACCGACCGAGTAGCCGCGGACGGCCAGGTGGGAGTCGCGGTCGGCGGCGGTGAGGAAGATGATCGGGACGTGGCGGGTACGCTCGCGCCGCTTGATGTGTGCGGCCGTCTCGAAACCGTCCATGTCGGGCATCTGCGCGTCCAGCAGGATCACCGCGAAGTCGTCCATCATGAGCTGTTTCAGTGCGGCCTCGCCGCTCTCCACGGCCACCGGATGCACCGCGATGCCCTGCAGGATCGCCTCCAGGGCCAGCAGGTTCTCCCGGCGGTCGTCCACCAGTAGCGCTCTCGCCACGTCCGTCATCAGTTGATCTCCCGACCGGTGCCGTTGACCCAGGCTGCCATGAGTGAGATCAGCTCGTCCAGGTCGACCGGCTTCGTGATGTAGTCGCTGGCCCCGGCCGCGATCGCGGACTCGCGGTCGCCGGGCATGGCCTTGGCCGTGAGGAACACGACCGGCAGCTCGGCGAAGCGGTGATTGCGGCGGATGCTGCGGGTGGTCTCGTACCCGTCCTGGTCCGGCATCATCGCGTCCATCAGGACGATGTCGACCTCCGGGTGTTCGGCCAGCAGCCGGACGCCGTCAGCGCCGTTGTCCGAGTACAGCACGGTCATGCCGTGCAGCTCCAGCGCGCTGGTCAGCGCGAACACGTTGCGCACGTCGTCGTCGATGATGAGCACGGTGGCGCCGTCGAGCTGGCGGCTGCCGGGCTGGTTGCCGCGTTCCTCCTCGATCGGCATGGTGAGCATCGGCATGGGCGTCAGTACCGGGCCGGCCGGGAGCGTCTGGACCGGCTGCTGCGGCGGCGGCGCGGGGACGACCGAGTCCGGGACCAGCACGTCCGGCACGTAGAGCGTGAACGTGGAGCCGTGGCCGGGCGCGGACGAGACCGTGATCAGGCCGCCGAGCAAATTGGCGAAGCCGCGGCTGATCGACAGGCCGAGGCCGGTGCCGCCGAACTTGCGGCTGGTCGTGCCGTCCGCCTGCTGGAACGCCTCGAAGATCAGCGACAGTTTGTCGTCGGAGATGCCGATGCCGGTGTCCGTCACGGAGAACGCGATCACCCGGTCCGCCGCCACCAGCGTCGGCACCTCGAACCGCAGCTCGGCCGGGGCGTATCCGATGTCCAGGTTGACGGCGCCCGCCTCGGTGAACTTCACCGCGTTCGAGATCAGGTTGCGGAGGATCTGCTGGAGCCGCTGCGCGTCCGTGATGATCGACATGGGCAGGTCGTCGGCGAGCGCGACCGAGAAGTCCAGCCCCTTCTCCTCGGCCTGCGGCTTGAACGCCTGCTCGACGTAGCCGCACACCTCGTCCAGCGCCAGCGCGGTGGCCTCCACGTCCATCCGGCCGGCTTCGATCTTGGAGACGTCCAGGATGTCGTCGATCAGGGACAGCAGATCCGAGCCCGCGCTGTGGATGGTCCGGGCGAATTCGATCTGCTTCGCGGTCAGGTTCTCCTCCGAGTTGTCCGCGAGCAGACGAGCCAGGAGCAGGAGCGAGTTCAACGGGGTACGCAGTTCGTGGCTCATGTTCGCCAGGAACTCCGACTTGTAGGCGGACGCCCGGGACAGCTGCTGCGCCTTCTCCTCGAGCCCGATCCGCGCCATCTCGATCTCGCGGTTCTTCGTCTCGATGTTGCCCTTCTGCTCGGACAGCAGCTTGGCCTTGTCCTCCAGCTCCGCGTTCGTACGCTGCAGCTCCGCGGACTGTTCCTGCATCTCGTGCGCGAGCCGCTGCGACTGGGCCAGCAGCTGCTCGGTACGCCGGTTCGCCTGGATCGTGTTGAGCGCGACGCCGATCGTGCCGACCAGGCGCTTCAGGAACGACAGGTGCAGCTCGGAGAACGGGCTCACCGCCGCGAACTCGATCACGCCGAGCAGCTCGCCCTCGAAGATCACCGGCGTGATGACCAGGTCCGCGGGCGGCGTCTGCGCGATGCCGGACCGGATGACCAGCCGCTGGTCCGCGGCCGCGCCGACCCGGATCATCTCGCGGGAGATCGCGGCCTGGCCGACCAGCCCCTCACCGGGTGCGAACGTGACCTCGTTGTCCCGGGCCACGTAGCCGTAGGAGGCGATGAGCCGCAGCCGGGTGGCTGCGTCGTTGTGGTTCGAGTCGCCGTGGTCGATCATGAAGAACGCGCCGACGTGGCCCTCCACCAGCGGCGTCACCTCGTGCATGATCATGCGGCAGACCTCGCTGATGTCCCGCTGGCCCTGGAGCAGGCCGCCGATGCGCGCGAGGTTCGAGTCGAGCCAGCCCTGCTCCGCGTTCTTCTTCGTGGTGTCGCGGAGCGTCATCACCATCTGGTTGATGTTGTCCTTCAGCTCCGCGATCTCGCCCATCGCCTCGACCGCGATCCGTTGCGACAGGTCGCCGCGGGTCACGGCCGTGGACACCTGCGCGATCGCGCGGAGCTGGGTGGTGAGCGCGGAGGCGAGCTGGTTGACGTTCTCCGTGAGGTCGCGCCAGGTGCCGGCCACGCCGCGCACCCGGGCCTGACCGCCGAGCTTGCCCTCGATGCCGACCTCCCGGCCGACGCGGGTGATCTCCTCAGCGAAGGACGAGAGCTGGTCGACCATGGTGTTGACGGTGGACTTCAGCTCCAGGATCTCGCCCTGCGCGTCGACGGTGATCTTCTGCGACAGATCGCCGCGGGCGACGGCCGTGGTGACGGAGGCGATGTTCCGTACCTGTGAGGTGAGGTTGGAGGCCATCGAGTTCACGTTGTCGGTCAGGTCGCGCCAGGTGCCGGAAACGCCCTTGACCTGCGCCTGACCGCCGAGCTTGCCCTCCGTGCCCACCTCGCGGGCCACCCGCGTGACCTCGTCCGCGAAGGACGACAGCTGGTCGACCATGGTGTTCACGGTGGACTTCAGCTCCAGGATCTCGCCCTGCGCGTCGACCGTGATCTTCTGCGACAGGTCGCCCCGGGCCACCGCGGTCGAGACCTGAGAGATGTTGCGGACCTGGGACGTCAGGTTGGAGGCCATGAAGTTCACGTTGTCGGTCAGGTCGCGCCAGGTGCCGGCCACGCCACGGACCTGGGCCTGACCGCCGAGCTTGCCCTCCGTGCCCACCTCACGGGCCACTCGCGTGACCTCGTCGGCGAAGCTGCTCAGCTGGTCCACCATCGTGTTGACCGTGGACTTCAGCTCCAGGATCTCGCCGCGGGCGTCGACCGTGATCTTCTGTCCGAGGTCGCCCTTGGCCACGGCCGTGGTGACGGACGCGATGTTGCGGACCTGGGCGGTGAGGTTGGAGGCCATCGAGTTCACGTTGTCGGTCAGGTCGCGCCAGGTGCCACTCACGCCCTTGACCTGGGCCTGACCGCCGAGCTTGCCCTCGGTGCCCACCTCACGGGCCACCCGCGTGACCTCGTCGGCAAACGACGAGAGCTGGTCGACCATCGTGTTGACGGTGTTCTTCAGCTCCAGGATCTCGCCGCGCGCATCAACGGTGATTTTCTGCGACAAGTCGCCTTTCGCGACAGCGGTGGAGACCTGGGAGATGTTGCGGACCTGGGAGGTCAGGTTGCCGGCCAGCTGGTTCACGTTCTCCGTGAGGTCGCGCCAGGTGCCGGCCAGGCCGCGGACCTGCGCCTGACCGCCGAGCTTGCCCTCGATGCCCACCTCGCGGGCCACCCGCGTGACCTCGTCGGCAAAGCTTGAGAGTTGATCCACCATCGTGTTGACCGTGTCCTTCAGCTCCAGGATCTCACCCTGGGCCTGCACGGTGATCTTCTGGGACAGGTCGCCGTTCGCCACCGCGGTCGAGACCTGGGCGATGTTGCGGACCTGCGCGGTCAGGTTGGAGGCCATCGAGTTCACCGAGTCGGTGAGGTCCTTCCAGGTGCCGGCCACGTTCGGCACCTCGGCCTGGCCGCCGAGCTTCCCCTCCGTACCCACTTCCCTGGCGACCCTGGTGACCTGCTCGGCGAAGAGCCGGAGCGTGTCCGTCACACCGTTCATGGTGGAGGCCAGGTCCGCGACCTCGCCCTTGGCGGAGACGGTGATCTTCTGCGACAGGTCGCCGCGCGCCATCGCGCCGGCCACGTCCGAGATCGACCGCACCTGGTGCGTCAGGTTCGACGCCATGGTGTTCACCGAGTCGGTGAGGTCCTTCCAGGTGCCGGAGACGCCGCGCACGTCCGCCTGGCCGCCCAGCTTGCCCTCGGTGCCGACCTCGCGGGCCACGCGCGTGACCTCGTCCGCGAACGACGACAGCTGGTCGACCATCGTGTTCACCGTGCGGCCGATGCGGAGGAACTCGCCGCGCAGCGGGCGGCCGTCCATCTCCAGCGCCATGTGCTGCGACAGGTCGCCCTCGGCCACGGCCACGATCACGCGGGCGATCTCCGTGGTCGGGCGGCCCAGGTCGTCGATCAGCGAGTTGATCGCACGCGCCCACTTGGCCCAGTCGCCCTCGTACGCCTCGTCGTCCAGGCGTTCCGCGAGCTGACCGTCCCGGCCCACGATTCGGCTGATCCGGCGAACGTCCAGGTTCTGCCGCTCCTGGAGCGAGACCACGTCGTTGAACGCGTCGGCGACCTCCCCGGACAGCCCGCTGCGCCGGGGCAGGCGGACCTTCAGATCACCCATCCGTACGTCGCGGAGCGCATCCGCCAGCTCGGCCAGGAACGCGGTCTCCTCGGACGGGTGCGTGAGAGTGCTCACAGGTTCGGCCGCGACTGCGGCAGCGCGGGTCTGTTTCGCCGTAGTCATGGAATGGTCCTCGCAAGCTCGCGGATTAGGGATGTTCCGGGCGTCTTACCACGCCGAGCGCGCGGTCGACCATGTCATCATTGCGCCTTTCACCCATCAGGTGCGAGCGTCCGGCTTGGAGAGGGCCACCCTTTCAGTGGAGGATGCAAGCGTGTCAGCCGAGGCCAGTGGCGGGCCGGACCAGGTCCGCCAGGAGCACGTGCGGCGGGTAAGGCTGCCCGCGGACCGGCGGACACCGGCCGCGGCCAGGGCCGTCGTGCGCGCGGTTCTCGGCGAGGGCGGCCTGGACGAGCTGCTCAACGAGGCCCTGCTGCTGACCACGGAGCTCTCCACGAACGCGGTCGTGCACGCGCGGACCGAGCTGGAGATAGAGGTCGTTGCGGACGGTCACGGCCTCACCGTCACGGTCACCGACTTCGCGGCCGGGAAGCTGGAGACGCTGACCGCGCGTCCGCGTACCGAGGAAACTGATATTTCGGAAGTGTCCGAGCGCGGGCGCGGTCTGCTGCTCGTCGACCACTTCTCCAGCCGCTGGGGCACCACCCACCTGCGGCACGGCAAGGGCGTCTGGTTCCGCCTCGACCGCAAGGGGTTCGCCGAGGAGCGGCTTCCGGAGATCGGGCCGCCGGAGACCGGCGCCGCACCGAGCGCGAAGGCGCTCACCACGCTGCTGCAGTCCGCACCGGATCCGTACGGCGAGGATGCGCTCGGCGACTTCGCCACCGACCTGCTCGCGCGCGTCTGCGAGCTGGTCGGCGCGGCCGGCGGCGTCGTCCGCCTCGACCGTGGCGACGGCGGTGGCCAGCAGCAGCTCGCCCGCTACGGCCGTGCGCCGCGACCCGACTCGCCCACCGTGCGCGTGCCGCTCGCCGTGCACCGGCCGTACAAAGGCGAGCTCGAACTGGACGCGGCCCCGTCCGGCTACGCCGCGCCGCTCGCCACGCTCGTCGCCGAGCGCCTCTCGCTGCACCTGGAAAACGATCGGCTCCGCCGCGCCGACCTGCGCCGGCAGACCTGGCTCACGTTCCTCGCCGAGGCCAGCGAGCTGCTCGCCCAGTCGCTGGACGTCGAGCTGACCATGGCGCTGATCCCGCAGCTGGTCGTGCCGCGCCTCGGCCAGTGGTGCGCGGTCCACACCACGGACGAGTGGGGCCGCCTCGAACTGGCCACCGCGATCCACGCGGACGAGTCCGCGCTCCCGCAGCTGCACGCCGCGCTCAAGGAGAGCGGGCCGGACTCCGCGCTCGCCCGGCTGCGCGAGGTGTCGCGCACCGGCAGCCAGGCCCCGCTCGGCGCGCCCACGGACGGCATCGCGCTCCCGCTCATCGCGCGCGGCCAGGCGCTCGGCACGCTCGCGATCGGCCGCCACACGCGCCAGCGCCACGACCCGGACGAGGTCGCGGTGCTGGAGGACGTGGCCCGCCGCGCCGGCCTCGCCATCGACAACGCGCGCATCCACGACGAACGGCGACGCGTCGCCCGCACGCTCCAGCAGTCGCTGCTGCCACCGGTGCTGCCGGTCGTGCCCGGCATCGGGCTGGCCGCGGAGTACGTGCCGACCGGCTCCGACACCGAGGTCGGCGGCGACTTCTACGACGTCACGCCGCTGCCGGACGGCCGCTGGCTGGTCGTGGTCGGCGACGTGTCCGGCAAGGGCGTCCAGGCCGCGGCCGTCACCGGCCTGGTCCGCGACGTCATCCGCGTGCTGGCCCGCGACGGCAAGCCGCTGCCGGAGGTGCTGGCGCGGCTCAACGACACGCTGGTGGAGCGCGGCGGCGGGCGCTACTGCACGCTCGCGCTCGCCGCGGTCGGCAAGAACGGCGACGGCAAGCTCGACACCACGCTCTACCTGGCCGGACACGACCGTCCGGTCCTCATCGGCGCGGACGGGCGGGCCACGTTCGTCGGCACCGGCGGCACCGCGCTCGGCCTGATCGACGCGATCGCCTCCCCCGCCACCGACCTGCGGATCGCCCCCGGCGACGCGCTGGTCTTCTACACGGACGGCGTCACGGAACGCCGCCGCGGCCGCGAGCTCTTCGGCCCGGAACGGCTGCGCGCGGCCGCGGGACCGCTGGCCGGCTACAGCGCGGACGTGGTCGCGGCCCGCCTGAAGACGACCGCGATCGGCTTCTCGATAGACCCGCCCCGCGACGACATCGCGATCCTCGTGCTGCGCAACGAGCCCTGAAATCCAGATCAAGATCTGGATTTTCCCACTTCCGCCGTGGTCCGGCCCGTTCGCTCCCGCGGGCCGGCGGTTCCGTGGGTGGCTGAGCCCAACCCCAGCCCGGGGCTGCTCCCGTGTGCCGGCCTTCAATCGCCCGCGTCGGCCGTGGCTCTGCGGCTGAACGCTATTTCATGAAATTTCGGGCGCGGAATGCCCGGTGGCCGCCTGTAACCGGATCCGACACGCGGAGCGCCCGATGGTCGCCTGCAACCGGATCCGGCGCGCGGAGCGCCCGACGGTCGCCTGCACACGGATCCGGCGCCGGAAGACTGCTAGGTCTTCGGCTCCGCGCACGCAGCCGAACCGGGCTTTCGGCCGGCCACCCTCACGGGCCGCAGGGGTTGACGACCGCGCGGACCGGGGCCGGGGCGGTGAGCACGATGCAGGAGCCGTCGCGGGCCAGGAGGATGCCGCGGAGCGCGTCGAGGACGGCCGAGACGCGGGCGGGGGTCAGCGTGGCCGGCAGCGCGGCGTGGATGACGCCGACGCCGGCCCGGCCGCGGACCGGCACCGGGGCGCCGACCGCGTCGCGCAACGCATACACCGCCGCGTGCAGATCCGCCGGCGGCACGTCGATGCGCAGACCGACCTCGCCGGTGTCGAACGGCGTGCGCCCCCACCAGTGCGGCGGCGCACCCGAGGCCGCGGCATCGCCGCCGAGCAGCTCGACCAGGACCGCGGACCGCAGCCCGACCGGTGCCGGATCGCCTTCCAGCAGGATGGAGAGCGTGCCCGCGGTGTCCCGCGTGCCGCGCTGACGGGGAACCCCGGCCGGTCGACCGGCGGGCAGGTCGATCTCGACCGCGTCCGGGTGCGCGGACGAGGCGCGGATGCCGAGCACCAGGTCGCGGGCCTCCAGCGGGCTGGTGACGGTGCGGGAGACCCAGAGCCTGGCGCCGGGCCGGGGCAGCACCCGCAGCGTGGCAGCGGTGATGATGCCCGGCAGCGGGTCGGCGCAGCCGGCGAGGCGGGCCGGACGGCGCGGGTAACCACCGAGCAGTCCGGCGTGACCGAACGCGCCGGGGAAACCGCCGGCGTCGCCGAACGCACGCAGCGCATCGCCGGTGAGCTCCAGGAACTCGCCGTCGAGCGTGACGCAGCGGATGCTGATCACCTGCTCGCGCGGGGAGCCCCAGCGGTGCCGGAGCGGGCCGGTCTCGTCGGCGGCGAGGACGCCGCCGATCGTCGGGCCCTCGGACGGCGGGTCGACCGCGATGCGGCGCTCGACGCCGGCCAGCACGGTCTGGACCGCGCGCAGCGGGGTGCCGGCGCCGACCTCGACCAGCAGGCCGGGGTCCGCGTGGCGACGGACGCCGGCCAGCCGGCCGATGTCCAGGACAAGATCCAGGCCGGCCGGGGGTACGCCCCAGTCGATCTTCGAACCGGCGCCGCGCGCGACGACGGAGAGCCCGTCCCGCGCGGCCTGGCTCAGCACGTGGCCGGCGGCCTCCGCGTGCGGCGGGGCCGCGACCCAGCGCGGCTCCGTGCCCGCGACCGCGTCGGCCGGGCCGCCGGCGCGGGCGAACTGCGGGCCGCAGATCTCCATCAGGCGACGCAGCACGGCGTCACCGGTGCTCGCTCCCATGATCTTCCCCCACCCGTCGGCAACCGCGGCTTATCGTACACATGTTCGAACGACATTCCACAAGAGCCTGGTGCGCGGTCCGGGGCACGCCCGGAAACGGCCGGTAACGTGGGGAGGCGTGACCACCGAGACACCCCGACCGCCGATCGCGAAGCGCGTGCCCACCGAGCGCACGCACCACGGCGACACGGTCGTGGACCCCTATGCCTGGCTGACCGACAAGGACGATCCGGAGACGATCGCCTACCTGACCGCGGAGAACGAGTTCACGGACGCGGTCACCGCGCACCTGGCCGGCCTGCGAGAGAAGATCTTCACCGAGATCAAGGACCGGACACAGGAGACGGACCTCTCCGTGCCGTCCCGCAAGGGTGCGTACTGGTACTACTCGCGCACGGTCGAGGGCAGCCAGTACGGCATCCACTGCCGGCGCCCGGTCGCGCCCGGCGAGACCGACCCGCCGATCCCGGCCGACGGCGCGCCGCTGCCCGGCGAGGAGGTGCTGCTCGACGGCAACGTGCTGGCCGAGGGGCACGAGTTCTTCGCGCTCGGCACGTACGACGTGAGCCCGGACGGCAGCCGCCTGGCCTACTCCGTGGACTACGCCGGGGACGAGCGGTTCACGCTGCAGGTCAAGGATCTCGCCACCGGTGAGCTGCTGACCGACTCCGTGCCGGAGGTGTCGTACGGCAGCGCCTGGTCCGCGGACGGCTCCGTGCTGTTCTACATGACCGTGGACGACGCCTGGCGGCCGTACCGTGTGTGGCGGCATGTGATCGGCACGCCCACCGGTGACGACGCGATCGTGTTCGAGGAGCCGGACGAGCGCTTCTGGGTCGGCGTGGGCCTGACCCGGTCGGAGAAGTTCGTCCTGATCGAGGCCAGCAGCAAGATCACGAGCGAGGTGCGGGCGATCCCGGCCCACGCGCCGCTGGGCGAGCCGATCCTGATCGCGTCGCGCCGCCAGGGCGTCGAGTACTCCGTGGAGCACCACGGCCACCGGTTCCTGATCCTGCACAACGACGGCGCGGAGGACTTCGCGCTGGCCTACACGTCCGTGGACAACCCGGGCGACTGGGTGCCGATAATCGCGCACGAGCCGGGCACCCGGCTGGAGTCCGTCGACGCGTTCACGAACCACCTGGTCGTGTCGCTGCGCCGGAACGGGCTGACCGGGGTGCGCGTGCTCCCGATCGGCAGCACGGACAGCTTCGACCTGGAGTTCCCGGAGCCGCTGTACGACGTCGGCCTGACCGCGAACCCGGAGTACGAGACGAACTCGATCCGGCTGCACTACGCCTCGTTCGTGACGCCGAGCTCGGTCTACGACTACGACCTGGTCACCCGCGTGATGACGTTGCGCAAGCAGCAGCCGGTGCTGGGCGGCTTCGACCCGGACGCCTACGAGCAGCACCGCGAGTGGGCCACGGCCGAGGACGGCACCCGGGTCCCGATCTCGCTGGTGGCCCGCAAGGGCATCGTGCGGGACGGCGCGGCCCCGCTGGTGCTCTACGGCTACGGGTCGTACGAGTCCAGCATGGATCCGTACTTCTCCATCGCCCGCCTGTCGCTGCTGGACCGCGGCGTCGTCTTCGCGATCGCGCACGTGCGTGGCGGCGGCGAGATGGGCCGGCGGTGGTACGAAGAGGGCAAGACGCTGACCAAGCGGAACACGTTCACCGACTTCGTCGCCTGCGCCCAGCACCTGATCAAGGCGGCCTGGACGTCCAGCGACCGGATGGTGGCGCGCGGCGGCTCGGCCGGTGGCCTGCTGATGGGCGCGATCGCGAACCTGTCGCCGGAGTCGTTCGCCGGCATCGTGGCCGAGGTGCCGTTCGTCGACGCGCTGAACTCGATCCTGGACCCGTCGCTGCCGCTCACCGTGATCGAGTGGGAGGAGTGGGGCAACCCGCTCGAATCGGCCGAGGTCTACCAGTACATGAAGTCGTACACGCCCTACGAGAACGTTACGCAGCAGGCGTACCCCCAGATTCTGGCCATGACGGGTGTGAACGACACCCGCGTGCTCTATCACGAGCCGGCGAAGTGGGTGGCCCGCCTGCGGCACGTGGTGCCGGACGGGACGTTCCTGCTCAAGACCGAGATGGGGGCGGGCCACGGCGGGCCGAGCGGCCGGTACGACGCGTGGAAGGAGGAGGCGTTCGTCCTCGCCTGGATCCTGGACCGGCTGGGTCGCGCGAACGCCGCCTGACACCCGCCGCTGAAGCCTAGAATCGGGCTTTAGGCGGATATATCAGGGCACGGAGGCGGGATGAGCAGCCACGACAAGCAGCCGCTCATCCCGTTCTCCAGCCAGGGCGCCAAGCTCGCGCTGATCATCGGGCTCGCGGCCGCCGTGGTCTCCGCCTGCTGCTGCCTCGGCGCCGGCCTCGCCGTGATCACCTGGGGCCGCGACCTCTACCAGGCCTCGATGAACCGCCTGCTCCCCACCGCCGGCCTCAACCAGCCGGTCCGCGACGAGCGGATCGCGTTCACCGTGCACGGCCTGCGCTGCGGCCTCGACACGATCGACGGGCTGTTCTCCCGCGAGTCCGCCACCGGCCAGTTCTGCCTGGTCGAGCTGAGCGCCAGCAACCTCGGCACCCGCCGCATGACGGTCTCCGACGCGGCCCAGCGCGCCGTCCTCGCCACCGGCCACGTCTACGCCGCCGACACCACGGCCGGCCTCGTCGCCAACGGCGGGCAGCAGGTCTTCCCCTCCGACCTGCGGCCCGGCCGCTCCGTCACCGGCATCGTCGTCTTCGACATCCCCCGCCGTACCACCATCACCCGCCTTGAGCTCCACGAGAGCCAATCCTCCGGCGGCGTCCGCGTCACGCCCCGATGAACGGTTGACATTCACTATTCGCTGAGTGAATAGTAGCGGCCATGTCCACCAGCCATGTGCTCCTGGGGCTGCTCGCGGAGGGGCCCAAGCACGGATACGAGCTCAAGCGCGCCCACGACGCGCACATGCCGCGGGCCAAGCCGCTGGCGTTCGGGCAGGTCTACGCCACGCTCGGGCGCCTGCAGCGGGACGGCCTGGTCGCGGAGGGGGACCGCGACCGCGAGGGCGGGCCGGAGCGGACCAGCTTCGCGCTCACCGCACAGGGCCGCGAGCGGCTGGACGCCTGGCTGTCCGAGGTGGAGGCGCCGGCCCCGTTCGTGGCGAGCGCGCTGCTGGCCAAGGTGGTCGTGGCACTGCTGGCGGCGGACGGGCGGCGGGCGGGCGTCTACCTCGCGGCGCAGCGGGCCGCGCACCAGCAGCGGCTGCGGGAGCTGACCGCGGCGAAGCTCGACCCGGAGTCGGGGCTCGGCGACGTCATCGCCGCCGACTTCGCCATCTCTCATCTCGACGCCGACCTGCGGTGGATGGACACCACCATCGCACGCGTCGCCGATCCGAACCGGGGGGTTCGATCATGAACGATGCGATTCTGTCCGCGCGCGGCCTCGTCAAGTCGTACGGCAACTCGCCCGCGCTGCGCGGCGTCACGTTCGAGGTCGCGGCCGGCGAGATCGTGGCCGTCACCGGCCCGTCCGGGTGCGGCAAGTCCACGCTGCTGCACTGCCTGTCCGGCATCCTCCGGCCGGACGCCGGCGAGGTCGTCTACCGGGAGCAGCGCGTCGACCTGATGCCGGAGTCCGCCCGCGCCCGGCTGCGCCGCTCCGAGCTGGGCGTGCTGTTCCAGTTCGGCCAGCTCGTCGCGGAGCTCACCGCGGCGGAGAACGTGTCACTTCCGCTCCTTCTCGCCGGCACGGGGCGGCGAGCGGCGCGGACCGCGGCACTGACCTGGCTGGACCGGCTCGGCGTGGCGGAGCTGGCCGAGCAGCGTCCCGGCGAGATGTCCGGCGGCCAGCAGCAACGGGTCGCGCTGGCCCGCGCGCTGGTCACCGAGCCGAGAGTGCTCTTCGCGGACGAGCCGACCGGCGCGCTGGACACGCTCGCCGGCGAGCAGGTGATGGCACACCTGGTCCGCCTGGCCCGCGCGCACCGGACCGCGGTCGTGCTGGTCACGCACGAGCCGCGGATCGCCGGCTACGCCGACCGCGAGGTCATCATGCGCGACGGCGAGCTGGCCGACGTCGCGCTGGCGGCCGCGCGATGAGGCCGGGCACCGCGGTCCGCCTCGCGCTGGCCGGCACCCGCACCGACACGCTCCGGGTCGGGCTGACCGGGGTCAGCGCCGCGATGGCCTCGGTCGCGATGCTCAGCGCCGCGACCGTCCTCGCCATCCGCATCCCGCAGCCGTACCAGCCGAGCGGCGCGAACCTGTCCCCGCAGTACCAGTCCGACCTGCTGCAACAGCCCGGCCTGCGGCCCGGCGTGGCGAGCGCGCTGATCCTGCTCTGCATCCCGGTGCTGGCGCTGGCCGTCCAGTGCTCCCGGCTCGGCGCACCGGCCCGCGATCGGCGCTTGGCCGCGTTCCGCCTGGCCGGGGCCACGCCGGCACAGACGCTCGCCGTGGTCACGGTGGAGGCCGGCCTGGCCACGCTGCTCGGCACGCTGGCCGGCCTCGCGATCTTCCTCGGCGGCCGGCAACTATTGGACCGTCGCAACGCGGCCGGCGAGCTGTGGCTGCCCACGGACGTGCTGCCGCCCGCCTGGGCGATCGCCGCGATCTGTGCCGCGCTGCCGGCAATCGCATCGTTGCTGGCCGCGCTGCTGCTGCGCCGCGTGCGGGTGACACCGTTCGGCGTGGTCCGCCAGGTGCGCCGCACCGCGCCGCCACGCACCTGGCCCGCGATCGTGCTCGTGATCGGCGTGGCGGCCGCGCTCGGCCTCGTGCCGCTGGCGATACGCTTCCAGGCCGTACCCACCTGGGTGATCGTCATGATGTTGATCGTCGTGCCGGTCGGCATGGCCGTCGGCGTGATCGCCGGCACCGGATCCATCTCCTACGTGGCCGGCGCCGCGCTGCGCCGGTGGGGCCGCGCACCGTCCACGCTGCTGGCCGGCGGCCGCCTGATGGCCGACCCGTGGAACGGCAGTCGCGTACTCGCCGCACTCCTGGCCGCCGTGCTGATCGGCGGCATCTCGATAGGCTTCCGGTCGCAGCTCACCGCCCAGTTCGACGTGGACCGGGAGGCGGGCGAGCTCTGGCGGAACGCGATCGGCGACCCGATGATCCTCGACGCCGAACGCAACGCGTTCTACACCGACGCCATGGACCTGGTCGACCTCGCGATCGCCGTCGGCATCACCATCGCCGCCGCCGCACTGCTGGTCGCCGCCGCGGAGAGCCTGGTCTCACGCCGCCGCGCCTACGCCGCCCTGGTCGCCACCGGCGTCCCCCGCGGCGTGATCGGCCGCTCCATCGTCTGGCAACTCCTGGCGCCCGCGCTCCCCGCCGTCCTGGTCGCCGCCACCTCCGGCTGGCTGATCACCCGCAGCATCGGCCACGAGGTCACCTCCGGCGGCATCTCCGGCACCGTCTGCCTGGCCGACACCGCCCCCGCCTGCGCCGACCCCGCCAACCTGCGCGAGGTCGACATCGCCCCCATCACCCGCCTCATCCCCGTCCCGCTCGAGGGCCTCCTGTTCCTCACCGCCGGCGCCACCCTCGCCGTCCTGACGATGATCGCCCTCAGCATGCTCTTCCTCCGCAGCAGCACCTCCGTCGAGGAACTCCGCACCACCTGACCTGCACTCGGCTCCCGGGCTGCTATTTCGCGAAATTTCGGGCACGGAGTGCCTGCTTGATCGAGGCGGGCCCGGTCTTCGACGCCGCAAAGCCAGTAACCCAAGATCAAATTCATTTCCCACTTCCAGCGTGGTTGCGGTCCGCATGCTCCCGCGGGCACCGGTCGTCGCTGGCGCTCCTCCCTGCCGGTCCCGCCGTGGTCCGGAAACCCGTGCGGGCGCGCACCAACCCGAGACCACCATCCCAACATCCGGCACTCAAGATCCTTGCGTCTCTGGTGGCCCTTTCCCCGCCCGCGAAAGGGCCACCAGAGACGCAAAGATCTTGAACAGCCCCACGCCCGCCCGCGGCGGGCTTTTGTCCTTAATGCGCAAGCACCCGCACAGGTGACCGCCTGGCTGCCCCGTATGCCGTCGACCCGCCCGCAGGGGTGCAGATCATCGGCAGGGCCGCCACCACACAACCGGCAGCAAACAGCGAAACGCAAGCCTGAACCCGACCACGACGCAACCGCCGACAGCCCGCCCAACGTCACCCTCAAAACCGGACCACCCACGGACCGCCGCCGATCAACCCAAGGCGACCGCCCAAACGCGAGAACCGCGCTACCGCCACACGACAGCCAAAGCTGGCGGCCCTGCCGATGATCTGCTCGGCTTGTCCCGGATCGACGACAGACGGGGCAGACAGGCCGCACGAAACCCAGCCACCCAGGTTTCTGGGCATCGCAGTTGACGTTGCCTTTCCACCGCCCCGGTGTCGGAGGCGCCCGCCGGAGGCCCGCCGGAGACAAAACAGCAACCGGCCCACCCAAAACAACCAATAGCACGAAATTTCGGTCGCGTAAGCCCTCGCCCCCGCGACAAGACGGCACTGGACCGCGATTCCGGCACGGCAGCGCCCGCGACAAAGGCGGCACTGGACCGCGCCTCGCTCACCGCAACCACGCCGGGAATCGCGTCGCTCTTCCCCGACCACGACGAAACCGGCTCCGGCGCGAAGCGGCAAGCGGAGCGCCAGCGGAGTCTTGGCGCGCAGCGAGGTTTGCCCGCGGGAGCATGCGGGCCGGACCACGCCGGAAGCGGGAAAATGAATGTAGAAAGCTTTTCAGTGCCTGCGCAGCGCAACGACCGCAATGTCGTCGCTCATCTCGTCCCCCGTGAGTTCGGCCAGAAGCCGGTCACAGAAAAGGTCGAGCGTAGCGTCGCTGCCGGTGGTCGCGGAGACCGCGAGCGCGTGGAGACCATCATCAATGGTCGCGTCACGGCGTTCGATGAGCCCGTCGGTGTAGAGCACGAGCGTCGCCCCCGCCGGAATGACGAACTCCGTGTCGTCGGGACGATTCGCGCGCAGGCCGAGCAGCGGCCCGCGGTCCTCGATGTAGGAGGCCTCGCCGTCCACGATGAGCAGCGGCGGCAGGTGGCCGGCGTTGGCCATCCGCACGTGGCCGCTGTCCGAGTCGATGGACATCAGGCAGACGGTGGCGACCTCGCCGGGGAGCAGTTTCAGCATCAGGTCGTTGATGCGGGCGAGCACCGCGCCCGGCGGGTGGCCCTCGACCGCGTAGGCGCGCAGCGCGTGCCGGAGTTCCGCCATCACGGTGGCGGCGTGCAGTGAGTGGCCGGCGACGTCGCCGATCGCGACCAGCAGGCGGCCGTCGATCACGGTGAGCTCGTAGAAGTCGCCGCCGATCTCGGTGTGCGCACTGGCGGGCTCGTAGCGGCGGGCGAGTGCGAGACCTTCGATCTCCGGGAGCCGGCTGGGCAGCAGGCTGCGCTGGAGCGTGATCGCGATGCGGTGTTCCTCGTCGTAGGAGCGCTGGGCCTCGACCGCGGCCGCGATGGCCTGCGCGAGCTGGCGCAGGACCGGCGCGCCGGGGATGTTCAGTCCGGCCGGGACCGCGACGAGGACGGGCGGCCGGTCGTGGCGGATGCGGGTGGTGGCGACGCCGACCTGGTCGTCCGCGGGCCAGTCCAGCATGCTCCAGGCGTCCGGCGGGTCGGTACGGAACGAGGTGCCCACCGTGATGTCACCGGTCTGCTCCGGCTGCCAGGGGCCCGCCACCGGCTGCTGCTCCGGGTCCTGGCTGGTGGCGGCCCAGAAGTCGCCGTCCCCGGTGGCGGCGACCACCGCGACCGGGCTCAAGAAGATCTTGGAGGTGCCCAGGGCCGCGGCCTCCAGCAGCCCGGGAAAGTCCGGCGCGGAGTTGATCGCGAGCGTGGTCTCGGCCAGCAGCGCCATCCGCTGCGCGAGCAGCTCGGCCTGTTTGCGGGCGCGGTAGTAGCGCAGCACCGCCTGGGTGGTGGCGACCAGCTCCTCCGGCTCGATCGGCTCGACCAGGTAGGCGTCGGCGCCGCGGTTCAGCCCGTGGGCGCGGTCGGCCACGTCGACCGCGTGCGCGGAGACGTGCACGACCGGGAGCGCGGCGTGCTTCGGATTGCCCTTGATCTTCTCGCAGACGTCGAAGCCGGACATGTCCGGCAGGCGGACGTCCAGCACCACGAGGTCGACCGGCTTCGCGTCGACCAGTTCCAGCGCCTCGGTGCCGGTCTCGGCCTCGACCACCGCGTAACCGGCCCGGGTCAGCCAGCTGACCAGCAGGTACCGCTTGGTCGCACTGTCATCGACGACCAGCACGGTGGCCGGATCGACATGCATCCTGATCACCCCGCGTCACGCGGCGCGGGCGCGGCGGGAACCGGCCGGCGCGGCAGCACGACCGTGAACACACTGCCGGTGCCGGGCTCGCTGGCCAGGCCGAGCGTGCCGCCGAGCAGCGTGACCAGCCGGCGCGCGTAGGGCAGGCCGAGGCCGGTGCCGGTGCGCCCGACCGAGCTGCCGGGCACCTGGTAGAACTCTTCGAAGATGCGTTCGTGCAGCTCGGGAGGGATGCCGGTGCCGGTGTCCGCGACCTCCAGCTCCCAGCCGTCCAGGCCGGTCGCGGCGCGCAGCGACATCGAGACCGTGCCCCGCTCGGTGAACTTGATCGCGTTGGTGAGCAGGTTCCGCAGCACCTGGGTGAGCAGCGCCTCGTCCGAGGTGACGGCCGCGCCGGCCGGCGGGTCCTCCACCACCAGCTGCACCTCGGGCCGGGTGATCACGGCACGGGAGGTGCCGCGGAGCTGGCCGAAGAGCGCGCGCAGGTCGACCTCGGTCCAGACCGGCTCCAGCCGGCCGGACTCTGCCTTGGCGAGGTCGAGCAGGTCGTTGACCAGCGTGAGCAGGTCGGTCGCGGAGCCGCGGATCAGGTCGACGTGCCGGGTCTGTTCCTCGGTGAGCGGGTCGGAGCCCGCGTCGGAGAGCAGCCGGGTGAGGCCGATGACCGCGGTGACCGGTGCGCGCAGCTCGTGGCTGACGTTGGCCAGGAATCGGCTCTTCGCCTCGCTGGCGGCCTTCAGCTGCGCGGACTTGTCGTCGAGCTCGTTGTAGAGCGCGACCACGCCACGGTTGGTCTCCTCCAGCTCCTGGGAGAGCTCGTTGTAGAGCGCCATCACGCCCTGGTTGGTCTCGGCCAGCTCGTCGCGCTGGGCCCGGACCGCGTCCAGCGCGGCCAGCAGCTCCCGGTTCTGCACGGTGAGCTCGTCCAGCGGTGTGCCGGGCTCGTTCGCGGCCAGCCGCTCGCGCAGGTCGGCGATGCGTTCGCCGGTCAACGGCGCCGCACCGATCGGGAGGCGGCGGGAAAGGCGCACGCGTGTCCTGCTCTCACCACCATCGACCTCCAACTCGTCCACCAGCCGCTTTGCCGCGGCCGCCGCAGGATCACCGGCCAGCGCGGCTGCAGCCCCGGACCCGGCGACAATCTCCACCACCAGCCTAGGAGGAGTTCCGGGTTGCGCAACAAATGTCACGTCGGCGTCGCCCGGCACGGCCAGGAGCAGGCGACCGAGATCACTGAGCGCGGTCGCGAGCCGGATCTGGTCCTGATGCTCCAGGCCGACCGCGGCCGCCACCTCACGGCCGCGCTGCCGGACCACGAAGATGTCGTGCTCGCGGCGCAGCACCATGCGGAGCAGCACGTCGGTCATGATGGCAATCTAGCGGCCAGGACGCACGCGTCGTCGCGGCGCACGCCGGCGTCGCGCATCACGGTGGCCGCTATCAGCACCGGTGAGGCCGAGCTGAGGCCCGGGTAGTCGCCGGGCTGCCAGCGGTCCACCACGCCGTCGGAGTGCAGCACCACGGCCGCGCCGCGGGAGATCGGGTAGTCGTACTCCCGGATCTGGCGGCGCTGATGACCGGCGATGCCGGGCAGCGAGATCATGCCGCGCCGGCTGGTGCCCTCGACGATCGTGCCCGCGATGTTGCCGAGGCCGGCATAGCGCACCACGCCGGCGGCCGCGTCCAGTTCCGCGACCGCGATCGCGGCGCCGCGCGTGTGCGAGATCTCGCGATGCAGTTTCTCGACCAGAGCAGCAGGGGGTACGGCCGGCGCGCTCCGGAACGAGTTCACCGCGGCCTGGCTGGCGGCGGCCGCCAGCGGGCCGTGCCCGAGACCGTCGCTGACCAGCACCTGGTGCCGCCCTTCGACCACCCGGACCGCATAGCCGTCGCCGATCTGTGTCTCGCCGGTGATCGGCCGGCTGATCCCGGCCGCCCAGGCCGGCTCCGGCGCGTCGCCCGGCCACACCTGCACGGAGAACACCGTGCCCTTACCGGGCACCGAGTGCACGTCGCACCAGGTGGCCTGCCGGACGATCGCGCCCAGGCCGATGCCGAGCGTGCCGGACGTGGAGTGCCCGTCGCGCATGAAACGCGTCAGGTCGGCCATGCCCGGCCCGGAGTCGACCGCGAGAAGCTCCACCCCGGCCACGTCGCCGCTGCGCACCGGGTGCAGCAGCAGCGTGCCCTCTTTCGTGTGCTTGAGCAGGTTGCTGGTCAGCTCAGCGGCTACGATCGCCAGGTCGGCCGCGCGTTTGGCGGGCAGAGCGAGGTCCTCCGCAAGGCGGTCGGCGGCCCGCCGCACCGTCGACGCCACGCTGGTGTTGTCGATGCGAAACCAGGTGCCCTCGTCGGACATGTGCGCCCCTCTGATTCTCAGTGTCCGAGGGGTCGCCTCAGCGCGACCACTTGGTCACCGTGATGCGGGTGCCTTCGCCAACCACTGTCTGGATGTCGAACTCGTCCACGAGCCGCCGTGAGCCGCTCAGGCCCAGCCCCAGCCCGCCGCCGCTGGTCCAGCCGTCGGTGAGGGCCAGGTCCAGGTCGGCGATGCCGGGGCCCTGGTCGCTGAACACTATTCGTACACCCCGGCGTCGCCCGCTGTCGACGACGGTGACCTCGGCCGAGCCGCCGCCACCGTAGACGAGGGTATTACGTGCCAGCTCGCTCGCGGCGGTGACCAGTTTGGTCTGGTCGACCAGCGAGAGCTTGACCCGCACCGCGACGGTACGGGTGAGTTGCCGGACGCGGACCACGTCCTCGTCGCTGGAGATGACGATCGTCTCGCCGGCATCCGCGGCGCCGGCGAAACCCATGGTCATGACCTCACCGCCGCCCCGTCCGAGTCGGTCTCGGCGGAATCGTCGTCGCCCAGGTCGAGGAACAGCTCGTCCTCGCGCGCGCGGGCCAGCAGCTCCATGCCACGCTCCACGTTCAGCGCGGTGCGGATGCCGTTGAGGGAGAGTCCCAGCTCGACCAGCGTGATCGCCACGGCCGGGCGCATGCCGACCACCACGGTCTCCGCATCCAGCACCTTGGAGATCGCGGCGATCGTGGAGAGCATCCGGCCGACGAACGAGTCGACGATGTCCAGCGCGGTGATATCGATGATCACACCGTGCACGCCGGTCTCGACGATCCGGGCGGAGAGATCCTCCTGCAGTTGCAGGGCGATCTGGTCCTCCATGTCGACCTGGATCGACACCAGCAGGAAGTCCCCGATCTTGAGGACGGGAACCCGCTCCATCAGTGCTCCCGGCGGGCCGCGCCACGGCGGACGAGGTCGCTGTTGCCGCTGCGGCGCAGCGCGTGCCGCAGCGCGTCGGCCAGCGTCGCCTTCGTCGCGATGTCGCCGAACTCGATGCCGAGCGCCACGATCGTCTGCGCGATCTGCGGGCGGATGCCGGAGATGATGCACTCCGCACCCATCAGCCGCGCCGCGACCACGGTCTTCAGCACGTGCTGGGCGACCTGGGTGTCCACGGCCGGTACGCCGGTGATGTCGATGATCGCGTACGGCGAGCCGGTGTCGACCAGCGTCTGCAGCAGGCGCTCCATGACCACCTGGGCGCGGGCCGAGTCGAGCGTGCCGACCAGCGGGACCGCGACCACGCCGTCCCACAGCTTGACCACGGGCGTGGCCAGCTCGAGCAGCTGCTCGGCCTGGTCCGCGATGACCTCCTCGCGCGCCTGCGCGTACGTCGCGAAGGTGAACAGCCCCAGCTCGTCGATGAACGAACCGAACGAGATGTAGTCACCCATCGCCTGCGACTCGGCGTTGAAAACGTCCGTGGCGGTGGCGAACGCCTCCTTCACCGCGAAGATGCTGATCGCGGTCTCGGTGGAGGTGAAGCCCTGCAGCGCGCGGGCCCGGGACAGCTCGGTCAGCAGCGCGCGGACCTCACCGCCGTCGCCCTGCAGCTGCGTCGTGCCGGCGGCCAGCGTCTCGCGCAGCGCGCGGAACAACTCGCGGATCTGCCGGTCCAGCTCGCCCTGACTGAGGCGTCCGCGCAGCGTGGCGGCCACCTGGCGCACCCACAGTTCGGAGATTTTGTCCTGATGCTCGTCGAGCTGAGCGGCAAGCCGGCTCGACGCCTCCGTGCTGAGCGCCACGTTCGCCTCCTGACAGGTCCCCGGGTCGTCACCTGGGGATCACCGAGTTCACCGACCGGTGGGACACTATCACCGGAGCGATGACCGTTAGTTGCTCGACGCCAAGTATTCGGCATCGGCCTCACACTGCACGCAGCCCGCAGGTGGAGTAGCGTTTCGCCCATAACAGGAGGTCGGGTAAATGTCCTTGACGGTTAAGACCGAACAGCGCGATGACGTCGTCGTCGTGTCGGTTGCTGGTGAGCTCGACATGGCCACCGCGCCGCAGCTGCAGGATCAGATCACCGACCTGTTGGAGAAGGGCCGCACCCGGCTCGTCTTCGACCTGGCGGAGGTCTCGTTCTGCGACTCGACCGGCCTCTCCGTCTTCGTCCGCGCCAAGAACAGCACCGACGACAGCGGCGGCCTGGTCCGGCTGGCGGCGCCGCAGCGTGGCGTGCTGCGCATCCTCGAGGTGAGCGGGCTGGTCGAGGTGCTCCAGACCTACCCGACCGTGGACGAAGCGGTGGACGGCGCGCCGGCGTCAGCCTGACTCGACGCCGCCGACCGCAGACGGTGATTTTTCGCAAACACGCTCTTCGTTTGCGAAAAATCGACGTCTACAGGTCGGACACGAGGCGTCGAGCCGGCGGAGCGGAGCGACGCCCAGAAGCTCACGCCGTCGGACACCTACTTCTGCTGCTCGGTGATCGTGGTCGCGGTCACCGAGCTGTCGCCGGCCGTGGCGCCCGCGACCGTGACGGTGTCGCCCTCGGCGAGGTCACTGAGCGCGCCGTCCGTGGCGAGCTGGACTGTGGTGCCGTCCGAGGTCTTCACGGTGATGGTCCGGCCGTCCGAGGTCACGATGTAGACCGTGGTGCCGTTGACCAGCTTGACCGTGCCCTCGGTGGTGGCGGCGCTCGTCTCGGTCGTACCCGCGGCGGGCTGTTGTTGCTGCTCTTGACCTTGACCTTGACCGCCGGTGCCCGTGAAGCCCTGCCGCCCGCCGTAACCGCCCGCACCGCCCGTCCCTCCAGGAAAACCGCTCCCCGGCCCGGACGTCGCCGTCGTGCCCCAGCGCTGCTGGATCTGGGCGCCGGCCACCAGGCCACCGGTCAGCAGCAGCGCACCGGCGAGATAGATCGTCCACTTGTTCCAGTAGCGCTTCGGCGCGGCCGCGGCCAGCTCCGCCGCGAGACCGTCCTCGGGGACCCGGTCCAGCACCACCGTGTCGCCGCTGTCGGCCGTACCCCGGTGCTTTGATCGTGTGAAGGCCATCTCAGGTTCCTATTCGTAGCGGAGGGCGTCGATCGGGCGGAGGCTCGCGGCCCGGCTCGCCGGGTAGCCGCCGAAGAACAGGCCGATCGCCACCGAGACGCCGAGCGCCAGCACGACCGAGCTGGGCACGATGACCGGCTGGACGCCGACGATCTCGAACCGGGCGCCGAGCACCGCGATCAGCACGCCCAGGCCGCCGCCGGTCAGGCTCAGGATCGTGGCCTCGGCCAGGAACTGGGTCAGGATCACCCGGCGGGGCGCGCCGAGCGCCTTGCGGATGCCGATCTCCCGGGTCCGCTCGGTGACCGTGACCAGCATGATGTTCGTGATGCCGATGCCGCCGACCAGCAGCGAGATGCCCGCGACGGCGCCGAGCAGCACGGTGAACGTGTCCGCGGTCTCGGTCTGCGTCTCCAGCAGCTGGGAGGCGTTCTGGATCCGGTACGGCGCGGTGCCGCCGTCCTCGACCTTGAGCCGCTGGTCGAGGATCGTGGCGATCTCGTTCTGCGCCGCGGTGACCCGGTCCGCCGCGGTCGCCTCGACCACGATCGAGCTGAGCGAGCCGTAACCGGCCAGCGTCTGCTGGACCGCGGTGAGCGGCGCGATCGCGAGGTCGTTCGAGTCCTGCACGCCGGACGAGGACTTCTCGGCCAGCACTCCTACCACGGTGAACAGCGCGCCGCCGACCGTGACCTGCTTGCCGACCGGGTCGACGCCCTCGAACAGCTCCTCCGCCACGGTCTGGCCGATCACGGTCACCCGGCGGCCCTGCGCGACGTCCGCGTCCGTGAAGGCAACCCCGCGATCCATCCGGTACGACTGCGCGCCCAGATAACTCGTGCCGGTGCCGATGAACTGGCTGATCTCGTGGTCGGTGCCGTCGTACGTGAGCGTGCCGGACGCGCTGACCACCGGCGACACCGACTTCACGTCCGGCGCCAGCGTCGGGTCCTTCAGCGCGTCCGCGATCTCCGTGGTCAGCGACGTGTTCGTGGTGCCGCCGCGGTTCGTGCTCATCACCGTGATCGTGTTCGTGCCGAGCGCGGAGATCTGGCTGGTGATCGCCTGCGCGGAGCCGTTGCCGACCGCGACCAGCAGGATCACGGCCGCCACACCGATCAGGATGCCGAGCATGGTGAGCGCGGAGCGGAGCTTGTTCGCGCTCACGCCCTTCACCGCGAACTTGAGGATCTCCCAGAAGCTCATCGCTTGTTTCTCTCGTCGGAGCGGACCTGGCCGTCGAAGAGGCGGATCAGTCGCTTCGCCCGCGCGCCCACCTCGGCCTCGTGCGTGATCAGCACGATCGTGCGGTTCTGCGCGTTCAGGTCGTCGAAGATCTTCAGCACGTCCTCCGTGGACCGGCTGTCCAGGTTTCCGGTCGGCTCGTCCGCCAGCAGCAGCGCCGGCTCGGTGACCAGCGCGCGGGCCACCGCGACGCGCTGCTGCTGGCCGCCGGAGAGCTGGTTCGGCTCGTGGCCCGCCCGGTCCGCCAGGCCCACCATGTCCAGCGAGGCCAGCGCGCGCTTGCGCCGCTCGGCCGGTTTGACGCCGGCGTAGGCGAGCGGCAGCTCCACGTTCGCCAGCGCGGTGGTGCGCGGGATCAGGTTGAACGACTGGAAGATGAAGCCGATCAGCCTGTTCCGGACCAGCGCGAGCTGCTTGTCGGAGAGCCGGCTGACGTCCACGCCGTCCAGCAGGTAGCGGCCGGTGGACGGGATGTCCAGGCAGCCCAGGATGTTCATCAGCGTGGACTTGCCGGAACCGGACGAGCCCATGATCGCCACGTAGTCGCCGCGGTCCACGGTCAGCGAGACGCCGGCCAGCGCGTGCACGGTGGCCTCGCCCTCGCCGTACACCTTGCGGACCTGCTGCACCTCGAGTGCGGGCTTCGTTTCCGTCATCCTGTTCATCACCGCGGTCGTCATCGGCCACCGCCGCCGCGCGTGCCGCCGCCACCGGTGAAGCCGCCGCCACCGGGGCCGCCACCGCCGGTAAGACCGCCACCACCCGGGAAGCCTCCGCCGCCTTGCTGGGAGCTGCTGCTGCTCTCCTCGATCGTGTAGAGCACCTGGTCACCGGCGGCCAGACCGGAGGTGATCTCGGTCATCGTGTCGCCCTCCAGGCCGACCTCCACCGTGGTCGCCACCTGCTGGCCGTCGACGACCTTGGTGACGGTGTGCCCGCGCCCGCTGGACGTGACCGCGGCCGAGTTGACCATCACGACGTTCTCCGCGGTGCCGGTGGTGACCGCGACGGACACGGTCTGGCCGGACTTCGCGCCGGCCGGGACCTCGTCGAGCGTGAGCGTGGCGCCGTACGTGACGGACTCGCCGCTGCCGCCGCCCGAGCTGGAGCTGTTCGGGTCGATCGAGGCGACCTTCGCGGTGGCGGTGGTGCCGGTGAGCGCGTTCCAGGTGACGGTCGCGGTCTGGCCCTCCTCCAGCTTGGTCGCGTCCGCCTCCGCGAACGAGGCGGTGATCTGCAGCTTGCTCAGATCCGCGATCTCGATGAACGCGGACGAGGAACTGTCGCTCTGACCGCCTTGGTTCTGGGAGCCGCTGGACGATGAACCGCTCGCCGTACCCCCGACGCTGCCGTTGATCGTGATGACGGTGCCGTCCATGGTCGCGGTGAGCGTGGCGCCGGAGACCGCGTCCTCCGCCTCCTCGACCGCGAGCTCGGCCTGCGTCACCTGCGTCTCCGCGGACGTGGTGTCGCTGTCCTCCTCCTCGGCACGGGACAGCGCGTCCTGCGCGGCCGTCAGATCGGCCTTGGCCGCGGTCAGGTTCCGGTTCGCCGCGGTCGGATCGACCTTCGCGAGCACCTGGCCCTTCTTGACCGCGTCGCCGACCTTGACGCTGATCTCGGTGACCGTGCCGGAGGTGCCGAAGCTCGCGCTCGCCGTGGTCGCACTGGACACGGATCCGTCCGCGCTGACCGAGGACGTCACCGTGCCCTGCTGCACGGTGAGCGTCCGCGTGGTGCCGGTGTTCGTGCTCGCCTCGCTGCGCGCGGGCTGGGCGAAAGAAAGGTAGGCCCACACGCCGACACCCACGATTGCCAGGCCGAGGCCGCTGTTGACAATCCAGGAGGGGCGGCGAGCGAAGAAGGGTCGTCGCACAGACATGCGCGTAGCGTCGCCGCCCCCACTCGACGCAGCCCCAGGACAACCTCGGAGCCGACTGAGAAGCTTTTGTCGGGCCGTTTCCGTCACTGACCGTACGCTCAGCGGGCGGATACCGGCCCCGCCGTCACGCTCCGTTCCGAGCGATCCCGGCACCGATAGCGAGACCTCAATAAACGCCGGTGGGGTGTGGCAAACTCGACCGGTGAGCGCCGTGACGGCCGTGCCGGGAGGCGCGCTCCGGGACGACTACGAGGGTCGGGCGGGGCGCGGTGAGGGGCGCGTGCCGGTGCTCACCGGGCGGCCGGAACCGCGCGGTCACCGGCGGCCGTCGGACAGTCCGGTGCGGCAGGCCGCGGCCGGCTGGGCGATCGCGTTCGGCGTGCTCGGGCTCGGCTACCGGCTGCTGCTGGTGCGCGGCGAGGTGCCGCCCGGCGACGGCGCGGAGGCAGCCGCCGGCCTGGCCGCGCTGCGCATCGCACAGGGGCAGGAGCTGCCGCTCTTCCTGGACAGCGCACGATTCATGGGCTCGTTGCAGGCGTTCCTGGCCGCGCCGTTCGTGCGCGTGCTCGGCACGGATTGGTGGTCGGTGCGGCTGCCCGCGCTGATCTGCTTCGCCGGCTTCCTCCTCGCGGCGTACATGCTGCTCCGCCGCCTCTACACCCCCTGGTTCGCGGCGCTGTCGGTCGGGCTGTTCGCGCTCGGCTCGGACCGGGTGATCCGCGACGAGGTGACCGGCGCCGGGGCGTACCCGGAAATGCTCTTCGCCGTGGCCCTTCTGACGCTGCTCACCGTGCGCCTGGCCGGGGCCGAGCTCAAACATCCCGGCCTCGGCCTGTTCGGCTGGGGCATACTCGCCGGGCTCATGATCTGGACCCATCTGTGGGTGCTGCCGTTCGTCGGCGCCGCCGCCGTCATGCTGCTGCTCAGCTTCAGGCGCGCGCTCGTCTGGCTGATCGTCGCCACCGGCACGCTGGTCGGCGTGGTGCCGCTGATCGCCTACGCCGTGCTGGGCTCACCGCGCAACCCGCTCCAGCTGATCGTGCTGGCCAGCGGCAACCTGATCCAGATGCCGCTGGCGGACCGCGCCACCGGCACGCTCTTCACCGCGATCCCGCTCAGCACCGGCCTGTGCGCGCCCGGCGAGTGCGTGGCCTGGCAGGCGTGGTGGGGTCCGGCATATCTCGCGCTGCTGCTGATCGCGCTGATCTCCGCGATCCGCGGCCTGGGCAACGCCCCGGTCGGCGCCGTCCCACGCCAGGCCGGCCGCCTCGTGCTGATCATCGGCGCCGCCGTCACCCTCGGGGGCTTCCTCGCCACCGGCGACTCCGCGCTCACCCCCGAGATCAGCGCGAAAAACCTGCACTACACGCTGATCGCACTGCCCGCCGTCCTGTGGCCGCTGTGGCGCGCCGCCGCCCGCCTCTGGGGCCGCCGCGCCCGTACCGCGTTCGCCGCGTTCACCGGTCTGACCGGGTCTGTGGTGCTCGCCGCCGTACTCGCGCTGGCCGTCGCCGCCACCGCCACGCTCATCCTGAACGCCCCCGGCCTCTCCGCCTCCGCCGACGACGACCGGGAACTGGTCGCCGCGCTCGACGCGACCGGCGCCACCCGCATCTACTCCGACCGCGACACCTGCGACCGGGTCATCTTCATCACCGGTGAGCGGGTCATCTGCGCCGTCATCGACGCCCGCCTCAACCAGCGCGGCGACCGCTTCCCCGCCTACAGCGCCGTCGTCCGTGCCGCCCCGAACCCCGCCTACGTGCTGCTGGCCGGCTCCGACACGGACACCACCTTCGCCGCCTTCCTGGACCGCACCACCCGCATCTTCGACATCACGCCGGCCGGCGGCTACCTGATCTACCAGGAAGACCTCTAGCCGCGCGCGCATGAACCTCAAGATCAAAAACTTTGAAGATCATTTTCCCGTTTCCGGCGTGGTCCGGCCCGCATGCTCCCGCGGGCAAACCTCGGGGCGGGCAAAGACTCCGCTGGCGCTCCGCTTTGCCCGCCCCTGTCGGAGCCGGTTCGCGCGGGTCGGCCCAAGGCCGCGATTCACGCCGCCGCCCGCTTGAGGCGGCGCGGCTCACGATCAGACCCGCTGTGGCCAGCCTGACCGATGCACAGGTCCCCAGCCGAGCCGGATGCGCGCCCGCCGATCGTTGTTGCGCTCACTGCTCTTTCCGGTGGCTTGAAAGAGCAGTGAGCGCAACAACGATCTCCCCCATGACACCTGCCGCGCAGGCATCCATCGATACCCGCCAGGGCGCTACTGAGCCTTTGGTATCTGAGCGGGGCTACTGCGGCCCGCCACGACCGTTATTTACCGAAATTTCGGGCGCGGAGCGCCCGACAGCGAAAGCGACCGAACCTCCGGCGTCAGGGCGCCCCTGCCGCGACCACGAGCGCTACCACCAAACCCCTACTGCTCAGCCGGCAGCAACACCCGAAACGTAGCCCCCTGTCCCGGCGACGTCAGCAGCTCCACTCGCCCCCCATGGCTCTGCACAATCGCCGCCACAATGGACAACCCCAGCCCAGACCCCCCGGCATGCGACTTCCCCCGCGCACGGCTGGACTCCACCCGATAGAGCCGCTCGAAGACCCGCTCCGCATGTTCCCGCGGAATCCCCGGCCCCGTATCACTCACCTCAAGCACCGCATACGCCGCCTGATCCGCGTCCCGCACCGGCGCCATCACCGGATGCTGCCGACGCGACGGCAACGACGGCGGCAACACGCGCGGCGGGCTCCACCGCCCCACCCGGATGGTGATCCGCGCTTCCGGCGGCGTGTGTACCAGCGCATTGTTGACCAGGTTCGTCGCCACCTGCCGCAGCCGGTGCTCATCGCCGAGCACCGTCACCGGCTCGAACTCGCCGTCGTCCGGCCCGAACGCGTCCAGCCGCACCGGCCGATCGGGCACCCGCGCATGTGCGTCCCGGATCGTGTCGGCCGCGATCTGCAGCACGTCCACCGGCTTGCGCTGGAGCGGCCGCTGCTCGTCCAGTTTCGCGAGCAGCAGCAGGTCTTCGACCAGCAGCCCCATCCGCGCCGATTCCGCCTCGATCCGGGACATCGTCTCGTCCAGCGCCGGTCCGGGCGGCGCCCCGCCGCGACGGTAGAGCTCCGCGAATCCGCGGATCGAGGTCAGCGGCGTGCGCAGCTCATGGCCGGCGTCCGCGACGAACTGCCGGAGCCGGGCTTCGGAGGCGGTACGCGCCTGGATCTCCGACTCGATGCGGGCCAGCATGGAGTTGAGCGCGATCCCGAGCCGCCCGGATTCGGTGTGCGGGTCGGCGTCGTCGGCCCGGTGGGACAGGTCCCCGGCCGTGATCTTGGCGGCCATCGACTCCATCCGGGTGAGCGGGTGCAGGCCGAGCCGGACGACGACGGCGGCGACCAGGCCGAGCAGCAGGAGGACGACCAGCTCCACGGCCAGGTTGATCATCAGCAGGCCGTCCGCGGTGTTGTCGATGTCCTCCAGCGAGGCGCCCTTGAGCACCAGCAGCCGGCTGCCGTCCCGGGTCTCGGCGATCTTGGATTCCTGCACCGCGATCCGCCACGAGGTGCCGTCGGACAGCCGCACGGTGGACGGCTCCGGCTTTCCCAGCTGCGCGAGCACGTCCGACGTCTCGATCTGCGCGTCGCCGGTCTGCCGGTCCGTGCAGAGCAGCGTGCCGTCCGTCTCGTAGACGTTGAAGATCTGTGCCGGGCCGGCGAACCCGCCCTGCCAGCCGTTGCCCCGCTGCGGCGCGCCGCCGGGCCCGCCGGAGCCGAACGGCTCGTCGTCGGACGACATGTTGCAGACCCGGTTGATGGCCATGGGATCGTCGCCGCGGGCGATCCGGTCGTCCAGCTGGCCGGTCAGGTAGCTGCGCAGCAGCCACACGCCGGCGAGGTTCGCGAGCAGGAGCGCCACCGCGGTCAGCGATGCGATCACCAGCACGAGCCGGGACCGCAGCGTCCAGTGCCGCCACCGGCGGAGGCGCCAGAAGCCCTGAGCGGGTGGCGGCAGGCTCACTCCTCGGCGCCCCGGGGGAGCCGGAGCGCGTAGCCGACGCCGCGGACCGTGTGGATCAGCGGCGGCTCCCAGCGGTCGATCTTCTTGCGCAGGTAGTACACGTAGGACTCGACGATCCGGCCGTCGCCGCCGAAGTCGTAGCTCCACACCCGGTCCAGGATCTGCGCCTTGCTGACCACGCGGCCCGCGTTGACCAGCAGGTAGCGGAGCAGGTTGAACTCGGTCGGGGACAGCTCGACCAGTTTGCCGCCGCGGCGGACCTCGTGCGCGTCCTCGTTGAGCTCCAGGTCGGCGTACCGCAGCAGGCCGTTGTCCTCGGCCTCGTCGGAGTCGCCGCGGCTGCGGCGCAGGATCGCGCGGATCCGCAGCACGACCTCCTCCAGGCTGAACGGCTTGGTCACGTAGTCGTCCGCGCCGACGGTGAGGCCGGAGATCCGGTCCTCGACCGCGTCGCGCGCGGTCAGGAACAGCACCGGGACCGGGCGGTTGCCGGCGCGCAGCCGCTGGGCGACCTGGAAGCCGTCCAGGTCGGGCAGCATCACGTCGAGGACGACCAGGTCGGGCTCGAACTCGGTGGCGGCGGTCAGCGCCTCGTGGCCGCCGTTCGCGACCCTGACCTCAAAGTTGATCAGCCGGAGCGTGGCCGAGAGCAGTGCGCAGATGTTCGGCTCGTCGTCGACCACGAGCACCTTCGTGGTCCGTGCTTCCGGTTGCCGCACCGTGTTGCCTCCTGCCGTCAAAGCCCGATTGTCCGCTTGTTCACGGCAGCTCACCGAAAGATCGGGGTTACCGGGACACCGGCTCCCACTTGTATCCACGTCGCCTCGGAGGGATCTCGGAGAAAACTGAAGAAAACCTTAAGTTCCCAGTTGGGGTACGACGTCAGCCCGCGACCACGGTCTCGCCGGCCGCGACGCCGGAGGTGATCTCCGCGTACGCGTCCCCGACCAGCCCGACCCGCACGGTCCGCTGCTCGTCCACGCCGTTCGCCCGCACGGTCACCACGCCGTTGCCGCCGTTCACGTCCCGCACCGCGGACGCGGGCACCCGCAGCACGCCCGCCACCGCCGAGATCGTGACCGTGGCCTGGGCGTTCTGGCCCACGAGCAGATCCTCCGGCACGGTGTCGAACGAGATCAGCGCGCCGTACGTGACCATGCTGTCCGTGGCGGTGCCGACCGGGTCGACCTGGGTGACCGTGGCCGCGAACGTCTCGCCGGGCCGGTCCGCGAGCGTGACGGAGGCGATCTGGCCGACCTCGAGCCGGCCCGCGTCCGCCTCCGGGAAGCTCGCCTGGACCTCCATGCCGCCGACGTCGCCGAGCGAGACGAACGTGCTGCCGGAGCTGACCTTGGTGCCGATGCCACCGGCCACGGAGAGGATCTTCCCGCCGATCGGCGCCTTGAGCACGGCGCCGGCCAGCGCGTCCTCGGCCTCCTCCAGCGCCTTCTTCGCGCTGGTCACCTTCGTCTCCGCGTTGTAGACGGCGTCGCCGCCGCCGGACCGGCTGCCGGTGCCGCCGGTCCCGCCACTGCCGCCGGTCGACCCGCAGGAGTCGCCGGTCGACCCGCCACCCGTGGAGCCGTTGGAGCCGCCGTTCGACCCGCCGCCGGTGGAGGGGCCGGTCGACCCGCCGCCGGACGGGGAACGCGTCGGCGTGGGGCCGGTGCTCGGCGACTGTGACGGGGACGCGGACGGCGAGGCCGAGGGGGACTCGGAGGGCGAGGCGGTCACCGTCACGTAGACCGTGACCGTCTCGGTCACCGTGACCGTGACGGTCGGCGCCGGGTCACCGCCGGCCGGAGCCGAGGGCGACGGTGTCGGCGTGGTCCCGATGGTGGCGTAGGAGTACACCGCTCCCCCGCCGGTGTCCGCCACGCAGCTGGTATCCGTAGAAGACGTAGAAGACGACGAGGCCGTGGAGAGCGCCTCCTGCGCGGACGCCAGTTCCTCCGTGGCCTTGTCCACCTTCTCCTGCGCGTCCGCCTTGTCCACCTCGGCGAGCACGTCGCCGGCCTTCACCACGTCGCCGGTCCGTACGTTGACCGCGGTGACCGTGCTGGACGTGCCGAAACTGAGGCTGCGCGTCTGGGCCGGCGCCAGCGTGCCGGTGGCCGCGACCGCGAGCGTCACGTCGCCGGTCTCCACCGCGACCAGCGACGTCCTCGCCGTGGACTCCTCGTCGCGCGCGGTGAGCGCGTACGCGGTGGACGCACCCGCCACCACGACCGCCGCAGCGGCCACGCCGACCGCGACCCGCATCCGTCGACCCCGCAGCACCACGCTCACACCCCATCCGGTCGTTGCCCGACCGGCGAAGTCTCGCCACCCCGCCTCGCAGCCGACTCGGTCCCGGCTGGGAGCGACCTCAGAGCCGTGCCGCGCACCACGACCGGGGCGTCCCCGATGTCGTCAGAACAACATGAGGGACGCCCCGATCACGGGTTTCGGGTGAGCGCGGGTTCGTCCTCGATGAATCTGGGGGCGGCGATCGCCAGGCCCGCGACCGCCTGCAGCAGCGCCATGCCGACCAGGAACAGCATCGGGACGGTCCAGCCGCCGGTCAGGCCGTAGAAGTAGCCGACCAGCAGCGGGCCGAGCGCGGCGAACAGGTAGCCGATGCTCTGCGCGAACGCGGACAGCGCGACGGTCCCCTCGGCCGTGCGGGCGCGCAGGCCGAGCACGGTCAGCGCCAGCGGGAACGAGCTCTGGCCGATCGAGAGCACGACCACCCAGAGGTACGCCCCGGCGTGCGGCGCGAAGATCATGCCGAGGTAGGAGAGCATCATCATCCCGGACAGCGCCAGGATCAGGCCGTGCAGGTTCTTCAGGCGGGCCGAGAGCGACGGCATGATCAGGCCCATCGGCACGCCGACCACGGACAGCACCGCGAGCAGCACGCCGGCGTTCTCCGGTGAGTAGCCGGCATCGCGGAACAGCGTGGGCAGCCAGCCCATCGCGGCATATCCGCTGAGCGACTGCGCGCCGAAGAAGATCGCCATGGCCCAGCCGAGGCGGGTGACCTCCGGTCGTACCCTCGCGGCGGCCTTTGATCTCGTGACGGCGACGACGGTGGAGCGGCGCAGCGCGGCGGGCAGCCACAGCGGGATCGCGGCCAGCGCGAGGATCGCCCAGACGCCCAGCCCGGCCCGCCAGGAGCCGAACGCGTGCGCGATCGGCACCGCCGTGGCCGCGCCGACCGTGGCGCCGATGGACATCGAGACGGAGTAGGCGCCGGTGATCAGCCCGGTCCGCTCCGGGAAGTTCTGCTTGACCAGCATCGGCATCAGCACGTTGCCGATCGCGATGCCGGAGAGCGCGAGCGCGCCGGTGACCACGAAGACCGCGGCGGAGTCGGTGGCGACGCGCAGCGCCTGGCCGGCCACCAGCGCGACCATGGCGCCGACCAGCACGCGCGGCGCGGCGAAGCGGCGGACCAGCACCGGCGTGAACGCGCCGAACACGGCGAACGCGATGGTCGGCATCGTGGTGACCACGCCGGCCATCAGGCCGGAGAGGTGCAGACCCTCCCGCACCTCGGTGAGCAGGGAGCCGACACTGGTGATGGACACGCGCAGGTTGAGCGCGACCAGCAGCATGGCGGCCAGAACGAGGAGGGTGCCGCGGCCGCGTCTACCCGCGGGGGCGACGGCGACGGCGGGTTCCAGCACCATGGGAGAGGTCGACACGCGCCCATCCTAAATTCATGGGATGAATTTGGGCAGGCTTTCGGAGGAGTGTGTAAGGAATGACATACCGGCTGGTGGAGCGGGTCATCGAGGAGCTGCGCGAGAAGGTCACGTCCGGCGAGTGGCCGGTCGGCGGGCGCATCCCCACCGAGCCGCAGCTGGTGGAGGCGCTCGGCGTCGGCCGCAACACGATCCGCGAGGCGGTCAAGGCGCTGGTGCACGCGGGCGTGCTGGAGAGCCGGCAGGGCTCCGGCACGTACGTGATGTCCAGCGACGAGCTGGCCGGCGTGGTCGGGCGGCGGATGGCGGACGCGGAGTTCGACGAGGTCGTGGAGGTGCGGCGCGCGTTCGAGGTGGAGGCGGCCCGGCTCGCCGCGGCCCGCCGCACGCCCGCGGACGTGGCGGAGCTGGAGCGCGTGCTGGCCCGGCGGGAGGCGGCCTGGGCGGCCGGGCGGCTGCACGAGTTCGTCGAGGCGGACGTGGCACTGCACACCGCGATCCTGGGCGCCGCGCACAACGGCATGCTGGCCGAGCTGTACGCGTCGTTCCGCAACGCGATGCGGGCCACGGTGGCACGGTCGTTCCAGGACGACGGGATGACCGCGGAGAGTTACGTCGACCACGGCCGGCTGGTCGCGGCCATCCGTGCGGGGGACGCGGAACTGGCCGCCAAGGAGGCCGGGGCATATCTCGAATAGCCGTTCGGCCAATGGGGCAATACGGTGAGATCCCACCCCCATCACATTCTCGGAGTACCGGATGCTCAAGGGCTTCAAAGACTTCATCATGCGCGGCAACGTGATCGAGCTCGCGGTCGGCGTGGTGATCGGCACCGCGTTCACCGCGGTGGTCACCGCGTTCACCAAGTCGTTCCTCGAACCGCTGATCAAGTGGGTCACCGGCGGCAGCGGTGACCTGGCGGGCGAGTACTCGCCGGCCACCGGCGTGGTCTTCACCTACGCCGCGTTCATCAACGCCGCGATCACGTTCCTGCTGACCGCCGCGGTCGTCTACTTCCTGATCGTCTACCCGATGAACAAGCTCGCCGAGCGGCGCAAGCGCGGCCTGGAGCCGGAGCCGGCGGCGCCGAGCGACGAGGTGCGCCTGCTCACCGAGATCCGCGACCTGCTGCAGTCCGGCGGCGGAAGCCCGGCGAACCGGGCCGCGATCGACGAGCAGATCCGTCGCGAGCACTTCCCGCCGCGCCAGGGCTGAGCCTTCTGGAAGATCACACTGGAAAGATCACACACCCTATCGAACACATGTTCGATAGGGTGTGTCGCTATGGAACAGCGAAAGCACTGGTGGAACGGCAAATGGGGGCGGATCGCCCGCAAGGACGTCTTCCTCCGGGTCAACGGGGACACCTGGCACGTCGAGGCGCGCGCGGGCGGTGCCGAGGGAGTGTCGCAGTTCTCCGAGCACGACAGCGAGGACGCGGCGCTGGAGATCGTCCGGGCGATGCTCACCGGCCCCGGCAACTGGCGTGAACTCTCCACCAGCGGCTGAGCCAGAATTGGCGGCGATGCGCGCGCTGATCGTCGACAACCACGACTCGTACACGTACAACCTCTTCCAACTCGTCGCCGGCGTGACCGGCGACGAGCCGGACGTGGTCCGCAACGACGAACCCCTCCCCGACCTGGCCGGATACGACTGGGCGGTCATCTCACCCGGCCCCGGCCACCCGGGTCGCGAGGCGGACTTCGGCACGTCCGCACGACTCCTGGCCGGCCGCGGCCTGCCCGTGCTCGGCGTCTGCCTCGGCCACCAGGGCATCGCGCTCGCCGCGGGCGCCACGGTCGCCCGCGCACCGCAGCCCCGGCACGGCCACCTCACGCGCGTCCGGCACGCCGGCACCGACCTGTTCGCCGGGCTGCCGCAGGACTTCGTCGCGGTCCGCTACCACTCGCTGGCCGTGCCGGAACCGCTGCCGCCGCGCCTGATCGCGACCGCCTGGGCCGAGGACGGCGTGGTCATGGGCCTGCGGCACGCGACCCGGCCGTGGTGGGGCGTGCAGTTCCACCCGGAGTCGATCGCGTCCGCGCACGGCGAGGAGATCATCCGCAACTTCCTGCGGCTCAACGGCCTGCTCCGGCCGCGCCGGTCACCGGTTCCGCCGGCATCTTCCGTGCCGCGGTCACCCGATCAGGAAAATCCCGCCACGGTACGGGTAGAGCACCTGCCCGATCCGGAGGAGCTCTTCGCCCGGTTGTGCGGGGAGGTCACGCCCGCGTTCTGGCTGGACAGCAGCATGGTCGCGGACGGCCTGTCCCGCTTCTCCTTCCTCGGCACGTCCCGCGAGACGCTGTCCTACCGGGCGGGCGACGGCGTGGTCCGGGTGACGACGCTGCCGGCGGACGTGCCTTCCGGCGGACCGTCTTCCGCGGCGCCGCCGGGAGGCGAGGCGTCGCACCCGCCCGCCGAGGCGGCGCACGCCTCCGGCGCGGCACGGATTCCGGGACTTCCGCGGGCTTCCGGCGCGGTGCGGGTCTCGGAGGAGCATGGGTCGATCTTCGACGTGTTGCGGGCGCGGATCGCGGCGCGGCCGGTCGCGCGCCGGGAGGACCTGCCGTTCGACTTCCGCGGCGGTTACGTCGGATATTTCGGCTATGAGCTGAAAAATGATGCCGGGCCGGGCGCGCACGCGGCGCGTACCCCCGATGCATTGTGGGCTTTTGTGGACAGATTCGTGGTGCTGGACCATGTGGAGCGGTGCGCGTGGGCGGTGGCGCTGCCGTCGTCCGGCGACGCGGAGGCGTGGACGGCCGAGACCGCGGCGCTGATCTCGTCGATCCCGGCCGAGGTGAAACGGGACGTCGCACCGCCGCCGCGCATCGACCCGGCGCCGCTGCTCCGCAAGAGCCGCGAACGGTACATGGCGGACGTCTCGGCAGCGCAGGAGCGGTTGCGGGCCGGCGAGAGCTACGAGATCTGCCTGACCGACCGGCTCACCGTGCCGGACCCGGACGTCTCCGATCTCGACCTCTACCGGCGGCTGCGGCGCGCGAACCCGGCACCCTACGCGGCGCTGCTGCGGCTCGGCGAGGTGAGCGTGCTGAGCTCGTCGCCGGAACGGTTCCTGCGCGTGCTGCCGGACCGCACCGCGGAGAGCAAGCCGATCAAGGGCACCGCGCCGCGCTCCCCTGACCCGGTCCGCGACGAGGAGCTCCGTGCCGGGCTCGCCGACGACGCGAAGACCCGCGCGGAGAACCTGATGATCGTCGACCTGGTCCGCAACGACCTCAGCCAGGTGTGCGAGGTCGGGTCCGTGCGCGTGCCCGCGTTCATGGCCACGGAGTCGTACGCGACCGTGCACCAGCTGGTCTCCACGGTCCGCGGCCGGCTGCGCGACGCCGCGACCGCGGTCGACGCGGTCCGCGCCTGCTTCCCCGGCGGCTCGATGACCGGCGCGCCGAAGGAACGCACCATGCGGATCATCGACGAGCTGGAGGCCGGTCCGCGCGGCGTCTACTCCGGCGCGCTCGGCTACCTCGGCCTCGGCGGCACGGCCGACCTCAGCATCGTGATCCGCACCGTGGTCCGGCACGACGGCACGCTGAGCATCGGGGCCGGCGGCGCGATCGTGCTCGACTCCGACCCGGCGGCCGAGTACGCGGAGATGCTGCTCAAGGCCACCACCACACTCAGCCCAGTTTCTTCACCTGGAACACCTTGAGCACGCCCTTGTCGTCGATCATCGCGCCGAGGTCGCCGGCGAACGCGACCTTCTTCGGCATCTCGGAGCTGAAATCGGCCGCGTTGGTGACCTTGCCGGTCGCGATGTCCCCGACCTGCACCGCCCAGCCGGACGAGGTGGCCGCGTAGGCGACGCCGAGCACCTTGCCGTCCCGGATCGCGTAGATGTTGGCGTCGCCGAGCGAGGCGACCTCCTTGCCGTCGAAGGCGAGCAGCTTCGCGTTCTGCATGGTGTCGAAGAACTGGGCTCCCCAGATCAGGCCCTTCGGTGTGACGTACCAGGCGTCGTCGTCGCTGAACTCGGACTTCTGCACCCACACCTGCTTACCGTTCGTGGTGTCGATCGCGACCGTGCGGTAGTCGTCGTTCGAGCTGTCCACGGCCACGCAGACCACGTGCTCGCCGCAGGGCTTGATGTTCTCCACGGTCTCGCCGGCCGCCAGCGGGAACTTCCACTTCTGCGCGAAGTCGCTCAGGCTGTAGCCGGCGACCGTGGGCAGGCCCGCGGCCTCCGCGTTGAGCAGCCCGACCACCTGGTTGTCGAACGCGGTCCAGAACTCGTCCTCGATCGGCACCCCGTTCGGCCCGGACTGGCTCTTGGTCTGGCCGGTGGCCACGTCGACCACCTGGATCCGCAGATCGTCGGTGAGCTGGACCATCGACTCCGGCGACGCGGTGAACGAGTCGAAGAGCCGGTACTCGGTCGGCTCCAGCATGCCCGCGTTCTTCGCCGGGCCGCCGTCGCCGGTCCAGACGCGCACCGGCTCGGCGCGGTGATCGTCGATCGGCAGCGAGGCGTCGATGTTGTTCCGCTTCCAGCGGTCCTTGCCGGTCTTCAGGTCGACCCGGTACAGCTTGTAGTCCTCGAAGCCGATGCCCTTGTACTCGATCACCGCGTCCGAGCCGAAGAACGCGATCGGCGTCGACCACACGGTGCCGACGTCCCAGAGCATGGTGCCGTCGGCGCGGCTCAGGATCGCGCGCGTGTCCTGCCGGTCCTTCGTCGTCGCCTGGTCGACGTCCAGCACCAGCAGCTCGTCCAGCACGATCAGGTTGATGTCCGAGCCGGCGATCGCCACGGACTTCTTCCACTGCTGCGCGTTGTCCGCCGCGTTCATCGCGATGACCTCGGTGTTCGCGCCGATCACCTGGGCGTAGTAGACGGTGGGGCCGGCGACCGCGACCGCCTTCGCGCCGCCGCCGAGCGTGATCGGCTGGCCGATCCGCACCAGCTCGCCGTCGGCCTTGACACCGCCACCGCTGCTGCCGCTGCCCAGGATGTCACCCACCCGGCTGGGGTCGTCGATGCCGGTGGAGATGTCCTTCTGCAGGTCCGTCCACCAACCGCCGATCGCCTTCACGCTGTAATTTCCGCAGGTCGCGATCGTGGCGACCAGCACGCCGACGGTGATCAGCGCGACGACGCGACGACGGGTGCGCTTCTTGGCGTCCTTCGGGGCGGCGGCATTCGGCGCCTGCCACGGCGGCGCCTGGCCCGCGGGTATGCCGCCGGGGTACTGACCCGGATACGGAGGCTGGCCCGGGAACGGCTGCGGGTTCTGGCCCTGGCCGCCCGGGGGTGAGACCGGCACGCCCGAGACCGGCATGCCGGACGCCGGCTGTCCTGACACCGGCATTCCCGACGTGGGTACGCCGGGGACCGGCCCGCCCGACGTCGGCTGACCCGGGTATCCCGGCTGGTAACCGGTCGGCGGCGAGGTCGGCACCGCCGAGACGGGCGCGGCCGCGATCGGGCCGAGCCGCTCGTTGGCCAGCGCGCCGTACGCCACCGGGAGCTCCGGCTGCTCCGGCACGGACGGGACTACGCCCAGCCGCGCGTGCAGCCGGCTCGCCACCAGCGGGATCCGGCTCGAACCGCCGACCAGCAGCACGCCGTTGAGCTGTGCTGACGCGATGCCGGACCGCTCCAGCACGCGCCGCGTCTCGTCCACCGCGCGCGCGACCAGCGGGCCCGCGACGCGCTCCACCTCGTCGCGCGTCAGGTGGACCGGCTCCTCCCAGCCCGGCACGCGCACCGGCGCGCTGGTCTGCCGGGACAGCATCTCCTTGGCCGCGCGGACCTCGCCCCAGAACGCCTGCCGGTCGCGCCGCTCCGCCGCGGTCGAGGGCGCGGTCAGCCGCCGCCACACCGACGCGTCCCGCGCCGCGATCATGTGGCCCAGGTGGCCGACCAGTGCGTCGTCCACGTCCAGGCCGCCGAGGTCGTCGAGACCGCCGGTGGCGGCGACCCGCCAGCCGCCCTGCTCCCGGCGCACCACGGTCACGTCCAGCGTGCCGCCGCCGAAGTCGAAGACCACGACCGCGCCGCCGATCGGGACCTGCTGGCCGACGACCTGCGTGCAGTACGTCGCGGCGGCCACCGGCTCGTCGAGCAGCCGGACCTCGCCCAGGCCCGCGCGCCGGGCCGCGTCCGCCAGCACCGCGCGCCGGGGTGCGCCCCAGTCGGCCGGGCAGGTCAGCACCGCGCCGGCCGGGTCCACGCCGGCGGTGCGTGCCTCCTCCGCGACCCGGACCAGGATCGCGCGCAGCAGGTCGGCGACGCCGGTCTCCGCGCTGCCGAGCAGCACCGAGCCCTCGTCGACGCGTCGTTTGGGGTGCGGCTCGAACCGCTCCGGGTCGCCCGCGCCGAGCCGGGCCGCGTCCCGGCCGGTGTGCACGACGCCGTCGGCCGCCAGGAAGACCCCGGACGGCAGGATGGGTGAGCCGTCGAACAGCAGCGCGCGTGGTTGCTGTCCCACTCGCTCGACCACCGCCACCGTGTGAGTGGTTCCCAGGTCGACGGCCAGGCGAGCCGGTCCGGTCACTGCTATCTCTCCCCACCGGGCGATTGCCACACCCGGAGCCGGATGCTACCTACCACCTGCGACATCCCTCGACACGCGGACGCCCGATTTCCACGGTCCGAACGGCCATACCGGTTGATTCGCACTCACCAATACAACGCAATAACCCGAAATTCCCGGCAAATCGCCCATTTGGCTGCGGCCGCGATCCATCGATGCCCACCGCGCGACTTTGCTCTGCTTACCTACCGGGAAGCGGCGTGATGTGCGGCGCTTCGGGCCGATATGCGGCCTGGCAAGCAGAGCGGGTGAGCAGAGCCGAGCCGACGCGAAACGCAGCCCGGCGGTCGCGCCGAGACGGCACGGTCACGCGCGGGCAAGGCGAGACCCACAAACAGGTAAGCAGAGCAAAGGGCCAGCCCAGAGGGGGTACGCCCGGAAAGGTTCTGATCTTTCGGAACCACCCACGGACCCGGCAGGGAGGAGCGCCAGCGACGACCGGTGCCCGCGGGAGCATGCGGAAGGTGACCACGCCGGAAGCGGGAAATGGCTTTAAGAAGCGATCTTCGCTCGGTCGACCCGGAAGCGGGAGACCACGTCGTCCGCGGGGAGCGGCCGGTCGAAGTAGTAGCCCTGGGCGTAGCGGTAGCCCAGCGCGTGCAGGCGGGCGGCCTGGTCCGCGGTCTCGACGCCCTCCGCGACCGCGTGCAGGTTGAGACCGGCGGTGATCTGGATGAGCGCGGTGACGATGACGGCCTGCTGGCCGGTGCCGGTGATACCGGCGACGAACGACTTGTCGACCTTGATGATGTCGACCGGGCAGGTGGTGAGCAGGCTCAACGATGAGTGCCCGGTGCCGAAGTCGTCCAGCGCGACCTTGAAGCCGAGTCCGCGCAGCGTGCGCAGGCTCTCCACGGCGGGGCCGCCGTCGAAGACCGCGGTCTCGGTGATCTCCAGCGTGATGCGGTCGGGCGGGACGCCGTATTCGGCGAGGATCGCGGTGACCAGCTCGGGGAAGCCGGGCGCGCGCAGCTGCCGGGCCGAGACGTTCACGTTGACCTCGATGTCGGTCTGGTCCGCGGCCTGCCAGGACACGATCTGCCGGCAGACCTCGCGCAGCGCCCACTCGCCCAGCGTGTCGATGGTGCCGCTGCGTTCCGCGATCGCGATGAAGCGGTCCGGCGGGACCATGCCGTCGGTCGGGTGCCGCCAGCGCATCAGTGCCTCGACGCGGACGGTACGGCCGGAGGGCAGCTCGACGACCGGCTGGTAGAGCAGGTGGAGCTGGTGGCGTTCGATCGCCTGGCGCAGGTCGGCGGCGAGCCGGGCCTCCTCGGCCGCGATCTGGTCCATGTCAGGGTGGTAGCGGACGAAGACCGCGTTCTGCGCCTTGGCCACGTACATGGCGACGTCGGCGCGCCGCAGCACGTCCGCGCCGGTGGCCGCGTTGCCGTTGTCGGCCAGGCCGATGCCGGCGCTGACCTCGAGCTGGTGGCCCTCGATCACCACCGGTCGCTGCACGCGCGACGCGATCTCGGCGCACCTCTCGCCGGCCGAGGCCGCGTCGAGGCCGGGCATGAGCACGGCGAACTCGTCGCCGCCGAGCCGCGCCACGGTGTCCTCGGTGCGCACGGCGTGCAGCAGGCGCTCCGCGACGATCTCCAGCAGCCGGTCGCCGGCCGCGTGCCCGAGCCAGTCGTTGACGGCCTTGAAGTCGTTCAGGTCGATGAGCAGCACGGCGAACCGTTCGCCCGCGGCGGTGGCCTGGTCGACACGCTCGGCGAGCAGCGCGCGGTTGGCCAGGTTGGTGAGCGCGTCGTGGGAGGCCTGGTGGGCGAGCTGGGTCTGCGCGGTGTCCAGGTCGTCCCAGGCGCTGCGCAGCGCCGCGAGGTTCGCGTCGACGGTGGCGAGCAGGCGCGCGTTCTCCCGGAGCACTGTCAGCTGGCGCACCATGACCAGCGTGGTGAGCAGCACGACCGCGACCGCGACGACGATCGGCTCGGCGGGGCCGCCGAGCCGATCCTGGATGAGCAGCACACCGGCGGTGACCACGGCGGCGTAGGGGACCAGGCTGACCTTGACCCGGCCGGAGGCGGGTTCGGCGCGCTCCCGTCCGGCGCGGCGCTGCCGGTCGGCCGCGAGGATCACGAACAGATAGGCGATGGGTACGGCGAGCATGCCGCCGTTCAGGTAGGGCCGGGTGGCGAAGACCGGGCTGAGCACGGCCGTGGCCGAGCCGACGCCCATGCCGAGCGCGAGCAGGTGCAGCGCGTGCCGGTCGACGCCGCCGGTGCCGGTGAGCGCGACCTTGACGAACGCGATGAGCGCCACCGCCGCGACCGCGACCGTGGCGAGCACCGCGAAGTCGGAACCGGTCGAGGAGCGCCAGCTCTCCACGTGCCGGAGGGAGAAGTGCCAGGCGAAGAGCGAGACGGCGACCACGATGACGCCGGCGTCGAGCGCGAACCGCAACTGCTCACCGGCGGTACGGGCCCGGCTGGGCAGCTGGAAGAGGCCCCAGTACGCGGCGACCAGCCCGGCCACGAGGATCACCGCGGTCAGCGGACTGGTCAGCGCGTCGCGGTAGAGCCAGTCGTAGCACATGCTGACCGAGCCGACGAAGACGAACGCGCTGGCCGCGGCGATCGCGGCCCAGAAGCGGCGTACCGCGGTCCCGGTGCCGGGGACCCGGGCGGCGGCGCGGCACTCGTACGCGGCGAGCAGGCCCAGCACCGGCAGCGGCGCCCAGCCCATCAGCGGCATGGGCCACTCGTACCACAGGCCGATCACGCACCACGCGGACGCGGCCACGGCGAGCACGATCGCGGCGACGATCTGCGGCGTCGGCCGGAACGGGCGCGCGACGGCACCTGTCCCCACGCTCACGTACCACCTCCGCTGCCGGCTCGCCGGGCATCGCCGTGGAGACCCGCATGGGTCCCATCGGCATCGGGGCGGCTAGTTAAGGACTTCGAGCCGGTAGACCATGGCCCGCCGGAGACGTGACTCCTCGATGGCGGGCGGGACGGGGACCTCGTAGGCCGCGATCTCCTGGAAGAGCCGTTCCGGGAGGAATCCGCGCCGGGCGTCGCCGACCAGCACCAGTGCGCCGGACCGGGCCGCGCGGCGCAGGAACGCCCGCGCCCGGCCGGCGACCGCCTCGGTGTAGAACAGGTCGCCAGCCAGCACCACGTCGTATGCGTCGGCCGCGGCGTGCGCGTCCGGGTCGAGCAGGTCCAGGCGGGCGACGCCGATCGTGACGTCGTTCGCCGCCGCGTTGAGCCGGGCCGCGTCCAGCGCGTCCGGGTCGACGTCGACGGCCGTGGCCGCTGCCGCGCCCGCGCGTGCGGCCGCGACCGCGACCAGCCCGGACCCGGCGGCCAGATCCAGCACGCGCCGGCCGGCGACCAGGTCCGGGTGGTCGAGCACGTAGCGGGCGAGTCCCTGACCGCCGGCCCAGGCGAACGCCCAGAACGGCGGCGGGCTGTCGCTGGAGTACTCACCGCCGCTGTGCGACCAGAGACCGACTCCGGGGCCGGCCTGGTAGAGCCGGAGCTCCGGCAGGAACGGCAGGTCGGCGAGGCGAGCGTGCGCGGTGACTTTCTGCGACATCGCCGCATTGTGCCGGAGCCGGTGTCTCTCAGAGCATCCGGCGTGCGGTGGAGAAGCCGTACATCTTCGAGACCACGACACCCGACCTGGGCGTGGCCGCGTGCACGATCTTCCCGTCGCCCACGTAGATGCTGACGTGCCCGGACTGGGGCAGCACCACGTCGCCGGGCCTCAGGTCGGCGCGGCGCACCTTCTTGCCCTTGCGGGCGATGGCGTGGCTGGAGTGCGGCAGCTTCACGCCGGCCTTGCGGTACGCGACCGAGACCAGGCCGGAGCAGTCGTACGAGCCGGGTCCGGCCGCGTTGGCGCGGTACGGCTTGCCGACCTGGTTCAGCGCGTAGTCCAGCACCTGGCCGAGCTCGCCGGTGGCGCGGACGCGCGTCCTGGCCTTCACCTGCTTGCGGGTCTTGTGGGTCTTGTACGACTCCCGGACCTTGCGCTTCTTGTGTGCCTTCCGCACCACGCGGTCGACGCGCTCCTCCGAGATCCGGGCCTGCGGCACCGCGACGCGGTGCGTGGTGGCGCGGTGCCTGTTCACCGTGACGACGCGCCGGGTCAGGCTCGGCCGGGCCTTCTGCACGGTCTTGCGGACGCTGCGTCCGGCCGTGCGCTCCAGCTTCCGGCGGACGGTGCGGACCTCGCCGGCCGGCTTCGCTCCGGTGTGGACGGTGGCGTGGATGCCGGTGCGCAGGCCGTCCAGCTGGATCGGACGGTCGGCCGGCGTGGTGCCGGCCGCCGCCGCGGTCGCGGGCATTGCGGCCCGTTCACTGGCGGAAGAGTCGTTGGCGGGCCCGGCAGCGGCGATTCCGGCGACCGTGATCGCCAGAACGCCGGTCAGTGCCCGGCGGGCAGTGGGGACGTGCGTGATGCCTCCAATGTTGGCCCGGGGCACTCTCGCGCATCCCCGGCAACCGGTGGCCTGAACCACCGGGGAGCGCATCCGCAACTCTGCGGCGCGGCCTGGGAACCCGGACAGCTGTCTGTCACGGCGTTCATTCTGCGCATGTCACGCGACAAAGCGCATGAATTCCGGCAAATACGGAATTTGGGCGAAATGTGCAGGCGCGGTCACGGGTAGGCGAACCAAGCTAGACGTTATAACGTTAGCTACATGACGACGCCCCGCCAGCGGTACCGCGACCAGGTCCGCACCGAGATCAAAGCGGCCGCGCTGGTCCAGATCCGCGCCGGTGGCGTGGCCGCGCTCAGCCTGAACGCGATCGCCAAGCAGCTGGGCGTCTCCGGCCCGGCGCTCTACAAGTACTACGGGAGCAAGGACGACCTGCTCACCGAGCTGATCATCGAGGGGTACGACAGCGCGGCGCTGCACATCGCCGAGGCCGCGTCCGCGGTGCGGGAGCAGACCCCGCGCGCCCGCCTGCACGCGCTCGCCGGCGCCTACCGCGCCTGGGCCGTGGAGAACCCGCACCGCTTCGAACTGCTGGCCGGCACGCCGTCCCCGACGTACCAGGCACCGCCGGAGACCGTGGACCACGCGCGCGACGTGTTCAGCTCGTTCCTGCCGGTCATCGGCGCCGGCCGCGACTGGCCGGCCGGCGCGGCGCTGATCGCGCAGATGCGGGCCACGGACTCGCCCGGCGCCGCCGAGTGGGCCGCGCTGCACGCGCCGGACGCGGACCCGGCGCTGGTGCTGGCCGGTCAGGTGCTGCTCTGGTCGCGCCTGCACGGCGTGGTCAGCCTGGAGGTGCAGGGCGCGTTCACCGGCATGGGCCACGACCCGGCCACGCTGCTGACCATGGAGATGGACTCGTTCGCGGACGCGCTGGGACTACCGTGACCGCACCGCTTTGCTGATCTTCGCGTTGAGCGCGCGACGCGAGATCGGGCCGAGGTCGTCGACCACCTCGACCAGCACCGCGAGCTGCTCCAGCGCGCTCATCGCGTGCTCCGAGCCCGCCGGGTCCACGCCGGCGAAGAGCTCGATGCCGACGAACGCGGCCGAGACCGCCTTCGCCAGCCCGCCCAGGTCCGCCACCTCCGCGAACGGCGATCCGGTGAGCAGCCGGCGCAGCACGGCCTCGATCTCGTCCACCCAGTACTGCAACGCCTCCGAGACCGGCTCGGCCAGCTTCGGGTCGCCCTGAGCGGCCGCGAGCAGCTGCGCCAGGATTGAGACGTTGCCCAGCTCCCGCTCCTGGACCTGCAGCTTCCGGCCCACGTCCAGCAGCTGGCGCAGCGAGGTGACCTGGGCGAACTCGGCGGAGTAGACCGCGACGCGCGCCTTGGTGTGCATCTTGCAGGCCGCGCTGAGCAGGTCGTCCACGCTGCCGAAGTGGTAGAAGACCAGCGCCTGGTTGACGCCGGCCGCGGCCGCGATGGTCCGGGCCGAGACGCCCTTGATGCCATGCTCAGTGACGGCGGCGAGCGCGCCGTCCAGCAGCCGCTGCTTGGTGTCCGACATCCGGCCTCCCTGCGAGATTCCCGTTGACCGTACCGGCTTGGTGCGGCGGGGCGACGAACACGTCCGTCACGGCCTGCGCGAGCGCGTTCACGCCGGGCAGCCGGAGGAACCAGCCGACGTAGGCCCAGCCGAGATGGAGATGTTCGAGACCACGGGCGACGGCGGCCACCCCCCGTTCCGTGTGGCCGTCGCCGCCCGAGTAGGTTGCCCGCCAGATCACGCCCGGGTGCCGGTCGGCGGGCGCGATGACCAGCCCGTGCGGGTAACGGGCGTGCAGGAACGCCGTGGTCGCCGCGCACGGACCGCAGTCCCGGTCCAGCCAGAGCACCGGAACGCTTGCGGCGTAAGGCGTCCAGCGGGGCCACCAGTCGCGGACCTGCCGCCGGTACTCACGCCAGGACTCGCCGTGCCGTGCGGCCAGCGCGTCCCGCTCGTGCGGCTCCGCGAGCGCGGCGCTGAACGCCACCGCGAGCCCGGCCGCGGCCAGCATCGCCCAGCTGCGCGCGGCGGCGGCCAGCAGCAGCATCAGCGCGACGATGCTGATCTGCATCGGGTTGGCGACGTAGGCGTACGGCCCGGTGGTGATCAACCGGTCCGGCGGGTCCCACGGGTAGGCGGTGCCCCGGCCGCGCACCACGAACTCCCGCACCGCGAGCAGCGCCGGCACGGAGGCCAGCAGCACGAGCTGGGCGAGCACGGCCGGGTGCGCCCGTGGCCAGGTCGCGCCGTCGAACGTGAACGCGATGCGCGGGACCAGCCACAGCGCGAGCGCGGCGAACACCACCAGCTGCCCGAGAGCCCTTGCCACCAGCCATTTCCGGTCCGCGCCCGCCACACCGAGCGCCACGGACGGCAGCATCACGACCAGCGCGCCGATCGTCTCGCCGAGCCACCAGTGCTCACCGAGGATCACCAGCGGTGCCAGCCGGGGCATGGCGACCAGGTCCAGCCAGACCAGCAGCAGCACGATCAGTGGCCACGGGAGCGTGCGGCGGAACAGCACCGGGACCGTGCCCCAGAGCGCGGCCCAGCCGAGCCACAGGTCGACCGGCAGACCGTGGAAGGTGCCGTCCACCGGCGCGAAACTCCACCAGGGGCCGGTGTCCAGCGCGCTGATGCCGATCGCGGCGGAGATACCGGCCAGCATCGCGGCCGCACGCGCGTCCCGGTTCCGCTCCAGGCGCAGTCCGATCAGGACGAGGGCCAGTGGTACCAGCAGGCAGGCGTACCGGACCGCGGTCACGACAACCGCATCATGTCGAGGAAGTGGCCGGCGCCGGCCGTGGTGAGGCCGTCCTGCAGCGGGCCGAAGTACCAGCTCGGGTCCAGGCCGCGGACGTAGTCCAGCGCGATGCGGACCTCGGTGTGCCCGGCGTCCACGGCCCGCCAGCTCAGCTCCGCGCCGGTGAACTCCATCCAGCGCGAGGTGATCGAGTCGTTACGGACGATGTCGAAGGCGAGCCGGCCGTCCGCGTGTTCCCGGACGCGCGTGGTGATGCCGCCGCCGGCGCCGTGCGAGGTGTCGTGGTAACCGAAGACCCAGGTGTCGCCGGGGTCGAGGCCCTGGCCGGCGATGTGCTGCGGCATCGGCACGCCGAGCAGGCGCAACGGCACCGAGCGCAGGTCCGCGGGCCTCGGCCCGGCCGCGATGCGTGCCGCCACCTCGGCCGGGGAGAGCGCGACGGTACGGACGACGACGGCCGACTGGTCCGGGTCGACCCGCAGCTCCGGCGTGACGCCCTCCAGGCCCGCGGTGAGCACCAGCAGCGGGACGGGGAGCAGCGCGTAGCCCCGGCGGCCGTTGCGGCGCGCGGCATCGACGATCCCGACCACCGCCAGCGCGACCCCGTAGACCAGCGGCATGGCCAGCACCACGCAGATCACGCCCTCGTGCAGGAAGACGGAGCTGAGCAGCATGAGGATGGTGACGGCGACGGTCACCTGGCCGTAGCTCGTCCGGCCGGGCACGAAGACCAGCGCCATGGCGAGCGCGGTGGGGAGCAGGACGAAGAAGAGCGCGCTGTCCACCCGGTCACTCGCCACCGCGAGGGCGAACCCTGACGCACCGGCGACCGCGATGGCGACGGCGAACACGGGACGGGCCGACCGCCACAGACCGGCGCGACGCTCCCGGTCCTGCTGACGGCGGCGCGCATCCTGGTCGATGTTCCACTCCTGCCGCATGTGCTCCGACCAGTGTTCCTCGTCCGTCATGACTCCCCCTCCCGGTTTTGAGCGATCGGTTTAATCGGTCGCTCAAAACCGGAGGGTAACGGATTTTGAGCAAGTGCTCAAGGGCCGGGAAATGCGCCGAACGGCCGAGGCGTCCCGCTGCGTAACCGGGTAGAAACATCAACGTCCCCCTTCTTCATCAGACCCGTCGATGCGGTGGCGCGAGAGAGCGCTCTCAGACGTACTCACGAGGCTGGTCTTTGATCTTGATAGGCAGGTCGATGGGCACCATTTCCATGCGGCGACGGGCGATCTCGCTCGGCGTCGTGACAGCGGCCGTCACCGCGGCGGGGGTGATCCCCCAGCCCGGCGTGGCACTGGCGAACTGGGGCGGCGCCCCGGACCTCGGGCCGAACGTCTTCGTCTACGACTCCGCCACTCCGGCGGCGGACATCCAGGCGCGCCTCGACGCGCTCTTCGCGGAGCAGGAACGCAACGAGATGGGCACCAGCCGGTACGCCGTGCTGCTCAAGCCCGGCGCCTACAGTCTCGACGCGCGGCTCGGCTACTACACCACCATCGCCGGGCTCGGCGCCTCACCGGACGATGTAGACATCACCGGCGCGGTACGCGTTGTCGGGCAACCGGATCCGGGCTCCGCGGCGGGCATCTCCGCGCTGACCAACTTCTGGCGCGGCGCGGAGAACCTCGCGGTCACGCCGACCGACTGGTCCAACCAGTGGGCGGTCTCGCAGGCCTCGCCGATGCGCCGCGTGCACATCAAGGGCACGCTCTGGCTGGAGCCGGGCAACGGCGGCTTCTCCAGCGGCGGATACATCGCGGACTCCAAGGTGGACGGCATCACCATCAACGGGTCCCAGCAGCAGTGGCTGACCCGCGACTCAGAACTCGGCGACCAGTGGACCAACGGCGTGTGGAACCAGGTCTTCTCCGGCGTGACCGGCGCTCCGGCGCAGGGCTTCCCGGACCCGCCCTACACCACGCTGCCGACCAGCCCGGTCACGCGCGAGAAGCCGTACCTCTACGTGGACGCGCGCGGGAAGTACCGCGTCTTCGTGCCGGGGCTGCGTCGCGACAGCTCCGGCACCACGTGGTCCGGCGGCAACGCGCCCGGGAAGTCGCTGTCGCTCGGCGACTTCTACATCGCCAAGCCGGGCGACAGCGCCACGAAGATCAACATTGCGCTGGGCCTCGGCAAGCACCTGCTGTTCACGCCCGGCGTCTACCACCTGCGCGACTCGATCAAGGTGAACCGGCCGGACACGGTCGTGCTCGGCATCGGCATGCCCAGCCTGGCGCCGGACACCGGGCGCGCCGCGCTCGAGGTCGCGGACGTGGACGGCGTGCGGATCGCCGGCCTGCTGGTCGACGCCGGCCCGCGCGAGTCGGACACGCTCGTCACGATCGGCTCGACGTGGTCGTCACGCGACCACTCGCGGAACCCGACCTCGCTGCAGGACGTGTTCTTCCGGATCGGCGGCCCCTGGGAGGGCAAGGCGCGCACCAGCCTGGCCGTGCACAGCGACGACACGCTCATCGACAACATCTGGGCCTGGCGCGGCGACCACGGCAACGGCATCGGCTGGACCCGCAACACCGGCGACGTCGGCGTGGTGATCAACGGTGACGACGTGACCGCCTACGGGCTCTTCGTCGAGCACTACCAGAAGTGGCAGACGGTCTGGAACGGCGAGCGCGGCCGGACCGTCTTCTACCAGAGCGAACTGCCGTACGACCCGCCGTCGCAGGCCGCCTGGACCAGCCCGACCGGGCTCGGCTGGGCGTCCTACAAGGTGTCGCCGTCCGTGCGCACGCACGAGGCCTGGGGGCTGGGCGTCTACGCCTACTTCAACCAGGGTGTGGACATCCGGGCCGCGCGCGGCATCGAGTCACCGGTGCGTCCCGCGGTCCGCTTCCACGACGCCGTCACCGTCTTCCTCAACGGCAGCGGCGGCATCGAGAAGACCATCAACGACGCGGGCACACCCGTCGTCGGCTCCTACGGCACCAGCACGATCGTGAACTACCCGTCCTGACCCTCGTGGCCGGGCCAGGCTTGTTCTGGCCCGGCCCGCCAAAGTCCATTGCAGAGCGACGACAAGATCACGTAGCGTCCGGGCGTTTGATCTCGTTCTATCGACACGGGAGTGCCGATGCGCTCTGTCCTGGCCGGCGCGGTGGCGCTGGCCGTCATTCTCGTTCCGGGCGCCGCTTACGCGGATCCGGTCGCCCTTGCCCGCCCCGCACCGCCGACAATCACGGTGACCCACACTCCGATCGACATCGACGACCCGTTCACCGCCACGCTCAGCAGCGACGACCCGGCCGTCATCTCCTTCACCTATCACTACGACAACGAGCCCAGCCGGGTGGCGCCCGCCGTCGACCGCGACGGCAAGAAGGTCGCGGACGTCGCGGTCACGCCGGAGTTTCCGGGCACGATGTTCTTCAGTGCGTGGGCGCGTACCGCGGACGGTGTAAGCGACGCCGCCTCCGTCGAGGTGCGGGTGCCCAACGTCATCGGGGCGAACGCGTCGTTCTCCTTCTATCGATGGGACCCTTGGTACCCCGAGTCCTACGCGCTGGAGGACCAGACCGGAAACCGCACGGTCCTGGAGACCACCGACCTCGTGTGGCAGAAGGACGCCCGGCTCATCGACGTGGCCCATCCACTGCTCAACGGCACCACCTCCGACCTCCGCACGGACGCGCTGCTGGACACGAGCGGTTCCTTCAGCCTGCAGGTCTGGGCGCGCCCGGACGCGCTCGCCGGCGACCGGACGCTGCTGGTGCAGAACGGTGACGCGGCCGCCGGGCTCCGTCTCTACCTGAAAGACGGCGCGTGGTGCTTCGGCCGGGCCGCCTCGGACACCGCAGGAGCCGCATCCGTCGCGGCCTGCGCGCCCGGTGCGACGAGGCACTGGACGCACCTGGCGGGCTCGCACGACGCGGACGCCCACACGCTCACGCTATGGGTCAACGGGGTGGTGGCCGCGGTGACCGACGCCCCGCCCGCTTGGGCGTCGGACGGTGCGTTCCGGATCGGCGCCGGTTCGTTCGCCGGTGCCGTGGCCGAGCTGAAGACGTACCCCCGTAAGGCACGGGCCATCGACATCGCCGCGCAGAACACGCCGACGAAGGTCGGATCGTGGAACTTCGCGCTCGCGCTACCCTGCTGGCCTGCCGACTTCGAGGGTCTCTGCGACGCGCCGGGGGACTACAGCCGACACTTCACGACGACGACCGGAAGCTGGCCGGATCGGTCGAACGGGGAGTTGGTCTTCGATCGCACGTTCCCGGCGGGCAATCCGAACGACCCCACCGGCGGGGCGGAGACCGTCGAGTTCGGGCGGTCACAGATCAACCGCAGCCCCGGCGGTTCCATGATCATGGAAGACATCCCGGTGCTCCGCACCGACGAGTCGTTCACTGTTGAACTGTGGGCTCGCCCGTACGAGCTGGACGGCACCGCGGTGGCGCAGGGCTCGTTCTCACTCGGCCTGCGGGACGGGCGATGGTCGCTGGATGCCTGGACCGAGGACGGCGACATCGCCGCGACCGCCGCCTCCGCGCCGGTGACCGAGGTGCCCGACCAATTGACTCATCTGGTGGCCGTGCACGACGCGGTGGCCGGGACGCTGACGCTCTACGTCAACGGCGGCGCGGTCGCGACCGCTGCCTGGACCTCTCCGTGGCACGCGTCAAGGCCGATGACAATCGGCGCGCGTTCCTTCACCGGGCCGGACGCCGCCGTCGATCGGTGGATCGGCGGGCTTCGCACGCTCGACGCGTGGCAGGGCGTGACGCCGGCCGCGGAGATCGCGGGTTGGTACGCGGGCGGTTGGTGGTCCTAGCCGTTCGAGCGGGCCAGGCGCATCAGCAGCTCGATGTTGCTGCCGGTTTTGCGCAGCTGACCGAGCAGCTGCTCGATCGCCTGGCCCGACTCGGCCGCGGAGAGCGCGCGGCGCAGGCGCTGGACGATCACGAGCTCGTCCGGCGCGAGGAGGATCTCCTCGCGGCGGGTGCCGGTGGCGTGCAGGTCGACTGCGGGGAAGACGCGGCGCTCGGCGATCTTGCGGTCGAGCTTGAGCTCGGCGTTGCCGGTGCCCTTGAACTCCTCGAAGATCACGGTGTCCATCTGCGAGCCGGTCTCGACGAGCGCGGTCGCGATGATGGTCAGCGAGCCGCCGTTCTCAATGTTGCGGCCGGCGCCGAGCAGCTGCTTCGGCGGGTAGAGCGCACCGGTGTCGAGGCCGCCGCTCAGCGTACGCCCGCCGGATCGGGCCTGGAGGTTGTAGGCACGGGCCAGGCGGGTGATCGAGTCGAGCAGCACGACCACGTCGCGACCGCGCTCGACCAGGCGCTTCGCGCGCTCGATGGCCAGCTCCGCGACCGTGGTGTGCTCGTGCGGCGGCCGGTCGAACGTCGCGGCGACGACCTCGCCGTCGACGGAGCGCCGCATGTCGGTGACCTCCTCGGGGCGCTCGTCGACGAGCACCACCATCAGGTGGGCCTCCGGGTGGTTGGTGCTGATCGCGTTCGCGATGGCCTGGAGGACCATGGTCTTGCCGGCCTTCGGCGGCGAGATGATCAGCGCGCGCTGGCCCTTGCCGATCGGCATCGCGAGGTCGATCACGCGGTTGGTCAGGCTCTCCGCGGTGGTCTCCAGGCGGAGGCGCTGCTGCGGGTAGAGCGGCGTGAGGCGGTAGAAGTCGGGGCGGCGCCGGGCCTCCTCCGGGTCCTCGCCGCCGACCGTGAGGACCTTGGTCAGCTGGCCGCCGACCGCGCTGCCGGTGAGGTGGTCGCCGCGGCGCAGGCCGATGCGGTTGACCAGCGACATCGGGACGGTCACGTCCTCCTCGGAGGGCAGGTAGCCGTCGACGCGCAGGTAGGCGTGCCGGTCCTGCACGTCCAGGATGCCGTCGACCATGGCGAGGTCGCCGGTGGGGGCCTGGGTCGGCTGCTGGGGCTTTCTCGCACGACGCCGGGTGGTGGCGTGGCGGTCAAGTGTGTGGGTAGGGCTCATCTAGGAGTCTCCTTTGATGGTAGAAATCGCTCGATATCCGAATATGCGTCGGAGAGCGATCCGGGAAAAGCTTGGGGGCCGCGGCGTGTGGTGCGGCGAGGGACCTCGGGCGGCGTCGTAACTAGCGCCCGGCTTCCGAGGAAACTGCGGCAACGGTATCCCGTCCCGTCAAGACCCGCAACCCCACTGACCGGATTCGGCTACGCGGGGTAAGCATGGGTCTCGGTGGCCTTGACGGCCGCCCACACCGTTCGGCCAGGGGCCAGGTCGAGCTGAGCGGCTGCGGCCGGTGTCACATCCGCAGCGGCCGCGATCGGCCCGGCCAACTCTATCCGCAGGTTGTCGCCGTGCCGTTGGATTCCAGCGATCGTCGCGGCCCAGATATTCCGCGGGCTGCCGGTGGGTTTCTCCGCGTACAGCGCCACCGCCGACGGCCGGAACGCCACGAACACCTCCCCGTCCTGCTGATCGTCCACACTCAGCGTGAGGTTGTTCAGCGTGACACGATGACCATGTGCCCGTCCGCGATAGAGGTTCAAACCCACCAATCGGGCCACATAGTCGGTACGCGGGCGCGCCGTCACGGTCGCGGCGTCACCCTCCTGCACCACCCGGCCGTCCTCCACGATCACCAGCCGGTCCGCCAGCACCAGCGCGTCCAGCGGATCATGCGTGACCAGCACGGTCGCGCCGGGATGCGCGGTCAGGTGCCGCTGCAGCTCCGCACGGGTGTCCAGCCGCGTCCGCGCGTCCAGCGCCGCGAGCGGCTCGTCGAGCAGAAGCAGCCGAGGGTGTACGGCCAGCGCGCGCGCCAGCGCCACCCGCTGCGCCTGCCCGCCGGAGAGCTGCCGTGGCCGCTTCGCCGCCTGATCCGCCAGGCCCACCCGGGTCAGCCAGTCCAGCGCGGTCGCGCGCGCCTCCTGCCGCCGCACGCCGTGCCGTCGCGGGCCGAACGCCACGTTGTCCAGCGCGGACAGGTGCGGGAACAGCAGGTAGTCCTGGAACACCACGCCGATCGGGCGGCGCTCGGGCGGGAGCGCGGTCAGATCATCCGTACCCAGGCGAATGTGCCCTTCGTCCATCGGCTGCAGGCCGGCGAGCGCGCGCAGCGCGGTCGTCTTGCCCGCGCCGTTCGGCCCGAGCAGCGCCACCACCTCGCCGGGCGCGACGGACAGCGCGATGTCCAGCCGGAACGCGCCCCGGTCGACGACCAGCCGGGAATCCAGCATCATGCGGCGCCGACCCAGCGGTCGCGCAGCGTGGCCAGGATCGTCACGGACACCACCAGCAGGATCAGACTGAGTACGATCGCGGCCTCCACGTCCCGTTCCAGCGCCAGGTAGACCGCGAGCGGCATGGTCTGCGTCCGCCCCGGGAAGTTCCCGGCGAACGTGATCGTCGCGCCGAACTCGCCGAGCGCCCGCGCCCAGCACAACACCGCGCCGGCCGCGATGCCCGGCGCCACCAGCGGCAGCGTGACGTGCGTGAACGTGGTCCAGCGCCCGGCGCCCAGCGTGGCGGCGGCCTCCTCGTACCGCGCGTCCGCGCCGCGCAGCGCGCCCTCCACCGCGATCACCAGGAACGGCAGTGCCACGAACGCCTCGGCCAGCACCACGCCCGCGGTGGTGAACGGCAGCGTGATCCCGAACGCCTGGTCCAGCCACTGACCGACGATGCCACGCCGGCCGAAGACCAGCAGCAACGCCACGCCGCCGACCACCGGTGGCAGTACCAGCGGCACCGTGACCAGCGCGCGGACCAGGCCACGGCCGCGGAACTCGACGCGGGCCAGCAGCCAGGCCAGCGGCACGCCGAGCAGCAGGCAGAGCGCGGTCGCCAGCGTCGCGGTGAGCAGCGACAGGCGCAGCGCGGCCAGCACGTGCGGTTCGGCGAGCCGCTGCGGCAGCGTGGCCCACGGCGCCCGGATCAGCAGCCCGGCCAGCGGCAGCACCAGAAAGGCAAGGCCCAGCAGCGCCGGTACGAGCAGCGCTGCCGGAACCCGCTGCCTACGGCGCCTGGAAGCCGGCATCCGTCAGCACCGCGACGCCTTCGGTCTGGACAAATTTGATGAAACCTTCGGCCGCCGCCGTGTTCGGCGCGTCCTTCAGCACGACGATCGGATAGTCGTTGATCGCGCCCGCCGACTCCGGGAACTCCAGACCGTCCACATCGGAGGTCGCGGCCTTCGCGTCCGTGCGGTAGACCAGCGCGGCGTCCACCTCGCCCAGCTTCACCTTGGCCAGCGCGGCCTTCACGTCCTGCTCCAGCGTCACCGGCGTCAGCGTCACGCCGGCCAGTGCCTTCTTCGCGGCCGCGCCGCACGGCACCTCCTCGGCGCAGAGCGCGACCTTCAGGTCCGGCCGCGCCAGGTCCGCCAGCCCGGTGATGCCCTTCGGGTTACCCTTCGCGACCGCGATGACCAGCTGGTTCTTGACGAACACGACCGGCTCGCCCGCGTTGTTACCCTTGTCCACGACCGTCTTCATCGTCGCTGGCGACGCCGCGGCGAACACGTCGGCCGGCGCGCCCTCGTTGATCTGCGTGGCCAGCCCGGAGCTGCCGCCGTAGTTGAACGTGATGAACAGGTTCGGATTCCGCGCCTGCAGATCCTGACCGATCCGGTCGAACGACTCGGTCAGCGACGCCGCCGCGAACACGGTGAGCTGCCCGGTCAGCGCGTCCCCGGCAACGCCCGGCGCCGCCGAGCCCCCGTTGCCTGCCGGCTCGTCGCCCTCGTTGCTCGCACAGCCCGCGAGCAGCACCATCGCGGTCACGACGGCCATGGTTCCGCGCAGCCTCATGCTGTCTTCCTCCCCAAAGATGCCGTCTCGATGACGACGGTGGTCGACTTGATCACGGCGACCGCCACGGAACCGACCCGCAGGTCCAGCTCGTCGACGGCCTCCCGGCTCATCAGCGACACGATCCGGAACGGCCCCGCCTGCACGTCCACCTGCGCCATCACCGCATCCTTGGTGACCGCGGTGACGATCCCCCGCAACCGGTTCCGCGCGGACGAGGTCTCCGACGCCGGGTCCGCCTGCTCGTGCTGCTCCCGCACGAACCCGGCCAGATCCACCCCGTCGATCAGCCGCTGCCCCTGCTCGTCCCGCACCGCCACCAGCCGCCCCGCATCGATCCACCGGCGCACCGTGTCAGCACTCACCCCGAGCAGCCCCGCCGCTTCCCCGATCCGAAAACGCGTCACAGATCCGATCCTATGGCTCGCATCCGCCACCCGATACGCCCTGTGACCCCCGCAACCGCAACGTGACCTCCCCAAAAAGCACGTCCCCGCCACCTGCGCTGATCACGGACTGGATCGGCTGGTCGAGGAAGGCCGCGCGCAGTTGGCGGCTCGCCCCGGTTTCCGGCCACGGATTCGCTGCCCGCGGGAGCATGCGGACGGTGACCACGGCGGAAGCGGAAAGATCTAGAGTCGGTGGGCCAGGTCGAAGACGCTGGTCAGGCGGCGGTCGGCGGGGATGGGGGCCTGGGCGCGCGGGTCGATGAGGTAGGCGCGGATGCCCGCGGCCTCGGGGCCGAGGAAGTCGGGTTCGAAGGTGTCGCCGACGAAGACGGTCTCGTCGGGGCGGGCGCCGAGCGCGGCCAGCGCGGTCGCGTAGACGGTCGGGTGGGGCTTGCGGCGGCCGAGCTCGACGGACGTGAAGACCTCGGCGAAGGCGCCGGAGAGGCCCATGGCGACCAGGTGGCGCGGGACCAGGGAGGCCCAGTGCGTGTTGGTGACGACGGCGAGCTGGTAGCGGGCGGCCAGGCCCTCGACGTAGGCGGTGATGCCGTCGGGGTAGGTGACGCCGGTGTTCCACTCGCCCAGGTACGCGTCGACGAACTCCTCGCCCTGCGCGAGCGTGGACCGGCGGCCGAGGATCTTGGGGAGGAAGTGTGCGGCCGCCTCCAGCATCGAGTACTCGCGGTGGCCGGCCTCGCAGATGCGGTCCAGTTCCAGGCAGGTCGCTGACCACTCGGCGAGCATCCGTTCGTAGCTGACCTCGACGCCCCAGTTCCGTACCGTCGCATAGGTTTTGGGATAGCCCTGCGCGGTGCGGCTGCGCGAGTAGTCGACCAGCGTGCCGAAGAAGTCGAAGAGAATGCGAGTGGGCTGCACGGGGTGCATCATCCCACCGATTCGCGTATTGACTTCCCCGCGCGACCGGAATTCAGTGATGTCCATGGCTGTCTCCACAGAGGACGCGAAGCTTCCGCCGGTCCCCGCGCCCGCGTCGGCGCGCAACGGACGGCCCGCGGTGTGGCGGGAGACCGTCGCCGCGCGGGTCAATCTGCTCCGCAGCTACGTGCGGGTGCTCACGCCGGACGCGCCGGCGGAGACGGTCGCCGCGGTCGAGCAGCACCTGGCCTCGGCGGAGCGCGCGATCAAACCGCACGGGTTCTTCAGCCCGCTGGCCGGCCTGCGCGACTGGTGGTCCGGTGCGGCCGTGGACAGCGCCTGGATGCACCTGCACAACGCGGAGGTGCTGATGGTGCAGCTGATGCCGGAAGCCGACCTGCTGGCCGGCCGGTCCGCGGTGGTCGCGCTGGTGGAGAACACGCTGACCACCACGGATCCGCGGCGGGTCGACATGCACGCGCAGCTGAGCCAGTCCTGGACCGTGGTCGGCCCGCGGGAGCGCGCGGTCTACCGCACCGCGCTGCAGTGGGGTTTCGTCGCCACGGACGAGCAGTACACGCGCGTCCGCAGCTTCCGTAACCTGATCATCATCAGCACGATCGGGCTGTTCCTGCTGGCCGGCGGCCTGGCCTACCTCGGATCGCAGCAGCCGGCGCTGATCAGCCTGTGCTTCTCGAACGCGATCCCGGCGGACGCGGCTGTGCAGGCGACCGTCGAGGCGAACGAGGTGAGCGCGATCGAGCCGCGCGACATCCCGGCCGTGCTGACGCAGAGCTGCCCGACCGGGCAGAACGGCCCGACCGGCGGCGACCTGGCGCTGGTCACGCTGCTCGGGATGGTCGGCGGCGCGCTGAGCGCGGCCGTGGGGATCCGGGGCATGCGGGGCACGGCCACGCCCTACGGCGTGCCGGTCGCGCTGGCCATCCTGAAACTCCCGGCCGGCGCGCTGGTCGCCCCGCTCGCGCTGATGCTGCTGGCCGGCGACTTCATCCCCGGCCTGTCCGGGCTCGACAGCCCGCGGCAGATCCTCGCCTACTCGGTCGTGCTCGGATACGCGCAGCAGCTGGTCACCCGCCTGATCGACAAGCAGGCGAACAGTGTGCTGGACCGCGTGCCGAGCTCGGAGCCGCCGTCCACGGCCGAGGCGCGGGCGAACCCGCCGACGGCGCGCCCGACGACCTCGGGCGCACCCGATGCCGAGATCGAGAACGTCAACGTCAAGCAGGTGACGGTCGAGTCGCAGACGCCGTGAGCAGCGAGGCCAGGCGCAGCGCGGCCCGCGGCGCGGTGTCGCCGCAGCACGTGTTGATCAGCACGTGCAGGTCGTCGCCCTCGCCGGCCAGCTCCCGCAGCCGCTCCGCCCACGCGGCGAGCTCGTCGTCGGCGTACTCGTAGCGGAACTTCTCCTTCTTGTCGCCGGACTCCCAGGCCGCGCTGTGCCCGTGCAGCCGCACCACGGCCGGGTCCGCCGTGCTCACCGTGACCGCCGGAATCGACGACTCCAGCCCCTGCGTCATGTCGACCACCACGTGCGAGAGGTCGTGCGCCTGCAGAAACAGCAGCGTGTCCAGCACTTCCGTCTCGTTGAACCAGCTGGGATGCCGCAGCTCGACCGCGACCCGGTGCGGCCGGCAGCGGTCCGCCGTCGCGATGATGCTCGCCTTGGCCCTGTCCCCGCGCGCCAGCCACGGCGGGAACTGCAGCAGCACCACGCCCAGCTTCCCCGCGTCCGCCAGCGGCGCCAGCACGTCGTGGAACCCGGTCCAGAGCCGCTCGTACGCCTCGGGTTCCAGATCCTTGCGCCGCAGCCGTTCCGGTCCGTCCGCGGGCCGCAGCGCCGCCGGGATCGCGCCCGACGGCGTCGGATGCCCGGTGAACAACGAGAACGCCTTGACGTTGAACGTGAACCCGTCCGGCGTCCGCTCCGCCCACGCCCGCGCCGTCTCCGGCGCAGGAATCCCGTAGTAGGTGGTGTCCACCTCCACCAGGTCGAACCGCTCCGCGTAGTACGCCAGCCGCCCCGCCGGATCATTGACCTGCCGCGGATACCAACCCGACGAGATCAACTCCCGATCCGCCCAGCCCGACGTCCCGACCCGAATCCCACCCATGTAGTTCAGTGCACCGCGCCTCACCGCATCCGGCAAACGCAGGCCCCCAAGGAGTGACGCCGCCTACGGCAAGATCAAGATCCAGATCTTCCCGCTTCCGGCGTGGTCCGGCCCGCATGCTCCCGCGGGCAAACCTCGGGGCGGGCAAAGACTCCGCTGGCGCTCCGCTTTCCCCGCCCCTGTCGGACGCCCGAAATTTCGCCATAAAGTAACCACTGTTGCTGCCCGCCATAGAAGCGGAACCGCCCGCAGCCACCCCGTCGTAACCAAACGATCATTGACCGATACGAAAAGGAGGTCAACAAGCCTTGTTGACCTCCTTTTCGTATCGGTCAATGATCGTTCCGCCGTGCAGCCGAGTCGGGGACGGCAGCCGCTGGGCAGCGCCGGAGACTTTCCCGAGATGTCGGGCGCGGAGCGGCTACATACGAGTCCCGCCATAGCTTCTCGTCCAGCATCTGGGCGAGGTCGGGTCTTTCCCTGCCCCGCGTGGGACCGCGGCCCCGGGAGCGTGCGGACCGCAACCACCCGCAGAGTGGGAAGATACTGAGCTTCGGCATCAGCGTGAGGCTACGATCGCCCGCGGGCTGCTATTTCACGAAATTTCGGGCATCGAGTGCCCGGTTAACACGGCGGGCCCGGACCTCGACGCCGAAAGCTGACCGGAAAACAGGTCCCGCCGCGGCCCGTAGCTGAAGAATTTTCACGCCTGCGAGGCGTCACCCGACGGTGTCGGGAGGACTCAGTAACGGAACCCCTCACGACCCGACGGCGACGAGGCGGCCGTGGACGCGGGCGGGCTAGCCGCGGTGGGCGGCGGCCAGGACCTCGTCGGCGACGGCGGTGGCGGCGTCGGGGCGGCCGTGGACGCGGGCGGCCTCGGAGATCTGGTGGCGGTAGCCCGGGTCGTCGAGGAGGGCGATCAGTTCGGCGCGGAGGCGGTCGGCGGTGGCGTCCTCGGCGGCCAGCATGCGGGCGGCACCCTGGTCCGCAAGGTGGCGGGCGGTACGGCGTTGTTCGTCGCCCTGGGTGGGTATCAGAGGGATGTAGACACAGGCCTTGCCGAGCGCGTTGAGCTCCGCGACCGTGCCGGCACCGCTGCGGGCCACCACGACGTCGGCGGCGGCGAGCACGTCCGGCAGTTCGTCGTGGATGTAGGGGAAGACGGTGTACCGATGCTGCAGGTGGGGCGGCAGGGACGCGTGCGTCTCGCGCATCATCTCGTAGGAGTAGTCACCGCACTGGTGCAGCACCTGCGCACGGGTCAGCAGGTCCGGCAGCACCTCGGCGACCATCTTGTTGACCTGGAGCGCGCCCTGGGCGCCACCGGTGACGTAGACGAGCGGAAGCCGCGGGTCCAGGCCGTAGCCGGCGAGCGCGCGGTCACGCTGGCCCATGAAGACCTCGGGCCGGATCGGGTTGCCGGTGACCACGGCCTTGGGCCGCGCCTTCTCCGGCAGGTGTTCGATCGACGACTCGTGGCTGAGCAGGATGCGGGTGGCGAAGCGGGAGAGAATCCGGTTCGCCAGGCCGACGGCGAGCGTCTGCTCGTGCATGACCAGCGGGCGGCGCAGCAGCCAGGCGGCGACGCCGACCGGGACGCACACGTAGCCGCCGGTGGAGATGACCACGTCCGGCTTGGCCTTGGCGACGGTGGCGATGGCCTGAACCACGCCCCACGGGATGCGGAACGCGTCGGCCACGTTGCGCAGCTGGTCCTTGACGTTGATGTGCCGCCGGAGCTTGCCGGTGGTGATGGCCTTGAACGGCACATTGTTCTGTACCGAGATCTTGGCCTCGAGACCGTGCGAGACTCCGACCCAGAGGATCTCCGGCTCGGCCCCGGCTCGGGCCAGTCGCTCACGAATGGTCCGGATCGTGGTCAGCGCAGGATATGTGTGACCGCCCGTCCCGCCGCCGGTGACGATGATCTTTATCTCGCCCACCCGGGCGGCACTGCTGTAGATGGTCATACGTCCTTCGCAAGCGGTGTCGCGCCAGAAGCCGCCCCGAGTCTAGCGAGAGGCACCCACCGGTCAATGCGGCGACCACATATCCGCAGGTCAGCACGCTGCGTGAGACCTGAAATCACATAGGGTGAGCTAGTGACGAACACCACTTGGCATGAGCACGACATGAGCTTCCGATTGAGCAGCGCCACCGGGCATGGTGCTCGGCTGAGGCACGCTGGCCTCGGGGGGATCCGAGAGGGCTATGGCGACATCTGCTGAGGCGATCGTCGATCTGGGGGCGATCGCGCACAACACGCGCGTGCTGAAGCGCGCCATGGGCGACGCCGCGCTGATGGCCGTGGTCAAGGCGGACGGCTTCGGGCACGGTGCCGTGGCAGCCGCGCGCGCCGCCGTCGAGGCCGGCGCGGGCTGGGTGGGCGTCACGTCCGCGTTCGAGGCGCTGGAGCAGCGCGCTGCCGGGCTGGACGTGCCGATCCTGGCCTGGATGTGCGGCCCGCAGGACGACCTCGCCGCGCTCGCGGAGGCGCGGATCACGCTGTCCGTGGCGACGCTGTCCCACCTCGACGCGATCGCGGCCGAGGCCGAGCGGCGCGGCGTCGCGCTGGACGTGCACATCAAGGCGGACACCGGGCTCTCCCGCGGCGGTGCCGTGCGGAGCACCTGGCCGGAGCTGTTCGGGTGGGCACGTAAGTACGAGTCGGCCGGCCAGGTCCGGATCACCGGGCTCTGGTCGCACCTGGCCAACGCGGAGGAGACGGATCACCCGAGCCTGGCCGCGCAGCAGGCCGCGTTCGCGGACGCGATCGACCTGGCGCGCGCGGCCGGGCTGGCTCCGGCGACGCTGCACCTGGCGAACTCGGCCGGCATCCTCCAGGTGCCGACCGCGCGCTTCGACCTCGGGCGGGCGGGAATCGCGCTCTACGGCGTACCCCCGGTGCCCGGTGTTGATTTTGATCTTCGACCGGCGATGACCGTGCGCGCCGGGGTGGTGCAGGCCGGCGACGGTCGCGCGGTGCTTCCGCTCGGTTTCGGATACGGTGTGCCGCGCCGGCTCGGCGGCGTTGCCGAGGTGCTCATCCACGGCGTGCGACGGCCGATCATGGGCCCGGTGGCCATGGATCACCTGGTCGTCGACGTCGGCGAGCTGCCGGTCACCGAGGGGGACGAGGCGGTGTTCCTCGGCCCCGGCGACCGTGGCGAGCCCACGGCCGTCGAGCAGGCCGAGCTCGCCGGCACGAACCCGCATGAACTTCTCACCGGCATCGGCGTGCGGCTACCCCGACGCCATCTTCTACACACGGAGGCCTGAACCTTGACCGAGCGTGGGAAGACCCGCATCGCCGTGATCTTCGGCGGACGCAGCGGCGAGCACGACGTGTCATGCAAGTCGGCCGCGAGCGTGCTGACGCACCTGGACCGCGAGCGCTACGAGGTGCTGCCGGTCCGGATCACCATCGACGGCGTCTGGATCGCCGGGCAGGACGAGCCGGACGCCACCGAGATCGACGTGGACGCGCTGCTCCGGATGACCGCGCCGGACAGCGGCGCGACCCGGCCGCTGCCGATAGGGAGCATCTCCGACGCGCTCGAGGCGCTGCGCGACGTCGACATCGTCTTCCCCTGCCTGCACGGGCCGTACGGTGAGGACGGCACCATCCAGGCGCTGCTGGAGCTGGCCGGGCTGCCGTACATCGGCAACGGCGTGCTCGCGAGCGCGGTCTCGATGGACAAGGAGTTCACCAAGAAGGTCCTGGTCTCCGAGGGCATCGAGGTCGCGCCCGGCGTGGTGCTGCGCCGCCCGGACGAGACCGTGAGCGAGGCCGACCGTGAGCGCCTGGGACTGCCGGTCTTCGTGAAGCCGTCCCGCGCCGGGTCGAGCATCGGCGTCTCCCGCGTCGACGACTGGGCCGCGTTGGACGCCGCCGTCGAGAAGGCGCGCCGCAGCGACCCGAAGGTGCTGGTCGAGGCCGCGGTGCCGGGTCGCGAGGTGGACATCGGCGTGCTGGAGTTCGCGGACGGGCGGGTCGAGGCGGGCCCGTCGCTGGAGATCCGCGTGCCGGACGGTTTCGGCTTCTTCGACTTCGAGGCGAAGTACACCGACGTGGGCACGGTCTTCGAGATCCCCGCGAAGCTGCCGCCGGAGGTCACGGCCGCGGTCGCGGAGACCGCGGTGAAGGCGTTCCACGCGCTGGACTGCACCGGCCTGCTGCGCGTCGACTTCTTCCTGCGGGAGACTGCGGACGGCGGCGTGGTGCCGGTGATCAACGAGGTCAATACGTTCCCCGGCTTCACGTCGATGTCGCAGTACCCTCAGATGTGGCAGGCGGCCGGCGTGAGCTACTCGGATCTGCTGGACATTCTGGTGGAGACGGCGCTGCTCCGGCAGCACCCGACGCCGTCCGCGGTGCGGGCTGACATAGATGACTAATTATCCAGGTCATATATCCGGCATACCCGACGACGAACCGACCCGGCCGAATCCGGTGGCCGGGTCGGGTTACCGGCATCCGTTCCCTCAGGATCCGGCGTACCAGCAGGACGGGTACGGCATTCCGTGGCAGCGGCAGTCGTACGGCCAACGGCCGGCATACACCGAGCAGAGTGTGCCCGCACAGGCCGCGCACGCAGCGCCGGAGGCTCCGGCCGAGGAGATGCCCACCCCGGCACCGAAGAAACCCCGGTCCCAGTGGGCCGACACCGCCAAGGGCGTCTGCATCCTTCTGGTCGTGCTCTGGCACGTGATCATGAAGCACTACCTGCAGATCAACTGGCAGATACCGGTGCCGCTGCCCGGTGTCTGGGGCACGCTCGGCGAGATCTTCCTCCCGCTGCGCATGCCGGTCTTCTTCGCCATCTCCGGCATGTTCGCGGCCAACGCCGCGCTGCGCCCGTGGTCCGTGGTCCGCCGCTCGCGGATCGCCAAGTTCTTCTACCTCTACGCGGTCTGGCTGCTGATCCACACCGTGCTGCTCGCCCCGGTCCCGGCGAACTTCGACACGCTGCACGCGAAGAACGCGCTGCAGGTGCTGGAGGAGCTGACGATCACGCCGACGAACCTCTGGTACCTGTACGCGCTCGCGATCTACTTCACGATCGCCAAGGTGTCGCTGAAGGTCCCGGCGCCCGCGCTGATCGGCGTCGCGTTCGTCATCAACGCGATCGCGTCCACCGACCTCTTCACCTGGCCCGGCAACCGCGGCCAGCTCTTCCAGAACCTGCTCTTCTTCCTGATCGGCCTGCGCTACAAGCAGCAGCTGAACAAGCTGGCCGACACGAAGGACCGCCGTCTGCTGCTCGGGTCCACCGCGGTGTTCCTGGTGGTCATCCTGGCCGTCACCGCGATTCCCGGCGCGAACGCCTGGTTCGGTGTCTGGCCGATCGCCAGCCTGATCGCGGTCGTGGCCGGCTTCCAGCTCGCGGCCCGGCTGGCGACCGTGCCGCGGATCGGCAGCGGGCTCGCCTGGCTCGGCCAGAACACGCTGCCGATCTACATCATCCACATGCCACTGCTCGGCCTCTGGCACATCGCGGCGCTGGAGGGTTCGTCGAACCTCGGCACCGCCGGCCAGCTGCTGCTCGCGCTGGTGGAACCGGTGCTGCTGACCGCGTTCCTGGTGTGGATGTGCCTGTCGCTCTACCGTGGCCTGCAGTTGACCGGAGGCACCTTCCTGTTCGACCTGCCCGGCGGCGGCGCGGCGAAACCGCCGAAGGTCGAGGAGAAACCGGTCGTCGAGAAGCTGGAGCCGGTCAACGTCTACCGCCAGGCGGAACCGGTCACGCCGCAGGCCCCGGCCTGGGACGAGGCGCCGACGCAGCAGCTGCGGACCCAGGGCTGGAGCGACGGCCAGTACGGCCGGTGACATCGTCCGGAACCCGATCGGCGCGGCTGGATCCGCCGATCGGGTTCCCGACATGGCCGCGTCGAGCGGTCGTCGATCACGAGTCGTGATAATCGCTTCATGGTTCACGAAGGCGGGCGACTCGCGGAGCGTCTGCGGGCAGCCCGGCAGCAGTCGTTCGTCGGCCGTCGTCGTGAGCTGACCGGCTTCCGGGACGCGCTGGCCGGCGGCCCCGGCGCATACGCGGTGCTCTACCTGCACGGCGCCGGCGGCGTCGGCAAGTCCACGTTGCTGCGCCGCTTCGCGGACGAGGCGCGCGACGCCGGCCGCACCGTGGTGGAGATCGACGGCGGCGCCGTGGACGCGGCCGGGTTCGAGATCGAGGTCGCCGAGGGCCTGGTGCTGCTGGTCGACTCGTTCGAGCGATGCCAGGGCCTCGAAGGCTGGATGCGCGAGACGTACCTGCCGAAGCTGCCCGCGGGCGCGGTCGCGGTGCTCGCCGGCCAGGAGCCGCCCGATCCACTCTGGGCGTCCGATGTGTCCTGGTCGGAGCTGTTGCGCGTCGCCACGCTCGGCGACCTGGACCCGGGCGAGGCGGCCGAGCTGCTCCGGCTGCGCGGCGTGCCGGATGTGCTGCACGAGTCCGTGCTCGCGTTCGCCGGTGGCCATCCGCTCGCGCTCAGCCTGGCCGCGTCCGCCGCCTCCCGCGAGCTCCCGGTGTCGCGCTGGACGCCGTCGCGGGACGTGCTCACCACGCTCATCGATCAGCTGGTCGGCGAGGTGCCGTCGCCCGCGCACCGGCACGCGCTGGAGGTCAGCGCGCACGCGGAGAGCACCACTGAGGAGCTGCTGCGCGCCGTGGTCGGGAACCGGGCGGCCGAGATCTTCGACTGGCTGCGCCGGCTGCCGTTCATCCGGTCGGACCGGAACGGGCTCCACCCGCACGGCGTGGTCCGCAGCGCGCTCGAGGCGGACCTGCGCTGGCGTGACCCGCAGGGCTACGAGCGCCTGCACCACAACGTCGCCACGCACATGCTGGACCGGGCGCGCACCGCGTCCGGCGAGGCCGTGCAGCCCGCCATGCGCGCGCTCTGGCACCTGCTGCGCGCCAACGACGTGGTCGCGCCCTACGAGATCAACCCGGTGCGCACGGACGGCGAGGTCTACGCCACGCCGCTCCACCCCGAAGATCATCCGTGGGTACGACGTATGGGCGCCGATTCCGCGATCCTGCGCTTCTGGCTGGACCGGCGGCCGGAGGCGTTCACGGCGTACCGCCGCGCGTCCGACCACACGCTGATCGCATTCGCCGCGCACCTGCGCCTCACCGAGCCGGACCCGGAGGAGCTGGCCGTGGACCCGGCCGTGGCGCAGGCCTGGGCCGGGGCCGAGACGGCGCCGCCACGCCCCGGCGAGCACGTGTTCATCACCCGCTACCTCTACCCGCCGATCGATCGCCGGCCGGCGCAGGCCGGGATCCTCATGCAGTTGCAGTCGCTGGAGGCGTGGATCCGGTCCGCGCGCCTGGCCTGGTCGTTCGTGGTGGTGCCGGAGCCGGACCGGTTGCTGCCGCTGATGGCCTTCACCGACCACCACCCGGTCGCGGGCGGCGCGCGGATGATGATCGACGGGCATCCGCACGGCGTGTTCGGCCACGACTGGCGCGCGCTGCCGGTCGACGCCTGGATCACCGCGCTGAACGCGCGGCTGCTCTTCGGCCCGGACGCGCGGCCGGGGCGTCCCGCGTTCACGGTGCTGTCCCGGGCCGACTTCGACGCCGCCGTGCGCGACGCGCTGAAGAACTGGCACCTGCCGGACGCGCTGGAGAGCAACCCGCTGCTGGGCACGCACTTGATCGGCGACCGCGGCGGCAACCCGGCCCAGACGCTGCGGGACCTGATCGTGGAGGCGGTCGACTCGCTGCGCGACGACGCCCGCGAGGGAAAGCTGCACCGCGCGCTGGCCACCACGTACTTCCACCGGGCCCCGACCCAGGAGGCCGCGGCCGAGAAGCTGGGCGTGCCGTTCAGCACGTACCGGCGCCACCTGACCCGCGGAGTGGAACGGGTGGCCGAACGGCTGTGGCAGCTGGAAGTGTGAGGGTGTGAACAACCACGGATCGTGGCTGACCGACCGCGCATTTGCCGCGGAGCGGGCGGCGGGCACCTCGTTCGACCTGTCCGAGTGCGTCCGCGAGCCGATCCACCGGCTCGGCGGCGTCCAATCCTACGGCGCGCTGGTCGCGCTCCGGGCCGGCACCATCGCGGCCACCAGCGAGAATGCGTCCGCGCTGCTCGGGCCGGGCGCGACCGTCGGCGCACCGGCGGACGGTCTGCTGGACGCGGCGCAGCTGAGCGCGCTGCACGCGCTGGCCGACGCGGACACCGGCCAGACCGCGATGATGCCGGTGCAGCTCGGCGGCGGGTGGCTGGACGTCACCGTGCACCACGCGGACGGGCTGCTGGTGCTGGAGTTCGAGCCCGCCTCGCCCGCGCCGGCCGCGTTCACCGCGTTCTACCCACCGATCAGGGCCGCGCTGGTACGACTCCAGCAGGCCGTGACCGTGGTGGACGCGGCCCGCGCCGCGGTGCGGGAGATCCGGGCGATCACCGGGTTCGACCGCGTGGTCGCGTACCGGTTCGAGTCCGTGGACGGCCCCGGTGAGGTGATCGCGGAGGAGACGGCCGAGGGCCAGGAACCGTGGCTGGGGCTGTGGTTCCCGGCCACGGACATCCCGCCGCAGGCCCGCCGCCTCTACGAGCGGAACTGGATCCGGGTGATCTCGGACGTGGACGACGAGACCGCACGCCTCGTCCCGGAGGTGCTGCCGGAGACCGGTGCGCCGCTGGACCTGTCGCTGTCCGTGCTGCGCACGGTCTCGCCGTACCACCTGGAGTATCTGCGCAACATCGGTGTGGCCTCGTCGATGTCCGTGTCGCTGCTGTCCGGCGGCCGGCTGTGGGGCCTGATCGCCTGCCACGGGAACGCGCCGCACACGCTCGGCCCGCAACTGCGCGCGGCCTGCGAATTCTTCGGCGTGGCGTTGTCGCTGCACCTGGCCGCGCTGCGCGAACGGGACGACACCGCGGCCCGGGAACGCTCGCGGACCATGATCGCCCGGCTGATCGAGCGGATCGCGGAGGATCTGTCCGACCCGGCCGGCTTCGACCAGGTTCTGGAGTGCGACACGGTCGCGGTGCGGCTCGACGGCCGCACGTCCGTGCACGGCGCCGACCCCGGCCCGGAGGTGCTGGACGCGCTCTGGGCCGCGCTGCCGCCGTCCACGGCCGGCGAGCCGTGGCACAGCGACCGGCTCGGCGAGGATCTGCCCGCGATGGCCGCGTTCACCGGCACGGTCGACGGCGCGCTGGTGCTGCCGCTGAGCGACACCGGCGACCGCGTGGTCTGGCTGCGCCGGGAGCGCACCGTGCCGCGCCGCTGGGCCGCGGACCCGGACCGGCCGGTCGTGCTCGGCCCGCACGGCGAGCGCCTGACGCCGCGCGGCTCCACCGCGGTCTTCCTGGCCACGGTGCGCGGCCGGAGCGCGCCCTGGACCGCCACGGACCTGGCGATGGCGGTCGAGCTGGGCCGGGCGATCATGCAGGTCGCGCTCGCGCACAACCGCCGTCTGTCCACGCTGAACTCGGAGCTGAACCGCAGCAACGTCGACCTGGACTCGTTCGCGCACGCGGCCGCGCACGACCTCAAGGAGCCGCTGCGCGGCATCGCGAACCAGGCCACGTTCCTGATCGAGGACAGCACCGACCGGATGGACGAGGCGACCGCGCGTCGGCTCGCGTCCATCCAGCGGCTCGCCACCCGGATGGACGAGCTGCTCAACGCGCTCCTCTACTACTCGCGGCTGGGGCGTACCGACCTGCACCGCGAGGAGATCGACCTGGACTCGGCCGTGGCGAAGGCGCTGGAGGTGGCCGGCCCGCGCCTGGAGACCGCGGGCGTGCGGGTCAGCGTCTCGCCGGTGGCCACGGTCAAGGCCGACCCGGTGCTGTTCGACGAGATCCTGGTCAACCTGCTGGTGAACGCCGCGAAGTACGCGCGTCCGGAGGGCCCGCGCACGGTCGAGGTCGGCGCCGCGACCGTGGACGACGAGCCCGCGGTCTACGTCCGGGACAACGGCATCGGCATGCCCGCACACCTGCGCGAGCAGGCGTTCGACCTGTTCCGGCGGCTGCACGCGCGGGCCGAGGGCGTGGACGGCTCCGGCGCCGGCCTGGCGATCGTGCGCCGGATCGTGGAGCGGCACGGCGGCCGCGTCTGGGCGGACGATTCCCCCGGCGGCGGCACCACTATCTGGGCGGTGTTTCCCCTCTAGGGTCTGATCGCCGTTTGGGGGCCGGAGCCAGGTTTCGCCTGGGTGCGCCGTGCGGCCAGGCGGAAGCTGGGCCACGCCGCAGCCCGGCCCCCAACGGCGGTCAGGCCCTGGATCGCCAGTAGTCCAGCGTCTGCCGCAGCACGGTCTGGAACAGCGCGAAGTTGATCGGCTTGTAGATGTAGCTGTCCGCGCCGGCCGCATAGCAGGCGTCCGACTCGGCCGGGTCCTCCGACGACGTGAACACCACGACCGTGAGGCCGGCCAGGTCCGGGTGCGCGCGCAGGCGGCGCAGCACGTCCAGCCCGCTCTCGCCCGGCATGTTGAGATCCAGCAGCACCATGCCGGGCCGGATCGCGCCGTCCGCGGTCAGCCGGGGCAGCACCTCCGCGCCGGACCGGACGAACTCCACCCGCGTGTCCGGATGCGACCGCCCGATCGCCCGGCCGATGGCTTCGACGTCCTCGTCGGAGTCCTCCACCACCATGATCAGGTCCTCGTTCACCGCTGCTCCACTCCGGCTCTGATCGCCAGAACGGCGATGTCGTCGGCCCCGGTCGTGCCGAAATCCTTGGCGGCCTGGCTCAGCTCGCGGACCATCTCGTCGACCGGCAGGTCCCGGAGCCGGCGCGCGGTCTCGTGCAGCGCCACGTCCTCGAACATCCGCCCCGCACGGTCCCGGCTCTCGGTCAGCCCGTCGGTGAACATCAGCAGCGTGTCACCGGGCGCCAGCAGCAGCCGCGACCGGCCCAGACGTGCCTCGTCGATGATCCCGAGCGCCAGCCCGCCGCCGCGCCCCGGCACCGTGCGGCCGTCCCTGCGCACCACCAGCGGCGCCGGGTGCCCCGCGGACGTCCACTGCACGCTCAGCCCCGCCTTGGTCTCGCGCAGCAGCGCCACGCCCGCGGTCACGAACCGCCAGGACCCGTCGCGGCGCAGCCCCGAGTTCAGCCGGCTCAGCGCACGCGCCGGCGACACGCCCTCCTGCAGCAGCGTGCCGAGCGTGTGCCGGGACATCCCGGTCAGCGCCGCCGCGGCCGCACCACGCCCGCACACGTCACCGATCAGCGCGGCCACCACCCCGTTCGCGCGCACCGCCAGGTCGTAGAAGTCGCCGCCCACGTCCAGCGCCCGGTCCCCCACCGCGTACGCCGCCGCCACGCTGATGCCCGGCACCGACGGCAGCCGGCCCGGCAGCAGGTGCTCCTGCAGCGTCACCACCTCACGGCGACGGCGCTCGTACATCTCGCTGTTGTCCACCGCCAGCGCCGCCCGCTGCGCCAGATCCCGCAGGAACGTCGCATGCGGGAGCCGGCTCTCCGCCCGGTCGAAGAAGAACAGCAGCACGCCCAGCACCCGGTCCCGCGCCCGCAGCACCTGCGCGTGCAGCAGCCGCGCGCCCACCTTCTCCGCGTCGCCCGGCTCGGACCGCTCCCCGTCCCCCGACACCGCGCGCTCCGCCAGCGCCCGCAGCCCCGACGCCGCCGCTTCGTCCGCCAGCAGCCCCGCCAGCCGCCGCATGTCCACGTGCACCGCGCTGCGCAGCACCAGCCCCGCGCCCTCCCGCGAATAGACCAGGCAGCCCTCGGCGATCGCCGGCACCGTCATCCGCGCCACCCGATGCATGGTCTGCCCCGGGTCCAGCACCGCGTCCATCTGCAGCGACGCCTCCGCCAGCAGCGCATCCCGAATCTGCTGGTCGTCGTCCGCCCGCCGCCGCCTCAGCCGCGAAATCGCCTCCCGCGTGACATCGATCACCTGCCACAGACACCCGGACAGCCGCCCCACGTCAGCTTCAGCGTCAACCACCAGCAGAAACGTCCCCGCCGCTTCCCCCGGCACCTCGAACCCCGCCACGATCACCCGCGCGGCACCGTGACGCGCAAGCGTCTCGCCGGCCGTGTCAACAACGACCGCGTCCCCGTCACGCCACACCGCCAGCCGCCGCGCCACCGCGCGATCCGGCTCACTCTCCAGCGGCACCCCGGTCCACCGATACTCGGCAACAGCCCCGTCACTCACCCGATGCCGCAGCCCCCACACCGCCACCACGCCCGGAAGTTCCTGCAACGGCGGCAGCACCAGCTCGGCCAGATCCTCCCGATCGCCGATGCCCCCCATGGCCCGCCAAAGGCGATGCAACGCCTCCGCCCAGCCGCCCACGCCCCCACCCCCAGCCAACACGCTCAGTAATGTACTGGCCCGCGCCCCCACCCCGTACCCCCAGCACAGCGGGTTTAAGGGTTGAGGCTTTTGAGGTGGGTTGGGGTTTGCGCGGATGCAACCGCCACCGCCCAGCCTGACGCTCCCACCAGACCGTGGGGCGTCCGGGGGCTCGGCCCCCGGAGAGGAATAACCGAAGCGCCCCCGGTCCGCGCATTCCGCGGACAGGGAGCGCCCAGGCGCGTAGGCCGCCGGGGACTCGAACCCCGAACCTATGGATTAAAAGTCCACAGCTCTGCCATTGAGCTAGCGGCCCGCGGCTGTCAGGGTACCTGCGAGGTCCGCCGGACGCCTAAACCATATCCCCGGCATCGCTTGGTGAGCCTCGGATCCGGGCCCGAAACGACTCCGGACCGGTCCCCGTAGGGATCCGGTCCGGTGTTTCCGCTGTTAGAGCGGAGGATACGAGATTCGAACTCGTGAGGGTGTTAACCCAACACGCTTTCCAAGCGTGCGCCCTAGGCCTCTAGGCGAATCCTCCGCCGCAGACAATACCGTGCCGCCGGGACGGCGCGCATCGGGGTTCCCGTGACCGGACTCTCGGCCCCTGCCGCCACGCGCCGTCGCCCGGCCGGGTAGAGTTGGCCTCGCTCCCCGTGCGGTGTTTATCCCGTGAACCTCCCCAGGGCCGGAAGGCAGCAAGGATAAGCGGGCTCTGGCAGGTGCACGGGGAGCCTTCGCATCCCTGGGTTCACCAGGTTGATCGCACCTCCGCGCCGCTGTCAATCACGCGTCAGACCCCCGTGGTGGCCGTCCCGGTCGCGACGGCGGAGAATGGCGCGGTCGAGAGGAGACGGCAGTGGCGTTGGCCCTCTACCGCAAGTACCGGCCGCGAACGTTTGCCGAGGTCATCGGGCAGGAGCACGTCACCGAGCCGCTCAGCCAGGCGCTGCGCAGCGGCCGGTTGAATCACGCCTACCTCTTCTCGGGGCCGCGTGGCTGCGGCAAGACGAGTTCGGCGCGGATCCTGGCCCGTTCACTCAACTGTGAGCAGGGGCCGACGCCCGAGCCGTGCGGCGTGTGCATGTCCTGCAAGTCGCTGGCGAACGACGGCGCCGGATCGATCGACGTGATCGAGATCGACGCGGCCAGCCACGGTGGTGTCGACGACGCGCGTGAGCTGCGGGAGAAGGCGTTCTTCGCGCCGGCCAACAGCCGCTACAAGATCTACGTGATCGACGAGGCGCACATGGTCTCGTCGGCCGGCTTCAACGCGCTCCTCAAGCTGGTCGAGGAGCCGCCGGAGTACGTGAAGTTCATCTTCGCGACCACCGAGCCGGAGAAGGTGCTGGGCACGATCAAGTCCCGCACCCACCACTACCCGTTCCGGCTGATCCCGCCGAGCACGCTCCGGCCGTACCTGGAGCAGCTCTGCGCCGCCGAGGGCGTCACCGTCGAGGCGCCGGTCTTCCCGCTGGTGGTCCGCGCCGGCGGCGGCAGCGCCCGGGACACGCTCTCCGTGCTCGACCAGCTGATCGCGGGCGCCGGCGAGGAGGGTGTCACCTACGCCCGCGCGGTCGCGCTGCTCGGCGTGACCGACTCCGCGCTGATCGACGACATGATCGAGTCGCTGGCGGCCTCCGACGGCGCTGCCGCGTACGCCGCGATCGACCGCGTCGCCGAGGCCGGCCACGACCCGCGCCGCTTCGCCACCGACCTGCTCGAACGTTTCCGTGACCTGATCGTCATGCAGCAGGTCCCGGACGCGGCCGCGAAGGGCTTGATCGACGGCCCCGCCGACGAGATCGAGCGGATGACCACGCAGGCCGGCCGCTTCGGCGCCGCCACGCTGTCCCGTGCCGCCGACATCGTGCACAACGGCCTGGTCGAGATGCGCGGCACGACCGGCCCTCGGCTGCTGTTGGAGCTGATCACCGCCCGCATGCTGCTGCCGGGCGCGGATGCGTCCTCCAGCGCGCTGCTGCAGCGCCTCGAGCGCATGGAGCGTGCACTTCAAGATCCTTCAGCGGTACGGCTCCAGCCTGCCCCGGGCGCGGCCGTGCCGACGCCGGTCGTGGCCGGTCCGGGTGTGGCCGCCACGGGTCCGGTCGAGGCTGCACCGGCGGGTGACGGGGGGCTCGATCCTCGCGCTGCCGCGCGTCAGGCCGCGGCGCGGTCGTCCGGCGGGGGTGGTGCCGCGGCGGCGCGGCAGGCCGCTTCGCAGGCGACGGGTGGGCGCCGTGCTCCCGCGGGCGCTTCGGAACCGGTTGCCGCCGGTGCTGGTGCTCAGGCGGATGCCGGGGCTCAGACCGGCGCTGGTGCTCAGACCGGCGCTGGTGCTCAGACCGGCGCCGGGGTTCAGGCCGGTCCTGATGGGCTGGTCGGATCGCAGGCTGGAGGGTCCGCAGGTCCGCAGGCCGGCGTGGCGGCGGGTTCGCCGCAGGCCGGGGGGCCCGCGGGCTCGCCGCAGGCAGACCTGGCTCAGCATGGAGCGGCACAGTCCAGCCTTGCTCAGCATCGGGCCGGGCAGGCGGCGCCGACCGGGCCGGCGCAGGGCGGCTCGGTGCAGGGTGGCCCGGCGCAGTCATCTGTGGCACAGGCATCCGCGGCGCAGGCAGGTTCGGCGCAGGCGGCGCAGTCCCAGCCCGCGACCGGCCCCTCGTCCGCGCCCGCCGGTACCGACGGCCCCGACGTGGCCGAGCTCCGCGGCCGCTGGTGGCCCGAGGCCCACGCTTTCGTCAACACCCGCAGCAAACGCGCCGGCGCGATGCTCCGACACGCCACGGTCCGCGCCGTCGAGGGCGACACGCTGGTCCTGACGTTCCAGCACCCCAAACACATAGACCTCTTCGCCGGTACGCCGGAGGAGTCCCTGCTCCGCGACGCCTTCTACGAGCTGTTCGGCGTCCGCTGGCAGATCCGCTGCGAGCCCGCCGGTGCCGCCGGCGCCCTCGACGCACCCTCTTCCCGCCCCGGCGGCCGTGCCCCCGCCCAGCGCCAGACCGCCGGCCACCCCACGCCTCCCTCCGCCCCCACGCGCTCGTTATCCGAGACGGACCCGAGATCGGGGCCTTCTCCGGGAGCGACGTCCGCGTCCCCCACGGCGGCCGAGGACGCGGGCTGGCCCACACCTGCCGCCGTACCCTCCCCCAGCTCCCCCGCCCGGCCCCACGCGGAGGAGCCCCGGCCCACGCCCGCGATCCCGCCCGCCGACGCTTCATCGCCGGGCAGCGCTTCGTCGCTGGGCAGCGCTTCGTCGTCCGGCAGCGCCTGGCCGAGCCCCGCGCAGCCGGGCGACAGCACACGCCCGGCCGACATCGCTGCGCCGGGCGGCAGCACGCACCCGGACGGCAGCACGCAGCTGGGCCGCAACGCTCACCAAGGGAGCGACCAACCGGCCGGTAGTGCCCGGTCGAGCCCCCCGCAGTCTGGCGGCGGCCGCGTCGGAGCGGCACCGCCGGCTGACGACGATGGCTGGCCTGATCCCGTCCAGCCCGCCGGCACGCCCGCGTCGGCCGCCGATGACGGCTGGCCGAGTCCGGCACAGCCGGGCGGTGGGAACGGGCCGATCGGCAGCAGCGCCTGGCCGCAGCCGGTCCAGCCAGGAAATGCGCCTGGCTCTGCCAACGGCGGCAACCGGTCGGAACCCGCCCGGCCAGAAAACGTGCCCGGCACAGCGGACAGCGGAGGCTGGCCAGAACCGGCAAAGCCTGGCAGCACGCCAAGCCCGGCCGGCAACAGCGGCCGGCCCGAATCGGTACAGCCGGGAAGCACGCCAAGCCCGGCCGACAACGGAGGCTGGCCAGAACCGGTACAACCCGGCAGCACGCCAAGCCCGGCCGACAACGGAGGCTGGCCAGAACCGGTACAGGCGGGCGTCGGCGGGCCCGGCGATTCCACAGCGATGCCGGAAAGTCAGGTGACGGCAGCTGCCGAACCTTCGCGGCGTGCTGCCGCCGGAGGTCTCGCCGCGGCGCGTGCCGCCGCAGCGGGTGCGAAGGGAAAGCAGGCTGTTCCGGGTGGTGGCGGTCAGCGCGGCCCCGCGGCGTCCGCACCGGCCGAGGCTGCGGCACCAGCCGCGTCCCGTTCGCCGGTAGCGCCGGCCGCCGGTGGCGACAGCGCCTGGGACGACTTCTCGGAGGACGAGGAGCCGCCCTACGACCCTGACTACGACGGTCCGCTGCCCAAGGGCGGTGGCCCGGTGGCGGTCGGTGGCACCTCGCAGGCCTACTCGGGATCATCCGTGACGGGCGGTCAGACCTCGGGCGCATCGGTGTCCGGCGTGCCTGCCGCACCGTTCTCCGGCGCATCGGCTTCCGCCGCCGCGGTCGCCGGGGCCGCGGCATCCGTCGCGCCCGCCTTCGCCGCCCCGGCATCCGCCGGGCCGGCCTCGTCCGCCTCGGTCTCCGCGCCGCCGATCCCCTCGGCACCGGCTTCGTCGGGCTCGTCCGGAGCCGGTTCGCAGGGAGCGGCGAGTCCGGGGGGTGCGGCCGGGCAGTCGAAGAATCCCGCGATCGCCAGTGCCAAGGCCGCGGCGAGCCGCGCCGCGGCCAACGCGGTGGCAGCGGCTCAGGGCCGTTCCGGCCAGGCCAAACAGGCCGCGGCCCTCGCGGCCGAGCCGGTCCGCCCCACGCAGGGCCGGGCAGCCGCGGCGGTAGCCGCCGCCAACGCCGCGGCCGCAGCTGCCGCGGCCGCCCAGGCCCACCAGCCCGTCGAGGCGACGGCGAAAGATCTCGAAGGCTTCGACCCCGGCGACGAGCCGCTGGACGAGGTGGTCGACGAGCAGGCCGCCCGGCAGAGCAGCGAACAACAGGCGTTCCTCCTACTCAAGCAGGCCTTCGGCGCCGAGAAGATCGCCGAGATGTGACCGTCCCGGCCGACTCCCCGGCACGGTCACATCCGGCCGACACGCCGGACCCGCACGGCGACAGATACGTGAGCCACCTTCTGAGTCAGCCATGAGGTGGCTCACGTATCTGTCACCGAGATGATCAGCGCCGACACCCAGTGCCCGGCCGTAATAAGACGAAATATCGGGCGCGGAGCGCCCGATACTCGAAGGCCGGCCGCCTCCCGCCACTGGCCGTGCGCCGAGACCAGTCGCAACGGCCCTGCGGACCGGTTGCACGCCGCCGAGCGCGCCGGGGGTGAACTGGACCGCCACGAATCATTGACAAAAGGCTGACCTCGATCAGACCGCACCGGCACGATCAACCTCCGCTGCCGCCTTTGTCCTCACACCATCGCCCGGCTGCTGCAGCACGTCCGCGACCGCACGCATCGACCCCAGCCACCGGCTGTCGACCGTGCGGCACCGCGTCGGCCAGACGGCGGCGTCGGCCAGACGGCGGCGTCGGCCAGACGGCGGCGTCGGCCCGCAGCCTCACCACCGACGCGGCCTTTAGAGCGACCGGCGGTGGATCGCGCACCGCTTCTGTGGCGACGCGAGCGCTTCGCGCCCGAAATTTCGGCATTTAGCGGCCTGGCGAGCTGAGCAGACCGTGGTCGAGAGAAGGTCGGACAGTGACGCCTGCCGATCGCTGTCAAGCCTGGGTCCTGTCACCACGTGCGCCGAGGTGTGGCCGAGGCGGGCGGGTCCGCGCGGCGGAGCCTGTTCGGGGTTGACCTTGTGACGCGGGACCGGTGCCCGCGGGAGCAACGCTGCTGTACCCCGGCGTGAGTGGGTATATCCGGCTCTTGATGAGGCGACCGGCGGGTGACGGGAGTGATCCGGCTACGCTGGGCGGCGGTGCGATGGGGCGGCGACAGCCGCTGATGAGAGACGATGTGAAGGAGCTGCCGTGCGTCCCGGGGGACAGCCCAACATGCAGCAGTTGATGAAGCAGGCGGCGAAGTTGCAGCAGGCGGCGCAGGTGGCGCAGGCCGAGCTGGCGGAGGCCGAGGTGTCGGGTACGGCCGGTGGCGGGCTGGTGACGGTCGTGATGGCCGGCACGGGTGAGGTGCGGTCCGTGAAGATCGACCCGAAGGTGATCGATCCGGATGATCCGGAGACGCTGGAGGATGCGGTGCTGGCCGCGCTGCACAATGCGTCCGAGGCGGTGCGCACGCTGACCGAGGAGAAGATGGGGCCGGTCACGGGCGGGCTCGGCGGACTCGGCATGGGGTTCTGAGCCGGTCATGTACGAGGGTGCCATTCAGGATCTGATCGACGAGCTGGGACGCCTGCCCGGCGTGGGTCCGAAGAGCGCCCAGCGGATCGCGTTCCACATTCTGTCCTCGGACACGACGGACGTGGCGAGGCTGGCGGCGGCGTTGCGGAAGGTCAAGGAGTCCGTGCGCTTCTGTGTGACCTGCTACAACGTGGCCGAGGAGGAGCAGTGCCGGATCTGCCGTGATCCGCGCCGCGGCAACGAGGTGCTCTGCGTGGTCGAGGAGCCGAAGGACGTGGTGGCGATCGAGCGGACCGGCGAGTTCCGCGGTCGATACCACGTGCTCGGCGGCGCGATCAATCCGCTGGAGGGCATCGGGCCGGACAGTCTGAAGATCCGTGAGCTGCTGATCCGGCTGGGGAACGGGGACGTGCGGGAGCTGATCCTGGCGACCGACCCGAACACCGAGGGCGAGGCGACCGCGACCTACCTGGCGCTGATGATCAAGCCGATGGGGATCGCGGTGACGCGGCTGGCGAGCGGGCTGCCGGTGGGCGGCGATCTGGAGTACGCGGACGAGATCACGTTGGGCCGCGCCTTCGAGGGCCGTCGCGCAGTGTAAGCATCTTACGCTGCGAAAAGTCCTCGTTTTGCCAGTGAAATCCAGACGTAACAGACATGTTCCGCCAGGGTTCAAAGTTGATTTGCCCTGTTTTTCCGTGCTTGATCCCATTCAGGTCACGCCATCATCACGGCGTGGCCTGAAGTTGGTTACATGGTCACTCTGAGCGTTGACCGCGGTGCCATCGTCAGTGGACTGTTCATCTCGTCGACGGCAAACCCGTCGTCGTGTCCGCGCTGCCTTCCCACCGCCCCAACCTGAGGCCGTCGGTAGGAGCGCGGGCACTCGAGGCTCACGACAATCGACCGGTTGCCGTAAGCCGCGGGTGATCCACCGTGCAAAGCCGGCGGCCGTGTGCCAGCCCGGTTGTCGCTGCGGCGGCGCCTGCGGTCCGGCGGCCGGAGGAGGACCGAGGCACGGATGGTCAGTGGACCGGGCGCGTCCCTCTCTGAGGAGTCGACGCACGACGTCGCCGATCCGGCCGAAGGCGGTGTCAACAGCACCACCGGCAAGGCGATCGAGGGTCGCTCGCTGCGCCAGATCGCCTGGCGTCGGTTCAAGCGGGACAGGGTGGCGACGGCGGGTGGCGCCTTCGTCGGCTTCCTGGTGCTCGTCGCGATCTTCGCCACCCCGATCGTGAGTCTGATCGGTCATCCGATCGACGCTTTCAACAACGACCTGATCGACCCCACGCTGGGCCTGCCGCTGGGCTCGTTCGGCGGCATCAGCGGCGAGCACTGGCTGGGTGTCGAGCCGACGTCCGGCCGCGACGTGTTCAGCCGCATCATCTTCGGTGCGCAGACGTCCATCTTCGTCGCGTTCCTGGCCGCGCTGGTCTCCACGATCCTGGGCGCGATCCTGGGCCTGGCGGCCGGCTTCATGGGCGGCTGGGTCGACGCGGTGGTCAGCCGCATCATGGACTTCCTGCTCGCGTTCCCGCAGCTGCTGTTCTCGATCGCGCTGGTCTCGGTGCTGCCGGACTCGTTCTTCGGCCTGGACGGCCGGCTGTCGCGGATGGCCGTGCTGATCGGCGTGATCGGCTTCTTCGGCTGGCCGTACATCGGGCGCATCGTCCGTGGCCAGGTGCTGTCCCTGCGCGAGCGGGAGTTCATCGAGGCGTCCCGCAGCCTGGGTGCCCGCACCGGGCGGATCCTGTTCCGGGAGCTGCTGCCGAACCTGGCGGCGCCGATCCTGGTCTACACGACCCTGATCATCCCGACGAACATCATCACCGAGGCGTCGCTCAGCTTCCTCGGCGTGGGCATCGAGGCGCCGAACCCCTCGTGGGGCGGCATGCTCTACGACGCGAAGAGCTACTACCAGTCTGATCCGACGTACATGATCATTCCGGGCGTGTGCATCTTCATCACCGTGCTCGCCTTCAACCTGTTCGGCGACGGGCTTCGCGACGCCCTCGACCCGAAGGCGCACTAGACCTTTCACCGCGCATCAATTTCGCACCACCAGCGCACCAGTCGCGACCTCGGTCGCACGTCCAGGAGGTAGGCAGCAGTGCTTAGTAAGAGGAAGGCGATGGTGGCCGCTACGGCTGCTCTCGCCCTGAGTGTCACCGCGGCTTGCGGTGGCGGCGGCGGGACCGACTCGTCCAACGGTGGTGCCAAGAACGCTCAGAACGCGGCGCTCACCGGCGTGCTGAACGCGTCCGACAAGAAGGGCGGCACCCTCGAGCTCTGGAGCTCGCAGGACGTCGACAGCCTCGACCCGGCGCGCGGCTACTACGCGTTCGTCTGGAACCTGAACCGGCTCTACACCCGTACGCTGGTCGCCTACGACGCCAAGCCCGGCGCGGACGGCATGAAGCTCGTCCCCGACCTGGCCGGCGCCGAGGGTGTGCTCAGCAACGACGGCAAGACCTACACCTACACGCTGCGCGACGGGCTGAAGTTCGACGACGGCACGCCGATCACGTCGAAGGACGTCAAGTACGGCATCGAGCGCATCTTCGCGCAGGACGTCGTGCCGGGCGGCCCCGTCTACCTGATGGAGCAGCTGGACCAGGGCCAGAAGTACGAGGGCCCGTACAAGGACTCGGACCCGAACAAGCTGGGTCTCAAGTCGGTGCTGACGCCGGACGACAAGACGATCGTCTTCAACCTGGCCGCGCCGTACGCGGACTTCCCGTACCTGCTGGCCATGCCGGGCGCGGGCCCGGTTCCGGTCGCCCGGGACACCGGCGCGCAGTACGGCTCGAAGCCGGCCGCGTCCGGCCCGTACAAGATCGAGTCGTACGAGCCCGGCAAGATCATCAAGTGGACCCGGAACGAGTTCTGGGACGCCACCACCGACCCGCTGCGCAAGGCGCTCCCGGACGCGATCAACATGACGATCACGACCAACGCCGACGACATGGACCAGCGTCTGATGGCCGGCACCGCCGACCTCGACGCCGCGCAGACCGGCGTGCAGGCCGCGGCCCGCACGAAGATCCTGCAGGACGAGACGCTGAAGGCGAACTCGGACACCCCGACGACCGGCTTCATCCGGTACGCCGCGATGTCCACCGCGGTCGCCCCGTTCGACAACATCGACTGCCGCAAGGCCGTCATCCTCGCCTCGGACCCGACCTCGCTGCAGACCGCGCGTGGCGGCCCCGTCGCGGGTGGCGACATCGGCGTCAACATGCTCCCGCCGAACATCCCGGGCTCGGAGCCGGCGTACGACCCGTACGGTCGCGCGCAGGGCAAGCCGCAGGTCGACGCCGCCAAGGCCGCGCTCGCCGCGTGTGGCAAGCCGGAGGGCTTCTCGACCGTCATCGCGGTCCGTAACAACAAGCCGGCCGAGGTCAAGACCGCCGAGGCGCTGCAGGCCGCGCTGAAGGCCGTCAACATCGACGCCAAGATCGACCAGATCGACGGTGCCCAGGCCAGCTCGCTCCAGGGCGCGCCGGACAACGTGCACGCCAAGGGCTACGGCCTGATCATCTCCGGCTGGGCGGCGGACTACCCGTCGGGCGCCGGTTACCTGCAGCCGCTGGTCGACAGCCGCTACATCCTGAAGAACGGCAACTTCAACTTCGCCGAGATCAAGGACCCGTCGATCGACGCGCTCTTCGACCAGGCGAAGACGGTCGACCCGGCCGCGGCTGCCGCGCTCTACACGCAGATCAACCACAAGGTCATGGAGGGCGCGTACATCCTGCCCTTCGTCACCGACAAGGCCCTCAACTACCGCAACCCGCGCCTGACCAACGTCTACATCCACCAGTTCTGGGGCATGTACGACTTCCAGGCGCTCGGTGTCTCCAGCTGAGGTTTTAGCTAACAACTCGTAGCACGTCCTGGCGGGTGTCCCTCCTCTACCGGGGAGGGGCACCCGCCGAACCTGGAGGCCTCGGCTCGTGTTCGCATACGTCGTTCGACGACTGTTCAACGTCGTCATCACGCTGCTGGTCGTCACTATGGTGACCTTCGGCGTCTTCTTCCTGGTCCCGAAGCTGACCGGCAGTGATCCCGCCCTGCTCTACGTCGGCAAGACGGCGGACGCGGCCGCGCTCGACGGCATCCGGACCAAGCTGGGTCTCGACGACCCGATCTACGTCCAGTACGGCAAGTTCCTGCAGGGCCTGGTCGTCGGCCGGGACTACGACGCCGGCCCGGACACCACGCACTGCGCGGCGCCCTGCTTCGGTTACTCGTTCAAGACCGACCAGGAGGTGTGGCCGTACCTGATCGACCGCCTCCCGGTCACGCTGTCGCTCGCGCTGGGTGCCGCGATCCTCTGGGTGATCGGCGGTGTCGGCGCCGGCGTCATCTCCGCGCTGCGCAAGGGCCGGGCCGCGGACCGGATCGTGATGACGACCGCGCTGGCCGGCGTCTCGCTCCCGATCTACTTCACCGGCCTCGTCTCCGCCGCGATCTTCTGCTACTGGCTGGGCTGGCTGCCGCCGCCCGGGTACGTCGACTTCGCGGTCAACCCGCTGGAGTGGGCGACGAACCTGCTGCTGCCGTGGATCACGCTGGCGTTCCTGTTCGCCGCGACCTACGCGCGCCTCACCCGGGCCAACATGCTGGAGACGCTGAGCGAGGACTACATCCGTACCGCGCGCGCCAAGGGCCTGCGCGAGCGTGACGTGGTCGGCAAGCACGGCCTGCGCTCCGGCCTCACGCCGCTGATCACCGTGTTCGGCCTGGACCTGGGCAGCCTCCTCGGCGGTGCCATCCTGACCGAGACCACGTTCAACCTCCGCGGCCTGGGCGAGGCCACGCTGACCTCGATCCGGCAGAACGACCTCCCGATCATCCTCGGCGTCACGCTGTTCGCCGCGTTCTTCATCGTCATCGCCAACCTGGTCGTCGACCTGCTCTACGCCGCTGTCGACCCGCGCGTCCGGCTGAGCTGAGGGATTTCCTGTGACCACTTCAGTGCCTGTCACCGAGCTCGGCCCGGCCGACCTCTCTCCGCCCAAGTCCTTCCTCGAGGTGCGCGACCTGCGCGTGCAGTTCGCGACGGACGACGGCATCGTGAAATCCGTGGACGGCGTGTCGTTCGGGCTGGAGCGCGGCAAGACGCTCGGCATCGTCGGCGAGTCCGGCTCCGGCAAGAGCGTGACCAGCCTCGCGATCCTCGGGCTGCACCGCACGCGCAGCAATGCGAAGGTCAGCGGCGAGATCTGGCTCGACGGCGAAGAGCTGATCAAGGCGGACAACGAGCGGGTACGCCGGCTGCGTGGCCGGAAGATGTCGATGATCTTCCAGGACCCGCTGAGTGCGATGCACCCGTACTTCACGATCGGTCAGCAGATCGTGGAGGCGTACCGGATCCACCACGGCGGGAGCAAGAAGGCCGCCAAGCAGAAGGCGATCGACATGCTGGCGCGCGTCGGCATCCCGCAGCCCTCGCGCCGCGTCGACGACTACCCGCACCAGTTCTCCGGCGGCATGCGGCAGCGCGCGATGATCGCGATGTCGCTGATCAACAACCCGGAGCTGCTGATCGCGGACGAGCCGACCACCGCGCTCGACGTGACCGTGCAGGCGCAGATCCTCGACCTGATCCGCGACCTGCAGGAGGAGTTCGGCTCCGCGGTCATCATGATCACGCACGACCTCGGCGTGGTGGCGGAGCTGGCCGACGACATCCTGGTCATGTACGGCGGCAAGGCGATCGAGCGCGGGCCGGCCGAGGCCGTGTTCCGCACGCCGGAGCACCCGTACACCTGGGGTCTGCTCGGCTCGATGCCGCGCCTGGACCGCGAGGTCCGCGACCGCCTCAACCCGATCAAGGGCACGCCGCCGTCGCTGATCAACCTGCCGTCCGGCTGCTCCTTCCACCCGCGCTGCCCGTACGCGGGCCGCAACGGGGACCGGTCGTTCACCGAGCGCCCCGAGCTGACCGGCACGACGCACGCGGTCGCCTGCCACATGCCGCCTGAGCTGCGCCGCGAGATCTTCATCCAGGAAGTGAGCCCCAACCTGTGAGCACCCCTCTTCTCGAAGTCACCGGGCTGCAGAAGCACTTCCCGATCACGGCCGGCCTGCTCCGGCGCCAGGTCGCGGCCGTCCGCGCGGTCGACGGAATCGACCTGACCGTCAACAAGGGCGAAACGCTCGGCCTGGTCGGCGAGTCCGGCTGCGGCAAGTCCACGGCCGGGCGGCTGATCACGCGCATCCTGGAGCCGACCGGCGGCACGGTCACGTTCGACGGCCAGGACATCACGCACATCAAGCGCGGCCCGCTGCGCGACCTGCGGCGTGACGTCCAGATGATCTTCCAGGACCCGTATTCGTCGCTGAACCCGCGGCACACGGTCGGCACCATCGTCTCCGCGCCGCTGCAGATCCAGAAGATCCCGACGCCGCAGGGCCTGAAGAAGGCCGTGCAGGAGCTGCTGGAGCTGGTCGGCCTCAACCCGGAGCACTACAACCGGTACCCGCACGAGTTCTCCGGCGGTCAGCGGCAGCGCATCGGCATCGCCCGCGCGCTGGCGCTCAAGCCGAAGATGATCGTCGCGGACGAGCCGGTCTCCGCGCTGGACGTCTCCATCCAGGCGCAGGTCGTCAACCTCCTCGACGACCTGCAGCGCGAGCTGGACCTGACGTACCTGTTCATCGCGCACGACCTCTCCGTGGTGCGGCACATCTCGGACCGGGTCGCGGTCATGTACCTCGGCAAGGTGGTCGAGGTGGCGCCGCGCGACGACCTGTACGCGCACCCGCGTCACCCGTACACGGTGGCGCTCATGTCCGCCGTGCCGGTGCCGGACCCGTCCCGCCGGGACAAGGCGCAGCGTGAGCGCGTGCTGCTCACCGGCGACGTGCCGAGCCCGATCGACCCGCCGTCCGGCTGCCGGTTCCGTACCCGCTGCTGGAAGGCCCAGGACGTGTGCGCGTCCGAGCAGCCGCCACTGACCGTGCTGGCCGACGGGCACCAGGTCGCCTGCCACTTCCCGGTCAGCGACGAGGAGCAGCACGCGGCCGGCAGCGGACGCTCGGCCGCGGCCGCGCAGGCCCGCGACAAGATCGCCACGGTGGTCGCCGACCCGGAGTGAGAAAACCATCCCCGTCGTGTGTGACCTGGCTCATTCTGGGCAGAGCTAGGTCACGACCACGAGGGGGCGGAAGTGACGGAAGAGCTCAACGCGCGGGTACGGGCGGCGGTCGACGCCACCCGGGCCGCGGGAACGGCAATGTTCTGCTGGCGGATGCCGGCCGGCCGCGGTGATCTAGGCTCCTGCGAGGGCGCCGTGGACTTCGACCGTGGCCGGCTGGCGATGCGGTCCCGGTTCCAGATCCCGTCGCTGGCCGAGCCGGAGTTCGACTCCGCACTCGACGACCCGGCCAAGACCGGCGCGGAATGGACCGTGGAGAACCGCTCGATCGTCACCGAGGGTACGTTCTACGCGCTCCAGGAGCCGTCCGGCGAGGAGACCACCGGCTCGTGGGAGGCCTCCCGGCTCGGCGCCGAGGGCCTGGCCGCCACCCCGATCGGCATGCTCTCCTGGCTGCGCGGCGTGACGTCGGCGTCCGCGTCCGACGGCTGCCTGACCATCACGCTGGACCTTCGGCAGGCGCTCTCACTGGCTCCCGAGGCGGACCGGCCCGCGCTGAAGGCCGCGCTCGACTCCGGGCGCATCGGCCTGACCGCCACCGAGGTCACCGGCGAGGTCGAGCTGGACCCGCAGGGCCGGGTGCGCCGCATGTCCGCCATGGTCCCGCCCGGCGCGTCCCCGCACCTCGCCGTCGAGGCCGGCCAGGACAGCATCGAACTCCTGCTCAACGACCTGGGCCGCCCGGTCACCATCCCGTCCGCCGGCGTCGGCACCCGGGTGGACATCGCCGAGTTCATGGCGGTCTTCGAGGGCCAGCCACAGTGCGGGCCGGCGCTGGAGGACATGTGGTCCGGCACCGGTTCGGCGGTCCGATCCTCCCCCTAGCAGCACTTCCTGAAATGCCGGGCGCTCTTCTGCGTCCGGCATTTCGGTATTCAGCGGCCGGGCGGGTCTTCGGTGACCAGCGACGGGACCGGCAGGGAGGAGCGCCAGCGACGACCGGTGCCCGCGGGAGCAACGCTGCCGGACCACGCCGGAAGCGGGAAAATGTTCTGGATTGTGGGGTTTATCAGCCCTCGGGGCGGTGGAGGAGGCCGACCGCGATCGCGTGCACCGCGTCGAGGTCGGCCGGGTCCTTGAGCTTGGTGCGGCCGCCGGTCACCGCGTACCACTCCTCGGCGTCCTTGTACTGCACGCGCAGCACGGCGTCGCCGTCGACCAGCTCGCTGCGCAGCGTCAGCTCACCGGTCACCACGCCGACCTCGTCGGTCATCACGCCGCCCGGCCCGGGGACGATGTCCGCGTCAGCCATCCCTCAACCCTCTCAGCATTTCGCCAGCATGTCGGTGAGCGCCCCCTTTTCCGCGCTCGTGATCGACAGCTTCCAGTAGTGCTTGACGGTGATCCAGTCCTGAGCGTAGGTGCACCAGAAGTCCTCCGACGCCGGCTTCCACGTCGACGGATCCTGGTCACCCTTTGCCCGGTTCTGCGAGGCCGAAACCGCGAACAGCTGCGGCCGCTCCTCATCGTTGGCGAAGTCGCCGCGCTGCTCGTTCGTCCACTCGTTCGCCCCGGAGCGCCACGCGTTCGCCAGCGGCACCATGTGGTCGATGTCGACCTTGCTCGGATCCTCGTAGGTCTTGGCGTCGTAGATGCTGTACCAGCTGCCGCCGGTCACGTTGCACCCGTCCAGCCGAATGTTCTCGCCGTCGCGCTGCAAAATCTTGTCCCGCATGTCGCAGTTCTTCCCGGTGCTCCGCCAGTGCGGAAACTTCTCCCGGCTGTAGCCGCTCATCGAGCCGGCCTTCCCGACGGTCAGCTCCTCGAGCTGCGCCGCGGCGTCGGCCGCACCGGTGCCCGGGTCCGCGGTCGCCCCGGTCCCGTCACCCCCGCCGCCGGTCCCCACATCGACCTGGCAGCCGGCCATCCCCAGCATCGCCGCGGCGGCAACCGCAGCCATCACAACCTTGAGAGAACGTGTCACCCCTACAGCTTGCGACATCAGTACGACATTCCGCGACCTGAGATCCACTCAGGACCGGGACGCACCCTGTCAAGCACCTACCCCTTGACAGGATGCGACTACCATTAGTACTCGCGCCTTTCATCGACGCACGTTCGCCGGAGGTTCGAGGTGCCGAGCGGCCCGAACGATACGGGCGAGAGTCCGCTTGTCTTGCGCCAGCGACTCCGCACAACCCTGCGCACCATGCGCGAACAACGCGGCTGGTCGGAGCGGGAGGTCGCGACGGCACTGGGGTGGCAACCACTGTCGAGACTCCTACGCATCGAGCGGGGCGTTCTGGACATCTCGGTCATGGATCTTTGCGTATTACTCCATCACTATGGCGTTGAGGACGATGCCCAGGTCGAGGAGTTGATCCGGATAGCCAGCCACGCACATCGACAGCAGTATGAGCGTTTTCGCGACATTCTGACGGCCGACTTCGCATACTTCCTGCAATACGAGAGCGCAGCATCGACGTGCAGATCATACGAGCTGGCACTCGTGCCGGGGCTGCTGCAGACCGAGGAATACGCCCGCACCTTCTTCGAATCCCGCCCGATCACCACCGACAGCGATGAGGTCAAGGAACGGCGGGTACAACTGCACATGGAACGCCAGAAGATACTCCAAAGGGTGGACGCCTTCCGTGCGATCTTCATTCTCGACGAAGCCGTACTCCATCACGAGGTCGGCGGACCAGCCGTCATGCTTCGCCAGTTGCGGCACGTGCGCAAAATGGCCGGTACCCCGAATGTCGAGGTTCGAATAGTGCCGTTCGACCGGGGCGCACACACTGGCCTGCGAGGCCCGTTCGTCGTACTCGAATTTCCCTCACCCGACAACAACGAGCTTGCATTCATCGAACATCAGGGTGGAGGCATCGCTATCGACGTGAAGAGCTCATCCGCCGCGTCATACATCGAGCTCTTCTGGTCACTGGAGGACTGCAGCGCCTCAATCACGGAGAGCAACGATATCCTTGATCGGGCGATCAATCGACTGGCGGGAGATCCTCGGACGACACAGCCGTCGTGAAGGCCTTCCACGCCGCGCCGGAGACACGCAGACGAGGTCCATCGCAATCCTTCGAATCGCGAATGCCGACCTCAACCTGCACCTCGATCCGGAATTCGACGCAATTGATATCTGCACTATAGGAGCTTTTGCGCCACTCTGCCCACAATGATCCATCACCCATGACTGACGCCCCTCACCAAGGTCGGCGGCACGCGTTGACCGGATCGCCGGTGATGCGGAGTCACCACCGGGCCCTCAGCACCAAAGCTGACTCTAGTTGGGTAATGGCCACCCTGCTGTCACAAACACGAGGGCTCCGCACACACCTTCTGGGTGAATTCCCGCTCGGCGATATATCTCTTTCAGGTGAATTCCGCGTCAGCGAGCTGACGATGACGGCGGGGTGAATTCCTTGGCCAGCAGCTCCGCGATCTGGGTCGTGTTGAGGGCGGAGCCCTTGCGGAGGTTGTCGCCGGTGACGAAGAGGTCCAGGGCCCGGGGGTCGTCCATGGCGCGGCGGATGCGGCCGACCCAGGCGGGGTCGGTGCCGACGGCGTCGATGGGCATGGGGTATTCGCCGGAGGCGGGGTCGTCGACGAGGATGACGCCGGGGGCGTTGCGGAGGGCCTCGCGGGCGCCCTCGGCGTCGACCTCGGAGGCGAAGACCGCGTGGACGGCGACGGAGTGGCCGGTCACGACCGGGACGTGGACGCAGGTGGCGGAGACCTTGAGGTCGGGGAGGCCGAGGATCTTGCGGGTCTCGCTGCGGACCTTGAGTTCCTCGGAGGACCAGCCCAGGTCCATCAACGAGCCTGCCCACGGGACCACGTTGAGCGCCATCGGGGCGGGGAACGGGCCGAGGTCGTCGCCGACGGACTGGCGGACGTTGCCGGAGCGGGTGCCGAGTGCGCGGTCGCCGGCGACCTTGGAGATCTGGTCGTGCAGGACGTCGACGCCGGACTGGCCGGAGCCGGAGACGGCCTGGTAGGAGGCGAGGACCAGCTCGCGCAGGCCGTATTCGCGGTGGAGCGGGGCGAGCATGACGACGATGGTGAGCGTGGTGCAGTTCGCGTTCGCGATGATGCCGCGGGGGCGGTTGCGGGCCTGCTCGGCGTTGATCTCGGGGACGACCAGCGGGACGTCGCGATCCATCCGGAACGCGCCGGAGTTGTCGACGACGACGGCGCCGCGGGTGGCCGCGATCGGCGCCCACTCGACGGCGACCTCGGCGGGCACGTCGAACATGGCGACGTCGACGCCGTCGAAGAACTCGGGCGTGAGCGCCTGGACCTCCAGTTCCTCGCCGCGGACGGAGAGGAGCCGGCCGCAGGAGGCGGCGGAGGCGGTCAGGCGGATCTCGCCCCACACGTCCTTGCGGGACGACAGCAGCTCGCACATGACCGAGCCGACGGCGCCGGTGGCGCCGACGACGGCGAGGGTGGGGCGCCGTCCCATGGCGCCCTACCTTCCTGTGCCGGCGTAGACGACTGCCTCCTCGGTGCCACCGAGATCGAACGCGTCGTGGATGGAGCGCACGGCGGCGTCCAGGTCGGTGTCGCGGCAGACGACCGAGACGCGGATCTCCGAAGTGGAGATCATCTCGATGTTCACGCCGGCCTCACCGAGCGAGGAGAAGAACTTGGCGGCGATGCCGGGGTGGGACCGCATGCCGGCGCCGATCAGGGAGACCTTGCCGACGTGGTCGTCGTAGAGCAGGCCCTTGAACGTGACCTGCTCCTGGACCTTGTTGAGCGCGGCCATCGCGGTCGGGCCGTCCGCCTTGGGGAGCGTGAACGAGATGTCGGTGCGGCCGGTCCCCTCGGTGGAGACGTTCTGCACGATCATGTCGATGTTGATCTCGGCCTCGGCCACGGTCTCGAAGATCTTCGCGGCGGCGCCGGGCTCGTCCGGCACCGCGACGATGGTGATCTTCGCTTCGCTGCGGTCGTGGGCGACACCGGTGATCAGCGCGTGCTCCACAGAAGGGTCCTCCATCGATCCGGTGACCATGGTGCCGGTGTTGGTGTTGTACGACGAGCGCACGTGGATGGGCAGGTTCGCCCGGCGTGCGTACTCGACGCTACGCAGATGCAGCACCTTCGCGCCACAGGCGGCGAGCTCCAGCATCTCCTCGTACGTGATGGTCTTGATGTGCCGCGCCTTGGAGACGATCCGCGGGTCCGCGGTGTAGACGCCGTCCACGTCCGTGTAGATCTCGCAGACGGAGGCGTCGAGCGCGGCCGCGAGCGCGACCGCGGTGGTGTCGGAGCCGCCGCGGCCCAGCGTGGTGACGTCCTTCGTGTCCTGTGAGACGCCCTGGAAACCGGCGACGATCGCGATGGCGCCCTCGTCGAGCGCGGTCTGCAGGCGGCCCGGTGTGACGTCTATGATCCGCGCCCGCCCGTGCACGGACGTGGTCATCACGCCGGCCTGCGAGCCGGTGTAGGAGCGGGCCTCGAAGCCCAGGTTGTGGATCGCCATCGCCAGCAGCGCCATCGAGATGCGCTCGCCGGCGGTGAGCAGCATGTCCAGCTCGCGGCCGGGCGGGAGCGGGCTGACCTGATGCGCCAGGTCGAGCAGCTCGTCCGTGGTGTCGCCCATCGCGGAGACCACGGCGACGACGTCGTTGCCGGCCTTCCGTGCCGCCACGATGCGCTCGGCGACCCGTTTGATCCGCTCCGCAGTCGCGACCGAGGATCCGCCGTACTTCTGCACCACGAGGGCCACGGGGTCTCACGCCTCCTGTACTGACAACGAACGTACTGACAACGAACGCCATGACGCCGCCGGGTGAAGGCCCGACGGCGGCGAGTAAGCCTCACCAGGGTACCGACGAGTTCTCGCACCGGCCGCATACGATCCCACGATCCGGCCGGAATCCCGGTTCCCACCTGCGGCAAGGCGTCCTGAAACCCGAAAACCGGTGAAAAAACTGGCATCAACCGCTCGGCGTGTCGTGCACGAAGGTTCACGATCAACTGCGTGGATGCGGCCGAGAATGGGCGCGTGGAGACGACCCGACTGAGCCCGGTCCTGCTCGCGCTGTTCGTCGCCGCCAGTGTGGCCGGTTGCGGCGGCGAGCCCGGGACGGCGGCCTCACCCACGCCGGAGTCCGGCTCCGCCCCGCCGCAGCAGGAGAACGCGCGGTCCGTGCTGGCCGCGCGCGCGGCCGCCGCGGAGGACCGGAAGGTCACCGCCGGCTACACGCTCACCGAGGGCGACAAGGCGCCGCGCACCGTGGTGGCCACGAGCGCGGCGGACGGCAGCTGGCGGGTGGACATCGCCGGCGGCGCGATGGGCGGGCTGGCGGACGTGTCGGTCGCGGTGAACGCGGACGGCCTGTTCCAGTGCGCGCTGCCGTCCACGACGCGTCCGGTCGCGCCGGCCTGCATCCGGATCGCGGACGCGACCGGCGTGCTGCCGAAACACATCGACCCGCGGGTGCAGCACACGTTCACGGACTGGCGCGAGGTGCTGACGGACCGGCAGGCGCCGCTCTCCGTGTCGTTCGCGAAGGCGGTGGAGGGGGCCGCGGGCGACTGCTACGCGGTCGAGTCGACCTATGCCTCGCTGGACGCGCCGCTGGACACCGGCATCTACTGCTACGACGCGAACGGCGTGCTGACCGGCGCGCGGCTGAGCTTCGGCACACTGGTGCTGACGCAGGCGCCGTCCGCGGGGCCGGCGACGATCTCGCTGCCGGGGCCGGTGGTGACGGGTCCGGCGCTGGGCATGGCCACGCCGGCGCCGCAGACGGCGAAACCGAAGAGCACCACCCCATCAGCGGGTACGGCGAGCGGCGCGGCCGAATAGGGGCGGCTTCCATCCGTACCCACGAATGATCTTGTTGTGTGGGACACCCGGGCGTGAGTTAGCGGGTGCGGATTCGATCACGTAGGCTGAGTCCGTTATGTGGCAGCAGGGTCTCCTCCTTCGCCGCCGCGACGAGGCCCCATCCCAGGCCGGCACCTCGTCGCGGTGATCTAGCGCGCGCCACGAACACCGAGCGCCCGCCCGTCGGCCCCGGCACGCAGATGCCGCCGCCCACCTAGATCTGACTTCGCGCGAAGCCTCTGACGGGAGCTTGAAGACAACCATGAGCACGCACAGCGACCCCATCGCCACGCAGCAGCCCAGCACCATGCCGTTCGGCCGCTACAAGCCGTTCCACGAGCAGGTACCGATCACGCTGGAGAACCGGCAGTGGCCGTCCCGGCGGGTCGAGACCGCGCCACGCTGGTCCGCGGTGGACCTGCGGGACGGCAACCAGGCGCTGATCGACCCGATGTCGCCGGAGCGCAAGCGCCGGATGTTCCAGCTGCTGGTGCAGATGGGCTACAAGGAGATCGAGGTCGGCTTCCCGGCCGCGTCGCAGACCGACTTCGACTTCGTCCGGCAACTGATCGAGCAGGACCTGATCCCGGACGACGTGACCATCCAGGTGCTGACCCAGTGCCGGGAGCACCTGATCGAGCGCACGTTCGAGTCGCTGCGCGGCGCCAAGCGGGCGATCGTGCACTTCTACAACTCGACGTCCACGCTGCAGCGTCGCGTGGTGTTCGGCCTGGACAAGGACGGCATCACCGACATCGCGACCAGCGGCGCGCGGCTCTGCCAGAAGTACGCGGAGATCCACACGCCGGACACCGAGATCTACTACGAGTACTCGCCGGAGTCCTACACGGGCACCGAGATGGAGTACGCGCTGGAGATCTGCTCCGCCGTGATCGACGTGATCGACCCGACGCCGGACCGCAAGCTGATCATCAACCTGCCGGCCACGGTCGAGATGGCCACGCCGAACGTGTACGCCGACTCGATCGAGTGGATGCACCGCCACCTGCCGCGACGTGAGTCGATCGTGCTGTCGCTGCACCCGCACAACGACCGCGGCACCGCGGTCGCGGCCGCGGAGCTGGGCCTGCTGGCCGGCGCGGACCGGATCGAGGGCTGCCTGTTCGGCAACGGCGAGCGGACCGGCAACGTCGACCTGGTCACGCTGGGGCTGAACCTGTTCTCCCAGGGCATCGACCCGCAGATCGACTTCTCGCAGATCGACGAGATCAAGCGGACCGTGGAGTACTGCAACCAGCTGCCGGTGCACGAGCGGCACCCGTACGCGGGCGACCTGGTCTACACCGCGTTCTCCGGCTCGCACCAGGACGCGATCAAGAAGGGCTTCGACGCGCTGGCGGCGGACGCTTCCGGCGCGGGCGTGGAGATCGACAACTTTGAGTGGGCTGTCCCCTACCTGCCGATCGACCCGAAGGACGTGGGCCGCTCCTACGAGGCGGTCATCCGGGTCAACTCGCAGTCCGGCAAGGGCGGCGTCGCGTACATCATGAAGGAGGAGCACAAGTTCGACCTGCCGCGGCGGCTGCAGATCGAGTTCTCCGGCGTGGTGCAGTCCGTCACGGACGGCGAGGGCGGCGAGGTCGACCCGCAGCGCATGTTCGAGATCTTCGCGCAGTCCTACCTGGTCGAGCACCAGGTGACGCCGCGTCTGGTGCTGGAGCGCTACTCCACCGGCAGCGTCGACGGCAAGGTGGAGATCGAGGCCGAGGTCCACTACCAGAGCAACCGGCGTCCGCTGGCCGCGGTCGGCAACGGCCCGATCGACGCGTACGTGCAGGCGCTGCAGGCCCTGGGCGTCCGGGTCCGGGTGCTGGACTACGCGGAGCACGCGCTGACCGCGGGTGAGAACGCGCAGGCCGCCGCCTATGTCGAGTGCGAGATCAACGACGTCGTGTACTGGGGCGTCGGCCTGGACGCGAACATCGTCACCGCCTCGATCCAGGCCGTGACCAGCGCGGTCAACCGCGCGCGCTGACGTCCGTGACGGAAGGCCCGGGGCAGCACGCCCCGGGCCTTCCGTCAGTTTCCGCCGTCGAGGATGTTGCGGCCCGGCCCGCCGTCCAGCTCGTCCGCGCCGAGTCCGCCGTGCAGCTCGTCGTCGCCGTCACCGCCGTAGAGCCAGTCGTCACCGGCGCGGCCGTCCAGGTAGTCGTCGCCCGCGTCGCCGTAGAGCGAGTCCGGGCCGTCGCCGCCGGTCAGCCGGTCGTTGCCCGGCCCGCCGTGCACCACGACGCCCGCGGCCAGCGTGGAGCTGAACAGGTCGTTGCCGTCGCCCAGGTCGAGCGTGAGTTTCGTGGCGCCGGCGCACCGGACCGTGGTGCCGTCGCCGGCGACCGCGAGGCAGCCGGCACCGGCCGTGATCGGATGGATGTCGTCGAGGACCAGGGCCGTCCCCGCGATGCGGACGGTGATCTGGTTGGCCTGGCCGGCCACGGCGGCGAACGTGACGACGCCGCCGGCAGAGGTCGCGGTGCCCGGTGCCGCTGCCCGCGCGGGAGCACCGGTGACCGCGATCGTCGTCGTGGCGAGGACGAGGCACCATGGGAGCGCAAATCTCATGTCCGGTCCCGAAATGAATGAGGGGCCACTCAGAGTTGAGTAGGCGTATCGCCGAACCTAGGTCCCACCTGTGTGGACCCCCATCCCCCGTTCGGGCCGCGTCCCCTGTGGAACGGACCCGCTGTTCGTCCAGCTCGCACGCGGTGCTCGCCATCCGGAGGAGAAACTAAACTCGTCCGCCGAACCGCTTATCCCCAATTCGTGCCACTCCCCGAATCGTGCCTACTTCAGCGCGCTCCCCGCCTTGAAGTCGTCCCAGGAGAGGTTCCACGCGGTCCAGCCGTCGCCGGTCGGCAGCCGCTGCTCCGTCCCCTTGATCACCACGGGATCGCCGACGCGCGCCCACTCGAAGACCCACTTCCCGCCGTCCGTGGAGACGTTCACACAGCCGTGCGAGACGTTGTTCCTGCCCTGGTCGCCGTCGGACCACGGCGCCGCGTGGATGAACTGGCCGCTCCAGGTCAGCCGCTCCGCGAACTGCACGTCCGTGCGGTAGCCGTCCGCGGACGAGGCCGGCACGCCGTACGTGGAGGAGTCGAACGTGGTCTTGTCCAGCCGCTCGATGATCACCATGGTGCCGGAGAACGACGGCGCGTCCGTCTTGCCCAGGCTCACCGGCAGCGACTTGACCTCCTTGCCGTCCTCCGTCGCGATCAGCTTCTTGCTCGCGTTGTCGACCGCGATCTCCCGGCGCTTCGTGTCGATCGAGGCGGTGATGTCCACGTCGACCTTGCCGTAGCGGTCCTGGCCGACCGGCAGCCCGCCGAGGCCGAGCCGGATCGTCAGCCTCGTGCCCGGCTGCCAGTACTGCTCCGGCCGGTACTCGACCTGGATCGCGCTGTCCCAGTGCCAGACGCCGGGCTGCGGCGGCTCGCTCTCCACGAAAAGCCGGCGCTCCACCGCGGCCCGGTCCGCCTCGGCCACGCCGCCCTGGCCGAACTCCACCACGATCGGCATAGCCTGGCCGTAGGTCTTTCCCTCCGCCATGAACAGCTGCGCGTCCATCCGGTTCTCCGGGCGGGACATGGTGGTGAACGTGGTGGTGGCGGTGCGCTCGCCCGCGGTCGCGTTCACCGTGTACGTCGTGTCGTAGCTCAGCGGGTCGGCCGGGACCCAGCTGCTGCCGTCCGCGCGCAGCGCGCCCTCGACCGCGGCGCCCTGGCCGTCGGTCATCGCGACCTGGGTCAGCTTCTCGTCCGCGCCGATCTCCGCGGAGACGGGCACGCCCGCCTGCTTGTCCGCCGGCGTGACCGCCAGCGGCGCGGCCGCGGGGGTACTCGGCTCCGGCGCACCCCCGTCAGAGGAGTCGGCGCCACAGGCCGCGAGCCCGAAGGCAAGCGCCGGGACGAGGGCCAGGCTCAGTGCTCGGGTGCTCAGTCGCATTCACCCATCCTGCGACCGATGTCCGGTTCCTGCCACCCGATCGGCTCAGGTGGTGGCCACCGCGTCACGTCCGGAGCGCTTCGCGGAGTAGAGCGCGGTGTCCGCCCGGTGCAGTGTCGAGGCCGGCTCCTCGTCCGCGCGGGTGATCGCCACGCCCACGCTGACCGTGCGCCCGACCAGGCGCGCGGCCTCGACGAGACGCTCGCCGATGCCGGCCGCCTCCTCCGGCGACTGCACCTCCAGCACGGCGACGAACTCGTCGCCGCCGACGCGGTAGAGCTCGTCCGCGTGGCGCAGCGCCGCCTTGAGCGCGCCGGCCAGCTCGATCAGCACGGCGTCGCCGGCCTGGTGGCCGTACCCATCGTTGATGCTCTTGAAGTTGTCCACGTCGATCGCGAGCAGTGCGGTGTGTCCCGGCGTCGCCTCGGCCAGGCGCTCGCCGAACGGACCGCTGTGCCGCAGGCCGGTCAGCGGGTCGGAGCCGGCCTCCTCACGCAGCCGGTCCAGCGTCTCGAGCCGGCCCAGGCACGCGGAGGCCTGCGTGGCGACCAGGCCGAGCAGCGACTTCGTCCGGTCCGGCAGCTCGGCATCGCCCACGACCACCAGCGTGTGCCGGCCGACCGCGAGCCGGTGCCGCTCGTCGCCGATGACGTCGGTGCTGCCGGCCAGCGGCGCGCCGACCGTGCGCACACGGGTGCCGCGCCGGCCCGGCGTGAGGGCCAGCGCGGTGCGGGCGCCGGAGACGTCCGCGATCGCGTGCAGGGCGGCGTCCAGCAAATCGTCGTAGTCGTCCGAGGCCGTCATCGCGATCGTGTGCCGCAGCAGGCTCTCGGCAGTCGGTTGTCCGTTCACGTGATCTACATCCAGGGAGTAGTGGACTGACCACGGTACTCACAAAACCTGAACGATCGCTCGGAGTCGAGACGGGGCTCACTTTATGTAGGCGAGCCCCGTCTCTCCGCGATCAACTCAACGTGCAGGACACCTGTGGCAGCCCGGTGCCGTTCGCGATGAAGCCGAACGTGGTGCTGCCCTCCGGGGCTATCGCGCCGTTCCAGTTCACGTTCTTGACCTGGACCGATGTGCCGCTGCCGCTCAGTGTGCCGTTCCAGACGCTGCTGATCGTGTACGTGCTCGGCAGCGTCAGCGTCGCGGTCCAGCCACCGGACGTCGCGGTGTTGTGATTCATGATCTCCACCTGGCCCTGCATGCCGCCGTTCCAGGCGCTGACCACGCTGTACGTCGCCATGCAGCCGCCGCCGGGGTGAGTGGTGGCGGTGGGTGTCGGGGTAGTCGGTCCGGGCGTCGTCGGCGTGGGCGACGGCGTGGTGGTGCCGCCCTTCATGCCGGTCACCTCACCGTTGCCGCCGTCGAACGTCACGTCGGAGCAGCCGTAGAACGTCTCCTGACTGTCCGAACGCGCCCACACCGAGTAGATGATGTGGCGCCCGCTCTTGCCGGACGGCAGGTTGCCGGACCAGTAGTAGTGGCCGTCATTCGTGCCGACCGCGCCGTTCTGCGGCGGGTTCGTCACCTGAAGGAACGGCGTGTCGGCCAGCGCACCCCAGGTCAGCGGCACATTCGGGTTCCAGCCGTCGTTCGTGATGTAGAGGCTGAACGTGCCCGGGTGCGCGGCCCAGTTGCTGTACTTCCAGTTCCACGGCGCGCCGGAGGTCAGGTGCGTCAGCGGCCAGTCGCCGGCCACGTTGAAACCGGTGAAGTTCGTGTTGCCGCCGGAACAGAGCTGGCCGTCCGGGATGAACCCCTCCATCCGGCCGGCCCCGTCGGAACGCAGCACGGAGAACCAGTTGTAGAGCACGTTCGTACCGCTGATGTTGGTGGCGGCCTTGCAGGCGGAATTCTGCGGGATGATCTGGCCGGTCGAGTCGAGCCCGTCCTGCCAGCACAGATAGGTCCGCGCGCCGGGGGTCATCATCGCCCCGTGCGCCTCGGCGCCGGAGGGATTGATGACGACTGCCAGCCCGACGGCCAGCATGGAGGCGGCGAGATATGCGCCCACCCTGCGTCGAAGATTCACGATGCTTCCTCTCACGGTGTTCATGACGAGAAGTGAGGAAGCGCAGCTCCGGCTCGGTGTCGCGTCAGCCCCCGCGGCACCGGACCCCAGTCTAGGCCCTGACATCGCCAACCATCAATCTTGGCGGCTCATTGAACCAAACAGGGGTCGCCATCCGAACTACCACTCATGAGGTGCTGGCTCGGCAAGTCCCTGGCAGGTGCGGCCCTCGCCTTCGCGGCGGGCGCGCTCGCTCTCCCCACGCCCGCTTCCGCGGACGTGACGGTCGACCCGGACGTGAGCGTCCAGGGCGGCGCTCCCCGGCTGACCTTCACGGTCACGAACGGCAGCCCGGGGGCCACACTCACCGAGGTCGTCCTGACCATGCCGGACTCGATGCCGATCGCGGAGACGTACCCGCTGTCGGTCGACGACTGGGCACCCCGGATCAACTGGAAGACGCTGGACCAGCCGCTGCAGGGCGTGCACAGCAGCAAGGTCACCGAGGCCGTGACGGACATCACCTGGTACGCGATGCCGGGCAAGGGCGTCAAGCCGGGCGGCAAGGCGGACCTGCTGGTCACGCTCGGGCCGCTACCGGTCGCGGAGCAGGTGGTCTTCACGATCACCGAGAAGTACGACGACGGCAGCGCCGTGGTCAACGACGTGGTCCCGGCGCCGGGCGCGTCGGCCCCGCACGCGGCGGCCGTGCTCCGGCTCATCCCGGACACGATCAGCGACCAGAACGGCGGCCACCACGGCGGCGCCACCACGACGGACACGCAGCCGGTCGCGAACGTGACGGACGACAGCGCCGGGGCCGGGCTGTGGATCGGGATCGGCGGGCTGGTGGCCGGGCTGGTCGGCGGCGGCGCGATCGCGTGGCTGCTCGCGTCGCGTCGGAAGCCGGAGGCCCCGGTTGCCGCGGACGTGGTCTCCCCCAAGCCGGAAAAGACCGACGACTCGGTCTGGCGCTACCGGGGCGACCTCCCGGCCGACGACGCCGAGTCCGAATCCGAATCCACCGAATCCGGCGACGCGCCCAAGAAGGTCCGGGCCGCCGCCGGCACGACGTCCTGATCGGTTCGACAGGGCCGTAGTGGCCGCTCTCCGCATCGGGGCGGAGGGCGGCCACTCGCTTTTTACCTGGTCAGCAGGTCACGCAGCTCCTTCACCACCACCGCGGGCGCCTCCTCCGCCATGAAATGCCCGCACGACACCGTGCGATGCCGCAGGTCCGCCGCCCACCGCTCCCACAGCGCCGCCGCGTCGAACCCCAGCGCCGCACCCCAGTCCTGCTGCATCACCGTCACCGGCATCGGCAGCCGACGACCGGCCGCGAAATCCGCCTCGTCATGCACGATGTCGACGCCGGCCGAGGCGCGGTAGTCCGCCACGATCGACGGCACCGCCGCCCGGCTCGCCCGCAGATACTCCGCCCGCACCGGCGCCGGGATCGCCTCCGGATCATTGGTCCAGGCGTCCAGGAAGTAGCCGAAGAAGTCGTCCGCGGTCGCCGCGATCATCTTCTCCGGCAGGCCCGGCGGCTGCGCCATCAGGAACAGGTGGAAGCCGACCGAGGCCGAGACGCCGCGCAGCACGTTCCACGAGTCCAGCGTCGGCAGCACGTCCAGCGAGGCCAGGTGCGTGACCGTACCCGGGTGGTCGAGGCCGGCCCGGATCGCCACCAGCGCGCCCCGATCGTGCCCGGCCAGCGCGAACCGGTCGTGTCCCAGCGCGGCCGCGACCGCCACCACGTCCGCGGCCATGGTCCGCTTCGCGTAGGTCTCCGGGCCGTCCTCGGCGGGCTTGTCGCTGTCACCGTACCCGCGCAGGTCCGGGACGATCACCGTGTGGTCCGCGGCCAGGTCGGCGGCCACGTGCCGCCACATCAGGTGCGTCTGCGGGAAGCCGTGCAGCAGCACGATCGGGCTGCCCGCGCCCGCGACCGCCACGGAGAGCCGCACGCCGTCCGCCACCGGGATCTGCCGGTACTCGAATCCGCTGATCTTCATGACCCCGACTCTGCGTGACCCGGATGAGCGGCGGATCAGCGACGGAAAAGTAGATTGGTGCCGTGACGGTCTCGTTCGGCGTGCTCGGCCCGCTCACGGCCGGTCCCGTCCCGCTGCGCGGGAACCGTCAGCGCGCGGTCCTGGCCCGGCTGCTGGTGGCGAACGGGCACGTCGTCCCGGTCGGCACGCTCGTCGACGACCTCTGGCCGGACGATCCGCCGGACCGCGCGATCGCGGCGATCCGCACGTTCGTGGCCGACCTGCGCCGCGCGCTCGAGCCCGGCCGTCCGCCGCGCCGCCCCTCGGAGCTGCTGGTCACCGCGCCGCCCGGCTACGCGCTGCACGCCCGCGACCTGGACGCCCGCCACTTCACGGACGCGGTGCTGCACCCCTCGCCGACCCTGGCCCGTCTGGACGACGCGCTGGCGCTGTGGCGCGGTCCCGCCTACGCGGAGTTCGCCGAGGAGGGCTGGGCCCGCGCCGAGATCGACCGGCTGAACGAGCTGCGCGCGCTCGCCGTCGAACGCCGCGCCCAGGCCCTCCTGGACCTCGGCCGCGCCGCCGAGGCCGCCCCGTCGCTCCAGGCGCACGTCGCCGACCACCCGCTCCGCGAGGAGGCCTGGCACCTGCTGGCCACCACCCTCTACCGCGCCGGCCGACAGGGCGACGCGCTCGCCGCGCTCCGTCGTGCCCGCGCGCTCCTCGTTTCCGAACTCGGCATCGATCCCGGCCCTCGCCTGCGCGCGCTGGAGTCCGACATCCTCTCCCAGGCCCCTCACCTGCACAAACCCCAAGATCAAATTCCCGCCACGGTACGCCCGAACTCTCCCCCGGCCTCGGCGAGCAATTCACGGCCGGGACGGCCCCCATCGGCGGCCCCCGAACCCCTCGCCGACCGCGATCCCGCCGGCAGGGAGTCTGCCGGCCGCGATTTCCCGGGCCGGGAACCTGCCCGCCGGGATCGTGCGGGCCGCGATACGGCCGGCCGGGATGTCGACGGCCCGGATCCTGCCGGTCGGGACTTCGTCGGTCGGGATTTCGTCGGTGGGGACTTCGTCGGTGGGGACTTCGTCGGTGGGGACTTCGTCGGTGGGGACTTCGTCGGTCGGGCTGAGGAGCGTCGGCGGCTCGTCGTGGCTGCCCAGGTGGCGGTCTCGCGTGGGCGGCCCGTGCTGGCGCTGATCTCCGGCGATGCCGGTGCGGGTAAGACCGCGCTGGCCGAAGCGCTGGCCGGGACGCTCGCGGGTTCCGGCTGGACCACCGTCTGGGGTCGCTGCCCCGAATACGAGGGCGCTCCCGTCGCCTGGCCCTGGCTCCAGATCACCGACGCACTCTCCGCCGCGACTCGCGGCCTTCCCGCCAGCGCCTTCCCGACCGCGCCCCCTGACGCCCTGCCCGCCACGGACCGCGACCTTTCCACAGCGCCGAGCGGACACTCCGTGGCGGGCACCGGGCACTCCGCCGTGGCCGGGCACCCCGAGACCGCCGGACGCACTGACACCGATCCCGCTGCCACCCGCTTGCGGCTGCCACCGGCCGTGGGCCGCATGGCCGGCGACTCCGCCGCTGCGCACCCCGAGACGACCGGGGACGTCGGCGCTGACCCCGCCGCTACCCGGTTCCGGCTGCGGCGGGCCGCGTCCGCGCTGGTGGGGAGCGTGGCACGGGCTGCGCCGACGCTGATCGTGCTGGACGATCTGCACTGGGCCGACGAGGGCACGCTGGATCTGCTGGCCGGGCTGCTCGTCGGGCCGGATGCGGTCGACGGGCCGGTGCTGATCATCGGGACCTACCGGGCCACGGAGATCACGCCGGAGCTGAGGGCGGCGCTGGCACGGTTCGCACGGGCGGAGCCGGCCCGCGTCTACCTTGGCGGGCTCCCCGCGGACGAGACCGGGGACCTGGCCGCCGCGGTCGCCGGTCTCGACCTCGCGCCGGACGTGGTGGCGCTGCTGCATCGGCGTACCGGCGGGAATCCGTTCTTCGTCCGTGAACTGGCTCGGGTGCTGGCCGCGGAGGGCCCGGACGCGCTGACCCGCGTGCCGGCCGGCGTGCGTGACGTGATCCGGCACCGGGTGACGCGGCTCCCGGCCACGGCGCAGACGCTGCTGCACCGCGCGGCCGTGCTCGGGCGCGACGTGGACCCGGAGGTGCTCGCCGCGCTGGCCGGCCTGGACGACGACACGCTGCTGGACGCGCTGGAGTCGGCCGTGGGCGCGGGACTGCTGGCGGAGGACGGCGGGCGGCTGCGGTTCACGCACATCCTGGTGCGCGACACGGTCTACGGCGATCTGTCCGCGCTGCGCCGGGCCCGGTGGCACGCGGCGGCCGGGACCGCGCTGGAGCGGTTGCGGCCGGACGACGCCGCGACGCTGGCCCACCACTTCGCGCGGGCCGCCGCGGACGACGCGTCGAAGTCCGCCCGATATGCGCGGACCGCGGCGGAGCAGGCAGAACAGCGCGGAAACCCGCACGAGGCGGCCCGGATGTGGCAGCTCGCGGTGGACGCCCACGACCGTGCCGGCGGCGCTCGCGCTACCGGCACTCGTGTCGCCGACGCTCAGGCCAGCCGCGCTCCGGCCGACAGCGATCGCCACACCGGTGCTCAGGCCGGCGATGCTCGCCGCGCCGGCGCTCAGGCCGACGACGCTCGCCACACCGGCGCTCGTCACGCCGAGGACCGCCCGGCCGCCGGGCAGCGGGAACGGCTCACGGCGGTGCTGGGGCTGGGGCGGGCGCTGGCCGTGATCGGGCGGCTGGACGAGGCACGGCGGCATCGGGCGGACGCGATCGAGGCCGCCGAGGCGATGGGCGACCCGGAGGCGGTCGCGGTCGCGCTGACCTCGTTCGACGTTCCGGCGGTCTGGCCCCGCAACGACGACGAGGAGTTGTCCGCCCGCATCGTGGCCGCGGCGGAGCGGGTGCTGGCCGCGTGGGGTACCTCCGATGTGGACCGCGCCGGCCGTGAATTGCTCGCCTCGGGCGGGGGAGAATCCGGGCGTACCCTGGCGGGATCTTCAGGCCTGCGAAGCAGGCTGTTGAGCACGATGGCGCTGGAGCTGCGCGGCCGGACGGACGACCGCGGCGAGACGGCCGCGCGGGAGGCGGAGCGGCTGGCGAGGGCGTCCGGGGAGCCGTCATTGCTGGCGTTCGCGTTGAATGCGCGCTTCATGCATTGCTTCGGACGGACCGGCCTGGCCGCCGAGCGCGCGGCGATCGGGGCCGAACTGGTGGAGCTGGCCGCGGGGCATCGGCTGGTGACCTACGAGGTGCTGGGCCATCTCGTGCTGCTGCAGGCCTCCTGCGCACGCGGCGACACCGACGCCGCCGACCGGCACGCGGCCGACGTGAACCGGCTGGCCGCCCACTACGAACTTCCCATGGTCGGCATCTTCACCGACTGGTACGCGGCCCTGCGCCACGCACTCCACGGCGATCCTGAGGCCGCGGAGGCGGCCTACCGGACGGCCGCGGCGCGGCTTGCCGGCCGTGGGATGCCCGGCATGGAGGAGGGATTGCTGGCCCTGTCCCTGTCCTCGCTGACCTCGAACGCGCCGGGCTGGGACGTGCCGCTCGACGCCGGGCCGTATGAGCCGTGGTTGCGACCGTCTCGGCTGATCGCGGCCGGAAAGCGGGCCGAGGCGCGTGACGCGTTGCGGGCGGTCCCGGAGTCGCCGCGGGACCTGTTCCTGGAGGCCCGATGGTGGCTGGTGGCGCGCGCAGCGGCAGAGCTCGGTGAGGACGACGTGCTGGCGCACGCCCGTGACGTCCTCCGCCCGGCAAAGGGCGAGCTGGCCGGCGGCGGCAGCGGCGTGCTGAGTTTCGGCTCAATCGCGGTCTGAGCGCCGGCCGGCCGACCTCTTCGCCGGGGTCCGTCAGGCACCGCGCGGAGGCGGTGTCTGACTGCGGTGCTCGGCCCAGTGCTCGCCGAACCATCGGTCCTGATCGCCGGTGAGCACGATCGACAGTTCGCGCCCGTGCAGCGACCGGTACGCGTCGTAGGCCAGCAGCGGCCGGGCGACGTCGATCCGGTGGGTGACGGGTTCGACGGCCAGGTGGCCGACGTCGAAGAGGCGGTGCAGGTCCCGTCGGAACAGCAGGCCGCCGTGCTCCTCGTGGGTTCCGATCGACGCGTAGCTGTAGAGGTGCGCGGCCTCGAGCGCCTCCGGCGGGCACGGTCCGGTGAACGCGCAGACCGGGCCGAACCGGTCCAGCAGCCGCCGACGGAACGTGGCCTGTCCCACGCGGACCCGCACCACCGCGCGCCGGTGCCCGCCGGCCATCTGCGCGGCCACCGCGTCGAGCACCGTGAGCGGCGAGGTCAGCTCCGCCTGCTGGATCTCGGCGCGGAAGTCGTCCCAACGCAGCTCCCGAAACGCGTTCTGCGACTTCGGGTGCACGGTGAGGCCGCGTAGCGTCCGCGGGTCGAGGCAGCCGGCGAGGTCGACCCATCCCCGGTCGTGCTTGCTGCGGTAGGTGACCACGTCCTTCTCGTGAGTGCGCGGCACGTCGAACTCGTGCAGGCAGTCGCGCCGGTAGCACTTGTAGAGCGGCACGCGGGTGCGGCGGATCTGGATCTTTCCCATGCCGCACTCGGGGCACCGGTGGATCCGCTTCCGGGCCGCGCCGACCTCGATCGACTCGATGACGGAGGCACCCAGCAGGCCACGCTCCTCCCACACGACGATCGCGTCGCCGGGCCGCACCTCGGCGTGGTTCGCCACCGTGTCGTCCCAGCTGTAGCGGGTCGCCGGCGCGTCGTCGTACCCGTCGTTGGCACCGTGTTCGCGCTCCGCACCGGCGACGAGCGCCAGCCATGCGCGTGGAACTTCCACCACCGTCCCAGGGTAGATCTCGTTCAGGCGGCGGCGGGGACCAGTGACCAGCGGGCCTCGATCCAGCGGCGTTCTCCCTCCGTGTGGGCGGTGATCTCGACGCCGGAGCGGGGGGCGATGGGGGAGTCGGGCATGTCGCCGATGACGCTGACGACGACCTCCTCGCCGGAGCCGACCACGGTGACTCGGGCCCAGGTGGCGGCGTTGCTGAGCGCCTCGATCGGGGCCTCGGAGAGCGCGCGGCAGGTCTCCACGGTCAGGTCGGGCAGCGTGCCGACGCGGACCAGGGAGACCTCGACGCCGCGGCGCTCGGCGACGTCCGCGCCGGCGCGCAGGCCGTGCAGCAGTGGGTCGGGGACGTCGTCGGTCTCGGAGAGCAGGCGGCGCAGGCGGGCGGCGCCGGCCCGGCAGCGCTGCTGGACCAGCGGGTCGGCCGGGTCGGCGCCCTCGGCCAGCTCGATGAGCAGGTGCCGGATGTCGTCGCGAATGTCCACGTAGCGCGCGACGCGGGCCTGGTGGACCGCCTCCGCCACGGCGCGACGATCCGCCACCTCGGCCTGGGCCAGCGCGCTCTCGGCCGCGGACGAGGCGATCTGCCGGACGCCGCTGGCCGTGAACGAGAATCCCAGCTGCAGCGCGCAACTGCCGATCAGCACCATGCCGAACCGGGCCAGCGTGACCCGGTCGAGCTGATCGCCCAGGGCCAGGCCGACCGACACGATCACGCCGTTGGCCAGCAGGAACGCGACCAGGTTGCCGATCGGACGGCGCCAGAAGACGATCACGCCGAGCCAGCCGATCGAGCCCCACGCCCAGTCGAACGACCGCAGGATCTCCTCCGGCGGGCAGGCGGCCATCACGATCGTGACCAGCGCGAGCGAGGCCACCGTCAAGGGCGCGAACAGGCCGGGGCGGGCGCGGTTGAACAGGTTGAACGCGCCGGCCACGCCGATCGCGAGGTAGGCGGCCCAGCACGCCGCGACCACCCACGGCCAGCGGTAGACGGACCAGCCGAGCAGCGTCATCGTGCCGTCGTAGAGCAGATGCCAGCACACCGGAATGACCAGCGCGGCGATCGCCATGCCGCGCACGTAACGGCGCGCGACCAGGAGCGCGGTGGACTCGATCACGGCCACCACCGCAGCGTGACCGTGGTGCCGCCGGGGCCGGAGTCGATGTCCGCGGTACCGCCGACCGTCAGCATCCGGCCGATGATGGCCTCGCGCACCCCGTACCGATGGAAGGGGGTGCTCTGGGGGTCGAAGCCGCGGCCCCGATCACGGATCTCCACCTGGACAGCCCCGTTTTCGCTGGTCAGGCTGATGCGAACCCGGTCGGTGCCGGCGTGCCGGCGCACGTTGCTGACCGCCTCGGCCGTGGCGCCGGCGATCGCCTCCACCACCGGCGCCGGCACCTCGACCGGCGTCAGCGCGAGCGCCACATCCATGTCCGGCTGGAGCGCGATCTCCCGCATGCGTTCATCAAGATCCCGCGAGGGTACGTCCGGCGCCGGCGCCTGTGGGTCGGCGATCCGGTCGAGCACCGCGATGTCCGCCGCCGCGCGCCGCCGCAGTTGCTCGGACGGGCCGTGGATCCCATCCGTCCCGACCACGGTCAGCGTGGACAGCACGGTGTCGTGCAGGTCGCGGCGCTGCTCACGATCATCGGCCCGGCGCGCCCGCTCGATCAGCTCGGCGCGCTGATCACGCAGCACGGCCGCCAGCGCATCGTCGGCGAACCCGGCGGACCGCCGCAACAGCCGCATCAGCACCGTGATCGCGATCAGCTGGATGACATGGATCAACGCGGTGATCACGCCGTCGTCGGCCGGGCGGATGCCCACCAGATTCGCCACGATCAGCACCGTCGACGCGGGGACGGCCCAGCGCGCCGGCAGCCCCAGGCCCGCGACCAGCAGTGTCATCGTCACGAGACTGCCGATCCAGCTGGCGCCGCCGGGCAGCGCCGTCGGGACCACCACGCTCTTCTGGAGCAGGCACATCGCGGAGACGATCGCGATGTCGCCGAGCGCCAGCCACCACATCAGACCCCGCACGCGCGCGATCGCCACGAAGACGACGGACCAGATCAGGTTCGCCGCGAGGACGCTCACCACGAGCGCGCTCGCCTCCGGCGCGGTCAGCACGCCGGCGATCGTCGCGGCGAAGCCGACGAAACCGCGCATGAGCACGCCGGAGCGAGTGCTGTGCCTGAGCAACGCCTGCTCGGCGGGGCGTCCCTCCGCGACCTCCGGGCGCGGGGCGGCCGGTCTTTCGATGAACGCGGTCGTGGGTGCGGTGGTCGTCACGTGGGCGGTTGCCTGGAGCCGCTCGGATCGCCATGCCATCGGCAAAGTCAGCGCCTTACTTCATCGGATTCGGCCCGTTCGCGATCCACCTTTCCACGCCCCGCCCGGCCGCGTCATCCCCCGGCAGAACAGTCGGGCACGATCGGTCACGTTCCTCTAACCGGCCAGCTGACGGCGCAACGTATCGGCGTCCATCATGTACCACATGTCCTTGAATCGGCCGTTCTCGACGCGGTAGAACGCGGTCTCGGCGAACTCGACGGAGGCGCCGGTGGGCGCGAGGCCGTTCCACTCCCGGACCGGCGTGCCCGTGTCGATCAGGCGGGCGGCCACGTGGTCGCCCTCGACCACCAGGTCCTGAATCTCCCAGTGCAGGTCCGGCACCGCGTCGGTGTGCCGGCGGAACTCCGCCACCATGTCGTCCCGGGCGACCGGCGTGCCGTTCATGATGACCTCGTCGTGCGCGAACTCGTCCATCCGGTCGAAGTCACGCTTGTTCGCCAGGTCGACGTAGCGCAGGTAGAAGTCGCGCAGCTCTTCCGTACTCATCTTCCGTACCCACCTCTGCTGTTTGCGATCGGTCGCTCCCGATCCTGCGGCGGCGTGCCGCGGGGCAAAAGAGACCTGCTCAGCCGGGTACCGGCAGGGAGACCATAGGCGCGCCGGACCGTGTTAGAAACGAGTCGTGGTCCCGGACTCCAACGATCTCGCCTGCAGCCTGCGTTTCTGGCGGGACCGCATCTCACCCGCCGAAGCCGGTCTGCCGGCCGGCGGGCGACGCAGGACACCCGGCCTGCGCCGGCAGGAGGTGGCCATGCTGGCCGGCCTGTCCGTCGAGTACCTCGCCCGCCTCGAACAGGGCCACGCGACACGCCCCTCGTCCGCCGTGCTCCTGTCGCTCGCCCGCGTGCTGCGCCTGTCCGACCAGGAGCGCGCCCACCTGTTCCGCGCCGCGGACCAGGCCGAACCGGCCCGCGGGAGCGTCAGACGCCACATCGGCCCGAGCGTGCAACGGATCCTGGACCGCCTGACCGACACACCCGTCACCGTCGTCGACGCGTCATGGCAGTGCATCACGTCCAATGCGCTGGGGTACGCGCTGACCGGCGACACCACGACGCTGCCACTGCGCGACCAGAACCTCGCCTGGACGCTGTTCGCCGGCGGGCCTTCCCGCTATGTGCGTAACGAGGAGGAGGAACGCCTGGCCCGGCGGGAGGTGGTCGCCGATCTGCGCGAAGCACGGAGCCGTTATCCGAAGGACAGGACGCTGGGCGGCCTGATCACCGACCTGCTGAAGGTGAGCGCGGACTTCACCACGCTGTGGGAACAGCGCCTGCCGCCGCAGTCCGGCCCGTGCAGCCGCACCTTCCTGCACCCGGAGATCGGGCCGATCACCCTGGACAGCGACATTCTCACGGTCCGCGACAGCGACCTGCGCCTGATCGTCTACACGGCCGCTCCCGGCAGCGAGGCCGCGGCCCAGCTCGACCTGCTGGCGACGATCGGGCTGCAGCGGTTCAGCGGTTAACACGTCTAGACGAATACGCCGCTTGGCGTCCATACGCCCCTGCCTAGCGTGTCCACATGATCACGCCGGACCGTGGAGGCGCCGTCTACCGGCAGCTCGCCGGCGTCATACGTGATCGCATCACCAGCGGCGCGCTGCCTCCCGGCCAGCGGCTGCCCTCCGAGAAGGACCTGCACGACGAGTTCGGCCTCGCGCGCGAGACGATCCGCCGGGCGCTGGGAGTGCTGCGGCACGAAGGGCTCATCGAGGTGCGGCACGGGCACGGCACGTTCGCGGTGGAGCCGCCGCCCGTCGTCGATCTGCGGCCGGGTGACGTCCTCACCTCGGGTGCCGCGGTCACGGTGACCCGCGTTTCCGGGCAGGTCGACACGTATCCGGCCGGGACGCGACTCACGGTTGCCGAGATCCTGCAGCGTCCGGCCGTCGCGGCCGCCGTCATCGTCGACCGGGGGCGGGTGCTCATGGTGCGGCGGAGGGTCGCGGAAGGTTCGCTCTCCTGGCAGTTCCCGGCCGGCAAGGTCGAACCCGGCGAGACCGTCGAGCAGGCGGCGGCCCGCGAGGCCGAAGAAGAGACCGGCGTCACCGTCCGGCCGACGCGGACGCTCGGCGAGCGCGTGCACCCGGCCACGGGGCGGCTCATGCACTACGTCGTGTGCGAGGTGATCAGCGGCACCGCACAGGTCGGCGACGAGAAGGAACTGGCCGAGGTGGCGTGGTGCGACCGCGCCGCGCTCGCCGAGCGTGTGCCGTACCCACTGTTCGGGCCGGCGCAGGAGCACCTCGACGGCCTCCTGCGCTGAGCTTCCGGCAGAAAGAGAAACGCCCGGCCGCTGCTGGCGCAGCTGCCGGGCGTTTACCCTGCTGGATGGCGGTGGCGGCGGGATTTGAACCCGCGGAGGGCTTGCACCCTCACACGCTTTCGAGGCGTGCTCCTTAGGCCACTCGGACACACCACCGGTAGGTACGTTACCGGACGCCCCATCGCCGATGCGCACGGGGGATGCTTCCCGGAACGAGGGAGGCCACGGCCTGGCATGATCGGCGGCATGAGTGTGCACATCGGCGCTAAGCCGGGCGAGATCGCCCCGAGGGTCCTGATGCCGGGGGATCCGCTGCGAGCCAAGTGGATCGCGGAGACGTTCCTGCAGGACGCGAAGTGCTACTCGACCGTGCGGGGGATGCTGGGCTTCACCGGCACGTACCGTGGGGTCGAGGTGTCGGTGCAGGGCTCCGGCATGGGGATGCCGTCCGCGACGATCTACGCCCACGAGCTGATCAACGAGTACGGCGTGAAGACGCTGATCCGGGTCGGCACGTGTGGCGCGCTGGTCGACGATCTGCACCTGCGGGACGTGATCGCGGTCAACGGTGCGTCCACGGATTCGAGCATGAACCGGCAGCGGTTCGACGGCATCATCGACTACGCGCCGGTGGCGGACTTCGGGCTGCTGCGGACCGCGGTGGCGGCGGCGGAGGAGCGGCAGATCCCGGTGCGGGTCGGGCCGATCCTGGCGGCGGACCTGTTCTACACGGACCGGATGGACATCTACGACCGGCTGGCCGACTACGGCGTGCTCGCGGTCGAGATGGAGTCGGCGGCGCTGTTCACCACGGCGGCCCGGTACCGCGCGAAGGCGCTGACGCTGCTGACCGTCAGCGACCACATCAAGCGCGGCGAGAAGACCACGTCCGAGGAGCGCGAGCAGACGTTCTCCTCCATGATCGAGATCGCCTTGGACACGGCCGTCACGGCCTGACCGGGCCCGGGGCGGGTGCGAAGACGCCCGCCCCGCGGCAGGTCATTCGAAGAAGTCCGTCAGCAGCGCCGCGCACTCCGTCTCCAGCACGCCGCCGTAGACCTCCGGCCGATGGTTCAACCGCCGGTCCCGGACCACGTCCCAGAGCGAGCCCGCCGCCCCGGTCTTCGGCTCCCACGCGCCGAACACGACGGTCTCGACCCTGGCCAGCACCAGCGCGCCGGCGCACATCGTGCACGGCTCGAGCGTGACCACGAGGGTGCAGCCGGTCAGCCGCCACTCGCCCAGGACGGCGGCGGCGCGGCGCAGGGCCAGCACTTCCGCGTGCGCGGTCGGGTCTCCGGTGAGTTCGCGCTCGTTGCGGCCGAGTGCGAGTTCGGCGCCATCAGGACCGAAGATCACGGCCCCCACGGGTACGTCGTCGCCGGCACCCGCCGCCACCGTCAGCGCCCGCCGCATCCACCGCTCGTGCCGCTCCCGCCGCGTCTCCACCCGCGCATTCTCCACGAGCACCCCCGCCACGCGCCCCGACCCGGCACCGCAGGCGGGCCCCGCACCGCAAGCAGGCCCCGCACCGCAAGCAGGCCCCGCACCACAGGCAGGCCCCGCATCGCACCGCACCGCACCGCACCGCACCGCACCGCAGGCAGGCTCGGCACACGGCCGGACCGGGCCGGCACGCCAGCCGGACGCGGCACGCGCGATCAGTGCCGCAACGCGTGCTCCCGCAGCTCGTCCACGGCCTCCGCGCTCCCGATGATCTGCTCGCACAGCTCATGCGTCACATCCGACGGGTGCACCCCGCCCCGCCCGCACATCAGCAGCAGATCGTGAGACGAGATCCCCAGGTCCGCGAGCAGGTCGGCGTCCCCGACCGGGTCGATCTCCGGCTCCTCCGGCGGCGCCTTGTGATCGGCGCCGGTGGCGGCGGACCCTTCCTCGACCCCCTCGGTGATCTCCTCGATCTCGTTGTGGATCTCGATCGCGGGCATCTCGATGTCGCTGAGCAGCAGCGCGCCGAGGCGCGACTCCTCCGCGAAGATCGAGTCGGAGCCGAAGACGCGCGGGTCCTCGCCCTCGTCCAGCCGCATGATCACCAGGTACGAGTCGTCGGACTCGACGAAGAGCAGGCTGAGGTCGGCGTCGTGGTCGACGTCCCGCAGCCGGTCGGCGATGTCCTCGGTGTCCGCGGCACCGGTCAGCGCGAGGTCTTGTGCGGACCAACCACTCGGGCCCCGAACCAGGGCGGCAGCGAAGTACGACATTGGGTCCCCCCGAATACCAGCCGTCGATACGCGTGACGCTAGTCGGTGCAAGCGTCGCTTATAGGGCATTCCGGAACCCTCGCTAATCTTTACGACCGGTCGTTCTTTTAGTAGCCTCACCGCCGTGACCACGCGCGACGGACGACTCGCCCGCGGCGACCGCACCCGGACCCGGGTGCTCGACGCCGCGGTGGTGCTGGCAACCCGCAACGGGCTCGACGGCCTCTCCCTGGGCCAGGTCGCGGACGCGCTGACGATCAGCAAGTCCGCGCTCTTCGCGCACTGGCGCAGCAAGGAGGAGCTGCAGCTCGCCACGATCGAGCGCGCCCGCGAGCAGTGGCTGGAGCAGGTGATCAGCCCGGCACTGCGCGAGCCACGCGGCCTGCGCCGGCTGTGGGCGCTGCACCGGCACCGCATCGCGTTCTACGCGGACCGGGTGCTCCCCGGCGGCTGCTTCTTCGGCAATGTGCAGTTCGAGTTCAACGCGCGGCAGGGCCCGATCCACGACCGGCTCGCCGCGATCCTCACCGACTGGCTGGCGCTGATCGAGCGCCTGGCCGGCGAGGCCATCGCGCTCGGCGAGCTGCGGCCGGAGACCGACCCGGCGCTGCTGGCCTACGAGGCGGAGGCGCTCGGGCTGGCCGCGGTCATGCAGTCCCGGCTACTCGGCCCGGATGCGGTCTACGACCACGCGCTGCGGTCCATGCGCGACCGGCTGCGCGCGCTCAGCACGGATCCCACCCTGATCAAGGAGCACGAATGACCGAGGCCGACTACGGCACCACCATCGCCGTCCCGATCCACTTCGACGATCTGGACGCGCTGGGCATCGTGCACAATGCCCGGTTCGGGGTGCTGTTCGAGCGCGCGCTGATCGGCTGGTGGGCGGAGCGCGGCTGGTCCTTCGCCGGAGGCCGCCCGACCAGGCCTGATGCGTACAACGTGATCCGCGAGTACTCGATCACGTTCCACGCGCCGATCGTGGGCACCGGCCGGGCCGCCGTGCACTTCTGGCTGGAGAAGCTCGGCACGACCAGCGCGGACTACCGGTTCCGCTTCCTCTCCGAGGACGGCGCGGTCGTGCACGCGGAAGGACGCCGGGTCAACATCTGCCTCGACCCCGCCACCATGCGCCCGGCCCCGTGGTCGGCCGACGCCCGTACCCTCGTCAAAGCTCTTCTGAAGCCGTCTCACCACAGTGGCCAGTTCGAGGTCTCGGCCCACCGGACCGCGACCGCGTAGGCGGCGATCGCCCAGGCCACGCCCACGCTGATCGAGATGCCGGCCGCGGCACCCCGGTCCCCGGCGCGGACCAGCACGCCCGCGGCCAGCCAGGCAACACCGCCCGCGATCAGCGTCCACCACACGTACCCGCCGAGGCTCGTGCCCAGCAATGGCAGCACGGCCATCCAGAGCACCGCGCCGCTCATGCCCGCCACCAGCGACAACGCGCGCACCGGGTGCGGCTCCCGGTAGGTGGGCCGCGGCGGTATCGACTGCGGCTGATCCACCCGCCCGAAGCGGTAGGCCTCCCGGGCCGCCACTATCGCGGGCGGCCCGGCGAAGCGATCGTTGCCCGGCTCAAACGGCGGAGGCGACATGAAGGCCGGATCGCCGTAACCGGGCTGTTGCGCCACGTAGCCACGCTCCTGGATCGCTCGCGGTTGCCTTTCGTCCGAGCCTAACGCCGATATGACAGTGAGACCCGCGCACGGCGTCCATCTGCCAAGATGGCCGAATGCAACGGGGCGCCTCATCAATGGCCGGGATCGCGATGTCACTGACCGCCGTGCTGGTGGCCGGCGGTTGTGCCACCGGTCCGGAGCAGTCCGCGCCGGTCTGGCAGGCCGGTTCGTCCGCGCCGGTCATCCTGCCGGAGCCGTCCTCGCCCGCGCCGGCCTCCGCGTCCGCCGCGCCGTCGGCCTCCCCGTCGGCGTCGGCCTCGAAGAGCGCGTCGCCGACGCCGGCAAAGGCCGCGAACTACAAATACGTGTTCCCGGTGCCCGGCAGCCCCGTCTCCTACCACCCGACGCACGCCACCAACCCCGCCACCGACATCTTCGCCAACTGCGGAAACCCGGTCCTGGCCGTCACCGACGGCACGGTCGTCGAGATCAGCCGCAAGGACGAGTTCGTCAAGGGCAAGCCCGACGGCCCGCTCAACGGCGGCTTTTTCGTCTCCCTGGTCGGTGACGACGGCGTGCGCTACTACGGCTCCCACATGTCCGTGGTCGACGCCGGCATCGAGCCCGGCGTCCGCGTCCGCGCCGGTCAGCGCCTCGGCAACGTCGGCAAGACCGGCAACGCCAACAACGTCTGCCACCTCCACTTCGGCATCTCCCCCGCCTGCGCCCAGGTCGGCGACTGGTGGATCCGCCGCGGCGCGCTCTGGCCCGCCCCCTACCTCGACTCCTGGCGCAAACAGGGCTCCAACTCCCCCAAGGCGGAGGCCGCCGACTACATCGCCGAGAACGACGGCTGCCCCAAAGCCCCTTACTGATCCGCTCCCCGCAGGCACGCGAAACCCAGACCCCGATCTTCCCGCTTCCGGCGTGGTCCGGCAGCGCTGCTCCCGCGGGCCAACCTCCGGCGGGCTCCACCTCCGCTTCGCTCCGTTACGCACGCCGTTTCGGAGCCGGTCCCGCCGTGGCCGGGAAAAGGCCACGCGGCTTCCGCCGCTGGTCACGGCCTCAGGCGCGGCTGCGGCTGGGCGGTCGCAAGGACTGGCTCCGAGGCCGGAGGTCAGCGGATGGCGAGATCGGTCGCGACGCCTGCGCCGGCATCACATGGCGGCACTTCGCACTGACGGCGGCAGGCGGGTCGCCCGTGTCAATTTCGGGCACTTCGCGCCCGGAATTTCATATTATGGCGGACCGGCACGGAGCGTGACTTGCGAAGATCAGCGGTGACAGCGATGACGGTCGAGCCCGCAAAGCCACCAAAAGGGACGGCGTGGGGGCTCGGGCATCGCGCACAAGGGGTAGTCCCGGGCGTTGCTGGGCGCGGCCGAACCGTTCGCGTCGCCGGTGCGCGCGGGACCGCAGCGGGGAAAGCGGGACACGACAGAAAGCGGGACACAGCGGGGCGGAACGCGGCTAGAAAGAACAGGCCGCGGGAGCGGTCAGCCCCACTGGGCGAAGCGCTTTCGTGCGACGCCGTTGATCGTGGTGAAGGCGCCGCCGGCGGTGAACTTGCCGAGCGCGGGGCTCGACGCCATGGCCAGGACGCCCAGGACGCCGTTGCCGTCGGCGGTCCAGGGGTCGAGGGAACCGTCCGACGGAGAGGCGGCGGCCAGCTTGATCCGGGGGATCTGGCCGTCCTTGCAGCTGCCCTGGGTGCCGGTCGAGGCGGTGGCGCAGATGTTGTCGAAATGGCCGCCGATGTAGAGCGTGCCGGACAGCATGGCCAGGGCCTGGGGGTTGCCGTCCATGGTCATGGTCCAGCGGACGGTGCCGTCCAGGGCGTAGCCGATGACCTTGCCACCTTGGCCGCCGTGCGCGGCGTAGACGCCGGTCGGGCTGACGGCGATGCCGTACACGATGACGGTGGCCTTGGTCTTGAATGTGGGGTCGGGGGCGCCGGTGACGGGGCTGACGGCGGCGAGGCGCGGGGCGCCACCGGCAGAGTTGATCTTCTTGAACTTTCCGCCGACGTAGATGCGGCCGCCGACGGCAGCGAGCGCCTGGACCTGGTCGTCGGCCTTCGGGAGCCAGGTGCCGTCGAGCTTGCCGCTGCCGAGGCCGAACGCGGCCAGCATGCCGCGGGGCTCGCCGTCGACGTCGGTGAGGTTGCCGCCGGCGTAGAGGCGGTTGCCCTCGATCAGCAGCGCGTAGGGCTGACCGGTCATGGTGTGGTTGAGCATGGCGCTGACCGCGCCGGTGGTCCCGTCGAGCTTCGCCAGGCTGTCGCGCTTGACGGCGCCGATCTTGCTGAACGCGCCGCCGACGTAGACCGCGCCGCCGCCGGTGGCGATCGCGCGCACGGTGCCGTCCGCGGCGGGGGCCCAGTCGAGGAGGCGGCCGGTCTTCGCGTCGACGGCGGCGAGGCGGCTGCGGGCGATCTGCTTGCCGTCGACCACGGCGGCGGTGAAGTCGCCGCCGAGGTAGACGGTGTCGCCGGCGTACGCGGTTGCCCAGACCGAGCCGTTGAACCCGGGCGTGTTGTCCGGGGTGGAACCGATCGCGTGCGCGGGCGTCGCGGTGCCGGTCGCGAGCGCGGTGCACGCGATCGTCGTCACGAGGATTCGACACACTAAGTCCCTAAAAATCATTTCATAACGGTACGTGCGAAGAAGACCGGGACCGGCGAGCAAAAAGGGTGAAAAGCCGCAAGAGCTTCGGTGGAGGCGTGCCGGGGCCGAACCGGTGACCCGGAGCCGCGCGTCCGGCCCGCACGGTGCTGTGACAAAGTCACCGCGTGCGCGTCGCGGTGATCGGTATGGGTCTCATCGGGGGGTCGGTGCTGCGTGCCCTCGCCGCCGCCGGGCACAAGGTCGTCGGCTTCGACAACGATCCGGCCACCCGCGGCACCGCCCGTACCGCGTCCGCCGAGGCCCCGCCGAGCGCCCGGTGGCAGATAGCGCCGAGCGTCTCCGCCGCGGTCGCGGACGCGGAGCTGTGCATCGTCGCGGTGCCGCTGCCCGCGCTGGAGATCGTGCTGGACGAACTGACCGGGCGTGGCTTCGGCGGACTGATCACGGACGTGACCTCGGTCAAGGTGCCGGTGCTGGAGCTGGCCGAGCAGTACCTGGGCGGCTCCCAGCGGCTGGCCGGCTTCGTCGGCGGGCACCCGATGGCCGGTCGCGAGACGTCCGGTTTCACCGCGGCCGACCCGCGCCTCTTCGACGGCTGCGCGTGGGTGCTCGGGCTCGAGCCCGGTCGTACCATGCTCGGCGACTGGCTCGACCTCGCGGACCTGGTCACCGGCCTCGGCGCCCGCGCGGTACCGGCCACCGCGGCCGACCACGACCGGGCCGTCGCCGCGATCAGCCACGTGCCGCACCTGGTCGCGTCCGCGGTGGCGGAGCAGGCCGCCGCGCCGCTCGCGGCCGCGCTCGGCGCCGGTTCGTTCCGCGACGGCACGCGCGTCGCCGCCACCCGCTCCGAGCTGGTCGCGGCCATGTGCGGCGGCAACGCGGACGCGGTCCGCCCGGTCCTGGACGCCGTGATCGACTCGCTCACCGCGGCCCGCGACGCGCTCGACGCCCGCAACCCGATCGCCGCGCTGCGCCCCTGGCTCGCCCCCGGCCACGACGTCCGCTCCGCCTGGCCACCGGTCGCCGGCGAACCGCTCCCGATGCGCCCCACGGTCAACGCGCTGCTCGACCTGGGCCGCGCCGGCGGCTGGATCACCGGCGTCTCCAAGGACCGCACCACGGTCACCGCGGTCCGCCCGGACTAAGGATCAAGATCTAGATCTAGATCAATTTCCTTTGCCCACCTACGCCGGGGTACGGCCCGTTCGCTCCCGCGGGCAACGGTCGTCGCCGGCGCTCCTCCCTGCGCGATCCGTGGTCGCAAGGGCAGAACCCGCTGTGCACAACGCCCGTCGACGCGATCATCCGCGCCGGTAGCGGTGCGGGCGTCAGGTCCGCGAGGCGAGCGTGGCGTCGGCGAGCGTGGACCAGCCGGGGCCGAGCTCCTCGGTGTCGCCGCCGGCCCGGATCTTGAGGGCGGCGCCGTCGTGCAGCGTGATCTCGTAGGTCTTGGGGACACGGCGGGCCAGGCGGGCGTCGGCGAACTCCGCGTAGGCCACGAAACGGTGGCCGGGCGCGGCCGCCAGTTCCTCCGGCGGGACCGAGGTGAGCATCGCGTGCATGCGCGGCCGCACGTCCCGCTGCCGCAGCCGCGTCACGCCCGGCACCACGATCAGGCCGGTGTTGAGCAGCACCACGTCCGACCGCTCGCCGTTGACGATCACGTTCATCAGGCCGGCCACCGCACCCGCGCCGGCCGCACCGGACCGCGGGGCGAGCAGCGCGGACCCGGTGTCGATGCCCAGGTCGGTGAGCCGTTTGCGGGCCTCGTCCACGGTCCGGTCGCTGCGCGCCAGGTCCGCGATCTCGCCGAACCGCAGCACGACGCCGTCCCGGCCGATCAGGCGTGGCGGCGAGGACCAGCTGTGCCGCCAACCGGCCGCGCCGGTCTGGACCGCGGCCAGGAGCAGCAGTGATTCGACCGGCCCGCGCGCGAACCGGCCGGTGGCGGCCACGTCCAGCGCCTCGGACAGGCCGACGTCGTCGCGGCCGAGCGTCCGACCGGTCTCCCGCAGCACCTCGTCGGCCTCGCGCCGCAGCGTGGCCGTGCCGGCCGCCGCGATGAACTCGGGCCAGGCCAGCGGGCGGCGTCCGTCCGCGACCGTGGCGTCCTGCAGCGCGCGGGCCGCGCCGGCCGGGTCCGTGAGCAGCGCGGTGGCCGGCACCGGTGCCTCGTCGTCCGTGGTGGACGGCAGCCCGCCGAGCGCGGCCACCCGGTCCGCGACCGGCGCGTGCGTGTCCCAGCGGTCCGCGTCCGGCTTCCGGTTGCGCAGGTCGTCCAGCTCGTCCGCGCGGGCGTGCACGAAGTCGGCGAACCCGCCGAACAGGTCGTCCGGCACGTAGCCGTGTTCCCAGCCGGGCCGCACGTACCGGCGGAAGAAGAACGACCAGGCGGCCTCCAGCACGGGCCGGTCCTGGAGCGCGGCGATGGCGGCGCCCGGTCCGGCGACCGTGACCGCGAGGCGGTCGGCCGCGGCCTCCTGCAGGCGGGTGCCGGCCGCGTCGACGGCCAGGTAGAAGTGCGCGTACCAGCGGAGGTTGATCGGCATCCGGGGCAGCGCGGCCGTGACCGCGAGCCGGCCCCGGTACGCGACGCCGCCCGGCCTGGAGAAGTGCCCCAGCTCGTGCGCGAGCACCGCACGGGCCCGGTCCACGGTCAGGATCTGCAGCAGCGGCAGTCCGACGTAGAGCGTGCGGGTGCCGGGGACCAGGCCGAGCAGGCGCACGTCCTCGGTGATCCGCACGGTGGCGTCCGGCAGCAGCCGGATCCGGTCCGGCGCGCGCGTGCCGGCCTGCTCCGCGATCTCCCGGACCACCCGCCACAGGTCCGGCGCGCGCTCGGGCGCGACCGGGATGCTCTGCGGGCGGGACCGGCGGCGGGCGAGGCCGCGGCCGATCGGGAGCGCGGCGACGCCGACGCCGAGTGTGATGAGCGGCAGCGCGAGCTTGACCGCGTCCGGTCCGGCGACGATCGCGGTGACCCAGAGCAGCAGGATCGCGGCGAGCGCGAGCTGACCGAGCGCGACCAGGTAGAACCCGGCGAGCAGCGCCACCGAGACGGCGGCCCGTAGCGTGGCGGTCATCGTCGATCCTCCCCGTGCGCCACAGGCACACGTGGCCGGACAGTACCCATTGCGCGCATTGACCGACAAGCCCGCGTTAGGTTGACGACATGGCTTCTCGTGATCCGGTCGCCGATCTGCGGCGCATCGCGTTCCTGCTCGAGGCGGCGCACGAGGCGACGTTCCGGGTGAAGGCGTTCCGGTCCGCCGCGACCGTGCTCGGCGGCCTCGCCCCGGACGAGGTGCGGACCCGCGCGGAGAACGGCACGCTGGGCGAGCTGAAGGGCGTCGGCGACGTGACCGCACGCTGTGTGGCGGAGTCGCTGGCCGGCGAGGAGCCGGTGTATCTGCGGCGGCTGGCCGCGACCGAGGGCACGAACACGTCCGTGGCCGCCGACAGGCTGCGGGAACAGCTGCGCGGCGACTGCCACAGCCACTCGGACTGGTCGGACGGCGGCTCGCCGATCGAGGAGATGGCGCTGGCCGCGGTCGAGGTCGGCCACGAATATCTGGTGCTGACCGACCATTCGCCGCGGCTGAAGGTGGCGCGCGGCCTGACCCCGGCGCGGCTGAGGAAACAGCTCGACCACGTGGCAACGTTGAACGCGCAGCTGCCGGAGGGGTTCCGCATCCTGACCGGGATCGAGGTGGACATCAACCCGGACGGCACGCTGGACCAGGAGGACGAGCTGCTGGCCCGGCTGGACGTGGTGGTCGGGTCCGTGCACAGCGAGCTGCGGGCCGACTCGGCCGCGATGACGCGCCGGATGCTGAAGGCGGTGGCCAACCCGCACCTGGACATTCTCGGGCACTGCACCGGCCGCCGGGTGCCGCCGTCGCAGGTCGGCATCAAGGGCGAGGGCGACCGCGGGCATCGCGCGACGACCAGCCGCCCGCCGAGCGACTTCGACGCGAAGCGCGTCTTCGCCGCGTGCGCGGAGCACGGCAAGGCCGTCGAGATCAACTGCCGGCCGGACCGGCTGGACCCGCCGAAACGCCTGCTGCGGCTCGCGGTCGAGGCCGGCTGTCTCTTCGCGATCGACACGGACGCGCACGCGCCCGGTCAGCTGGACTGGCAACGGTTCGGCTGTGAGCGGGCGTCGCTGTGCGGCGTGCCCGCGGACCGGGTGGTGAACACGTGGTCCGCGGACGCGCTCATGGAGTGGGCCGCCGCACGCTGATCGTGCTGATCGCGACGCCGAGCATGACGATCACGGCGCCGACCGGCTGGTGCCAGGAGATGTGCTCGTCCAGTACCAGCACGCCGAGCAGCACCGCGAAGACCGGGATCAGGTACGTCACGGACGAGGCCGTGCTCGCGCCCATGATCCGGATGTTCCGCATGTTGATCAGGAACGCCAGCCCGGTCCCGAACACGCCGAGCACCAGCACGCTGGCGGCCACCTCCGGAGACAGCCCCAGCGGCGACGGCGGCGCGCCGGCCAGCAGCGGCGCCACGATCAGCAGCTGCGCGGTCGCGGTGATCAGCTGCCCGGCCGCGAGCGCGCCGGACGAGTCGGGGCGGTGGCCGAGGAACTTCTTCTGGTACGGAATCGCCACCCCGTAACACGCGGCCGCGCCCAGGCACATGAGCTGCCCGGACAGGTGCGCGCCGCCGACGCCCTGCCACACGCCGAGCACCACCAGCACGCCGAGGAACCCGACGCCCACGCCGGCGGCCCGGCGCACGGTCAGCTTCTCGGTGCGCATGACCAGCGCCGCGATCGGCAGCGTGAGCAGTGGCGTGGTCGCGTTCCAGATCCCGGCCAGGCCGGAGGAGACGCGCTGCTCGCCGTACCCGAAGAGCGTGAACGGGATGACCACGCCGACCAGGCCGGTGAAGCAGAGGTGGGCCCAGACCACGGGATCGCGGGGCAGCCGGTCGCGGGTGAGGAGCAGCACCACGATCAGCGCCAGCGCGCCGGCCACGACACGCCCGAGCGTCACGTAGACCGGATGCAGCTCACGGACACCGATGCCGATGAACAGGAAGCTGGCGCCCCAGATGGCGGCGAGCGCCAGATATCCGGGCAGCCAGGAGCGGGTCGTCACACCGGGACACTCTGCCCTAGCGGTATGACAACATCTGCGGGTGGGACACATCGACGATCTCGCCGAACGGTACGTCGAGGAATGGGCGCCGCTGAATCCGATCGGCGCCACGCACCTCGGTATCGACGGCTACGACGACACATTCGACGACCTGACACCGGACGGGCACGCCGCACAGGCCGACCTGGACCGCCGGACCGTGGCCGCGCTGCACGCCACCCCGGCCGGCTCCCCGGACGAGGAGGTCGGCCGCGAGGCGATGATCGAGCGGCTGGAGCTGAGCCTGGCCCGGTACGAGTCCGGCGACACCGCCAGCGAGCTCAACGTGATCACCGGCGCGCTGCACGAGGTCCGCGGCGCGTTCGACCTGATGCCGACCGAGGGCGAGCGCGCGATCGCGAACATCGCGGCCCGGCTCAACAAGGTCCCGCACGCGCTGGCGCAGATCCGGACCACGTTGCTGGACGAGGCCGCCAGGGGCCACGTCAGCCCGCGTGAGCAGATCATCGAGGTCGCGAAGCAGTGCGGCGTCTGGACCGACCCGGAGCAGGACGACGTCTACCGCGCGCTGGTCCGGCGACTGCTGCCGGGCAGCGCGGGGCTGGCGAAGGACCTGGAGCGGGGCGCCGAGGCCGCGAACCGGGCGACCGTGGAGTTCGGCGAGTTCCTGCGCCGCGAGCTGGCGCCGCTGGGCCGGGAGAAGCAGGCGGCCGGCCTGGAACGGTACACGCTGGCGTCGCAGTACTTCGTCGGCGCGAAGCTGGACCTGCTGGAGACGTACGCCTGGGGCTTCGACGAGCTGGCCCGCCTGGAGGACGAGATGCGCCTGGTCGCGGGCCGGATCGTCGGCCCCGGCGCGAGCATCGACGAGGCCGTGGCCACGCTGGACGCGGACCCGGCGCGGACGATCCACGGCAAGGAGGCGTTCCGCGACTGGATGCAGGCGCTCGCGGACAAGGCCGTGTCGGAGCTGAACGGCACCCACTTCGACATCCCGGAGCAGGTGCTGCGCCTGGAGTGCTGCCTGGCGCCGACCAGCGACGGCGGCATCTACTACACCGGCCCGAGCGAGGACTTCAGCCGGCCGGGCCGGATGTGGTGGGCCGTGCCCGGCGCGATCACGGACTTCTCCACCTGGCGCGAGGTCACCACGGTCTACCACGAGGGTGTGCCCGGCCATCACCTCCAGGTCGGCCAGACCACGGTCCGCGCGGACCTGCTCAACCGCTGGCGCCGGCTGATGTGCTGGACCTCCGGGTACGGCGAGGGCTGGGCGCTCTACGCGGAGCGCCTGATGGACGAGCTCGGCTACCTGGACGACCCGGGCGACAAGCTCGGCATGCTGGACGGCCAGGCGTTCCGGGCCGCGCGCGTGATCGTCGACATCGGCATGCACCTGGAGCTGGAGATCCCGGCGGACAACCCGTTCGGTTTCGCGCCGGGCGAGCGCTGGACGCCGCAGCACGGCTGGGCGTTCATGCGCGCGCACTGCCGGGTGCCGGACGACAACCTGCGCTTCGAGCTCAACCGCTACCTGGGCTGGCCGGGGCAGGCGCCGTCGTACAAGGTGGGCGAGCGCTTCTGGCTCCAGGCCCGGGAGGATGCCCGAGCCCGGCAGGGTTCCGCGTTCGATCTCCGTACGTTCCACGAGGCCGGCCTGAACCTGGGCTCGATCGGCCTCGACCCGTTCCGCCAGGCCATGGCCAGGTTCTAGGACGTCCGTGGTGGCTCGCGGCGAGCCACCACACACGCCTTAGACGACGGATGCGGCAGCCCGCGCCGCACGAATCGCGTAGAGGCTCTCGAACGCGGCCACCGTCACGGCCTCGTCGTGCTTCTCCGCGTGCGCGCGGGCGCTGCGTCCGAGCGACTCCGCCAGGTCCGGGTTGCCGAGCACGGTCAGCAGCCGGTCGGCCAGCGCCATGCTGTCGCCCGGCGGGAACAGGTAGCCGGTCTCGTCGTCGATGACCAGGTGCGGCAGCGCGGCCGCGTCCGCGCCGATCACCGGCCGCCCGCCGGCCATCGCCTCCAGCGTGACGAGGCTCTGCAGCTCCGCGGTGCCGGCGTTGACGAAGACCGTGGCCGCGGCGTACGCGGACGGCAGCTCCTCGTCCGGCACGAACCCGGTGAACCGCACCGTCCCGCTCACGCCGAGCCGCTCGGCCAGCGCCTCCAGATTCTGCCGCTCCGCGCCCTTGCCGACGAGGACCAAGCGGGCGTCGGCCTTCTCGCGGACCAGCGCGAACGCCCTGATCACCACGTCCAGGTTCTTCTCCGCGTCGAGCCGGCCCACGTACAGCACGGTCGGCTTGTCCTCCACGCCGTGCCGCAGCCGGAACTCGGACGCGGAGACCTGCGGGCCGAAACGTTCGAGGTCGATGCCGCAGGACAGCGGCAGCACCGGGCCCGGCACGCCGGCCATGGTGGCGAGCGCGGCCGCATAGGGCGTCGGCGCGGTGACCGCGTCCGCCGCCGCGAAGACCCGGGCCGCATCGCGCCAGGCCCAGTCGTGCACGACCTGCCGTCCGCCGCCGCCGACCGGCAGGTAGTGCGTCAGGTTCTCCGGCATGAAGTGGTTGGTGGCGACCACGAGCAGCCCGCGCGCCCGTGCCTCGGAGACCAGCGCGCGGCAGAGCGGGAAGTGGCTCTGCACGTGGACGACGTCCGGCAGCACCTCGTCCAGGATCCGCGCGGCGACCTGCCGCAAGCCGATCGGCGCGCAGAACCGGAAACCCGGATGCGTGGGTACGGGCAGCGCGCGCACCCGATGCTCGACCACCCCGTTCGCCGCGCGCCGCCGGAAGCTGCGATAACCGGTCGACGGCGACACCACGTGCACCTCGTGCCGTGCGGTCAGCGCGTCGGCGAGACGCTGGGCGAAGTAGGAAGCGCCGTTGACGTGCGGAGCGTAGGTCTCGGCACCGATGAGGATGCGCATGGTTCTCCCTTGCGTTGCTTGAGAAGTCGTTGGAAGCCGACCTGCAGGATCAGCGCCGCCACCGCGACGACCGTGGTCAGCAGCAGCACGTTGCCGTGGAATCTGGAGCCGATGAGCGCGCCGGCCCCGATCAGGACCGCGGCGCGGGCCGCCGCACCGGCCGCGACCCAGGCGACGAAGCGCTGGTAGGGGATGCGGGCCACGCCTGCGGAGACGTAGGCCGGGATGGCCAGGAAGTCCGCGACCTTCGCGGTCAGCACCAGCCGTGGCAGCGACCGGGTGACCGACGTGGTGAACCGGGCCCGCCGCGCGTCGGAGAGGCCGAGACGGCGCAGCAGCGCCGCGGCCCGCGGGTGGTGTGAGAAGCGTCCGAGCAGGTAGAGCACGGTGTCCCCGGCCAGGTCGGCCAGCACCACGATCGCCAGCACCGGCCAGAACCGGGCGAGCCCGGCGCCGACCAGCGATCCGGCGGTCACGGTCGCGGCCGGCCCCTCGACGAGCACGAGCGGGCCGAGCAACGCGTAGGGATGCTCCAGCAGGTTCATGCCGTGGAGTTCCGGGAATCAGGCATCGTCGGCCCCGTTTCGATCGGTTATGTCGACCGTAGGGATCTCGGCGACGCCGATCGATGTGGCCAGCTTCCCGCTTCGAGGTAGGGCTAACACCACCCGTAGGGGGATCTCCCCGGCGTGCTCAGACCCGGTCCACCAGGTCCGGACCGGTCAGCACGTCGCACGTGGCCAGCAACAACTCCATGGACGGGTCGTCGAACGCGATGTAGGGGAGCGCGATCGGAATCCCGTCCGGCGGCAGCGGCGACTCGGGCGTCAGCGTGAGCGGGATGCCGAGCAGCGTGCCGGTGAACCTGGTGGCGTAGAACCGCACGTGCCCCTGGACGCCCAGCTTCGCGCTGGTGATCGGGGAGAGTTCCTGGTGCCGTGGCGTGTCCAGCCTGAAGTCGTGCGTGTCGGCCCTGGTCATCGAGAACTGCAGCGCCTTGATCGTGCTGCCGTCCGCGCGCGGCATGTCCACGATGCCGTCGAGCCCCAGATCCCACATCTCGACCTTGGTGCCGGTCAGCAGCGAGGGCCGCATCGCCACCGGCGGCACGCCCGCCGGGATTCCCAGCTGCTTCACCTGGTCCGCGGGCTTCCCTGGCTTGGCGGGGTCGCTCGGCGCGGCCGGATCACCCGGCTTCGCGGGGTCGCTCGGATCGCCAGGGTTGTTCGGATCTCCCGGTGTGCCGGGTTCCGCCGAGCCGCCGGGGTCCGGATCGGCGCCGCACGAGCCGCCGGAGGCCGGGGGCGAGGGCGCCGGTGACGCGGCGGTGCCGGGGCTGGGACTGATGCCCAGCAGATCCCCGATCCCGCCGGTGATCTCGCCGATGATCCCCTCGATCGGCCCCGGCGATCGGCTCGCGGTCACCGAGGGCGACGGCGAGGCGGGCGGGCACGGTTGCGCCAGGGCCGCCCCCGCGCCCGGCAGCGCACCCAGCCCCGCCCCCAGGATCAGAACCAGAATCACGATCCAGACCGCCATGGGGGTACGCCGTGCGCGCCCGTCACCGTCGCCGGGCGGAATCGCGCCGCTCTCGTCGTACCCCCGTGGCAGTATTTGATCTTGCTCTTCGACGGTGCCGGGCCTGATCAGTTGCCCGGTGCTCGGTGCGGGGCCGCCGTCCCCCTCAGCTTTTGGGCCGGTCAGCTCCTCCGCCGCCGGCTCGTCATCGGACGGCTCGTCATCGGACGGCTCGTCATCGGCGGATTCGGCAGGCGGCGGTGTCCAGCCGAATGCCAGCACCGACCCGATCGCGCCGAGCAGCAGTCCGATGAAGAAGCCGCCCAGGTTCACCGCCATCAGCGAGAACACCGAGGTCACCGCGCCGATGACCGAGTAGAACACGCGCTGGCCGGCGCTGAACCAGATCAGCAGCCCGCAGGTGACCAGCACGGCCGGGAGCAGCCAGCTCAGGTAGCCGCTGGGCCCGACGTGCACGGACAGCCCGTTGAGGTCCGCGCCGCCCTGGGTGGTGGCGAACAGTTCCAGCCCGGCCAGGATCAGCAGCAGGCCGCCCCAGAACGGCCGGGTCCAGCGCCAGCGCCCGAACGCGCGCCAGCCCCGCACGACGCCTTGCATCCGTTACCTCCTACGTCGACGCGAGCCCGGTCTAGAAACACTCCTTGGCGTCGTCGCCGACGTTGACCTTGAGGCGCAGGCCGGTCAGCGCGAACGTGCCGGCCGTGGTCGACCACGCGACCTGCTGCAGGCCGAGGATCGTGACGTGGTCGGCCTGCTGGCCGAACAGCCCGGCCTGGCCCTTGGCACCCTCGCCGCCCTTGTTCAGCGTGGACGCGTCCCGGCCGATCTCGATGTTGGTGAACGTCGTGTCGCCGCGCAGCTCGTCCACGTCGAGCACCAGGTTGGTGGCGGTGGCCGGCCGGTCGCCGCCACCCGCGTTGATCGTCAGGATGACGCGGCCGGTCAGCGGGTTCGACGCGTTCACCGACTGGCAGAGGTTGTAGAGCTCGGCGTCGCGGATCGCGGAGACCGCGGTCGGGTGCTTGGTGCCGTTCTCCTGGGACGCGATGCCGCCGTACTGGGCGAAGCCGTCGCCCTCCAGCCGGTCCGCCGCGACCTTGAACGTGTTGCCGGAGACCGAGAACGACGCCGCGACCGCGCCGTTGGACATGCCGAAGACCAGCAGCCCGGTGGCGGCCGCGGTGGGGAGCGCCAGCGCCGCCGCACGGCGCCAGCTCACATGACCTTTCGCCTGCACAGTTCCTCCTCCACGAGAGGGTGCACCGGCGGGAGCTACCGGCCGGTAACGAATCGCGGAGCCAATGATTGTGCGAAGCGACGTGGGTCACAACCCGACCCTTACCCATGGGTAACCATCCATGGACGCAGTTGATTACGGCGCGTGCAAAGGTTTCCGGCCGGTTAACCGGGCATTATCGGGCGAATCACCACTAGAGCCTCACCGGGCGTGACCGAATGCGTGCTTGAGTCACGATTCGATAACGGCCAGCGGACAGGTCGCTGTGGATCTTCAGGCGACCTGGGCGTCCGGCTCCACCCGCTCCGGCTGCCGGCGCAGCGCCACACCGGTGATCGCGTGATGGTCCACCGAGGTCACGGCCGCGTCCCAGCCGTCCAGCGCCACGGTCTCGCCGGGCACGGTCGGGATGTGGCCGAGCACGGTCAGCAGCATCCCGGCCACCGTCGTGTAGTCACCGTGCGGGCGCTCGTCCAGCTCCACACCGATGTCCGGCAGGTCGTGCACCGGGAACGTGCCGGGCAGCGCCAGCGTGCCGTCCTCCTCCGTACGCACGGACTGCACGTCCCGGTCCGTCTCGTCGTAGATCTCGCCGACGATCTCCTCCAGCACGTCCTCCAGCGTCACGATGCCCTCGATCGCGCCGCGCTCGTCCACCACCAGCGCTATGTGCTGCCGCTCCGCCTTGAACTGACGCAGCGCGTCCGCGATCGGCAGCGAGTCCGGCAGCAACAGCGGCGGGCGGGCGCACTCGTCGATCGGGCGGTCGTCCGGCACGCCGATCAGGTCGCGCAGGTGCACCACGCCGACCACGTCGTCCAGCATGCTGTGCCGGACCACCGGCGCGCGCGAGTGACCGGACGCGGCCAGCACGATCCGCGCCGCCTCCGCCGTGGTGCCCGAGTCCAGCGTGAACACGCGTAACCGCGGCACCAGCACGGCCCGCAGCTGCCGCTCCGCGATCTGCACGGCGCCGTTGATGATCGTCTGCTGCTCCACCGTGAAGCCGCGGTGGCCGGACACGATGTCACGCAGCTCGTCCGGGCTGATCTCGTCGCGCTCCTCGGCCGGGTCGATGCCGAACGCGCGCACCACCACGTCCGTGGTCGCGCCCAGCAGCCACACGGCCGGGCGGGAGATCGTGGCCAGCGTGTTCAGCGGGCGCGCCACCGCGAGCGCCCAGCCCTCGGCACGCGACATCGCGATCCGCTTCGGGGCCAGCTCGCCGAAGACCAGCGTGACGAACGTCAGCACCAGCGTCACGATCACGATCGACAGCGGTTCGGCCGCGCCGCCGAGCGGGCTCAGCAGCGGCACCAGCGGCCGGGCCAGCGACACCGCGGCCGCGGCGGACGCCAGGAAGCCGGCCAGCGTGATGCCGATCTGGATGGTGGCGAGGAACCGGTTCGGATCCTTCGCCAGCCGGGCAAGCACCCGGCCGGCCGCGCCGTGCTCCCGTTCCAGCCGGTGGATCTGGCTCTCCCGCAGGGAGACCAGCGCCATCTCGCTGCCCGCGAACGCCGCGTTGAGCACGACCAGCACCGCAACCAGCGCGAGCTGGGTCCATAGCTCCTGCACCGCAGGCTCCTCACCGTCAGTTGGGACAGACCTTTCCCACCCGGCGACGACACCTAACGCCCCGCGCCCTCCTCCGTCGCACGCTCCGCGAAAGCCTTCACGTCACGGCGCTCGATCGCGGCCGCCATCAGGTCCGGGAACATGTCCGGCGTGCAGGCGAACGCGGGCACGCCCAGCGCGGCGAGCGCGGCCGCGTTCTCGTGGTCGTAGGCGGGCGCGCCCTCGTCGGAGAGCGCCAGCAGCACGATCACCTGCGTGCCGGACGCGACCATCGCGGCCACCCGGCGCAGCATCTCGTCCCGGACACCGCCCTCGTACAGGTCGCTGATCAGCACGAAGATGCTCTCCTGCGGCCGGGTGATCAGCGTCTGGCCATAGGCGATCGCGCGGTTGATGTCCGTGCCGCCGCCCAGCTGCGTGCCGAACAACACCTCCACCGGGTCGCTGAGCTGCTCGGTCAGGTCCACGACCGCGGTGTCGAACACGACCAGCGACGTGCGCAGGCTCCGCATCGTGGCGAGCACGGCCGAGAACACGCCGGAATAGACCACGGACGCGGCCATCGAACCGGACTGGTCCACGCACAGCACCACGTCCCGCTGCACCGCGCTGGTCCGCCGGCCGTAGCCGATCAGCCGCTCCGGCACCACGGTCCGGTGCTCCGGCTGGTAGTGCTTCAGATTCGCCCGGATGGTCCGGTCCCAGTCGATGTCCGCGTGCCGCGGCCGGTTCACCCTCGTCGCCCGGTTCAGCGCGCCGGTCACCGCGGCCCGCGTCTTCTGCGCGATGCGGCGCTCCAGCTCGTCCACCACCTTCCGGACCACCTGGCGGGCCAGCTCCTTCGTCCGGTCCGGCATCACGCGGTTCAGCGACAGCAGCGTGCCGACCAGGTGCACGTCCGCCTCGACCGCGGCCAGCATCTCCGGCTCCAGCAGCAGCGAGGTCAGGTTCAGCCGCTCGATCGCATCCTGCTGCATGACCTGCACGACCGTGCTCGGGAAGTACTCCCGGATGTCGCCCAGCCAGCGCGCCACCCGCGGCGCCGAACCGCCCAGCCCGGCCGACCTGCCCTTCGCCTGCCCGTCGTCACCGCCACTGTCGTAGAGCGCGCCCAGCGCCGCGTCCATCGCGGCCTCCGCGCCGGTCAGCTCGCGGAAGCCATCGCCCGCGGCCGCACCGCCGAGCACCATCCGCCAACGGCGCAGCCGCTCCTCGTCGCCGGTCACGCCGCCGCCTTCCGATGCACACCCCGATAAGATCCAAAGCCTTTGCCGGTACGCGAGCGCCCGTGCGAATCGCCCGCTCCGAGCCCGTCCACGGCCGTCGTCGGGGTGTCGGGCTCTTCCTCCGCCGCCCGCCGGGCCGGGCCGTCCGCGCGTGGCGCCCGGCCGTCCCCGGCCTGAAGCGCCCGCTGGTCCTGGTCGTCGGCCCGCGCGGCCCGCCCGTCCCCGCCCGGACCCCCGGCAGGGGGCGCCTGCCGGGTCGGCCGGATGCGGTCGTCGGCGAGCGCCGTCGATCCTTCCCGGGCCTCGGCCGAGGCTTCATCGTCCATCCCGGACGCTCGGCCCGACGGCCTGCTCACCCTGGTCACGCCCGCCGCGGGCACGCCGCCGCCGAGCATGCGCCGGAACCGGTCCAGCTTGAATCCCCGCCTGCTCATGCCGTGCTCCCCTCGTAGCGGATCTCGCGTCCCAGCAGCGCGCCCAGCGTGGGCAGCGCCAGCGCGGCCAGCTCGTGGTCCACGCCCCGGCTGCCGGCGCCGCCGTGCCGGTCGTCGCGCGCGGTGCCGGTCACCCGCTCGCCGATCGACCGTCGTTCCGGCTGGGCGAACGTGCCGAACGTGCGCCGCAGCAGCGGCAGCGCCTCGGTGAACGCGTCCGCGCCGATGCCGGTCAGCCACTCGTCGACCAGCGCCAGCAGCGCGGCGTCGTGCACCAGCAGCAGGCCGCCGCCGGACAGGAAGCCCTCGATCCAGCGGGCCGCCGCGGCCGGGGTCACGCCCGCGGTCAGCACCAGGCCCATCCGCCGTCGCGTGTCCGGCCGGTCCAGCCGGTCCTCCTCGTAGAGCACCCGGGTGAACCGGCCGGCCAGCAGCCCGTGCAGGTCGTCGCGGCCGGTCAGCGACACCAGCGTGTCCAGCCAGCGGTCGCGGAGCCCGGCGTCGTCGAGCAGGCCGATCGCGGCGTGCACCGCGTCCGCGTGGCGGCGCAGATCCGCCGCGGCCTCGTCGGACAGCGCCAGCACGGCCGACGGCAGCGCGGCGCAGACGCGGCCGACCAGCGCGGCGGTGACCGTCCCGAGCGCGCCCAGGTCGGTGCCGCGCACGTCGCCGTACCGCAGCGTGCGGGCCAGCGCCGGGATCGCGGCCATCAGGCGCGTCACGTCGGAGTCGAGCGCGGCGCGGGTGTCCAGCGCGCGCAGCACCGGCGGGTACGCCTCCGGCAGGTCGGCCAGCAGGCACGTCTCGACCAGCGCGGTCACCTCGGCCAGCGCGGTGCTCTGCCGCGCCCGCTCCACCACCCGCGCCGTGGCCGCGGACAGCACGGTGGTGCCGTAGCCGCTCGCCTCCACCAGCGCGACCGCGTACTCCGGCTGCCAGCGCAGGTTCCACGTCTCACGGAACGTGCCCTTGCCGCCGCCGCGCGTGTCCAGCTCGCCCCACGGCACGTCGAGCAGGCGCAGCCGGTGCAGCAGCCGGCTGCGCCCGAGGTCGGTCTCCTTGCGCAGGTCCAGCTTGAGCTCGGCCTCAAGCGGCGACGGCTTGAGACGCAGCGTGCGCTGGTGCGCGGCCAGGTCGCGGGCGAGCGGCACGGCCGGCATGTCGTCCGGCACCTCGCCGAGCCGCTCGCTGACCACCAGCCGCCGTCCGATCAGGTCGAGCCGCAGCTCGTCGCCCTCGCACAGCACGGCGCGGGACGCCTCGGTGACCTCGTCCAGGCCGGCCAGCGGCCGGCCGCGCAGCACCGCGAGCGCCTCGGCGAGCCGGACCGCCTCGATGACGTGCGCGGACGAGACCGGCACGCCGTCGTCCCGGAGCACGCCCGCGGCCCGGACCAGCCACCGCGTGATCACCCGCTCCTCGGTGGCGAAGAGGTGGTCGTACCAGCCCGGCGAGCGGACGCCGGCGCCGTAGCCCTGCCAGGACGCGAGCCGCCCGTACGTCCACGGCACCCAGGTGAACGTGACCTTGGCCTTCTTCCGGCCCTTGAGCAGCGCGGCATCGGCGGCGGCGCTGACCTTGGCGTCCAGCGCGGGCACGTGCCAGGCCCCGCAGACCACCGCGATGTTGCCGTGGGTACGCCGGGCGGCGCGCAGCACCGTGCGCATGTGCGCCTCGCGCAGCAGGTCCCGCGGGTCCTCCGGCGACTCGGCCCGGATCGCGGCCATGGCCTCGGCGATCGCCTCGAACGCCGGCAGGCCCCGGTGCTCGATCACGTCCTCCCACCAGCGCTCCGGATCGTCGTAACCGGCGGCCGCGGCCAGCTCGCCGATCGGGTCGACCGGCCGTACCCCCTCATGATCTTGATCTGGCTCCGGCTCCTCCTCGGCCGCGCGGTAGGCCCACGGCAGGTCGAAGAAGCGCACCGGCACGTCGTGCGTGACCGCCCAGCGGATCGCCTGCCACTCCGGCGAGAAGACCGCGAACGGCCAGTAGGCGGCCCGGCCCGGGGCGTCCGTCACATAGCCGAGCAGCGCCACCGGCGGGACCAGCCCGTCGTTCGACGCCCAGGTGACCAGCTCGTCCGCCTCCGGCGGGCCCTCGATCAGCACCAGGTCCGGCCGCTGCGCGTCGAGCGCGTGCAGCACCGCCCGCGCGGAGCCGGGCCCGTGGTGCCGGACCCCGTAGTGGCGCTCCATCAGATCGCCTCGCGCGCGGCCCGGTAGAAGTCGGACCAGCCGTCGCGCTCGCGGACCACGGTCTCCAGGTATTCACGCCAGACGACCGCGTCCGACACCGGGTCCTTGATCACGGCACCGGTGATCCCGGCCGCCACGTCGCCGGCCCGCAGCGTGCCGTCGCCGAAGTGCCCGGCCAGCGCGATCCCGTTCGTGATCACGGAGATCGCCTCCGCGGTGGAGAGCGTGCCGGTCGGCGACTTGAGCTTGGTGCGGCCGTCCGCGGTCAGACCGCCACGCAGCTCGCGGAAGACCGTGACCACGCGGCGGATCTCCTCCACCGCGGCCGGGACCTCCGGCAACTCCAGCGAGCGGCCGAGCTGCTCGACGCGGCGGGCGACGATGTCGACCTCCTCGTCCGCGGACGCGGGCACCGGCAGCACCACCGTGTTGAAACGGCGGCGCAGCGCGCTGGACAGCTCGTTCACACCCCGGTCGCGGTCGTTCGCGGTCGCGATGATGTTGAAGCCGCGCTGCGCCTGAATCTCCGAATTCAGCTCCGGGACCGGCAGCGTCTTCTCGGACAGGATCGTGATCAGCGAGTCCTGCACGTCGGACGGCACCCGGGTCAGCTCCTCGAACCGGGCGATCGCGCCGGTACGCATCGCGTGCATGATCGGGCTGGGCACCAACGCGTCCGTGGACGGGCCCTCGGCCAGCAGCCGGGCGTAGTTCCAGCCGTACCGGATCGCCTCCTCCGCGGTGCCGGCCGTGCCCTGGACCAGCAGCGTCGAGTCGCCGGAGATCGCGGCGGCCAGGTGCTCGGAGACCCAGGTCTTGGCCGTGCCGGGCACGCCGAGCAGCAGCAGCGCCCGGTCGGTGGCGAGCGTGGCGACCGCGACCTCCATCAGCCGGCGCGGCCCGACGTACTTCGGCGAGATGCCCTCGCCGTCCCCCAGCAGGTACGTCACCACGGCCTGCGGGGACAGCTTCCAGCCGGGCGGCCGGGGCAGATCGTCCGCGGCCGCGAGCCGCTCCAGCTCGGCCGCGAACAGTTGCTCGGCGTGCGGGCGCAGGGCCGTCATCGAAGCTCCTCGGTCATCTCGTGTCGGTAGGTCAGTGCGGCGGCCAGCGCCGCGACGGTGTCGGCCGGCCGGGTCGTGACCGCGGCGTCGCCGGCGTGCCGGATCCGCTCGGCCAGCTCCGCGACGCGGGTCGTACAGGACACCGGCATGGCCGCGGCGGCCAGCCGGCACAGGTCGCCGAGGTTCCACGCGTACCGCCCGGAGGCGGACAGGCTCGCCATACCGTCGAGCGCGGCGTCGGCCAGCTCGTCCGGCCACGGTGCCGGGCACAGCTCGGCCAGCCGGTGCGCGCGGGCCGGGTCCGCGCGCAGCACGCGTGCGGCGTACCGGCCCAGCTCGGCCGGGGGCAGCGCCTCGTAGAGCGCCATCGTCAGCAGGTGGTCGGCCACGTCCAGGTCACGGTTGATCGGCCTCGACATCAGGTCCGCCAGCGGCATCACCCAGGCCGGGTCGCGCTCGGTGACGGCGGCGCGGGACAGGCCCTTGTGGAGCGTGAGAGCCCAGTCGTCGGCCACCGGCAGCGCCGTGATCGCGGCCGGGTCCAGGCCGAACGCGCCGGTCCAGGTGCTCAGCGGCGTGCGCGCGACCACCTCCTCCAGCAGCCAGGCACGCTCGCCCACGCCGCGCGGCGGTTTCGGCGCGATGCCGTCCCGCCGCATGGCCGCGTCACAGGCCGCTGGCGGCGTGATCACCAGCCGGCCCGCGTCGAGCCGGACCGCGTCCAGCGCACGCCCGGTCATCCTGGCCCGCAGCGCGGAACCGGGCAGCGCGGCCAGCAGCTCCGCCGCGGCCTGCCGGACCTCGCGGCGGCGGTCGTCGAGCGCGCGCTCGAGCAGTGGCTCGTCGTCCGTGGACAGTCCGGTGGCGAGCGCGGCCACGAATCGGGCGCGCTGCTCCGGCTCCTCCGCGTCGAAACCGGCGGTGAGCAGCTCACGGGCGGCATCCGGGTCCCGCTCGCGCAGCGCGACCAGGTAGGCCAGGCGGGCGCCGGGCGAGCCGGTCGCCCAATCCGCCTCATCGGCCGTGGCGGTCGCCTCGGTCAGCAGGTAACGCCAGTCGGGGTGCCGCTCGGCCAGCCAGCCGCCGCGCGCGCCGGCCACCAGCGCGAGCGCGGGCCGCAGCGCGGTGCTGCGACGACCGGCGTCCAGCAGCGCGGGCAGCGAGGACGCGGGCGCCCGGAGGCCGTGCGCGGCCGCGATCCGCAGCCACTCCGCGAGCAGCCGTTGCGCCACGTCACCGCCGCCCGGCACCCCGGCGCCGGACAGCAGCTGCGCGAGCCGCCGGGCTGCCGCGGGGGTGACCGGCGGGCGCGGCTCCGCACCGGCCGGCGCGTCCGGCTCGACGTCCGGCGACGGTGCCGGCCCGGACCGCTGACAGACCACGGCCACGGCGGCCGCTTCGAGCAGCGCTTCGGCGGGGCCCAGCAGCTCGCGCCCCTCGGCCGTCACCGACGGCCCGCGCCACGGCCGCCGCTCCACGCCGACCAGCGCGGACGACACCAGCTCCCCCGGCAGCCGCGTGGCGTGCCGGTCGCCGGTCACCGCGCCGTGCGGGGCCGCCGTAAACACGCCGTCCTCGGACCAGACGGCCAGCGGGCGCACGCCGCCGTCCGTGGTCAGCTCGCCCGCGACCGTCACCGGATGGCCGCCGGACGCGGCCAGCAGCCACCAGGGCTCGCCGCCGACCAGCCACACCGCGTCTCCGGCCGGGTCGGTCAGCCGGTCCGTGCCGGCCGGGCGCACGGCGCCGAGCAGCACCGGCACCTCCTCCAGCCACGGATCCGACGCGCGCAGGCGGCCGGCCGCGGCCAGCGCCGCCCGGACCGGCAGCGCACCGGCCACCGTGGAGAGCCCGGACGTGCCGTGCGGCTGCGCGATCAGCGCGCGCAGCGGGGACGCGCCCGGGTAGAAGCACAGCTCGGCGTCGAGGAGCGTGCCCGGCACCGCGTCGCCGGGCAGCGACTGGCCGGGTGCCGCGTAGGCCAGCAGCAGCGCGGACCGGCCGGTGGTCACGCCGCGCAGCCAGGTGCGCCGGCTGGTCAGCCGCTCCTCCACGGTGTCGGCCTGGCCGAGCACCTGCCACGAGTCACGGAGGCGCGGGCCGGCCAGCACCTCGTCCGTCGAGGTGGCGAAGCCGATCCGGGTGCGGACGGTCGCGGCCAGCTCCGGCGGGAGCGCGTCGCGCCGGTCGTAGCCCGCGACCAGCAGCCGCAGCAGCCCCAGCTCGCCGAGCAGCCGATCGGCCCATCCGGCGCCGACGCCGGCCAGCCGCCCGAGCCGCCGGACCGTGCTCGCGGCCGTGCCGGCCTGCGCGTCGACCAGCCGGGCGGCCATTGTCTCGAACGGCCCGTAACCGGCCCGCTCCGCGCCGGCCAGGCCGGACGTCACCTGGTCGAGCAGCCACCGGTCGAGCTCGGCGAGGCCGCCGGCGACCCGGTCGGCCCGCTGATCCGCGCGCTTGCGGGCCGCGGCCTCGTCCACCACGACGCCGGGCTCGGCGCGCCGGGTCTCCGCGCGGGCCGCCCGGTCGCGGCGCCCGGCCTGCCACTCGGCCACCCAGTCCGGCAGCGGATCACCGGTGGGCACACTGCCGGCGGACCAGAGCAGCAACAGTCCCAGCGCGTGTTTGCACGGGAATTTGCGACTCGGGCACGAGCATTTGTAGGCGGGTCCGGAGAGATCCACACAGGCTTGGTACGGCTTCTTACCGCTGCCCTTGCAGAGTCCCCACAACACGTCATCGTTGAGGCCGACGGCCTCCCACTTGGCCGCACCGCTGACGCTCTGCGCACCCTTCGCCGAAGAGGCGTCGGGTGCGAGAGCGAGAACGTGCGCGGCCGTCCACGGTTCGACGGGCACCCACCGACCCTATGGAAGGGGTACGACAATTCAGAGCAACCGCAGCCCTTCGGCCACCCGCGTCATGGTCTCGTCGCTCAGGCCGTCCTCGCCCGTCTCCTCCTGCACGACGAGGTGCCCGGCCGCGCTCAGGTCACCGACCAGCACCATGGCCACGCCGAGGTGCAGCCCGAGCCGGGCGCTGATCTCCATGACGGAGAGCGACTCCACGCAGAGCCGCACGATCTCCCGCTCCTCCGGCCCGAGCGCGTCGGTCGGCTCGCCCCAGCGCGCCACCACCTGTGTCTCCATGCCGATCGCGCCGGCGGTGTCGCCGTCCTCGTGGACACGGCCGGCGGTCAGCACGAACGGCCGGAAGCCGGTGGAGGTGTTCCATCCGGGCTCGTCTGCCGGCGACGACTCCAGGTAGGGCCGCACGCGGTGCCGCCCGACGAGTTCGCCGCCGTTCTCCACCGCGGTCACGCCGAGACGTTGCGCTTGAGCTCGTTGATGAGCGTGGGTGTCAGCGCATCGCCGGCCTTGTTGGCGAAGAGCGTCATCTCGTAGGCGAGCGTGCCCAGGTTCGCGGAGCGCTCGGCTATCACGCCCAGCGCCGAGCCCTCGCTGATCGAGGTGACCAGGAGATATCCCTCGTCCATGTCGAGGATGACCCGGTTCAGGCCGCCGAGCGGGTAGCAGCTCGCCGCGCCCGCCGCCAGGCTGGTCAGCCCGGAGACGACCGCGGCGAGTCGTTCCGAGTTGGCCCGTTCCTGGGCGGTGGTCATCGCCATCAGCAGGCCGTCGGACGAGACGGCGATCGCCTGGATCACGCCGGCGGTACCGGACGCGAACGTGTCCAGCAGCCAGTTGAAGGTCTTGGCCTCGGTGCTCAGGGTGCTCATCGGGTGTTTCCCTCGTCGGTGTGCTGGTCGGATCGGACGGCACGCAAGCCCCGGGCGACGCCGGACTCGAACTGCCGCATCAACTCGCGTACCTTCTCCGGGTCCTGACGGGCCGGCGCGGTTCCCGGGCGGATGATCCTCGGTGGAACAAGTGGGACGTTCTGGCTGTCGAGCGTGGCGCCCGGCACCCGCTTCAGCAGCCCGTTACCCGTCTCGGCAGCGTCGGTAACCGAAGCCGGGTCGACGATCGTGATCTCGGTCGTCGGCGCGGTGTCCTGGTCCGCTCGGCGGACGGACGGCGCCGGGTTCTCGACGAGCTCGCCGCGCGTCGCGACCATCGGCACGATCAGCGGTCTCGGCACCTCGACGGTGTCGGTCGTCCGCCCGTCCGCGTCCGCGACGATCAGCGGGCTGACCGGCCGCCGCGGTCCCGGCAGGGCGAGCGGTTCCGGGAGCGGGCCGGGCAGCGCGATCGGCGCGGCCCGGTACTCGACCACGGGGCGCACCCGCAGCGGCGTCTGCACGACCGGCGCGGGTGCCGGTGCGGGCTCGGCCGGTGCGGGCTCGGGCGCCGCCTCGATCTCCGCCAGCTCCGCGGCCGCGATCGAGAACGCGTCCCAGGACGGCCCGGCCTCCAGGCTGCGGCTCGCCCGGTCCAGCAGCGCCACCTCCATGCCCGCGGCCGGAATCGCGGCCTCCATCCGTACCCCCGGACGCAGGTGTTGCTCTTCGGGCTCCGGCAGGACGAGCTGGTAGCGGCCGAGCAGCACGGATGCGGTCACGCCACCGCCGGGCGTCTCCGCGAGCCGGACCGGCATGTTCTGCCTGCGGGCCACGCGGCCGACGACGAAGAGGCCGAGCACCTCGGTGGGCGCCAGATCGAGCCGTTCCCGGCGTGCCAGCCGCGCGTTCTCCTGCGCGAGCCGGTCCGGCGCGAGGCCGAGGCCGTGGTCCGTGATGATCAGGCGGACGCCGTTGTCCGCGGGCGCGGCCGTGACCGTGACCCGCGTGTCCGGCGGGGAGAACGTGCAGGCGTTCTCCATCAGCTCCGCGATCACCAGCGTCAGGTCCGCGATCGCCTGTGGCAGCACGTCGATGGTGTCCGGCACGTCGACGTCGACGCGCGGGTAGCCCTCGATCTCGCCGAGCGCGAGCCGGACCACGTGCAGCAGCGGCAGCGGCTCCCGGTACTGGCCGGACTCGGTGCCGCCGCCGGAGAGCGCGACCAGGCTGCTGGCGTTGCGGCGCAGCCTGCTGGCCATGTGGTCGAGGCGGTAGAGGCTCTCCAGGCGCGTCGCGTCCGTCTCGTCGCGTTCGAGCGCGTCGATGACGGCCAGCTGACGGTCGATCAGGTTCTCCGCGCGGCGTCCGATGTGGCCGAACATCTGCGCCACGTTCCGCCGGCCGGCGACCTGCCGCTCGACCAGCCGGGCCGCGGTGCCCTGCACGCGGTTGAACGCGTGCGCGAGGTCGCTGACCTCGTCGTCGCCGCGCACGCGCAGCGGATCGAGCCGGATCGGCGTGGTGGACTCGGCCTCGTCGTCGGCGACGCGGGTCAGCTCCTCCTCGGTGAGCCGGGCGACGCGGTCCGCGGTCTCGGTCAGGCGCAGCAGCGGCTTGGTGACGCGGCGGGCCGTGATGAACGCGCCCGCCCCGACGGCCGCGGTGAGCAGCACGGTCAGCGTGAGCACCAGCCCGGCCATCGCGTTCGCCGCGCGCCGGTCGGACTCCACCAGGTCACCGACCTCGCGGGCGATCTGATGCTCGATGAAACGGCCGTTGACCAGGACGGACTGGATGAACGGCAGCATCCGCGCGGCGTCCAGCCGGTTCGCGGTGCCGACCGGGTCCGTGGCGAAACTGTCGAAGAAGTCGTCGCCGGCCGCGAGCCGCATCTGGGCCAGCACGGAGTCGTACGCCGCGGTCTGCTCCGCGTCCGCGAATCCACGCAGCCGGGCGAGCTGGAGGTCCAGCGCCTCGAACCGGCCGGCGGCCCGCGCCACCGAGGCGAGATCCTTGCTGACCGCGAGGTCGAGCAGCACGTAGGCCGCCGCGCTCGCCTCCTCGTCCACCCGGATCGCCGTGTCCAGCGCCAGCACGCGGCGCCCGGTCTCGGTGCCGCCGTCCGCGACGCCGGAGAGCCGCAGCCCGTCCACGAACCGCGCGATCGCCTGGCCGAAGCCGGCGCCGATCGCCTCCGTGCCCGCGGTCCGGGACAGCACCTCCTTGCGCGTGCCGGCCAGCTCGCCGACCGCGTCCGCGGCCGCGGTCAGCTCCGGCGTCAGGTCGCCCTCGGCGCGCAGGTCCGCGGTCCAGTCCGTGACGCGCGCGGTCTGCAGTTCGAGGCGGGAGCGGTCGGTGAGGCCGCGCACGTACGCCACGGAGAGCAGCCGTTCCTGCTGGAGCGCCTGCACGACCGCGCCGACGCGCCCGGCCTGCATGACCCGGTCCGCGGTGTCGCCGGCGCGCCCGGCCTCCTGCATGCGGTCGACGACCACCGGCACCGCGAGCGCGATCAGTCCGATCAGCGGCACCACCATGACCAGGGCGAGCTTGCCCTGGACGCGCAGCGGGGGAAACTCAACGCGTGGCACTGGTCCGCCTCCGTCTCGGGGCCCAGACGTCCTCCGCCGCCGCGGTCTCCTCGGCGTGCCGGGCGACCGGCTCGGTCTGGGCACGGGGCCTGTTCAGCACGAACGGCAGCACGATCGGGACGGCCGCGATCAGCACGGCCAGGACCAGCATGGCCACCGCGACGATCCGCTGGGTGTTGAGCTGGCCGGACCGGTCGCGGAGCAGCGTGTCCAGCTCCGTGAGCACGGTCGCCATCAGGTCCGCCTGCGCGCGCTGTGCCTCGGTGCGCGCGGGTGAGATCTGCGCGGCCATGCCGGCGTCCGTCTCCGCACCGGCGGCCACCACGTAAAGCTTGTCGACGCCCTGCCGGAACCGGTTCAGGCCGGTCAGCAGCTTGGTGCTGAGCGTGTCGCTGTCCGTCGAGTCCAGCGAGGACTGCAGGTTGTCGGTGAGGTCCGCGACGCCGTCCTCGACCGTGGTGCGGGTGGCCAGGATCCGGCCGAGCAGCGCGGGCCGCTCCGCGTCGGTCGCGCCGACCGCCATGCCGGCCAGGTCCGCGAGGCGCCCGGTGCCGACGATCAGCGCGGGCAGCTCCGCCGCACCGGCCTCCTGCAGGTGGAACGTATCGCCGCGCGGGTCCCGGCTGAGCTCCGCGTTGTCGCGGACCTCGGCGTGCAGCGCGAGCAGCAGGTCGGTGACGGCCGCGTACGCCGCGTAGACCGTGGTCGTGCTGCCGTTCACCCCGCCCAGCGCCTCGATCTTGGAGCGGGCGTCGGCCCAGCGCGCGGTGGTGCCGAGGTCCGCGCCGAGTCGGGCGTCCACCCCGTCCACGGCCGCGACCGCACCGTTGACCGGATCCAGCGACGGGCTCTGGTGCAGCGCGGCCGACTGCGCCTCGGCCATCACGCGCGTGAGCTCGCCGAGCGCGATGGTGTATTCGACGCCCTGGTGCTCGCGCTTCACGGAGTCGATTCGTTCGCTGGACGCGTTCCAGCTCTGTCCGAAAAGTATTGCGGTCGGCACGAGGATCAGCACGACCGCGAGAAGACCCGGCGCGGAACGCGACCATTGACGCGCACGCCGCACTGGCATGATCACAATGCACCCCTAGCCCACAGCCGCCCGTTCCCGCCATCTCCACGGCATGCGGTGGCCGCGGTGATCGCCCCGTGCGAAAACGGACGTCGCCAACGGGTAGGAAAGTAGCGGAAGTTCGGCACGTAATGGGATTTTCGAATCAAGAGAAATTCTCCTGGCACTCTGCTAACGCTTTCTCCCTCACAGAGCGCTTACGCGACCGCCACTGCGTGCGATCACGGCGGTTCTGGGTCCAACCGTGACGGATCTGGTCATTCAGGGCCAAACAACTAGGGCAAAAACACATAATGGGGATGATCTAGCCCGTTGGAGGCTCGATGTCCCCTGCTCGACGCAGACCCCACCTCTTCCTCCGCGCCTCCGGCGTGGATCCGGACGAGGCGCTCTTCTGGGGCGAGGCCGGCCGGTACCGCGTGTTCGGCGCGCTGGTGCTCTTCACCACACTGATGGCCGCGGCCACCACGTTCTGGGCGGTCACGATGGCCACCGACGCGTCGCCGCGCGTCGCCGCGGCCGTGGCGCTGGTCTGGGGCTTCGGCATCTTCCAGATCGACCGGTGGCTGGTCTCCGCGCACATCGAGCGGGACGGCGTGCTCCACCGGCTCTGGCTGCTGGTGCCGCGGCTCGCGATCGCGGTGCCGATGGGCCTGCTCATCGCGTGGTTCGCGATGCTCGGCGTCGGCGCGAAGGAGATCGCGCAGCAGATCGACGCGGACCGGCTGCGCAGCACCGCCGCGATCTCCGACCAGGTCCGGGCGGACTCCGACCTGGCCAAGCAGCGCGCCGCGCTGGTCACCGAGAAGGCCGCGCTGCAGCGCGGCTACGACCGGACCGAGGCCGCGATCCCGCCGCTGCAGAAGGCGTTCGACGAGGAGTGCCCCGGCACCCGGCGGCTGCGCGGCTGCGGCAAGATCGCCGGGATCAAGCTCGGCGACCTGAACGTGGCGAAGACCGCGCGGGACATCGCGCGGAGCCGGCTGAACGCGCGCGGCCCGGAGATCGACACGGCCGTGCGGGACCTGGACCGGCGCCTCGGGGCCGCTGCGGACGCGGCCGGCGCGTCCACCGCGCACAACGACGGCATCTTCGCCCGCCGGGCCGCGCTCGCGACCGTGCTGGACCGGGACCCGGAGGCGCGCCGGCTCTACCGGCTGCTGGAGATCGTGTTCGTCGTGGTGGACCTGGTGCCGGCCGTGGCGAAGGTCTTCTCGCCGGTCAGCCTGGTCGACATCGCGAAGCGGCACCGGCGCCGGCGCACGCAGGAGGAGCTGGAGGCCGCGACCACGGCCGAGCGCGAGTCGCCGGACGTGCACCGGGCGCTGATCTACGCGGCCGCCCAGCGTGCGGAGAGCCTGCGCGAACAGGCGGACGCCCGGCGCGCGCTGGACAGCGCCTACCTCGGCAGCCGGGACTTCGTCCGTCACGAGGCCGCCCGGCGCGTCACGGAGCACCGCGCGGCGCTGCAGTCCGAACGGGTGCACCGGTCGCTGCCGTCCGGCGGCCCGCGGCTGCCCGGCCGGGCCCGGCGGCACCGCCGTCGCGCGTCCCGGACACCGTGGACGGCCGCGGGCGCCCTACTGCTGTTCGCCGTCGCCCTTACCGCATTCGTCCGTTAGTCACTGTAAAGAGGACGACTGGATTCCGACCGAAGCAGGACGGTTGACCGCGTCTTGCCGCAAACTTGGCTCAGTTGTGACCCCGATGCGGCGAACACGAGCACGCCAGCAGGCAGAAAATCCGGAAAACTAACGATCGGTGTTCCAGGCCGTCACGCATGGACCGAACGGAAATGTCCGGAAATTTCCGCATCGGTCGGAAGTGGCTCACCTTTGAGAGTCTGCATCTGCACGTGCATCTGCACTTGCCTACGCCTCCTGCGGACGCGCATCATTGCCCGGAGCGCCTCGCGCCTTCCCCCGCACCGCACCACCGAGCGAGTCGAGCGAGGATCCCCGCCATGCCCGAGCCGCCCCCGCTGCCACCGAACCGCCGCTGGATCGTCGACCACCTGCTCCCGCGCTTCCTGGAGCCGGAGTTCACCGACGCCGGCGACATGGTCCCGACCGAGCAGCCGATCATGCTGTTCTGGACGGCCCGCGGCGAGCGCGGCAGCGACCTGCTGGCCCACGTCTGGGCCGAGTCGCAGGGCGCCCGGCCGTGCGTGCGCATCGACCTCGGCGCCTGCGGCTGGCTGGAGCCGCACGAGCTGCTCGCCCGCGTCATGTTCGGCCTGGCCGGCCAGATCAAGGGCTACGGCCGGCTCACGCTGCCCCGGTTCGCGCTCGGGCTGGTCGCGCTGCGCGTGTCCTTCGAGGACGACAACAGCCGGCACGTCACCGAGCAGGTGCTCCGCGACCTGCTGGCCAACCGGCACCGGCTCAAGGCCGTCACCCGCGAGGTCATGCTCAAGCTCGGGCGCGACCTCGCGGCCGCCGGGCTCAAGCCGGACCCGTCCGAGGTCAGCTACCTCGCCGCGATCGACGCCACCGCAGCCTCGCTCGGCCGCCGCGCCCACGAGAGCCTGGCGTGGTACCGGCAGCGTCACACCACCTCCCGCGACCCGGTCGACGCGCTGATCGACATGCGGCACACCATGGAGGTCGACCACGAGGCCATCGAGTCGATCCTCTGCGAGGCGTTCCTGGCCGACCTCGCCGCGGCCTACGACGGCGGCCGCTTCGCCGGCCCGCGCACCGACCACCCCGTGGTGCTGCTCGACCACGCGGACAGCGGCTCCGGCCTGAGTCTGCTCTCCATGCTCACCGCCATCCGGCACAAGCGACTCGTCGAGCGCGGCGGCACCGGCCGCTCCGACCCGATGCTGCTGCTCGCGTCCGGCCACACCCGGTTCCCGGCCGGCACGGCGCAACCCACCGTCGCCGGCGCGTCCATCGAGGACGGCGGTGCCGGCGCCTGGCGTGAACGGCTCGCCGCCGGCTGGGCCGACCCCGCTCACCTGCTGCTCGTGACCGAGCTGCCCGATCTCGACGACGATTCCGCCGAGGCGATGTGCCGCCACCTCGAGTCCGCCGTCACCTCCGACGACGTCACCGTGGCCGAGCGTCTCACCGGCGGCCATCCCTGGGGGTTCACCCATGTGCTACGGACGTTGGCGACGGCACGACAGACGGACGGAGCTTCCGGTCCGCCCCTCGATCCCCGGGCGGTGCTGCGTCTGGCCGACGCCGTTGACCCGGGTGCGACGCTCGCGACGGTGACCGCGTCGCGGCTGCTCGGCCGCGTCGCCGGCGCGCTCCACGAGGAGCTGGTCACGTGCAGCGTGCTGCCGGTCCTCGACCCGGTCTCCACCGCGGTCGCGCTGGCCGCGCCGCCGCCGCCCGGCCTGGCCGAGTTCACCCGCACGGACCTGCTGGTCGCGCCCGGCACCCGGCTCCTGCACCCGTTCCTGCGCCGGGTGCTGCTCGACCAGCTGGCGGACCGCCCGATCAACCATCCGGACTCGTGGCGTGCCGTCCACGAACGACTGCGCGAGCACTACGAGCAGATCGGCAGACGCGTCGGCGCGCTCCGCCACGGCCTCGCGCTCGGCGAGATCGAGCCGGTCGTCAACCACCTCGACCTGCGCCTGGCCGAGTTGCCCGCGGACAGGTGGCTGGCCGAGCTGCGCGCGATCACCGCGGCACCGCGGACGACCGGCCACTACCCCGGCCCGCGCGGTGAGCTGCGCGAGCTGGCCGAGCCGGTCAACGGCGATCCGCAGCTGGTCCGCCTGGTCATCGCCCACTGGATCCGCACGGACCCGCTGGGCGACCCGACCGGCGCGCTCGACGCGCAGATCGCCTCGTCGCTCGACCACATGGCCGACCGCGCGGTCTTCCAGATCGACCGCTTCTACGACGAGGCGCTCGCCTTCCGCAACCAGCAGCACAAGCCGGAGCTCCACACGCGTACCGCCGGATTCTGGATGGCCGATCTCACCACCTGAAAAAGCATTCATCTGCCGATTTGGTCTCACATCACCTGCCGAGGCCTCCCGGCGACACCGGTCGTCGCCGGGGCTCCTCCCTGCCAGGTCCGTGGCCGCAAGATCAAAACCCGGGCCCGCGATGATCGGGACGCGCGCGTCCGTCAGCGCTGCTCCAGCGCGGTGCCGACATACAGCGACGCGTCCAGCCAGGACTCCACGGCGGCGTCGGACGGGTCCGGGCCGAGTGAGTCGGCAAAGCCGCGCACCGCGTCCGCGACCCGGCGCAGGCCCAGGCCGGTCAGCGTGGTCGCCTCGGCGCGCAGCCGCTCCGGGAACGACGACGGCAGGTGGGCCAGGCCGCGGTGCGCGCCCTCGGCCAGCAGCCCGGCGGCCTGGGTGAGCGCGTCGGCCAGCGGGTCGGACGGGATCGCGCCGTGCGGCAACGCGTCCGCCTTCGCATCGGCCGGGGCCAGGTCCGGCACCACGATCGTGCCGTCGGCCGCGACCGCCAGCGGGTCCACCACCAGGCCGCCCGCCGCACGCCGCACCGTGCCGCTGACCAGCCGGACCGTGCCGTGCGCGCCGGTCAGCGCGGCCGCCAGCGCGTCCAGCCGGCCGGGCGCGGCCGGCGTGTGGTGCGCGGTGATCGTGGCGAGCGTGCCGGACGCGTCCGCGACCTGCGCGTCCAGCCGCTGCTGGCCGGGCGAGTAGATGACGGTGTGCACCTCCGCGACCGCGAGCGCGCGCACCAGCTCCGCCTCCACGCGCGGCCGGACCGGGCGCGGCGGCAGCACCTCCAGGCGCCGGCGCTCCGCGTCGTAGGAGTCGACGAACAGCCCGGCCGGGAGCTGGTCCCAGGTGCCGCGCGACGGGCTCGCGGACGTCTTCGCCAGCCGCCCGGTGGCCAGCCGCACCACCCGGCTCGCGCTGCGCACGGCGGACTCGGTGATCACGTTGCCGCCGGCCAGGCCGCCGATCGTGACGCCGCCGACCCGCCGCCGGGCCAGCGCGGGACCGTCCTCCTCCGTCGTCCAGGACCGGCGCAGCACCAGCACCGTGGTGCTGTCCGCGTGCGCGAAGAAGATCTCGGCGGTCCGGGTGTCGCCCAGCTCGGTGACCCTGCAGCCCAGGCTCTCCAGCCGGGTCCGCCGCAACGGCGTCTCCGCCGCCTCCTCCGTGCCCAGCACGCGGCTGCGCAGCCCGGACCCGCCGTTGCGGACGGTCCGCTCCCGGGCGTGCAGCTCCACCAGCAGCTCCGCCAGCGCCTCGGGACGGTAGCCGGCGCTGCGGTCCCGGTACGCCGTCAGCAGCTCCTCCAGGTCCGCGACCGCGAGCAGCGGCCAGCGCAGCCCGGTCGAGTCCAGCCCTCGGCGCGCCTCGGCCAGCGCGGACGCCAGCCCGGGGCCGGCGTGCACAGCGCCGTCGCGCAGCAGCTCGGACGCGACCGCCACGGCCGGGGCCAGGCCGGTGCCGTCCTTGGCCGCGGCCGCGTCCGTACCCCCGACCTCGATCTGGATCTCCGGGGCGCCCGGCGCGCGCTCGTCCGCGGCCCGGAACGCCCACACGGCCAGCGCCAGCACGTCGTCGCGCGCGCCCGCGACCGCGTCCGTGTGCACGAAGCCCAGATCGTGCGGGACCAGGAAGCGGACCGTGGCGGAACCCAGGTCGACCTGCGGGGACGGGTCGGCTGCGGTCGGCCGGCGCACACGCGCGACGTAACCGGAGCGCAGCGTCTTGCGGGCCGCGGTCATCAGCCGGGCGCCGACCCGGGTCTGCAGCAGCTCGTCCGTGAACGTGCCCGGCGACCAGTCGATGACCTCCGCCTCAGCGGACGACGGTGCTGCCGACGCCGAGTCCGGCAGGCGCTGGTAGGCGAGGACCAGCCCGAGCAGGTGACGGCAGGCGCCCATCGCCCCGCAGGTGCAGGAACCGGCCTCCAGCCCGCCGACCGGCAGCGTGGTCACCGGCCCGTCCGCGAACGTGGCGACCACGGTGCCGTCCGCGTCCTCCGTCAGCTCGGGCGGTGCCGCGTCCAGCTCCCGGGCGGCGCGCTTGACCAGGCCACGGTTGGTCAGGGCGGCCAGCGCGTCCGTGGTCAGCGCACGTAGGTCGGCCCGCACGGCGTACCCCCTCGGTTCTTCATCGGTTGACGTGTTCCGCGATGAACGCGGCCAGCTCGCCCGGCGTCATCGCGCCCACGGCCGCGCCGACGTTGGCGAAGCGCTGTGCCGTGTGCGCGTCGTAGTCCGGGTTGGCGTCGGAATCCAGCGCGGCCAGGCAGAACACCTTGGTGCCCTGATCGACCAGGTTGCCGATCAGCCGGACCAGGTGGGTGGCGTCGCCGCCCTCGTAGAAGTCGCTGACCAGCACGAAGATGGTGCGGCGCGGTTGCTCGATCAGGCCCGCGCCGTACTGGACCGCGCGCGTGATGTCGGTGCCGCCGCCGAGCTGCACCTTCATCAGCATCTCGACCGGGTCCTCCACATCGGAGGTCAGGTCCACGACATTGGTGTCGAACGCGACCAGGTGCGTCTTGATGCCGGGCAGGCCCCACAGGCAGCCGGCCGTGACCGCCGAGTGGATCACCGAGTCCGTCATCGAGCCGGACTGGTCGACGAGCAGGATCACCTGCCACTTGTCCAGGTGACGGCGGGTGCGGGAGAAGAAGTACGGCGTCTCGATCAGCAGCCGCCGGTCCTCCGGCCGGTAGTGGCCCAGGTTGTCCCGGATCGTGCGCCGGACGTCGAAGTTGCGCGCCTGCTGGAAGCGACTGGGACGCCGGCTGCGGCTGCCGCTGAACGACTTCCGCACCTCCGCCTTCAACTTCTCCATCAGGTCGCGGACCACCTCCTCGACGATGCGCCGGGCCAGCCGCATCACCTCGGGGTTCATCAGGTGCTTGGTCTGCAGCACGGCCTTGAGCAGCGTCTGGTTCGGCGTGATCGTCTCCAGCACGGCCGGGTTCGTGACCACGTCGTGGATCTGGTACTTCTCGACCGCGTCCTTCTGCAGACGCTCGATCGTCTCCTTCGGGAACAGCTTGTTGATCGCGGTCAGCCAGTCCACCGTGTTCAGCACGGAGTCGCCGTCGCCGCCCTCCTTGCCCCCGGCCCCGCTGCCCCGGATGCCCCGCTTGCGCAGGCCCTCGTCGCGGCCGTAGAGCCAGTCCAGCGCCGCGCTCCGGGCCCGGCCTTCCGTGCTCATCCGGCCGTCGTTCAGTGCGGAGGCCGGGTCGCCGAGCATCAGCCGCCAGCGCTCCAGCGTCGGATCAGTCGTCACGTCGTGATCAGTCCTTCCCGCGTCAACAGCTCCGCCACCCGTCCGTCCAGCTCCGCACCCTCGGCCACCAGCTCGGGCTCGGCCGCGAGACGCAGCAGCGCACGGCTGTGGCCGACGATCCCGCGCCGGCCCAGCAGGTGCTGCGCGATCGTGTCCCGCTCGCGCGGCGGGAAGAACTCGAACGCCTGCCGCAGCGCGGGCAGCGCGATCAGGAAGTCCCCGTCGCCCATCACGTCGACCGCCTCGTCCAGCACGTCCAGCACGCCGCCGGCCTGCAGCACCTCCTCGCGGGCCAGCGCGAACAGCCCGGCCAGCCAGTCACCGGCGGTCGACGGCGCGAACGCGCCCCGGATCGCCCGCACCGGATCACCGGCGTCGGACGAGCCCAGCGACCAGCCGAACCCGAACCCGGCACCGCGCAGGTCCGGCGGTGCCTCCGCGCTCAGCGCCAGCCGGGCGGCCACGCCGAGCGCGGCGTCCCGGTCCAGGTCGAGAGCCTTCCCGGCGTGCACGAGCGCGTCCCGCACCGAGGCCAGCGCGCCGATCCGCGGCAGATCCGCACCGGCACCGCCCCGGACCCCCTCGGCCAGCCAGAGGATCCGCTCCACCGAGGCCCCGATCACGACGCCCAGCGGCGTGCTCCCGGCCGTGCCGAGCAGCCGGTCGTGCCGCCACAGCGCCAGCACCACGTCCAGCACCCTGCCCAGCGGGCCCATCTCCGGCGTGGCGCCGACCGCGCGGCCGACCGCGTCCAGCACCCGGCCGGACAGCTCCGGGATACCGGCCAGCGCGGCGTCGAACAGCACGCCGGCCAGCTTCTCCACGTCGCCGCCCACGTCCGTGACGCGCTCGGCCAGCAGCGCGCCGGCCGCCTCGTCGATCGTGGCACCGTAGCCGCCGGCCTCGATCAGCGCGGGCAGCCGCAGGTCGTCCCGCGCGATCGTCCACTGCTCGACCGGTTCCGGGTCGATGCCGGTCGTCGGGCCGGACTGCCGGGTGAAGCCGGGCACGCCCAGGATCCGCAGCCGGTGCAGCACGCGGCTGACCTCGCGATCGCGGTCCCGGGCGAGGTCCAGTTTGCGGGCGCCGTCCGAGTCCAGCCCGTGGCGCTCCAGCTCCGCGGTGGCGTGGTGCACCAGCGGCGGCGCGGGCGTCTCCGGGTGCAGGCGGCCGACCCGGTCACCGCTGAGCGCCGCGACCATCTCCACCACCACCGGATGTGTGCCCGGCGCCGGCGTGCCCCGCGCGGACCAGGGCAGCGGCACGTCCAGTGCCTCGTCGAGCAGCGCGGACACCAGGCCGTCCAGCACATCCGTCCGGGAGCGGTGCCGGTGGCCGCGGACCAGCGCCAGCGCCTGGCCGGACGTGGTGGCCGCGATCAGGTCCGCCGTGGAGAGCCGCTGCTTGCGGTCGCGCAGCCGGGTCACCACGGCCTCGGTCAGCCGGCTCGCGGCCGTGTCCACCCCGGCCTCGAAGACGTGCTGGTAGTACGCCGGGGACGGCATCCCGGACTGGTAGCCGTCGAACGAGTCCAGGCGTCGGAACGAGTACGGCACCAGGTAACTGCCGCCGGCCGCGTCCGCCGGGAGCGCGTGCACCACCGGCTCGTCGTCGCCGGGCAGCGCGGCCAGCCGGACCAGCGCCGGACGGTGGAACCCGCCGGTGACCACCACGATCGGCCGGTCGCCCGCCTCCCTGCGCACCTTCCGGATCCAGGACGCCATGTAGGCCTCGCGGGCAACGTCGTCCTCGCCCGCCTCCGCCTCGCCCCGCAGCAGGTCGAAGTAGGCGGCCAGCCGCTCGGCCAGACCGTCCGGGTCCGGCACCTCGAACAGGTGGTCCCAGAGCGTGTCCACGTTGTCCACGGAGAACTCGCGGCACAGCCGGTCGACCACCTCGGCGTACCGCTGCTCCGCGTCCGCGTACCGGTTCCGCCGCTCGGAGAACGCCGGATGCCAGGCCGGGAGGTCGATGAAGCGCAGCTGGGCACCGGCCGCCCGGCCCGCGGTCAGCGCGGTCCACTCCGGCGAGTAGTCACAGAACGGCGCCCAGGACGCGTGGTGCCGCTCCCCGTCCTTGTAGCTGCTGAACACCGCGATCGGCAGCTCGTGCCCGAGCAGCAGCTCGCCGATCCGCGCGTTCATCTCGACCGGGCCCTCGACCAGCACGTACGCCGGCTTCAGCTCCTCGATCGTCTCGCGGACCAGCCGCGCGCACGCCGGGCTGTGGTGCCGGACCCCGATGAAAGTGATCATCCGGGGAGCACGTGCCGGGCGTCGTACAGCGCCTTCCAGCCCGCGCCCTTCCGGCCCCGGGCCTGCTGCTCCAGATAGCGCCGCAGCTTCGCCAGATCCTCCGGGCTGTCCTTGGCCGCGGTGCCGGCCAGGCAGGAGACCAGATCCTCGGCCGTGCCGGACTCGCCGCGCAGGAACCAGCCACGCAGCCCGACCGCGTGCGCCACGGACACCGCCTCCGCCGTGCTCATCACGGACGTCAGCTTGTCCATCGAGTCGCCGCGCGCGGTCTGCCCGGACCGCAGCTCCCGGAACGCGGTGACCAGCACCTCCAGCACGTCCCGGCTCGGCGCGGCCGTGACGCCGGAGCGCCGCAGCAGCGCGGACGCCTCCTGCTCGACCAGCGACAGCTCCGTGGCCAGGTCCGAGATCGGGAAGACGGTCTCGAAGTTGAAACGCCGCTTGAGCGCGGAACTCATCTCGTTCACACCCCGGTCCCGCGTGTTCGCGGTCGCGATGATGTTGAAGCCCTCCGTCGCGAACACCATCGCGTCCGCCCCGGTCAGCTCCGGCACCGACATCACCCGGTCCGACAGCGGCGAGAGCAGGCAGTCCTGCACCTCCAGCGGACACCGGGTGATCTCCTCGAACCGGACCACCTTGCCACCGGACATGCCGTGCAGCAGCGGCGCCGGGACCAGCGACTTCGTCGACGGGCCGTCCGCGACCAGCAGCGCGTAGTTCCACGAGTACTTGATCTGGTCCTCGGTGGTGGCCGCACCGCCCTGGATCGTCAGCGTCGAGTCACCGCTCACCGCGGCCGCCAGCAGCTCGGACAGCAGCGACTTCGCCGTACCGGGCTCGCCGACCAGCATCAGGCCACGACTGGTGGCGAGGCTGACCAGCGAACGGTCGATCAGCGACGGGTCACCGACGAACTTCTTCGAGATGCCGTGCCGCTCGTCGCCGACGATGAAGCGGCGGGCCGCACGCAGGCTCAGCGCCCACCCCGGCGGTCGCGGATCCGAGTCCGTCTCCCGCAGCCTGCGCAGCTCGTCCGCGTACCGGACCTCGGCCGGCGGGCGCTGCATCGTCTCGATGTCGGTCACACGGTCACCTCGTTCAACTCGCGGATGATCTCGGAGATCGTGATCTCGTCGAGCTCACCCAGCCTGATCAACTTTCGGTCCCGGCCCCAGACGGAATCGTTCCGCGACTGCACGGACACCTCGTCGAGCCGCTGCTCGGGGAAGATGTCGATCGCGCCGACCGCGATGCCCGGGTCCAGCTGCACCACGATCATCCGGTCGTCCGGCACGTCCCGCTCCATCCAGCCCTGGTGGCCGCCGTCCTGCGGGTCGCCGCGACGCCAGCCGTGCTTCTCCAGCCCGAGCAGTCTGCCGGTCGGCAGCTTCACGTCCTTGAACCGGGTGAACTCCACCGCGGTCGCCTCCGCCTCCCCCAGCCGGAAGATCTCGCGTCCCACCTGCGGGAACGGCTGCAGGATCTCGTAATCCGCGAAGACCTCCGCCCAGACCGGCAGCGCGTCGCCGAGCGTCAGCGGATGCACCACGCCGATCACCGCGTCGTCGGCCACCGTCACCGGACCGTCCTCCGCATCCGCGAACGACCGGTCCTCGGCCACCCGCAGCGCCGCGGTCAGCGCACCCCCGTCGTCGTAGACGCCCCACACCACCCGGCGCACGATGTGCACCAGCAGCGGATGCCCGACCAGGTAGCGCGTGAACTCCGCACCGGTCCACCGGCGCCCGTCCACCATCGCGCGCTCCAGACGACGGATCTGATCACCGCCGACCGTGCGCACATCCTTTTTCAAACCCGAGAATCGGCGGTACGCCTCCGGCGCACGCTCGGCGTCGTCCTTGGCACCCGGTTTCGGCAGCGCCTTCAGCCGCTTGCCCTCCGCATCGGCGACGAACGGCTTCAGCTGCTCGTCGAAGCCGACCACGAACCGCCGCGGCCCGTAGTCGAGCGTGAGGCTGCCGGTGTCGTCCAGGCCGAAGTCCGGCAGCAACCGATCCGCCAGCTGCTCCGGGCGCAGCTCGAGCGCGGCCGCGACCTCGGCCATCTTCTCGTTCGCCCGGTCCTTCAGGCCCTTGAACTTCACCTTCTGCGCGATGCCGTGCAGGTGCATCAACGCCACGTCCGAGCCGATCGTGGAGAGGATCTCCAGGCCGGCCACGGCACGCGTGTGCCCGCCCTCGCCCGGCCAGGCCCGGATCAGCGGCGCCAGGTTCCGCACCACCTCGTCGTCGCCGAAGTGCGCCAGCGCCTCGAACGCCCACGACTCCTTCGACGGCATACCGGCCACCTGCCAGCGCCGGAACAACGCCCAGGCGAACTCCGCCAGACCCCGCGCGTCGACAAGCCCTTTCACAATCCCCAGGCCGGGGTACGGCTCCGCGAGGCGCGACAACGCCAGCATGGTCAGCACGTGCCGGGCCGTGTCCAGCGGCAGCGCGCCCGCCGGCGTCTGAAGCCGCGGGAGCAGCGCCGGGTCCGCCCAGTCCGGGACGACCGGCATCCTCGCCGGGAGCCTGTCCAGCGGGTCCGTGGTGATCAGCGGCTCGATCTCGGCGGCGGCCACCTCGCCGTACGACCGGGCGGCGGCCCGCACCTCGTCCGCGAAACCGGCGGCCACGATCGCGGACAGCGCCTGCTCCGCGGACCGCCGGTCCGGACCGGCCTTGCCGACCGCGGCCGGGATCAACGCGCGGGCCGCGGAGACCGGGTGCCGGGTCAGCCAGGACAGCGCCACCGGCCGCACCGACTTCAGGCGCGCGAACCGGTCCGCCATCAGCGTCGCCACCTCGGGCGACGTGAACGGCAGCAACGCGATCACGGCCTGCGGCATGTGCTGCGCGGCGTGCAGCGCGGCCGGGTACGCCACCATGCCGTGCCGGGCCACCACGCGCCGCATGACCTCGCCGGACTCGTACAGATCCGACGGCCGCCAAGCGCCGATCTGCGGCAGTGTCAGCGACAGCGGGGCCAGTGCGAAGAACGCGCCGATCTGATACCAGTTCTGGCGCGGGGTTCGCCGGATCTCGGTCGCGACCTCGGCCCAGTCCGTGTGCGAGGCCCAGCTCATCTGCTCGAAGCGCAGCGTCAGCCAGACGTCGGCCTCACCGGGCGCCCAGTCGAGTGCGACCGGGTCGGTGCACTCCAGACCGGTGATCACCGTCGGCTTGCGGACCGTGCGGCTGCGCGTCCACGGCGGGCTCGCGAGCAGCGACGGCAGCGTGTCCGCCGGGGCCTCCCGCACCTCGGCGGCCCGGTCGAGCACGTCCTGAACCCGGTCGGCCACCGACTCCGGCAACTCGGGAAGAAGTCGTGCGGCCAGCTCCTGGTGGGCCAGCACATGTGCGGTCAGCAGCTCGGTGAACGTCCGCTTGGCAGTCGGGCGGACCGCCAGCAACCGCATCGCACGGGCCGGGAAACGATTCGCCATCGCCTGGACCTCGGGCAGCACGTACTTCTCGTCGACCCGATCCAGCAGCGCGTCGAAGGCCGCGTCCGTGGGGATCGCGCCGATCGCGGGCAGGAACCTCTTCGCATAGTCCGCGACGTCGGTGCTCAACCAGCTCAGCAGCGCCGGGAGCGCGTCGGCACGGACACCGATCATGAACGTGCTCAGCATCGGCGCGTGGTACATCAGCCACCACGACTCGGCCAGCGGCGTGATCCGCGCGGCCTGCTCGCCGGTGTGGATCGCGGTGAGGAGCACGTGGGCCAGCTCCGGAGAGCCGGTGGCGGCGACCTCGACGCTGTCCGCCTCCACCCAGGCGCTCTCCGTCGGCGCCAGGAACGACGTGCCCACGCGCCGCAGCATATTCGTCTGCCGGTGCCGGGCGAGGATCTCGACGACCTCGCCGTACTCCTCCTCGCCGGCGGTGGCCAGCGCGTGCCGGACCCGGCCGGCGAGGTCGAGCAGCGGACGCTTGGACATCTCGAAGTTCCGGTCCGCGGTGTCGGCGTAGCGCAGCGGCTGGACGGTCTCGTAGACGCTGCGATTGTCGCCGGTGACCATCGAGAACATCTCGACGACGGCCTCGACCGCGAAACGCAGCCCCTGCTCCGCCAGCCAGCGGTCCGCGATCAGCGGGAGGCTCTCGCCCTCGTTGTAGCCCAGCAGGTCGTGCCAGGCGAGTGCGGTGCCGGCCGCGCCGGTCGGGGACGGGTCGGCCTGATCCTGGTAGTACGCCAGCACGGCCTGGCCGATCTCCGGGTCCGTCTGCTCGTGCTCGGCGAACTTCCGCACCCGGCCGGGCATCTTGCTCTTGAACGTGGCGATCGCAGCCCGTGCCTTCTCCGCGTCGGGACGCCGCGCCTTCAGCCCTGGTTCGCCACGGCGGGCGTAGCGGGTGCGGAGCCAGCCGGGCTGGAGGACGAACACGTCCTCATCTGCCGTCGTCTCGACGGTCTCGGTGTTCGTCACGACCTGACCTCCTGCGGTTTCGCTCGCTTGCGGCGCCACAGTAACCAGAAGGTGCGACAATTTCGTTCCACCGGCCGGGTGGAGCAAAATGGTCCGTAAATACACTTAGGGCCACCCCCATGGGGGTGGCCCTAAGTAATAAGAAGTCCGGCGGTGTCCTACTCTCCCACACCCTCCCGAGTGCAGTACCATCGGCGCTGGTGGGCTTAGCTTCCGGGTTC